>NZ_CP136708.1:1200000-2400000 GCF_032925565.1 Alteromonas sp. CI.11.F.A3
AGGTATCGAACTCCGTATTTTGGCGGTCTTTCGAAAAGAAGCGTTCGCCAGTTAAGTAAGAAAATCCTGAACCAATATAGAAAATAGCGCCCGTACCAAGGTAAAGCATCCAGGTTTGAATCACTTCATCGAAAAAAGGCGCTGTACAACCAATGGCCGCCCAAACCAGAGTGCCAGCCAGTGGCATCGCGATAAAGCGGCGTTGTTTCATAATGTCGCGTTGCTGTTCTAGCGTTAGTGTTTGTGTGTTCATCACGAAGCCTTTTTAGTTAATAAGTAAAAGTGCGTAAGCAGTGATGAAAGTATGTAATGCGCGGCGGGTTTTAGTTAGTCACAAAGGTAAGCAAAGTAATGTGACATTTGTCATGAATAAATTGTGAGGTCGGGCACCGTTAGGCAGTCGGTTGTGGGCAAGAAACGGACATTCAATGCCCAAATAATAGGCTTAAAGTTGTGAGCTAAACTAGCTAGGCTCGCGTTAGGCTCGCAGTGTTTAGTCCTATTGATTTGCTTGTTATAGGGTGGCATTTTCATCTCTTAGGATCATAATACGGTGCCTAATTAACTGTTCTATACCTTGTTTGTGACTCTCATTCATAAAGGAGTCTGATACAGTTGATACTGCTTTTTCAATAGACTTTAATAGGTCATCAAGTAACTTGACTGCTGCTTGCTTTTTAAGGCCAATCTCTTCACCTAGTTTGATGAAATCTTGTCTATCGTATTGACCATATTTACGGTCAAATCCTGTCTCAATATCCAATACACTCTCATGCTCTTCTGTCGTCAAAAGTGGAAGTGCCATATAGGAACCACGGAAGTACTCACTGTAAGGTAGCACAGAAACGACGTCATAAACGGGTGATAACGTCGGTATTGCACCTCTATTCGAATATAAAAGCGAAAAGTTTCTTAAATGATGGTCATTATTGCCAACGACATAACTGAATATTACACGTCGATAGAAGTCTGCATACTGTTGCACTGCCTTTAGGTTTTGTGCAATGAAAGCACCTGCTTTAGAGTAACTTATCGTTTGAAAACCGTTTATGTTGCCGAACTTATCATTGACTCCCATGGCGCTATCAAGTTGCTCTTGGTGCAGCTTGGTACCACTTTCACGATCATAGCGCTGTATAATAAACGCCAACTCACCATTGCTTAGTTGAATAAGACCAAAGGGGGGCACTTGAAACTTACAGGTGCTCGCTATCGTCATGATAGCGTGTTCATTTTCTGCCAAGTTTGGAAATTGCGCTGGTGATGGCTTAATGATGAACGTACCATTTTCTTTGACCAAGACCAATTCGTCGTCAATGACCGTCGCAGACATTTTAGGCTGAAACCCAGAAATGCTCATTTTGCCATTGTGTGACGTCGGATAGGACTCCAAGTCCTGCCTATCGAAATTTACCATTGGAGATACTTTCAATGTACCAAACAAATGGCGCACTCCGACATCAGAAAAACCTTCGTACTTTGTTCTCTTGGGTAATGTTTTAAGCGTAATTCTACAGTTATTCATTTTCTATAATTGGCTTAATAGCAACCGCTCCGAGCAAATCTTCACCATTATTAACAAGTAGGCCAAATTCATCCCGCTCATCTATTTTTTGTGCACGTGCATACTGCTTTAGTAGCCATCCCTCGGGTAACAAAGACTTAAAGAATGGAAAGAGTGTTTCAGAATTGTACGGAAATTCATTCAAAGGCAGTGACAATGATAAGGAAGGTCCAAAATAGTCTCTCCGATAGCTAAACGTATACCCTTTTACGTGCTTTTCTAACACACCTACGCGCTTGTTGTACAAAAAAACATCTGCTCTCAGCTCGCCCACAGCGACATTCCTAATGTATCTAGAAAGCTTTCAATGGTGGATAATTTAGCATTAAAAAATGCATCTTTATCTTTGAAAAGTTTGCGTACTGTGTTGGTATGTAGGCCGCTCTGCATAGCTATGAGTTCTACATCTATGGAATTTGTATAAAGTGCATTTACGCAAGTAAATGTCTCTTCAAGAGAGAGATATTTCTGACTTTCTGGTTCAGAAGCTTTGCTTAGCTGACGCAATTCATCTGATATCTGAACTAAACGCTCTGATACACGACTTGCTCTGGTTTGATTACTCATTTTACATCCTAGTGTTATTTTATACACCTATATAGGCAGCATATAACACTAGACTGTTACTGTAAAGCAGTGTGAACGTTATAGTGTTAAAAAGGCTCAATAAAAACCAAAAATTAACTCTATAGTGTTATTTTGCTCATATATTTATGTAGGTCAGAAAATGGTATTGAGTAGTACTTTGCTGACTGGAATTGTAGCGAGAGAACGGAGCGTCTCCTTACTATACCAGTCTGCTTAGAGACTACAGCAGACAAGCGAATCAGTAACTTCAAAGGTCCGCTTAACACTCATCGGTGTCATTAAGCTCTGAATGAGCCAATGTCTGTAATACTTACAGTACGGCCTGTCAGATATAATTAAGTCGGTTGTTGATGTATCGGTTTAAATAGAGATAATCCTGAGGTAATCACACCCTTGGTAATCACCCTAATTCACTTTACCTGAACAACAGCACCTGCCTGTACTGCCTCAGCTTACCTGTTTTTTTAGTCGCTTTTTCAAAACCGAATCGCCATCGGTTTTCGATAGCATCAGGCTGTCGGTAATACTAAGCAGAGCAACAACCGCCATCATGGCCATGGCAATTTTGAAGTTGATAAGCGACGGGTCACTACTTGAGTTGCCTACCATCAGTGAAGCAACGGCGAGCATAAGCGCAGAAATGGTGATCCCCATGCCACGGTTCATTTGCATCAATATAGCCCCAAGCGTATTTGCATCGCGCATTTTATCTTTTGGTACATCAGCAAAGGCAATTGTGTTTAACAAGGTTAAATGCATCGACCTATTCACACCGCTAACAAACAAAATAACAGCAATAATAAACGATGAGCTTTGTTGGGTAATTAACGATAGCGCTACAAATCCCAGCGAAATCATAATGCCATTTACGATAAGCACCCTCTTAAAACCAAAGGTATTCATTATCCATGTCGTCGCTGGCTTAATGGCAATATTACCTACAAACAGCCATAGCAATAATGTTCCTGCTTCTACTGGCGAGTAACCCATACCCAACTGCAGCATAAGCGGCACCAAAAATGGCGCACTGCCTAGGGCAATACGTACCACCGAGCCGCCATACATTGATAGTCGAAAGGTTCGATATTGCATGGCTTCAAAGGAAAACAAAGGTTTGTTTGCACGGCGAATATGAAACACTGCAGTTAACAATAATGAAAGCCCAAACACGGTCACCCCGCCGCCCAGTAGGGTAGAGGTGTTGTGACCAGCAAATAGCTCTATACCAGCCATGAAAGAGGCGAAGCCTATACCGGTAAGCAGAAAACCTACCACATCAAACTTACCTACATTCGCGGTGAAGTTCTCAAGCAAATAAGCGGAAGCGATAAGGGCGAATATGCCTAGTGGCACATTCATAAAGAATATCCATTGCCAACTTAGGTGGGTGGCAATCCAACCGCCAAGGACAGGACCAAGAATAGGCGCACTTAATGCGGGCCACGTAATAATGGCCACGGTTTTAACCAACTTTTCTTTGGGTAAGTCTCGCAGCACCACTAAGCGACCTACGGGCACCATTAGCGCACCGCCAATACCCTGCATAATACGAGACAAAGTAAAGCTAGTTAGGTTAGTGCTAACACCGCACAGTATCGATGCCACCACAAAAATAACAATGGCAGCCATAAACACATTACGGGCACCGAATTTGTCGGCCACATAACCGCTTAGCGGAATAAAAAAGGTAACGGCAACAAGGTAGGCAGAAACGCCAATAGAAAGCTGGGTTGCTGGCACGCCGAAATCAGCGGCAATAACGGGAAGCGCGGTGGTGATCACCGTGGCATCCAGAATTTCCATAAACAAGGCCCCAGCAACAAGTAGGGCCGTTGCGGTATCGCGACTAAATGATCTCAAATGCGCGCACTACGCGGGCTACGCCCGTTATGTTCCTTGCAATATCTACAGCAGCGTTAGCTTCCGCATTGGTTAGCCGACCCATTAAGAACACTTCAGAGTCTTGCACTACTACACTTACCTGTAACGCTGGCACACGTTCGTCGGCCACTATTTTGGTACGGACTTTTGATGCAAGCCAAATATCATTAGCTTGGGTACCCGCGCCAATAGGCTCACCGATGCGAATTTGATTATGAATCTTCTTTAGGTAATCGACTTCCTGCGCCCGTCTAACCGCCTCATCAATCAACGCTTGCGTGGGGGCTTGGCCGGTAAGCAAAGCAATGCCGTTGTACATATCGACCTGAAGATTGGTTTGCTCTTTTAGCGCTTCACTTTTAGACCACTGATAAGCCACAGCACGACCAGCGTTTTGATCGTCAAGTTGAGTGCCAACGGTGCGTCTGTCGTTTGCCACTTTCGCTGCCATTGCACCAGCGGCGCCAACGGCTACCACGCAGCCCTGTAATTGCATCACAAAAAGCAGTGATGCAAGAATAATACTTAACGTTTTAACTCGTTTCATAAGTGGGTAAACGTTATTCGTCTCCATGATCGGCTGGGAATAGGCTGTCATCAATGCATTCACATAAGTTGTGAATAACCAACAAGTGAACTTCCTGAATACGGGCAGTGCGGTTAGAAGGCACACGCACTTCAACATCGTGCTCGCTTAAGAAACCTGCCATTTCACCACCGTCTTTGCCGGTTAAGGCAACAATGGTCATATCGCGAGATAAAGCAGCTTCCATGGCGGCTATTACATTGCGAGAGTTACCGCTGGTTGATATAGCAAACAAAATATCGCCAGACTGACCTAATGCACGCACTTGCTTAGCAAAAATCTCATCGTAGCTATAGTCGTTAGCAATTGACGTAATAGTAGAAGTATCAGTACTTAACGCGATAGCAGGAAGGCTAGGGCGATCGCGTTCATAGCGGTTAAGCATTTCAGAAGAAAAATGCTGTGCATCACCTGCTGAACCACCATTACCACAGCTTAAAATCTTATTGCCGCGAATTAGCGCTTCAACCATCATCATGGCTGCTTTTTCAATTGATTCAGGCAAAATTTCAGATGCAGCAATTTTGGTTTGAATACTTTCAGTAAAATTCGCTTTAATTTGTTCAATCATACTTCTTTTCTCTACATGTCAGGATATCAAGCAATCTCAATAATGAGTGCTCTTCACGCTGTAGGAGGTAGGGCTTGAGAATTTGGCTCAGGCAGTACTTAGGCTTCCGTAAACACGCTGTAAACCCATCCATGGGAGCTCCGCCGCCGCATCCATGCGGCGGAGGGTTTACTACAGCCTAAGTACTACCTACACCTATTCACTAGCACACTTAACAGCTACGCGCTTTTTATCCGATATTTTTAAGCCACTGAAGGTCGCTTCCGTCAATGGCGATAACGTCTATGCGTAATGGGGTAGACGCGGGATTAAGCTTATTATCTAACAAATAGAACGCAAACGCAGCCTGAATTCGTTGAAGTTTCTTCATTGTGACAAATTCGGCAGCGTGACCATACTGCGATTTTTTGCGAAACTTCACTTCTACGCAAACAATGGTGTCCCCATCTTGCATAACAATATCGAGTTCACCACGTTTAGTTCGGTAATTACGACAACGTAATGTAAGCCCTTGTTCCTCTAAGTAATCAACGGCCTTCTTTTCTGCTGCATTCCCTTGCAATACGGACAATGTAGTTTACTCCATTAGCATTTGCACGCGCTCGTTACGAATAACGGCTTGAGGTAAATTTCGTTCTACTTCACTGTTTTTATTCAGCGTAAGTGTGCCGGTTAACCCGTCGAATGTGATGTACGACAGGGCATTAAGCATCCCTAATTGAGGAAGTAACTCGTAAGCATCTACACCGAAGGCGAACAGTCTATTTTGCAACGTGCTGCGATCGGGCCAGGTTTGCTTAGTTTCTTGAGCAAGTTGCTGCCATTTATGATCTGGCATCATCCAAGGCATATCGATAAAGCGTACGTTTTGTAAATCACGCCATTGGTTCTTGCCGCTGTTGTAATCCATTGAGCGAGAGGTCGCATAAACAGGCACTTGTTTTCCATCGTACGGGTTTAAACTCGCTTCAATAATGGGGTTTAGAAGCTCGGTATCTTGCGGCGATGCGAACGCGACAATGGCATCGATGTCTCGTCTGCTACGGGGCATGTTGTAGACTTCTTCGTTCGTCATGTATTCAATTTGGTTAATGCGCTGATTACTTTGCGCTACATCTAAAGCTTGGGTGATGCCTTCTCGTAACGATTCACTATCATTAAATGTTACTGAGGTAATATTGGCTTTTCGGGCTTGCGCTTCTTGTTCGTGCAAGCTGTTCCAACGAGATTTAAACGCATCGTTCATACGCTGGTACAAGTTACTTTGGGCCGCAATAACGATAGGGGCTCTAAAACCTTTGCTATAAATAAACTCTGCAAGCTGGTTTGCTTCATCTTCCGGCGCAAGGGCGAAATAATTAACGGCAGGTGCAGCGCTTGAAGGCATCTCAGATTCAGCGTTAACTGCTTCTGGGTCTAAAGGCTCTGAGTTTACTGAGGCTGAGCTATCTAACATTGTCGGCATTTCGTCTGGTCGGTTTAACGCTAGCATGTTCACGCCAGGTGGTAACGCTGGTATTAATTGCTCGACGGTTTCTTTTAGTAGCGGACCCACTATAAATTTAGCGTCGCCAATGGCGGCGACCATGGTTTGTGTATCGGCGTTGGTGGTATCTACAAACCGAATGGCAGGCAAGCTATTTGGGTTGCTGCTTCGTTGAAGCTGTTGATAATAGCCCGCCATAATGCCGTCTTTCACTGCTTCACCGGTAGCTGCTAGTCTTCCGCTTAACGGTAATAAAACGACGAGTTCGCGAATTTGAGGGGCAGTGAGTTCTTGAGCTAAGGCAACCTCTTTAGGTAAATGCTGTGCCAACATATGGCCTGCATAAACCTGTTGGTATTGCGCAATTGACTGGTTCAACTGCTGCGAGTTTCGTGCACTTTCAATGGTTAATTGACGAAGGGCAAAGAAGGGCTGCAACTTAGGGTATTCGTTTTCACTTTGCGTAAGTGCATCGGCAGGTATTTGATTCAGAAATGTCCACACCTGCGTCACTTTTTGCTCATCTTCTAGCTCGGTAGACAATACGCTATTGGCCGCCTTAGCCCACAACCCTTGCTTGGCAAAAAGGTCTGCTTGTAGGGCTGCCAGTTTGGCAATAAGGGCAGGGCTAGTTTTTACGTCTTCTAACATTGCCGTAAGTTGTGCTGGCGATGAAGAAGGGTCGTTCTGGTACGCCATTGCAACATGTATGGCGTAGCTGTCTTGTAGCGAGGTAGCTACACCGTCTTGTTTCATTTCAAACAAGATTTGCTGCGCTAAAATGGTATCGCCTTGCGCGAGATAAAGACCCACTGCATCTAGCAGTAAGGTATCTCGCTTCACTTTATCCCTAGTTTGAAGCCATACTTTTTTGGCTTCCACCAGCTTGTGTTCAGGTGTAATGTGCTGCTCTACTGGCGCTGCTACTGGTTCAGTATTGATAATTTTAGGTGCCGAGGTGGGTTCAGGTGTGCTCCCGCAGCCTGCTAAATATAGCACGCTGGTGGCTGTCGCCATTGCAAAGGTAATGCGCTTTGTAAAATGTCCAATGTGACCCACAGTCTGTTTCCTTTCACTTCGTTTAACGGCAAGTAGCGGCAAGTTTATCCTAACCACGATGAAAATCTACGTTTGCCGACGTAAACTAGCCCAATGGCGTGGTACACTTTCTTTATTATTCGTTATTTTTTTGTTTCTATGACCCATTTCGCCACCTTGTATATCGTTCCTACACCTATCGGCAACCTTGATGATATTAGCGCCAGAGCTATCGAGGTATTAAAACAGGTTAATTGGATTGCTGCGGAAGATACACGACACAGCTCGCGATTGTTACAGCACTTCAGTATTTCTACCCGTACCTTATCGCTGCATGATCACAATGAAGACAAACGTACCGCAATGCTAGTGCAGCGCTTGAAAGACGGCGAATCGGTGGCGTTAATTAGTGATGCGGGTACGCCGTTAATTAGCGACCCAGGTTTTGTATTTGTGAGGCGCTGTCGCGAAGAAGGTATTCCTGTTACTGCATTGCCAGGCCCATGTGCAGCTATTACGGCGCTAAGTGCTTCAGGGCTGCCAACAGACCGATTCATTTTTGAAGGTTTTTTACCGGTAAAAACTCAAGCCAAAGACAACCAACTTGCTGAATTAAAAGAGCGCACCTGCACGAGCGTATTTTATGAAGCCCCGCGCCGTATTTTAGCCACAGTAAGAGACATTGCCCGTGTGCTAGGAGACAGGCACATTGTGGTAGCCAAAGAACTGAGCAAAACCTTTGAAACCTATGTGAGTGGTACTCCGGGTGATGTTATTGAATATTTGGAAGCTGATGCCGCCCACCGAAAAGGTGAGTTCGTGGTAATGGTGTCGCCAGCCCAAGTGAATTTATCTGAAATATCGGCTGAAGCCATGTCGCTTTTAACCACGTTATGTGATCACATGCCATTGAAAAAAGCGGCAGCCGTTGTGGCCGATCACTATGACTTGAAAAAGAATGCCTTGTACCAAGCTGGGCTTGAAGCAAAAGGTGCAAAAGAAGCAAAAGAGACTGATTGATCTCATACCCGGGGGTTTAGGGTACCTATCTAACAATATAGTTAATACGAGGTAGGCTTAGCGCATTTTGCACTATTGCTTATCGCGTTAAGTGTAAGGTTGGAGGATAGTTATGAGTCAGCAACTCTTAAGAATTGAGATGCCAGAGGGTAAGTGGGTCGTCGATATTTTTGGTAAAGCCGGTGATTCAGGTGAGTATGATTTGATTCATCCCAAAACTCAGGTGAAGATAGCCTTAGCCGATGAAATGCATGGCTTTCGCTATAACCTTACTGGCCCTGAAGGTACCCCATTTGCCATTTATCTTGATGATACGGTTATCGCGGAAGGTACGGTAGATAAAAGCCAAAACCTTAACGGTACTGGTATTTTATAGAATAGGTGCTTATCAACTACGCTTTATTCAAGCGCCACAAATAAAAATGCCCGCTAGCGTTCAGCGCTGCGGGCATTTGTTTTTAGAAGTCGCTATCTATTGTTTATGACAAGCGGCCTTTAAAGTCTTCATATGTAAACTGACGAACGATCTCAAACTCACCGTTTTTGCGCAAGATACCAATGGCGGGGTGTTCAACGCCGTTAAAGAATGACGTTTTCACCATGGTGTAGTGCATCATGTCTTCAAACTGTACTCGGTCACCCGCTTTTAATGGCGCATCGAAAGAGTAAGTATCAATGACATCGCCCGCTAAGCAGGAGTTTCCACCTAATCGGTAATCACACGCTCTCACTCCAGGGAGGTCAGCATTTAAAATAGTAGGTCGATAAGGCATTTCAAGTACATCCGGCATGTGTGCGGTGGCTGAAATATCTAAAATAGCAATGTCGCCATCGTTGGCCACCACGTCCACGACTTCAGCAATCAATGGTCCGGTTTGCCATGCAACGGCAGAACCGGGTTCCAGAATTACATCTAAATGCGGATAACGCTGTTTAAAATCGCTAAGAGTTTTGATTAGATGTTCTACATCGTAACCTTCGCGAGTCATCAAATGGCCACCACCTAAGTTTAGCCACTTTAACTGACCTAAGTAACCGCCAAAGCGTGCCTCTATCGCGTTAAGCGTACGTTCGGTAGCGAATGAGTCGCACTCACAAAGATTATGACAATGGAAACCGTCAATACCCGATAAATCTACGCCTTCTAATTCACTTACCCTAAGCCCTAAACGCGAGCCAGGTGCAGCAGGGTCGTAAAGTGGGGTATCTGCTTCTTGATGCTCTGGATTAATACGCAAACCCAAAGATACGCCCGCAAGCGCATCTTTGTGAGCTTGCCACTGTGACAGACTATTAAACGACAAGTGATTCACCAGCGTAGCCAGCTCTTCTATATCCGCCTTTTTATACGCAGGAGAATAGGCATGGACTTCTTTACCCATTTCAGCGGCTAATTTGGCTTCCCACACCGAACTTGCTGTTGCACCATGCAAATAAGGCTTAATGATGTCGAAGCTCGACCACATTGAAAACCCTTTTAAAGCCAGGATTATTCTAACGCCTGACTCATCTTGTACATGTTTCATCAATTCAAGATTTCGGATGAGTTTTTCCTCTTCAAGCACATAGCAAGGAGAAGGGATATCTGTTCGTTGCGTTAAGTCTGCCAACCTTTATTTGCTCCAGTTACAGTATAATATTACTTAGTGAATGGGCTGCTATCACATTCAAGTACGTGCCAAGGTAGGCCGTGCTCGTTAAGCATATCCATGAATGGATCTGGATCGAATTGTTCCATGTTCCAAACACCGTTTTCTTTCCAAGTGCCGTTTAGCATTAGTGCTGCGCCAATCATGGCCGGAACACCTGTGGTGTAAGATACCGCTTGTGCGCCCACTTCATCATTACACTTAGCATGTTCACAATTGTTGTATATGAAGATGGTTTTTTCTTTGCCATCTTTCATGCCCGTAATGTAAGTACCAATACAGGTCATGCCGGTATAGCCTTCAGCCAGTGAACCTGGATTAGGCAAAACCGCCTTCAAGAATTCTAAAGGCACGACTTTTTGGCCTTGGAATTCTACCGGTTCAATACTGGTCATGCCTACGCCTTCTAATACGCGAAGGTGTGTAAGGTATTCATCACCAAAGGTCATCCAAAAACGAGCACGTTTAAGGGTAGGAAAGTGCTTCACCAACGATTCCAATTCTTCATGGAACATTAGGTAAGACGCGCGCACGCCAATGTTTTGGTAATCTAAATCTTCACGCACGCTCAGTGGATCGGTTTCTTTCCACTCGCCATTTTCCCAGAAACGACCACGTTGAGTAATTTCACGAATATTGATTTCAGGGTTGAAGTTTGTCGCAAATGCTTGACCGTGATCACCACCATTACAATCAACAATATCCAAATAGTGAATTTCGTCAAAATAGTGTTTAGCCGCGTAAGCGGTGTACACGTTGGTTACACCTGGATCGAAACCACTGCCTAACAAGGCCATGATGCCTGCGTCTTTAAATTTCTGCTGGTAAGCCCACTGCCAAGAGTATTCGAATTTAGCTTCGTCTTTTGGCTCGTAGTTTGCGGTGTCTAAGTAGTCGGTATTAGTCGCTAAACACGCGTCCATAATAGGCAAGTCTTGGTAAGGCAACGCAAGGTTAATTACTAGGTCAGGCTTAACATCGTTAATAAGCGCTTCTACTTCTTTGGCGTTATCGGCATCAAGGGAAAATACACCTTTAACGCGGTCTGCACCTACTTCTTGTTGCAAAGCTTCACACTTGGACACTGTGCGGCTGGCAAGAAAGATTTCGTCAAAGTGCTGTGGTAAACGTGCACACTTTTTTACGGTTACTGAGGCAACGCCACCAGCACCAATTATTAAAACGCGAGACATAATAATTAATCCCTAAATAAGCTAATGAATTTTGGGCTGAATGCTAGCAGACGATACCAAATTGGCAAGCAAAGACAGCATAGGTTCGACAAAAAATAGTCATCGTAAACACAAGGAAAACGAATAAGCGCAGTTTATGCGCGATAATGTCTATTCTGGCATTGTATTGATGGGAGGGGAAACCACAATTTTGTCGCCTACGCGATAATAAGGATAGAGCAACAGTTGTTCCTCGTCGTTAGGGCATGCCGCACTGATCGCAATAGCATCTAAGCGGGTATGCTTTTGCGTTTCGACCGTCGCCGCGTAAACAAGAATACTATAACTGTCAGAGTCTGTAGTGGTGTCGATTATTCGCCACTGTAAGCATTCAATAAGCTGACTTTCGTCGATACGGTAATTAGTCTCTTCGCTGAATAAACAGCCAACTTTGCCATCTTCATAGATAGCGGCGAAGGGGTAGAATACGGAACTGGTAGACAGTACCAGCTCGCATAATTTAAGTGCCCTAGAAACCAGTATGTTTAAAGGGGGTGGTAAGCTACTTGTTCCTTTTATCATGGTGCATCTCCTAACGATTATTGCGTTTGAGCGGTAGCTATGAGTAACGCGAAGCTAGATACAACCAGGCTGTGTGTATGAGTAAATACTTCCACAGCCTTGATATTAGGTTAAACGAATATGTGGGTCTATAAGATCAAGGGTTTTTATTTTTTCTGGCGCCTTGCATACCGCCAGTGTGAAGGATGATAAGTGTCTGTCCTTTTTCAAAGGCACTCGGGGAGGCATTCGTTGACGTAAACGTTGCTAGTAAGTGTTTAAGTGCCCAAAACACTTTTCCAGAGTAAACCCCTTCAATACTAAATGGCATTGTTTGATTGAAGTTTTCACAGAATGTTTGCAGGTACGGGGGAATTTTCCCGTATCCACCGCAATGAAAATCATGATTAATGCTGAATTGGTTTTTTTTGTTAGCGGCCGAAGCAGATGCCTGAGCGGGAATTGAAGTATGAGCAAGATTAAGTGCAAGCCCTGGCGTTAGAAATTGCTCAACAAGCCCTTCTAAATATCCTTCTCCTTTTAACACCCCGATGCCAATAGCGTGTTGATGGGGTGAGAGAGCAGAGGTTAATCCTGCCAAGGTCGCGCCACTAGCCACAGGGGCAATAATACGGTCAAAGGGGATGTCTATTTCGTTTATGACATCTTGAACGCCTTTTATCGCTGCCATTTGGCTTCCGCCTTCAGGAATAATTAACGCATCAGGAAACTGTTTTTGTAGGCCTGTTAAATAAGCTGGGTTATCTCTTTGTTGGTAGGTTGCTTTATTCACGTAATGAATTTGGGTGCCCCATTGCACTAAATCCTGAATCATCGGGCTGGGGTGTTTTGTGTAATCGCCGCGAATAATAGCGTGAAAAGGAATATTCAGCTGATTACACAAATAACCTAATGCGTGCAAATGGTTGGAAAACCCTCCACCAAAACTAACTACTGAGGAGGGGGGTTGGCTGTACAAACCCGAATTTACACTCAAGCCCGATCCGGTATCTAAATCCACTGTGTGCGGGGGGGGAAGATTAAACGCGTGCTTTAATTTACGCCATTTATTGCCTGAAATAACGGGGTGTATTCTATCGTCACGCTTTACAAACATTGATACATGTTCAGCACCTTCCCAGTCTGGCGTGAAGGGCTCGAGCGGCGAGGGTAAGCACAGTGTGTCGGCAAAACGTTCTAAATTCAAAATGCGCTGTTCAAATGATCAATGTGGCAATCACAACAGTATAACTAGAGCACACCGTAAAATAAAAAGTGTATCGCTTTTTGGCCTCGTCGTTTTTGGTTTTTCACTACAATGTTGGAGTTGAAGTATCTGGAGCATAAACGCAGTGGCTCAGATTTTAAACGACATTTATAGAAGGTACATAAACATGTTTCAACGCCGTTTTACCTCTTTAAACCTTGTTATCGCATTAGGAATATCACTTTTGGTTCTATCGAAAAATGTGCTGGCGCAAAGCGTACCTGATTATGTAACCAAACAGGTGCCTGAGGCGAAAGTGGTGGGTAATGCTATGTTTACGTATCTTTTTTGGGACGTATATGACGCTACGCTCTATGCCCCTAAAGGAAAGTGGCAGTCTGACGCGCCATTTGCGTTAAAGCTAGATTACCAACGAGGGCTAGACGGTAAAAAAATAGCACAGCGTTCTGTAGATGAAATGCGCAAGCAAGGTATTAGCGACGAAGCAATGTTAAGTGAATGGGAAGACAAAATGGTCGCGCTTTTCCCCGATGTTGAAGACGGTGATGTTATAACCGGCGTGGCTACCGCAAACCGAGCCAGTGAGTTTTATATTAATGGCGAGCTAGCTGGCACTATTGAGGATACAAACTTCACGCAGTCTTTTTTCGATATTTGGTTATCAGAAAAAACCTCTGAGCCTAAATTGCGTAAAGCCTTGTTACAAAAGTAATAAGCATATTCTTTATGGAGCATGGGCAGCGCTCGACGCTTATTAACAAAGTTTATCAAATAAGCTTCCCAACAAGGCCCATAAATAAAGGCTATAAACACAAAAATTAACTATAAAATTAGCTAAAACGATCAGCTTATAAAAAATTAAAGCGCATTAACAAGCGCAGTGAATTGTACTTCTTTAGCGAAAGGCTTATTGAAAAAGTAAGTAGCTAAGCAGCCAGTAGCTAAGCAGACAGATATGTAAATCAAAAATCGAGGTCATAATGAAATTTATACAACGCACGGTGTTAGTCGGGCTTTTATCTTGCCTTACTCTTATAGCCGGATGTTCTACATCGGTAGATGGCAATACATACAAGCAAGTTTCACCCACGTTTAATATTGAGGAATTCTTTGCGGGCAATGTTCGAGCATGGGGAATAGTGCAAAATCGTTCCGGCGAAGTGGTTCAGCGCTTTGTAGTAGATATTGAGGGTAAAAACGAGGGCGGCACATTAACGCTAGATGAGACATTCACCTACGGAGTAGGCGAAGGGCCAAAAACTCGTACGTGGAAAATTGTAAAACAAGCCGATGGCACCTATGTGGGCAATGCGGGTGACATCGATGGCCCTGCAACAGGCACTTCATACGGTAACGCATTTAACTTTCACTACAATATGGATTTACCGGTTGATGACACAACTTACGCCGTTACCTTCGATGACTGGTTTTGGGCATTTGACGATAGTGCCATGATGAACCGCTCATACATTAGAAAGTTTGGCGTGGTGATGGCAGAGGTGACCATCTTTATGCAGAAACAACCTTAATAAATAGTTTACCTATGGTAACGGGGGAAGGTGAAAACAACACCCAACCCGTGACCTTGCATAAGCGGGTCGTGCACAAACCACAGCTTACCTTTATGCAGCTTTATGATTGCCGAAACGAGCGATAACCCCAATCCATTTCCTTCACAGGTTCTGCTTTTATCAGCCTGAAAGAAGCGGCGTTCTAAGCTATCAAGTTCATGTTCATCAACACCCTTACCATTATCGTTTACGCTAATAATCACATGCGAAGATGTGGCGGTGAGTTGTAGCGTTACGGTTCCGCCATCAGGGGTGTATTTTATGGCGTTATCTAGCACATTCGCGACTGCCTGAAACAGCAAATTTGGGTCGCCATAGAACTGAATGTTAGACAGTTGGCTAATAAGCTTAATATCGCGGTCTTCGGCCAATGGCTGATATAAATCCTCCACATCGGTAACCATATCGCTAAGCTCAGTTTCACAAAACCCTTCTTTTTTGTGAACTGTTTCTAGTTTGCTAATACGCAAAAGACTGTTGAACATGTTTAACAGTTTGTCAGCTTCGTAGGTCGTATCGTGTCGTAGCTTTTCATCATCAATATGTTCTAAATTATTGCGTAAGCGAGCCAGCGGTGTACGCAAATCGTGGGCGATACTGTCGCTTACCGACTTTATATTGTTTACCGCACTTTCAATGGTATCGAGCATATGATTAAACACAACGGCTAGTCGACTTAAGTCATCCCAGCTGCTGTCTATTTCCAAACGTTCTTCCAAATTACCGGTACGAATAATGTAATCAGCAGTTTGTGCCATACGGTTTATGCGTTTAACCACGTAAAGTGCGACCGCAAAGCTTATGGCGCCCAATACAGATAGCAAGGCAATAATTATCCAACCAAACGTTTTTCCTAACCACTGTGCACTGTATAAATCATCGATATTGCGGCCAACAAATAAAGAATAACCCTCTAGGTTTACCCTCTCAAAAAGGATACTGTTGGTCGACTCAGAAAAAGAGTAGTTGGCGTCCTCTGTTGTAATGCTACTTTGCTGAGAATTACCGTTGCTTTCAATTAAGGGAGGTAACTCAATAATGCTGGCGGAGGGCGTGCCAGAATCAACGCTGGTAACCATGGCAATAGGCCAAAGAGGGTAGTTACCTGCAATTATCTTATTGTCGCTGTCGCGTAAAACCACAATTAATCGGGCAGGTGTAAAGAAGTGGGATGTATCGGACTTGTTAGAATCTGTCGTAACGTTAGAAACCGCTCTTGTCTGAATATTGCTGATTACGGCTTCAATGCCTGCTTGTTCATGCAATAGCGTAAACGCATACGTTTCTGCATCAACCGCGGCGCTTGCCTCACGAATAAATACGTCACTACTGGCAAGACGCCAGAAGTAAACGATAAATAAAATAGCAACAAGCGCTAGCGAGGTTAATAATACCCCTACACGGAAACTAGAACTTCGAGTGAAATTACCTATTGCTAACACACAACAGGGTCCGCAATTCTGTATCCCGTGCCTCTTACGGTTTCAATCAGAGGAACGTTAAATGCTTTATCAACCTTTTGTCGCAAACGGCTGATATGCACATCGATAACGTTAGTTTGCGGGTCGAAATGATAATTCCAAACTTGTTCCAACAGCATACTACGCGTTACCACTTTTCCTTGATGGCGCAATAAGCACTCTAGCAACTGAAACTCTTTTGATTGTAAGTCTATTTCGGTGTCGCCGCGTTGTACCTTTCTGTTCACAAGGTCAAGGGTAAGGTCACCCACTTTAATAAGTGTTTTGTCACCGCTTTCCCGTTCTCTTCCTGCCAACCCTTCAACCCGAGCCAGCAGCTCTTCAAACGCAAAAGGTTTAGTTAAGTAATCATTGGCACCAGAGCGCAGGCCGCGCACTTTGTCTTCCACCTGGCTTTTCGCACTAAGCAGTAGTACAGGGGTAAGCACGTTGTCATTTCGTAAACGTTCCAAGATAGTAAAGCCATCTAATAAAGGAAGCATTACATCTAGTACAATAACATCTACATCATCGGACAAGGCTTCAGCTAAGCCTCTTTCGCCATCACGCGCTGCAACGCAGCTGTGCCCTTCACCAATAAATCCTTTTTCAATGTGAGCAGCAACCTTGGGATCATCTTCAACAAGTAGCACATTCATGATTTTGGTACTTCTAATTAATGGAGTTAAATATCAACGTTTATACATACAATCTATCGTGTTGCGATCACTTTGAGATGCTATCAGCACCCCTACTAAAACGGACATTAGCGTTATATGGCGTAAAATGTTGAATGTCCCCACGGGCACATTTCATCTGTACTTCATGCCAGTATTCAGGGGTCATTAGGTCACCATGTAACGACTTTAAAATATCCTTAAGTTTCCGTTTTCCAACAATAAAGTGCTCAAACTGCTCAGGGAAAACATCGGTTGGCCCAACCGACAACATGTCCATCGCATAAGGGTCATCTGATTTGGGTAGCGCCCTAAAATGACGTTCGTTCATTAAACATATTTCATCATAGTCGTAAAAGATAACTCTGCCATGTCGCGTAATACCGAAATTTTTATGCAGCATGTCGCCAGGGAAAATATTCGCCATGGCTATTTGTTTAATACACAGCCCTAATTCGTTTAATGCACTGCGCACTTTATCTTCATCTTCTTCTTGTTGAAGGTACAAGTTAAGCGGCGTCATTTTACGTTCTATGTATAAATGCCTTATGACCAGTTCGTCTTCAGTAAATTCTAGGCTAGAGGCGCAGGTTTCCTTTAACTCATCAATGAGTAATGGGTCGATACGAGACAGAGGAAAGCGAAAGTTAACGTATTCATGGGTGTCTGCCATGCGGCCGACACGATCTGACATTTTTACTAACCGGTAGCAGTCTTTAACATGCTCACGAGTAATTTTCTTACTTTCAGCAAACTCATCTTTGATGATTTTAAACACCACACCGTAAGAGGGCAGGTGGAAAACCATCATTACCAATCCTCTAATACCAGGCGCGGCCTCGAAGTGATCGTTAGTGGTATCCATATGATCGAGGAAGTTACGATAAAACACTGTTTTCCCGTGCTTGTAATGGCCCAGTGCCATGTAAAGCTCAAAGTGTTTTTTATTGGGTAGGAGTTCTTGCAGAAACGCAGCCACTTCTGCTGGGTTTTGGGTATCAGCCATGAAGTAACTTCTGGCAAAACCGAAGATAACGCTTAAATCACTTCTGTGTGTAAGCAATGCGTCTACAAACAAGGTATGCTCATCACTACGTTGCAATGAGATAACAAAAGGAAGGGTTTCTTCTGGCATGCATATTCTGCCAATAAGATACGCTGATTTTCCTCTAAAAAACGTGGGCTTTAGAAGTTCGACGGTATGAACGCTGGCCAATTGCTGTGTGGTTAATCGCTTTCTAAGTGCTTCTTCAAGGTTTTGCATGTCACGTTCGTAGTCTTCAAAAGGGATGCCGTAGCGATAGATTTTGAAAATAGACACGTACATCTCACGTACCGTGGTAGTGGTGTCGAAGCTGTGAATGACTTTATCTCGGTCTTGGCCGGGTAAAAAGCAGCGACTTGGCAATACAAACATCATGCTGTTGTCTATTTTGCGGTGCTTGAATAAACGTCCAATCACAGAATTGTAAAAGGTTTCGGCTAGCTCAAATTGCGGGTGGCCTTCAAGTTGTCGTGCGAAGGTCTTCTTTAGGTCTTGCCAAAATTCGTCATTTTTTTTGTGTACTTCAGTTAAATGGTAAACATCGGCAACGGCATCTGAAAGGCTTTGTTCGTAAATAGTAATACGCTCTTTTGACGCTAACTGAATTTCTTTCCATTGGCCTTGTTCAAACCGCGATTGGGCACCTCTTGTTATACGTGTGAACCAACGATAGCTCTTATCAAAATGAGAAAGAATTTGATAAGCAACTTTTTTAGAAAGGGTGACATCCAGCATAATTTAGCCTTTAACAATAAGTGATTTTCCATGCAGCGCAGTGAGTTTTATTTTTAAGTTTGGCTGCATGTACTTTACTAAAGTAACAAAAATTTTCGATAAGCTACTGGAAAATTAGCCTAAAAGTGTTTTTTTATACTTTCGTTTAATATAGTCTTGACCTTACTTTCTTCATCCACGTATTCGACAATACTTTCGCTGCTACCAATTCTATGTGGCGATATAAGTACTTCTAGATTACTAAGAGTAGACCATGAGCTTCAACATTCTGATTTGTGATGATTCGGCGCTAGCGAGAAAAATGGCGCGCCGTAACTTGCCCGATGGATTAGCGAGTGAAATTTATGAAGCATCTAATGGTGTGGATGCGCTCGAAATAATGGGGCATCATCGCATCGACTTAGTGCTGCTAGATTTAACCATGCCGATACTCGACGGGGTAGGCGTGCTTGAAGAAATAAAGCGCCGTAAAATTGAAGTATTTGTTGTAGTGATTTCAGGCGATATTCAGCCGGTCATGCAAAATCGCGTGATGGAGCTAGGTGCGCTAGCGTTTATTGAAAAGCCGCTTAAACGACTGCCTTTAGAGACTACTTTAAAACGCTACGGGTTTATTCTGCCAGAAACCATGGCGTGCTAAAGAATACGTAATAAAGAAAAGCTAAAAATAAAGAACATTAAAAAAGGAGCTCAATGAGCTCCTTTTTGCTTTTAATCTTTCTAGCGCAAACTGATATGAGCTTTAATCGAACCAGTGGCGGGTTCTATTGGCAAACCAAACCAGCGACAACATTACAGGCACTTCAACCAACACACCAACTACAGTCGCCAACGCGGCACCACTGTGTAAGCCAAATAATGAAATGGCAACGGCCACGGCCAGTTCGAAAAAGTTAGACGTACCAATCATACAAGCGGGCGCGGCTACATTATGAGGTAGTTTCATTTTTTTCGCCGCAAAATACGCTATCGCAAAAATTCCGTAGGTTTGAATAAGAAGCGGAATCGCGATAAGCACTATATCTTGAGGTTGGGCTAATATTGTTTCTGCTTGAAAGCCAAACAGCAATACAATGGTAATTAACAGCCCAAGTACCGAGAATGGCTTTAAGCGTTCGATAATTGCGGTAACGGCTTGCTCGCCTTTTTTCTCAATCTTTTTACGGGTCACAACCCCTGCAATTAAAGGCAGTACTACGTAAAGGACAACCGAGAGAAGTAAGGTATCCCAAGGTACTGTAATGTCAGTAACACCTAGAAGCATCGCGGTAATAGGGGCAAACAAGATGATCATGATTAAGTCATTAATAGAGACCTGTACCAAGGTGTAGTTGGCATCGCCCTTAGTTAAATGACTCCATACAAAAACCATGGCCGTACAAGGCGCTACGCCAAGTAAAATCATACCCGCGATATATTCTGTAGCCGTTTGTGGGTCTACCCAGTCGGCAAAAATGCCTTTAAAGAATAACCAACCAAGCAGTGCCATAGTGAAAGGTTTGATAAGCCAGTTTACTATTAAGGTTAGCACTAGCCCTTTGGGCTTTTTACCGACATCTTTGATAGATGAAAAATCGATTTGAATCATCATGGGATAAATCATGAGCCAAATCAGTACTGCAATGACTAAATTTACATGGGCGTATTCAAGGCTTGCAACAAGCGCAAAAAAGTCAGGGAAAAGGCTCCCGACGGTTACGCCAGCAACAATACAAAGCCCTACCCATACAGAGAGGTATCGTTCGAAAAATCCCATGAGACAGCGTCCTTAATGGTTTTAATGTCTTTCGTGTTTATAGTGATAACTAGTATCGCGTCGACTAAATCGTTTTTTGGTTAACCCGTTTGCTTAATTCCTCTGCGCTTTCAACACGCTCAGAATAGCGATTAACAAGATGATCTTTGTTGTCGCGAGTCAGCAGGGTAAATTTCACCAGTTCCTCTACCACATCAACGATGCGGTTGTAATAGGAAGACGGCTTCATGCGGCCATCATCTTCAAATTCTAAAAACGCTTTTGCCACCGATGACTGGTTCGGAATAGTCAGCATGCGCATCCACCGACCAAGCACTCGCATTTGGTTCACTGCATTAAATGACTGTGAGCCACCACTTACCTGCATTACCGCTAGCGTCTTCCCTTGAGTTGGACGAACCGCGCCAATACTTAATGGCACCCAATCGATAATACTTTTAATAATGCCAGTCATGCTGCCGTGACGCTCAGGAGAGCACCAAATTTGCCCTTCAGACCACATCATTAATTCACGAAGCTCTTTTACCTTGGGGTGGGTTTCATCTTCGGTATCCGGCTGAGGTAAGCCTGTTGGATCGAAAATTTTGGCTTCACAGCCATAGTATTCAAGCAGTCTAGCGCTTTCTTCAATCACGAGTCGGCTGTAAGAACGCGCTCGTAACGATCCGTAAAGTAATAATATGCGCGGCTTGTGTTCAGAGTACGTTTTTGCGAAATCTTCAGCACTTGGTGCAGGCGCAATGCTTGTCACTAAATTGCTGGATGGTGATGCTTGTTCAGACATTATTGCGCTCCTTTTTCTTGCAGGGCTTTTTTAACGTCTATCATGGGCATTTTGCGAGAAACGATATCACTAAGTGCGTCAACGCGTTTCTCGATAATATCGATGGTGTTATAAAACGCTTGAGCTTTCTCTGCTTCACTACCTTCTATTTTTGATGGATCTTCAAGGCCCCAGTGAAGCTTTAGCGAATTGCCGAAGTATACAGGGCAGGCTTCACCGGCTGCAGAATCACATACAGTAATAACGATGTCAGGCTGGTAGTCCTCAAAGTCATCCCAAGACTGGCTTTTAAGCCCATCAGTACTATAGCCTCGCTCGGCTAGGTACTTTACTGACAAAGGATGGACTTCACCCACAGGTTGGCTTCCCGCACTGCGCGCTTCTAAAGATGCATTGTTTGAAGCATTAGTAATGGCTTCGCAAAGGATGCTACGGCAACGGTTGTGCGTGCAGATATACAATATTTTCATTACAAAAATCCTGGTGTTTTATGTCACATATTTGAATAAAGTAGGAAGGTCGCTTAACAGCCCGAGTCACATTTAAGGTTATTCAATGCGTCTTTGATGTAATCAGCATTGCTGGTGGCAGATAAATGAAGAACTTCTTTGGCCCACGCTGGGAGGGCAGGATTTAAACGATAATAAACCCACTTACCACGGCGTTCGTCAGCCACCAGCTCGCACTTGCGTAAATCCGCTAGGTGACGAGAAATTTTAGGTTGACTAAGATTAAGTGCTTCGGTGATATCGCACACGCAAAGTTCGTCTTTTACACAAAGCATAAGCAGCGTTTTTAGCCGAGTTTCTTCCGCTAGACATTTGAACAATGAAAGCGGTGAAAGCGACACACATGTGGAAGATACTGATGTAGTCATCACTCATCTCAAATACGTTAAATCATATGTGTTGTTATCGTATGTGATTTTCCGTATATGTCAAGCTAAAAAACGCGCTGATGACTCAGGGTATAGTTCAAAGAAACACAACTACTAATCAATAGAGACTAACCGCTTAGAAGGCAGGTTATTGAGGTGCGGGTTCTATCTGTGGGCTTACGGTTGTGGCAATGTTTGCGTTGTTTCTTGCATTGAAGTCGTCGATAACCGTATTCATAAACGCAAACCATGTTTGGTTAGGTTGCCAAATAGCAAGTAAGTCTTGTTTTGCTGATAGTTCTGATACACCAAGTACTGTAACGCTATAAAGGTAGGTAAATACAGCGCCCCGCCAATTCAATTTACAATGTGTAAGCACTTTATCGCCATTTGAACTCCCTAGCGCCATGTAGCTAACATAATCGTTGAAGTTGGCTAGGGTAGGGTTTCCCCATTCAACCTGAACATTGTGATAGCTTAGTGATAATGCTTCAACGACTTGTTGTTCTTGCAGTCTATCGCCGGGTATTAAATCGATAACCCGATTTACGCCTTCGTCTTTTAATAATTGAAAGTGTGCAGCCGATGGCAAGCCAGAGCTTACCATGTGGCCGTTATTGACTTGATAGTTGGTTAACGAGTCGAGAGTGACTTCAGTGTCAGGCGTAGTGTCAGAGCTTGTTTTGGTTTCTGCGCCAGTTGTTGCACTTGCGTTATTAGGCTCTGTGCTTTTAGCTGTTGGGGTCGCAAATGCATTATTTAGGGTAAAAGCGATAGATAAAACTGATGCCAAAACGGCTAATACCTTTATCTCTTTTTTCACAATGTTAGACACTCTCTTTGTCAAAGGTATACACTAATACGTTATTTGGGTTGTTCGCAAGTTCACTCTCTTTGTTATACATCTTTTGTTAACGAAGTTGAAGAAACCACTGGATTAAACAACGTAAAATACTTCCTACTTAGCCAAACAATAAAAGGGACGCCGATTAAACTTGGTAATACCCAGCTTCCTATTTGAAGTAAGGGGAGGTTTTCAAAGACCGCGTGTTGAAATAGTGAACGGCCACCGAAGGCGAAAAATGCTGTGTATGCTCCAATACCTGAACCAATAATATGTCCTATGTGTTGAATGACCCACTCTCCTTTGGCAATGTCTTTTTTAAATGCATAACGGGCAATACCAATACAGTTAAAAAGAGCTAGGGGGGCAAAAATTTGCGTCAACGTAATGTTGTATTTTATGCCTTGATATAAGGCAATACTGGCCACGATAAATAATGCGCAGGGTAGCCATAAGTATTCAGTATTGCGAAGTTCGGCGCGATTCGCTTTTACACTCAGCACCCGTTTGGCGTGTCTGACATTGTTCCAAACCAGCAGGCTTAGCATAAGTAAAAATATGTATTGGCCCTGAAGGTAAGCAAGAAAATACGCTACAGATTCAAAATGTGCTGGCATAGTCGGGAAGATAAGAAGCGGCGCTAGCAGTACTAATGACGAGCTAACTACACCACTGACGGATGTCAGTGTCATCGTAGCCAAATAAATATTACCTATCTTGTTATGATATTTTCCGCCTTTTTTACTGAGGCAGGGGCCCCAAAAGAGTAGCAGTGAAATTGCACCGCAAATAATGTGAAATATAATGATAGCACTGTGAATGTTTTGCATGACTTACACCTTAAACGTTTGATGTAGTCAGTTTGCCAATAACTTCTTTTTAGTATTAGTGCTGAAAGTCATAAGATAAAAAATGACTTTTGGCCTATGTATTTATTCCCGCTTACGTTAATAATAGGCGCATGAAAATACTAAACTTTTTTAATTTAGAGCGAATAAGTGCATTCATAACGTGGGTGTTCGTAAGCAGCTCTGCACTCTATTATTCTTTTTCATACTACGGTGCCTCATCAATTAGACCTTGGCTAACTAGTAGTGTAGTGGTGGGAATAGCGCTGTGTTTTAGTGTCGTGACACGGCGGGATATGTCACTTCCTCAATGGCGAATTCCACTGTTGGTCACAATGTATTTACTGGCAGTGGCAAGCCTGTTTTTACAGCCGTACACCTATCTCGCTATTTTCCTGGTGATATGGTCGGCATTATTGCCTTACTATTTAGCATGGAGAAAATGCTTGCCAGTGTCTGTATTGGCAGCTTTACCCCTAGGGCTCATTCACACCTTTTACTGGCAAGATAGCGACGCATGGCTTTTAGCTGCTCTATTTTGGACGTTTAATTTTTTCGCCATGATGATGTCAAATGTTGCCATTAACGAAAAATTAGCGCGAGAAAAATCTGACGAACTGAACCGTCAACTAACCAGTACTCAGCAACTTGTTCGACAAGCCGGGCAGCAAGATGAAAGGTTGAGAATTGCTAGAAATATCCACGACGTGTTAGGCCATCACTTAACCGCACTTACTATTAATTTGCAGGTGGCTTCCTTAAAGGCCAAAGGCGCTGGTCAAGATGAGGTAAAGGCACATGTAGATCAGTGTCATAGCTTAGCAAAGCTATTACTTTCTGATGTAAGAGAAGCCGTTTCTGAAATTCGTGAAAACGCCGCTCTGGATTGGCAACAAGCAGTTAGCGCTTTGTTTATCGGCCTGCCTCGGCCACGCTTGCAATTATCTATTGCAGATAACGTTAAAGTGGAAGATGTTAGAACCGCAGATATTTTACTTCGGTGCGTTCAAGAAAGCCTAACCAATACTATTAAGCACTCTCAATCTGCGCAATTATACGTCAGTTTGTCTAAGCACAAAAATAGCTACCTATTGACACTACAAGACGAACAATCAGTGACAGAGAAAACCATGAAGCAGGGTAATGGGTTAACAGGTATGGCCGAGCGCGTAGCGCAATCAGGCGGAGTGATGAAATATGGTTTTAATAGCCAAGGTTTTCTCATTGATATTTTATTGCCGGAGCATTCATGAGTATTCGGGTTGTGTTAGTAGAAGATCAAATGTTAGTGCGCCAAGGCATTCGGTCGTTGTTAGCACTTGATAGCAGCGTTGACGTGGTAGCCGAGTGTGATGACGGCGCTCATGTTATTGATACACTTAACGCAAATAGCGCAGATATAGTGTTGATGGATATTCGTATGCCTGAAATGACAGGTATTGATGCTTTACGTGCTATGCGTAATCTTAACCTTAATATCCCCGTTATCATGCTGACCACATTTGACGATCATGAACTGGTTACCCAAGCGATGCGGTCGGGAGCGAAGGGGTATTTACTTAAAGATGTGTCACTTGAGACCCTGGTTAACGCTATTAAATCCGTCGTTGCGGGAGAAACGCTGATTCAACCAAGCGTGACAGAGAAAGTACTCAAAGGCTTGCAAGGGCTAGAGGTTAATTTCGAGTCGTTTGAGCAGCCAGAAACCTTAAGCCCTAAAGAAATAGAAATTCTACGCTTAGTTGCCGCCGGTTACAGCAATAAAGAAATATCTGAAGCGATGTTCAAATCAACCGGTACAGTTAAAAATCAAGTGTCTGCGATTATGGCGAAAATGGGGGTGCGAGACAGAACCAGAGCCGTACTTAAAGCGCTAGAATTGGGGTGGCTATAAACACAAAAGAGCCCGCATGAGTTACTCAATGCAGGCTTTTTTTCACTTAACGGTCATGGTGACAGCTACGTGCTATTTATTCATATGAACAACAGAGCGAATACTTTCACCTTTGTGCATTAAATCGAATGCATCGTTAATTTCATCCAACCCCATGGTGTGGGTGATGAATTCTTGCAATCCAAATTCGCCATCTAGATAACGCTCAACAATGCCTGGTAGCTCAGAACGACCTTTAACACCGCCGAACGCTGAACCACGCCATACTCGGCCAGTTACAAGCTGGAATGGGCGAGTAGAGATTTCCTGACCCGCACCGGCAACACCGATAATCACCGATTCGCCCCAACCTTTATGGCAGCACTCTAACGCCGAACGCATTACGTTCACATTACCAATACACTCAAATGAGAAATCAACACCGCCGTCAGTCATTTCAACAATGACTTCCTGAATAGGCTTGTCGAAATTTTTAGGGTTTATAACGTCAGTCGCGCCAAGTTGTTTGGCTAAGTCAAACTTACTTTCGTTAATATCAATACCAATAATGCGGCTAGCGCCAGCCATACGGGCACCAATAATGGCTGAAAGCCCAATGCCACCTAAACCGAAGATAGCAACGGTATCGCCTTCTTTCACTTTTGCAGTATTAAGTACTGCGCCCATACCGGTAGTAACACCGCAGCCTAACAAGCAGACTTCTTCAAGGGGCGCTGATTTATTTACTTTCGCCAATGAAATTTCAGGTAAAACAGTGTACTCAGAGAAGGTAGAACAACCCATGTAATGATAAATTGGCTCACCGTCTTTCGAGAAACGGCTGGTACCGTCTGGCATTAAGCCTTTACCTTGGGTTTCACGTACTGCTTGGCATAAGTTAGTTTTGCCAGACGTACAGAATTTACATACACCGCATTCTGCTGTGTATAAAGGAATAACATGGTCGCCGACTTCAACAGAAGTCACGCCTTCACCAACCATTTCAACAATACCGCCACCTTCGTGGCCAAGTACTGAGGGGAAAACACCTTCTGGATCGTCACCTGAAAGGGTAAATGCATCGGTATGACACACGCCAGTAGCAACAATACGTACTAGCACTTCGCCTTTCTTTGGAAGCTCTACGTCTAGCTCTTCCATTTTTAATGCTTCACCTGGGCCCCAAGCAACAGCTGCTTTAGACTTAATATGAGTCTGACCTTCTTTCAATGCTAATGTCATGGCATGCTCCTAATATAATACAGCGTGGGTAAACAGCACGATGCCGCTACCTGTAATGTCTACGTTATGAGATAGATTATAGACCTGAGGTCTGGCTTTATAAATACAGATTTGGTAATTCATTATTACTTGAGTGTAATAATTGGTTGGTGTTTAATGATTAGCTAAATGGGTCTTCTGATATTTTTTACTAACCATAGCGCCAAGCTAGAAACGCTAGAGTTAATAAAGGTTAACGCCATGTCGTGGGAAGGTATTGTTGAATTTTGCGCTGTTGCTAGTACCGGCAGTTTTACTTCCGCAGCGGCTAAGTTAGACACGTCTGGTGCGCAAATCAGTAGAAAAGTCGCCAACGTGGAAAAGCGTTTGGGGGTGAAGTTATTTAACCGCACTACTCGAAGTGTGTCTTTAACCCAAGCTGGGCATATTTATTTTGAGCAATGCCAACCCGCACTGAAAGCTTTAGAAGATGCTGAACTGAACGTGAGCCAACTTCAGAAAGTGCCTCAAGGACTGATTAAGCTTACTGTGCCCGTCGCCTTTGGCGAGGCCTTCATTGCGCCGCTAATTAATCAATTCTTAAAAAAATACGAAGGCATAGAAGTAGAGTGCCGTTTTACTAACGACACTATGGATATTATTGATGAAGGGTTCGACCTTGCTATCCGCATCGGCAATTTAGAAGACTCGACAATGGTGGCCAAAAAGCTGGCTACCCGGCAGCTATATGTTTGCGCCAGCCCTGCATATTTACATGCTTTTCCTGCACCGAAGAGTACCGACAAGCTAAGCGAACATCAGTGCTTAGTAGGTTCACAGCCTCATTGGCGCTTTCATTATAATGGGCAAGTGCAAACAGTACGGGTAAAGGGGCGAGTGAAATATAACAGTGGTAATGCGCTACATCATGCTGCCTTAGCCGGGCTGGGCTTAGTGCAACTGCCTGGTTTTTATGTGCGTGACTCGCTAGCAACAGGCAAGTTAATTGAAGTGCTATCGCCCTATCGAGACAAGCGAGAGGCGGTATGGGCACTGTTCCCATCGAATAGGCATTTAGTGCCGAAAATACGCTTGTTAGTAGATTTTTTATCGGCGAAGTTAATTGATGATGAATAGTGAGTTTCGCTATATTCTTTGCCACTTATAATGGATTATCGCTGAAATCGAAACATGAAATGGTTTGTGTTTCACTTTTTGCAATACAGTATGGTGAAAACTGCGGTTGACAGATAGACGTCTATACGGCAAATTGACCCTATGAAAACGATTCTTCTTATTGGCACCACCGGCATTATGATTACCACCTTAAAACGGGCGGTCGCTGGCTAGTGCAAGTAAGCATAAGACAACGAAAGCCCGCCCTCACAGAGAGCGGGCTTTTTTTTACTCACGTCATAGTAACCGATTAAAGCAGTAACCTGGCGTAACCGATATAGGAGCAGCACATGAAAGTCTTAAAGTTTGGGGGCTCATCACTTGCCGACGCACCGCGCTACTTGCGCGTGACCGACATTAGCACGGCCACCCACCAAACCGATGGCGCTGCAGTGGTACTTTCTGCCCCTAAAGGGGTGACGAATGCATTGTCACTTTTATGTGAGCAAGCAGCCGCTGGCGAAGATTTCCACCCTCTATTTGAAAAATTAACGTCTACCGTAACTGGTATTGCTGATGCCTTAAACGAAGAGCTTAGCGGCTTCGCTCATGCAGATGTCACCGACTTCATTCACGCGCAACTGCGTGTACTTAATCAACACCTTGATGGTATTAAATTGTTAGGTGTAGCGCCTGACAATATTGCAGCCGGAATATTGAGTATTGGTGAATACATCTCGGTAACGTTATTTAGTGGTATTTTGACGGCTAAAGGCGTAAAAAATCGTATTATCGACCCTGTAACTTACATTCTTGCAGAAGGCGAGTATCTCGATAGCATTGCAGATGTATCGTTGAGCAAAGCCCGCTTTACCGATGTGCCAAACGACGGCAGTGAGTTATTGGTGATGCCAGGGTTCGTTGCGGCTAACGAGGTTGGTGAGAAAGTCACGCTTGGTCGTAATGGTTCTGACTACTCAGCGGCTATCTTAGCGGCGTGTATCGATGCGAGTTGTTGTGAAATCTGGACTGATGTAGATGGTGTTTATAACGCCGATCCAAATCAGGTTGAAGGCGCAGTGTTGCTTGATAAGTTAACGTATCAAGAAGCCATGGAGCTTTCTTATTTTGGTGCCAAAGTACTTCATCCAAAAACGATTGGCCCGATTGCACAGCACCATATTCCTTGCCTGATTCGTAATACCCTAAATCCTGCTGCTCCTGGTACGTTAATTAGTAACGAAGCCAGTGAAAAATGGACCTCGGTTAAAGGCATCTCTCAACTTGAAAATGTCACTATGTTCAACGTGGCAGGACCTGGTCTTAAAGGTATGGTTGGCATGGCCAGCCGAGTTTTTGAGGTGATGTCGAATGCGAATATTTCAATTAGTCTCATTACCCAATCGTCTTCTGAATACTCAATAAGCTTCTGTATTCAAAGTAAGGATGCAGACCGTGCGTTAAGCTTGTTAGAAGATGCCTTCGCGCTGGAACTGCAAAATCAATTGTTAGATCCAATAGAAGTGCGCCACGATTTAGCGATTGTTACCCTAGTGGGTGACGGTATGCGTCATGCGAAAGGCTTAGCGGCACGCTTCTTTAACTCGTTGGCGCAAGCTCGCGTTAATAACGTAGCGATAGCCCAAGGCTCTTCAGAGCGTTCTATTTCGACGGTTATCGAAAACAAGCGGGCGAAAAAAGCGGTTAAGGTTATCCATCAGAATTTTTTCTCAGACCGCCATACCATTGATGTATTTTTAGTAGGCTGTGGCAACGTGGGAACTGAGCTTTTAAGCCAAATTGCAAAACAACAGCCAGCTTTGCTTAATCGCAATATCCAGCTGCGAGTATATGGAATAGCTAATAGTCGTAAGTTGTTACTCAACAGCCAAGGAATTGACTTAAATCAAGATTGGAAACCAGCATTAGATGCTGCTAGCGAAGGGCTTTCTGTAGAACGCCTAAATCAGTTCGTAAACGATAACAGTTTAGTGAACCCAGTTATTGTGGATTGCACTAGTCACGATGCTATTGCACAGCAATATGTAGACATGATGGAAAATGGCTTTCATGTCGTGACTCCAAACAAGAAAGCCAATACCAGTTCGTTAGATTATTATCGTAAATTGAAAAAGACTGCACTGTCGACAAATCGTCAATATTTGTACGAAACCACCGTAGGAGCTGGCTTGCCAGTTATCGATAACTTGCAAAAGCTATTTAGTGCCGGCGACGTACTGCATCGTTTTGAAGGAATATTATCAGGTAGCCTATCTTACGTATTTGGTAAGCTTGAAGAAGGGATGACGTTATCTGAAGCAACGCAAACTGCAAAAGAAAATGGCTATACTGAACCGGATCCGCGCGACGACTTAAGTGGTATGGACGTAGCACGCAAACTGCTTATCATGGCCCGTGAAGCAGACTTAGAACTTGAGCTTTCTGATATAGAAATTGAGTCTGTATTACCGGTAGGTTTTGCCGAAGACTGTTCCATTGATGAATTCATGTCACAGTTGCCTGAACTTGATGCTGAATTCGCTAAGCGTGTAGATGCTGCAAAAGCCGAGGGAAAAGTACTTCGCTATATTGGTAGCATTGAAGGGGATAAGTGCAAGGTAACGATTCAAGCAGTGCCTGCATCTAACCCATTATCGCAAGTGAAAGATGGTGAAAACGCGTTGGCTATCAACAGTGATTATTACCAGCCTATTCCTTATGTAATTAGGGGCTATGGTGCAGGTGGTACAGTAACGGCTGCTGGTGTGTTTGCTGATATATTGCGAACTATGCCGTGGAAGCAAATGGCACACTAATTGGTTCTTCTTTTAAAATAAAAGAGCCGCCGAAGTTAAAAGAGTAATTAAAGAAAAGTATTATGAAAGCATTACGAGCATATGCGCCAGCATCTATTGGCAATGTTAGTTTAGGATTTGATGTACTAGGCGCTGCACTTGCCCCTATTGATGGTTCGCGCTTAGGCGACGAAGTCAATATTGAAAGTGCAGATACCTTTTCGTTAAACACCGTGGGCCCTTTCGCACACAAATTGCCTGGCGACGCTGACAGTAATATTGTTACGCAATGCTATCACTACTTTTGTGCGAAGATGGAAAAGGTGGGTAAAACGACCACGCCAGTGGCGATGACCTTATCTAAAAACTTGCCTATCGGCAGTGGACTGGGGTCGAGCGCGAGCTCTATTGTTGCGGCCTTTGTTGCTTTGAATGCCTTTTTTGATACTCCCTTTGACGAAGATACATTGTTGACTATGATGGGGGAGTTAGAAGGGCAAATCAGCGGTAGTATTCATTACGATAACGTAGCGCCATGTTATGTCGGTGGCATGACATTAATGACTGGGGCAACATCTCCTGTAACCTTGTCGCTGCCGTTAGTGAAAGACTGGTACTATGCTATTTGTTATTCTGGTATTAGCGTTTCTACAGCGGCCGCCCGTGACATATTACCTAAGCAGGTAGACATGTCCACGGCACTTACCTTTGGTCGCCAGCTAGGGGTATTTGTACATGCCTTGCATGCAGGTGAAAACGAGCTTGCTGCGTCGGTGATGAAAGATGTGATTGCAGAACCCTATCGTAAACAGTTATTGCCGGGCTTCGATGACGCAAGAGCCTTCAGCGAGCAAGAAGGCGCGTTAGCCTTTGGTATTTCGGGTTCAGGTCCAACGGTATTTGCCGTGTGTGACAGTAAAGAAAAAGCGCAGCGTATCGTTGCCTATTTAGACGAACACTATATTCAAAATGAAGATGGCTTTAGCCATGTGTGCCAAATCCCAGAGCAGGGAACCACGGTTGGCCCTATCGCTTAATCAAAGTGATACAGCAGCTAGACAATATGACGGCACAACGATAAAAGGTATTAAAACGTGGAATTGGTTAATTTAAAAGATGCACAGGACACTGCCTCATTCTCTGAAGCAGTAAAAAGAGGGTTGGGTAAACAACAAGGTTTGTATTTCCCGACGCATATTCCGACACTAGACAACATTGATGAACTGCTTGAAATGCCGTTCGCAGAGCGCAGCATAGCGGTACTTCGTGCCATTATTGGTGATGAGCTTAACAATGGCGAACTAGAAGAAATCGTGAATACTGCATTTGCCTTCGGCGCACCGGTAGAGCAGGTAAGTGACAACGTTTATACCTTGGAGCTTTTTCACGGGCCTACATTGGCGTTTAAAGATTTTGGTGGCCGCTTTATGGCGCAAACCTTATCAAGAATTAGTGAAGGTAAACCGGTCACTATTCTTACTGCTACCTCTGGTGACACGGGGGCGGCGGTAGCGCATGCGTTCCACGGTATTGATAATATCAATGTGGTTATTTTGTTCCCTAAAGGGAAAATTAGCGCACTGCAAGAAAAGCTGTTTACCACCCTTGGTGGCAATATCCATACGGTAGCCGTTGAGTCTGACTTCGACGAATGTCAGTCGCTAGTGAAGGCCTCATTCGACGACCCAGATATTCGTGAAGGTTTGCACTTAAATTCAGCGAACTCAATTAATATTAGCCGCTTGCTAGCGCAAGTGTGCTATTACTTTGAAGCGGTAAGCCAGCTACCTAAAGAAAAGCGTGACCAACTGGTTATCTCGGTACCAAGTGGTAACTTTGGTAACCTAACTGCCGGTATGATTGCGAAATCGATGGGCTTGCCGATTAAACGCTTTATCGCGGCAACTAATGCTAACGATACTGTACCTCGTTACCTAAAAACGGGGGAGTGGTCTCCAAAGAAAACGGTTGCGACTATGTCGAATGCAATGGATGTTAGCCAACCTAATAACTGGCCGCGTATTGAAGCCTTAATTGAGCAAGGTTATGTAGATAAAAGCTGCTTGAAAGGCGAAATGGTTGATGAAGAGTATACTCAGTTAGCCATGCGCCAATTAGCGCAACTGGGCTATACCAGTGAGCCTCATGCTGCTATTGCTTACCGTGCCGTTAGCCACGACTTAGAAGACGGCGAAATCGGTCTATTCTTGGGAACTGCACACCCTGCAAAATTCCGTGAAACGGTAGAAAACGTTTTGGGCACGCCTATTAGCTTACCTAAGCCGTTAGCTGATGTTGCTGGGGAAGACAGCTTAGCCGTTGATTTACCTGCGTCTTACGATGCGCTTAAACAACACATGCTGGATTTACTAAAAGCGTGACCACATGGGCACAAGCATTGGGCGGTGAAGAAGACAAACCTTACTTCAAAGCCTTAATGCAAAAAGTAGCATCTGAACGTGAAGCGGGTAAAATTATTTACCCGCCTTCGGAAGATGTATTCAACGCACTGAACATAACACCGCTTGAAAAGGTTAAGGTAGTGATATTAGGGCAAGACCCTTATCACGGCCCGCATCAAGCGCATGGCTTATGCTTCTCAGTCTTACCTGGCATCAAAACGCCCCCTTCGTTAGTTAATATTTATAAAGAGTTGGCTGACGATATTAGTGATTTTTCTATTCCAAATCATGGCACCCTTACCTCGTGGGCAGAACAGGGCGTATTGTTGCTTAATACGGTGTTAACAGTAGAGCAAGGTAAAGCACATAGTCATGCAAAGTGGGGTTGGGAAACCTATACCGATGCGGTAATAGAGGCGGTAAACACGCACACAGAAAATGTGGTGTTTTTATTGTGGGGCAGTCATGCTCAAAAGAAAGGTAAACACATCAATCGTACAAAGCATTGTGTGCTACATGCACCGCACCCGTCACCGCTATCAGCCTACAGAGGCTTCTTTGGCTGCAAACATTTCAGCGACACTAATGCCTACCTAACAAATAAAGGGCGTTCCCCCATTCTTTGGCAGGTATAGTTTCCGATAGCGGTAGGCTGCTCTCTCTGGTAAGCATCGCGGGTCAAAACGACCCATATCAGGCGTAGTACCCTCGAAGCTTTACATGCAGCGGTGCAAGTAAAAAATTAGAAAGTAAAAAGGCCGCCTGTTATTAGCAGGCGGCCTTTGTATTATCTTTCCAGTGTTTCTAGCTCGTATTCGAAACCACAATCGAGTTCAGAGAGCTCCTTTTCTAGTTTAAAGCGATCTTGAAGTGCTTCAATCTCTCTCCACTTGCGTTTTTTACTTTTTGTTTTCGCTGGGCTTGCTTCAATATCTAGCATGGCAAATAAGTCTGATTTGTCCACTGGGATTCTCCTTTTTATTACCACTACAACAATACAGAGTTTAGTTTTTATTCCCTCTGTACGATTTTGTATCACAGCCACAATTAAAATAAAACAAGTAAATTTACTTTTTATTAACAAATTGTGACAGTGTGATGACACAGGTAGATATCGTCAGTGTGCTAAGCAAAACAGTTGGCAGGTAACATACTTAACAGCGAGTTAGCTTGTACGTTCTTATTTACTGCCAATAAAAACGGCCGGGGGTAAGCCGGCCGTTCAGTTATTATTTGCACCAAATCTGAGTGATTACTTCACTCGAACTTCCTTATTTTGGTGCATTCGCTGCTCTGAAACGGGCAATCAATTGTTGGGTAGATGCATCAAAACTTTCTTCTTCTGCATTTCCCTGAATGCCTGCTAGTACTTGGTTGCCCAGCACTTTTCCTAACTCTACGCCCCATTGGTCGAATGAGTTAAGGTTCCAGATAACACCCTGAACGAATACCTTATGTTCATACATTGCAACTAGTGCGCCAAGTGTCTTAGGCGTAAGGCTATCAAACATTAAGGTGTTACTAGGTTTGTTACCCGGCATCGTCTTGTGCGCCGCCAAACGAGTGCGCTGCGCTTCGTCTAAGCCTTTACCTTCTAGGTCTGCATAACACTCATCAAAGGTTTTGCCTTGCATAAGCGCTTGCGCTTGCCCAAAGCAGTTTGATGCTAACATCGCATGGTGTGTGTCATCTTGGTTAGGCACGTTCAGTGGTAACATAAAGTCGGCGGGAATAACCCCCGAACCTTGGTGAATAAGCTGATGGAAGCTGTGTTGGCCGTTAGTGCCTTCACTACCCCAGATAATAGGGCCTGTAGCGTAATCTACCACTTCGCCACTTTGAGTGACTTGTTTACCATTACTTTCCATATCAAGCTGCTGTACGTAAGCTGGTAGGCCACGAAGGTAGTGATAATAAGGTAATAGCACCTGAGATTGCGCATCGAAAAAATTACGATACCACACGCCCAAGAGGCCAAGTAGTACAGGTAGGTTTTGCTCTAATGGTGCTGTTCTAAAGTGCGTGTCCATGTCGAACGCGCCTTCAAGTAAGCCTTTAAAGTTATCAAAACCCAAAGCTAATGAAATAGGCAACCCAATGGCTGACCACAACGAATAGCGACCGCCAACCCAATCCCACATAGGGAAAATGTTATCTTCTGCTATTCCAAATTCAGTGGCTGCTTTTACGTTTGAAGACACGGCAACAAAGTGCTTCGCGATATCTTCTTGCGTACCGCCAGATTTCAAGAACCAAGCTTTGGCAGAAAGGGTATTCTGCAACGTTTCTTGTGTAGTGAATGACTTAGAAGACATCACAACAAGGGTTTCTTCATGATCGAGTTTAGTTAACACATCATGGATATGGCAGCCATCAACATTCGCTACAAAATGAACCTTAACCGTCTCAACCGTATGAGGTTTCAGGGCTTCAGTCATAATTTTGGGGCCAAGAAAAGAACCCCCAATACCAATAGCAACAATATGCTTCACAGCTTTACCTGTGTAACCTTTGTGCTCGCCACTGTGAACTAATGCCGTGAAGTCGCGAATTTTATCAAGGGTGGCACGTACTTCTGGCATAACGTCTTCGCCATCAACCATGACAGGTGAATCAGAAAAGTTACGTAGTGCCGTGTGAAGAACCGCTCGTCCTTCAGTGCTGTTAATTTGCTCGCCGTTAAACATGGCGTCGCGGGCTTCATCTAGCTTACACGCACGGGCTAAATCAAACAGTGCACCTAACGCGTGTTCGTTTACGCGGTTCTTAGAGTAATCAAGAAAAATGCCGCACGCTTCTAACTGCATTTTTTTAGCACGTTTAGGATCGGCGATAAACCAATCACGCATGTGTGCGTCTTTTATCGACGCTGCAATTTGATTAAGTGCTTGCCATTGTGGCAATGATGTCAGTGTACTCATTTACTAATTCCCTATGGTTTATGCACTTAACTTTTCACGAAGCATCACTTCAAGCTTGTCTTGGTCTGCTGCGAAATTGCGGATACCTTCAGATAATTTCTCTGTTGCCATAGCATCTTGGTTCATTTCCCAGCGGAATTCAGACTCGGTCAGACGATCGCCAGGAGTTTTTGTCGCGCCGTTATCTTTAAGCTTCACAGTAAGCTCGCCAGGTTCATTGGCAAGTTCTTCTAATAAAGCTGGGCTGATCGTTAGGCGATCGCAGCCCGCTAGCGATTGAATTTCGCCAATGTTGCGGAAGCTTGCGCCCATCACTACCGTGTTGTAACCATGTTCTTTGTAGTAGTTATAAATACTGGTAACCGACACTACACCTGGATCTTCATCCGCAGAATATTCAGTTTTACCGGTCGACTTTTTGTACCAATCTAGAATACGGCCTACAAACGGTGAAATTAGGTATGCGCCTGCTTCGGCACAAGCACGTGCTTGGGCGAAGCTAAATAATAAAGTTAGGTTGCACTGTATGCCTTTTTTCTCAAGTATTTCAGCTGCTTGAATACCTTCCCAAGTAGATGCCATCTTAATTAAGATGCGTGACTTATCGATGCCGGCATCCTGGTAAAGCTGAACAAGACGCTCAGCTTTTTCTACCGTGGCATTTTTGTCGAATGATAAACGGGCATCTACTTCAGTCGAAATACGTCCTGGAATAGAATCTGAAATCTCTTTACCAATAGCAACAGCAAGTTTGTCTGATGCATCAATAAGCTGTTGTTCGCTATCAGATGATTGTAGTTTAGCCCATGCTACTGAGTCGTCGATTAGGCTGGCATACTGAGGCAAGCTGGCGGCCTTTAACAACAATGATGGGTTAGTTGTTGCATCTACTGGCTGGTATTTTTTGATTGCGTCGATATCGCCGGTGTCGGCAACAACCGTGGTGATCTCACGTAACGAAGCTAGCTGGTTGCTCATAATTCTCTCTAATCTTAAATTAAAAAACTCGGACGAATTGCCAGAAAGGCAGTTCGCGTAAAGCGGTTCGCTTTCGCGTATGTAGGGCTTAACGGTTTGATAGATTCAAACGTTTGCGTATTTGGGTATAGTTATACCAAACCCGTGTGACAATTTATAGCGCAGACACGGTAAATACTGGCTAATCGGATTTCTCTGTTAACTTGATTTAAGGGTTTTTAACGGTAAATTCAACCTCAACTTTTTCACAGTGGTATAATGAAGCCAGAAAAAGATAAGGAGTCGAAGATGTTAGTTGTAGTATCCCCAGCGAAAAACCTAGATTTTGAAACCCCCATTAAGGTGGATGATTTCACGCAGCCTACCATGCTTCAAGACACTGAGCGTTTGATGGAAGTGTGTCGTACCCTTTCGCCAGCCGACCTTTCTTCATTGATGAAAATTAGTGATAAATTAGCCACACTTAATGCTAATCGATTTGCTGAGTTCTCTACCCCTTTCACTGCTGATAATGCGCGACAAGCCATGTACGCATTCAATGGCGATGTATACACAGGGCTAGACGCTAATACATTAAGTAATAAAGCAGTGAGCTATGCGCAAGACCACTTGCGAATTTTGTCAGGCCTTTATGGGTTGTTACGCCCATTAGATTTAATGCAAGCATACCGTTTAGAAATGGGTACCAAGCTAGCTAACCCTGAAGGTAAAGATCTTTATGCGTTTTGGGGTAGTCGCATTACACAGGTTCTAAATGACGCCATGCAAGCGCAGGGTGATAACGTTTTAGTGAACCTTGCTTCTAATGAGTACTTCAAGGCCGTTAAGAAAAAAGAACTTGAAGGTATGGTGATTACACCCGTCTTTAAAGACTATAAAAACGATCAATATAAGATCATCAGCTTTTTTGCCAAAAAAGCTCGTGGATTAATGGCAAGATATATTCTTGAAAACGAAGTGAGTGATGTGGAAGGGTTGCAGGCTTTCGATAGTGAAGGTTATGTTTATAGCGAGTCACAAAGCACAGCCACTGAGTTAGTCTTTTTACGTCGCCAAGACGCATAAGTTGTTTGCACCGCGTTTTGGTTTCAATATGGCTTTATGCTGTTAAATTGAAGTATTTTTAAACGGGGAGCACGCAATGTATACACTTTATGGATACCCGAAAACTCGCTCGGTGAGGGTGGCATGGGCTTTAGAAGAAATTGGCTTACCTTACGAGTACAAGGTGGTGAATTTAAAAGCCGGTGAACATCTGGGGTCAGCGTTTAAAACACTTAACCCGGCCACTAAAATTCCTGTATTAGTCACTGAGGAAGGTGCGCTTTCCGAGTCGGCAGCCATTGTTACTTTTTTAGCTGAAAAGCACGCAATGGAAGAATTTATACCTGCACCCGGTACTTTCGCTCGCGGACTGTATGAGCAAATGATGGTATTTGCTGTTACTGAATTAGAGCAGCCATTGTGGAGTAAAGCAAAACATACCTTCGCTTTACCTGAGCAGCATCGTATTGTCCAAATGCAAGATACAGCGGCATGGGAATTTGATCGAGCGTTAACGGCTTTCTCGCTACTTCTTAACGACAAAGAGTATGTGTGCGGAAGCTTATTCACAATGGCTGACATTGTGACAGCCCAAGTATTGTCATGGGCTAAAGGTAGCGACCTTGATCTTAAGTTCGACAATGTGAAATCGTACGCTGAAAGGGTGTTATCTCGCCCAGCTTATGAAAAAGCATGGCGTAGAGAGATGGCACAGTTGTCTAATGCTGATGCTTAAGACTGCTTTATGAGTCAGATGTTGGTCGCTCATTTTGATAGTCGATGTAGAGCGAGTTAGCCTGCGGTTAAATAGTCAGCCCAGTTTTGCGCTATTAGGCATAGGCTTGTCGGGGCTGACTAACACCACACCATCTTCACGATAGAAACCTGTTACCAAGCATTCTGACAAAAATGGGCCTATTTGCTTGGGCGGAAAGTTAACTACAGCCACAATTTGCTTTCCCAACAATTCTTCAGCTAAATAGTGTTCAGTTATTTGGACACTGGATTTACGGGTTCCAATATCCTCTCCAAAATCAATAAGTAGTTTGTAAGCTGGCTTACGAGCCTCAGGGAAATCACTGACTTAAATAATAGTTCCTGTTCTTGATTCAACCATATCAAAGTCTTGCCACGGAATAGTGTCCATCACATCCTCCTAGTTTCTGCCTAATTGCTTATTCAAGCCAGCATAAAGGCTGTCGCCAACAACTAAGTTGCAGATAAGCCGTAATTAGTGGGTAAATAGACACTAATTGCAAAATTGTTTCGTTCATGGACACCCACCTTTTCGATATCCTACGTGCTGTCAGATTCGCAATTCAATTTATAGACACCCACATATTTGGAAGATTTACGAGTCTACCTAAGCTAGGTTCGTTCATAGTCCTGAAATCGAGTCCTGAAATCGGACACCCATCCTTTTTGGCTAGTGGCTGACTCCCAAACATCCACAAATACAGGGCTCACATTAAGAATCTCACCAATGGGCTCAAAAATGGACACCCACACATATTTTTAATATCGAACCCTCCTTTACATTTCACCACTACATATTGAGCAATCGTTCTCCACAATCAAATGAATGAAATGAAAGTATTTTGTAATTAAATTGTTTGAATGTTAAATTGGTATTACATTAATTCTTGGTTGGTAATGTTTTCTGGTATTTTAAATCTGCTCCTAAAAGCGACCGTGATGGTTTATTGGTAATGCCATGGGTTGTTTTTACGGAGGAGGTACGTATCAAGCAAGTACCGCATAAGAAGTACGCTTAACATATTATTACAGAGGTTTTTTATGAGAGCTTTTCCTCAACGAGTAAGTCGTAGCAATGCGGCTATGTTGCTCCTACTTTCAGTATTCAGTGTTGGTGCTATTGCGGATGACGTTCCCGCTGATAAATTTGATTTGAGTGAGTGGAACATTACGTTGCCGACTGATGAAAATAATGATGGGAAGCCGGATAGTGTTTCAGTTAAAGACATCCAAGATTTTTCCCATCCTGACTTTTTTTACGTAGACGAAAAGGGCGGTATGGTTTTCACGTCTCCAAACAAAGCGCTGACAACCGCGAATTCAAGTAATACGCGAAGTGAACTGCGCCATATGTTACGCGGAAAAAGCACACGAATTAAAACTAAGTCTCCTAAGAACAACTTTACTGTAGCGAGTAACCCTATAGCGAAACGCTTCGGACGAGTAGGGGGCAAGATGGAAGCTACGTTAAAAGTAAATCATGTTGCTCTACGTGCGAAATATCCTGAAAAAGCGCCAGCTTATTCCGTAGTTATTGGTCAGATACATGCCAGCAAATGGGAGAAAAAGGTAAAAGGTTTTGGTTGGGGGAACGAGCCGCTTAAAATTTATTACAAAAAATGGCCTAACCATGAAAAAGGCTCGGTATTTTGGACTTACGAAAGAAACCTTCCAAAAGATGATGCTAATCGAAGAGATATAGCTTACCCAGTGTGGGGCAACTTATGGACAAACCCTGAAGATCCAGGGGAAGCTGGACTAGCTTTGGGCGAAGCACTGAGCTACGTAGTGAATGTGCACGGTGATGTGATGTATTTAACCTTCGAAGCTGAAGGTCACGAAACCGTTGAATACAAAATCAACCTCGCCAATGCTGTAGATGCTTACGGTAACCTCGATGAACACGACCATCCATACGGTTACACTCTAGATTGGAATTACTTTAAAGCGGGTGCCTATAACCAATGTAGTACTAAAGACGATCCAGGTTTCTGGTATCCGGCGTGTTTAGGTACAGGCAGCTGGGAAGAAGATAAAGCAAATGGCGATTACGCCAGTGTGACGTTCACACGATTAGAAGTAGGGGAGAGCGTTGCGCCAAAAACTAATCATGGTGAACAAGCTAAAATTGGTGCCACGCTAAACGAAAAAGTAAGTATGAGTGTTAGTGAGGTTCCAGCCAATGCATTAACCGCTATCAAAGCTATTGAGCCATCTTTTACAGTAAATGAAGTGGAAAAAGAGCTAAAACATGGCAAGACTTATCTTGATGTTGAAGGTGTATTAGCCGACGGCAGAGAAATTGAGTTTGATATGCTACAAGTGGCTGACGAATGGAAAGTAGTTGAAGTACAAAGAGACATTGTGTGGTCGCAGTTGCCTGAGAATGTTAGTGGGGCATTAAAACAATCTTCACCTGATTTCGAAGCCAAACGCATTATTGAAAGTATTCAGCATGGCACTGGCATAACTGTTTACGAGTTTTACGCTGTAAACAGCCAAGGGAAGGAGTCTCGCAAAGAAGTGAAGGTAGAGGGCGGCGAAGCAGTTGTGCTGACGAAAGAGTGGCAGCACTAAGCAAGCGTAAAAACTGAACGTTTTGCGACCAATTGCCGTGATCTTGCTCGTGCACTTATCTACAGTATGTAATTCATTCTGTTAGGTTCTTAGGAGAACACAGTGCAACCTGGGCTTTTTTCGTTAAGTTTAGCGGTCAGTGACATTGCCATCTCGAAGACGTTTTATGAAACACTTGGTTTTGAGGCTATGCCGTCATGCGGTTCGGTGGAAGAAAAATGGGTGATCATGAAAAGTGGGCAAACCATGATTGGTTTGTTCGAGGGCATGTTTGAAGGCAATGTTTTAACCTTCAACCCCGCTGACGTGCGCGAACTCGAGCAGCGCTTAATGGACAAAGGCATTGAAATAGATGTACCAGTCAAAGGCGAAGAAGGGCCGGGGCATTGTGTGGTGAAAGACCCAGACGGCAACACTATTATGTTCGACCAATTTTAGTAAACATTTAAGAAATATGAGAAATATTAAGAAGGGAAGCTAATTAGTTTCCCTTCTTTTTTATAAAACTAAACTGGGACACAACTAAACTGGGACACCCACCCTTAAGTACCAATCTTTAAATTTTAGCAGCTAGCTCAGCACCTTGGCGAATAGCTCGCTTCGCGTCTAGTTCAGCGGCAACATCTGCCCCACCTATAATGTGGACACTCACACCGGCAGCTTCCAATGGAGCCTGCAAAGGCTTGAACGGTTCCTGTCCCGCACACACGATAACGTTGTCTACGGCTAAGCATTTAGGTTTGTCATTTATTAGTACATGCAAACCTTCATCATCAACCTTTTCGTAACTTACACCATTTACCATTTGTACATTATGAAGCTTCAATGATTGGCGATGGATCCAGCCTGTCGTTTTACCTAAGCCCTTGCCAACTTTAGACGTCTTGCGTTGCAGTAAAAATACCTCTCGACTTGATGGAGTATATTTTTTCTCAGTGAGTGCGCCTTCATTGGTATAGTTTTTATCAATCCCCCAATGAGACAGCCACTTATCAGTGTTGAGCGACAGTTCTTTGTCTTCAACCAAATACTCGGCTACATCGAACCCGATGCCGCCCGCACCAACGATAGCTACTTTTTGCCCCACAGGTTTGTGGTCGCGCAGCACATCGATATAACTCATGACTTTTGGATGCTCTGCACCATCGATAGTTAGCTTTCGAGGATTAATACCCGTAGCCAATACAACCTCGTCAAAACCACTTTCAGTGAGAAGTTCACAGGTAACATCGGTATTAAGTGCTACTGTAACGCCGGTGCGCTCGAGTTGATTGCTGAAGTAGCGAATAGTCTCGTAAAACTCTTCTTTTCCAGGTACTTGTTTCGCATAGTTGAATTGCCCACCAAGCTCACTTGCTTTGTCGAATAGGGTGACTTTATGGCCTCTATCAGCAGCATACATAGCGAATGCAAGCCCTGCAGGACCAGCCCCCACCACTGCAATCTGTTTACTATGCGTTACCGGAGTAAAGGTAAGTTCTGTTTCATAGCAGGCCTGAGGGTTGACTAAACAACTAGCACGCTTTTGTTCAAACGCATGATCTAAACATGCTTGGTTGCACGCAATACAAGTATTAATTAACTGGGACTCATTGCGCATCGCTTTAGCTACAAACTGAGAATCGGCTAAAAAAGGCCGTGCCATAGATACCATATCGGCATGGCCGTCGGCTAAAACACTTTCCGCCACTTCAGGTGTATTAATTCGGTTAGTGGTAACGAGCGGTAGTGATACTTCTTTTTTCATCCGCTGGGTTATCCATGTGAATGCAGCGCGCGGCACCGAAGTAGAGATAGTTGGCACACGTGCTTCATGCCAACCAATACCTGTATTGATAAGCGTAGCACCGGCTTTTTCTATCTCTTTTGCAAGATAAACAACATCATCCCATTTTGCGCCACCTTCAACCAAATCCAGCATTGATAGACGATAAATAATGATGAAATCAGTGCCCACCTTTTCACGGATACCTTTGACAATATCAACTGCTATTTTCACCCTGTTTTCTAGACACCCACCCCATTCATCATCTCGATGATTAGTTCGCTTCACTAGAAACTGATTAATTAAATAGCCTTCAGAGCCCATCACTTCTACGCCATCGTAGCCAGCTTCTTTCGCAAGGGCCGCGCAACTTATGTAATCTTTAATTGTGGATGTCACAGCTTTTGAGGATAAGGCGCGAGGTTTAAACGGCGTAATTGGAGATTTCATAGGGGAAGCAGATACTGCAAGCGGATGATAACCGTAACGACCAGAGTGCAAAATTTGCATACAAATTTTACCACCTTCAGCATGCACGGCTTCAGTAATTACTTTGTGTTTCTTAGCATGACGTTTGGCTGTCATTCTGCCAGCAAAAGGAGCTACCCAGCCTGAAATGTTGGGGCTAATCCCACCCGTTACGATAAGTGCGACGCCGCCTTTAGCTCGTTCTGCGTAAAAGGCTGCAAGCTTGTCAAAACCGCCTTTTTCTTCTTCTAGGCCTAAATGCATAGAGCCCATTAACGTACGATTTTTTAACGTGGTGAAGCCAAGATCTAAGGGCTCAAGTAAGTGAGGGTATGCGTTGGTCATGGTTATTCTCGTTATAATTTTTATTCGGACAGCCACAAACTTGCCCGACCAGTATCTTAAGATTATTTACCAGTATGCTTTGAGGGTAAAGGATTGAGCTATAAAAAATCGAAGATATTGTTAAGACACCCATAGTTTTAAGCACAAATTTAAGCACTACGACATAGGTAAATTAAGGTTTTCAGGATCGATACCGAACATTGGTGAGGCAAAAGGGTGCAGCGAATACTCACTTAAAACTAAAAGTTTTAAGTGTGGCAAATATTAAGAAAAACTTGTGATTGATCTGATTTCAGTGCACCTGGCTGCACGCTATTTTAATGAATTTGATCTATTTAGGTGATATTAACCCGTTCTAGAGAGGGCTAGCTTTCGCTGGGCAATTGAAAGGCCAATAGAGTTCGAAAAGATATCTTCAATTCCAATGACCATACGATTCCAGTTTATTTGCGATAAACCGGTACGTTGTAAAATTGGCGAGGCATTGGGGAGCATGTAACCGGGTTTGCCAGTGCTAATTTGCCTAGCAGTTTCATCGACCAAAGTTAAGTAATCTGCTAAATTAAACGACAACCCCCTTAAAGCTGTCGAAGAGCTTCCCACTAAAGGTTTGAGGAACGTTGGTTGCACCCCAAATTGCGCTGCCTCTATTCGATGCTTAATGCTGGTGAATTCAGATGTTTCTGGCGTTTTTGAAATTCCCACGCGTAGTGGATTTAAATCTACGTAGGCCATACACGCCGCCAATGCGGCTTCATCAAGTAGAGCCTGCGATTTAAATCTTCCTTCCCAAAAACGCCCAGTGCACTCATCCTCCTTGTTAGCTTCACGAGCAATAAACTCATTAAGTAACCTCATAAACCAACTGATATCGTACAACCGTTGTCGATATATATTTGCTGTCGATATGATGGTTGTTATCTGAGCTTCTGTAAGTGAGGCTCGCTGTGCGGGCTGCATATATTGCTGGGTTAATACAGTGCCCTTATGCAGTGAATGCCAACGCCTTAATACTTCCTCGGTGGTCCACGACAACGCTTCGTTTCTATCTACATGTAATACCAAGTGGGTATGGTTACTCATTACTGCATAGGCACATACATCAATTGAAAATACGCTCGTTAACGCTATGAGCCTATCTTCAACCCACTGGCGTCGATGCTCGTAACTCTTCCCCGAGTAACGGTCTGCACCACACAAAAATGCTCGCCTCACACACCGAGATACGCAGTGATAGTAAGGTGTGTTCTGTAAACAAATTAGTGACTTTCTAGGGCTTGGCATAAGTGAGCTCAATCTCAAAATAGTGATTAAGATACTGAGCTATCTTTCAGGTTAAATATACTGAACAAGAGGATAGTTCGGATGGGTGTCCAAGCTTTTAGCGCGCATAAAAAAGGGCGAGTTTTCACTCGCCCTTTGGTGTTTTTACACAATCACATCACATGTTTCATGCTTTTGGACTTACGCTAAACCCTAACCATCAACAAACATTTCTTGTTTAAAATTCAAGGTTTGCATGGTATTTCCGCGTTGAACATCAATACTAAACCGATAGTTTTCTCTGTCTCTAAAAGGCAGCACAGCTAGGTAATAAATAGCATCGCCTTCTTCTACCTTCTTAAAGGTGAGTGTCTTAGTGGTGCCTATCAAGTTTTTAGCAGTACCTGAAACAGATACGCGTTGAGCGGTTCCTGTTACGGCGTCTAGCACTGAAATATTGACCAGGGCGTTAAACTTACTACGAACTATGCCATAAGAGGCCGCAACTTCTGGGGTAAGAAAAGGAGTACTCACTACCATGTAATGCACATCCCACTCACCTAGCTGTTGCTTTTGCTCGGCGTGCGATGAGCTACTTATAATAAGTAATAAACTACCCAATAGACCAAAAAATAACGTACTGATTTTTTTCATGTTTTCACCCAACATTTTCAGCTTAAAAGAACCTAAAGGTGTCTTGAAGCAGCAATTGTAAAAACTGTAGCCCAATAATGGCAATCAGCACCGATAAGTCTAGACCACCTAATGGCGGTATAACTTTTCTAATGGGGGCTAAGAACGGCTCAGTGAGTTGATAAAGCAAGTAGTCGATAGGCGTTTGGCCTTGGGATACCCAACTTAGAATCGCGCGTAAAATTAACACCCAGAACATGATAGAAAGGGTTTCTTTTACTACTTCAATCAGTGCAACAATTACAATACCTACCGGATTCAAACTCCCACCAACCATCAGTGAAAGCGTAATTATTTTCAACGCCGCAACAACTAACGCTAGCACGAAGGTAGCCGTGTCGAAGCGGCCAATCGAAGGGATTATTCTGCGCAACGGCCCCACGATAGGGTGCGTGGCCTTTACAATAAACTGGCTCATAGGGTTATAAAAATCAGCCCTAACCAGTTGCAACCATAGGCGTAAGATAACCACCATTAAATACAAACCAAATAGTGTATCTACCAGAAAAACCGTTGCATTCATGTTTTGATGTTCCTAAAAACGTTAAAGCTGTTTTGCCATTTCTTCAGCGCGAGCTACCGCAGCGCGCATCGCGTTACTTACGATATCACTCATGCCTTGATCAATTAAGGTATTGACTGCCGCCGCTGTGGTGCCGCCCTTAGAAGTAACTTGGGCACGAAGCTCACTTAATTCAAGGTCAGGATTGTGACAAACCATTTCAGCAGCGCCTAACATAGCTTGTTGTACCATCAAACGGGATTGGGCTTTATCAAAGCCCATGTTTATGGCTTCCTCTTGCATGGCTTGTAAAAACAAGAAGAAATAAGCTGGGCTGCTGCCAGCCGCGGCGATAACGCCGTTAATTCCATCTTCCTCTTCAACCCATACCGTTTCACCTACGCTATTCATCACATCATCAACGTAAGTTCTGTCGTCTTCTGACACGGTATTATCTGCGTACATGCCCGACATTCCCTTACCAAGTAGGCTTGGTGTATTCGGCATAATACGAACAACCGGATATTCACCACCTAGCATTTCTTGTAAACGAGAAACGGGCAACCCAGCTGCAATACTAAGAAATAGCTTGCCAGATAAATCGTTTTTTTGCTGAAGGTCTGCGCACATATCACCCATCATTTGGGGTTTCACGGCTAGCACAATAGCATCTGCAAACTGGCAGGCTTCATCATTAGATTGGGTAATTTGAATACCGAATTCTTCTTTTAACTTATCGAGTTTCGGAGTAGACGGGTTGCTCGCTAAGATGCGTGTCTTATCGTAGCCAGACTGAATTAAACCACTAATGATGCTGCGGCTCATGTTGCCCGCGCCAATAAATGCCAATTTCTTTTGTTGCATATGAATCCTATTGTAAGTTGAAAAAACGAACAGCGTTCAGTAAAAATAGTAGGAACTAGTTTCGTGAGCCAAAGATAGCAGTGCCAATTCTTACCATGGTAGACCCATGAGCGATGGCGCTTTGCATATCACTGCTCATTCCTACGGACAGGGTATCAAAATTGGTCAAGTTTGTATGGTATCGGTCAAACAATTCCTTTAAAGCTCCGAGGCTTTGCGCTTGTTCATGGCTGTCTGGGTTCGCTTTTGGAATTGCCATTAGCCCACGTAAGCAAAGCTTGTCTTGCTGGCTAATAAAGCGTATTAGTTCGTCGACCTCTTCAGGTTTTACACCAGATTTGCTCGCTTCATCATCGATATTCACTTGAATACACACATTCAGAGGCGCCATCTCTGCCGGGCGTTGGTCATTCAAACGACGGGCTATTTTTTCCCTATCAACGGATTGAACCCAATCAAAATGCTCGGCGACTACTTTTGTCTTGTTCGATTGAATGGGGCCTATCATATGCCACTCAATATCACTAAGTGCAGACAGTTGCTGTATTTTATCTACACCTTCTTGTATATAGTTTTCGCCGAATGTACGTTGTCCCTCTTCATACGCTGCCATAATATCCGATACCGGTTTAGTTTTGCTCACGGCTAGCAATTTAACTGAATTTGGTGGACGATTAGCGTTGGCAGTAGCTAGGCTCACATCCTGTCGTGCACTATTGAGTCTTTCTGCTATTGTTTGCATTATTCACCTTTTTGAGGAGTTGTTGTGGATATTACCGAACTTTTGGCTTTCAGCGTTAAAAATAAAGCGTCAGATTTGCACTTATCAGCAGGTCTGCCACCTCTTATCCGCGTAGACGGAGAAATGCGTAAGCTTAATGTACCCGCATTAGATCATAAACAAGTGCATGCACTTATTTATGAAATAATGAATGACATGCAACGTAAAGAATACGAAGAGAACTTGGAAACCGATTTCTCATTCGAAATTAGTGGCTTGTCGCGGTTTCGTGTAAATGCTTTTGTGCAAAATCGCGGTGCAGCAGCTGTGCTCCGTACTATCCCCAACACGGTTCTTACGCTTGATGATTTAGGTGCGCCTGAAATATTCAAAGAAATAATCAACCAACCTACCGGAATTGTTCTAGTCACTGGCGCCACGGGGTCGGGTAAGAGTACAACCCTTGCCGCGATGGTTGATCATATCAATTCGCACAAGCGTGAGCACATTCTCACTATTGAAGATCCTATCGAGTTTGTGCACGAAAATAAAATGAGCTTGATAAACCAACGTGAAGTGCATAGAGACACCCACTCTTTTAGTAACGCACTTCGCTCAGCATTACGTGAAGATCCGGACGTGATATTAGTGGGTGAATTACGTGATTTAGAAACTATTCGCTTAGCCATTTCAGCTGCGGAAACGGGGCATCTAGTATTTGGTACCTTGCATACTAATTCAGCACCTAAAACAATAGACCGCATTATCGATGTATTCCCCGCCGAAGAAAAAGCGATGGTGCGCTCAATGTTATCTGAATCGCTAAGAGCTGTAATTTCTCAAACCCTGTTAAAAAAAGTGGGGGGAGGGCGAATAGCAGCGCATGAAATCATGGTAGGTATTCCAGCAATTCGAAATCTTATCCGTGAAGATAAAGTGCCTCAAATGTATTCCGTTATTCAAACGGGGCAAGCTACGGGTATGCAAACTATGGATCAGTGTTTACAACGCTTGTTGGCATTAGGTGCAATTTCTAAAGAAGACGCCGCTGCTAAATCGAAAGACAAGCAATCGATGAGTAATTTTTAAGGACGGGTAATGTTAGATAGCTTTTTAGAAAAAATGGTAGAGAAATCTGCTTCTGACTTATTCGTTACCGCGGGCTTTCCCGTCAGCGCGAAGGTGCACGGTAAGCTTACACCCATTTCGGAAAATTCATTTAGTGATGAAGACGCATTAGCACTTGTACATGAGGCCATGAATGAAAAGCAAAAAGAGGCTTTTCATACTACCAAGGAATGTAACTTTGCCATTGTACGAGAAGGCCTAGGGCGTTTTCGTTGTTCAGCATTTTGGCAAAGAGATCAAGCCGGAATGGTGGTACGTCGTATTGTGACCGAAATTCCTAAGGTCGATGACCTGGGGTTACCTTCGGTGCTAAAAGATATCATTATGTCAAAACGCGGTTTGGTGCTTTTTGTAGGTGGTACTGGTACCGGTAAATCAACCTCTTTGGCAGCACTTATTGGCCATCGAAATAGTAATTCTTTTGGGCATATTTTAACCATTGAAGATCCAATCGAATTTGTGCACGAGCATCAATCTTGCGTGATAACTCAGCGTGAAGTAGGCATAGATACTCATTCATTTGACGATGCGTTAAAAAGCTCATTGCGACAAGCGCCGGATGTCATCCTTATTGGTGAAATTCGTTCAATGGAGACAATGGAATACGCCATGTCGTTTGCTGATACGGGGCATTTGTGTGTGGCGACACTTCATGCCAACAATGCTAACCAAGCCATTGAGCGTATTATGCACTTAGCGCCAAAAGATCAGCACGACAAGTTACGCTTCGATTTAAGCCAAAATATAAAAGCCATTGTGGCGCAGCAACTCCTGCCAACCAAAGATGGAGAGGGTAGGGTTGCGGCCATTGAAATCTTATTGAACTCTCCGTTGGTGAGCGACCTTATTCAACGTAATGAAATAGGTAGCTTGAAAGAAGCCATGAAAAAGGGCAAAGAGTTAGGCATGCAAAGCTTTGACATGGCGCTGTACGATTTGTATCGTGAAGGCAGTATTGATTTAGACCAAGCTTTACATCATGCGGATTCTCCCAATGATTTACGCCTAATGATAAAACTAGACTCTAATGATGGGTCGAGCCTAGGCACATTGTCGAATGTCTCGATAGATATGGATGACTAACACACTTGATTAAACTTTTTATGTCTTCCGACCCTTTCCTGCTGCAGTCGGTAAAAAGTGAACTCGATGCGCTCTCTATACCTTACCTAGTGAAAAACGAATTTGCAGGTGGGGCGATGGGGGAACTGCCATGGCAAGAATCACAGCCTGAACTTTGGCTAATTGATGAATCTTGGTCTGCCAGAGCCAATAAGGTTGTGAGTTCTTTAATGGACAGCCACGAACCTGCCGAAAAATTTCCATGGGTGTGTAGTAATTGTGATGAGCCTAATGGTGAAGCTTTTGATACCTGCTGGAAGTGCGGAGAAAGTAGACCTTAGCGTTACAGATTGCTGATTTACTTATTCGTTAATTTGTAATTGGAACTGTGGGTGTCCAATAGGTAGTGATTAATTCATAATTGAAAATGTGGCTGTCTTGCAATGACGGCCTCTGGCTTAGTTATTAAAAGCTGGCTGTAAAAAGAGTGGGTGTCTTAAAAGAAGGCATGTTAAAAAAGGAATTCCAAACCTTTTAAAAGGTGGGTGTCCAAGTGGTAAATATGACGCATTAATCAAAGCCTAAATAAGTGGATGTCCAGTTAGTAGAAGTGGGTGTCCAGCTAACAGAAAAGGTGAGTGTCCAGATAACGGCGAGCTAACAGAAAAGGTGGGTGTTCAGATAACGGCGAGTAGCTAGTCGCCGTATTGGTTTTCAACCCAGCTAGTAAAAATCACGCAGGCCGATACGCTGTCTATTTTTTCCTTAGTTAGCTTTTTATAACCGCCAAGTTCGAACAACATAGATTTTGCATCTGTGGTGGTAAGCCTTTCATCGCATAAATCCACTGCTACTTTGAATCTACCATGCAAGCGGTTAGCGAATTTCTTAGCGCGCTGGGTGACTTCTTGTTCGGTACCATCCATATTTAATGGTAAACCAACCACCACAAGGTGTGGTTGCCATTCTTCATACAGCTTTTCAATTACATTCCAATCTGGAATACCATCACGGGCTTTAAGGGCTGCAAGCGGCGACGCTGTACCGGTAATTTCTTGTCCAACTGCTACCCCAATACTTTTTGTGCCGAAGTCGAACGCTAGTACTGTTCTGCTACCAATATCAGGCATGCCCAGCTCCTGGTGCAAGTTGCCACACATCTACCCCAAGTTTATTAACCGCTGCTTGCCACTTTTTATGAATAGGCGTGTTGAACAAAATTTCGTCATCGGCCTCTATAGTTAGCCATGAGTTATCTTGCATTTCCTGTTCAAGTTGCCCAGCAGTCCAGCCCGCATAACCTAGCGCGATAATAGATGAATCTGGCCCTGTATTAGTGCCAATTGCGGATAAAATATCTTTTGAAGTGGTAATCATAACGTCAGGCGATAAGTTCAAACTTGAGTCCCAGCCACTTTGACTGGAATGCAGAACAAACCCTCGCTCTTGACTCACCGGTCCGCCAGCAAGAATAATTTGCTCGGCTTTATCTTCCGCCACGGTTAAGTCTTTGTCGGTTTGCTCGAGCAGCTCTTTCAAGTTCATGGTTGAAGGTTGATTGATTACCAGCCCCATGGCACCGTCTTTATTGTGTTCGCAAATATAAGTGAGAGAGCGAGAAAAATACGGGTCATCTAGCGAAGGCATCGCTACTAGAAAGTGGTTTTGTAAACTTTTCAGTTCTGTCATTGTTTCCTCTACTTCTCACTTAACTACTGTTAGTGCTAAACGCTACTTAGCTACTTGTTTGCCAGGCGTTTTTCAATTGCGTCGAATAACGAGGCCATAATATTAATATTATAGTGTCCCTCTATTTCTCTTACGCAGGTTGGGCTAGTAATGTTTATTTCTGTGATTTTTTCGCCAATCACGTCCAACCCAACAAATAAAATATTGTTATCTCGTAACGTGGGAGCCACGGCTTCAGCCAACGCACGATCGGTTTCTGAGATCTCTTGGGGTCTGCCCGTTCCGCCTGCAGCCAAATTACCGCGGGTTTCCCCTTTAGTCGGTAAGCGCGCTAAGCAATAAGGAACCACTTCACCATCTACTATTAGAATACGTTTATCGCCATCTTTAATTTGTGGCAAGTATTCTTGAACCATCATGTAACGTTTTCCCAAGTTGGTTAACGTTTCAATGATTACGCCTAAGTTATTTCCATCTGGCTTCACTCTGAAAATTGAAGCGCCGCCCATACCATCTAAAGGCTTACAAATAATATCTTGATGCTTGGCATGAAATTCACGAATAAGCTTCTGATTATTAGTTACCAGCGTGTTAGGAATGTGCTCAGGAAACAAGGAGGTAAACAATTTTTCGTTGTAGTCTCGAAGCGCTTGCGGATTATTTACAACCAGCGCGCCCTCATCTTGGGCAAGCGATAAAATATGGGTAGCGTATAAAAATTCGCTGTCGAAGGGGGGATCTTTACGCATAAGCAACGCATTAATGTCACCAAGTGAAACAGTATGCTCTTCACCTAGGGTGTAAAAGTCAGTCGCTTGGTCGCGCACGGTGATGGTTCTAGCCAATCCCATTGGTTTGCCATTATTGATATAAATATCTTTAAGTTCGAAATACAGTACAGTTGCGCCACGGCGCTGGGCTTCAAGCATCATAGCTAGGCTGGTGTCTTTATGCGGCTTAATCACCGCGATAGGATCCATAATCACGCCAAGGGTGTATTGCATGTATGTTCTCACTCTTTGATAAAGGTAGATAAATTGGCAACAGCGTTACGCATTAATTGCGATAGTTGGCTGTTGGTGCATTATATATGTCGAAGTTGGTTCTGGTATGAATACCACTAAATGCTAAGTGGGGGCACTCAGCATTTAGATCAAGTATTGGAAAAACCAAACTCTCTAATAGTTAACCTGTAAAGCTCGCGTAAACTGATCGCTTAAAAATCGCCGTGCTGGGCTTGCAGAATACTAATACAGCTAATGGCTGCAGTTTCCGTACGTAGTATTCGAGGTCCTAAACTGCATGATGTAAAACCACTTTCGTTCGCTTGATGAATTTCGCCTTCGGAAAGTCCACCTTCAGGGCCAATTAATAGTCGAAAACCTTGTGTATTATATGGCTGTCTCGCTAACGGCTTTTCTGCACCCGGCGCCAATACTAACCGTGAACTCGAGGTCGACTCAGATAACCATTTGTTAAGCGCAATTGGTGGGTTCAGCGAGGGAAGCGTATTTCTGCCACTTTGTTCGCACGCACCGATGATGATTTTTTGCCATTGAATCAGCTTTTTTTCCCATCGGGCTTCATCTAGTTTAACGGTGCACCGCTCGGTTAAAATAGGCGTGATCTCGGTAACACCAAGCTCTACACTTTTTTGCAGAACCGTATCCATTCGGTCACCTTTAGATACACCTTGGCCTAAATGAATATTTAGCGATGATTCTTTGGATAACGATAAACACGCATCTGCTTCTACAAAAACCTTTTTTCTTTGAGCATTAATTATCTGTGCGCTGTATTCATTACCGTCACCGTTAAACAGTACGATGGGATGATTCGCTTTCAAACGAAGCACACTGGCAATGTGATGACCAGCTTCTTCAGTTAACTGAAATTCTTCTTCAAGAGGAATTGGATTGGGGTAATAAATTCTTGGTATGCGCATTGGGAAACTAAAAATGGCGGATAATGTGGATATGATACGTGGCTAGAGCAAGTGGATGCAACGCATCGTAGCTGAAAATCGCTACAATGCGTTGTAAAAAGCTATTTTTGCCGAGATTTACGGTAGCCTTAATAGTACTAGGGCTAGTTAAGCTGCCGAAGGTGTTGAAGTGGTGTTTTGCGTTTCGTTTTGATGAGGAGGTACTGCTTGCCCGTCCTTTCGTGCATATTTGGTATGTTCGCCTTTATCTGTTCTTAAAGAATACAAGAACAATGCTGCTACGATAATTGCCAGTAATATAAAGTAAAACATAGATTATTCCTTTTATTCTATTTGCTAAGCTGTACAAAGTTGACAATAGCAATACCTGCTAACGTCATATCCGGTTCACATTCTTTTTGAATGTATTTCAGCGCTTTGCAGTCTATAAAAAGCATCCTGCTTATTTTGACGGAAAACTTTACACTAATTGGACTAAAAAATCATCAGTTCTCGTAAAATTTTTCGATAGTCCGTTATGGCTAATGTGCTTTTCTGTTCTGCTAACTAACATGACGAGATATTGAGATTAGGTTGCTTAAATGACACCCTAATGACGAATTTACGACAATACGCTTAAACAGCTCGAGTGAAATTGTGAAGAAAAAATTAGCAGGAAAAAAGTCGACTTTAGGATAACATTTATACGCTGTAGGCCACGTAAATATTAGACTTTTGACCTAAAATGGCTGTTTGTGATTCAAAGTCGTTGGCGTAATTCTAAAAGCCTGCTACCTTATTTCAGCTTTATTATGTTTGATAAAACAAGGACAAAATTATGGAAGAAAATTTATCATTATTCTCATCAAGTGATGTAGAACGCTATATTAACGATTATGCAATTCCATGGGGCATTAATATTGCCATGGCGATTGTCATCTACGTTATTGGTCGAATCGTTGTAGGATTCATTCTATCTTTATTCCGCCGTCTAATGGCAAAATCAAAGTACGATGCAATGTTGGTGGACTTCTTAGAAGCCATAATAAGCGCTATTTTGATGTTGTTCGTTATTGTCGCGTCGTTAAACCAGCTTGGTGTTGATACAACCTCACTTGTTGCAATATTAGGTGCTGCAGGTTTAGCTATTGGTTTGTCACTGCAAGATTCTTTGAAGAACTTTGCTGCTGGCGTAATGCTTCTTGTATTCAAGCCTTTCAAATCAGGCGATTTTGTTGAGGCTGCAGGTACTGCGGGTACTATCAACAAGATTGGTATCTTTACTACCACTATGACTACACCTGATAACAAAGAAATTATTGTTCCTAACGGTGGCATTTACAGCAACAACATTACTAACTACTCGGCGAAAGAAACACGTCGCGTAGATATGGTTGTTGGTATTGGTTATGACGCTGACTTACGTAAAGCAAAAGAAATTCTAAATGAAATGGTTCGTGCTGATGAGCGTATCCTTAGCGAGCCAGCACCTACTGTTGCTGTTTCTGAATTGGCTGATAGCAGCGTTAACTTCGTGGTTCGTCCATGGTGTAAAGCGTCTGACTTCTGGGGCGTTAAGTTCGACTTCACTGAGCAAGTTAAACTACGTTTCGACCAAGAAGGTATTTCAATTCCATTCCCACAAATGGATGTTCATCTTCACAAAAACGACAGCGAATAATTTTTTATTCTCTGATACAAAAACGCCACGTTGATGTGGCGTTTTTTTTGGCTCTATTTTACGTTGGCGACGGCTAATAACTAGCCACAGTTAGGTCTATACGCAGTGGCCTGATAATCAGTGTACGCAGCGTTCATGTTTGCCTGTAAGTTACTGATCCGCGTTTGCGGGGCAGGGTGAGTAGAAAGCAATTCTAAAGGACGTTCGCCGCTGCTTGCTGCATCCATGTTCTGCCATAAGTTTACAGATTGACGAGGGTCAAAGCCTGACATCGCCATAAGTTGAAGGCCAATAACGTCCGCTTCAGACTCATGGGTACGGCTAAATGGTAGTTGAACTCCAACTTGTAAACCTAAACCAATGGCTGCCATGATAGGGGCAGTTTGAGATACTTCGTTCATTGCCAAAGCTGCACCTGCTGCTTGGGTGCCCATATTGATAAGCGTGGATTGAGACATACGCTCATTACCATGTTCTGCAATAACATGACCCACTTCATGTCCGATAACCGCCGCAAGCTGGTGTTGGTTCTCAGCAACATTTAATAATCCGGTATAAACGCCAATTTTCCCTCCAGGTAAAGCAAAGGCATTAACTTGATCATCATCAAAAACCACAACTTCCCATGTACCATCGAACACACTGGTAGGGACTTTCGCGGTGATGGCATTTGCCACACATTCAACATAGCTATTTTGAACTGCTTTGTTTGAAATTTTGAGTTCTTCTTTCATTCCGCTAAATGCTTGGTCGCCCATTTCTGCCAATTGAGACTCAGAATATAAGAGTACCTGATTACGACCTGTAGGCGATGTAGCACAAGCTGTCACTGCTAGGGCTACTGCGGCGATTGATGCGGTAAACCTCAATTTCATATTTTAATCCTTGTTGTCGCGAAATAGAGAAATATTAGTGAATTACAACTCTTATATTTGTTACGTATAGTGCGCAAGAGCAGACCAATATTAGCTTCTATTAATACTACAAATCGGGGTGTTATTCATTTGTAAATTTACCCTTTTGCCAAATTAATATTTGTGTCATACACTGGCTCTAGCTTATATACAGATGTAATTAAAAATAATAGCTAAATCTACATTGTATGTCATAGGTTCGTTCCCGCGCTGAAGGCGAGAATTTAGTAGCCCTCTTGGCAAGCTGAGGTTTGGCGTAACAACATGATAAAAAGGAAATCAAATGTCTGCGCAGTCAAAATTCAAATACGGCGTCTTAGCGCTACTTATCTCAGCGGCCCTTTCTGGCTGTGGTCTAGATGGCGACGATGGTGAACAGGGTGAAACAGGAGCTCAAGGTCCTCAAGGGGAGCAAGGCGAAGCTGGCTCTGATGGCGCCGATGGTGTTGACGGTAGCGATGCATCGTTAGGTGTTTCTCTTGACGTTGTTGCCCGTGCCTTTTTGGGTAACCTAACGTCGGCAGAAATCGTGCAATATCATGCTGACACCCAAACTATTTATGCCACTAACGGTGATACCAACGCTATAGCCGTTATTGCTGCTGATACAGTTACCACTACTGCAATGAGCGACCCAATTAATACTACCAACCTTACGGTGAGTAATATTACGTTACCTGCTGATATTGACGGCGTAACGTTAGGAAGTCTTACTAGTATTGCAATTAGTGGTGACCTAATGGCTGTTGCAGTACCCGCTGACGTGAAAACCGATAACGGCTACGTACTTTTCTATAATGGTTTAGACACTTCTGCACCGGTATTTTTAGATTCTGTGGTTGTTGGCGCCCTACCTGACATGGTGACATTTACGCCAGATGGCGGAAAAGTATTGGTGGCTAACGAAGGTGAGCCTTCAGATGATTATACGGTTGACCCAGAAGGTTCTATCTCGGTAATTAATATTCTTGCAAGTGGTGAGCCTGAAGAAACAGCAACTTCTGTAAGCTTTACGGACTTTAACAGCACTCAAGACGACTTAGTCGCGCAGGGAATGATGTTCCCTAATCCAACTGGCCGTACGATCAAAGGCGTTGATATTGCTACTACTGTGGCTCAAGACTTAGAACCAGAATATATCACGGCGACTAATGATGTTGCGTACGTGAGCCTACAAGAAAATAACGGTTTAGCGATTCTCGATCTTGAAGAACTAACGGTAGAAATTGTTGGGCTAGGTGTGAAAAGCTGGTCTGATTTGAATATTGATATTCAAGAAGATAGCAGCGTGAGTTTTGGTCAGTATGATGGCCTTTACGGTGTGTATCAGCCCGATACGATTGCCAATTACTCGTGGAAAGATGCCACTTTCATTGTCACTGCTAACGAAGGTGACGCACGTGAATATTTCTTTGATTCTGCTGATGAAGCAACCTGCCTAAGTGAAGGTGGATTAGCGTTTGATGCAGACGATGGCTGTTTAGCTTACACCGATGAAGTTAAGGTTGAAGACTTAACGGCAGAAGCGAACTCTGAGCTTGCTGACTTACAAGCGACTGGGGAAGCAGATAATTTGCTTGTCACTAGCGCGATGGGTGATGTGGATGGAAACGGTGAGTATGACGCAGCTTATACGTACGGCTCACGTTCATTCACGATTTGGGATCAAAACGGCTTAGCGGTTTACGATTCAGGTGATGATTTTGAGCGTATTACCGCGTCGGTTCATGGTGCATCGTTTAACAATGGTGATGATGAAAACGCAGGCGATTCGCGCTCTGAGAATAAAGGCCCAGAGCCTGAAGCATTAACCGTTGGTGTTATTGGCGATAGAACTTATGCGTTTGTTGGAACTGAGCGCATGGGCGGCATATTCGTTTACGACGTAACTAACCCTTACGATGTGCAATTTGCAGATTACATTATCAATCGCGACTTAACAGAAGGCCTAGTAGCGACCGACGTTATAGGCGACTTGGCGCCAGAAAGCCTAGTATTTGTAAGTGCAGATGATAGCGCAAGCGGCGTTCCTTTGTTACTTGTTGGTAACGAAGTTAGTGGCACCGTAACGGTATGGCAAATTACTCAAAACTAAGTGAAAGATGTTAGATAGACAATGCTAAGCAAAAACGCTAGCTAAAAACCTTTAATGAAACGGCGCCCTTGGCGCCGTTTTTTTATTTACGCAAAAATCGTGTACATCTTGTGCCTAGGGTAAATCGTCGAGCGGTGATTACATACGGGATGGTTTGAGTTAAGCTATAACTATACGTATTAACATTGAAACGATAAGTGCAGCGCAGTAGCGCTCAAATTGTCTGAGTACAGATTGTGGTTGCCTGCTAACAGTCTGTCGGATTTCACTTATCTTATTTCTTCGTTATGTCATGGCCGTAGGGCTTAAACAGAAATATTAGAAAAAGAGAATGCAGATGTCTCAACAGATCGTTGTTAGCGGTGTGGGTGTTTGGCACCCTGAAAGCAGTATTACAAATCAGGAACTGGTAGACAGTTATAATGCGTATGTTGATTCGTATAACGAAGAGCATAAAGCAGAAATAGAAGCGCAACAGGTTACTGCAAAACCTTATTCAAGTGCTGAGTTCATTGAAAAAGCGTCAGGAATTAAAAGCCGGTATATTTACCAAAAAGAAGGCGCGCTTGATATTTCGCGCATGAAACCAAAAATTGAAGCTCGCGAAGATGAAGCGCTATCTCACCAAGCAGAAATAGCAGTAGAAGCAGCAAAGTTGGCGTTGGCTTCTGCCAATAAAACCGCCCAAGACGTTGATGCGGTTATTGTATCTTGCGCGTATACCCAACGTGCCTACCCCGCTATTGCAATTGAAGTGCAAGAAGCGCTAGGTATTGAAGGCTTTGGTTTCGACATGCTAGTCGCGTGTTCTGCTGCCACGTTTGGTATGCACCGTGCATACGAAATGCTAAGTGCCGGTAATGCTAAGTGTGTATTGGTAATCAACCCTGAATTAGTGTCACCGCAAATTAACTATACCGACAGAGACAGCCATTTCATTTTTGGTGACGTTGCGACAGCCACGGTATTAGAAACTGCCGATACCGTGAATAGCGAACACAGTTACGATGTTATGAGTACCAACGCGGTAACTAAGTACTCCAACAACATTCGCTCAAACTTCGGTTACGTTACACGCACAGAAGATGTAGACCCATATGGTGCAGACAAGCTCTTTCATCAAGCAGGGCGCAAAGTGTTTAAAGAAGTCTGCCCAATGGCAGCAAGTCATATAGAAAACCACTTAAGCAGACATCAGTTAACGGCAACTGACGTAAGACGTTGGTGGTTGCATCAAGCGAATATCAACATGAATACGCTGATCATTAAGCGTTTGTTGGGGCGTGATGCTAATGCTGATGAAGCACCTATCGTGTTAGACGAATACGCGAACACGGCGTCAGCAGGATCGGTTATTGCTTTTGGCTTAAACCATGAGGATTTAGTGACCGGTGATGTTGGTGTGTTGTGCTCCTTTGGGGCAGGCTATTCAATTGGGTCATTGTTACTAAAAAAACGGTAGGCCTTTAGCGCAAGCTGACAGTAACCTAGTTTACTGTCAGCGCCACCTGATTGCACCAGAACCTCAAAAACAGAGCTTAAAAAACAGAGCCTCGAGAACAATAAAAAAGCTAGGTGAGAATAAATAGGGATGATTTCAGATATAGGCTATGCCCTTAACAGTTTGGCTTACTTACTGTTAATGCTATTACTTTTTGCAGTACGAAAGCCTGGGTTAGCCAATCACTTGTTGGTACTGGCCACAGCCACTACGCTGTTTTGGTCTACTAGCATGATAACGGCGCTGTTTGGTCCCATCAGCCTTTCTTGGTTGCTTACCATTGATGCACTCAGACAAGTTGCTTGGTTGCTCTTCCTCGCAGGTTGCCTGAAAAACAATTTCACCAATCTGTTTGATGTTCTGCGCCGCCCCACAACTCTTTTTATATTACTTCCCGGCTGCATAGCTTTAGTGCTGCCCCATGTCTTGTGGATTGATGCCTCCTGGCGTTATCTGATGCTGATTATTTTGGCGCTTGAAGTCCTTATCTTATTGGAAGTTATTTACCGTCAAGCGGATGCAGACCAATGGGCTTATAAGCCGTTAATTTTATATTTAGGCGCTACCCACCTTTTTGATTTTGTTACTTACGCCAATGCCACCATGGTGAATCAGGTTGAGGTTAGTTACATTGCCGCTCGGGGCTATATCTATTTCCTTCTTATTCCATTTTTGGTTATTGCCATTCGACGTATAAAGCACTGGGGCGTCGATATATTTATCTCCAGGGATGTAGTACTACATAGCTCTTTATTGCTGGTAGCGGGCGCTTACCTTTTCATTATGGCTATCATTGGGTATGCCATCAGCTACGTAGGTGGAAATTGGGGCGCCATGGTACAAACCATCTTAGTGGTATTGTCTCTTGCCTTGCTCGTTACCGTATTTTTGTCGAATTCATTTAGAACCAAGTGTAAGGTTTTTATCACCAAGCACTTTTTTGCTAACCAGTTTGATTACCGCGTAGAGTGGATAAAACTAACAAAAACACTCTCTAGCTCAATGGACGCCCCTAATACGGTTCACGAAAGTGCACTTCGCGGCATACTGGAAGCTATCGAATATGACTCTGGCAAGTTGTATAAACGGGTAAATAATGACTTCGAGCAATTGGCACAAGTTAACCCGTTACCAGACACCCGAGATGATTTAACCATCATTCGTGCGCTTACAGAGTATTGTGCGACTAATACTTGGTTAATTGATGTCCATGAATACCAGGCCAAGCCATTTCATTACAAAGGGCTGCAAATCGACAGAGATACCTTAAAAGGCTGGGGTTATCAGCTTTACCTGCCGTTTTATAAAAATGATGAAATTTGGGGCTTTGCTGTACTTGCAGCCGGGGATAATGAACGACTGAGTTTAAATTGGGAAGTTCGAGATTATCTTAATGCTATTACCGAGCAAGTAAGTATGTTTGTGTTCCATCATGAAGCTTCAAAGTTGGTGGCAGAGAATGCCCAGTTTGCTGCATTCAATAGAATGTCTGCGTTTGTTGTGCACGATTTAAAGAATGTAATGGCGCAAGTCGATTTGATCCTTGCGAATTCGCAGCAACATAAACATAACCCTGAATTTATTGAAGACACATTTGAAACATTGGAACATACCAAAGCGCGTATGGATAAAATGTTAAAGCAATTAACCGATAAAAAGATTAATGATGATGGGGCTCACACATCGTGCTCGTTATCGCATATTATTAATGATGTGGTGGCCAATCGATGTATGGGGCTTTCTCCCACTCCCAAAGTGCACTGCAGCAGCGAAGAGCCGGTATTAATTGATAAAGAAAAGGTTGCCAATGTTTTTTATCACCTCATAAGTAATGCGCAGCAAGCAACCGAAGATAGCGGCGAAATAGATATAGTATTAACACATGACATCCAAAACCGTGTTCAATATGTAATGATAGAGGATACGGGAACCGGAATGGATCAAGACTTCATCGAAAACCGTTTGTTTAAACCTTTCGATACCACGAAAGGAAACGCAGGAATGGGAATTGGTGCGTACGATGCGAAAACGTACCTTGAATCTATTGGTGGTAAAATAAGCGTTCAAAGTGAACCAGGGAAAGGAAGTTGTTTTACGCTAGCATTCACGCTTCATTGAGCAAAGTGAGCGATAACAACCAACCTATGTTGATACGGAAGAAGTAACACAGGAACAGACTGATGACAGATACCGTTTTAGTGGTAGATGACGATTTAGGTATACAGAAACAATTAAAATGGAGCTTAACCGACTACGACGTTGTTTTTGCTGACGATCATACCTCGGCAATTGCGCAGCTGCGCCGGTATGAGCCTAAAGTCGTTACACTAGATTTAGGATTGCCACCCGACCCAGCTAATGCGTCTGAAGGCTTGAGAATATTACAAGATATTATCGCCTTAGCGCCTAGAACCAAGGTCATTGTTGTCACCGGAAATAACGAAAAAGAGAATGCCCTTAAGGCTATAAACTTTGGTGCCTATGACTTTTACCAAAAACCTATAGATTCAGACACCATAAAGTTACTTGTTTATCGCGCACTTAATTTGGGTAAATTAGAGCTGGAAAACAGCATTTTATCTAAAGTGCGCACAGGTATGAGCCGTATCATTGGTAACAGTGAATCTATTCAAACGGTAGTACGTAAAGCTGAAAAAATAGCGAATACGGATGTGAGTACCTTACTGCTAGGTGAAAGTGGAACCGGTAAAGAAGTGTTTGCTCGTAGTATTCATGAACATAGCCCTCGCAAAGATAAACCGTTTGTTGCCATTAACTGTGCATCTATTCCAGAAAATTTGCTAGAAAGTGAGCTTTTTGGTTATGAGAAAGGCGCATTTACTGGAGCCAATAAAACCACACTAGGTAAAATTGAAACCGCTCAAGGTGGTACGCTGTTTCTAGATGAAATTGGTGATATGCCTATCGGGCTGCAAGCCAAAATGCTACGTTTTTTACAAGAGCGTGTTATTGAGCGAGTGGGGGGCCGTGCCGAAATTCCTGTGGATATTCGGGTTGTCTGTGCTACCCACAGAGATTTACAAGCTATGGTGGCAGAAGAGCGTTTTAGGGAAGATTTATATTACCGTATTGGTGAAATTCCCATTATGATCCCGCCCCTGCGAGATAGAGATCAAGATATTATCCTGCTTGCGCGTACCTTCCTGAATATTTATCGAGAAGAGTTTAATGCCAAGGCAAAGAGCTTTTCTGAATCTGCGATAAATTCCATGCTTGCTCACAAATGGCCTGGCAATATTCGTGAAATGCAAAATAAGCTTAAGTCGGCTGTGATCATGGCCGAAGGCACCGTTATACAGCCTGATGACTTAGGTTTGTTCGCGGTTGATGGTAGTGGAGAGTCTGAAACATTGAATCTTCGCGAGGTTCGCGAGGTTGCCGAAAGTAAGGCAATTCGTAGAGCGTACCACCAAGCGGATAAAAATATGTCTAAAACCGCCGAATTGCTAGGTGTTACTCGCCCAACCTTGTATTCATTAATTGATAAATACCACTTGGATGACTTAAAAAGTTCAGCGTGAGACTAATCAGAAAAAGCGCGGTTTGATGCGACACTTCTGGGTATCGCATCATTTGGTGCGATACCTTTAATAAATTCTCTGTTTCGTATTTTGGTAAAGCCTGCTGCTACGACAAGTTTAGTTGAGCATACAAGTCATGGTTACGGCTTTTTGTCGACAGTTTCACTGCGACAACTTCACTGCGACAACTTCGTTGCGACAACTTCGTTGGCACAACTCACATGAGTCAATGCTCATGTGGTGGCTTCTAAAGCATTGAAGCTGAGCTGCCTAGTTAGGGGATATGGTATTGGCTGTGATGTTTAGCTAATAAATCATGCCCGTAAAAGGCGACATGCAGCCCAATATTGCCATGGTCATCTTCGGTAAAAATTGGCGTTGAGCATTCATTACAGAAAAACTGTTTGCGGCTTGGTGATAGCTGCAATTCCCCTAACATAGAGGGGGCGCAATCTATGATTAAGTGCTTACGTGCCCCTGCAATGGTGAGGTTAAGCGTTTCACTGCAAGATAGCGTTTCAACGTCCAGTTCATCTTCGCTAATATCAGGCAACTCAAATTGCACGGCCTGACACTGACAACTACCTTTATACATAATGTACGCTCCTACTCATCGGGCCAATTTATGCTCGACAGCGTGTTAAATGATGTAGAAATGTATGACTGCTTAAAATGAAATTTCTTATCAAGCGGGGTTTGCTGCACGTCGCCAATCAGGGCTTTATTAGTATCAATAACCCCAATCCAACCATTACGACCAGACATCTTGGTGGCGTATAAACAATAATCTACCACTGAAAATGTGCTCTTCCAGCTCTCTTCGAAGGACACATGTTCAACAGGGGGAAGAATACTAAAGCCAATACTGCAGGTAACGCGAAGCGAGCGAGTATCGTCAATATGAAATACTTTATCGCTCACTGCGGCGCGGCAACGTTCTGCCAGTTGAGGAAGGTCGTCTCGCATAGAGTGACGGCAAATCACCAAAAATTCCTCGCCGCCCCAGCGAATGAGTAAATCAGTTTGTCTGAAAACTTCACGAAGCACATCGGCAAACTGACTTAATACTTTATCGCCCGCTAAATGGCCATGTTCGTCATTAATACGCTTGAAATGGTCTATGTCTATTAAGAAGCAAAGCAGATCTTGGTTACGTTCGCTGTGGCCTTGCTGATGCTTATTTGCATGAGAGCTACGCTTAAGCTCACCTGGCAACTGAGATTCAAGGTAGTGCCGATTGTACAAGCCGGTCAGCGAATCATGAAGACTGACTTGCTCAAGGGTTTTATAGGCTGTTTGTAGCTCCGAGTTTTTTTGTTCAAGCTCTTTCGTTCGCTGCTTAACTTCACGGCGAAGCCTAATGGTTTGTTGGCGCTGAGTGTATCTGCTCCAAATCAGAAATAGTGTTAACAACCCGGCAATTAACGTGCTCCAGAACAATGTTGTGCGCAAGTTAAGTTGTTCGGCCTCAGCCAGTGCGAGTTGTTTGGTTTTTTGCAGTACTTGAATTGATTGTGCCTGTCGCTCAATTTCTATTTCGGCCTGAAGCTGCGCAATAGCAACCTCGCTACCTGAACTTAGCACTTCTTCTCTTATATTTTGCAACACCGACTGAATATCTAATGCGCGCTTAAACTCTCCCTTTGCTGCTAAGGCTTTCACTTGAATCGATAAGAAGTTCAACTGGCTGCGCAAATCACCACGCCGTCTCGCTTCAATAGTGCCATTTTTTGCATATGCCAATGCATCGTCAAATTGTTGCAACGACATCATTGCATTGGCCAGTGCAAGGCGAGATTGCTGGAGTAATTTTTGCTGACCGGTAGATTTAGCTACCGCAAGTGACTCTTCAAGTAGCATTAAGCCTTGTTCTGTGTCGCCGGTTTTTACCAGCGCTTCGCCTAACCACGCTTGGGTGGTGGAGATTTCACTCGTTTCTCCATTCTCTTTCAACAGGGTTAGTGCGTACTTAAGCGCTTCTGACGCTTCTTCAATATCGCCCTTAAGTAACAGTAAAGCGCCAATCTTACCCAGTATTTGTGCTGTAAGCGGCTTATCATCGCTGGTTTTCGCTATCTGTAGTGCATCTTGATAATAGGTGTTCGCCTCAGAAAATTGATTTAATGTGGCGTAGATGTCACCAATAGTTGCTAGACCTTGGCCGGTACTTTTATCGTCATGTTGTACTCGGAACAAGCTCAATGCTTTTTTTAATGTGTAGAGTGCCGCTTGTACTTGGCCTTGTTCTTTTTGGACAAGACCAATTTCCATTTGAATGGTCGCATTTAACGGGAGGACCCCTTGGGTTTGCGCAATAGATTGTGCACGTCGCAGGTAGCCAATAGATTGCTCATAGTTCCCTAAAAAGCGTTGTGCGGTACCAAGATGGTGTAAGGTTTTTGCCATATCAATAAGTTGTCCGTGGCGGGTGAAGCCATCTAACGCAACGTACAGCGCATCGTTTGCAACGTTGAAACGAGATGCACTTTGTAATAGTACACCTACCTCAAAGAATGTATTGGCCGACAATGTGCTAACCGACAATACGCCGCTTTGATGAGCTTGTTCAATAGCAAGTAGGGTTTGACGCTCGGCCTCTTCGAAAGCGCCGCTTTGAACGAATTCTTGAACAGTTTGAGTAAGGGCATTAGAAACTGCTTTTGTAGGCGAAGAAAAACCCACTAGAGCAAAAAGTAGCGAAACGGTGACAATGCTGGTGGCAAAACGCCGAGCCGACTGTCTGGGCATTATAGAAGTTTCCTTACGACTACGCATTTATTGGCCTTCCCTTTAAAAAAGAAGAAGGACGGAAGTTTATGAGTAAAGCTGAAGTGTTAATATCGTTATCAGCAGTCAATTTCTATCACTACTATTATGGCGAACAACCCGAAGAAATAACGTATCAGCCATTAGACTAAAGTATAAAATTGACGCAGAGAGTACCTGTTCCCATCAGAACTTACACATTACATAAAACAGTTATGCTTATTTTTGAGTTCGGTTTGCCGGAAGCGTAAGGCGGAATCGTTCCCTGACCAGTTAAAACTATTGTCTAACGTAGAATAAGAATATAGCGAGAGACATGGTGTTGAAAAGCATTAATATCATTTGATACGCATTAATATTAGTGGTTACGCATACTAATTTATACCTTTGTTCGGATTAGGTGAACCGGGGCTGTTCTTTTTTCTTAGATTTCTCTATTCTAGCAACTTCACTTATTTGCCAGTAGCGAGAACACTATGTCAGAAAGTCGTTTTATTTCAAAAGAAGGTCAACCAGTACCTTCCGTATCTATTCCTGTTCGCGATGGCGAGACATGGGCAACCAAAACTACTGAAGAATTGTTTAGTAACAAGACTGTGGTGGTTTTTTCACTTCCTGGCGCGTTTACGCCAACATGTTCTTCTACGCATTTACCTCGCTACAATGCACTTGCTAAAGTATTTAAACAGCATGGCGTTGATGACATTCTATGTATATCTGTAAACGATACGTTTGTAATGAATGCATGGGCAGCCGATCAAGAAGCAGAAAATGTAACCGTAATACCAGATGGTAACGGTGATTTTACTGACGGCATGGGCATGTTGGTAGACAAAGCCGACTTAGGTTTTGGAAAGCGCAGCTGGCGCTACTCTATGTTGGTTAAAAATGGCACCGTAGAGAAAATGTTTATTGAGCCTGACGTGCCTGGCGACCCGTTTGAGGTTTCTGACGCCGACACTATGCTTGCTTATATTGCCCCAGACGCAGAGACAAAAGCATCGGTATCGCTATTTACTAAGCCTAATTGCCCATTTTGTACAAAAGCGAAAGCATTGTTAACCGACAAAGGTTACGACTACGAAGAGATTGTACTAGGTAAAGATGCCTCGTTAACCAGCCTTAGCGCAGTGACGGGACGTGATACCGTACCTCAAGTATTCATTGGTGGTAAGCATATTGGCGGGTCAGACGACTTAGCATTGTATTTTAGCTAAATAAAAGTAACGACGGTAACTAAGTGCTTATTAAAGCAACATTTGCGGTTAAACCGTAGGTAGTCAAAACAGCATACCGTCACAGTGTAACTGTAATAGTGTAAGGCCATTATTTAATGGCCTTATTTTGTTATTATTGGCCAAACGTAATGCCTTTTGGAGAATATACGTGCATTCAAAGTTTGCTCTCGCAAAATTATCCCTACTTCCTGTTGCTGTAAGGTGCTGTGCACTAATAGGTGCATTAATAAGTACATTGTTCGCTAGTGCTGCAGGAGCCAGCTCCCTTGAAACACAAGACGCATTAACGCGATTTGCTGATTTTTATAAGCAAGAGTGGGGCGAAACGCAGCGATGCAAATCTTCTAAACTGCACCGCTATACCGTTTGTGGCAACGTACTTCGCAACGAAGGAAATGCTCCCTTTGTGCTGCATCATGATACCCCGGCAAAGAAAGTGGCCGTGTTAGTACATGGGCTTAGTGACTCGCCATTCTTTATGCGAGAAATTGCCAATATTTTATTTAACGAAGGTTTCGACGTTATTGTTCCGTTATTACCTGGCCATGGTTTACGAGATGATGATGGTGCAATGAGTGACAGCGACTTAGCGGAGCGTTGGCAAGCGCATGTCGATGAGGTTATCGCGTTAGCTGATGATATGGGCGATACTTTGATTGTGGGTGGCTTTTCTACTGGCGGCGCACTGGCGGCAGATCAGTACCTAGATGCAAGTGAAAACATCGATGGGCTTATGTTGTTTTCTGGTGCATTAGCACTTTCAGAAAATGCCGAGAGTATGTCACGGATTTGGGGTATCAAGTGGATTGCGAAAATTGTGGATGGTAGTTATATCACCCATGGACCAAACCCTTTTAAATATCCAAATGTTGCAGGCTTTGCGGGGTTAGAGCTGATGGATATTATCGAAAAAATCCGCAACGACTTCGAAGACGGCAAGCGTATTGAAGTGCCTCTTTTTGCTGCGCATTCTCAAGCTGATGCCACCACGCCTATTCACGGTGTAGAAAACCTAATGGAAAATAGCGCAGGGCCGAATACGTTTTTTGTTATCGATGCCTCTTATGCGTTGTGCCACGCCGACCTTGTGGTGAATACGTCAATGTTACACGATATGAAGTTTAATAAAGTCATGGTAAATGAAAACGAAGAATGTGCAGTACCCAAAGCAAACCCTTTATTTTCAACCATGACAATGATGCTAAAAACCTATGCGCAACAATTCTAGCGTTTTACAGCCATAACAAATGCGATTAAGCTTTAAGGCATGATTGATAAATTGAAAAAGCAGCGACGCGGCTATGTCGTAATATTGGTAATGGTTATTTCCTTGGTGACTCAATTGTCGCCGGGAATGGCTATGCCAATGACTATGCCAACGGCTATGTCAAAGCCTACGCCAATGTCTGTGGACGCAATGTCTATGGATGTAATGTCTATGGATGTAATGTCTATGGATGCAAATTCTGAGAACCATTCATCAGAAGAAAGTCGCGCTAATAAAACTATGCAAGTTAGTGCTAGTGGGTGCCATTCAGCTAGTCACGCTTCGACTAGCATTCAATCAACCGCAAAAAATGACCTCACCATTCATAACGTCTCAAGCGCTCCTAGCAAAGCTATGAAATCAATGGACCATAGCACGCACGGTGTCACACCTGATTCGTGCTGTGACGTTCAGTGTCAATGCCCTGCAGGCGCATGCGCCGCCGTTTATGCAGTAATAAATAATGAAGTCTCGGTAGCGGTTATTGCTCATGCTCCGTTGGTGCTTTTTGTAAACCACCAAGCCCCTCACACTATACCTAACGCTCAATTTCGCCCCCCTAAATTCGCTTTCGCAGGATAGTTGTATCTGGCGGGCGCATATAGCACCCACGTTTTTCTTTTTATTCCCTTAGTGCACGGGGAATTAATGTGGTTTTCTCATGTTTAATTTTAATCTGGGTATGATTTTTACTTGCCTAACCCAAGCTCACTCTCGAACTTGTTATCTTCAGCGTGCTTGGCTAGGAATGCTGATTTTTTTGGTGGGAGCGCCTTCCTTCGCTACTACCCTTAGCCTTCAAGAGGCGCAACAGCTCGCGCTCAACCAAGATATTTATTCTCAAGGCAGCAAACTTCAAGAGGCTGCGTATCAGCATGACAGTGATGCGGCTGATAGCTGGGATAATCCTACTATCACCACGACACTGCAAAGCGTACCAACAGATGGGTTTTCACTTAATCAAGAGCCCATGACTCAGTTGAAACTGGGGATTCGACAAGCTATGCCAAGAGGAGACTCTGCCAGCATTTCTCGCACCATCGCTATTGAACAAGCCCAAAAAGAACCGGTGAAAAGAGCGGCAAGGCGAGCCTGGTTGTTGCGAGAAGTGTCGATGGATTGGTTGGCGTGGTATCAAGCGGAACAAACCGTAATCTTATTGCGTGAAGAGACGCAGTCGATACTGCAACTGCTCGAAATGGTTGAATCGTCTTACCGAAGTGGTGTGGGCGGTACGCAGCAACAAGACATCATTCAACTACGTCTTGAGCGCTTACGCCTAGAAGATACGCTTTTGCAGGAACAGCAAGCTGCATCGGTGGCGTTGGCGCAGTTGTCGAGGTGGTTCGATTTCTCCAGTGAAGTTAGTTTTACTGTGCCCGAAACACTTAATCATCGCGACATATATCCTTTTAATGCCTCCTTCGCTAGGCAGGTTGAGCGACGTGACTTACTATATATTATTGATGCTCACCCTTCTGTGCAGTTGCTTGCCAAAGACGAGATAGTTGCCACGCAAAAATTGAGTCTTGCGAAAGAACAAACCAAACCTATGTGGGCCTTCGAAGCAGCCTACGGATATCGACAAGATGCGCAAAATGGGATGAGCCAAGCTGACTTTGTTAGTGTGGGTGTCCAAGTTGATTTACCTTTGTTTAGCAGTAAGCGGCAAGATGCCAATGTGTCGGCGTCAGCGGCAAGGTTAGGGGCGACATCCACACAGCGACGACTAGAAGTCAGACGATTAGCAGCCCTTGCCGAAGCAAGTGAAACACAGCTTGTCAGCTTACTTGCCAGGCAGCAGTTATTTGATACCGCATTACTTGCACAGTCCGAGCGGTTAGCCGAATCCGCGCTTAATGCTTACATGGCCGATAAGGGCGCATTCGACGATGTAATGCGTGCACGTATATCGCACATTTCAGCAAAGTTAGATGCCCTAGCACTTCATGTCGATATAGCAAAAAATTTAGCCGAACTCGCTTATCTGTATTACCCGCTAATACAAGAACAACCTAAAGACACCCATACCTTAAACAGCCAGACACACCCCCGATTCAGCCAATTCGGTTATGGACACTCACTTCAATTCGGCGGTAGACACCCACTTCAAACCTCCGATTCAAACAGTGGACAACTAATCACTAACATGGACACCCATAAATCAGCTATTGGTTCAAGCAGAGGTTCAAACATAGACACCCACACAATCACTGCCATAGGAGCACAACAATGAAGACGCTATTTATTCTTATAGTCGGGTTACTTGGTGGTGCAGCCGCAGTGTTTGTTTGGAATACACATATTCATGGCCAGTTCGGTGTTGAAGCGTTGGCTACCAACGGTGATAACAAATCAAATAATAAAGCGCCCCTTTATTGGGTTGCGCCAATGGATGATGCTTATCGTCGAGATAAACCGGGTAAGTCGCCTATGGGTATGGATTTAGTACCAGTATATGCAGCATCAGGTAGCAGCGAAAAACGTGATGATGGAGAGGTGATAATTTCGCCTCAAGTACAGCAAAATATGGGCGTTAAATTTACCACGGTAAAACGAGGGAGGCTGGATTTAACCTTCGACGCTGCGGGAAATGTTACCTACAACGAAGACTACTTAGTGCATATTCACCCCAGAGTAGAGGGCTGGATTGATAAGCTATTTATTAAAACGGAAGGTGAAGCTGTTAGCCAAGGGCAAAAATTATATACGCTTTATTCGCCCGCGCTGGTGACTGCCCAAGAAGAGTTTGTGATTGCGCTAAAGCGAGGAGATACGCGTTTAGCCGCAGGTGCAAAACAACGCCTTAAAGCACTGCATTTATCTGCTGGGTTTATTGCGCAACTTGAAAAAAGTCGCGAAGTTTCGCAAACCATTACCTTCTTTGCTCCCCAAGATGGCGTGGTCGAGCATTTAGGCGTACGCGAAGGCTTCTATGTTCAACCTGGCACTACGGTGCTTAGTATTGCTCGCTTAGACAGTGTATGGGTTGAAGCCCGTGTATTTGAGCAAGATGTTCCTAACGTAACGCTTGGCCAGCAGGCATCTATCACGTTCGACTATTTGCCAAGTAAGACCTTTACAGGAAAAGTCGATTTTATCTACCCAGCACTAGATGTTGAAACCCGTACCCTTAAAGTGCGAGTTACTTTAAAGAACGACAGTGGTGATATTAAGCCCAATATGTTTGCCAATGTGACTTTTACTAAGCAAACCGAACAGCCTGTGCTGTATGTGCCTTATCAAAGCGTTATTCACATTCAGTCGCAGGGTCAAAATCAAAACCGAGTCGTTATGAACGTTGAAGAAAGCTTTAAATCTATTGCTGTCAGCGTTGGGCGAAAAGCAGGGGAGTTCATTGAAATAACCCAAGGCGTAAACGAAGGTGACAACATCGTATTGTCGGCGCAATTTTTGATTGATTCAGAGTCGTCTAAAACATCAGATTTCAAACGCATGCAGACGCCTCTTGACCAAGAAAAGCACAACGATGAAATGAATCACCATGAAATGAACCACCAAGAAGTACATCAAGATACCAAGCACCACGAGGACATGGCACGCGACGGCATGTCACACGATGGCATGTCTCACGATGGCATGTCTCACGAGTCTGGTCAGCCTAATGCCGAGGACCAAAAGGCGAAGAACGACGCGGCCATGCACAATGAGACCAAGAACCACGAGGGTATGCACCATGATTGAAGCCATAATTCGCTGGTCGGTGGCCAATCGCGTATTGGTGCTGCTGGCAACGGTATTTATATCCATTGGCGGAGTAATAGCGGTAAAGCATACCCCCATTGATGCCATTCCTGATTTATCTGATGTGCAGGTAATTGTAAAAACCAGCTATGCAGGGCAATCGCCTCAAGTAGTGGAAGATCAGGTGACCTATCCGCTCACCACGGCCCTAATGTCGGTGCCGGGTGCAAAAACCGTTCGAGGGTTTTCGTTTTTTGGAGATTCTTATGTGTACGTTATTTTTGATGACAGCACAGATATGTATTGGGCGCGCAGCAGGGTACTGGAATACCTAAGCCAAATAACGCTGCCCGATGGCGTGGTACCCAAACTAGGTCCTGATGCTACTGGGGTAGGCTGGGTATACATGTATGCTCTAGTCGATGAGTTAAATAACCACGATGCTGGCGAGCTTAGGGCTCTGCAAGACTGGTTTTTAAAGTATGAATTGCAAAGCGTGCAAGGGGTGTCGGAAGTCGCCTCTGTAGGCGGCATGGTTAAGCAATATTTACTACAACTGCATCCGCAAAAGTTGCAAGCGTATAACGTGCCTTTGCGCCATATTGAAACGGCACTCGCCCAAGGCAATAATGCCGCGGGGGCGTCAGTGATAGAAATGGCTGAAGCCGAGTATATGGTGACATCTTCCGCTTACCTTTCGGGTACCGAAGATATTGCTAGTATTCCCTTGGGCATTGCTCACAACGGCGTGGCGGTAACAATAGGTGATGTTGCAAATGTTATCGAGGCGCCCCTTATGCGCAGAGGTATCGCTGAGCTAAACGGAAACGGCGAAGTGGTAGGTGGCATAGTAGTCATGCGCTATGGCGAAAATGCGAAGGCGACAATCGATAACGTAAAAGCGCGTCTTGAAACCTTAAAAGCCAGTTTGCCTGATGGTGTAAGCATAGTACCTGTATACGACCGATCCACCCTTATTGATAATGCCGTTAATACCTTGTGGAGCAAGCTTGTTGAAGAGCTTTTCGTGGTAGGTGCAATATGCTTAGTGTTTCTTTTTCATGTGCGCTCATCGCTGGTTGCCATAATCACTTTACCTATTGGCATATTAATGGCCTTTATTGTGATGAAATTCCAAGGGCTTAACGCGAACATCATGTCTTTAGGCGGCATTGCTATTGCCATTGGAGCTATGGTGGATGGCGCTATTGTGTTGGTTGAAAATCTGCACAAGCATATTGAGCAGGCCAAAGTGCAAGGGAAGCCTGTTGAAGGGGAGGCCCGTTGGGCACTGGTAGTGAAGTCAGCCACCGAAGTGGGCCCCGCCTTGTTCTTTTCACTGCTGATAATAACGGTGTCATTTATTCCTGTTTTTACCTTAGAAGCACAGGAAGGGCGTATGTTTGCCCCTCTTGCCTTCACGAAAACCTATGCCATGGGTGCTGCAGCGGCGTTAGCCATTACGTTGGTGCCAGTGTTAGCTGGCTATTTCGTCAAAGGCAACTTAAAGGCGGAGCATAGCAATCCGTTAAACAAGGCTATTTCAACAGGGTATGTTAAGGCGCTAACGGCTGCGCTGAACCATCCTCGAAAAATACTGTTCGCGGCCCTGATTGCTTTAGCTTCTGTGGTATGGCCCATGCAACATATTGGGAGCGAGTTCATTCCATCCTTAGATGAAGGTGATTTGCTCTATATGCCTACCACTTACCCAGGTATTTCGGTGGGGAAAGCAAGGGAATTACTTCAACAAACAGATAAGTTGATTGCCACAATTCCTGAGGTGCAAAGCGTATTTGGTAAAGTGGGCAGGGCAGATACAGCTACCGATCCTGCGCCTTTAACCATGATAGAAACCTTTGTGCAATTAAAGCCAAAATCGCAATGGCGTGCCGACATGACGACATCAAAACTAAAGGAATTATTAAACAGCCAAGTACAATTTCCAGGCGTCTCGAATGCTTGGGTGATGCCAATCAAAACCCGTATCGATATGCTTGCTACCGGCATTAAAACCCCAGTGGGTATTAAAATAGCGGGGCCAGAATTGGCCGGCATTCAGCAGGTGGGTAAACAAATAGAAACTGCTCTAGAAGACTTCGAAAATACCGCATCGGTATTTGCCGAGAAAGTAGCAGGCGGACGTTATATCACTATTGATATTAGTCGTGACAGGGCGGCACGATATGGGCTCAATGTTGTTGATATTCAAGAGGTTATCAACACGGCAATAGGTGGGCGCAAGCTGGGTGAAACAGTAGAGGGAAGGCAGCGCTTTCCTATTAGTATGCGTTACCCGCAGCAGTATAGAGACTCTCCAGAAGCACTTAGGCAACTTCCCATCATATTAGCAAGCGGCGTTAATATTGCGTTGGGCGAGGTAGCCACTATTGCCGTTGAGGGGGGACCCGCGGCAATAAAAAGCGAAAATGCCCGATTAAACGGTTGGGTATTTATCGATATTGAAAGCGGTGACCTAGGCAGTTACGTGAAAAGTGCAAAACAGCATATTGCCAATACGGTTTCCCTGCCCCCAGGCTATTCCCTAACGTGGGCAGGGCAGTTTGAATACTTAGAAAGGGCTGAAGCAAGGCTTAGCGTAGTGGTGCCCTTAACGTTAGCCGTAATTGTGTTACTGCTGTATTTAAGCTTCAGGCGAATTGCAGACGTAGCCCTTATTATGGTCACCTTACCGTTAGCATTGATAGGCAGCTACTGGCTATTGTATGCACTGGAGTTTAATTTCTCGGTGGCTGTTGCCGTGGGGATTATTGCCTTAGCAGGTGTCGCGGTAGAAATAGGCGTTATTATGCTGGTATACCTGCATCAAGCGGTCAAAGCTTTTGATGAAAAAGCGTGCTCTACTTTGAATGCTCAAGTATCTGAAAAGCAAATGAAACACGCACTTAAACAGGCAGTCATTGAAGGCGCTACTCGGCGTGTAAGGCCAGTAATGATGACGGCGTTGTCTATTATTATCGGCTTATTGCCCGTGCTGTATGCAACGGGAACCGGTGCTGAAGTTATGCGGCGTATTGCTGCCCCTATGGTGGGCGGTATGGCAAGTGCGCTGGTACTCACCCTGTTTGTGCTACCTACTCTGTTTTACCTTGTTCAGGTGTGGCAGTTGAAGCGACGTTCGTGAGAGAAAGCTAAACATAGGCACTGCGACCTTAATAACCCAAAAGAACAGCCAAAAAAGGCAGTTAGATCAACCTAACTGCCGATTTCCATCAGTTAAAAATAAACGCTAAGGCACTATTAGTGCTTGCTGGCGTAATCTTCCACTTGGGTCCATACCCGTAACAAATTGCCGCTCAAGATCATTTCAATATCTGCACGGCTGTATTTTCTGTCCAGTAACCCTTGAACTAAATTAGGGAAGCTAGCCACGTCTTTTAGGCCGATAGGTAGCGAATCACCTACGCCGTCATAATCAGAACCAATCCCCACGTGCTCAATACCAACCAGTTCTACTACATGGTCAATATGGTCAAGTACTTCATCAAGTGTTGAGTAAGGGTAAGGCACTTCTTTGCGGTAGTTAGCTTCGAAGTCTTCCAGTTTCGGGCTATCTTCACCTTCGGCGGCGATTAATGCTTTGCGCGCTTGTGTTAGCCCCGTGCGCCACTTACCTGCTTCTTTTGTCACAAAGCTTGAGCCAAAGTTAATCATAATAACGCCGCCATTGTCGCCCAATGCTTTTACCATCTCATCATTCATATTGCGCTCGAAACCCGGTGTAAAGCGGCGAAGAGACGAGTGAGAAGCAATAACAGGCACCTTCGTCAGTTCAATAACCTGATAAAAGGCATCATCTGAAACGTGAGAAATATCAAGCATGATGCCGATGTTGTTCATTTCAGTCACCAGCGTTTTACCAAACGGGCTTAATCCGTTCCACTGACGACGCAAATCGTAAGACGAGTCTGAAATATGGTTCGACTGACTGTGGGCTAATGTAATGTAGCGAATACCACGTTCGTGAAATGCTTCTAAATTAGCTAAATCGCCTTGAAGGGGAGAGCCATTTTCCATCCCCATAGGTAAGGAAATTATGCCTTTCTCGAACTGCGCTTTTACGTCTGACGGGCTTTTTGCAATAGCAAATTTATCAGGGGCTCGCGCCACAATGGCTTCCACAGAGTCAATAAGCAGATGAGCAAGCTGGGTAGATTCCGGTGAATTATCTAAACTCGCAGGTACATAAATTGACATGAAAGGGGCGTTCAAGCCGCCTTTTACAGCGCGAGGGTAATCAAAGTCTCCATCTTCTGTGGCTTCGGTTACATCTACCCATGCGTTTTTAACGCGATAAGGCACATCAATATGGCCATCAACAATAATTGTTTCGTGGGCTATTTTTACCGCTTTTTCGCCTGCAGTGTAAGTGGGGGCATCGTCAGCAATGGCTGATGCGCAAAGTAGAGTGGAAATTGCGAGTGCACAAGATTTTAGCGGGAAGAAGCCCTTCATTCTGTTTTTTCCTTATCGTTGTTGTAAGACAAAAGACTAAAAGAAAACCTTGATACCTACAATGCTCTAAATGCCTTAATCTTTTATTTCTTCTAATTTCCATTCATTTCGGGCTTTTTCATTCCCCGAGCCGCTAAAAACAGTAAAATTGTGCGTTTTTAGAGCGGTTACTACCATTCACTTTAATTTTACATTGCAATAAAAATTTAAAACTTGTTATTGTGTGGACGCGTGACTTCATAACGCGAATGCGGGATACTCCCGAGCGCGTCGCCGAATAGGATGAGAGTGAGTTCATCCGCGCGGCCTACATAATTTTTCGTGGCACCCCTCACTTCTCAGTTATTTTACAGGGGCCACAGTAAACAAGTATGAGAAAGAAAATGGCTATTAATTTTGTACCGCTAGATAAAGAAAAACACAAAGACGTAAAAGTCGCGGTTAGCAATACCTTTAAGTTTGCGAAAGATACGCACCTTGCTGCAGCCACTATCCGTGAGTTTGCTCAATTAGCTGCTACTATGCCGCTAGTATTTATTGAAGATGCTAATGCTAAACGCCACCATGTTGTTGCAATGCTTGGTATGGAACAGAACAAAAACCTGTTTCTTACTGGCGACAAATGGCAGGGCCCTCACGTTCCAATGAATATTCTTCGTTACCCTTTCGATGTTCGCCCTGATGGCGATAAGTTAGGTGTATACATTGATGAAAACAGCGATTTGATCGGTGAAGAGGGCGAAGCCCTATTTACTGACGCTGGTGAGCCAACGGAATTCTTGCAAAATCGTCAGCAGTTCTTAGCTGACCTTGCTAACAGCGAAATGATGACTCAGCGTTTTGTTCAACAAGTTGTTGACCTAGACCTGCTAGATCCAATTCAAATTCGTCTTACTTACCAAAGCGGCCAACAACGTAACGTTACTGGTATGCTAAGCATCAATGAAAAGAAAGTACTTGAGTTGCCAGAAGAGAAAGTAACTGAGCTTCACAAGTCTGGTTTCTTAGGCGCCATGTACGCTGTAATGATGTCAGCAGGTCAATTGAACCGTTTGGTTGAGCTTTCAAACGGTACAGACAACCCAATTCGCAGCATGCAATTGTCAGTTGTTAAGCCTGAAGAAGCACAAGCTGAAGCGCCAAGCGCATAGGCTTTATCATCCACTAGGATGATGTAAACCGCTAAGCTAGATAAAAAACCGATACTGGGAAACGAGTATCGGTTTTTCGTATTTAAAGTCTGTAGTTTTTTCTAACCCCTATTTATTTTGCCCCTCTTTTCTTAGGGGTTATCAACTACTTCGCCAAAACACTGTATGTAACTACAGTTTAAAGCCAGTAAATACGTGGCCTTCACTATGCTTTTTAGCTTGACAGTGGGGATCATTGATACCTAAACTGTCAGTTAGTGGGTAAATGTGGCGAATAGTGGATCGAACCATCATTGTTTTGCAGATCAGTACTCAAAAAACAAGAAAACCAAGAGCAAAATATAGAAGGCTAGGGGAATGTTCCGCGGCGCTAACGCAATCAATCTAGACACAAAAGGCAGACTAGCGATACCAACAAAGTATCGGCAGTCGCTGCTGGATGATTGTAATGGACAGCTGGTCTGTACGGTCGATACACAGCAAAGTTGTTTGCTGCTTTACCCACTTCCCGAATGGGAAGAAATTGAGCTTAAACTCATTAAGTTTTCAAGCATGATTCCGGCGGAAAGACGCATGCAGCGTTTGTTGCTGGGGCATGCAACAGAAGGTGAAATGGATAAAAGCGGACGAATTCTGCTGCCTACTCCTTTACGCCTTCATGCTCACCTATCAAAAGAAGTCATGTTAGTTGGTCAGTTGAATAAGTTTGAAATTTGGGATGCCGAAGTATGGGCTGAGCAAGTTGAGCTTGATATGGATACCGAACGCAAAGGCGAATTTGAACTCACCGAACGTTTACAGGACTTTTCCTTATGAGCCAATCTAACGAATTCAAACATGTTTCCGTGTTACTCGATGAGTGCATAGAAGCCTTAGCCATCAAACCTAACGGCATTTATATTGATGCCACATTTGGCCGTGGAGGCCATTCTGCGCATATTCTTGATGCACTTGGTAGCGATGGAACTTTAATTGCGTTTGATCGCGACCCACAGGCCATAGAAGCGGCTAAGCGTTTTGCCGATGATAGTCGTTTCCGTATTATTCATTCTCCTTTTGGTGACATGGCTGAAGAAATTGAAGCCCTTGGTTTAACCGGAAAGATTGACGGCGTATTAATGGACTTGGGTGTTTCATCCCCTCAGCTTGATGATGCCGAACGTGGATTTAGTTTTCTTCGTGACGGCCCGTTAGATATGCGTATGGACACTTCACGTGGTGAAAGTGCAGCCGATTGGCTAGCCCGTGCTGAAGAACAAGACATTACCCAAGTGATTAAAGAATTTGGTGAAGAGAAGTTTGGCAAACGTATTGCGCACGCCATTGTAAATACCCGTGAAACCACACCGATAACGCGTACTGCTCAGTTAGCCGCACTTATTGACGAAGCGGTACCTGTTAAAGATAAGTTTAAACATCCTGCTACTCGGGCATTTCAAGGTATCCGAATTTACATCAATGCTGAACTAGAACAGCTGCGAATAGGCCTAAAAGCAGCCACTCAAGTGTTAGCAAAAGAAGGGCGTTTGGCGGTTATTTCTTTTCATTCTTTAGAAGACCGTTTAGTAAAACGCTTTATAAAAGACCAAAGCAAAGGCAAATCAGTACCGCATAATTTGCCCATAACCCAAGCTGAGATAGATGCCGATAAAGTATTAAAAGCCTTAAGTCGGGCCATAAAACCCTCTGAATTGGAGATTGCGAACAACGTTCGCTCACGCAGTTCCGTGCTAAGGGTGGCCGAAAAGCTATGACGTTAGGTAAGCCTGATAGGGCAAATACAAACTTCAGTTTACTACTGATTATTGTGTCAGATTTAACCCGCAACAAGTTGCGGGTTTTGTTGTATTTAGCGGTTCTGCTTAGTGGCATGGCGGTTATTCTCGGTAGCCACCAAAATCGTCAGCAAGTTATTGCCCTTGAAGACCTGATGCAACAAAAAGATGAGCTTGACGTTGAATGGCGAAACTTAGTGCTAGAACAACGTGCGCTTACCGAACATAACCGCATTGAAACCTTGGTTGAAAAGCAACTTGATATGTACCGTCCTACAGCCGATGACGAAGTGGTGGTAAGACTTAAATGACCACGCCTACCGTCAAACGTAGCCGCAAAGCGAGCGGAGCAAAACAGAATGTCACACCAAGTTTGGTGCATTGGCGCTTTGTGGTTGTGCTCCTCGTCGTTATCTCGGTTTTTGCGGCGCTTGCTGCCCGCGCGGCGTTTATTCAAGTTATTGAGCCTGACGAACTTATTCAACAAGGTGATAGCCGTACATTGCGCACGCGCAACATGCCTACCTATCGCGGTTTGGTAACGGATAGAAATGGTGTTGAGCTAGCGGTAAGCGTGCCGGTTCGTGCTATTTATGCCGATCCTAAAATTATTCATGAGAACGATGGTTTGGCTGAGCCCCGCCGTTGGCAGGCGCTTGCCGATGTATTAGGGCAATCGGTAGATAGCTTGCAAGAAAAAGTAAGCAATCCTAAGCGTCGATTTGTGTACCTACAACGTCAAGTGTCGCCAGCTATGGCAGAGTATGTCGATAAGCTTGATATTCCGGGCATTTACTTGCGCCGTGAGAGTCGTCGTTATTATCCAACCGGTGAAGTATCAGCGCAATTAATCGGGGTAACCGATGTGGATGATACGGGTGTTGAAGGCTTAGAGCGTATGTACGATGACTGGCTAACTGGCACGCCAGGCTCACGTAAAATTCGTCGCGATGCCAAAGGCCGTCAGGTAGAAATTTTAGAAACTACCTCGGGTGAAGATGCGGGTAATCTGCAGCTGACTATCGACCAGCGTATTCAGGCTTTGGCGTACAAAGAAATTAAAGAAGCCATGATTTACTATCAGTCTAGCTCTGCTTCTGCAGTGGTGATTGATGTGAAAACTGGCGACGTACTGGCCATGGTAAATGCGCCTTCGTTTAACCCTAATGATCGCAGCAATATTTCCCCTCACCGTATGCGTAACCGGGTTATTACCGATGCATTTGAGCCAGGCTCTGCGTTAAAGCCATTAGCCGTGTTGACCGCCATGGAGTTTGGTGACGTTAACGCAGAAGATGTGATTGATACCAATCCTGGTTGGATGCGTTTAGGCGGAAGCTTAGTTAAAGATTCACGCAATTACGGTGAACTTACCCTTGAAGAAATTATTCAGCATTCGAGCAATATGGGTACCTCGAAACTCGCGCTTTCTGTTCCTAAGCAGTTTCTACTCGACACATACTACAATATTGGGTTGATGTCAGATACTGGTCTTAATATGGCCGGTGAAAGCAGTGGTATTTTCTACGACCGAAGTCGGTGGTCTGAGTTTGAACTGGCAACATTGTCATTTGGGTACGGTATTTCCGTGACTACCGCACAACTTGGTAGGTTGTATGCCACTTTGGCTAATGGTGGTATCAAGCAGCCATTGAATATTATTAAGTCGCCACAGCAAACCGGATGGCAGGGCCAACCTGAACGGGTAATCAGCGAAGAAAATGCGAAAGCCATCGTGCAAATGATGGAAAGCGTAACCCAGCGAGGCGGCACAGCGAAAAAAGCAGCCGTACCAGGTTACCGCGTAGCAGGAAAAACCGGTACAAGTCGTAAAGCAGTCGCGGGCGGTTATGGCGAAGAATATGTGAATATTTTCGCGGGTATAGCCCCTGTTTCCGACCCCAGACTTGTTACCATTGTGCTTATCAATGAGCCGGGCGGTGATTTGTATCACGCCGGTGACACGGCAGCACCCGTGTTTTCGTCAATTATGGGCGGCGCATTACATATGCTGAACGTAACCCCTGATGATAAGCATGTAACCTCAGGCGCATGGCTAAAAGGGGGCAACCATGGTAGTTAATTCCTTTATTCAAAGTGCCCGTGCGCTACTGGCAAAATTTGGTATCGATGCACCCGATATTCGTATCGAAGGGTTAACCTTAGATAGCCGCGAAGTGAATACTAAAACCGCATTTGTTGCGGTCAAAGGTCACGAACGTGACGGAAGAGATTTCATACCTCAAGCCATTAGTTTAGGGGCGCGTGTCATTCTGGCGCAAACTGACGACAGTCAGGCCCATGGTCATCTCGAAATGCGTGACCATTCGGTGATTATTTCGCTATATCAATTACCTAGCATGTTATCGGCACTGGCGGCTGCGTTTTACGACTATCCGGCTTTGAAAATGATGACGGTGGCGGTGACTGGGACTAACGGAAAAACCTCGACAGTTCAATTGCTTACCCAGTTAAAAGATGCTCTGGGGACGCGCAGTGCCAGTGTGGGAACCTTAGGTAGTAGCGTATATGAAGGTGAAAATACCCAATGGGTAACAACCGCTGCAGCTAATACCACCCCCGATGCTATTCGTCTGCAGTACGTGTTGGCAGACTTTGTGCAATGTGAAGTGCGACATACGGCGTTTGAAGCCAGTTCTCATGCATTAGTGCAAGGCCGGTTAAGCCAAGTGAAAACAGATATTGCAGTATTCACTAATTTAACCCGTGACCATCTAGATTATCACGGCACCATGGAAGAGTACGCGAAGGCAAAACGGTTGTTGTTAGATCAACCTGGCCTTGAAGCTGTAGTGTTGAATGTAAACGATAGCGAAAGCCAGAATTGGGCTAACTATTTAGATACAAATGCAGCTAAGCATAAAGGGTTAGAGAGAAGCGAAGATAAAAAGCCGAGCGTTATTCGAGTATGGACAGGATTTGAACCCACTGAAGACATTCTAACCACGCACAAACAACCACAAGATCGCCATTGTTTCGCCACAAATGTTTCATACCATTCCTCAGGAATTCGATTCGACCTTGTTTCTTCATGGGGCGCAGCGCCTATTGAATTGGCATTGTTTGGCTCGTTTAACGTGAGCAATGCGTTAAGCGCTATTTCATGCTTATTGGCGCAGGGCGAACGCTTTGAAAATGTAGTGCGGGTAGTGAATGGTTTACAACCTGTACCGGGAAGAATGGAAGTGTTTCCCGTCGAAGGCAGTGCCAGCATGGTCGTTGATTATGCGCACACACCCGACGCGTTAGAGCAAGTGCTGAAAAGCGCTAAAACACATACCGCGGGTAAAGTGTGGTGCGTGTTTGGATGTGGTGGCGATCGTGATAAAGGCAAACGCCCCTTAATGGGAGAGGCGGCTGAGCAGTATGCAGATGTCATTGTCATTACAACTGATAACAGTCGTAGTGAGTCGCCTGAAAGCATTGCTAGTGATATTAAGGCGGGTTTGCAACGTGCCAACGATGCAGTAGAAGAAGCAGATAGAGAAAAAGCTATTCGCTATTGCTTAGAAAATGCAGATAAGAACGACATCATTGTAGTGGCTGGTAAAGGCCATGAAGATTACCAAATTATTGGTACCCAACAGACAGACTATAACGAACGTACAGTTGTGGCTCGACTACAACAGGAGTACAAAAAATGATAACTACAACACTGTCGTGGATAGCCAGCCAAATAGACGGCAAACTTGACGGACAAGATTGTGAAGTCAATGCAGTAAGTACAGACACGCGAACCTTAGATTCGGGCTCTGTGTATCTTGCATTAAAAGGCGAGAACTTTGACGGCCACGCCTTTGCAACAAGCGCTGAAAAAGCAGGCGCAAGTGCAATTATTGCCAGCGAACCTGTGAATGTATCCATTCCTGTGGTGTATGTTGAAGACACTAAACTGGCCTTAGGTCTTTTAGGCGCTGCCGTAAAACGCGAAGTGGCACCTAAAACCATCGCTGTTACAGGAAGTAGCGGTAAAACTACCGTGAAAGAAATGTGTGCGGCCATCCTTGAGCGCCGTGGCTCAGTACTCGCCACAAACGGCAATTTCAATAATGATATTGGGGTTCCGCTTACCTTACTTCGCCTAGAGCAACACCACGAATATGCGGTGATGGAATTAGGCGCAAACCACCTAGGTGAAATTGCTTACACCACTAATCTGGTTAAGCCAGACGTTGCCACTATTGTAAATGCCGCTGCTTCTCACCTTGAAGGGTTCGGAAGTTTGTTAGGTGTAGCGCGTGCAAAAAGCGAAATTTTTAAAGGCTTAGGCGATAGCGGCATTGCCATTGTTAATCTAGACAGCCAATTTGCCGATTTCTGGCAAGGTAAGCTTAAGCAAAAGCGGGTGTTAACCTTCTCGCCAATGCAAAAGAACGAAGCCGATTTTACGGCAGAAGACATCATTGTAGGCCTTGATGGCTGCGCAGCATTTCAGTTGTGTAGCAACGAAGGTGAAGCTGCTATTCAATTAACTATTCCAGGTATTCACAATGTTGGGAATGCGCTAGTAGCTGCGGCCCTTACCATGCAATTAGGTGCCACCCTTGAGAACGTGCGTGACGGTTTGCTTGCGATGAAGCAAGTGAAAGGGCGCTTAAATGTTAAGACCTTGGGCAGCCAAGTGCGTTTGCTTGATGACACCTACAACGCCAATGTTGCCTCTGTGAATGCGGCTATCGATACACTAAGTACTTTCTCTGGCATCAATGTTTTGATATTGGGCGACATGAAAGAGCTGGGCGAAAAAGCGCGCTTTTATCATGAGCAAGTAGGTAATTACGCATTGAGTAAAGGCATTGATTACCTGTATTCGTTTGGTGTGCTAAGTCAGTCTGCGAGTGCCGTGTTTGATGATGTTACAGGAAAAAATGCGGCTGGAAAAAACAGCGGTCATTTCACCGATATCGACAGTTTAATGCAAGCGCTAGAGCAAGACTTACAAGTAGAACAACAAGATATTTCAATTTTAGTAAAAGGCTCACGCAGTTCTCGTATGGAACGCGTGGTAGAGGCGATTGAGGCCTCTTCGCTGGGAAAGTTTGAACGCCGTCGGGAGCGTATTGCATGTTAATTTGGCTAGCTGACTGGCTGACACAATTTGATACTGGGTTTAACGTATTTTCATACCTTACCCTAAGAGCGATTTTAAGTACGTTAACGGCGTTGCTCATTGCTATTTTAATTGGCCCAAAAATGATTCGTTATCTGCAAACTATGCAGATAGGGCAAACCGTTCGTGATGATGGCCCGCAAAGTCATTTATCTAAATCGGGTACACCTACTATGGGCGGCCTACTGATTTTAGCGGCTATCGTAGTCAGTGTTTTACTGTGGGCAGATTTAAGCAACCGCTACGTATTAGTGACCTTAGCCGTGGTGGTGTCTTACGGCATTATTGGCTTTGTTGATGATTACCGCAAAGTTATTCGCAAAGACTCAAAAGGCTTGATTGCTCGCTGGAAGTATTTCTGGCAGTCGGTGGTGGCTATTGGGGTTGCTTTTTTCTTATATAGCAGCGCCACGTTAAGTGCTGAAACCTCGTTGCTTATCCCCTTCTTTAAAGAAGTGTTTCCGCAACTAGGCGCCTTTTTTATCATTATTACTTACTTTGCCATTGTGGGCACAAGTAACGCGGTAAACCTAACTGATGGCCTAGATGGTTTAGCCATCGTGCCCACTATTTTAGTGGCAGGCGCTTTCGCTATTTTTGCTTATGTAACCGGGAACGCAAACTTCGCCGATTACCTCAACATTCCACATATTCCACTTACTAGTGAGTTGGTTATTGTGTGTACGGCCATTGTCGGCGCTGGGCTAGGATTTTTATGGTTTAACACTTATCCCGCACAAGTGTTTATGGGGGATGTAGGTTCATTGGCGTTAGGTGGAACATTAGGCGTGCTCGCTGTGCTAGTTCGCCAAGAAATTGTACTGATTATTATGGGCGGTGTGTTTGTCGTTGAAACGCTATCGGTCATTTTGCAGGTGGGGTCATTTAAGTTGCGTGGACAACGCATTTTTAGAATGGCACCTATTCATCACCATTACGAATTAAAAGGTTGGCCAGAGCCTCGAGTTATAGTGCGCTTCTGGATCATTTCTATCATTTTAGTCCTTGTTGGGCTGGCAACGTTGAAGCTTAGGTAATGACATATAACGTACGTGCACATTCTTATGTGGTAGGCGGCCTTGGAGTAACAGGTCAGGCTTGCGTGCGTTTTCTAAAGCAGCAAGGGGCGAAGGTAAAAGCTTTCGATACCCGCGATACTTTCAATGTGTCAGCACCATTAAATATCTGCGTCACCACTGGGTCATTGCCTCGTGATTTTTTCGCAGGCGTTGATACCTTGGTGCTTAGCCCAGGTCTACCTCTCGATATTGAACAAGTAATACATGCCAAAGCCTGTGGTGTTGAAGTGATTGGCGATGTGGAATTGTTTGCTCGTCTTAACACTACGCCGACGATAGGTATTACCGGTTCTAACGGAAAAACCACGGTTACACTGCTAACCACTCACATGCTAAAGGTTTGCGGGTACGAGGTTTGTGAGGCGGGTAATGTAGGGCGTCCAGTGCTTGAAACTCTTCCAGAGTCCTTGGAAGAGCTTGAGACTCAGTCTCCTGCTTTGGATGTTATTGTTTTAGAGCTATCCAGTTTTCAGCTTGAAACGACAACTAGCTTGAAGCTAAACGCCGCATCAATTTTAAATGTCAGTGATGATCATTTAGACAGACACGGCGATATGCAGCACTACACAGCTGCCAAACAACGTATTTTTAGCCATTGTGATACCGCAGTAGTATGGCGCGGCGACCAGCAGGTAGCACCAACGTCAAACTGTGAAAACACCATCACCTATGGCCTTGATGCTAGCGATACCGGTTTTGGTTTAAGCGAAGGTGCTATTACTTTTGACGGTGAATTGGTGCTTAATACCGCCGATATCCGTTTGGCGGGTATGCATAATGTGCTAAACGTGATGGCGTCGTTGGCATTATGCCAAGCGTTTAATACTTCAATGAATAAACCAGACTTACTTAGCAAAGCTGCCCTTGCGGTGGCAAGCTTCACTTCAGCGCCGCACCGCTGTGTAGAAATTGCCAACATCAATGGCGTGAAGTGGATAGATGACTCAAAGGCTACCAATGTGGGGGCCACCATCGCTGCTATTCAAGGGCTTGCACCTACCACCAAAGGAAAGATTATTCTCATTGCTGGTGGTGATAGCAAAGGGGCAGACTTAAGTGCATTAAAACCAGCGCTGGTTGAAAGTGTGAGTGAAGTGATAGCCCTTGGCAAAGACGCAGAAAACTTCAGCGCTATTTTTAGTGAAACCACGATAGTGGCTTCAATGGAGATGGCAGTGTCGGCTGCTAACTTACGTGCTAGTAACGGCGATATTGTCTTACTGTCTCCGGCTTGTGCCAGTATCGACATGTTTAAAAACTATATGCACCGCGCACAAGTATTTACCGACGCAGTCACACATATTACCACAAGTGTAAAATTTGCCCGTGACGCAGGCGCAATGAAAGAAGCAGGAGGCTTGCCATCATGATGACAGCTGCCAATGCTTCCCACGCAAATAGCGGGCAAAAAACAAAAGATATGTCGTCAGCAGACACTAAATTAAGTGCATTATTTGCCGCGCGTCATGACGAAAAAAATCTTCAAAGCCCTTACGATATCGGCTTAATCATTGTTGCGTTAGCGCTAATGACGATTGGTATTATTATTGTGACATCAGCGTCAATGCCGGTTGCTGAACGAATTCACGATAACCCTTTTTACTTTGCTATTCGCCACGGCATCTACATAGTGGGGGCAATTATTGCTGCCATGGTGGTACTAGAGCTTCCCATGCAGTTTTGGCGTACAGCAAACCCTTATTTGTTATTGGCGGCCATTGGGCTGTTGGTGGCAGTACTGCTTATTGGGCGCACCGTAAACGGTAGTACCCGTTGGTTGGCACTAGGCCCCATTACCATTCAAGCGGCAGAGCCTGCCAAACTTTTTTTCTTCACTTATTTAGCGGGTTACCTCGTTCGCCGTTATGAAGAAGTAACCGAAAACTTAAAAGGTTTTATTAAGCCGTTAGTGGTGTTTTTCGCGTTAGCTATGTTGCTGCTGCTACAACCCGACTTAGGTACTGTGGTTGTGATGTTTGCCACTACCATTGGGCTGCTATTTTTAGCGGGCGCTCGCTTGTGGCAGTTTTTTGCATTGGTATTCGCGGGCGTATTGGCGGTTGTTGCTCTTATCGTATTTGAAGAATACCGCATGAAACGGGTTACCTCTTTTCTCGATCCTTGGGCAGACCCATTCGGCGCTGGCTATCAGCTAACTCAGTCATTAATGGCTTATGGTCGTGGCAATTGGTTTGGCCAAGGTTTGGGCAACAGCTTACAAAAATTAGAGTTTTTACCAGAAGCGCATACCGATTTTGTTATGGCTATTTTAGCTGAAGAGCTCGGCTTCGTGGGTGTGCTTGCCGTACTCGGTTTAATTTTATGGATGGTGGTGCGTGCCCTACAGATAGGGAATAAAGCGTTATTGAAGTCACGTCCGTTTGAAGGGTATTTAGCTTACAGCGTAGGTATTTGGTTTAGTTTTCAAACCGCTGTAAATATTGGTGCAAGTGCAGGTATCCTGCCCACCAAAGGGTTAACGCTGCCATTAGTTAGCTACGGCGGCTCATCGCTTATTGTTATGTCTGTTGCGGTGGCCTTACTGTTGCGAATCGATTTTGAATTGCGTGTAGACGGTGTTCAAGCATTAGGGCGTGGCGATAATAAGAAAACCAGCAAAGTGAAAGCAAAGCCTTCCGCTAAGTCTGGGGCGACACCGCCTGTGAAAACCAAGCACACCAATGCTGAACCTTTTGCTGACGCCGATGCGGATTACAACCAAGACTCTGGTGTGAACGCTTCTGATATAAAAGAGACTAAGGAAGAAGCGCCAGCAGCTACATCAAAAAACGCTGGAGCAAAAAAAACGGCTAGTGCAATTTCTCCTGAAGACGAAGGCAAAGCAGGCATCAAAGCCATTTTAGCCCGAGTATCTAAGGAGGCCACAAGTGAGTAAGCGTTGCTTAATTATGGCGGGTGGCACTGGGGGGCATGTTTTCCCTGGTTTAGCTGTTGCTCACGCGTTGCAATCAGCTGGCTGGGAAATAGAATGGCTTGGTACTGCTGAGCGAATGGAAGCCGACGTTGTCCCTAAACATGGTATTCCCATTCACTTTATTCCAGTGAAAGGTATCCGCGGAAAAGGGCTTAAAGCGAAGTTGTCGGGCGGAATAGCGCTGATCAAAAGTTTATTCTCGGCTCGGCGTATCATTAAGCGGATACAACCAGATTTAGTGCTGGGTTTTGGTGGTTATGCCAGCGGACCTGGCGGTATTGCGGCAAAATCCTTAGGCATTCCCGTGGTTATACACGAGCAAAATGCGGCCGCAGGTATGACAAATAAGTTATTGGCCAAAGTCGCTACGCGGGTGTTACTCGGTTTTGAAGATGCTAAACCACAATTTGCTAGCGTTGCGTCTAAAGTGCACACCGTGGGCAATCCTGTGCGGGACGAAATTTGGCAGGTTAACCCGAAAGAACAAGTTACAGATGAGTCAACAAACGGCAAACTTAACGTATTGGTTGTTGGCGGAAGTTTGGGTGCCAAAGTACTTAATGATACTGTGCCCGACACTTGCGCGGCGCTAAACGGTTTATCTATTCGTCATCAATGCGGAAAAGGCAATAAAGCGTCGGTAGAGGCGCTTTATGCGGGGTCGGATAATTCCGTTGAAGTTAGCGACTTTATTGATGATATGGCAGCAGCCTATGAATGGGCTGATTTTGTGATTTGCAGAGCGGGCGCACTTACCGTTGCAGAAGTGGCGGCAGCCGGCAGGGCAGCATTGTTTGTACCTTTGCCACACGCGGTAGACGATCATCAGACCAAAAATGCGCAGTCGCTAGTGAAACACGGCGCAGCCATTATGATCGCGCAATCAGCATTGAAAGACAATTTAAGGCAGGCAGTTCGGCACTGGGTTACACACCCTAGCGATTGCCTAAAAATGGGTGCAGTAGCAAGGCAACACGCCAGTACTCACGCCACTGAACAAGTAGTAAGCCATTGCATGGCAGTAGTAGGAGTAGGGGAATAATGGTTTTTAAGACCCCATTTGAGAGCCCGCAAATGCGCAGGGTGAAGAAAATATTTTTTATCGGCATTGGCGGTGCGGGTATGGGCGGTATTGCAGAAGTACTGCTTAATGAAGGTTACGACATTGCTGGTTCTGATATAAATTCAGGGCCTATGACACAGCGCCTTAGTGATCTGGGGGTGGATGTAAAAATTGGTCATAAAGCACAAAACGTTGATGGTATGGACGTGATTGTGGTTTCTAGTGCCATTAACGAAGCTAACCCAGAGATTATTACCGCTAGAGAACAACGTATTCCAATTATACGTCGTGCGGAAATGTTAGCGGAATTGATGCGTTTTCGCCATGGAATTGCTGTGGCCGGAACCCACGGTAAAACCACAACAACCAGTTTGATCTCGACCATATTTGCACAAGCGCAGTACGATCCAACGTTTGTGATTGGCGGCTTGTTAAATAGTGCAGGTACTAACGCACGTTTAGGCCGAAGCCGGTATTTAATTGCTGAAGCTGACGAAAGTGATGCATCGTTTTTGCACTTGCAGCCAATGGTGTCGGTAGTCACGAATATTGAAGCTGACCATATGGATACCTATGGTGGTGACTTCTCGAAAGTGAAAGACACCTTTGTTGAGTTTTTAAGTAATTTGCCATTTTATGGGCAAGCAATCGTATGTGGCGACGACGCCAATATTCAAGATATTAGCCCTCGCATTGGCCGAAGTATTATTACTTATGGTTTTGAAGCGCATAATGATGTTCGTGCCCAGGATATTACATTATCGTTTGGACAAGCTAATTTCACTGTTATACGCCCAGAGCGCGAGCCGTTGAAGGTAACACTAAACCTTACCGGTAATCACAATGTGCTAAATGCATTGGCAGCTATTGCGGTAGCGACTGATGAAGGCATTGATGATGACGCCATTGTGGCCGCATTGGCAAGCTTTGGTGGTATTGGTCGTCGGTTTGAAGTACTTGGCGATTTTGATACCAGTGTGGGTAACGTTACCTTGGTTGACGACTACGGCCATCACCCTACAGAAGTGAAAGCGACAATAGCGGCTGCAAGGGCTAATTGGCCCGAGAATCGCTTAGTGATGGTGTATCAACCACACAGGTTCACCCGTACTCGTGATTTATACGAAGACTTTGTTAACGTACTTTCTACGGTAGATGTATTGCTATTGCTAGACGTTTATCCGGCCAGTGAACAGCCTATTGAAGGTGCTGACAGTAAATCTTTGTGTCGTTCTATCCGTCAACGTGGCCAAATCGAGCCCGTTTACGTGGGCGGCAAAGAAGCGCTTCCCGCTATTCTTGCCAATATTTTGGTAGAAGGCGATATCGTGATGACGCAAGGTGCTGGGAATATTGGTCAAATTGCTAAGTTGTTAGCGAGTCGTGAGATGGAGCCCAAAGCGCTGCATCAGGAGAGCGACGCATGAGTCTTTTTAGCAACGTAACAAAATATGATGCTGCCGCCTTTGGAAAAGTAGCGGTCATGTTTGGCGGCGATTCCGCCGAACGTGAAGTGTCGCTAAACTCAGGTAACGCGGTGCTTGCAGCGCTTTTACGTAAAAATGTAAACGCCATCGCTTTTGACCCAGCAGAGCGACCGCTTACTGATTTGATCAGCGAAAAAGTCGACCGCGTGCTTATCATGTTACACGGCCGAGGTGGTGAAGATGGCTCAATGCAAGGGGCACTACAACTGCTCAAAATTCCTTATACCGGTACGCCGGTTTTAGGTTCCGCATTGGCGATGGACAAGATTCACACCAAGCAAGTATGGCAAAGCCTTGGCTTACCTACTGCTAAATATGAAATTGCTGATAAAAGGCGCTTTGAAGCTGGTAAGTGCAGCGCTATAATGGAAAAGTTGGGGAATGAAGTCATGGTAAAACCGGCCCGAGAAGGGTCGAGTATTGGCATGGCAAGAGTGACAAGTGCTGAACAACTCGAAAATGCCATACAGGACGCCTTTAACTATGACAATCAGGTTCTGTTAGAGCAATACATTAATGGCCCTGAGTTTACGGTTTCAGTAATTCAGGGGCAGGCATTGCCGTCTATCCGCATGTCTACTCCACATACGTTTTATGATTATGCTGCAAAGTACCAAGACGATACCACCGAATACTTTTGTCCAAGTGGTTTGTCTGTCGAGCAAGAAGCACATCTTGCTCAGCTATCGACGCAAGCATTCGATTCTATTTCTGGCTCTGGCTGGGGTCGCGTTGACGTAATGCAGGATAGTGATGGGCACTTTTATTTGCTTGAAGCGAATACGGTGCCGGGAATGACGGAAAAAAGCTTGGTGCCTAAAGCGGCCAAAGTGGCAGGGTTAAGTTTTGATGAGCTGGTATTGGCAATATTGGCCACCAGTTTTGACCCTGACAGCAGAGCATAAAACGCAATGACGAGTAAGACGAGCACTGCAAGCGCTGCGAAAAGTAAACCAGCCAAAGACAAAACGTCTTTGTGGGGCGGTGTAGCGTTCTTATTGTTTGTTATTGCGGCATTGGTGTTTGGGGCTGTGAAGGCCAACGACTATATGCAAGATGAGCAGCAAATGCCTGTTCAGGTAATTGATTTTTCTGGCGATTACCAACATGTGAATATTACTAGGCTAGAGCGCCTGATAAGAAAATCACAACCGGGCAGTTTTTTCGCCCTAGATGTGAATGAAGTGTTTGAGCTGGTAGAAGCACAGCCATGGGTATATCGGGCGTCGGTACGCAAAAAATGGCCAAATACGTTAAAGATATATTTGGTTGAGCAGCAACCCGTTGCCAAATGGAACGAAGATTTGTTGCTAAACCCCTACGGCGATACGTTTAACGCCGATGGGCATGATTTAGCCTTACCAAGGTTATACGGCCCAGGTGGTAGCGAGAAGACCGCGCTTGAAGGATATAACTCCATGCATGCGCTGTTAGCCACTACCGCCATGAATATTGAAGAATTATCGTTGAGCGAGCGCTTCGCATGGCAAGTTCAACTTGAAAATGGTATTGAATTGAATTTAGGGCGCAAGGAATTTATCGATAGGTTACAACGCTTTATCGATGTATATCCTTTACTTGCGCAGCAAGAGAAGACGGTGAAATATATCGATCTTCGTTACGATACGGGTGTCGCGGTTGGCTGGGAAAACAGCAGCAGCGATACAACAAACAAAGAGAGTTAAGGAAACCATGTCAAAACCTGCTGAACGTAATTTGATTGTAGGCTTAGATATAGGCACTAGCCAGGTAAAGGCTGTAGTGGGCGAGCTGTTAGACGACGATCAAATCAGTATCGTTGGTGTCGGTACGCATGCTGCAAAAGGCATGGATAAAGGCGGCGTAAATGACTTAAACCTAGTGGTTAAGTCGGTGCAACGTGCGGTAAATGAAATGGAGCTAATGGCAGATTGCCGTGTTTCTTCAGTTTTCATGTCTATTTCAGGCCGTCACGTAAAATGCCAAAACGAAAACGGTATGGTGCCGATTAATAACCAAGAAGTAACCCAAGAAGACGTAGACAACGTTATACATGCAGCACGTAGTGTTCCTATTGCAGCTGAACGCAGGTTACTTCATGTTTTACCACAAGAATTTACTATTGATGTGCAAGAAGGAATTAAGAACCCAATTGGCATGTCAGGCGTAAGAATGGAAGCCGACGCACACATCATTACGTGTGCAGACGATATGGCGAAAAATTTAGTGAAGTGTGTTGAGCGCTGCGAACTAAACGCCGACCAATTAATATTTTCAGCATTGGCATCAAGTTATGCTGTGCTAACGGATGATGAGCGTGAATTAGGTGTGTGTGTAGTCGATATTGGTGGTGGCACCATGGATATCGTTATCTACACAGACGGTGCCATTAGGCATACTGCTGTTATCCCTGTTGCCGGTAATCAGATTACCAGTGACATCGCTAAGATTTTCCGTACGCCAATTAGCAACGCAGAAGAAATTAAAGTTAATTATGCCTGCGCGCTGAAAGATATGGTCAGTATGGAAGAGAGTATTGAAGTGCCGAGTGTAGGCGGGCGTGCCGCGCGAGTCATGTCGCGACATACGCTAGCTGAAGTGATTGAGCCTCGATACCAAGAACTTTTTGAACTGGTACATGATGAAATTCGTGCCAGTGGTCTGGAAGAGCAAATTGCTGCCGGCTTAGTGCTAACCGGTGGTACCGCCAAAATGGAAGGTGCGGTTGAATTTGCCGAGGAAATTTTCCAGATGCCTGTGAGAGTAGGCAACCCAATCAACGTTAAAGGTTTATCTGAATACGTTGATGATGCAGGATTTGCAACCGTCGTAGGGCTTCTGCAATACGGCAAAGTGCAAGCAGATAATAAGAAGTCCAGTAAGCAAAAAACCGGTGAGAGTTTATTTCATCGCGTGCAAAGCTGGTTTAAAGGTGAATTTTAATTTTTTGGGGTCGCTATAGCTACGGCATCACGATTCGCAGGATGCAGATAATCGACTATGTGTCGTAGCGAAGCATAGAAGACGTACAACCGGAGAGTAAGTATGTTCGAATTAATGGATAGTCACGGCGAAGAAGCCGTAATCAAAGTCATCGGTGTTGGTGGTGGCGGCGGAAATGCAGTTGAGCACATGGTGTCTCAAAGCATTGAAGGCGTAGAGTTTATTGCGATAAACACCGACGCACAGGTACTACGTAGCTCAAATGCTGACGTTACCTTACAAATTGGCTCTAGTGTTACTAAAGGTTTAGGCGCAGGCGCCGATCCTAACATTGGGCGCGACGCAGCACATGAAGACAGAGAAACCATTCGCCAAGCATTAGACGGCGCAGATATGGTTTTCATCACCGCAGGTATGGGTGGTGGTACAGGTACTGGTGCGGCACCTGAAGTGGCAAAAATTGCCCGTGAAATGGGAATTCTTACTGTGGCTGTTGTTACCAAGCCATTCCCATTTGAAGGTAAAAAGCGTACTACGTTTGCAGAGCAGGGCATTGTTGAACTGGCTAACAACGTAGATTCACTTATCACTATTCCTAACGAAAAATTGTTAAAAGTGATGGGGCCAGGTACGCCTCTACTTCAAGCATTCAGTGCAGCGAACGACGTATTACGTGGTGCTGTTCAGGGGATTGCAGAGCTAATTACTCGCCCTGGATTGATCAACGTGGATTTCGCCGACGTACGTACAGTAATGTCTGAAATGGGTAAAGCCATGATGGGCAGCGGTTCAGCAAGTGGTCCAGACCGTGCTGAAGAAGCGTCTGAATCTGCTATTGCTAGCCCGTTACTTGAAGATATCGATTTATCAGGTGCGCGCGGTATTCTTGTGAATATTACAGCTGGCCCAGATTTCGCTATCGATGAGTTTGAAACTGTTGGTAACGCGGTTAAAGCGTTTGCTTCTGAAAATGCAACAGTGGTAGTGGGTACGGTTATCGACATGGAAATGACAGATGAGCTTCGCGTGACGGTTGTTGCAACCGGTATTGGCGCAGAGCGTAAGCCTGACATTTCGCTAGTAAGCTCAGAAGGTTCGCGTTTAACTACGCCAGCTAAAGAGTACGGTAGCACAACAGCGTCTGAACCTCGTTCAGCATCGGTTGGCAGTACTGAAGGCAACCAAGCACTTAAAGCTGAAGATGAAGCGCAACCTGGTAATGATTTAGAGTATTTAGACATTCCAGCGTTTTTGCGTAAGCAAGCAGACTAATTCACCTCGCTGAAATTGAAGTGAATTTTTCTGAAATACCGTTGTCAGAACGGTATTAAGGGCACTATCTGTCTGGTAGGTTTTAAACTGGAAATTTTCCAGATTAGTGACCAGAGTAGCTACTTGCGCGTAAAATTTTGGATTAGCGAATGGTCCAAATTGCGTATTTTTTGACAAACAAGTGGTAAGTCACTATAATTCGCGACCGCTTTTTTTATAGGTAAAAGCATAAGCAGATGATTAGACAACGTACAATCAAGCACCCGGTGCAAGAAACCGGAATTGGGCTTCATAAAGGGGAAAAGGTCACAATGACTCTCCGGCCTGCGCCTGCGAACACGGGAATTGTGTTTAGGCGTGTTGACCTTGAACCTCATGTTGATATTCCGTCGCGTGCAAACGCGGTGGGTAATACCATGCTGTGTACCTGTTTGAATAATGAAGACGGCGTAACTATTCAAACCGTTGAGCATTTGGCATCTGCGCTTGCAGGGCTTGGTATCGACAACATCATTGTTGAAGTTGATAGCAACGAGCTGCCTATTATGGATGGTAGTGCTAGCCCCTTCGTATTCTTGCTTCAATCAGCAGGAATTGAAGAGTTGAACGCCCTTAAGCGCTTTATCCGTATTAAGAACACCGTTCGCGTTGAAGATGGCGATAAGTGGGCCGAATTAGTGCCTTATGATGGTTTCCGTGTCGACTTCCAGATTGACTTCGATCACCCAGTTATCAGCCAAACTCGTCAACATATGACCATGGATTTCGATTCATGCTCTTATGTGAACGAAGTAAGTCGTGCACGTACCTTCGGTTTTATGCGCGACCTTGAATACATGAATGCTAATAACTTGGCATTAGGTGGCAGCATGGAAAATGCGGTTGCACTTGATGAATTTCGCGTGTTGAACCCTGAAGGCTTACGTTACGACGACGAATTTTTAAAGCATAAGATTTTAGACGCTATTGGTGATTTGTACTTAGGTGGGCATAGCCTTATTGGCGAATTGCGTGCTTATAAAACAGGTCACGGCTTAAACAACAAACTATTGAACGCCGTGCTTGCGCAGAAAGACTGCTGGGAATTTATAACTTACGATTCTCAAGACAAAGCACCTATACATTACGCTCAACCAGTATTAGCGTAAACCGATATATAAAAAGCCGCCTACATGGCGGCTTTTTTTCGTTTAGCTTTTAGACTAAACAATGATAAAGTAAGCAATCTATATAATTATAATTAATGTGCCATAACTTCTTTACGTTCCAGTTCGGCCTTCAGCCGAGTCTATGTTTGTCAGCAAACAGGTATTGGAAGTTAACTGAGCACGACAGAAATTTCCTATTTGTGGTATGAAGCTAACAATAACGCTATCAGGCAAGAACAAACGCTATCGTCATAGCATCAGTGTACGTACGCTGGTGAGCGCGACCGTGTTGTCGTCGATATTTATGTTAGTGTCTAGTCGTTCCACAGAATCTGTGTCTGAAGATGTTGCTAGGGTTCGCCTGGCACAATCTGAAGTGAATGAAACGCAACAAGACGTTGAAGCGCTTAAACAACAGACCACCATTAAATTACAAACTTTGATTTCCCATATTGCCGAGCTTTCAGCACAAGCGTCTATGCTCGATGATAAAGGAAAACAGATAGCAACAGAATTAGGTATGACAGCGGCTGACCTGGACGCTTTTGTACCTGTATCGATACCGGACAACCTCCAAGATGATCCCTTACTCAGCGAGATTAATAAGCTCCAGCAATCTCTCGACGTAAAATCTCAGCAGCTTTCTATGCTTGAAAGTTTGGTGAGGGGTCACCATATCCATGAGCAGAGTCAATTATCTGGTCGACCGATAGCATCGGGATGGTTGTCATCTTATTATGGTATGCGCGCCGACCCCTTCACTGGTGAAACAGCCATGCATAAAGGCTTAGATTTCGCTGGCAAAGCGGGTAATGACGTTTTAGCGACTGCGGCAGGTATTGTTACCTGGGCAGGCGAACGTAGCGGTTACGGGCATCTAGTAGAAATAGAACATGGTGATGGTTTTATAACCCGTTATGGGCACAATGAAACTTTGACTGTCTCAATAGGCGATGTGGTGACCAAGGGTCAACCTATCGCTAAAATGGGCAATACAGGGCGCTCTACTGGCGTTCATGTTCACTACGAAGTAATAAGAAACGGTAAGCAAATCGATCCTCTGCCATACGTTTATAAAAAATAAACACGGCAGCAGCCAGGTAAGTAAGCATTCAGCTTACGCAACAATTAGTAATCGCTTGGCATTATCTTAATGAGATAGTGTCTTTTACGTTTAATCGCAGCTGTGCTCTTACCGTGCGGCGTCTCGACAAGTAGTGGAAATAACAAGCTAATGTTTTCAAGCATCCTTAGAAAAGTGTTCGGTAGCCGAAACGACCGTCTATTAAAAAAATTACAAAAAAATGTAGATGCCATCAATGCACTGGAAGCAGAGTATGAACAGCTTTCTGATGAGGCGTTAAAAGCAAAAACGGCTGAGTTTAAACAACGAATTGAAAAAGGCGAAAGCCTTGAAGATCTCATGTACGAAGCTTTTGCGACCGTTCGTGAGGCAAGTAAACGTGTGTACGGTATGCGCCACTTTGACGTACAAATGCTGGGTGGCCAAGTATTACACGAAGGCAAAATTTCAGAAATGCGTACCGGTGAAGGTAAAACCCTTACCGCGACTTTGCCTACCTATTTAAATGCATTATCTGGCAAAGGTGTTCACGTTATTACCGTGAACGATTACCTTGCTAAGCGTGATGCTGAATGGGCTAACCAGCTGTTCACTTTCTTGGGTATGCGCGTAGGTTGTAACGTACCTGGTATGGCGCACGAACAAAAGCGCGATGCCTATCAAGCTGACGTTACCTATGGTACGAACAATGAATTCGGCTTTGATTACTTGCGTGACAATATGGCGTTTAGCCCGCAAGACCGCGTTCAGCGCCCACTTAATTTTGCTGTAGTGGATGAAGTGGATTCAATCTTAATTGATGAGGCACGTACTCCGCTTATTATTTCAGGCCAAGCAGAAGATAGTTCTGAACTTTACCGCCGTATTAATTTAGTTATTCCTGAATTGATTCAGCAAGAAGAAGAAGACGAAGAAGGCAAAGAAGGCGACGGTGATTACACTATCGACCTTAAAGCAAAACAAATTCATTTAACTGAACGTGGCCAAGGTCATGTCGAAGAAATTTTGCATCGTGCAGGTATATTACCAGAAGGCGAATCGTTATTTGCTGCGGGTAATATTTCATTACTTCACCACATTAACGCTGCGCTTCGTGCCCACAAGTTGTTCTCAAAAGATGTAGATTACATCGTTAAAGAAGACCAAATTGTTATTGTTGATGAACATACCGGTCGTACAATGGAAGGCCGTCGTTGGTCTGAAGGTTTACACCAAGCTGTTGAAGCAAAAGAAGGTGTGAAGATTCAAAATGAGAACCAAACCTTAGCGTCTATTACTTTCCAAAACTACTTCCGCTTGTACAACAAGCTTGCAGGTATGACGGGTACTGCCGATACGGAAGCGTTCGAATTCCAGCATATCTACAGCCTAGAAACGGTTGTGTTGCCAACGAATAAACCTATGCAGCGTAAAGATAAGGCCGACCTTATCTACTTAACGGCAGAAGAAAAATACGATGCTATCGTAGAAGATATTAAAGCGTGTGTTGAGCGCGGTCAGCCTACCTTGGTTGGTACGGTATCGATTGAAAACTCTGAGTTGTTGTCTCGGGTACTTAAGAAAAGCAAAATTCCACATAAAGTGCTTAATGCGAAGTTCCACGAACACGAAGCCGACATTGTTGCTCAAGCAGGTAAGCCTGCTGCGGTCACCATTGCAACAAACATGGCAGGTCGTGGTACGGATATCGTGCTTGGTGGTAACTGGCAAGCAGAGATTGAAAAAATTGAAAACCCTACTCAAGCACAAATCGACAAGATTAAGGCTGAGTGGAAAGTGCGTCACGATGCCGTTTTAGCATCAGGTGGTTTACACATTATTGGTACAGAGCGTCATGAGTCTCGCCGTATCGATAATCAGCTACGTGGTCGTTCAGGTCGTCAGGGCGACCCAGGTTCAAGCCGTTTTTACTTGTCACTAGATGATGCCCTAATGCGTATTTTTGCCTCTGAAAAAATGGGCAACATGATGAAGCGCTTAGGGATGGAAAAAGGTGAAGCCATTGAACACCCATGGGTAACTCGTGCTATCGAAAACGCCCAGCGTAAAGTAGAAGGTCGTAACTTCGATATTCGTAAGCAACTACTTGAATACGATGATGTAGCAAATGATCAACGTAAAGTGATTTACGAGCAACGTAATGAGTTGCTTGATGAAGGCGACATTAGTGAAACCATCGCAGTAATCCGTGAAGATGTGGTAAGCGGTGTAGTTGATGAATATATTCCACCACAGTCTTTAGAAGAAATGTGGGATGTGAAAGGATTAGAAGAGCGTTTACGCGCTGACTTCGCCGTAGACTTACCTATTCAAACGTGGTTAGAAAACGACGATAAGCTTTATGAAGAAAAGCTTCGTGAGCGAATTCACGATGAAGTGGTTTCTAGCTATAAAGAAAAAGAAAGCGTAGTAGGTGAACAAGTGCTTCGACAGTTTGAAAAAGCAGTGATGCTACAAAACTTAGACAGCCATTGGAAAGAGCATTTAGCGGCAATGGATCACCTTCGTCAAGGTATTGGGCTACGCAGCTATGCGCAGAAAAATCCAAAGCAAGAATACAAGCGCGAGTCGTTTGCTTTGTTCTCACAAATGCTAGAAGCACTGAAAGTTGAAGTGATTACTATTCTTTCACGTGTGAAAGTACAAGCTGAAGAAGACGTTGAGAAAGTAGAAGAACAGCGTCGCCAAGCGGATAACGTGTCTAAGCAATTTGAGCACGAAAACGCATCAGCCACTGAAGCACCACCAGAAGCTGCAAGCGATAAGGTACGTACCGAAGTGCGTGACGGTCCTAAAGTAGGTCGTAACGATCCTTGCCCTTGTGGTTCAGGTAAAAAGTACAAGCAGTGCCATGGTAAATTAAGCTAATGAAACTTGTGCATGTTGCCGTTGGGGTAGTACTTCGCGGCACACAAGTGTTTATCAGCCTTCGGGCTGACAACGCACATCAAGGCGGCAAATGGGAATTTCCAGGCGGTAAAGTGGAAGCCAATGAAACCGTACTTGATGCACTACGCCGAGAGTTGCAGGAAGAAATTGGCATTCTAGTGCAATCTAGCGAGCCTTTACTGGTAATAGAGCATGATTATGGCGATAAGCTGGTTAAGCTTGATGTGCATGCTGTGAGTGCGTTTGACGGTGAGCCTGAAGGTAAGGAAAGCCAACAAACGCGCTGGGTTGAAGTCAGTGCATTGGAAACCAGTGAATTTCCAGCAGCGAATGTGGCTATTATCGATGCGCTTCATAAGAAATATTCAAAGTAGCGGCTGGCTTCTAACTTAAAACATACTTCAAAATAAAAACAAAAAGGGCGGTCTCAATAGACCGCCCTTTTTTGTATCTGTATCCCGTCCTGAAATACGGGTTTTAACGGCTTATAGCATAAGCCGTGTTGCAGTGGCGAAGGCCACATCAAGCTTGTGATACGCCGCTTCATTAATGAAGTGAGGATAGGTTTCTTGCGCTTCTTGCCATTCAATGTCTTTACCATCAAAAGATCGAAATACTGGTGCGCCAGGAATGAGCGGGGCGAAATCATTGTCTTGCAATGAATGGTGGATCATCGCAGTACGTTTACCCTCGGCATTTAGTGGAAATTTAATATTTTCCCCTAGTCTAAATACCTCGCACTCGGGATATTGTTCAAGGCTATCTGTGTTGTAGGCTTGGCAAAAATCGAGGATCACTTCAGCCATGGTTTGGGTAAGCAAATAAACGTCTTCTCGCAATACACCTTGAGGCTGTGCGCCTACTTCAATCATCACGCCACGTTTGCCCGTGGTACACAAATAACCGTGTTCTAAATACGGTTTTTCATCTTCCAATAGAATGTTCGCTTCAGGCATATGATGTTTTACAAATCGAGCAAGCTGAACGTGGAAGTCATCAGCTTCTAAAATAATAAGCGTTGCACCCATGTTACTGGTGGTGTTGTGAATATCAATCACCAAGTCAGTGGCAGAGTCGCCTTTCGGGCCAAATTGTTGGTTAAGCTGTTTGGCCAGCTTAGCCTCTTTAGCATCACTATTTTTTTCTAACGCTTCTAGCGTGAATTGACGATTCAAATCTTCTTCAACAAACCGTACATTAGCGCTTAGGGCATCTGGGTTAGCTATGGTCAGCGAAATATCCAATGATGAAAATCGCGATGATAGCTCGTCAGAAATTCCTTCAGATTGCCAATTATGAATAAGCTGAATACCACTGGTTTCATTACCATGGGTTCCACCAACAAGCGCAATTTTATTAATCATATACTTCCTATTAGTGTTTGAAAAAGTCGTCAGACTGTTTAGCAAGCATTGCTTCTATTTCTTCAATATCGACTTCTTGGGCGGAAGGCTGTTCAGAAGGCTTTGCAGCAATTTTCCTTTCCTCTGACGCCCATTCTCCTAAATCAATAAGTTGGCACTTTTTGCTACAAAAGGGGCGAAATTCGCTGTCGTTATTCCAAGGAACCGACTTCGCGCAAATCGGGCAATCTACAACCATGAATTACTCCAGTGGTACAATAAAAGTGGTACAGTAAAATTACAATGGGAGTAGTTTAACAGGCTGCCAGTTTAAACTGAATATTAGATTCGACAGCGGCGTTTTGGCCTTGTACAGGAGAAAACCATAAAAAGCGTAGGGCGTAGCGGTATTTATTACCACTAAGGGTAGGATAGTAGCCTTCATCTACACGGCACTTAATACGGATAAGCTCGTTTTTATCTTCAGCAGCACCTTGGTAGAAGCCGTTGTCAGCGGTAACCGTTTTGAATTGCCCGCGTTCTCGAATAAAAGACAAGCTAACGGCTATGGTGTCGTCTAGTAAGCTCAAGGTGTCGAGCCATTGCCCGATTTCTTGTTGGCGAACCTCGGCGGGTTGCTGTAGCCAAAAGTGAAGATTGGGTAGGTCGAAACTACATGAACCACCTGGAATAGCGAAACGCTGCCTAATGGCACTTAGCAGCTTATCTTCTTTAAGCGCACTGCCAAAGCGGCGGTCAGTTTTTAGCTTTTGCTTGAGATTAACAATCGTTTTAAGTGCTTGATCTAATGCGGCACTGTCAATTTTGGGGTGTTGTGACCAGTAAACGAGATTTTTTTCATGGGCATCTAAATCTTTGCTCATGTCTGAGCGCAAATCTAATCGCTCAATCAAATCGAGTAATTCAAACAACTGCTCAAAGAAAACCATTTGCAGTGGCACACTGTCAGATTTCGCGGTGCTCTTTAACTGCCCAAGAAGCTGCTCTACGCGCAGATAGTTACGCACTTTTTCCTTTAGGGGAAATTCGAATACAGCTTCGCTCATGGATATCCTTAAAACACATAGACTTAACCCTAAAGCCTAATGCATGAACTGCCCTAAGCCAAGCCTACTTTCATAATCAATTAAACTTTTGACGAGTTTTAAGGAAAAAAGTTGCAGTTAAACCAGATTTACGGAGAATTTTCGTTATTTGCACTGTATTTACCAGTTACTCACCGGTGTACTTACTGTGTAGGGTGAGTACTTGCTCATTCAGAAAATCGAGGGTTTTACTATTATCGATGACATCATCTGCAGCAGCTAATCGTTCTTTTCGCGTCGCTTGCGATGCCATAATACTTTCAATAATTTGCTTGGTACTGCCATCGCGTTGCATGGCTCGTTCAAGCTGCATAGACTCGGGGCAATCTACCACAATTACGCGGTCGCATAATTCTGTGAGGTTGCCCTCAACCAATAAGGGAACCGATAATATACAATAATGGCTGGTCGCATCAGCTATTTGTTGCAGCATAGTTTTGCGAATAAGCGGATGTAACAATTGATTGAGCCATTGCTTTTCTTCGCTGCTATTAAAAACTCGTTCTCGTAAAGCAGCTCTGTTAAGGGTGCCATCTTCTAACAAAATATCGGACCCAAAGTGCTCGGTTATTTTAACTAGCCCCTCGCTTCCGGGAATAACAACATCTCGAGCCACTTCGTCGGCATCGATAATATCAATACCTAACGCTGCGAATTGACTTGTAGCGGCAGACTTCCCGCTACCTATTCCGCCAGTAAGGCCAACGACTATTTTATCATTTGTGTTCGAAGGCACTTTCTTTTCTGCTTCTGTTGTTTTACTTGCAGCCATTACTGTAGCACCCATTTTATATAGTGGGTAATAATCGTGTCTTTATAAAACAGGGTTATCCAACCTGCGACGGCAAGATATGGCCCGAAGGGGATAGCTAATGATTTGCCTTTATTTTGGAATAGCATAATAGCAATGCCAGCAATGGCCCCTACAATTGAAGACAGTAAAATGATGATAGGCAAGCCCTGCCAGCCAGTGAAGGCGCCAAGTGCTGCTAGTATTTTGAAGTCGCCATATCCCATACCTTCCTTTCCGGTGACTATTTTAAACAACCAGAATACAGACCATAAACTTAAATATCCGGCGGCAGCACCAATAATGGCGTCAACTGGTCCAACAAAAATGGATTGGGTGCTAAGTATTAAACCAAGCCAAAGTAAGGGTAGAGTAAGTTGGTCTGGAAGCAGCATTTTATCTAAATCAATAAAAATTAGGGCAATAAGAATATAAGTAAATATCACCGCCCATATTGCTTGCGGCTTTGGGCCAAAATAATAGGCGGCGAACGTACAGGTTAGTGCAGTGAATAACTCTACTAACGGATAGCGAATAGAAATAGGGGTTTTACAGTTTGAACATTTCCCGCGAAGGAATAAATAGCTAACGATCGGAATATTTTCCCATGCCCGAATTTTGTGACCGCAACTAGGGCAGGTGCTATCTGGCTTGGCCAAATTAAACGTTTCAGGGGAAATTTGTGTACTAGCATCTAGAACAGCGTTTTTCTTGCTACTGGCTGTATCGCTATCTTTTGCATCGCTATCTGTTTCACTAAAGTAACTGGCGTATTCCTGCTTCCAACTGTTTTCCATCATAATAGGCAAGCGATGAATAACCACATTTAAAAAGCTTCCTACCATTAGGCTAACCACAAAAACAAATAGATAGAATAACCACGGATATAATTGGCTGGTAAGCAATATCGCTTCCATAAAATAGCGTTCTCTTTTTTATTTTAGTTAATAATGCAAAAAAGGCCTGCGCTGGGCAAGCCTAATCATGTGTAGTGCACGAACAAAAAAGTGCTAGCTGGCGTAAAAGGTTATACCACATTACCCATTTCAAATATGGGAAGGTACATGGCGATAATAAGGCCGCCAATTACCACACCAAGCACAGCCATGATCATTGGCTCTAATAAGCTGGTTAAGCCATCGACCATATCATCCACTTCAGCTTCATATATGGTAGCAATTTTACTTAACATCGCATCTACAGCACCAGATTCTTCACCAATGGCGACCATCTGCGTCACCATATCAGGGAATACATTGGTGGCGCGCATCGATGTATGCATGGGCATACCACTCGCGACCTCTTTTCTTATATATAATATAGCATCTCTGAATACCGCATTACCGGATGCGCCGGCTGCCGATTCCAGTGCGCCGATTAGCGGTACACCTGCGGCAAATGTAGTTGCAAGGGTACGAGTAAATCGCGCGATACTAGCTTTTTTGAGTATTTCCCCTATCACTGGAATTTTAAGTACGACCTTATCAACCCTATCGCGAAAGTTTTGACTTTTCTTGTGGGCTCGCGAAAACATAAAACCTATAATCGCTAAGACTGCACCAATAAATATCCCATAACTTTGTACAAAATTTGAAATTCCCAGTACTAATAGAGTGAATCCTGGGAGTTCCGCACCAAAACTGCTAAATATTTCTTCAAACTGAGGAACTACGAAAATCAATAATATGGTGGTTACAATAAGCGCTACAACAACCACAGCAATAGGATAAAACATGGCCTTTTTGATTTTAGATTTAAGGGCTTCCGCTTTTTCTTTATAAGTTGCTATTCGGTCGTAAATAGTTTCTAAAGCACCGGATTGTTCACCGGTATAAACTAAGTCACAGTATAAATCATCAAAATAGTCTGGGTGTTTACGTAGCGCTGAAGAAAGTGGATTACCTGCGCGAACTTCGTCAGTTATCTCCGATAGGAGTTTCCGGGCTGCTGGATTTGCATGACCTTGTGAAATCATTTCTAAGGACTGAATTAAAGAAACGCCCGCTGAGAGCATTGTTGCAATTTGGCGAGATACTATCGATATATCTGCAGCTTTGATTTTTTGTTTACGCTTAAACAGTGAGGCGCTTTGTTTTCTGACTCTGTTTGCGGAAATCCCTTGTCTGCGCAATAGAGATTTAGCTTCAGTAATGTTGATAGCGGAGAGTTCGCCTTTTTGGCTATTACCTTTTCTATCTTTCCCCTGCCATTCAAATACTAATGTTGCCTTTGCCATTTTGAGTTTCCATTTAGCTAGACAAAAAAGCCCAGTATTCACTGGGCTGTTCAATCAAATATGATTAGGTGGTAGGTGTTGCTGCTGCAGTTGTACAGCTGTTAGAAAGTGAATCGTCACTACAAGTAATTGTCCAAGTTAAACGATTACTTGTTACAGTAGGAGTAAATGTAGCAGTTGTGCTAGCCAAGCTAGAGTGGTCAGCATGCGTAGCTACCGATATAACGCCTGCAGCTGTCGACACTCCAACTATATCACCTGAAGCAGTTATAGCCGTAGGGATCCCATTTGTTCCAGAATTACAGTTTGTTAAAGCAGCATTTGACTGGTAACAAACCTCAACAGCGGTTTTAGCTGCGGCAGATGCATTAAGAAGCTCTGAGAATCTAGCTTTCTTCACATAATTTTGATAAGCAGGTAAAGCGATTGCCGCCAAAATACCGATAATGGCAACAACGATCATTAATTCGATTAGGGTGAAACCCTTTTGGTTTTTATTATTCATGTTCATCATGGTTTTCTCCGGGACGTGTATAGCACGTTAAGTTTAAATGTAATTCAAATTGACGTTTATACCCGAGTCGTCCTTAAACGCCCCTGGTACTTGAATCTAAGTATATAAATTTATTGGTCAGTGACAAGTATGCAGAAAAATACCTATGTCTGACTTTTTCAGTATGACACGTTCAAAAAGGGCTTTGCAGCCCTATGTTGTTGAACTTTGGTATAAATTTACAACTTTCGTACGTATAGATAACTATACTACCTAGAACGAAACCGGTGAAACGTGCCTATAAAGTAGTAAAGTAATTTTATACCCAAGCACGTCATTTGAACTGTTACATGTGAACTTAACGCAAGCTAATCGACAAATCTGTTTTACGCTAAATTCACTCTTAGCGATAAATCAATTGCCTTCACATTCTTGGTTAGTGCACCAGATGAAATATAGTCTACACCCAGTGTTGCTAGAGACGATAACCGTTCATCGGTAATGTTACCTGACACTTCCAGTTTACATTGCCCTTGGGTTAGCGCTACTGCCTTTTGGATCTGTTCGTTGGTAAAGTTATCCAACATAACGATGTCAGCCCCTGCAAGAAGTGCTTGTTGTAATTCATCTAAGCTTTCTACTTCTACTTCAACAGGCTTACCAGGTTTCATTTCTTTGGCGCGGCTTATTGCTTTCTCTATAGAGCCGCAGGAAAAAATGTGGTTTTCTTTAATTAAGAACGCATCAAATAAACCGATACGATGATTTTGCCCGCCGCCACAATGCACCGCGTACTTCTGTGCCATGCGAAGACCAGGGAGGGTTTTGCGCGTATCAAGAATTTTAGTGTTGCTTCCCGCAAGCAATTTAGCGTAGCTTGCCGTCACTGTCGCGGTAGCAGAAAGGGTTTGAAGAAAATTAAGCGCTACACGCTCTGCAGTAAGAATGGCACGAGCCGAGCCTGTTAAGGTAAGCAGAGTAGTATCGGCCTCTACGGTATCGCCATCTTTCACTTGCCATGCTAATTCTAGGCTCTCATCAATTAACGCAAACGCTTGCTCAACCCAAGCTACGCCGCAAATAACACAATGCTCACGGGTAATAATAGTGGCCGTCGCGTTTTCGCTTTCATCTATTAAATTCGCAGTAATGTCGTTATGCGCGTTAAGCTCGCCACCTAAATCTTCAATAAGTGCGAGAGAAACTTGTTCGCGGATGGCGTTAATGTCGGGTGAAATCATGATGGCTGCTGTTTAGAATTAAAGGGTACGCAATATTAACCAATCTCCGCGCTGAGTAAACTCTAATTGCCGTAAAACACTCATTCCAAGCAAGATATGTTCACTTTGCATACCGGGGTTTAAGTTTGCGCTAACATTGTTTAATACAATGTCGCCAATTCGAAGGGTATCGATACGTGATTCAGCAACGGTAACGGTTCCATTCGCCGTATTGGCTAAGCCTTTACGACCAGCTTGTAGTTGCAGCCTCTGGGCTAAATGAGCAGGAATAGACACATCGGTAGCACCGGTATCAACCAAAAATACCACTTCCTCGCCATTTATATAACCAGAAGTAACATAGTGACCAGCCCGATTCTGCTTCAAACGCACTTCGGTTTGAGACCCAATACGCTGTGACTGGGGCTCGCTATTCGGGTTAACTTGCTTATCGAGCAAGCCGGAAAACACATAGACCAGTAGGCCAAACCCACAAATCCACGCCAGCACCACCATATACTTACCAGCAGAACTCTCGCCCACAGAATCATCTTCACTCATATAAAACATCTCACTTCTTTTTATCGTTCTCTTTATACCGCCTTTCTACGTACATATAAATGTATCGGCCTAACTAATAGAGTTCGTAACCATTTATTCCTTGTGCAGCAGGGAGCTGCATTTCTTTCTATTCTCAAAATTATTAGCGCTCTAATAAGTGTAAGGTGAGAGTGAAGATAAAGCCGTCTGCAGCATGGATGCTGCAGCCGAGCCTCCATGGATGGATTCACGGCGTGCTTTACCTTCACTCTCACCATGCACAGATACGCAGTGCGTTAAGCTTGTGCCTGTGGGCGGCTGGTGTCACACTGTTATTAATGAAAACAACGTAACGAATTTTCAAATTATATGGTGTTATACGAGCCCGCGACGCAAATTGATTGCCCCCATTATGATGAACGGCCCGACGAAAACGATGTGAGCGTGTTGGTTATTCACAATATTTCGTTGCCTCCCTCGCAGTTCGGTACATCAGGCATTCGTGAATTGTTTACCGGTACGTTAAATCCTGATGAGCATCCTTTTTATAAAGAAATAGCAGGTATTAGGGTGTCTGCGCATTGCGTTATTTACCGCACCGGTGAGATAGAGCAGTTCGTGCCCTTTAATAAGCGGGCGTGGCATGCAGGGTTATCAACGTTTCAAGGCCGCTCTCGTTGTAACGACTTTACCATTGGTATCGAGTTAGAAGGCACCGATACTTTGCCTTACACAGATGCCCAATATGAACAACTTTCGAGATTGAGTAAGTTTATATTGCAACAATACCCGCAAATTTCGTTAGGGCGTATAGTAGGCCATAATGATATTGCGCCAGGGCGAAAAACCGATCCGGGTGTTGCGTTCGATTGGGCACGCTACAGACAGTTACTCGATTTAAATAGCATCTTAAGAGACACCCCAAGAAACATCATAAACAAAAAAAGATAAATAGGGCGCTTAACCGCCAGTCCATTACCCCATAATTCAGCATTTCTACGGTAGGGAATAACATGATACTAATGAGTTTACTGCTGGTATTAAGTCTTGAAAGGCTTATTACTAAAACACCGGTATGGCACATCGAGCGTTATGCAGTTGCCTATCAAAATTGGCTTTACGAGCGAAAATGGCTAGAAGAAGACACGTCATCTGTAGCCTTCTATTTATATATGTTACTGCCAGCGCTAATAATAGGGTTAATTGAGCATTGGCTGTTCGGTGCTTTTCTTACCTTTATAGAACAAAGTATAATTCTGTTTATCTGTATAGGCTGCCCTGTATTGCGCGCCACTTACAAATGCTTTTTGAATGCCGCAGACCGTGGCGATTTACAGGCTTGCAGTATGTACACCGACCAATTAGGGCATTGCGGTAGCGAGCGTGATAGCGACGGTACGGCCATGGCTGAAGGGAAAAGCTTCGGGCAACACCTTACTTGGCTGAACTACCAACATTATGCAGCGGTTATGTTGTGGTTTATTGCATTTGGCGCACCGGGCGCTGTGTTCTACTGTTTTAGTAGAAGCGCCACAGAGCGTTTTTGTGCATCTCAGCATCCGTTGTCTATGGCGGCAGGTAAGTTAATGTATGCGCTTGATTTTATTCCGGTACGCATTACCGCTTTTGGCATGCTGATGATGGGGCACTTTTCCCGCGCGCTGCCTGAATGGTTAAAGGACGGCTTATCATTGAATATTTCGGCGTATGACTTACTTACTCGAGTGTCGTCGAAAGCGGAGATGTTAACGCCCGAAGAATATAAAGCTCAATCGGAAAATGCCGCGGTAGAACCTAAAGTGTTAGTCAAGTTAGCAAAACGTAATGTTATTTTTCTGCTCGTAATTACCTCTGCGCTTACCGTTATAGGCACCGTAGCTTAACTATTCCCATTAACAAACGTATTACCATTCTATCCTGGTCTATAAATTTTTCATTTATAGATCAGGCATTTCACGTCTCACAGGCTGGTTGCTTCACCTCATCAGACCAGTGCGTCTTTGCTAAATTTTTGCAACAAATTCAACAATAAAGCTTAACAACAAGCAACTCCTTACAAGTTTGCTATGCTTGAGAGTATTTACCTCGGTTTCAATCTATCTTAAACTGTATAGGTAAAATGGTATTACCAATTGTGACTGTAGACCTTACTTGTTTACAAAATAGTCGCATACTCAAGTAAACGAAGGAATATAGTCACGCATGCGTCAGCAGCGAAAAAAACTTGCCGATGTTATCACCGAGCAGCTTGAATCCATGATTTTGGATGGGAGCTTATTGGCAGGTCAGAAATTGCCACCAGAGCGTGAACTTGCGATTCAATTTGAGGTATCGCGACCTTCGTTACGAGAAGCCATTGGTAATCTCCAGGCCCGTGGATTAGTTGAGCGCAAGCAAGGGGGCGGCACGTTTGTAAACCGCAACCTCAACTCAGCTATGAAAGACCCGTTGATGGCGCTGGTAAGTAAACGGCCTGAAACTCAGTTTGATTTACTTGAGTTTCGTCATGCCCTAGAAGGTATGGCGGCGTATTACGCAGCGCTTCGTGGGCAACCTGAAGATTATGAAGCACTGAAAAATGCGCTTAATGAACTGCCCACGCCAGCCCCCGAAGAAAGTAAGCGGGAACAAGCTGAAGCGCTAGGTAAGTTCTACATCATTATGGCAAGAGCATCCCATAACATGGTGCTTTTACATGTAATGAGCACCATGCAGAGTATGCTGGTGGAAAACATTGAACGTAACTTTGACATGTTAGCGACTCACCCCGATGCAGTGGCCGATATTGCTCGTCAAAGACGAGAAATCGTTGAGGCTATCGCGGCAAGGGATCCAGAAGCGGCACGTCAGGCGTGTAATACGCACCTTGCGTTCATTGAAAAGACACTATTAACCATTAATCAACGTGACACCCGTGTACAACGTGCGTTACGACGATTAGAAATTTAACATGCCTTCTTGTTTACCCAGTTTTATGAGGCGTGATTATATAAGCAGAGGCTTAAAGCGAATTTTAGCTACTGCGATAGGCAAAAAGCACAGGTGAGCCATTAAGGGTCACAGCGAGTACAACGTAATTTGGTCATTCTTCTTTCGATAATTAGGTCGAAGGAAGAATTCTCTATATATAAAGCAAAAATAGGATGGCACCATGACTGATATGATGCACCAAGATGTGGATCCTCAAGAAACTAAAGAGTGGATTGACGCTCTTGAATCTGTTTTGGAAGAGGAAGGTGTAGAACGCGCCCATTATCTACTCGAGAAACTTATTGATAAGGCTCGTCGTAGCGGAGCGCACTTACCGTACGACGCCACCACAGCGTACATCAATACAATTCCTTCAGCGCAAGAGCCGAAAATGCCTGGCGACCTAACGATTGAAGCGCGTATTCGTGCTGCTATTCGTTGGAATGCATTGATGATTGTATTACGTGCTTCTAAGAAAGACTTAGAGCTTGGTGGTCACATTGGTAGTTTTGCGTCATCTGCCATGCTATACGATGTTGGTTTTAACCACTTCTTTAAAGCGCCTACAGAAAATGCTGGCGGCGACTTTATTTTTGCCCAAGGTCACATATCTCCGGGTATTTATGCTCGTTCTTTCATTGAGGGTAACCTTTCTGAAGAACAGCTAAACAACTTCCGTCAAGAATGTGCTGGTGAAGGCTTATCTTCATACCCACACCCTCACTTGATGAAAGACTACTGGCAGTTCCCAACAGTATCGATGGGCTTAGGTCCACTTCAAGCCATCTATACTGCACGTTTCCTTAAGTACCTAACTAACCGTGGTATCAAAGACTGTTCTGAACAGCGCGTATACTGCTACATGGGTGACGGTGAGTGTGATGAGCCAGAATCATTAGGTGCTATTGGTCTTGCGTCACGTGAAGGCCTAGACAACCTAACTTTCGTTATCAACTGTAACCTACAGCGTCTAGACGGCCCGGTACGTGGTAACGGCAAAATTATCCAAGAACTTGAAGGCACATTCCGCGGCGCAGGCTGGGAAGTAGTCAAAGTTATTTGGGGCAGTTACTGGGATGAGCTTCTTGCCCGTGATAAATCAGGCAAACTTATTCAGTTGATGGGCGAAACCGTAGACGGTGAGTACCAGAACTGTAAAGCGAAGGGTGGTAAATACACTCGCGAAAACTTCTTCAACAAGTACCCAGAAACGGCTGCACTTGTAGCGAACATGTCTGATGATGACATCTGGCGCTTGAACCGTGGTGGACACGATCCAGTTAAAGTCTTTGCTGCTTATCAAAAAGCGAAAGAAACCAAAGGTCGTCCAACGGTTATTCTTGCTAAAACCGTTAAAGGCTTTGGGTTAGGTGCTTCTGGTGAAGCCTTGAACATTGCGCATAACGTGAAGAAGATGGACGTTGATTCACTTAAAGTATTCCGCGATCGTTTCAACATTCCAATCGCTGATGAGAAGATTGAAGAGCTACCTTACTTCAAGTTCCCTGAAGACAGTGAAGAAATGAAGTACTTGCGCGAGCGTCGTGAGTCTTTAGGCGGCTACTTGCCTTCTCGTAGAGAACAAGCAGAAGAACAACTTGAAGTACCTGAACTAAAAGCATTCGATGCAATCTTGAAAGGTTCTGGCGATCGTTCAGTATCGTCTACTATGACCTTTGTTCGCGTACTTAATGCGTTGTTGAAAGACAAGAAAATTGGTAAGCGTATTGTGCCAATTATTCCTGATGAAGCACGTACATTCGGTATGGAAGGGCTTTTCCGCCAAGTGGGCATTTATGCTAACGAAGGCCAAAAGTACGTTCCACAAGATGCAGACCAAGTGGCTTACTATCGTGAAGATAAGAAAGGCCAGGTACTGCAGGAAGGGATTAACGAATTAGGTGCAATGGCATCGTGGGTAGCGGCGGGTACGTCTTACTCAACCTGTAACGCCACGACGATTCCGTTCTACATCTACTACTCAATGTTTGGTTTCCAACGTGTTGGCGATTTAGCATGGGCAGCAGGCGATAGCCAAGCAAGAGGCTTCTTGTTAGGTGCTACTGCAGGTAGAACAACATTGAACGGTGAAGGTCTACAGCACCAAGATGGTCATTCACATGTTCAAGCGAACCTGATTCCGAACTGTGTAACTTACGATCCAACTTACGGATACGAAGTGGCTGTTATCGTACAAGACGGTTTACGCCGCATGTATGGCAACAACGAAAACGTATTCTATTACCTAACATTGATGAACGAGAACTACCAACACCCAGCTATGCCTGAAGGTGATGACGTAGCAGATCAAATCATTAAAGGTATTTATAAGCTTGAACGAGTTGAAAACAAGAAGACCAAGACCAATGTACAGTTAATGGGCTCGGGAACTATCTTGAATGAAGTACGTAAAGCGGCACAAATTCTTTGTGATGACTACAACGTTTCTTCAGACGTTTACTCGGTAACCTCGTTCAACGAATTGGCTCGCGAAGGTCAAGAAGTGGCGCGCTGGAACATGTTGAACCCAGAAGCCGATCAGAAAACCGCTTATGTTGGTCAGGTAATCACGAAAGATGCAGGTCCTGCTATTTCTGCGACCGACTACGTGAAGAACTACTCTGATCAGGTTCGTGCATTTATCGATACTGATTACCGCTGCCTAGGTACTGATGGCTTTGGTAGAAGTGATAGCCGTGAAAACTTGCGTACTCACTTTGAAGTCAATGCTGCATACATTGTAGTGGCTTCATTGTACGAATTGGCGCAACGCGGTGAGTTCGATAAGAAAGATGTTGCCGAAGCGATTAAACGTTTTGATATTAACGTTGAAAAATTAAACCCACTTTACGCGTAGCCTCAGGCAGATAAGGTATTTTACATATGTCAGATATTCAAAAGATTATCGTACCCGATGTAGGCGGTGACGAAGTTGAAGTTATCGAGCTATGTGTTGCCGTAGGCGACACCATTGATGCAGATGAAGGCGTTGTTACCGTAGAAAGTGACAAAGCCTCTATGGATATTCCTGCACCATTTGAAGGTGAGATTGTTAGCTTGTCTGTTGCTGTTGGCGACAAGATTAAAGAAGGCGATGTTATCGGCGAAATGAAAAAAGCAGGTGGCGAAGAAGCCTCTTCAGAAGAGAAAGATGAGCCAGCTCAAGAAGCGCCTGCTAAAGAAGAGTCAAAAGAAGCACCAAAAGAAGAAAGCAAATCAGAAGCGGCACCAGCATCATCAGGTGGCGGTGAAGTGATAGAAGTTGCGGTTCCTGATATTGGTGACGATGGCGAAGTAGACGTTATTGATGTATTGGTTTCTGTAGGCGATACCATCGAGAAAGAAGATGGGCTTATTACGCTAGAAACCGATAAAGCGACGATGGATGTGCCTTCTACTCACGCAGGTACGGTGAAAGAAGTGTTCATCAGCACTGGCGATAAAGTGAAAGAAGGTACGCTAGTTATTAAACTAGAAACCGCCGGAAGTGGTGAAGCAGCTAGCAGCGATGCGCCTGCGCAATCAAGTTCTGAAAAAGCGGCACCTGCGGCCGACTCTTCTTCTGATGAAGCAGCTTCAGATCAATCTTCAGAGAATACAGCCGGCGGCGTAGTAGAAGTTGAAGTACCTGATATCGGTGAAGATGGCGAAGTAGACGTTATCGATGTATTAGTTTCTGTGGGCGACACCATTGAAAAAGAAGATGGTCTTATTACCCTTGAAACTGATAAAGCGACAATGGATGTTCCCTCTACCCATGCAGGTACAGTAAAAGAAGTATTCATTAAAGCCGGTGACAAAGTTAAGCAAGGTACGCTAGTTATCAAACTAGAAACCGCTGGAAGCGACGATGCTGCAAGTGCAGCACCTGCTCCTAAGAAAGCGGAATCGGCCCCTGAGAAGCCAAAAGCGGCTGAAAAACCAGCCGCTCAGAATAAGTCACCTGTACCAGCACAAGAAGCGCCAGCGCCTAAAGGCAATGGCAAAGCACATGCTTCACCTTCTGTGCGCCGCGTAGCGAGAGAGTTTGGTGTAGACCTTACCCTTGTTAATGGCTCAGGGCCTAAGAATCGTATTCTTAAAGAAGACGTTCAGGCTTACGTGAAAGCTGAGCTTGCTAAGCCTAAAGGTAATGCAAGCAGTGCAGCTGCCCCAGCAGGCGATAACGTACTTCAAATTGTGCCGGTTAAACCTGTCGATCACAGCAAGTTTGGTGAAGTTGAAGAAGTTAAGCTGTCGCGTATTCAGAAGATTTCTGGTCCATTCTTACACCGTAACTGGGCGACTATCCCTCATGTAACACAGTTTGATGAGGCTGATATCACCGACGTAGAAGCGTTCCGTAAAGAACAAAATGCGTACCATGCGAAAATTAAGTCTGGCCTTAAAATTACGCCACTTGTATTCGTTATGAAAGCGGTAGCTAAAGCGCTAGAGAAATACGAAATATTCAACTCTTCGCTTTCTGATGATGGTGAAAGCTTGATCATCAAGAAATTCATCAACATTGGTATTGCGGTTGAAACGCCTGGTGGTTTAGTGGTTCCTGTTATCAAAGATGTAAACAAGAAAGGGATTGAGCAGTTGTCTCAAGAGCTGATTGAAACGTCTAAGAAAGCCCGTGACGGCAAACTGAAGTCTTCAGACATGCAAGGTGGTACGTTCACTATTTCTAGCTTAGGCGGAATTGGTGGTACAGCGTTTACGCCAATTGTTAACGCCCCTGAGGTTGCTATCTTAGGTGTGTCTAAGTCTGATATGAAACCGAAGTGGAATGGTAGCGAGTTTGAACCTCGTCTTATGGTTCCATTAAGCTTGTCATACGACCATCGCGTTATTGATGGTGCGGTAGGTGCAAGGTTCTCCACAGAAGTGGCGGCAAACTTGACTGACTTGCGCAGAATTATACTTTAAATCAAAATACGAGAATGTTTGTTATATCATTAACATTCTCGGTGATTTTATAAGCCCTTGGGGCAGTATTTAGGTTATGCTATTACGCACAAGGTGATAGCTAACAAAAAATAGGATTGAGGTTCACAATGAGCGAAATTAAAACGCAATTAGTGGTACTGGGCGGCGGCCCTGGCGGTTACTCTGCAGCATTCCGTGCTGCCGATTTAGGCATCGAGACCGTTATTGTTGATTCACGTGAAGTGCTAGGCGGCGTATGCCTTAACGTTGGTTGTATTCCTTCAAAAGCATTGCTTCACGTAGCGAAAGTAATGAAAGAAGCGAAGCACTTGGCTAGCCATGGTGTGACTTTTGGTGAGCCAAAAATTGACCTAGACAAAATTCGTGAATACAAAGACAGCGTTGTTAAGCAGCTAACAAACGGTCTTGGCGGCATGTCTAAAATGCGTAAAACCAAGCACGTTAAAGGTTACGGTAAATTTACCGGTGCTAATACCCTTGAAGTAAAAAATGGTGACGACGTTACTACTATTACTTTTGAAAAAGCGATTATTGCAGCAGGTTCTGAACCAGTAAGCTTGCCGTTTATTCCAGAAGACGATCGTATCATCGATTCTACTGGCGCTTTGGAAATGAAAGATATTCCAGAGAAAATGCTAGTACTTGGTGGCGGTATCATTGGCCTAGAAATGGGTACAGTGTACGAAGCACTAGGTTCAAAAATTGACGTTGTTGAATTTTTAGATCAGCTTATCCCAGCTGCTGATAAAGACATCATGAAAGTCTTTATGAAAGACTATAAAGAAAAATTCAACATCATGCTTGAAACCAAAGTAACTGCGGTTGAAGCAAAAGAAGACGGCTTGTATGTAACGTTTGAAGGTAAAAATGCACCTTCAGAGCAAGTACGCTACGACAAAGTGTTAGTTGCTGTTGGACGTCGTCCAAACGGTAAAATGGTTGGCGCAGACACTGCTGGTGTTAACGTTGACGACCGTGGCTTTATTAACGTTGATAAGCAAATGCGTACTAACGTTGAACATATCTTCGCTATCGGTGACTTAGTAGGCCAACCTATGCTTGCGCATAAAGCGGTTCACGAAGGTCATGTTGCTGCTGAAGTTATTGCCGGACAGAAACATTACTTCGACCCACGTGGTATTCCTTCAGTAGCGTACACTGAGCCGGAAGTTGCCTGGGTTGGTGTTACCGAGAAAGAAGCGAAAGAGCAAGGTTTAAGCTACGAAACAGCCGTATTCCCATGGGCTGCTTCAGGTCGCGCCATTGCCTCTGATGCCACTAACGGTATGACTAAAATGATTTTTGAAAAAGACACCGGTCGTGTACTTGGTGGCGCAATGGTAGGAACTAACGCTGGCGAAATGCTTGGCGAAATTGGTCTTGCTGTTGAAATGGGCGCAGACGCTGAAGATGTTGCATTAACTATTCACGCTCACCCAACGCTAAACGAGTCAATCGGCCTAGCGTCTGAAATTTTCGAAGGTAGTATTACCGATTTGCCTAACGCTAAGGCAAAGAAAAAGAAGTAAGTTAGCTTAGTAGTTAACGCAAAAACCCGCCATTTGGCGGGTTTTTTTATTTTTAGCGAAGCTAACTTGGCGTAATGCAAAGGTAGCGCCTATTATTAGTGAAGGTAGTTAGCAGTTAGTTTTAAACGAGACAAAATGGTCCCGAGCAACATTCATACTATTGGAAAAAACACCTCTCATGCAGAAACCAAACACGCCGAATATGATATTGCGCTCATAGGTAGTGTGCTACGTGTAGACGGACGAGGCGTGGTTAATGAAGAGATTTTAAAGCAATATCATAACGACGTAAAAGATATTGTTATTAGCCTTAAAGGGCAAAAATGGGGCTTTCTTGGCTTTGTTCTTGGCACGGGTATTTTAACCCCAGCAGCAGAAACTATCCTGATAGACTCAATTAAACTTCGCAAAATATACGGTATGTCAGCCTGCGCTTTAGTGGTTAACAACGCTGACATTCCAGCGCTGGTGCAAAGTCAGTTTGAGCGGGTGTATTTGGCAGCCGAAATCGACTATTTCTTTTGTGTTGATGAAAAAGATGGATTAGCGTGGCTTGCCAGTAAAGGGTGTAAGTACAAGTAACGCTAAGAGGGTAAAGCCGCCTATCACAGGGGTAATAGCGGCTTATCGCAAAGAGACACCAATAACGCTTATCAAAACACTATGCGGTTACTTTTCCTTTCGCATCATTCACGGCTTTATCTAAGTTCAGAATATCTGCTGTTTCGGCAACCTCTAATGCTTCATCATGCTTTATATGTGATGGTGTAAAGTCGCCGCTGTCCATATTATTACGCTGCGCCAAAAAACGCTTAACTGTCTCAGCGCAGTATGCTTTTCGACAACACTGAGATAGCAGCATTTCATGGCGTTCTACACGCTCTCGAATAAACTTCACGACGAGTTTGCGTAACCACTGTAATCCTGCGTCTAAGTCTTGGCGTTTGTGCCACATTACAGACATTGGTAAGCTTTTAATTTCAACGGGTGTTTCAAATACCGCAAGCTCACCAGAGAAAATTTCCTTCTCAACGACCAGTGATGGCGCAACACAAATCAAGTTACTTTCTTTTAGCAGCGGCGTGGCGTTGTAGAACTGATTGACCGACATGGCAATACGGCGTTTTAACCCCATGTTAGCTAATACCTGATCGGTAGGGCCGGTGACATCACCTGTTACCGACACCAACAGGTGATCTGCGGCAATAAAGTCTTCAAGAGTAAGCTGTGCTTTAGCTAGCGGATGGTCGGGGCGCATCACCACTACCCAACTAGGATCTAATACGTGCTCGGTACGTATCACAGCATCTGGTTGATGATATTTAGAAAAGGTCAGCTCAGCTTCTGCGTCTTTTAAAACCTTATCAGTGCCTAAATCGTAACTGGGAATAGCGTGAATATTAATACCTGGCGCTTCATTTTCAATTACCTTGCGAAGCGGCCCCCACACCATGGCAACGATGCTATCGGTGGCTGATATACGAAAGGTACGCTTGGCCGTAGCAGGGTCAAATTCCGCCGGGCTGACGGCAACTTCAAGTTGCCCTAATGGGCCTTGAATTTGGCTCCATAAGTTGGTGGCAAACGAGGTAGGTTGGATACCACGGCCATCCTTTACGAATAACTCGTCTTTCCATGCGGTACGCATGCGAGAAAGGGCGTTCGAGACAGCTGGTTGGGTCATCGACAATCTATCAGCAGCTCGGGTAATCGCGCCCTCTGTCATGATGGCATCAAATATCATCAATAAATTTAAATCATGTGGACGCATCAGTCTCTCCGGTTATTCGTAAATTAGTTCTGTACCAGTATATTAGGCCGAGCAGAGGAAATACGCCGTAAACACGTGGTAAACCCATCCATGGGCGCTCCGCAATCGCATCCATGCGATTGAGGGCTGCTTCACGTTTACGAGACACGTATTTCCTCACCTCGTCCTTAGTACGATATAAAACCGAGGTAAGGAATACTCCTTAAACACGCGGTGTACCCATCGCTTTTTATCACGTGAGTTTATCGCTACACGGCGCGTTTAAGTATTGTCTCTACCTTTATTTGCTTCATATCGTGCTGCCAAATTACATGTAACACCTTGAGCAAAATAGCCTAAATTTCATACTTCTCAATATATATCATTTTATGATGTGTTGCATACGAAAATATAATTATTTTTATTGTATTGCGATGTGCATAATGCACGCCTTCACACTTTTAGAGACTCTTGCAATGACGACTTTAACTCGATTTTTGGCAATTCTAAGCCTAACAGCGCTTGTCGCCGCATGTGGTAGCGACGATACGGATCCTGGCCAACAAATGCATGCGAATGCAGGCATTCCTGTAGATGTTGCGCCAGTGGTCTCGCAGCGTTTAACTGAATGGGACAGCTTTACTGGCCGTTTAGAAGCTCCGCAAACCGTATCGCTTCGCCCTCGTGTTTCAGGCTACATTGAATTTGTAGCGTTTGAGGAAGGCGAATATGTAGAGCAGGGCGACACGCTGTTCCTTATTGATAACCGTGCTTTTAAAGCAGAAGTTGAGCGTTTAACCGCGCAACTTGAAGAAGCAAAAAGCCGTTACGACTTATCTGTGCAAAGCTACGACAGAGTCGTAAAGCTTCGTAAAACCCAAGCGGTTTCGCAAGAAGTGCTAGATGAGCGATTAGCGGGTAAGAATCAAGCTTTTGCTAGCATTAACCAAACAAAAGCGGCGTTAGACGTTGCCCGCTTGAACCGCGGTTTTGCTCGTGTTGAAGCGCCAATTTCTGGCCGTGTTTCTCGCGCAAACATCACTGAAGGTAACTATGTAACAGCTGGGCAGTCAGAGCTGACTAGCATCGTGTCTACTCATCAGCTTTACGCTTACTTCGATATTGATGAGCAAACGTACCTAAATTACGTGAGTAGTGATGATAAAGCCGACTCAGCGGTTAACGACCAAGCTGTGGCTATGCGTCTTGCCAATGAGCAAGATTACGGCCATTGGGGACAAATCGACTTCGTAGATAACCAAGTTAACGGCAATACTGGCACCCTGCGTGTTCGCGCAGTTTTCAACAACGAAAACGGTCGCCTAATGCCGGGTTTATTTACTCACTTGAAACTAGCTGGAGATACCAACGAACAAGGTATCTTAATTAAAGACAAAGCGATTGGCACCGACCTAAACAACAAATTTGTGTTGGTGGTAAACAGCGAAAACAAAGTGGAATACCGCGCCGTTACCTTGGGTGACAAAGTAGGCAGTATGCGCATTATTAAAAGTGGCTTAGTGGCTGGCGACACCATTGTAGTAGATGGCCTTCAGCGCGTACGCCCAGGTGCTGTTGTTGCGCCAAACCAAGTTGATATGGGTGATAAAGAAGCACTAGCAAGCCTGCAAAACTGGCAGTCTCGTGTAGATAACGTAACAAATTTGGCTAACGTTGACGCCCTTACCGGTAGCGCAGCGGGTACTGGAATTAACTAATGAATTTCTCGCAATTTTTCATTCGCCGCCCTATTTTTGCAGGTGTTCTAAGCCTGCTCATTTTCATTGGTGGCGCCATCGCTGTTTGGCAGCTTCCTATAACAGAATATCCAGAAGTGGTGCCGCCTACGGTAGTGGTAACGGCTAACTATCCTGGCGCGAACCCCAAAGTTATTGCCGAAACCGTGGCTACGCCATTAGAGCAAGAGATTAATGGCGTGGAAGACATGATTTATATGTCATCTCAAGCTACGTCAGATGGCCGTATGACCCTGACTATTACGTTCGCTATTGGTACCGATCCTGATGATGCTACTACGCTGGTTCAAAACCGTGTTAACCGCGCCACACCGCGATTGCCACAGGAAGTACAGCGCTTAGGAATTGTAACCGAGAAGTCATCGCCTAACTTGACCATGGTAGTACATTTAACTTCACCTGATAAACGTTACGACATGCTTTATTTGTCGAACTATGCCGACCAATTCGTAAAAGACGAACTAGCCCGAGTTGAAGGCGTGGGGCAAGTGCGCTTATTTGGTGCTGGTGAATACAGCATGCGTGTATGGCTAGATCCAAACAAGTTAGCTTCACTGCAAATGAACCCTGGCGATGTGGTTACGGCTATTTCTGAGCAAAACCAACAAGCAGCGGCCGGTAGCCTTGGTGCACAGCCTACGGGTACCAGTGAGTTTCAATTGCTGATTAACGTGCGTGGTCGCCTTGAAGATGAAAGTGAATTTGAAAATATCATCGTTAAAACGGGCGATAATGGCCAAATTACCCGTTTAAAAGACGTAGCCCGAATTGAGTTAGGTGCCGATTATTACACCTTGCGTTCATTGCTAAATAACAATCCGGCAGCTGCATTACCTATATTTCAGGCTCCCGGCTCTAACGCTATTCAAATCTCTGACGACGTGCGTGCTCGCATGGCAGAGCTTGAAAAGATGTTTCCAGAAGGGTTGGAATACGACATTGTTTACGATCCTACCGTATTCGTACGTGGTTCAATTGAGGCTGTGGTTAATACGTTATTCGAAGCTGTGCTATTGGTTGTATTAGTAGTAGTTCTGTTTTTACAAACCTGGCGCGCGTCTATTATTCCTTTAGTGGCTGTGCCTATTTCATTGGTAGGTACCTTTGCGTTTATGCAAATGATGGGCTTCTCGTTAAATGCACTATCGTTGTTTGGCTTGGTACTGGCTATCGGTATTGTGGTTGATGACGCCATTGTGGTGGTGGAAAACGTAGAGCGAAATATTGCCGACGGTAAAGCGCCATTCGATGCTACCGTTCAAGCCATGAAAGAAGTCACTGGCCCTATTATTGCCACGACCTTGGTATTGGCTGCGGTATTCATCCCTACTGCCTTTATGAGCGGTTTAACCGGTCAGTTTTATAAGCAGTTTGCGTTAACCATTACTATTTCTACCTTTATCTCGGCGATTAACTCATTAACGTTAAGCCCGGCATTATCGGCCTTGTTATTGAAGCCTCATGGGCAATCGAAAGATTGGCTAAGCCGAAGTATGGATAAAGTATTTGGCCGCTTTGTATTTACGCCATTTAATAAAATGTTCGATCGCGGTGCGAAAAAATACACTGGTGCTGTAGGCGGGCTTATTCGCAAAAGCGGTGTGGTAGTGGTGCTTTATGCTGGTTTATTAGGGTTAACCTACTTCCAGTTTGCGAACACACCAACCGGTTATGTACCGCCTCAAGATAAGCAGTACCTTATTGCATTTGCACAGCTTCCTAATGCGTCGTCGTTAGATAGAACCGAGGAAGTTGTACGTGAAATGTCGCGTATTGCAATGGAACACCCAGGTGTATCTGATGCAGTGGCATTTCCAGGGTTGAACATAAACGGCTTCACCAACAGCCCAAGTTCGGGTGTGTTGTTTACGCCGCTTAAACCGTTCAATGAGCGTCAAAGCCCAGAGTTATCAGCCGGTGCTATTGCTATGCAATTGAACCAGCAATTTGGCTCTATTAAAGGTGCTTATGTGGCTATCTTCCCGCCACCACCGGTAATGGGTCTTGGCACCATCGGTGGCTTTAGGCTACAAGTGCAAGACAGAGGAAACTTAGGTTTTGCTGAACTTGAAAAAGTAACCCAAGAAGTGATTGGCAAAGCGTGGGCGCACCCTGCATTAACCGGTAACTTCACTAGCTTTACGGTTAACGTACCTCAGTTAAATGTGGATGTAGATCGCGAGAAAGCCGTTAGCCAAGGGGTAAACATAGGCACCTTGTTTGACACCATGCAGGCGTATTTGGGCTCGGTGTATGTGAACGACTTCAACTTGTTCGGTAGAACCTATCAAGTAAATGTTCAGGCCGATGCTCAGTACCGCCAAGATGTTGAAAACATCACCCAGTTTAAAGTGCGAAACGATAAAGGCGATATGATCCCGCTAGGTTCATTCCTAAATATTGAGCACAGCGCAGGACCAGACCGAGTGATGCATTACAACGGCTATGTCACCGCTGAAGTTAATGGCTCTCCGGCGCCGGGTTACAGTTCTGATCAAGCCAAAGCAGCAATAGAGCAAATTCTTGATGAAACCCTGCCATTAGGTATGACCTACGAATGGACCGAGCTAACTTATCAGCAAATATTGGCAGGCAACGCCTCGGCCTTTATCTTCCCGCTGGTGGTTCTGTTAGTGTTCTTAGTCTTGGCAGCGCAGTATGAAAGTTTACGCTTACCACTGGCCATTATATTGATTGTACCCATGACCTTGCTGAGCGCATTAATTGGTGTGGTGATATATGGCGGCGACAACAACATATTTACCCAAATTGGCTTAATTGTGTTGGTGGGGCTAGCCACTAAAAACGCCATTCTTATTGTGGAATTTGCCAAAGAGCTACAAGACAACGGCATGGATGCGCTATCCGCCATTAAAGAGGCCAGTAAGTTGCGTCTTCGCCCAATCCTAATGACGTCTATAGCCTTCATTATGGGTGTGTTGCCTATGGTGCTTTCCACAGGCGCGGGTGCAGAAATGCGCCAAGCCATGGGGGTTGCAGTATTCTCAGGCATGATTGGCGTAACCGTGTTTGGCTTAATTCTTACTCCTGTATTTTACTATTTGTTGAAACGTAACGGTTAACTCTCCCGTTTACCCAAGCGTTGCCTCCTCCTCGTACTTTGGAGGCACTTTAGGCCACTTATTTAAGTGGCCTTTTTTTATGGTAGGCGCTGGGGGAGAAGGGCGCAGTGGCGCAAACCTATTGCGCTCTGCTTTTTGGTAGCAGACTATTGATAGCAAAATGCATTTGTACTGTATATTTATACATGATATAACGTTTTTATATTCTGAAAACGCTATTGTCGATACACACGTCTTTTTTCATCAGTGATTACTGAACCCACTGACGCTGTGTATTTGCTAAGAGAAAGTACAAATCTGCGATGCATGACAAACTGATTCAAAAACTCGAAATCCTCTCAGATGCAGCCAAGTATGACGCTTCATGTGCAAGCGGTTCTGCAGGTAAACGAAAGGCTGGCAAAACCGATAAAACGGGCATAGGCTCTCTTACCGGTGGTACAGGTATATGTCACAGTTTTACCCCTGATGGGCGCTGCGTCTCTTTGTTAAAGATACTCATGACGAACTACTGTATTTACGACTGTCACTATTGCATCAATAGAGTATCGAGTAGTGTTCAACGTGCCCGTTTCACTGTGAAAGAAACCGTAGATCTAACACTGAATTTTTATAAGCGTAACTATATCGAAGGCTTATTTCTTAGTTCAGGCATTGTGGGTTCCCCAGACCTTACAATGGAAAGCATGGTGCGTATTGCCAAATCTTTACGCCTCGATCACGGGTTTAAGGGGTATATCCACCTTAAGACAATTCCCAATGCCTCGCCGGAACTGCAGGCCGAAGCGGGCTTATACGCCGACAGGCTAAGCATTAATGTAGAAATGCCGACCCAACCTTCTTTAAACAAGTACGCACCAGAAAAAGATTTAGGCGCTATTCATAGCGCAATGGATACGCTGAAAGACAAAATTGCTGAGCATAAAGTAGATAAAACGCATACAGGTAAACGTCCTCCTCGCTTTGCCCCAGGTGGGCAGTCTACTCAAATGATCATAGGAGCCGATGGTTCTAATGATAAAGTTATCTTAGGCACGAGCGTAAAACTTTATAGTAAACAAAAGCTACGCCGCGTTTACTACTCAGCATTCTCGCCAATACCAGATGCGTCTGAGGTTTTACCGCTAAAGCCAGCGCCTTTAATTCGAGAGCATCGCCTTTATCAAGCTGATTGGCTTTTGCGTTTTTATGGATTCAAGCTTGATGAAATATTGCACGATGACATGCTAGATATGGATCATGATCCTAAACTTGCCTGGGCACTACGCAATCGTCATGTGTTTCCAATCGATTTAAATAAAGCCGACAAACTGATGTTGCTACGGGTACCTGGCCTTGGTGCTCGCACCGTACAAAAAATTCTGACTATTCGTCGTTATGCAAAGCTTAGCTGGATGGATCTTACTAAAATGCGCCTGCCTCTACAAAAGCTGAAACCTTTTATTAGCGTAAGCGACTACTCGCCAAATATTCATTTACTCGATAGCAATAACTTTGAGTTGCAATTCAAACAGCCAAAGCAGTTCGAGCTATTTAGTGCCTAATTGAATTAGGATTAGCAGTAAGAATAAGATGAAAACAATCACCATCACTTCAGTGCCAGGATACGAAGAGTGGCGCACAGCATCAAGAGAATGCTTGGCGCTATCTATCCCCCCTGAAAACATTATTTGGCAAACTTCAGAGTCTATACAAGACGACTTGTTTGGCGGCGGGGAACAACTTATAACAGCCAGTAAGTCAAAAGCGAAACACACCATTCCCAAGTCAGTCTTAACGCTTATCAAATATGCGCTGTGTCACCAAGATGCTAGCCGCTTCGCATTGTGCTATCGGGTGTTATGGCGTGTTATTTTCGAAAACAAAAATCTTATTCAGTTAAAAACTGATGAAGATGTCATGCAACTTATTACGTTAGCCAAAGCAGTAAAACGCGATGCGTATAAAATAAGTGCTTTTTTGAGATTTCGAGAAGTTAACCATGACGGACAAGAGCACTTTATCGCTTGGTATGAACCGGAACATTTTAGCTTAGAGATTAAACTCGACTTCTTCCAAACTCGCTTTAAAAATATGCGGTGGTCTATTTTGACGCCTTACCGGGCTGCCCATTGGGATACTGAAAAGCTAGTTTTAGAAGACAACCCCGATCCTAGCGTGTTCCCTGATGACGACCGTATCGAAAAATATTGGCTCACTTATTACGCTAATATTTTTAATCCCGCCCGCATCAAAAAATGTGCGATGTTAAGCTCAATGCCCAAAAAGTACTGGAAGAATATGCCTGAAACAGCATTGATTGACGATATGATTCGAAATTCGGATGCAAGAGCGCGCAAAATGATAATTGATGGGAATAAACGCTAATACATTTCTTCAGCCTCTTTGCGGCCACATTTGGTCATTATGTATCGTTAAGTATCAATAATTTTGGCTTTTTTCCTCCCTAAATTCGACTCCAACAGAACGTAAGCTAGCACTATCAACAATAAAAACTGGAACGAGAGTTATGAAGATAGGTGCAGCAGTGGTAGTGGCATTAGGCATGGTGAGTGCGCTTGGCATATTGGGTCAACAGGTGTCTTCGGCGCTAAACGACATGCAAACGTGGGACAGGGTAGTTACCGTTAAAGGGTTGTCAGAACGAGAATACGTGGCAGATCGCGTAATTTGGCCTATTCAATTTGTTGATGCAGGCAATGATTTACCCGCGCTGTACAATCAGATAGAAACAAACAGCATCAAAGTGTCTAACTTCTTACAGAGCAAGGGTATTGCCAAAGAGGGTATTACCATTGGTAAGCCAGAGATTACCGATAAACTAGCTCAGCAATATGGCGGCACAGAAAAAGCGCCATTTCGTTACACCGCAGTGCAAACCATTACCGTGTTTTCAAACGAGGTCGAAAAAGTACGCGTAGTCATGAGCCAGATAGGTAGCTTATTAAAGTCTGGTGTTGTGCTAACCAATCAACACTATCAGGCACAGCCTGACTATGTATTTACGCGTTTAAATGAAGTAAAGCCGGCAATGATTGAGGAAGCCACCGTTAATGCCAGAGAGGTTGCTGAAAAGTTCGCGCAAGACTCAAAAAGTACGTTAGGGAAAATAAAACGGGCTAATCAGGGGCGGTTTTCTATCTCTAGTAGAGACCATCATCACCCACATATCAAGCAGGTACGGGTAGTTTCGACTATTGACTATACACTGGTAGATTAATACTGGTGTATTATTACAGAGTTGCTATTTTGGTGAGTTTGCCCAAAATATACTGGAGTAATGTAAAAGCTATCTTAAATTACGTGGCCAGCTTAGGTTGCCAATAACAATGCGTTAGTGGCATTAAGAGGGTGTTTTTAATTTAACGAAACGCGTGTTAGCAAGCGCATACAGGTAAACATGACAGACCAAACACCGCCAGCACAGCAATTGGAGTTCTTTGAAATTCCTAGTCCCTGTATTGGTGTTTGTGAGTCTGGAGTGCGAGGGTATTGCAAAGGATGTTACCGCAGCCGAGAAGAGCGGCTGTATTGGCTTAAGATTGATGATGGAACTCGCCGAAAGATAATTGGGGCATGTCAGCGAAGAAAGCAAGCGGCGCTAAGTAGAGTCCGTCGCCAAAATGAAAAACCAATAGAAGTACGAGAGCCTAGTCAAATAAGTATGTTTGATGTGCCTCCCGAGACAATTGATAAAGCATAAACAGTGAGGCTTACCTCACCATAGCTGTTAATGCAGATGATAAAAGTGGAACCTTTGCATGTCCTTAGATAAATATGTGTCGTTTGCTACAAAGTCGTTTACCTTGCCTGATATATGTATACGTATCCGCTCGGTATTAGATAACCCTCGTTCAAGTGCAAGCGATCTTGGCGATTTAATCAGTTTAGATTCGTCATTAACAGCCAAGGTGCTGCGATTGGCAAACAGTTCACTGTTTCGGTTTCCATCACAAGTAGAGTCTGTTTCAAAAGCCATCAACATTATTGGTGGTGAAGCTTTGTATAATTTGGTGGTAGCAGAAACCGCCAACACCGCCTTTAAATACTTTGATACCCAGCTTATTAACCTTGATAAACATTGGTTTGACTCTGTTTATTGTGGAATGGTGGCGAAGCATTTGGCTAAGGCCAGCAATATGCGCGGCAGTGAGCGTTTCTTCGTGATGGGTATATTGCAAAACCTCAGTGAGTTAGTCATTGCTAAACGCTCGCCAGAGCTTTATAAAAGCTATATTGAGCAAGATAGCGATATGCTGCTAGGGGCAAGACAAATTCAACATTTTGGTTTTACCTTTTCAAACTGTAGCGGTACCATATTAGAAAATTGGAAGCTTCCTCTTGTGCTCTACTATCCGGTTATGCACGCTAATGATATGTCTAGACAGGCTACAGATAGCGATATTGCGCTACTGGCATTAGCATCAAGGGTCACTGCCATGCAGCAAAATGAAAAAACTGACGCTAACATTGAACTTTTCTTAGAAGACATAGCCAATAATAGTGGCGTGAACATAGATGACGTGGCAAATGCCATAGAGTTCGCCGATAGAGAAACAGCAAAAATTTCCATGCTTATCCATTGATTTACCGGCAATGAGGTAAAACAGAGATAAGCAGCCCTGAGCTTTATAAAGCCAAGGCAGCTTGATGGTTGTTGAATGTAAGTTCATAAGCCGCTTTACAAGTGTTCAATCGTAAAACTAAGCGGTAAAAAACACATAGCTAACGTAATACCCATGGAAGGGCATGATAGGGTGTTAAATGGCTATGCCATAACAACACCAAACCAATAAAAATTTATTAAAAATTATGCTTAATCTAACAAAATTATTCTGTGTAGTATGCTGTCTTCTTGGCATAAGTACTGCCGTCTTCGCAGCAGATCGCGACTTAATTCAAACGCTTTATCACGCCGACTTTACGCCAGACACTGACGACGAAGTACCAAGATTCTCGTTAAATGGTGAGTTAGGCATACTCTCAAACACGGGTAATACCTCTGCAGCAAGTATTAAAGCGGGTATTAACGCCGATCATGAAACTGAGAATTGGAGCAGTCTGTACTTTGCAGAAATGCTTTATCAAGAAAGTAACACCGATGGCACGGGTCGCGATGTGTCGGCCAAACGCTTCTATGGCAGTGCTCAGTTCGATTACAAATTAAACCAGCCTGGTCGACGCTTGTTCATGTACGGCGATTATGAAGATGATGCCTTTAGCGGCTATGATCATCGTGCTTCACTGGCAGCCGGTTGGTCACAACGGGTTTGGCGAGATGAAGTCAGCGAGTTCCGTTACAGTGTTGGGCCTGGCTATGCTTTTGTTGAGCTAGAAGAACCCCTTGAAGAAGATATTAACAACGGGGTAATTGTTCGGGCATCAGCTGAATACAAATACCATTGGGCTTCAGGTGCTAACCTTCGACAATTTGTAAGCACGGAAGCGGGCGATGAAAATACTAAATCTCGTTCTGAGACGTCTTTGTCGGCTAATGTTTTCGGCTCTTTAGCCATGAAGCTATCGTTTATTCTGAACCACGAAACTGATACTACCGAAGATGTAGATGGGTTAAGTACCGAGACCTCGGTTGCCCTGGTTTATCAATTCTTCTAATAATTACGCTTAAAGCTTATCAATAAGTGTAAATTTTACGTCTTATCGTCTAATTTTTGTTCAACCCTCATTGACTCGCACTAATAGGTAGGTACTATTGGCGCAGAATTTTTCAAGCTATGCTGGCTAGCGCTTATGCTAGGTGTTTGCAGCATGGTAAAGGATAAAACACTACTAGGATTGCTAATGAAAAAACAGCTTCTCGCATCACTTTTGGCCTTGTCTTTCTCTTCTGTTACTTTTGCTCAAGACGATGTTAAACCTTTCACGATGGAAGGTGAGTTAGGTATTATCGCAACAACAGGTAACACTGAAACATCATCAATCAGTGCCGGTATCACTGCTCACCAAGAATTAGAGCAGTGGAGCAACGACTACACGCTTGAAGGTCTTTACAAAAAAGAAACTGTTGATAACGATGATGGTACTGAAGAAGAGTACACATCTGCGCAAAAGTTTTACGGTTCTGCACAGGGTAACTACAAGCTAGATAACCCTGATTACCGTTTATTTGGTTTCGCATCGTATGAAGATGACCGCTTAAGTAACTTCGATTATCAATCAACACTTGCTGTGGGTTGGAACCAAAAAGTACTTGAAAACAACCGTCATACTTTAGAGTACTCAATCGGTCCTGGTTACTCGTTTGCTGAAACGCAAGAAGGCGAAGAGCAGAACAGCATGATTGTTCGTGCTTCAAGCGCATACTCTTGGAAAATTTCAGATACGGCTAAATTCACGCAAACTGTGAGTACGGAAGTGGGTTCTGACAACACGAAGTCTCGTGCTGAATCGGCGCTTACGGCTACTATTAGCGGTAACCTTTCTATGAAGTTGTCATTCAAGTTAGACCACAACTCTAATGTGTCTGACGACGTAGAAAAGCTAGATACTGAAACAGCGGTAACGCTAGTTTACAACTTCTTCTAAAATCGTATTAACGATTGTAGAAACAAAAAACGCTGCCAATAGGCAGCGTTTTTTTGTCTTTAAAAGTGTATGACGATAATTAACTACCGTCATACAGAGCATTAGTGAAGAATACGGGTCTTAATCGTACCGTCAATCTGCTGCAGTTGTGCAAGCGCGTCATAAGCTCTGTCTTGCTGAACATCTACCACTACATAACCAATTTCAGCGTTAGTTTGAAGGTACTGGGCTTCAATGTTAATGCCTTTCTCTGCAAACGCTTGGTTAATTTGAGTAAGAATACCCGGCTGGTTTTTATGCACGTGAAGCAGGCGAGATCGGCTAATGTGCTCTGGCAATGATACTTCAGGGAAGTTAACCGCAGACAAAGTAGAGCCATTATCGCTGTACTTAGCTAATTTACCGGCCACTTCAATACCAATGTTTTCTTGCGCTTCTTGGGTGCTACCACCTACATGCGGCGTCAGAATAACATTATCGAACTTACGTAGAGGCGATTGGAATTCCTCATTGTTCGATTTAGGCTCAACAGGGAATACATCAATAGCTGCGCCATTTAACTGGCCGCTTTCAAGTGCGTCGGCTAGGGCATCAATATCTACAACCGTACCGCGAGACGCATTAATAAAAATGCTGCCTTTCTTCATTTGCGCAAATTGCTCAGCTGCAAACATGTTTTGCGTTTGCTGAGTTTCAGGCACATGTAGCGATACCACATCAGAGGTGTTTAATAGCTTCTCTAACGACTTTATCTGCGTAGAGTTACCTAATACCAACTTATCTTCAATATCGAAAAACTGTACACGCATACCAAGGTGTTCAGCAAGAATACTTAGCTGGGTACCAATGTGTCCATAACCAATAATACCCAGTGTTTTACCTCGGGCTTCGTATGAACCATTTGCTGTTTTTTCCCATTCACCACGATGCGCTTTTGCGCTTTTACTCGGTACTTGGCGAAGCAAAAGAATAAGCTGACCAAGAACAAGCTCTGCCACTGAACGGGTATTAGAAAATGGTGCATTAAATACCGGAATACCGCGGCGTTGTGTTGCTTCTAAATTAACTTGGTTTGTACCAATACAGAAACAACCAATAGCCACCAATTTCTGAGCAGCATCAACTACCTTCTCAGTAATTTGAGTACGTGAACGAAGGCCAATAAAATGCGCATCTTTCACCTTCTCAACAAGCTCTTCTTCAGGAAGGGACGTTTTGAGATACTCAATATTGGTGTATCCATTATTCTTAAAGGTTTCTAATGCACTTTGGTGTACACCCTCTAACAACAATATCCGGATCTTATCCTTCTCTAGTGAAACTTTGCTCATGGATTTGCTATCTCTCGCTGTAGTAGAACTTAATAAGTACGCTGTTTTGGCGGCAGCTGGGAGTGAGCAAGGCCTACACAAACACGCGGTAAACCCATCCATGGGCGCTCCGCCACCGCATCCATGCGGTGGAGGGTTTGTTCCGGCCTTACTCCCTCCCATCTGCCACGCTATATACATTCTTTGACGTGGGCAGCTTCATCGAATCGGCGAGTTTTATCCGCGTAAAACGACAAAGGTACATCCGACTAGTACTAGCCTCAAACTCTCGAAAGGCCATCTAGACGTCTAAACGGAAATCTAACAGAAATCGGTTTAACTTGAAAGCTATTATTTAAAGCTGTTATTTAAAGGTATCAACACCGCTTTCGGTGGCAGACAATACGATGTCTGCGCCACGTAGGGCGAATATGCCGTTGGTTACCACACCAGGAATGTTATTAATCGACTGCTCAAGCTCTCTAGGGTTCAGTATTTCTAGATTATGAACGTCTAAGATGACATTACCGTTATCGGTAACTACGCCTTGGCGGTATTCAGGATCGCCGCCTAGTTTTACCAACTCACGAGCCACAAAAGAGCGCGCCATTGGAATAACTTCAACAGGAAGCGGGAACTTGCCAAGCACAGGTACACGCTTGCTGTCATCTACAATACACACAAACGTGGTTGATGCACCGGCCACAATTTTTTCGCGGGTAAGGGCAGCGCCGCCGCCTTTAATCATGTGTTTGTGTTCAGTAACTTCATCAGCACCGTCGATATACACCGAAATATTGCTTACATCGTTTAGTGCGAAAACTTCAATGCCTAGGGCTTCTAGCAACTTGGTAGAGGCATCAGAACTTGATACCGCCCCTTCAATGTTGTTCTTAATTTTGCCGAGTTCTTCAATAAAAAAATTAACTGTGGAGCCAGTTCCTACACCAACAATACTGCCGTTTTCAACATACTCAATGGCTGCTTTAGCTACTGCTTGCTTCTTTGCATTCTGATCCATAGTGACTCTCCTAACTAAATTTTCATCAGTTTACCGGAAAACCACGGGCTAACCCACCGTGAAGGGGGAATTAACGACGCGTTAGGCTCGATTAAAGGTCAGTTGCTGCGTGGGGGTAACAATACGGTTTACAGGAATGTCCCAATGCTGAACGGGAAGTTGGTCTACTTGTTGGCAATCGTGGGCAATACCAATGAGTTTTGGTCTTATCGTTTGTGTTTGAATACTGGCTAACGTTCTATCGTAATAGCCGCCGCCCATACCTAAGCGGTTTCCATTTGCATCGAATCCCACCAATGGCATAAGTATCACCTGATGATGAAAGGTAGGAATAACATCTGGGCAAGCGAGTATTGGCTCTTCAATGTTGTATTTGTTCACGCGCATTGGCGTTTTATCTGTATACCGAAGAAAAAGCAGGTGGCCTTTGCAAACAGGGTGCAATACAGGCAAAGAAGTATGCAGGGCAGCCCCTTTGTTTAGTTCCCAGCATGCGTGCATAAAAGGGCGTAAATCTACTTCACCGTCGTTTGGCAGGTAACAAGCAATAGATGATGCATGGGTAATAGCAGGCAATGACAGCAGGTTATCTCGAACTGCTAAAGAGGCATGCTGCTGCTGTGAACTAGATAATGCGTTGCGTGCTGCTCTTAATGTTTTTCGTAGCGTTACTCGTGACGTGATTTTTGACATTTTTTTTAATGTACTTGGGGCGTTCTGTGGCTCCACCTTTTTTACTTCCCTAAATAGTGATTAAGTACCCTTATAAGCTCTGCGTTTTCGACAGGCTTGGTGAGTAGGTCGTCTAAGCCACTTTTTAATAACTGGTCTTGGTGCGTAATAACATCCGCGGTCAAGGCAATAACAGGCAATGCGGCGCGCATGTGCTTAATTTGCCTGGTGGCTTCTGTTCCGTCAATACCCGGTAAGTTAATATCCATTAGTACCAAATCTACAGGGTTTGATTTTACATACTCAACGCCTTCTTCACCGCTACCTACAATCGATATCGGCATACCAAGCTTATCAAATATAGTTTTAATTACTATTTGATTAATGTAATGATCTTCAACGACCAATACATGGGAATCAGCAGGAATACTTAGTTTTTGAGGCTGTAATAACCTAGGATCATGCTCGATAGTATCGATGCTAACTTCGTCTGCTGGAATCGCCACGCTCACACGGGTGCCTTCGTTTAACTTACTGCTAAGCTTTATAGAACCATTCATAAGTTCTATCAGCTTTTTGGTAATATTTAAGCCTAAGCCAGTACCATCAAATTGATGCGCGTTTTCCATTCGCTCGAAAGGTGCGAACAGCTTTTTTTGCTCCTCTTCACTAATACCAATGCCTTCGTCTTTAATAACCAGCAGTAATTTTCCCTTCTTGTATTTCACTTGAATAGAAACGTGTTTGTTGGCGTGCGTGTATTTAATGGCATTTGATAATAGATTTAGCGCTACCTGACCAAATTTAGTATCGTCAAAATTAAGAGAGTGGGGGACATTGTCATCAATCACAGCATTAAAAATCACATTGCCATCTTCAGCGCGAATGCGAGTTAACGAAAATAAATGCGTGAAAAAGTCAGTTGTGCCTACAGGTCGAGGCATAACGCGCATTTTACCCGCTTCTATCTGCTTCATATCTAGTACAGAGTTCACTATTTCAAGCAAACGCTCACCGCTTTTGCTTATATGCCCGAGCGAGTCGGTAAAATTAGCGGGCAGAGAATACTGTTTGGCTTCACCTTCCAGTAAATGGCTAAAGGTATTTATTGCATTTAACGGGGTTCTGATTTCATGACTAACGTAAGAAAGAAAATCCGATTTGAACTGACTAGTTCGCTCGAGTTCTCTATTTTTACGTTTTAATTCCAAATGGGAAACTACTGATTCACTCAGTGTTTTAAGGGCATTGCGTTGATGGGGAGTAAGGGTTTTAGGCTGGTAGCCTATAGTGCATAGTGTACCAATAGCATGCCCTGACGGGGTAATTAACGGAGCACCAGCGTAGAATCGAATATTGGGCTCGCCCGTAACTAATGGGTTGTCGTGAAAGCGCGGATCTTCTTTTGCGTTAGGTACTTCGAACACTTCACGCTGTAAAATAGCATGAGAGCAAAAGGCGATATTACGAGAGGTTTCGGTCGCTTCTATTCCTACACGAGATTTGAACCATTGTCTGTCGGGGTCTACTAGGCTAATTAACGCAATGGGTGAGTCGCAAATTTGCGATGCAAGTTGAGTTAAGTCGTCGAAGAGTTGCTCGGCCTCTGTATCGAGGACATCATAGCTTAGTAGCTCTCTTAGGCGCTGTTCTTCGTTCTCTGGAACCTTGGCAGGGATCATACTTTCACATTTCCTCAACTAAAATGTGAAAGTAAGAGGCTGACTACTGTAGAACAGCCTCTTTTCACACTTATAAAGCGTAGGTGTCTATGAACAATTGTTCCAATTTAGCGTGATCTACTTTTGTAGCCACTTTAATGGTGTTCGCATTGTTCCACAGCGGGCTAGGGGTTGTTCCCTTAGGCGCCACTGCTGTTTGACCACGATCTAGCTCGCCAGTACCTACACGTACATGACCTTCTGTGAGTTCGAACAACTCAGGGTGGCGTAAGTGTGCAAGTGGGAAAGCATCGTGGAAAAAGCAAACACGATCTTCACGGTTGGCAGAATAGAAATCCATGTAGAACTGAGCCGTGTCTTTTACAAAACCGCCAAGCTTCTCATTTTTCGCTTCAAGAGTTTCAACGAAAGAAGGAGAAAACGGCGTATCGTTGGTTACATCTAAACCAAACATGGTTAAGTCCCAATCTGCACCAAATACAATCTCAGCAGCGTAGGCATCGTTCCAAATATTGGCTTCGGCAAGTGGCGTTACGTTGCCACGTACAAATGCAGCGCCGCCCATAATGGTAACGCCTTTCACTAACTTAGGTAGTTCAGGCTCTAAACGCAGTGCTAGCGCTAGGTTACCTAATGGGCCAATAGCCACTAGGGTTATTTCCCCAGGGTATTTACGGGCCATATCTACAATAAATTGTGCAGAACTACGAGGGTCTAGCTCAGTTTTTGGGGCTTCAGGTTTAATGTGACCAAAACCATAGTCGCCATGTACAAAGTGCGCGTAAGTTGACTCAGGACCTACCCAAGGCATACCAACACCTTTGGTTACCGGAATATCTTTACCTGCAATTTCGCAAAGCGTAAGGGCGTTTTGTGCCGCCATAGTGACCGGAACATTACCGTAAACCGTTGTTAAACCAAGTACTTCGATATCTGGAGATTGAAACGCAAAAAATATTGCCATCGCATCATCGATGCCAGGATCCGTGTCTAAAATTATCTTATGTGCCATTAATAATACTCTAGTGCGTTTTCTTATTTAGTGTGCTTTGCCAAAAAACGGTCAACTTCTTTTTGCGTAGGAATGCTTTGTGCAGCGCCCTCGCGGGTAACCGCAATAGCAGATGCTGCACAGCCTCTAATCAATGCACGTTTAGCATCAGTGTGAGTACTGTAAGCAGACAAGAAGTAACCTATAAACGTATCGCCAGCGGCTGTGGTATCTACTGCATCAACAGAAAACGCTTCCACTTCAATGGTATCGTTTCCTCTTAACATCATTACACCCGCTTTGCCTAGTGTAATGATAACTTCGCAATGAGACCACTGCTCTTTGAAAACGTTAAGAATATCGTCAAGATCTTCTTTGTCGGTTAATGCTGCTGCTTCCGTCTCGTTTACAATCAGTAAATCGATACAATCTAAAGGAAGGGCTTTAACCGACTCGCTCATAGGCGCAGGGTTAAAGGCAACTTTAAGCTGACTTTCTTTTGCTAAGCGAAGTACGTCTGCAATGCTGCTGGTTTCGTTTTGGGTTAGTACCCAATCAGAAGACGACGTATCTAACAACGCTTTGTTTACAGTATCGGCAGTAATGGTTTGGTTTGCGCCACCAAATAACACAATGGCATTTTCACCACTGGGCGTTACTTGAATAATGGCATGGCCTGAAGGGGTTTCAGAACATTTAACGCCACGGCAATCAACGCCTTTTTTGATTAGCGTTTGTTTGAACGTTGCGTCATTTTCATGAATGCTGCCTACATGACGAACATCAGCACCCGCTTGCGCTAGGGCAATTGACTGGTTCGCACCTTTACCACCAAGCAATTGTTGGTAGTGAGTAGACGCAAGGGTTTCACCAGGTTGAACGAAGTGATCTACCTGATAAACATGATCGATATTTATAGAGCCAAAATTTATTATTGCCATTTCTTCTTCCGTCGAAAGAGGGCGTCTCCCGAAATGCCGCTGTTCATCGTTCGCCCGTGAACCGAAAGTTCAGGGCGGAAGCATCACTATGGCCGTAGGCTTCTCGATACGAGCCGAGCTTGCACAGTAGCCATTGTTTCAACTTCCTAGTTTAATAGCATCGGCCAGGGACAAGAGTGAACTGGCGAACATTCCAGGAAACATTGTTATTGTATAACGCAACAGGGTATATCAAACGCGGTGTGGGGTGAAGTAGATCACCAAAGCGCCAATGAATTATTTGCGTAGCTAATTTAACCATTACTGATGAGATTCGACAAATCTAATCTTGACCAGTTGGTCAGCAATTATACACGCTATTCACTTAAGCTCAAATTTGCTTGGCTTAAGCAAGCTTTACCTTACTGCTGCAAAGGAAGCTCCATATCCAATAACGTCGATCATAGAGCAATTAATACTAGGTTGCCAGTTAAAACCCATAAGACCAGTACTACTTGAATAACAACTGACCAAATCAGCAATAGTGTGTTTTGTAGCGCTATTTTGCTAATATTAAGTTTCAACGTAAAAGGAAACCTATTTGTGGAAAAACAGCTCGATTACGACAGTGTTAGCAACAAGTTATCGCAACACGGCATAGTAGTAGATGGCGCCGAAGTTCACGGTATTTTATGTGGCATGTTGTGTGGCGGTATGTCGCTAACCGATCAGAAGTGGCTTTCTGCATTAAGTGACACTATTCATCAAGGTGAAAACTTCAACGATGCCACCACGCATCTATTGAACACACTGTTCAACCAAACGTGTCAGCAATTGCTTGAGCCTGAGTTCGCCTTACAATTAATGCTACCTGACGACCAAGCGCCAATTAATGATAGAGGCGAAGCACTGATTAACTGGGTGCATGGTTTTATGTTGGGGTTTGGCTTACATCAGCAAGACCTTATGCAGTGTTCTGCCGACGTGAAAGAAGCGCTAGAAGATTTTGCTGATATCGCGCGTATGGAAGAGCCTATGGAAGCCGATGAAGAGTCAGAGCGTGCTTTATTCGAAGTCATGGAATACGTGAAGATTTCCGCTATTTTATGCTTCAGCGAGTTAGGCCAATCGTTACTTGATGATCAGCAAGATAAACCGTCCGTTCATTAATTTAATAATCTCAAGCTTGTTGGAACGCGTAAGTAATAAAACGTTGTTCCGTAAGGCACGAGTGAAGTGACAAGCAAGAGTAATGTTGCAAATAGCATTAATGTCATTGGATGTATGAGTTTTATAATATTGATGAAGAAAGGCGAATGAGATGATTAGTGCGCAAGAATTTATCGCTCGTCAAGATAGGCTGTTGGCGCAATGTTTACCTAACAGTGTTTGTGTTATTCCGGCTGCGGGGCTAGTGACTCGAAGCCGAGATACTGAATACCTGTTCAGACAAAACAGCGACTTTTGGTATTTAACTGGATTCGAAGAAGCTGACGCGTGGTTAATTTTGTCGAATCATCCACGCTATGGCGAAAGCTATCGGGCTATGGTGTGCTTACCCAAAGATAAAGACGCTGAAATTTGGCAAGGCAGACGTTTGGGTGCAGAAGCGGCACTAGCGCGCTTTAGCCTAGATGAAGCGTTTGAACTGTCTGAATTAGGCGATGCTTTGCTTGAATCACTTCAAGGCCAAGACCATCTTTATTTCGCCTTAGGTGAAAACGATAGCGCCGACGCACAAGTTAATAGCGCCCTTGCTACTTTGCGTAATGCACCTAAAGAAGCCTTAGCACCTACTTCTATTACAGACGTTCGCCCCATTTTGCATGAAATGCGCGTGTTTAAATCGGCCTGTGAAGTCGCCATGATGAAAGCCGCGGCAGAAATTACGGCAAGTGCACATAAGCGCGCAATGCAATATGCAACACCTGGCTGCTTTGAGTATCAACTTGAAGCTGAACTTCATCATGAGTTTGCAATGGCAGGCGCTCGCGCACCGGCGTATAGCACGATAGTGGGCAGCGGTGAAAATGCCTGTATTTTGCATTACACCGAAAATTCATCTCAAACTAAAGACGGCGATTTAGTGCTTATTGACGCTGGCGCTGAATTTCAAGGTTACGCCGCTGACATTACCCGTACTTTTCCCGTTAATGGTAAATTTTCTGCGCCCCAAAAAGCAATTTACGAATTGGTATTAAAAGCGCAAGAAAGCGTGTTAGCTATGCTTGGCCCGGGTATCACGTTAACGGATGCCATGATGCATAGCGCTGAAGTGATTACTGAAGGTTTAGTCGCCCTTGGTGTATTGAAAGGTTCGGTAGCTGAAAATCTTGACGACAAAGCATGGCAGCAATTTTATATGCACGGGCTTGGGCACTTTTTGGGTTTAGACGTGCACGATGTAGGAAACTACAAAATTAACGGTCAAGACCGCTTATTAAAACCTGGCATGGTGCTAACCGTAGAGCCGGGTATTTATATTGCCAGCGACAGCGATGTGCCAGAACAGTACAAAGGTATTGGCGTGCGTATTGAAGATGATGTTGTGGTTACCGCAACAGGCGTAGACATACTTACCGCAGACGTTCCTAAAACCGTGCAAGAGATCGAAGCGCTGATGCAAACAGCCAAAAAAGAAAGTAAGAAAGAGAGTACGAAAGAAGGTTCAAAAGCGTGAACCAGCAGGATGTAGTGATTGTAGGTGGCGGTATTGTAGGTTGCGTATTGGCGAAAGGCTTATCTGAACAAGCCGGCCTTTCGGTGACTTTGGTCGATGCAGCCAGCCCTTCGAATGCAGCTAGCTTGTCCAAGACAAGCAGCACTTTTAATCCGTTAACCGACACACGAGTAATCGCCCTTGCTAGACGCACAGTAAATGAATTAAACGCCATGGGGGTAGGCTTAGCTGAGCTTGCAAAGCAGAACCAAGGCAAAATTGAACACATTGAAGTAAGTGATAAAGGTGGTATTGGCCTAACGAATTTATCGTGCAGTGAATTTGGTATTAACACCTTTGGTCAAGTGGTGTCGCTAAGTGCACTTACCCATAAAGTGATGACGCAAAGTAAGCAGTATCAACACATTGCGCCAGCCACGGTTACTGACTTAAAACGCGAAACTGATGCAACGGTAGTTACGCTTGATAACGGCAGCACCATTAATGCAAAGCTGCTGGTAATTGCCGATGGCGGCCGCTCTTCACTTGCCCAGCAAGTAGGGCTTACTCGCCACACTGATAACTACGAACAAGTGGCTATTATTTTCAATGCCCATACTAGCGAGCCTCATCTCAATAAAGCCTACGAGCGTTTCACCAAAAATGGCCCCGTAGCGTTTTTGCCTTTCGACAGCGAAATAAACGGGCATGTGGCGAAAGGAAACGGGTTCTCGGTAGTATGGACGGTTGCAAAAGATCACGCGGAATCACTTATTCAACTTAGCCCTGAAGCCTTTATTCATCGGTTACAGCAAGAATTTGGTTACAGGCAGGGGCAAATTACCGCAATCAGCGAATTAGCCAGCTATCCACTAGCCTTGAGTTACACCGATTCATTAACCGCGCACCGTGCAGTAGTAGTAGGTAATGCTGCCCAAGCATTGCACCCCATTGCGGGGCAAGGGTTTAACCTTGGCCTTCGAGATATTATTACGCTGGTAAATACGCTGAAAGGCGTGACCGATCCCGGAGAATTTAACGTACTCAACGAATACGCTACTAAGCGTAACAAGGACAGAGCCGCCACCATTACTTTGACCGACACGTTAGTACGTACGTTTTCAAATCGCCATTTTCCGCTAGTGGCTGCAAGAAACATGGCACTGACTGCATTAAATATGATGCCAGCGGCCAAACGTGCTTTTGTGCAGCAAACCACCGGATATGGGCGCAGCGCTTAAGTGATATAGTTAAGCTATGCGCGAATAGGTAGCACCATAAATAGGTAGCACCATAAATAGATAGCACCATAAATAGATAACACCATAGTAGAGTTTGGATTAATAGTTGTAAGCAGCATAAATAGAAAATAAGAGAGCCGATATGCAACATGCCGATATCGCCATTGTAGGCGGTGGAATAGTAGGGTTAACCCTGGCCGTAGCGCTTAAAGACGCCCCGTGCCGCATCGCTATTATAAATAAAGGCTCTATAGACCAGCCTCTTGGCGACAAACCAGGCGCACGTGTAAGCGCCATTAATCAGGCCAATATTAACGCGTTAAAAAAAGCCGATGTTTGGCAGCATATTGATGAAAGCAGAGCCAACCCGTATAACGCGATGCACGTATGGGATAAAGACAGCTTCGGTGATATTCACTTTGCTGGTAACGATACTCACTTTGTGGATAACGGCACTCACTTCGTGGGTAACGATACTGGGGGAGGGGAGCTTGAAAGCGATACCTTGGGCGTTATCATTGAGAATCAGGCGTTAATAAATGGCTTAGCTCATTCGGTATTAAAGCAAGAAAACGTTGTGGTAATTGATACCACTATAGAGCGCGTATTAAGTAGCCCGCAGCAAAATATGCTAATGCTAGAAAATGGCGATGCGCTATCGTGCAGATTATTAGTGGGCGCCGATGGCGCTAATTCCTTCGTGCGCAAACACGCTAACTTTCCTATTACATTCCGCGATTACGAACACACCGCCATTGTTGCTAATATTCGTACTCAGCAACCTCATGAAAACGTGGCGCGCCAAGCGTTTACGCCAACAGGGCCGTTAGCCTTATTACCTATGCGCGACTCTAACGTGTGCTCTATTGTGTGGTCGCAAACCCCCGATGCGGCCAAAACGTTGCAAGAGTATTCCGATAGCAAATTTTGTAATGCGCTAGTAGCAGCAAGCAATAATGCATTAGGTCCTGTAACGTTAGAAACCTCTAGAACTGCATTTCCACTTACTATGCGCTATGCCCGTGAATGGGCCAAAGACGGCGTTGTGCTGGTGGGCGATGCTGCCCATACTATTCACCCACTTGCAGGGCAGGGCGCTAATTTAGGCATGCAAGACGCATTAGCATTGGCCGCATTATTAGGCACCCTGCTAGAAGCACAAAAAGACATAGGCCAGCTTCGCTACTTGCGCCCTTACGAACGAGCGCGTAAAACCGAAGCAATGAAAATGATTGCCGCTATGGATGGGTTTAAATTCCTATTCGCTGGCAACGACCCCCTTAAAAAGTTGATTCGCGGTGTCGGCCTAGCCGCTACCGACAAACTTGGCGCGGTTAAACAGGCATTTGTTAGCCACGCAATGGGTTTGTAAATACAAGTTCACCTTTATCGATTTCAAATTGGCTGCAAATAAGAGCAGCCAAATGCACCTCAATCATTGAGCTAGGCGCTTTATAACGATACTCTTAAGCTATCCGTTTTATAAAAGCGCCTAAATTAATGATAATTCAACAATTTATTCAGAAAGTCGCCTTTTCATCTTTGATGGCGATCTGCACTTCACTTTCTTTTTCCGTTTTAGCTAACGCAGAAATAGCAGCTTCTAAGAGCGGCGATCCCGCACAAACTATCGGTATCACCGCTAGCATTACTGATGCCGATTTAGACCTATACCGCACTCATGTAAGTACCTTAGCAAGCGACAAGTTTGAAGGCCGCGGGCCCTTGTCAGCTGGCGAAACCCTTACCGTTAACTATCTGGTTGAAGCCTACAAAGCCCTTGGGTTAAAACCCGCTTTTGGCGATAGCTACACCCAGCCTGTGCCATTGGCAAAAATTACGCCCTCGAGTGATATGGCGCTAACGTTGGGCCAGCACACCTTTGCCGGTGGCAGTGCATTTACCGCTAGAACCCAACGAATAGTTAAAGATATTACATTAAAAAATAGCGATGTTATTTTTGTGGGGTATGGCATTAATGCCCCTGAATATAATTGGAATGACTACGCGGGATTAGACGTAAAAGGAAAAACGGTGGTCATGCTAGTAAACGACCCCGGTTTTGCCTCAAAAGACCCTGATTTATTTCAAGGTAATGCCATGACTTATTATGGACGCTGGACATACAAATACGAAGAAGCGGCTCGCCAAGGCGCTGAAGCGGTATTTATTGTTCACGAAACCATGCCAGCAGGTTATGGCTGGGGCGTAGTTGAAAATTCGAATTCAAATACCAAGTTTACTTTAGTGGATAACAATAAAAACTTGTCTCAAGTTGGCGTAATGGGATGGTTACACCTCAATACAGCACGTACTGTATTTGAACAAGCTGGGCTAGATTACGCCACGCTTAAAGAGCAAGCATCAGCGCCTGGGTTCAAAGCTATTCCTATGAATGTAAAGGCTTCGTTGACCTTTTCAAATACCATCACGCATGCTCAATCACAAAACGTAGCAGCCATTTTGCCTGGCGCGTCTGCACCTGATGAGTGGGTAATGTTACACGCCCATTGGGATCATCTGGGTAAAAGTGAGAAAAACGGCAAAACGGTGATTTATAATGGCGCGGTAGACAATGCCTCAGGTGTGGCAGGTGTGCTAACCCTGGCCAATAGTTTGGTAGCAAAAAGCAAGCAAACACCGTTTGAACGCACCTTAATGTTCAGTGCGTTTACTGCTGAGGAAACCGGCTTGTTGGGGGCTGAACACTTTGCCAAAAATCCGCCTATTCCAACTGCTAAAATGGTGGCGTTTTTAAATATAGACGGCATGAACGTGAACAATGCGGTTGATTACATTTTACAGTACGGCGAAGGCTATTCTTCACTAGAAGATGATTTGCGTACAGGAGCGGCTGCACAAGGACGTTCGGTTAAACTGGATCCACGCCCACAAAATGGTCTGTTCTTTCGGTCTGATCATTTCGCGCTTGCCCGCCAAGGTGTGCCTTCGTTATTGTTTATGAGCTTAGGCGATACAGACCCTAACTTCATTGCTAAACGCTACCACAAAGCCGATGATGATTACCTACCAAGTTGGTCTTTGGGCGGAGTGCAGCAAGACTTAGCCTTAATTGGCACTATGATGTCAGATTTAGCGAACAGCCAACAATGGCCGGTTTGGAAACGAGACTCTGATTTCAAGAAAAAACGTGAATTGGATACCGCCGCGGCCAACGCATCAGATGCGGTTCAGTAAGCGTAGATTCAGTATGTGTGTATATACACGTACATCTGGTAATGCCTGTAACACGAAGTTAGCAACAAAAAAGCGAATCTATATCGATGAACTGGGTCTTTTACACCCTAGGCGCGGTAGTCTTACAAACCGTTCGTAATGCCCTGCAAAGCAAACTTAGCACCCACGTAGATACCGTGGGTGTAACGCTTTCTCGGTTTCTATTCGCGCCACCTATTGCCCTTATTTACGTGGTGGCGCTGCATACAACATCGCCACAGCAGATACCTAGCTTTAGCCACGCTTTTATGATTATGGTTTTACTCGCTTCGGTGCTGCAAATAGCTGCCACGGCATTTATGGTTATGCTGTTCAAACAAAAGAACTTTGCCATAGGTGCAGGACTAGCTAAAAGTGAAGCGCTGGTAGCCGCTGTGCTGGGTATGCTTTTCTTTGGTAGCTATTTAACCTTGCTTGGTTGGATAGGCATTGGTATCGGAGCCGTGGCCGTCTTTGTATTAAGTAGCGGGAATAGGGCTAAAGGCTTAAGCTTAAAAACCCTAATGATAGGGATAGCGTGCGGAACGTGCTTTGCACTTACCTCGTTATTCGTAAGAGAGGCCAGTCATATGCTTGCCATGCCATTTGTGCATGGAGCCGCATGGGTGCTTTTATGGGTGCTATGTACACAAGCCATTGGGTTAAGTACGTATATACTCTTTACTAATCCAAATGTTTTTAAGCAGCTATTTGACCGATTCACCCATACGTTGGTGATCAGTACGATAAGCTGCCTAGGATCTATATGCTGGTTTACTGCTATGGCACTTCAGCATGTCGCTTTGGTGAAAACATTAGGTCAATTAGAAGTATTGTTAACCCTATTGTTAGCGCACTATTGGCTTAAACATAAAGTGACTGTTCAGGAAATAGCTGGCTTATTCTTAATTGCGATTGCCGCAGTGCTTGTTATGTGGGCGTAGACAAAGCCTTTACCACGTTTATTACTAAAGGAATAATAATGAAAAAACGCGATTTTCTTCGACTTTCAGGCGCGGCAGCATTAGCTCCTTTGGCGTTAACGCCACTGACCAGCCTTGCCGCTGCCAATGCAACAGGTAGCACTAAAGGCAATTCGTTATCGTTACAGCCAATTACCTCAAGCGTTTCTCCTATTACCAACGCCGAGCGCGAAGCGCGAATTAAAAAGGCGCAGTCGTTAATGGCCGAAAATGATATGGCAGCAATGATAATAGAGCCGGGTGCAGCCATGGATTACTTCTCGGGTATTCAGTGGTGGCGAAGCGAGCGACTCACCGCGTTAGTTATACCGCAAAAAGGTGAGGTTGGTGTGGTAACGCCTTATTTTGAGCAACCCAGTGTTTTGGAAAGCTTGAAAGTAGGCGACGATGTTCGCGTATGGCAGGAACACGAAAGCCCCTTTGATGTGGTTGCCAGCATTTTGAAATCTCGCGGTATTACCAAAGGCAATATTGGCTTTGAAAGCAGCGTTCGCTACTTTGTGGTTACAGGGGTAACTAACGCACTGCCTAATATGAATATTGTGGCGGCAGAGCCGGTTACTCGCGGCTGTAGAATGTATAAAACCACCGCCGAGCTAACCTTGATGCATAAGGCGAATGAAGTAACGCTTCGTGCTTACGAGTATGTATTTAGTCAGCTAGAAATCGGCATGAGCCAAACGCACGTGAAAAGCTTGATGAAAAGTGCACAACAGCAGCTCGGCGGCAGCAGCCCTTGGTGTTTAGCATTATTCAACGATGCCAGTGCGTACCCGCATGGCACTAATGCAAAACAAACCATTAGTGAAGGCTCAGTAATATTGCTCGACAGTGGTTGTAGCGTTCATGGGTATCAATCTGACATTAGCCGCACCTTAGTGTTTGGCAAAGCCTCGCAAAAGGTAGTAGATGTATGGAATACCGTGCGAGAAGGCCAAAACGTTGCATTTGCGGCGGCTAAAGTAGGTACGGCTGCGGGCAAAGTAGACGATGCGGTGCGCGCTTATTATGTTACCCAAGGCTACGATAAAGACTATGCTCTACCTGGTTTAAGCCACCGTACCGGCCACGGTATTGGAATGGAAGGACATGAAAGTGTGAACTTTGTGCGCGGCGAAACCACGCCACTTAACAAAGGCATGTGCTTTTCGAACGAACCCGGCTTGTACATACCCGGCAAATTCGGCGTTCGCCTAGAAGATTGCCTATACATGACAGACAAAGGGCCGGCTTATTTCACCGAGCCGCCAGAAAGCATTGAAAAGCCGTTAGGGCGTTTAGTGCCATTAAGCGCATAGCCCTTAAATGCGTAGCGCCTACATTTTTATCGAAGTTTAGGCGCTTACGCGCTGTTTTTTAATCTTGATGTAATAAACTCTGCCAACGTTTTACTAATAACGGGGTGTTGGGTGTCTTGGTTAAATAAACAAATATTCACTCTGCCTAGCTTTGGCAGTTTAGGGTGATTAAGGGGCGATACGTTTTGCGGCAAACTGGAACGGGCAAGGGCGGTAATGCCTAAGCCTTGTTGAATAGCGGCCACTAGGCCACTTAAGTCTGCGTTGGTGTAGGTAATTTTCCAAGCAAAGGTTTGCTGCTTTAATTGTTCTATAACGCGGCTTCGGTACATACAACCATCAGGGGCAAGTACCAGCGAAATATTGTCACCTACAAACGGGCGGGTGGTATCACCTACCCATACTATTTCATCCTCTAAAACCACTTCCCCTTCAGTATCTTCATTAGGGTTTACCAGCGCTAAAATTAAATCGAAGTGATCGCGCTGGCTAGGGTGCAGTAAGTCGCGGCTAAGAGATGAGGTAACTTCAAGGGATACATCTGGGTAGCGGTTAGAAAATTCACCAATAAGCCCAGGTAGTAGCGTTGATGCAAATTCGTTGGGAATACCCAAGCGTAAACGGCCGCTTAATGGCGCTGGGATCAGGCTTTTAAAGATGTTGTCGTTAAGCTCTAGTAGTTCCTTTGCTTTAGGATAAAGCCAATTACCATCGGCGCTAGGTAAGTGTCGTTGCCCTACTTTGGTAAACAGTTTTCGCTCTAGTTGGGTTTCTAGCTTTTTAATTTGTAGGCTGATGGCTGGCTGAGAGCGACCCAAAAAGTCACCCGCTTTAGCATAGCCGCCAAGCTCTATTACACTGACAAAGGTGCGCAAATTATCTAGCGACAGCTGCTTCATTAAGATTTGAATTCCTGATGTAGTAAATCGTATACATTACCTTTATAAATGTATTGATAAGAATTTTCAATTTGTTGTGTGTTATTTCACTCACTATACTCGATAGCGTTTTCTACCCTTACCTAAGAGAAAGTGGAATGTCTAACACCACCGCCCTACATGCAAAGCACCTAGAATCTGGTGCCAAAATGGTTGATTTCTTTGGCTGGGATATGCCAATTAACTATGGTTCTCAAATAGAAGAGCATCACGCTGTTCGCCAAGATGCGGGCATGTTCGATGTGTCGCACATGACCATCGTTGATGTAAAAGGCACACAAGCTAAAGCATACCTTCAACACCTTCTTGCAAACGACGTTGCTAAACTTCAAGTAAAAGGCAAAGCGCTATACAGCGGCATGCTTAATGAAGAAGGCGGCGTGGTAGACGATTTAATCGTGTATTACTTCGATGAAACTAATTATCGTCTAGTAGTGAATTCAGCCACACGCGAAAAAGACATGAACTGGCTAAATAGCAACGCCGAAGGTTTCGACGTATCTATTACCGAACGCCCAGAGTTCGCCATGATTGCTGTGCAAGGCCCCAACGCCAAAGAAAAAGCCGCTACGCTTTTCAGCGCTGCACAAAAAGAAGCAGTTGCAGGCATGAAGCCATTCTTTGGCGTACAAGCTGAAGATTTGTTCATTGCTACTACGGGTTACACCGGTGAAGCAGGCTACGAAATTATGGTGCCTACCGCGCAAGCAGCCAGCTTCTGGCAAGACTTGTTAGACGCAGGCGTGAAACCGTGTGGTTTAGGTGCACGTGACACCCTTCGTTTAGAAGCAGGCATGAACTTGTACGGCCAAGATATGGATGAAACTGTATCACCACTAGCCGCAAACATGGGCTGGACTATTACGTGGGAACCAGCAGAGCGTAACTTTGTTGGCCGCAGCGCACTAGAAGCACAGCGTGCAGCCGGTACCGACAAGTTAGTTGGCCTAGTAATGACAGATAAAGGCGTGTTGCGCCACGGTCAAAAAATTAAAACCGAAAGCGGCGAAGGCGTTATTACCTCGGGCACATTTTCACCTACGTTAGGTCATTCTGTCGCGTTAGCACGCGTACCTTCAGATGTAGGCGAAACGGTTGAGGTGGAAATGCGCAAAAAGTGGGTTACAGTAAAAGTGGTTAAGCCCTCCTTTGTTCGCAACGGAAAAAGTGTTTTATAAGTTAACAGAGAATAACAGGAACGATTATGAGCAACATTCCAACAGATTTACGTTACGCATCTACCCACGAATGGGTTCGTCCAGACGGCGATGGTGTTTTCACAGTAGGTATTTCTGAGCACGCTCAAGGCTTGCTTGGCGATATGGTATTTGTAGAACTACCAGATGTTGGCGACACTGTAAGTACTGGCGACGATATCGCTGTTGCTGAATCGGTTAAAGCGGCTTCAGACGTTTACGCGCCTATTAGCGGCGAAGTAGTTGGCGTTAATGAAGAGCTAGAAGATTCACCAGAGCTTGTAAACTCAGACCCTTACGGCGATGGCTGGTTATTCAAAATTAAAGCAGATGATGCCGAAGAAGTTGAAGGCTTATTAGACGCTGAAGGTTATGAAAACAGCATTGACGAAGAGTAATTCGTTAGTTGCTTCTGAACCGGAGCGTAGTAATCAGTAATTAATAAAAAGGGGCTTCTAATTAGCCCCTTTTTATCTTTACGTTTTTATTTGTGTTTTATCCTGCCTTTCGGGGCAATACATTGCGAGTGCTTAACAACGTTATGTCGAATACTTCCCCTACATTAGCTCAACTAGAGCAAAAAGACGCATTCATTCGCCGCCACGTAGGCCCAGGCGAAGAAGAAATTCAACAAATGCTGTCGGCTATTGACGCAACATCGTTAGACGATTTAATTGCGCAAACCGTACCGGCTGGCATTGCGCTACCTGAGCCGCTTAAAGTAGGCGAAGGGGCAACTGAAGTAGATGCATTAGCAGCATTGAAAGAAGTGGCTGGCAAAAACACGGTTAATCGCTCGTTTATTGGTATGGGCTATTACGATACCCACGTACCCAATGTTATTTTACGCAACGTATTAGAAAACCCAGGTTGGTACACAGCATACACGCCTTATCAGCCAGAAATTGCCCAAGGCCGTTTAGAAGCCATTCTTAACTTCCAACAGTTAACCATTGATTTAACCGGCTTAGAATTAGCGTCTGCTTCATTACTTGATGAAGGTACCGCAGCGGCTGAAGCCATGGCATTGGCCAAGCGCGTATCTAAAAACAAAAAAGCCAGCAGCTACTTTATTGCTGATGACGTACACCCACAAACACATGACGTAGTAGCCACACGCGCTGAAATGTTTGGTTTTGGTATTATTACCGGCCCAGCAAGCGAAGCGGCAAACCACGACGTATTTGGTGCGTTGTTACAATACCCAAGCACCACCGGTGAAGTAACCGACATTTCCGATATTATTGCAGCAGTACAAGCGAAAAAAGGCATAGTGGCAGTAGCCGCCGACTTAATGAGCTTGGTAATGTTAAAATCGCCCGGTGAACTAGGCGCAGACGTTGCCCTAGGTAGCGCACAACGCTTTGGTGTACCTATGGGATACGGAGGCCCACATGCTGCCTTCTTCGCAACACGCGACAGCTACAAGCGTTCATTACCTGGCCGTATTATTGGCGTAAGTAAAGACACTCGTGGCCGCCCAGCACTTCGTATGGCGCTGCAAACCCGCGAGCAACATATACGCCGCGAAAAAGCCAACTCAAACATTTGTACCGCACAAGTATTGCTAGCTAATATGGCCAGCTTTTATGCCGTATACCATGGCCCTAAAGGCTTAAAAACTATTGCTCAGCGCATACACCGCTTAACCAGTATTTTAGCGACAGGCCTAACGAAAAAAGGTGCAGCCCTTAAGCACAGCACTTACTTCGATACCCTAACTGTATTGGTAGATAACAAAGAAGCAGTACTAAACAAAGGCTACGAGCATGGGTTAAACCTACGTGCCGACCTAGAAGGCGCAGTAGGGGTTTCTATTGATGAAACCACCACCCGTGAAGACGTTGCTACTTTGTTTAACGTTATTCTTGGCAGCGACCACGGCCTAAGCGTAGAAGCGCTAGATGCCGAAGTAACTACGCAGCCAACTAACGCTATTCCAGAAAACCTAGTACGCACTAGCGATATTCTTACGCACGACGTGTTTAACCAGTACCATTCAGAAACTGAAATGCTGCGTTATATTAAAAGCCTAGAGAATAAAGATTTAGCCTTGAACCACTCAATGATTTCATTGGGGTCGTGTACCATGAAGCTAAATGCTACTGCGGAAATGATTCCCGTAACTTGGGCAGAGTTCGGCCAAATTCACCCGTTTGCACCACTAAACCAAGCAGAAGGCTATCAAGAAATGATTGCCGAGCTAGCCGAGTGGTTAATTAACGTAACGGGGTACGATAACCTTTCTATGCAACCTAACTCAGGTGCACAAGGTGAATACGCAGGCTTGTTGGCCATTCAGCGTTACCATGAAAGCCGCGGCGAAGGGCACAGAAACGTATGCTTAATTCCAAGTTCAGCACATGGTACTAACCCAGCATCTGCGCAAATGGTTAGCCTGAACGTAGTGGTAGTGAAGTGCGACAACAACGGTAACGTAGACATTGCCGACCTTCGCAAGAAAGCTGAAGAAGTGGGCGATAACTTATCGTGCGCTATGATCACTTACCCATCTACCCACGGCGTGTACGAAGAAACCATTCGTGAAATGTGTGAAATTGTGCACCAGTACGGCGGCCAAGTGTATATGGATGGCGCGAATATGAACGCGCAGGTGGGCATTACCTCACCGGGTTATATTGGTTCAGACGTATCACACTTAAATCTACACAAAACTTTCTGTATTCCACACGGTGGTGGCGGCCCAGGTATGGGGCCAATTGGTGTTAAATCGCACCTTGCGCCTTTCTTACCAAACCACACGGTAGTGAATATTGAAACAGCCGGTAAAGACTGCGGTGCGGTTTCGGCAGCACCATGGGGCAGTGCGTCTATTCTGCCAATAAGCTACATGTACATTAAAATGATGGGCTCGGCTGGCCTACGTAAGGCAACTGAAGTAGCCATACTTAACGCCAATTACGTAGCTAATGCCTTAGAAGGACATTACAACGTATTGTACAAAGGCCAAAACGGTCGCGTAGCGCATGAATGTATTATTGACCTGCGCCCATTAAAAGAGGCCAGTGGTGTAACCGAAGTAGACATAGCAAAACGCTTGAACGACTACGGTTTCCACGCGCCAACTATGAGCTTCCCAGTAGCCGGCACGCTAATGATTGAGCCGACTGAATCGGAAGCTAAGTACGAGCTAGACCGCTTCGTAAACGCCATGATTAGCATTCGCCAAGAAGTGGCGAAAGTAGAAAGCGGCGAGTGGGATGCTACCGACAACCCACTACACAATGCACCACATACCCTAGCCGATATTTGTGACAACGACTGGAACCGCAGTTACGACCGCAACCTAGCGGCGTACCCTGCACCAGAAGTACACAGAAACAAATTCTGGCCAACAGTTAACCGAATTGATGATGTATTCGGGGACCGTAATTTGATTTGTTCTTGCCCTAGTATAGAGAGTTATATTGAGGGGTAGGGGAGTGCCCTACTAGATACTTCAAGCCCACTTCTTAGTGGGCTTTTTACACATTAGCGCAAGGTTTTGAGGGGCAGTTTTCGGCCAATAGCGGACATAACACGAACGGCAAATAAGAGCGATAAACGGTCGCTCATCAATCAACTTACCATAGTCAGTTTCAGACAAACTGCGGACGATCGGGGTGAAACGATCTAGCCACGTTTTAAATAAATGACTGGCCACATTTACTGAGCCACTACGTAACGACCTATAGCAGGATCATAGTATCGTGCTTGCATATAAATTAGTACGAACTACGATCCGTCAACCATTTAATGTATATATTTAAAAGTCATCGTACATTTATTGCTTTAAACAGATTTTAGCTGGGTATCAAGTTAGCGCTAATGGTTAACTTCTTTTAATTGGGTTTGACACTTTATCTCTGACGTTTGTTGTTAACTCAATTATTTTGCAACCTTCCGCTTGGTCTAGTTTATCAATCAACTTTGGGTGCATAATAACTTCAGCGCCTTGCAACTCAATTACATCTACTTCGTAAGAATTTTCATAAACTTTTTGCCAACTTCGAAAAACTACAACTTCTTCCCCAGTGTCATCAGTTAACGTAAATAGACTATCCGGTTTCAAATTTAGAGCTGATATTAGATTTGAATGAGGGATGATTATTTGAATTTTGCCTAGAAATGTCCTGTAGTCAGCTATTCCAAAACATAGCCCCATTGGAATATCTAATCCATTAATCGGGGAACTTTCCCAGCTAATATCATCCGCCGTGAATATTGGGGCAATACCCTCTGGAGCAGGAGAGTCATCGGGTTCTATTGCTAAAGCGGATTGGACTTCAACCTTTTCTTTCGCTTCTTTGGAATAGCCCCCTTTATCAAAAAGCCATTGTTGCTCGATATATGCAGCTCTTATCCAGCCTCTATATGGGCCGCTGCTCATAATGTAAGTAAATTCGTTTCTTTTGCCTGTCTCTTTAAGTTCAACGGGGAGAGGATAGTTTTCTCTAGCGCATTGAAGCTCGTGAAATGTGATATAGACTTCTACGTCTGGAAGAAGTGATACTGCCAAATCAATTGCTTCAGATGTATCTGAGAACACTTGCTGCTCAATTTCTAAATTGTTAAGCACCTCATTAGTAGTAATTTCTGCTAGTTCCTCGTTCCAACCAAGAACTTGAACACCGGGGTAGCAGTCTCCTCTTTCTCCGTGTTGTAGGTGTAACCGTACCTTCCATTGTTCTTTATTAAATTTGGATTTTGTAAGTCTGTGGTTAAGAGTGTCGGTATAGGCTTGGGCGAATTTATCCCAAACTGAACTTAAAAAAAATGTTTTCCTCGATTTATCCATTGAAAGAAGTTCGGGAACAAACCTTTTCTCTAATGGTTTCTTAGTCATATCAATTTTATAATCTTTATGTTTGTAGTCAGTAATTTGTTTTAATAAAGCCCTAGCGGAATTTTTTACAATCCATAAAGGCGAATCTGCTAACAGCTCTAGCGTTGCTGTTATTTTTTTAGTTATGGAATAGCTCACAGTGTCATATCTTAGTAACAGGGCTAACAATACTTCCAAAGATGTAACAAGTGTCGATTCAGTAAGATACCAACTCAGAGGTTTAATCAAGTTCGAATCAGCAGTTTCGATTAAGTGTTTTATTGCTAGCATTGCTTGATGTTTAATTGCTATGTATGGAGAGTCTAACTTTGCTAGGAGAACAGCTATGATTCCTTCCTGTGAAGACCAGCCCCGTGACTTCGCAACAGGTGTTGAGTTTAACCAACAGTAATCATCCTCTTCAGTTAGAGGTAATCGATGCTTTATGACTTCATACGCGGCCCACCAAGCTTGATTAGCATCATCGTATAAGCCGATACTTGACAGCCTACAAATAATACCTTCCGTAATTCCATGATTGTAACTGCTGGCAGATAATAAATGACCAACACCTCTTGCATATATGTTCAGCGCAAGCTCTTTATTGATCTCAACTGCCTTTAAAAGGTGATGTTCTGTTAACTCATCACCAATGTTTCCCCAGCCCCTATTTCCTCTTCGATACACATGCGCAAGCGTATAAGCAATACAAGACAATTTACGTTTCTTTAAACGACTAAATCCTTCTGCTAAATCTATGATTGGGTGATGATCAGACATGTATGCCGTATGTGCTTTTTCAACAAATAACAACAAAAACTCTCCAGCTTGGTGCTCTCCATTGGCTTCAGAATATTCGTACAATGAATAACCAAAATAATTTATGAAGGAGTCTAAAGATACTCGCCCCCTAGAATCCATTCTTTCGGTAACAAAATTTATAGTTTTTCTAAACTCAGTCTCTTTGCTGTTAGAAAGAGCACTGCTTAAAGGTAATCTGATTAGCGGGGTTATTTTCTGTCGAATGCAACCTGAAAAGTTATCTGATTTTAAATATTCGGACTTCTTTTCTTTTGGCTTTAGCGAAACTTTTCGATTGAAGTTCAAGGAATGTGTTTCTGCAAATTTTTCTAATTGTGGCAAAACCTCTTCAGGGTATTTGGATGAACTACCAAGATAACGCTTAACTAAGTTTTCAAAGTACCTTGTGCCGAGCTTTTTATCATCATTTAAGAAGTCTTCAATTATTTTCAGCTCTTCATTAATTCTTTCTTTTGCATCTCCTTCATACCTGAAGTTGAATTCGGTAGTGCAAAGAACATGGTAAGCTATTGGATCAATTGATTTTTTAAAATATTCGTCAAGCACGGTGTGCGTTGCAGTATCTAATACCCAACTGACACCACCGTCATAGTCGTGGAGAGTGCCACTTAATACTTCTAGAGCTATGTTTAAATTTGAACGACAGAGACTTGAAAACCAATTATTGATTGCATGTTTTGTTTCCCTGCCATCGGTATGTCTGCGTAAAGCTTGAGCCAATGGAAGAGATTTAAGAAATGCATCTTTTCCCGTTGACCAGTTTGGCTTAGCGATGGAAGGCAAAGAGTTCAATATTCCATTAATGGTAACATCTTTTCGCCAACCATAAGCGCACAGGTATTGCGCGATTTTCCGCCATTCTTGCTTGGATTCATCATGAAAGCCAAATGAAGAAAGCAAATAAGCTAAAGACATACCTATCTCAGCATGGCTTTCAAAGTAAGTACCGGAGGATTCGAAGTCCTTCACAACTTCCATGCAAAACTCCAAAATCTCATTTTGAGCACATTTTAAGTGACTTATGGCACATAACTGTGTAAGTAAGGGGATTGTTTGTATCGGCCCTGACTCACTTCTATCCATAGATGTCCCTGTTTCATCCATAGCTATTTTTACGCAGCGAATACACTCTTTAAATTCTTGCTCTGTATTGGTCAACTGCAAGCCATCAATAATTGACTTAATTATTAGCGGTTGAACACGGTACAGATCGCAAGAGCGAGGCTCCCCTTTGAACGGAGCTGTATTCTCAGAGATAAGTTTGAAGATTTCTGTAATTTTTAAAGAATTATTAGAAGTGCGGTACTCAGCTAGTCGAATTAAAAACTCTAGCCATTGAGAATACCAATTATCACCTTCCCTTACCCTTTTTAACTCTTCTTCATAACACTTTGGGTTAATATGAAGGGACAAAAACCACTCTAGAATATTCTCATATTCAGGTGAATATTTTCCAACCGAAAGGTCTATTTCGCTTGGTTTTTGGGAAGTAGCTGTACAATTTTTTGGATCAGCACCAAGCGTTAGGCAAAGTTTAATTTTATCTCTACTTTTCAAATACCCTATTGCTTGATCTGCTTCGGAAGCCCGTTTTTTCCCAGTTTCACCCTCAGCTCTGCATAAATGAGCCACTCCTAAAATTGAACTATTATTTATACATCTATAACGAGATAGAAATTTTGCTAACCTTAGGCTTATATCGATGTCAAAATAGTTTTGTAACGCTGTGATTAATTCATAAATGTAATCCTCTTCTAGAGCTTTTCGTTGTTTTAGAAGAAATTTAACTAATCTTTTGTAACCTACTAGCCTTCCTTTTGTCGCTAATAGTCCTTTGAATCGATTTATAGAATGTTGGAAGCTATCTTCATAGTCAGTGTTACTCCCTGACTGAGTAGAAGAATTACTGACTTTTTCCGAGGAGTCTTTGGAAAGATACTCTCTCCAAGGAGCAACATGTTCAGCATCTGCTATAAGAGCACACACAGCTAGTCCTATACTGGTAGGCAAAGTTGGTTGCCCTTCGAAAAGTAAACGTTCTGCTGTTAATTCCGCACCGAAAACCTTTGTAAAAGTTTCCCAGTAACTTAATTGGTCGTTAAGTTTTTCTTCAAAGCAAGTGTGCAAAGAACGTTTTAATTCGGCGAGCCTTGTTAAGGCTGCCCAATTATTAAGCTGAGATGCTACTTCTAAAGCTATCTCAAGATTCTTTTCTATCGCTATTTCGGTATGGCCGAATTCAAGACTTTTAGAAACAAATTCGGTTGTAACCAGTTCCATGACTTTATGAGCTTCTTTTTGCCGTCTAAGTAATACAAGTAAAAAGCGATAAGATTTTGCGGATTTGAAAAAACCAATTTTAACAAGCCACTCAGTTATTGGTTGTAAGATATCCCTAATGTGAACCGTATTAGGTTGACTCTCAACAACAAATCTCCTGAAACTCTCATGGTAAATCCTTACGCCACCTTGCCCTGTAACGTCGGTTAGGATAGGTGATAAATGCTTGATACTTGAGTCTACGATAGGAGATAGTAATGGCGAAACTTGCTTCAGTTCTTCAATTGATATTCCAAAGTCTATTAGTCCCAAAATGTTAGCTATTAATAGCGTTCCATCATCTTTATTTGATAATAGATACTGATAATACGAAGTTACATTTCCATTCAAGCTAGGTTTTAAATCAAGCCAATCATCTAAATCTTTGTCTGTATTTATATCATTGCTATTGACTAGTTCCTTTGCCAGAAAAGTGGCATATAGTGGATTACCATCTGATCTTATCAAAACTGCATCTGTTACCTTTTTAAAGGAAATAGATGCAGCGCTATCGCAATAGTAAGGTATGTTAAGAGAATGCATCAGGTCTTCGATTTCGAATCGATTCCAAGATGGTACAGAATTCAGGTAAACACGTTCGCCTAGAGACTCAGTTATTTTTTTTATATGCTCGCCGGGTTGCGAGCCAAGTATTAAAACGACATTATCTGGAAGTGATAAACTACAAATTTGGCCTATTATATCAGTGTCAGAAAAGCTTAATTGTCCCGCTTCAGACAAAATCCTGCTTATATGGTCTAAGCCATCTACTATAAGTACCACTAGTTCTTCTTGCTCAGATGCAACTTTGATAGCTTCATCTAATGATTCGAAAGTGGATGAGTATCTAGAAGTAAGGTTATCTCGTAACTCCGTATTTTTGCTCGTTAGTTCATATAGCAAGTTAGCAAACAAACTTTCCGTACTGATTCGTCTCTCTAATTCTTCATCTCCCGGTTCAAGATAACAGTAATGTTTTGCTACACATATCCCTTGCTCTTCAAGCTTTTCTGACAGCCGGGTTAGGCTCCAAGATTTTCCTGCTCCGGGGCTACCCAAAACAACTTGGTGATTTAACTTTTTTGCATTAGAAATAAGCGATGTTTCGAAAGAATCTCTGTTAACAAAAACATCAAAGTTGACAGGGAAACTCTGATTGATTTTTCCAAAATCAGTTCTCAAACCTAGCTCTAATTCGATGCTAGTAGGTGTATGAGTTGCGTTTTGAGTTCTTGCCAAATTAGCGAGGGAAATTGCTAAAGCTGAAAAGTCAACAGGGTCTCTGTCCTGATTTGGGTATGAACCTACACCTACTTTATGCTTAGCTAAATTTATGAGTTCTTGCTCTAAGATACTTGGTTCAATTAAGGTTTCGCTAGAAATAGGAAGGGCTAGTTCAATCGTAAAAGCATCGCAAAAATCAATGAAACTTAATCTGTCGTATTTTTCATTTTGTAGAGGCTCCCAAATAGGAGCTGCATTAATAGGCCAAATGGCGTTAGCATCCAACTTAAAACTAATGCTTGAGGTGCTATTCATACTTTTTAAAGTTCGATCTTCACGCAAATAGTTCCTATCTTCAGGAGCTAACCACGTAGCACATAAAATATAGAGGTCTTCATTACTATCAGACTGAAGAAAACTGTCGAATAATAAATCAATTCGAATGTCAGATGATTTTCGAAGTAACTGAGAATGATGAAACTGTTTGCTCTCATTTCTACTGGATTTTACTTGGTAGTGTGTAGCGATAGGCCCCTTTTGAATATGTAGATCGTCAAATATATCCCCTTCAAAGCGTTTTTTATCTACAGAAATGCTTTCATACCTTTCGCTAAGACATCGCATAAAAAAATATGCAGTAAAAATATCTTGATAACGATAGCCCTGATGAGCTGGGGTTAATCCACGACCTTTCAAACTAAATCCTTATTCTAATATGTGACTTCCTGAAATAGGTTGTAATCTTGAATAAATTCAAACATTCATATGCTTTATGACTCTAGGAACTTCTAGGTTAATTTACAACCAGCGTGTTGTTACGATACGACCGTTTTACGAAAAAACAATTATACGCAACAGGATTGCTGTTTGATAACTTATTCTGAGGTTAAAGAAAGTTACACCCTTATATATTCGATATTTACTACGCCCGAATTCAAGGTTTATAAATAAAGGGGTCAGAGTCTGAGGGATCCCCACGCGAATAAAGGGGTCAGAGTACATTATCCCTCAAAAACTCTCAGCCCTCAGTTTTTGGAGGGCGCCCTAATTTTTCGTTTTTTAGGGCGATACCGGTTAGGTTTTCAATTTGTTGTTTAAATTTATTGTTACCTAATACTAACTCTTTTTTTGAGCAGTATTGAATATTACCAATAAGTGTTTGGGAGATTTCAGTTTCGAAAAGTGCACGGTAGGCTTTCATGCGCTCAGTTTCAGTTTTCCCTAAAGATAAATATACTCCATGGGCACTGCATAGTGTCGATTTTACCCCTAACGCGTTTATTGAGTAGCTAGACCATTTATATTCAGCTGGGTCTAACACCATTTTCGCCCTTACAGGGTTGAGTTCAATGTATCTGTATACGGTAAGCAGATATTTTTCTGAATCTACCAAGCTAGAGGTAAATCTACCTTCCCACAGGGTTCCAGTCCGCTTGTATTTTTGGTTAAAGTACCTAACATACATGCGCCCTAAAGACTGCATCATAGCGCTCACACCGCGGTTATCATCTTTAGGGGTGCAAAGGAGGTGGGTATGATTAGTCATTAGCACCCATGCATGAATGCTAACATCAAATTGTAGGGAAAATTTCTTCAACCAGTGGATGTAAGCAATGTAGTCACTCTCACAGGCAAAACAAATTGACCGGTTATTGCCTCTTTGAATAACGTGCTGTGCAAAGCCTACTGGTGCTAGTCGTCTTTTCCTGGCCATTTCTAAATCTGCCCTATTGAATTTTTACTTATCACGATGGATAAATTCAGCTTTAGCTACAACCCTGTACCAGTTAAAACTAATCTAAAAGACAGTGATGAAAAGTTGGGACGGTAGGCATTTATACAAAATAAAAGTACTCTGACCCCTTATTCTTGACCCCTTATTCTTTGGCTAATTGGTAGATTTATTGTTACCTCACGCGAGTAAAAGGATAAATACCGTTAAGTAAAAATCAGACTTACGCACACATCTACTTTTAAAGACAATCTCAAAACAGGTAAAGTTATCTGCATCAATAACCTAGAGCAGAGTCGTCACGCATGTCATTTTTCCATTTCTAAAGATGACTGTCTTGCTTATTATGTAAACCTATAGTTTTATGATTCACGTCGATATCGCAATATTTAAATTAGAGAAAAGTAAATGAATGGAAAAGTCGAACAAATAAAGGAACTTGTAAAGCTAAAAGAAAGCGGCGCATTGTCTGAAGGTGAATTTCAGAAACTTAAGCAAGAATTGTTGGCAAGCGAAACCGAACAAGATTTAAAAGCCCAAAAACCCAACAATACAATTAGAAACCTCACTATCGTTACACTTGCCCTACTAATTATTGGAGTGGCATATTATTTTTTGATATTTGATGCGTCGAATAAAAAGCAAGTAAACAAAAATACCATTAAAGAGAGTGCTTCTGTGGAGTTTTCTTTCTTAGGTTCATGGGCAGGTGTAGGGTATCAAAGTGGCGGATCTAAATGGACAATTAAGGTGGTTTTGAATGAAGGCGATTATCGCATTGATTACCCATCATTAGCTTGCGGAGGGCCTTTAACGTTGATCTCAAAATCGACAAATAGAATGGTTTTTAGAGAAAGTATTACCAGAGGCGTAGGAAAATGCACTGATGGTGGGAAGCTTATAATATCAAGAATAAACAACAACGAATTGAAATGGTTTTGGTTAGATAGCAATGATGAAAGCGAGGTCAGTTCTCGCGTTTTTCGTTATGAAACACAAAGTGAATTTGATCAAATAATTAATTTGATGGATCCTAGCCTTGGTTTGAAAGCGGGTGATTGCGCGCAAGTGAACTTTGTTGGAAAGGGACTGTTTAATTCTGGTGAAAGAAACACAGTACGAGGCAGGCTTACCTATACTGGGTCGAGTAACGCTTTTATGAAGATAGTATCTATGTCTAATGGCAGCCTTTATTATGATGGAGAAACCCGTTACATAGGTAATGAAATAGAAGTGCCAAAGTCCTGGATAAATACCTGCGACTAAATGTTGCAAACTGTCTTTTTGACTGAAGCGCAATAACAGTAAAACCATTACATGATGGCCTAATAACGACGACGGCATGAAACCTGCCGAGAGTGAACTAATTTGGTGTAACTGCCTATCTCAAATTACTCAATAGAGAGTTAAAGATAGGCAGATGAACATGATGAATAAAAGGGGCAGAGTACATTATCTCTAGAAAGTACTCTGCCCCATATTTCTTACTCTTTCTTCTCACCCCGTATATCATCATCCATCACAATCGTCTTAACGATTCCGTTGTCGTCAATCTCAAAGCTAATACTACTGCCGTTCTTGGCAAAAAAGCGGCCATCACCCTCATGAAAATACCTTTCATTTTCAATGTACGGTAAAGCATTAAGCACGAAGCCGTTTTTTGCTTCCTGCAATACCATTTCAACATTAACAGGGTCTGTTACCACGTAAGTACCTATATACTTACTCAGCTGCGTTTGGCTGATTGGCACTAAAGGTATAACCTCAGCTTGCGAGTACCCCACATCCAAGGCTTCTTTTAGGCGAACTTCTAATTCGCTAATTAACTGGCTACCGTTATCGCCGTTAGTCATGATGGCGTAGCCGTTGCCGGTATCTAACTCAATATATAACTGCGACATAAAACCTTTATCTGCGCCGCCATGCCCAAAGCCAACAATTTCACCATCTTCATCCATATTGATAAAAAAGCCTATGCCTACATTGGGCGCTTTATTGCTTGGCGTATTATTGGTTAATATTTCTTGTGCAGTGGCCTTCGTTATCCAATTTGTGTCTAACCCTAAATACGCGCTACGTACGCCGCTTGCCATTTTCAGCATATCAGACGGCGTACTCCACATGCCCGCAAAATAATGGGGTCAGAGTACTTAATTCGTTTAAAGTACTCTGCCCCCATTTTTTTGGGTGGCAATTTTACTAGGCATGATGCTAGTAGTCTCAAACAATCATCGTCGCTTCCAAGCGAATACTGAGACCAACAGCGTGTTATCGTTTTGCTATCTTAGGCTCAGGACTATTGCGTGCCGTTTACGTTTTACTGTAAAACAATGGAGAGTCGCACTAAAGTGGTGCGACCACCTTGGTAGGCGGGGCTTGGGTCCGAGGAATATAAAATTAACTTCGTGCGGTTCTTCAGATATTGTGCCCATGTTTATTTTAAAAATCTTTAATAAACTAATGTGGTAATAGATTTAAAAATTTTACTTTAATGGTTTAAGCTTCTGAAATATATAGCTTTATTCTGAAAAGTTGAAGCTTTCACTTTGCGTAAGTTGGCAGGTCTAATGTCGGCGATTTTGTTTTTTTTCACCAATGAAATATACCTTCAAGACCAAGTGAAACCTCAGTTTTTTGGTTAATAAAAATACACTATCAATCCGCTAATTTGAGAGGTAAATGCGTTAAGTTTTATTATTTTCAGCATATTGACAGATCCAAAATATTGTGCCAGTTTAATTACGCAGATGAGTATTTTAATACTCAAGTTCAACGGATTGAGCTGTCATTCAGGGATAGGGAGTATCATCCTCGCAATAATCACTCAATCCATTGAAAAGTTCTGTGTTTATTAACATTTATAAATCGGAGAATAATAATGGAATTGATCCAATCGAATGAAGATAGCACTAAAGAGAACGAAAAAGACAACCTTGAAGTCATTTCTACTTTTGACGTTGTAGAGTTGGAACAACGTTTCGAGTACGACACAAATGTCACCATTTGTCATTATGAATGGCATTAAGAGGTTTGACATGGAAAATCACAAATCTGTAAACGAGCAAAATGAACTATTAGTTATAGAGTCAATTGACGATGTCCAGGAGTTGGAGCAACGTTATGAGTACGAAGATACCGTATGGTTATGTAAGTACACCGTGCACTTTTAACTTTTAGGAAGCATAGTGGCTGGTTACCAGCCACTTTTTAAATTATGCAGAAAACTATTAAGCTTACTGTCATCTCAAACTTTTTACGATTAGGTGTGTCACTGCCACAAAATGTATACTCACATTTGAGGAAGTGGCTTCAATATCAAAAAAAACTACAAAGCATTTTATTCACTCAATCCATCGACCAATTCAATCTACAGCCAGAAAGCCAATCACAAGATCTGCAAAATCGATTTTTTGTTACAGCGCATTTTGGTATGTATCCGTTAATTATAAAATACCTTTCGAATATCTTCCCAGACCGAAAGATTATCTGTTTAGTAGGGAAGCAAAAGTCCATTCAAGGCATTATCCAGCTAACTAATAATCTCGAATTAGACGTTCAATACGTTGAAGTGGGTGATTCGTTAATGTTTTTCAGAAAGCTGATTAAACTGAATAAAAGTGGCGCTGTCTTTTTATCCCTAATTGATATACCTCTCGGCGTTTCTGACAAAAATGAACAATGGCTACCCTTTTTAAATGGCAACATTAAAGTTAAGACTGGCTTACTAAAAATTGCTAAAAAGCTCAAACTTCCAATCCGTTTTATCGTTTCTCGATACAATTTAGAAACAAACGATGTGCCTATTACCAGTAACACAGTTAACGATATAGATACTATTTTTGGCCTGTTCAGCAAATATGTCGAGAATGAGCCTTACTTGTGGGACAAAGTCATGGACATATTCAAGTTTTACGAAAGCTCAATGCAGCCTGGTATGTTTATCCCATTTAAACTAGAAGGCAACTTTTTTGCTCTTGACGTTTCCAGTCACCAGGTGCATCGAATAAACGAAGCTTTCTATAATAAAATTTGTGACTTAAAGGCGTCTAAAAAAATAAGTAGCGAACATGTTGAACAGTGTAAGAAGCATATAAATGATCAAACAAATTTCAATATTCAATGCGCAGTTTGAGTCGTTAGTCGAGTCGATTAATGAGGCTGATGGTAAATATGTCATCCGTACCCATGATGACCGTTTTTTCCTTTTTGGGGAAAACTCTGTTTCTTTGTTAAATAGACTTGAAACAGCCACCGCGAATGAGATAGAGGAAGACGAAGAACAGCGCTTAGCACATTTCATTGAAAAAGTGCTATTGCCAAAGGGTATCTATCAAACTAAGGGAGCTCGTGTCACCTACAAACCAAAGAAACCTACACTCTCTTTACACTTTGAGATATTAAATGCTTCAATGGTGAACCAATTATGCAAAGGCTTGGTCTGGCTTTTTATTCCATTAGTGGTTTTGTCAGTGGGGCTGATATCGTTGGTTGCTCATGTAAGCTATTTTACCAGTCACCTTCATGTGTTCTCTTATGAGTATATTTTATCGTACACCCCCATTGAGCTGGCCACTATATTAGTATTATCTTTAATTACGTCATTTTTTCACGAGCTAGGGCACGCGAGCTGTTGCAAAAGGCTATCTGGTAAAGCCGGTGGAATTGGTTTTGGTATGAATTTTTTTATACCAGTATTTTATGCAAATGTATCAAATTTGCATATTTTACCTAGATCGAAAAAAGCGGCGATTGCGATATCAGGTATCTACTTACAGTTTGCAGTGGCTACGCTATTTATTTTACTAGAGCCTTATTTCCCCGCGGTAGAAAAATATTTAGTACTTAACTTAATTGGCATATGTTTTAACCTGATTCCATTTTTTAGAAATGATGGTTATTGGCTTCTTAACGACCTGTCAAAGAAAGACGACTTGTTGAGTGAAACTTTTTCAAGGATGAAACGCCTTGATAATATTGAAGTGATTCACGTTATATATGCGCTGCTATTGGTGACCTTCTTTGCTGTTTCATTCGCTCTTATGGCAAATTTTTCCCTGTTTCGCGGCCCAGACATTATCGAACAACTACTCAATCAAAGTATCTATTCATTTTCTGCTTATCTAAAAGGTGGCTTAGTCCTTCTTCATTATCTAGTTATTGCGATTTCTCTATTCCTGTTAATACGTCATGTGGGCAACCTTATCATCTTAAAATTTAGAAACTTACTAATTTCAGAGGCAAATTAAATGAAAAAAATTAAAATACTAATAGCGTTCATATTTATATTAGTTACCACGGCATGTTCAATAACAGTAAACGAAGATATGATTACATCACCATCTAAAGAGATAGATAGTGAAAATTTAAGAACGCTTCAATTAGCCTACCGACCGGTTGAGCTTCTCTCTGAAGATGGCTCAAAACTCTTTGCGTTAGAGAAAAGCAACTCAACAAACTCTACGACTGTTGTTATTTTTCATGGGAATGCCCTGAATTTAACCAAACAGCCATGGTTTGGAGTATTAAACACGCTTAGCGACTTAAATGTGAATGTCCTAGCCATCGATTATAGAGGCTTTGGTAAAAGTGAAGGTAAAGCTAACTTCACTAATATGAAAGAGGACGCAATCACAGCAATTGAATCTATTTCTAAAGAGCAAGATATCTTTCTTTATGGCCTGTCTCTTGGCTCTGTAATGGCAGCAGAGACGGCTAAGGACCCACGAGTCAAAGGGCTCATAATCGAAGGCGGCATAACCAACGAAACTGACATGATTGACCTATTTAAATCACGTAAAACATTTGGATCCTTGTTTAGTGTAGAGTTGGATGAAAACCTTAAATTTGATATTCCAAATATAGTAGAACAAAGCAATTTACCCTTATTGGTAATTCACGGACTACAAGATGAAAATATCCCAGCCAGTATGGGGAAATCAATCTTTGCAGCATCGTCGAACCCAGATAGTGACCTATATTTGGTTGAAGATGGGGGACATTGCGATACATTTTCAGTCGATAGAAAAGCTTATCTGAAAAAAATTGATACCTTTATTAATACAGTCAATCTTAGGGATAGTAAGTAGGTGAGTGATGATCTCAAGGATAAATACGCTTACGCTATACCTTATATTTCCGTTCTACTTTTGACTGCCTTTGGCTCAACATCGCCACAAAGCTATCAAAAACACAGCGGTTGAGAACAGAAACGAATACTCTGATTTAGAAGGCATGCAACAGTATCAAAATGATCAGTATTAACTAATTTACGAAGCCTAAATGAAATGTTAAGAAAGGCTCATCAATAGTGTAATAGCGAAAAGTTCACAACGTAATGTTTCAAACCTAAAATTATTTATGTTTCGCTGGGCTATGAAAATAGCTACCTTACATCGTATACGTATTGCGACTATAAAATTTCTTATAGTAAAAGTGCTCGAGCGTAAATGTCTCAATTATCTTGATTTTTTTGTTGGTACCCAGTGTATTGATATCTCCTATAAATGCCGATATTTATAAGAGATATCAATTTAAAAGGCGCTATTTAGATTGGCGTTTATCAAGCGCATACTGAACTGCCATTCGAGCAATACCCGCTCCAATGCCTGACACTACCGCCCAAGTGACGGCCTCTTTAAGGTCGGTGTTTTCGCTACCCTTATCTTTAGGAGCAGGTTCGTTAGTTACCTTTTCCCACGACTTTTGTAACGTTTTTCGTGCAAGAATACCTGCAGATGCCGCAGCAAGTCCGATACCAACGTTCGTAATCATTTGTTTATTACTCATCATTTTCTCCATTGGATATTTAGGGTAATGCTATTCCTATGCAGCGTTTTAGGCTCGCAAAGGGCAACCAGTAATATATTCGACAACTTACGTACCTGAAAAAAAACAGCCATTAATCAATTGACTAATGGCTGTTTAATTCAGACTCAAAATAAATCTTCAAACCAATCGCTAAATTGGTGATTGTCTATTTTTTGCCTCTAACCATATTCATCACAATTGAAATGATGAGTAAGATGACAAAAATACCGAATATGATTTTAGCGATACCGGCTGCTGAACCAGCAATTCCACCAAATCCTAATACTGCTGCAACTAATGCAATAACTAAAAATATCAAAGCCCAACGTAACATAATGTATCCCTTCAGTTTGTGAGTTAATGTGACTTAATATTAAAAATGCAAAGCATAGGCCTACTTTCCAAACTTTTTAGGTTATTGTTTAAAAGTCAGTCAAAACGTGGCTTGTAGCTTGGTTGCAAATAAAAAAGTATCGTATCTTTTGGTGCCTCGATAAGAGTACTTGCGAAAAACGTTAACGATATTACGAAAAAATTGTAAAAATTTCTTGGTACTGAATAAAGACATCTGCGTACATTATTCTGCGCACGTATCTTTTGATGTACTCTCCCTCGATTTTTCTAGCGGGCGTAAAAAATCGATATGTTGTAGCTGGTATTTGTTTAAGCTGGAGAAGCGTAATGCAAGAAGTCACCAAATCAGAACCATCGCTAACGGAGGGCTCAATAGTCGCTCACATGCTGCGGCTTGCTATCCCGGCATCAACGGGCATGATCTTCAATACATTGTATAACCTTACCGATATTTGGTTTGCTGGCTATTTGTCAGATAATGCGCTTACCGGTTTATCCATTGCATCTAGTGTCTTCTTCTTACTGCTATCTATTGGTATTGGCATTCAAACTGGGGCATCAGCTATGATTGCACCTGGCGCAGGAAGAGGCGAGACTCACGAAGTGAAAGGATGGCTTGATAACGTCAGCGGCCTTGCCATTGCCTTCAGCGCACTATCATTTGTTTTGGGCTATTTTGCTGCGCGGCCTCTTGTTGTATTACTTGGCGCCGAATCTCACATTGAACCTCTCGCTATGGAATATTTATGGGTAACGCTGGCAGGTTCGGTAGGCTTCACTTTATCCTTCGGTGCTGCGGGCGCATTAATGGCATTAGGAGATACCAAATCTAACCGAAACGCACTTATGATTGGCTTTTTTGCTAATTTTGGGCTCAACCCATTCTTCACTTTCGTACTCGATTTAGGGGTAGGCGGTATAGCGCTAGCTACTGTTGTTATTAAGTTTGCTACCGCGTTCTATCTGTTTCGAGTACTCATGAAGCGATTGAACATATCGGTTATGCCAGCCTTTGATAAAGCGCGGTGGCAAGAACTACTTAAACAAATATTGCCCGCCAGCTTTAACATGCTCACCATCATTCTAGGTGGGTTTATTACCGTTGCGCTTATTGGACAATTTGGAAGTGAACATGTAGCTGGTTACACCGTTGGGCTGCGCTTAGAGCAGGTTTTGTTGCTACCTGCACTAGGCTTAAATAGCGCGGTAATGGCTATTGCGGGTCAAAATATGGGCGTAGGTCGTTATGAACGCGTGGGTGAAACCTACCGAAAAGGACTGTTAATCGGTTTCTTTATGGCGGTAGTGTCTATCCCTATTATGTATTTTTTATCGCCGCTGGCGATGAACCTTTTTACAAGCGACAGCGCCATTAAAAACACAGGCGTTACCTACCTTCGAATTGATACGTTAGCCTTTTACGCTTACGTGGTGTTGTTTCAAAGTGTGGCTATTCTACAGGCCATGCAGAAACCTATGTTTCCTATGTATTTAGGCATTGCTCGGCAACTTGTTGTGCCCGCGTTTATAAATTATATGCTGGTTGTGGTGTGGGGCTATCCCATGGTGTCTATGTTTTACACCATCGTTACCGTTGTCATCCTAAGCGCCATACTTGCCTTCTTCTATACAAGACGGAAGATAAACAAAGTAAAAAAAGAAGGGGGCAGTACTGCTTAAATGTACGCCGCCCATCGCTTTGTCGCTTTATTAGTCACAACTAATAAGTTGCGTAGAACTGCTGTAAAAATCGTCCTCTAGAGCAACTTTATCAAACTTATATTCTTCATCCTGATATATTCTTTCTATTGAGCCTGCCCAATGGTACGAATCAGATTCTACATAAATGAAATAAGCATCGGCTTGGGTTTCTAAAACCGTTTTTGTTGTGTATGGCGCTACGTTTATCCAACCGTTAATTTGCCAATCGTCCTCTATGAACGTAAGAACAGATATGGTTTCGTTGCACGTATTTTTCACTTTTATCGTGTTAAAAAGGTTGAAAGATGCTTTTAGTAACTTCCCGTTGTCGTACTTTCCGTATATTGTTCTTCCGCGCTCTTCATCGTATAACTCCCAAACGCCGTCCATTTCACCGTCTAAATAAATTCCGGCTTCTAAAATTTGGCCGGTGCTATCAAGCTTTTGGTATTTCCCTGACTTGGTCTCGTTTATGTAGGTAGTTTCTTCTGCTAAGTTACCATTTGGGTGGTATTTATAATATCTCCAAATGCCTTTCCTGAAGCTTTCAAGGCCGGTACCGTCGATGTTTTCTTGAGAGTAGTACCCACGCACTGCCAGTTGTCCATCTTCGTGGAACCTTACATACAAACCACTTTCTAGTCCGTTGAATGTATCTGTATGCGTTTTGAGTTGGCCATTATCATAAAACGTATTTACCTCACCTAAACCCACTTTTTTTCCATTCTTGAGCGTGTATTTTTGTACGATTTCATTCTGAGCCGTTAGGTATAGAATTTCTCCGTCTTCTTCACCATCCTTAAAACTGCCTTTATAAGCGATATTACCGTTTGGATGATACTCAACTAAAGAACCTGATGTATCTTGGTGAATGTATTCCATAGCAAAGTCAGAAGCGTCGGTCATAAAGCTCTCTAGCTCTTTGGCTTCGTTATTAAACTCTACAATACTATCAATCTTAACAATTCCGTTGCTGTGATATTCCTTGTAAGTCAATTGCGTTAACGTTGACGAACCTGAGATACGTGTTTTTAAATCACCGTTTGAGAAATAATCGTTAAATACGAAATCTCCGAGTAATTGTCCGTCCTCCATAGTATGTTTTGTCGACAGCAGACCTGGAGCGACGTAATTTACTATTTTGTAGTTATGCATACCCCATTTTTCAGGTGCGGTGACAAAATGCATACTAAGTTCACCGGTGTCGAAGTACTCTTTGTAGTTTGCTATTAAATTGCCTTCCTCAACTACGGATATACCTTCGAATCTAAGCTGACCATTTTCATGGTAGTCTCTTTCTATTTCCTGAGCGTGAACAACACTCTGTAGTAGAAAGGTAAAAAGAATAAATTTAAAACTTCGACGCATGTGCTTTCCTTTCAGTAACTGAATCACCTTCACCCTCAAAAAAGGGCAATAAAATACGCTTACACGGCGCACTAAAAATTGTTTTTATTCATTTCCTGCTTACTCAACGGAAAGGAAAATGCGCTCTGACTTTTTAGGTTTAGTGCAACACGTGTTAAGCAATCATTTTGTTGATTATTTTTTATTTTATTTAATATTAACTCTTTTTTTAAACAGTATTAAATAGTCGTTATAAATATTGGCGATTTTAAGTACATTTTTTAAGTTTGAATAATACACTGTTGGCTTTCGTGGGCAGTATTTCGGTTTACCCTTAACTGCGAATAGCCCATTCCTATTTTTATCAGTGAAACAGGTTATAATAGCTGATAAATGTAAATAGGAATTGATATGAAAGTCTGTGGTGTAGATTTAAAAGGTAACGAAGCAAATGTATGTCTGTTGTCGCTGATAGATGGGTTGTTTCATGTTCCCGACTGTCGTACGCGTCGGTTAACGTTAGCTGACAGCAGTGCCAAAGGGTTAAAAAGTTTTCAAAGTACGTTTGCTAAACTTGTCGCAGACTACCAAATTGATGCCGTGATCATTCGCCAGCGTCAAAGCAAAGGTAAATTTGCGGGTAGTTCTATTGGCTTTAAATTAGAAGCGGCTATTGAATTAATTGAGGGGTTAAACGTTGTGGTATATAGCCCTACTGATATTAAAGAATCTTTACGCCGAAACCCAATGGCAGTGCCTTTTGCCGAAACCGGTTTGAAGCAGTTTCAAGAGCCTGCTTTTACTACTGCCTATGCGTGGTTAATGCAGAACCATTACGCTTCGCAAACAGACGAGTAAATAAAGGGGGCAGGGGAGTTTATCTATTAATACCCTTGCCCGGTTTAAGCGTCACAAGGTGGTGAAATAAGCGCGCTATTTTGTCTGCGTAAGCGCCTGCATTAGCTCCTGCACCAGCTCCTAGAACAGCTCCTTCCTTTTCAGAGTAAATCGCCATGGTAAAGTTGCGTCATCTTCGGCGTAGTCTATACCAATGCGCGGCGAACACGTGATGTCATCACTTAATATTTTGTTTCCTTCATCATTACCTTCATCTTGAACCCAAACCACGTTTTGATTCATTACTGATGTTGCATTAAGAGAGGGCGTCAACGCGAGCGCTTGGGTCAGTTTAGCTGGGCCAGAGCATAGGTTTTTGTTGGCAGACTTCATGTTTCTTCTTGATAACATGGTATCTAGTCCTTGCGTCGGTTCAATTGCCCGGATAAGTACAGAGTCTGCAAAAGACTCGCCGTTTGTTACTATGTTGAACATACTGTGGTAGCCATAAACATTATAAATATACGCAATGCCGCCGTTGCGCTTCAATGTTTTTACAGAAGAAGGGCGCCTCAGTAAATGCTTTTGCATTGCCAAATCATTGCTATGAGAATAAGCCTCAGTCTCTGTAATAATGCCGCCGGTACGTACACCATTCATTTCACTGTATAGGTACTTGCCTAGCAAATTCTTCGCGATGCTTACAACATTGCTTTGAGTAAAAAAAGAAGAGGGCATCATAATGAGTGCAATAAATAGCAGAGAAGTTAAGACGTTTTCTTAAGTTCGCTATGCGATTTCAGTAATTCAGTACCATCATCTTGCTCAATAAGGTAAGCCGGGTCATTTTCGCTGGCCTTACGTTTCACTGATGAGCCTTTTATCGTGCGTTCAACATCGCTTGTATATTTCTTTCGAATATTACCCGAGGCGCTACCTTTACCCCATTCCCATTCAACTTCTGTGTTAATAGCATAATTTTTCATTTTAAATCCCTGTCTAAATGGAAAAGAGGGTTGTGCTAAATTAAATTTCTTGAACCCCAACCATGGTGCTTAATAGCGCATTTGTATAAAGTTTATAACGGGGGCTGTGCGGGTTAAGTTCACTATTAAAGCGGGGAGCAAGGTACATTACCCTCTTAAAAATTCCCGACGCCTTTACTTGCACTGGCAAAATGAACAAAATTTGTCGATAATCAAATCTTTAAACTATTCAAAGATATAATGGAAACACGACTCCCTCTGTACAAAAAGTTGTTGGTGATGTGTCGCATTGAGCCTGGCTGCCTTGGGCCGCAAGGCACAGATTACGTTGAGGAGTTTTGTGTTTTCGCCAAACAAAAGCTGAAAGACAACCGCGGTCATTGCTTGCGATGGGCTGTTAAACCTCGTTACGACAAATCACTTCCCGAGCTAGAATTCCAGATGAAAAACATTACGGTATCGCGTGAGAATGCTGACAAGTATATGAACAGTTTCGATATCGACATTGATGTTTTCGAGGAAGAGTTGGAAGAAACCCTTGCCGATTTAGTTGATGTGTTTTTTGAGCGATGATTGCTCTGAAGTAGAAATATCAGCGTTAGCGCACATTATTTAATGTAGGTTAGCTAAAGTGCACTATCTATTGATTGTCATCCGACGCCATTATTTCCTTTCCTGTTTATTGGAGCTAGCGGCGCTTTCTACGTCCTTTCGACCGGCCTTTACCCTTAGAAATAAAGGGGTCAGAGTACATTACTTAGACCCCATTTTTTCTTAGGCTATCTAAAGTGATCTACCTGTTAAATGTACACCGACCCCATTTTTCAAACTAGCGGCGCTTTTTACGTCCTTTCGACCGGCCTTTACCCTTCGGTTTATCGTCAGCTTCAAAATTCCCGTATAAGTCTTCTTCTATCTTAACTGTAGGTGGCTTCGGTTTTGGTTTTGGCGCAAAACCGGAAATAAAGGTCTTTTTAAATTGTCTGCCCAGAAGGCGTTCGATGGTTTTTAGCTGCTTTGCTTCGTCGTCGCTGAATAGCGAAATAGCCAATCCCTCTGACGACGCTCTGCCTGTACGGCCAATTCTATGAATATAGTCTTCGGCTACATAGGGCAGGTCGACATTAATCACACAGGGTAATTGCTGAATATCAATACCTCTAGCGGCAAGGTCTGTTCCAATCAGAACCTTAATGCTGCCATCTCTAAAACCATTTAGCGCTAATGTGCGAGCTTGCTGTGTTCTATTTGCATGAATAGACTCTGCCGCAATGCCTTTCGCTTCAAGCTCATTCCTTAAGCTATCTGCACCGCGTTTAGTGCGCGTAAATACCAATATTTGAGACCAGTCATTGTTTTCAATAAGGTAAATAAGAAGCTCGTTTTTTCGCTCCTTGTCTACCGGATGCAATACTTGCGTGATCTTTTCGATATGATCTTTGGCTGTAGCTAACTCGATAGTTTTAGGGTTGTTCAGCATCGTGGCTGCTAATGTTTTAATTTCTTTTGAAAATGTGGCTGAAAATAACAGCGTTTGACGCTTCTCTGGCAGAAGCTTTTGTATGTGATGAATATGGTCAATAAAGCCTAAGTCCAGCATGCGGTCGGCTTCATCTAGCACCAATATTTCAAGATGGTCGAAGTTAATATCACCTTGCTCATATAAATCTAGCAAGCGCCCCGGTGTTGCGATGAGAATATCGACACCTTGCGCTAATTCATATTTTTGAGGCTCAATTCGCACGCCACCAAACACGGCGGTTGAGCGAAGATTTAGATTTTGGCTATATTGTTCAACGTTTTGAGCAACCTGTGCGGCAAGCTCGCGAGTAGGGGCAATAATAAGCGCCCTTATATCCTTGGTTTCTAGGCGCGGCTTGTCTACCAATAGCTGCAAAATGGGTAATGAAAAACTCGCTGTTTTCCCCGTTCCTGTTTGAGCAATTGCGATAAGGTCTTGCTTACTCAATATTGCTGGAATGGCTTCCTGCTGAATTGGCGAGGCCGAGGTATAGCCCTTGTCAGCAACGGTGTTTAAAAGTTCAGTACATAAGCCTAAATCGCTAAATGACATAAGAGGGAACCCTACAACGCATTAAAATTGGCGCCATGATACTTGAATATAGGGGGCAGAGTACACTGGCTACCCAAAAGTACGTTATCTCCCAACAAGTTCTTACTCTACTTAAAATTGCTTTGGTTTCATTTCTGCGCCGCTTCTACTTGAAGGCTATTTTTTTGAATTCTGTTTCTGTAGCCCTGTTTCTAACTCATCATTTCTTAGTTATGTCCTTTTTGACCCGCTAAGATTAAGTTTTTGCCCTACCATCCATGTATAAACAGGCATAATATCTTTATCAACAATCATCTGGGCATACCTGTATGTTGATACTTAAACCTAATTGCGAATGCTGTAATGCTTCATTACCTGCAAACTCATCAAAGGCTTACATTTGCACTTACGAATGTACGTTTTGCGAAGATTGTTTAACGGGAATATTGCAAGGGATTTGCCCTAACTGCGGCGGTGACTTGCAAAAAAGGCCTATACGCCCTGAAAAAGCCTATCGGCCAGGGCTGGGTTTACAGTATCACAGTGCAAGTACCCAGAGGATAATAGGGCAACTTAGCGACCAAGAAATCACTACATTTGTAGACAAAATGAAACATATTCCGGCGCATCAGCGCTAATTTAATTAATGGCAGCGAAAAGGGTAGGGTATGTTAGGTAAAGATTTATTGATCGCAATATTTATTGTGGTGATATGGGGCGTGAATTTCGTTGCAATTGCTTGGGGGTTAGAAGGTATGCCTCCTTTATTAATGGGCGGTTTACGCTTCTTGCTAGTAGCTTCGGTGGGAGCCTTATTTTTCAAACGACCCAACACGCCGTTTATATGGTGGGTGGCCTATGCTGTGCCCATTAGCTTCCTGCAATTTGCATTTCTATTTTCGGCTATGGCCTATGGCATGCCGGCAGGATTAGCGTCGCTTGCATTGCAAGCACAGGCGTTGTTTACCATGATTTTTGCTATGTTTTTCTTGAAGGAATCAATAAAAAATTATCAGGTGTGGGCCTTTTTTATTGCCGCGTTTGGTTTAACGTTTATTGCACTGAGTAAAGATGAACACAGCATTACTGCGTTGGGGTTTGGCTTAACCATGGCAGGCGCGGCAAGCTGGGCTTTGGGTAATATTAGCGCCAGAAGCATTAGCAATCGGGGCTTTAATTCGAACGTTAATTTAGTGGTGTGGAGTGCATGGGTACCGCCTATTCCATTTTTTATTGGTAGTTATTTTATTGAAGGCCCCGAGCAAATCATCGCTAGTTTAAGTGGGTTTAGTTGGGTGTCGTTTGGCGCGTTATTGTATTTGGCGGTTGGGGCCACTATTACCGGATATGGGCTTTGGAGCTACCTGTTAACTCGTTACCCCGCTGGCCAAATAGCTCCTTTGTCACTAGGTGTTCCCGTTGTAGGGCTAAGTTCTGCTGCGCTAATGCTTGGCGAAAGCATTACGCCTATGCAGTGGTTGGGTATTATTTTGGTATTGTTTGGCCTTCTACTTAATACCTTTGGTGGTCGTTTTCGCCGTAAAGTAGCAGTGAGTGTATGATGGCTGAGTCTATTAACACTTATGAAGCTGACACTTTGGATGCTGACACTCTAGATACTGACAGTTTCGGTACTGGCTCTCTCGGTACTGGCATTCTTGGCGCTGGCATAAGTACAAATGCCGATACTGAAAATGATACTATTCCCATCTACATAGTATTGCTGCCTGAACTTTTGATGTTAGATGTGGTAGGGCCCGCAGAAGTGTTCGCTTATGCTAATCGCTACGGAAAAATTCATTTTAAACTGCATTTTGTTGGGCCAGAAACCACACTTAAAAATTCCCTTGGTATGAGCTTAACGGTAGACCCTCTACCAAGAACCGTCGAGCCAAACGCTTGGCTATTAGTAACCGGCATGGTGGGTAATGAACTTAAGCTTGATACGCTGCCGTTGCAAAAGGTATGTGGGTGGTTAGCAGAGCATCAATTCGCAAAAGTGATAAGTGTGTGTGCGGGGGCCTTAGTGTTGGCAAAAGCGGGGCTGCTCAATAATAAAAAATGTACCACGCACTTTATGCACTGCAATGAGTTATCTGCTTTACTTACCGCTAAGCAAGTACTCGAAAATCGCTTGTTTGTGCAAGATGGTAATGTTTATACCAGTGCTGGCGTATCGGCTGGAATTGATTTGGCGCTTCACTTGGTACAACAGCAAGTTGGCCCCCAAGTATCTGCAAAGATAGCCAGGCAAATGGTATTGTTTATTCGCCGAGGAATGCAAGATCCTAGCTTGTCACCGTATTTGGAGCACAGAAACCATTTACAGCAAAGAATTCATACTATTCAAGATAAGATTCAGCAAGACCCCGCTAGAAGTTGGAGCCTAGATGAACTGGCTGATTTAGGGCATTGCAGTAAACGCCATTTTGCGCGCATATTTAAAGACAGCACCGGCATTACTAGTAAAGAGTATATTTACAAATTGCGATTAAGTCTGGCCCAGCAACTCTTGCAGAGCTCGCCGCTACAAGTAGAAGAAATCGCCCAGCGGTGCGGGTTTGAAGACTCAAGGCAGTTTAGGCGCCTTTGGGCTAGATACCACAGCAGCCCGCCATCATCGTATCGGTAGGGTGTTGGCGGTCTGCGAAATAAAGCAAAATTAGCCGATGTTAGCGCAAGTGAGCCGTAGTGAATAAACATGCGTAAACATCGTTATTAATCATTATTTGCGTGGCACATTACGATGTGACAAGTATTACGCGAACCTTTTACAAGGTTAAAAACGACTATGCGAAAACGTATCACGCGACAAAAAATAGCCCTCCTTATTACCTTGCTAGCGACCTCCTTCGTTGCGACGTCTCAGTCTGAGTTGCCAACTCAAATCGACATGAAAGGCAGTAAGGGCACTACACTCGTTGGAAAAGCCATTACTTCATTTGAAAACCCATGGGCGATGGCGTTTTTACCTGATGGGCATAGTTTGGTTACAGAAAAGGCTGGCACGCTGTGGCTGCTTGATAAGAACCAGCAGAAACGCTTTGCAGTCACTAACACTCCCAACGTTCAAGCGCGAGGACAGGGCGGTTTAGGCGATGTTATTGTTCACCCTGAATTTAATACTAATAACACCATCTACATTTCTTATATCGAGCGCGATCCTAAAGACGATGCCTACAGCGGGGCAGTGATTGAACGCGCAACGTTAACCATTTCTGATAGCGGTGCAAACTTGTCTGACAGAGAGCTTATTTGGCACCAATCCCCCAAAGTTACCGGAAATGGCCACTATTCCCATCGAATGGTGATTTCTCCAGATGGCTACTTGTTTATTACTTCCGGAGACAGACAAAAATTTACGCCGGCCCAAAATATGGCAATGAATTTGGGAAAAGTTTTACGCTTGAACGCTGATGGTAGCGTGCCCCAAGATAATCCTTTTTATGGCAACGGTAGCGTGACAGAACAAATATGGACGCTAGGTCACCGCAATCCCCTCGGCATTGATTTTGATGAGCAAGGGAATTTGTGGTCCCACGAAATGGGGCCGCGTCATGGTGATGAACTCAACGTTATTGAAAAAGCACGCAACTACGGTTACCCCATTGTTTCGCAAGGCGACCATTATTCAGGCGTGAAAATACCGAACCACGAAGATTACCCTATTTATAAAGCACCAGAAAATGCGTGGGTACCAGCCATAAGTCCCGCGGGCTTTATTATTTATAAAGGTGATTTACATAATGGCTGGAAAGGTAATGGCTTCATAGGTGGTTTATCATCTGAAGCATTAGTGCGGGTTACTTTCAGCCAAGACGGACAAAAGTGGAGTGTGGAAGAAGCGGAACGTTACGAGTGGGGCAAACGGGTTCGTGAAGTGGAACAAGATAATAAAGGCAACATATATGTACTTGAAGACAAAGAACACGGTCGTTTAATAAAACTTCAGCCAAGTAATTAGCAGCTAAAACATAATAGGTTAAATTGAAAGAGCACAAAAAAGCCCGAGTAAATCGGGCTTTGATTACCTAACAATCCGTTAAAACGCGTAACGGGCATTCAGGCTTATAAAATCTACACCATCCCATGCTTCGTAAGTGGCACCTACCGCGATGTTGTCTGTAAAGTAATAGTATGCAGATACACCCAACGCCGTTTCTGACTCTTCGGCAATATCTAAGTAACTGATGTTAGCACCCAGTTCAAGTGCGTTTGTCACCATAGAGCGTACGCCGATAGTGGCACCAAAACCGTTGTCATCTTCAGATTCCGAATTACCTTGAGCTGAAGCGCCTACTTCCAAGTTCTCATAAGTCACTTGGGCATATACATCAGTACTTTCTGTTACATTAAAGCGATACCCACCACCCAGTGACAGTTGGGATAGATCTACGTCAACGTCTTGGCCAAAAACATTTACGTCTTCGCTCACATCGCGATAGCGTCCAGTAAGGTAGAAACCTTCACCAAGCGCTTTAGAAAATGAGGCGTTAAAACCTGATGGCGAAAAATCATCGCCGTCGATTTCAGTTTGTACATAACCAAGTTCAGCGAGATCCCACTTCGGGTCTTCAGCTAAAGCTGGCGAAGAAGCCACAATAAGTGCGACCATAGATGCGGCTAATTTATTTCTTAATTCCATTTAAATGTCCTTATAAAATCACATTGCTTTGCGAATGCGGCCTAAATTTAGCATCGACTAAATTTTGCGTCCACCGATTAAACCCATTTTATTTATTGCTATTGATTAGCGTGAGTTAGCAATTTTTCGTAGGCTTGCGAGAACCCATCAAGGGAAAAGGGGAGTGTCGTTTGTTCTTTTTCGGCATTCATAAAAGCAACCATAAAGCGCTTGCCATTATTAAGTTCTGCTAGCATGGTATCGTCGACAACAATATTACTTTCACACACTTTAGTATCACACTGCTGAATGCTGATGCGAACCGGCTTTCCTTCATCTATTTTTATACCTAAACCGAATTCTTTCTTTGCAGTGCTGCTAAATCTTAGCGTAAGAATAGGTTGTTTTTGTGCAGAAAGTGCAATGTTTATAGCACCTACAACGCCAGCTTTTTCATTGTTGCGAGCAATCAATACTTGGTTAATGAAGCAATGGTTATCTTTGCACTGATAGCTCCACCTCTCTGAAACACTGCTCTTCGAAGTCATTGGTGCCGCAGTTGATGGAGAGGCGAGGTGTGTTTGTGCTTTTGCGTTAAATGTAAATACGAGAAGAAGGGCTGCTAATTTCGCAATATTGGGTTGCGATAATATGAAACTCATTGTCAATTTCCAGTGTAAAAAAAGAAGGGGCTGTGAAGCCCCATGTAAACAACTTAAATTAACCGATAATGGGCTTATTTAGTTCTTTTACGTGCGCGGATGGCGAATAATCCAAAAGCTGTTAGTAGAACGAAAAACATTCTTGGCTCGCTTACCGATGTAGGCTCAGCAACAAATTCAGTGATAGGTGTTTGAGACATAACCACGTCACCAGAATCAACGAATGATAAACCAGTAACAAATGCCAATGCATCGTCTGGGTCAATCATGTTCGTAGTGTCGATACCCAAAACACGAAATTCAGTCACGCCGTCAGTACCAAAGAAGTACTCTTCTTCAGCCGTTAGGTTGTCAGTGAATTCCCATCCAGAATCACCCATTAACCACAATTCGTAATCAGCATCGAAGCCCGTTGGCAAAATAACTGAGGCTATTTCTGGACCAGACTCCACCACATAGTCGTAACCAATCGCTACGTCAGGGTCGATAAATACCACTTGATCGTCTGAAATACTAAACTCGAATTCCCAACTGCCATCAACATCATCTGAAGGCATGAAAGGGTCAAGCTCAGTTCCTGTGCCTTCGCTACCCGTTGACGCTGTGGCTAGTGTTACTTCACCGTTACGAACAGAGTATGCCCATATACCATCCTCGCCTACATTTGAGGCGTTAACGAGTTCTAAAATCGCTTCTGAATCACTACCAGGTAACGCAATAAATTGTTCGTCAGTTAGAGATATCCCTGCTCTTGATTGACCCCAAGTAATCCCATCAAATGAGATCCCTTCATCGCGGTATGAAAGCTCGTCGTAGCGAAATTCGATATCAACATCACCAGCGAGGCCGGTCTCGTCAGAGCGGTCGATGATCAATGCTTGAAAAGTGTTTTGACGATTGTTTTCGTCGTCGTCGTTATAAAATGCATCTACGCTCATGTTTAGCCACGTAACAGCGACAACACCTTCTGACGGTGAGCCAATATAAGTGTCACCGCAGCTCCAGCAGTCGTAGTTTCCCGATGCAAAAAAAGGCGTTAGGGACGCTATAGCAGGCTCTAAGTCAGAAAGCTCACTGCTATATAAATCGATGCCCCCGCTTGTAAATGCGTTAAACGTGTCAAAGTTTACTCCATCAATATTTACATCGAAAGGGAGGTCGATCGTGGGGGAATACTCGGTAAAAGTTTGGTCAGAACCGTAGTCGGCTGCGCCGCCCATACCTGAGATAATAACGTCAGCATGAGTTTGCAGAGAAAGCACAGCAAAAGACAGAGTGGCGGCAATGAGTGTGTGTTTGAATTTCATTATAAATTATACCCTAATAGACAATTTTTTGTTTTTATTTACAGCGTAGCGCGGGCTGAGTTAGCGAAATCCATGCCATAAGGTAACAATCTGATTTATAAAGGGTAATTTTTGTCTTTCGATATGAATGATAAGAGTGTGTAAGTAAAGCTGACAGTATAAGTTATTGATTGTACTAAATTTAATCAATCGGGGTTGGGCGTAGCGGAGGGCGATGATATTTATAGAGCGTACACCAAAGAGGCCGAGTACATTTCTTTTAAAAAATGATTCTGCCCCATTGTTTTATCTATCTATAAATTATCATCATCAGAAAAATTAATGCGGGCTAATCGTTCTTGCTCTTCGTCAGCAGCAGCTTGTATCTCTTCGAGTATTGCGCCTACGTCAGCCTCTTCACTGTCATCTTCAAACTCACCGGTTAGCACAGAGTTAGGCGTTAAGTTAGCTTCTTCAAACAGCGCCCACATTTCTTTTGCGTAGTTAGTATTTAATAGCTCAGGAGCAAACTCGCCGTAATAGCGTCGAATATTGTTAACGTCGCGGGCAAACATGGCCTCGGCATTATTGTTCGCCGAAGCATTAACCGCTTGAGGCAAATCGATGATTACCGGCCCATTGTTGTCAACAAGCACATTAAATTCAGATAAATCGCCGTGAATAATACCCGCGCAAAGCATAAGCATAATATTATGCATCATGATTTTATGCTGTTCTATAGCGTCTTCTTTACTAAAGCTAACGTGCCCTAATTGTGGGGCTACATCACCGTGTTCATCAGACACCAGCTCCATCAGCAGCACGCCGTCAATACAACAGTACGTATCAGGCACACGCACGCCCGCTTCGTTCAAGCGTGATAGGGCATCCACCTCTGCTGTTTGCCAAATCTCTTCCTCTATTTGGCGACCGTAGCTAGAACGTTTGCCCATGGCGCGTGCCTGGCGTCCGCCTCTTACTTTTCGGCCTTCTTGATACTGCGCCGCTTTTTTGAAGCTGCGTTTAACGGCATCTTTATAAACCTTTGCACAGCGAACATGTTCACCACAGCGAACAACAAAAACATCGGCTTCTTTACCGCTCATTAAGCGGCTTAGTACTTCGTCGATTAAACCATCATCGACGAGGGGTTGTAGGCGTTTAGGTATTTTCACTCACTGCCTGCTAAATGGTGTTGTGTTTTCATCATTGTTTATAAAGGTGCTCTATGTGTTTATTCAATTTGCTTAACTAGTATACCAGTGTTGAAAACTAAGAGCAGTGAAGTAACAGCACTTTTTTACCAATCCCTCTTTAAATGAACGACATAAATTAAATACCACTTTATTACCTAAGTGAAGTAAGCACAGGACTTTCACTAAAAACGACGCTTTCCTCTTTTTGTTCAGCAGATCTGTTAAAAGCCAATGCGCGTATCAAATTTAGGAATGGATTTCTAAATAACGGACAACGACATGAACAATAAGCAACCTGTCACGCCAAGTTTGTTACTTGCCTTAACCCCTGTGGTGCTAACCCTAATTATCTTGGGCACGCAAATTTTTTACTTTGGGGTATTTGAACCTCATATTCCTCTTACCCTCGGTCTCGCGCTAACCAGTTTAGTTGGCATGTATTTAGGCCTTACTTGGGTAGACATACGAGAAGGTATCTTCCACGTTGTTCATGTTGCACTCCCATCGGTATCGGTCTTGATAACCGTTGGTATGATTATTGGGGTTTGGATAGCCAGTGGAACGGTTCCCACCATTATTTATTACGGTCTAAAAGCGCTTTCCCCTGAAATTTTCTTGGCTGCTGGCATGATTATATGTGCGGTAGTGTCGGTTTCTCTAGGCACCAGTTGGGGAAGTGTCGGCACAGTAGGGCTGGCATTAATGGGTATCGGTGAAGGCTTCGATATTCCCATGTATTGGACTGCTGGGGCAGTTGTATCTGGCGCATTTTTTGGTGACAAAGTATCACCGTTATCTGACACCACTAACTTAGCCCCAGCAGTAACGGGAACCGACGTGTTTTCTCATATCAAAAATATGATGGCGACCACTATTCCCGCCATGTTTATAGCGTTAGTTATCTACATAGCCGTTGGCTTTTTTGTTATTGATACACAAAGCGTTTCCTTTGCAAAAATTGCAGGCATAACTAATGCGCTAGAAGATAATTTTTACATCTCTCCTTGGGCACTGTTGCCGGCGGTTGTTGTAATGGCTTTAGCGCTTAAGAAATGCCCGCCATTGCCCTCGCTATTTGCAGGTGTAGTAGTGGGGAGTGCCATGGCAATGATTACGCAAGGGCAAAATTTGCAGTCGGTCTTTGATTTTGCAAATAACGGATATTCAATTGAAACCGGTATTGCAGAAATTGACGGTCTATTGAATCGAGGTGGTATTCAATCGATGATGTGGACCATCTCCCTTGTATTAATTGCTCTTGGCTTTGGTGGTGCGCTTGAAACTACAGGGTGTTTGCGAAGTATTATCAATGCGATTAAAAGCAAAGCAACCACATTTGCAGGCACACAAACTGCCGCCGTTGGAACCGCATTTGCGACTAACTTAGTAGCTGGTGACCCCTACTTATCTGTGGCGTTACCGGGGCGTATGTACTCACCGGTATACCGAGGAATGGGCTATTCTACCTTGAACCTTGCCAGAGGCATTGAAGAAGGTGGTACCTTGATGTCGCCGCTAATTCCATGGAACGCGGGTGGGGCATTTGTCATTACTGCACTGGGTTTAGGTGTAACTGGCGATAACCTAGAAAACCTACTGTATATACCCTTGGCCTTTGCATGCTGGACCGCGCCATTAATCGGCATTTTTTATGCTTACACGGGGCTTTTTTCACCAAAAGCGACCGAAGAAGAGCGTGAACGTTGGGAGACTTCCGGCGAAGCAATTGCTGAATTTAACGAAGATGGATCGCCCAAGACCGATTAAGCCACTGTGTTAAAATAAGCAGGAGCAGGGTACATTTCGTTATAGCAACGCGAAAAATACCCTGTTCCTTTCCTTTTAATATTCCCCTGTTCCTTTCCTTTTAATATTCCCCTAACCCTTGCTCTGTAAAATCACTCTGTTTCACCTTCATTACCTACCCCAAAATATTCGAACAATACTGTTCGATATCGAACATACAACCGCTAAGTATATAACTGGTTTAATTTTAAGTTATTGAGTTATTAGTGTTTTTTAACTTGGCATGGCTTTTTCATTGTCAGTTGCAAAGTGAAAAGGCAGAGCACCATGAAAATAGAATTAACTCGGAAGAAAAACCATAAACATTGGTACGCGATGGGCACATTAGTGGTGGTAGCGCTGATCGCTACTTTCTTATTGAACGCAGAAGATGCACTTGTAGTATCAAGTGGCGAAGTGGACGTGTTGAAAGTTGAGCAAGGCAATATTGATTTATTCAGTCATGCTTTTGGCGAGCTTTTTTCAGAACAAGAGCGATTATTAACATCGCAAGCATCGGGTAAAGTTGCAGAGATTTATCTTCGCCCCGGCGCTTCCGTTGAACCTAGCACGGTAATACTGTCACTTGCCAACCCTGAACTTAATAGAGCTTACCAGTCAGCCGTGGGCGATTACAATGGTCAAAAAGTACAGTTGGAATCCTTTGAGTTAGAGCAGCAGAATGAACGTTTAGATTACCAGAGTCGAATGGCAGATATTGAAGCAGCATTAGAGCGTGGCCAGCTTGAACTCAGTGTAAACAAGCAGCTTTCTGAGCGAGGGGTATCAGCAAAGCTTGAAATACAGCGGGCTGAACTTACCGTTAAACAAGAAGCGAAGAAACTCGAATTCGAACGTCAAAAATATCAACACTTCTTAAAAGTACAAGCCTTCCAGCTCAAGCAACGTCAAATTGAGTTAGAGCAACTAAATCAGCAAGTGGCGTTACTTTCAAATCAATTAGACGATATGCAGGTTAAGGCTGGCATATACGGTACGCTGCAAAGCTTAGAGGTAGGAATAGGTGAAACACTTCCTCAAGGTACTGTGCTTGGAAGAGTGGGCTCGGTAGATAAACTCCTTGCTCGCTTACGAGTGCCACAACATCAGGTCGACCAAATTACCTTAGGGGCACCTGTTGAACTTACCACCCGAAAAGGGCAAATAAGTGGAGAGGTCAATCTTATCGAATCTGTTGTTAGTAACGGCGTGGTTATCGCTGAAGTAAAGTTAACCAGTGAGCTACCCTCTGATGCTCGGCCCTTGGCGCCAGTGACTGGGCAAATATTTATAAAAACGCAAATTAATGCCTTGTATGTCACCCAGAACGCTGGATTACGGCCTATGTCTCAGCTTGATAGGTTCGTCCTGGGGACAGATAAAATCCATGCTGTGAAAAGACGCATTCAGCTAGGAGGATTAACCAAAGGTAAGCTCATCATTCAGTCTGGCGTAGACGTAGATGAACACTTCATATCGCAAATGCAGGACGAATGGTCTGTACACGACTTAATGACAATCAGAGAAGAGGGATAAGAGATGGGAAATGAAACGGTAGTGAGCATGCACAACATACACAAGAAATATTCTGGCTCTGAAATAGAGACACTAGCGCTGCAAGGTATTTCGCTTGATATACACAGTGGTGATTTTGTTGCTATTACTGGCCCCTCTGGTTGCGGTAAATCTACCTTGCTAACCATTATGGGGCTGCTAGATAGTGCAAGCGAAGGGGATTATCAAATAAGTGGTATTGATACCAAAGGGTTATCAGTAGACCAAAGAACTCAAGTACGAAATCAACATATAGGCTATGTATTTCAGTCTTTTAATCTCATCGATAGCATGACGGTTTTTGACAACGTTGCACTTCCCTTAGCGCATAGAGGCGAGAAAACAGAAGTAATAAAAGCCGCTGTTTTTGAGGCACTAGATAGAGTGGATATGCAGCATAAAATTAACTATAAGCCTAACCAGCTATCGGGTGGCCAACAACAGCGCGTGGCAATCGCCAGAGCACTTGTTGGTAAGCCAGACTTAATACTGGTTGACGAACCAACTGGAAATCTTGATACCAAAAACGGTGATGCAGTGATGAAGCTGTTGATGGAGCTAAATCAGCAAGGAGCCACCATCGTTATGGTAACGCATGACAGCCGTTATAGTGGCTTAGTAAGTCGTCAGATTCAATTGTTAGACGGTAAAATAGTGGGCGAGAAACAAATGCGTTTTGAGCATGAGCAGGGGGTTGTATGAAGCTATACATCAATGCGTTTAAACAAGGCATCGCTAAGGTTTTTATATTGTCCCGGCTAAGCTTGCCGTTAATATCAACACTGGGTTTAACCCTGGCTGCGGTTCTCACAGTGGTTGCTGTAGCCAATACTCTGCTGCTTAAACCTTTGCCTGACATAGATGAAAACAATCTTCATTACGTTGAGTTAAATCTAGAATTTAATGAAGGTCTTGTGGTTCCCTTTTTCAGCGATTTGCGACGAGTGGCCTCGGCTAAACAATATTGGGGAAAGCAATTAGACTGGGGCTATCTTTCGCCCAACAATACCAATGTTAGCATTGCAAATACCGATATCAATGTGACGTCCTTTAATGCTTCAACAGGAACGCCAGAAATACTAGGGCTTGAACTTCTCATTGGCCAAAGTAGCACCATTGAAAACGCTGAAGAAGGGATATGGATTTCAAAAAGCTTGTGGCAATCGTTTTTTGGTAGTGCAACGGATATATCGCGCATGACACTTCGCGTTGAAGGAAGTGATGTCCCCGTATTTGGTGTGTTTGACAACTACACCAGTTTAAACACGGTAAGCTTGAGTGACGATATGCCAGAACAAGTGTGGCGTTTCGAAAAGTTAGATGACAGTTTGGCGTCACCAGACACCATTACTCTTAATATGGGCCCAATTACGGTGGTGCGGGGTCCCATGAGTGCCTTACCCCAGCCTAGCGACCTAGAAAGTTGGTTTATTGATTATGCTAACAACGACATCACTGCCGAGCGCGCTCGAGACTTTTTGTTAAGCAAGAAGGTAGTGGGGCAAGTATCTAGCTATAGAGATGCCTTTATTGGTGACAGTGAGCAATTAGTTTTTGTACTTATTATTGCCATGGTCTGTTTACTGATTATGGCGTGCCTCAACTTGTTGAACCTATTTATTGCGCACTATCAAACTCGAAGTAAAGAGTTTGCGATCCAAATTTGCATGGGGGCATCTGTGGGTAAACTTCGCCGTCTAATATTCGTAGAAAACCTACCTATGTTTTTGATGGCGACTTTACTCGGACTAATATCGGCAGGGTGGTTAATTAAGATTCTACCCATATTGGCAGGGGACAACTTACCTTTGTTAGATCAAATTTCAGTCGATATGAGCAGTGTGTTGCTAGCGCTCATTTTTATTGTACTGATTAACGTTACCTTCGCCACCATTGCGCTTCTATATGTCGACAAATTGGCATTAACCGATAGCCTAAATTCAAGCGGAAAAGGCACTCCAGCGCAGCAGAAACAAATCATTAGCAAAGTACTTATGGTGTTTCAACTTTCCTTAGCGTGTGTGTTACTTACTGCCGCCAGTGTGTCGGTTAAAGATAGTTACAACAGTGCCTACCAAAGCTTGGGTTACAGTATGCCGAACGCCTACGAAGTTGGCTTGCAAGTCAGTGATGATACATGGCGAGGATCGCTTGAAGAGTTTGAAACTTACCAAGGCAGTGAATGGCAACAGTTAAGACAAGAGCTTACAGAGCGCCTATCTACTCTTGGTGGCGAGGTTTTCGATATTAATGCACTACCATTAACGGCTAATGTATCTATGAGTGCTTACCCAGACCCAGATACGGGAGATTCAGTAATGATTCGACCGTTAATGTGGGCACCAGAAATGTTGTCGGCGTTTGATATCCAATTACTTGCTGGGCGTGATTTAACCAAAGATGATATCGATCTGCCTAATGTCTTAATTTCTCAGTCTTTCGCTATCGATCGTGCAGGCGAAAGCGAGTGGATGTCTATGGTGGGGAAAGAGATTAAAATGGGAGAAGATGCTGAAGATATTTACAAGGTTGTAGGTATTGTCATAGACATCGACCCCATGCCATCAGGCACACTAAATGTAGATGCGCCGGAAGTGTACTTCAGTAGCCCAACCAGAATGAACTTCGATACACTCTCAGCGGTGGTTATTATGCCCGAAGGAGAAGTGCTAACCCGAGATGACGTAGTTAATTTGCTGGTGGGAATAGATGAACGTTTAGGGGAAGTAAGTGTAGTGTCGATGGATGAGCGCTGGGATAGCATTACACAAGCTACACGTTTGAATATGATTGTTATTGCAGGTTTAGCCGGATTAACCCTAGTGTTAGCAATTATTGGCGTTTCGGGATTAAGCCAAATGACTGCCAGCCAAAGAAGCTATGAACTTGCTGTAAGAATGGCAACCGGAGCAAAACAAATTCGACTTCTTCAATTACTCATGAAAGAGTCGTTATGGATACTGATTGTTGGCCTAAGCGTTGGCGCGATTGCCGGCGTGGTTGTTTATCAATATATTTTAGGCCTGTTTGAAAGTGCGCCTTCGCTTGACTGGACTGCCACAGCCATAATAAATTTTGCTTTGGCGCTAGCTATGTTGGTATCGGTCGCTATTCCTGGTTGGAAAGTGATTCGAAAAGATCCAATGCGCACGCTCAGAGAGTTGTAAGTCTGTTACAACGAGATTAAAGCTATAACGCTCCAAGACTATGAGGTCTTGGGCGTTCATCAAAGGTGTCAAATGCCTAGTACAAAAGGAATGGTGGTCGTTGTCGACGACGATGAAGATATTCGCTTCGCGTTGTCAATGCTGCTATCGAACGAAGGGTATCAAGTTTTAGAGGCTAACGACCCAAAACAGTTGGCTCGCATTCTTGCGCAGCAGACTCCTAATCTCGTGCTGCTTGATATGAACTTCCGCAGAGATACCACCAGTGGTGGAGAAGGGCTTGAAGTCCTTGAGCTTTTAACACAGCAAAACATAGCAACCGTACTAATGACGGCATGGGGAAATATTGAGCTTGCGGTGAAAGGTATGCAGTTAGGTGCGGCTGATTTTGTAGAAAAGCCTTGGGATAACCAAAAGTTGATTGAATTGGTCAACAAACACGTATTTGCTAATCCACAATCTCCCCAAAAAAGAGCGCGTAATACCCCCGTGGAAGGGGTCACAAAAATAAGTGCGTGGATTGCACAGTCACCCGCTATGCAAGCACTGGAAGCCATGATTGAGCAAGTTGCTGATACGCAAGCTAGTGTGCTTATTTTAGGCGAAAACGGGACGGGTAAGTCGCTGCTTGCTGAGCGTATTCATCATTTATCAAGTCGACATTCCGCACCTTTAGTGTCTGTTAATATGGGGGCTATACCCGAAAGCCTCTTTGAAAGTGAGCTTTTTGGACATGTTAAAGGCGCCTTTACAGATGCCAAAGAAGCCCGCAAAGGGCGCTTTGAATTAGCGCAAAACGGCACGTTATTTTTCGATGAAATTGGCGCGTTGCCTAACGCAGTTCAACCGAAGCTGCTTCGGGTGCTGGAAAGTAATGAATTTGAGCCGGTGGGTTCAAGCATAACGCATAGTGCAAATGTCAGAATTATAAGTGCTACAAACGCGAACTTAAATGACATGGTGGAAAGTGGCACGTTTCGACGAGATCTCATGTTCCGCCTAAATACGTTTGTGCTATTGCTACCACCTTTACGAGAAAGAAAAGAAGACATTGCTCTATTGGTAAAAAATCTTGTTGATAAATTTTCCGTGAAGTATAAGAAAAGCAAATTAAAACTAAATGACGAGGTGGTGAGACTTCTAAATGATTATAGTTGGCCTGGGAACGTGCGTGAACTCAGTCACGTTATTGAGCGTGCTGTCATTCTTTGCCGGGAAAACGTTATAGAGCCATCGCATATCATGTTGACGGATAAAAAAGCGCCGCAAGATGAGATTGATAAGCGCGCTTTGCGTTCCTTAGATGAAGTTGAATTTGATATGATCATTCACGCGCTAAAAAAATATCAGGGTCATATGAGTAAAGCTGCTTCTGCATTGGGGATCTCTCGTAACGCCTTGTACCGAAGGTTGGAAAAATACCAGCTAAACAAAGAGGACTTTGAGATTGAATAATGGAAGTTATTCGGTAGAGTTCAAGGTTAAAGCCGGACTGGCTGGCGTAGTTGTTATTTTTCTTGGTTTAGCGGCCTTTATTGGACTCACATTAAACTGGTCCTTACTGGCTATATTCACACTTCTTTTTTTTCTATCTTATCCACTATGTTGGGCAGCGTGGCGAGCATGGGATTTTTGGCGTTCATCCATCATGCGGGTAACGGCTTATGTGCAAAGCATTAACATGGGAGAGTCGGGAGTAAGCTTAACTCAGCGCGGCAAGTCAGTGCTTATTGGCGATTTAGTTCGTGAAATTAAACTACTGCAATCAACACACTCATCAAACACAGCTTCAACGCAGATGCTCACGGTATTGTTGGCGCAATTGTTTGAAGATATTCCCATTGCCATTATTCTGTTTGACGATAATTTCACGTTAATTTATGCAAACCGAGAAGCCTATGCCATTAGTGAGATAAGTTTGCTGCAAGGCATGAATGCCTCTCAGTTGGGCTTCGTTGTAAAGAATGCAAAAATCCATCATCCATCACTTTCAAAAAGTTGGCGCTCTCAGTCTAGTGCGCTTAACTACCTGCAACAATCTGCACATTTGTTTACTGCTGTGAATATCGATTCCGAATTAAAGCAAAGCGAGCAAGCCGTTCAGAAAAACCTTGTTAGAGTGCTTAGTCACGAGTTACGAAATACCCTTACGCCCATGTCGTCAATGGCCGAAACCATTCTTTCTATGCAGCAATGGGATACCGAGCAGGTACGTAAAGTACTATCAAGGGTTAAAACGCGCTCTGACGGTTTGCTTAACTTTGTTGAGCGGTTTGCTGAAGTAGCAAAAATCCCCGAGCCAAGTTATGAATACTTCGATTTAACACTCCTGATTGAGCAAACCAAAGTATTGCTAGGCAGCAATGACACGCTGAGTTTTGTGGGGCAAAAAAGCGGTTACGGTGATCCTCAGTTACTGGCTCAGGTGCTTATTAATTTGATTAAAAATGCCGTTGAATCCGTTGATGGAAAAGGGGTTAACATAGAGATTCAATTTTATATAAAAGACACCCAACAACATCTTATTGTCTCTGACAATGGCACGGGCTTTTCAAACATAGAGAACGCCATTACCCCGCTTTTCACCACCAAAACCAATGGCGCTGGTATTGGTTTGACCTTCGTTGAATCGGTTTTAAGTAAGCATGGCGGTAAACTGAAACTCTCAAATAAATCGACGGGTGGGGCTCACGTCGAATTACTATGGCCCTCGAGTAGCGTAAGCAGTGTGGCTAACTAATCACAAATAATAGGGGCAAAGTACGTTTTACGTAAAATGTACTCTACCCCTTTTTTTATTTTTCTATAACTCATCTGTACCTATATATATTACCAATATAAATATTACTGATAGTGGTGTCATGTTAGTTTAGCTCACACATTGAGTTTGATTAACATAGCGAGACAACCAAAATGAATAAATCAAAACAGCTGTTTACTCTTATCAAATCAGAAGGCGAACTAGAGGTTTCTATCAAAGAGATAGACGTTCCAGAGCCTCAGTCCCATGAAGTAGTAGTTCGTATGGAAGCTTCACCTATCAACCCTTCTGATATGTGGCCCATGTTTGGCCCTGCCAGCCTCGATAAAGCCACCTTTGATGCCAGCAAAAATGCGTTGGTTGCACCGGTGCATAAGTCAATGTTGATGCGTATTAAGTCACGCCTCGATCAAACTTTACCTATCGGAAATGAGGGGGCTGGAACGGTTGTTGGGGCAGGCGATAGCCCTGAAGCTCAGGCGTTGATGGGTAAAACGGTTTCTATTCTTACTGGCGCTGCGTACACCGAGTATGCGTGCGTTCCAGCTCAAGCATGTTTGCCACATATGGACAGCACAACGGCGCAGCAAGCAGCGTCTTCGTTTGTAAACCCGTTGACAGCATTGGGTATGGTAGAAACCATGCGTATGGAAGGGCACAAAGCCTTAGTTCATACCGCAGCGGCATCTAACTTGGGCCAAATGCTAAACAAAATCTGCTTAGAAGAAGGCGTAGATTTGGTTAACATTGTGCGTAGTCAGCAACAGGTCGATATTCTTAAAGGTTTAGGCGCTAAAATTGTGCTTGATTCTACCAGCCAGAATTTCAAAGCAGAGCTTTATCAAGCTATCGATGAGACGGGCGCTACGTTGGCGTTTGACGCCATTGGCGGCGGCGAGTTAGTCAGCGATATTCTTACCATGATGGAAGCGTCTGGCAGTAAAGATGCTAAAGGCTTCAATACCTATGGTTCAGACAGCAACAAGCAAGTGTATATCTACGGCGGCTTAGACTTCTCTCCAACTACGCTAAATCGCGCATTTGGTATGACATGGGGAATTGGTGGCTGGTTGCTAATGCGCTTCTTAGGCAAGCTAGATAAAAAGCGTGTTGGTGCACTTTATCAGAAAGTTGCTGCTGAAATTAACACTACCTTTGCGTCTTCTTACACCAAAGAGTTAACCCTTGAAGAAGCGCTGCAGCCTGAAAATGTAGCGCTATACAACGCTAAGAAAACCGGCGAGAAATACCTTATTGTTCCTAATAAGTAAATAAATAACGGGTCAGAGTTAATTATTCCAAAAAGTACTCTGACCCCATTTTATTAAAGAAAACTGGCTATTTCGTTAAGTGATTTTTTCTGCTTAGCATGAGCCGGTACGGTGGCTTCGGCTGCGGGATAGCCAGCAATAATTAGCATATAAGCCCTTTCATTTTCTGGCCTGTTACACACTTGCGTTAAAAAGTTCATGGGCTTTGGGGTATGAGTTAACGTAGCCAAACCCGCATTGTGTAGGGCAGTGATCAGCATTCCAACCGCAATGCCTACCGATTCATGAACGTAGTAATTCTGACGCCTGTCTCCGCTTTCTGTTTCACCAGACTTCTGGCTAAATACGGCAATAAGCCAAGGTGCCAATTCCAAATAGGGTTTACTTGAGTCTGTACCTAACGGTTTAAGATCTTGTAGCCACTGCTCTCCAGCACGCCCTTCATAAAACCCACGCTCATGGGCTTCTGCTTGCTCCCTTACCTGCTGTTTCACGGAAGAAGAGTTAATTGCCGCAAAATGCCAAGGCTGGTGGTTAGCACCGCTTGGTGCAGTGCCAGCCGTTAGTAGGCAATTTTCGATAACCTTTTTGTCTACAGGCCTGTCGCTAAAATGGCGAATGCTGTGGCGACGTTGCATGGTTTGCAAGAAGTCAGCGCTGCGCGATACCATTTCATTTTCTGGATATTCAACAAAGTCATCTAGCGGTGAGTGGTCGTGTGGTTGCATTTTGTAGTCTCATTTCCAGAATTAATGGGGTCAGAATATAGTAACTGAGCACATTAACCGAATACATCAGCTGAGTACATTAGCCAGAGCGGTTTAGATGAAATTAGCGTTTCATTCGATAGCGCCGTGGCTTGACGAGCTGCCTTCATATAGCGTTTCTTTCCATATCGTCCTTTCATATCTTCCTGTCCATAGCGTTCCTGCTCGCTTGTGTTTTGCTATAAAGGCTACGTTAATCGCAGGTAGATTGTGTGTGTGCTTTGCACTTATAGTAGAATAGGCATAAGCAGATCATCACGTAATCATTATGGTGTGTTATTTAACCTGAACCTCAGATAAGCAACGCCTGTAAGCCAAGCTTTCCTCTCTGTTTTTATCGCCCAGCATGGATTGAAAATAGATAGCCAATAGTTCATTAATTGAAATGTTTGGTAGGAATCACTGTGTTTTGATATTTCTTATCTAAGATTTAGGTTGGTTAGCTAATTTTTGTGGTGATTTAAAGATAATACCTACCTTCTACTTTTACATATTTGGAACACCAAATGTCAGATAAATTTTTTTTTAAAGGTCGTAAAGACGCCCGTCAAACGACCCTAACATACGGTTATGAAAGAAACGCTAGCCGTATTGCAGGCAGTAAAAAATACCCGCTTAAATTAATGGTAACCAATGAAGCTAGAAAACAAGAAGTAGATGCATTAGTGGCGGAAGCTGGTTTGTATGCAGATATTACCGTTGATACAAAGGAAGGCGCGATAGAGTCTATACAAGAATTAACAGTGTTGCTGAATAAAAAGGGTACTGTAACCGTAGAGAAAGTCCCTGCTCGTAACGACCCGTGTATCTGCGGTAGCGGTAAAAAGTATAAGAAGTGCTGCGGTTAGTAAGAATCTAAATTAATGGTGTCAGAGTACGTTATTGCTTTGCTTGAAAAGTACTCTGAACCCATCTTTGCCTTTTTTATTTGCAAGTCACACCAGAAAGCATTTCGGTTTCACCGGTTTGATTGTTGCGTAAAATGCAGTGCTTACCATCGGTCAGCAAAGTAAACGTAAACGCAGGGTTGTTGTGCCTTCCTTCAATAGGCAATCTTCGCTCATCCATATGCGCTTTGCGCTCAATGCTGACCTGCGAAGACTCAGAAAAGACATCGTCGGCAAGGGTAATTTTTACCCCGCCAAACCAACTGCTTATTTTACTCTCAATTTGCTGTTTTTGCGCTAAGTTCAAGTTGCTAGCATAAGCTTCAACCAAGTCGCTTTCTTGGTTGGGCGCGGTGGTTGCGCAACCACTTGCGAAGGCAAGTGGAATCGCAACTAAACCTATTACAGCGTTAATAATGAGGGGCTTATTAAGCGCCATTATTTGCGCTCCTCAATAACAGGTTCGTTAATTTTATTGTGTAAAATTAACGTTTCTCTTTGTGTGTTGGGGTTATCGATGGCTAGCAAAGTGCTTCCTTGAGCTTGAGCATTTTCCGAAGCACTCGCCGTATTTTCTTTACTGGTCGATGCATCGGCTAAGTCTTCTACTGAAGTCACTACTGGGCAATTTCCTGTCGCAGAATATCCTATCGCTGCTGCCAACATACCTTCTTCGGGATTACCTAGTGCTGTTGTAAAGTCGTCCTCTACAGCACAACCTGGTAGTTCAAAGTCGAAGTTGGGTGAATCTGTTGGCATAAAGCCGTCAGCATAATCACCAAACCCTTTATTATTCACGCCTTGGAATTGAATTGTAAAATAGGTTTCGCCGCAGTTGTCGGTAGGGTAAAAACCATAGGGTTTGCCACAGGTAGTAGAGCCTATTTGAATCACATCTACATCTATACCCCGTAATCCATTCATTACCGCCTCACTGGCGGAGCATGTTGAGTCTGTGGTGATCACATATACGCGAGTTAGCGACAAGCTAGGTAACAAGGTACTGGTTAATACGCCAGCATTATAGTCAATCTCATTGCTGTAAAACGGCGTGGCTTGGAGTGCCGCTCCGGTTACTGGGTTCGTTGTTGTGCTCTTATCATTAAAGCGGGTGGTTTCGAAAATAGCGTTATTGGTTTGGCTTGGCCCCGCGACCATATAGGAAACCTGAGAAGCCAGTGCCAACAAGCCACCACCGTTGTAGCGCAAGTCTATAACCAGTTCGGTTATGTTCTCTTCTACAAATAAATCAAACGCATCGATAAGATCATCTTGAGCCGTGCGAATAAAGGTATTGAACTGAAAGTAGCCGGTTTTGCTAGTATCAAGGTTAAGCACACTTACGTTTTGCACTGGCGTTACATTTATATCAGCGGATGTGATATCTACCACCAGTGGGCTACCATCAATAAGTTCGAATTCGAAGCTGGTTTCAGTGCCTGCGTTGTCGGGAAACAGTGCTTCGTTAATGGCATCTACACCGCTTTGGCTGTTGTCGTTAACGAAATCGATACCATTAATTGTAATCAATGAAGCGCCGCGAGGAACATTGGCTAGCGCTGCAGGAGAGTTCGGTTCAGTAAATCGAACCACAAGCTCACGGGGCGAAGTGTTAGCAACAAACTCCCAGTCGAAGCCGTAGCCAGAAGAAACACCGGTTTGTGTGAGTTCATTGTATTCAGCGGTATCCTGAGAAAAGTGAAAGTTATCTTTTGCAGTTCCGCTAGGGGTTAATTCGTTGGTTTTTAATTGATCGAAGTAACCCAATACCGAAAAGTTATCAGGGTTGTTGTCATCAACTTCGTCGTACCAAAGGTAGGTGTCGTTGGTCCATGAACGCAACCATAGTTTTTCTTCTAATGCTGAGCCTTGTGAATCAGGGTAAGCACTACCCGTAAAAGGATCTGTGCCTGTTCTAGGTGTTTCACACTTTGCGATGAACGTTGACTGTGATTCATAAACACCAGGCTCCCAAGACGGCCCGCTGCTTACCGGTGGTGTAGGTGTTACGGTGTTGCCGCCACCCCCTCCGCCGCCACAGCCACTTAACATGGCAACAGTTACTGCAAGAGCAACACCAGTACATTTACGCGCGTTCATCAGCATAGATTTCCCTTATCTAGTCGGCCAACAAAGCGCAGGCCTTCGAATTAAATAAATACTGCCACATCAAGATAGACCTGACTACATAGGAACTTTAAATTAATGTAGGGATTCGATAGGGGCATGATAGTGATTCCTTTATAATGGTACGTACTAAGGAGAAAGTGAAGTGAGTGAATACGCACGATATTTCAATGGCTACCCCCAGACTGTTGTTGCGCAAGCACTTCAACTAATAGCCGACAACAAGTTAAGTAATTACCTCGTTAAAAAATACCCCAATGCGCATACTATAACGACCGATAAATTACTTTATAGTTATGCAACCGCCTTAAAAAAGCGTTACGTAAAAAATGCGCCACCCTTTGGCCGAGCGGCATTTAAAAAGCAAGGTGATATGGTTACTAATGCCTTAGGTACGCATACCTATCGCATGCAAGGTAAAACACGTAAACATGACTTAGCCATTAACAGCGACTTATTGCACGCCCCCGAACCATTATTAAAGGCGCTTGTGGTACATGAACTTGCTCATTTCAAAGAAAAAGATCACAACAAGGGCTTTTATCAACTTTGTTGTTATATGGAGCCGGATTACCACCAGTTAGAATTAGATTTACGTTTGTTTTGTGTTGCGGTTGCTATGGGCGAAAATCCTTACAGATAAGTCGGCGAGCACATGTTTAAATTTGATGGGTAGAACGACTTTCGCTAATTATCCGTTGCGATGCACGAACTACCCAGCCTTTCCCTTACACAATCAAAAACAAGGTTGCAGCAGTGGCTGCGGCCATCGTGAAGTTAAAACGCTTTCTGCGCATGGGCGAACTAAGCCAAATTTTGATTTTTGCGCCCACGGCAGCCCATATAGAAATGCACGGAAACCCAATGAGCGCGAAAGCGATAACAATGGCAAGGCCAGATTCCACGTAGTGTTCACCAGGAACCGTGAACGTACCTACACTTGCCAGTGCCATCATCCACGCTTTAGGGTTAATTAATTGAAATAGTGCGCCCTCCCACCACTTAAGAGGCCCTTGGCGGGTGGTTTTCTTTATTTCAATTTCATCAGTAGGGGCGGTCGCAATTTTGATCGCCAGCCACAATAAGTACGCAATACCCAATACTTTTAACACGGTATATAAGGCGGGAAACAAAGTGAAAAGTGCACCTACGCCTAAAAGCGTACTAACCATAAGCCCTGCAACGCCTATAACTATGCCCAACATGTGTGGAATCGACTTCTTGTAGCCATACTGTGCTCCAGATGCTAATAGCATTAAGTTGTTGGGGCCTGGCGTTACTGTGCTAACAAAAGCAAAGGTAGCGAGTGCAAAAAGTAACGAAGTTTCCATGGTTTTCCTTTCCTCTAATGTTCTATTCAAACCAATAAGCGACAGTTGAGCTGCACATATATGGGCGTTATTTAGTAACGCCACAAAATAGTACATTTAAAAATGTGTATGCATCAGAGCCAAAGGTGCTAAAAATAAGCCATACAGATGGGTGGGAAAGAGCACTGTATGCTTAAATACCAATAGAACTGTATGGTAAATTCTTACTGTAAGTTAAGGTATAGTTATCTGTATGGTTGTCGTCTGTATGATTCTTATTTGTATGGTTATTGTCTATGTTGGGAAATTTAAATGACACTGTATGAGTCGCTTGCCTGTGAACTGAAAGCGCAAATAGATCGTGGGTTATTTGAGGAAGGAGATAAACTTCCCTCGGTAAGGCAACTGTCTAAAGAGCATCACGTTAGTATCGCTACAGTACAAGAGGCCTATCGGGTTTTAGAGTCTCAAATGTACGTTGAAGCGAAGCCTAAATCAGGCTATTTCGTTTCGTCAAATACCACATTGAATAACACGCCTAAAATGACCAAGCCGCCGCAACGGCCTATGGATGTGTCTCAGTGGGAAGATGTACTCAACATGTTGCTGAATACCTTTAACAAAGACAACGGTATTGAAACACGGTGCCAATTTCAGCACGCCATGCCTAATATGACCGCTAAAACACTAAAGCCACTCACAAAACGTTTGCATGAGTTAACGAAAAATCGGCCACTTGATGGCATGGTGTATGGCGATGTTAAAGGCGATCATAACCTAAGAAAGCAGCTTAGCCGTCTTACCGCTGCATCGGGTTGTAGGCTGCAGTCGGATGAATTTATTGTTACTTCAGGTTGCCAAGAAGCGTTATCAGTATGTCTTCGTGCGGTGGCCAATGCGGGTGATGTGATTGTGGTTGAATCTCCGGGTTTTTATGGTGCCATGCAAGCGATAAAAGGCGCGAATTTAAAAGCACTAGAAATACCTACCGACTCCGAAACTGGCTTGAGTTTAGATGCCCTAAAGCTGGCGCTAGATCAATGGCCGGTGAAAGCTATTCTAGTCGCCCCAACCGTCAATAATCCTCAGGGCTTTGTTATGCCCGATGATAAGAAAAAAGCGCTTTACGACATGGCCAGAGAATACGATGTTGCCATTATTGAGGATGATATTTACGGCGACATTGCCTATTCGTATCCGCGGCCAAGAACGGTTAAATCGTTTGATGAGGATGGCCGAGTATTGCTGTGTTCGTCATTTTCGAAAACCTTGGCACCAGGGTTTAGGGTAGGGTGGATAGCACCCGGAAGTTTCAGGAACAAAGTACTTCATGCAAAGTATGTTAGCAGTTCCATGTGCCCCACATTGCCTCAGTTAGCTATAGCAAGCTACATTGAACAAGGCGGTTACGATAAACACATACGGGCAATGCGACACTATTATTTAAGTGCAAGAGAGGCGCTTCGCTCTGATATTAAGCGCTATTTTCCATACGATACGTGCGTGAGTTACCCACAAGGCGGATACGTACTTTGGGTTGAACTAAATGCGAAATATGACGCGGTTAAACTGGCAGATAAAGCCAAAGAATATGGTATTTACATTGCGCCAGGGCAGCTTTTTTCGGCGACAGGGAAGTATCGAAATTGCTTACGCTTCAACTTTATTGACGGTACGCAGGAGGTTCGTACCCAAAGCATAAAATTGCTTGGCGAATTGATTGAGTCATTAACACAGTGAGCGGCAAAGCATTATGTGTTTGGTAACAAACGTACCAAACACATAATATTGGAGGGCGTAAAGTTAGTCTTTACTATCACATTCGCTTACGTCACCACCCATTTTTTTCTTCATTGCAATACAGGCTTCACGTACTTTTTCAGCGCCAGCGTCCATCATATCAGCACCTTTTTCTTTACCATCTTCATACGCATCAGAGGCCATGTCTTTGCCGTCTTCATAGGCATCTGAAGCCATATCTTTGCCATCTTCATAAGCACTTGATGCTGAATTTTTAGTCTCGTCCCAAGCATCAACTGTTTTTTCTTTTGCTTCTTCGTAGCCTTCAGCTGTCGCGTCGCCAGCTTTCTCCATTTCCATCATGGCTTCTTTTTTGGCTTCTTCTGCTGACTCTTTGTTTGACTCAGAACAGCCTACAATAGTAAGTAATAATGCTAACGCAATTGCTTTGTTTTTCATGGTGAAACTCCTTTTGCCGAATTTAGTGCAAGTGTTAAGGTTAGTTAAAATGTTGCATTCATCTATTAGCGCTAAACCAGATTATGCTGCTAGCTTATATAACTAATATTTGATATTTCCAGTCTAGCCTAAATAATCCTCAAAGTGTAAAGAGTATTGTATGTACCTACTTACTTTTTAACTAACTAACCGGCTTGATTGATGGTTGAATTTCAATTTGTGGGTCGCAGTTAATCTTATCTACAATAAATTCCCCAGTTAGTTGTGAACGGTAGGTGTGCTGTACCCATACATCTAGCGCCAACTCACAGGTGTTTATGCTTACCCAGCGCTTCCCCTTTTTGTATTGCATTTTATCGGTTAAGAAAAATGACACTCTGTCATTCTGCCAACTTTCCATTTCGAACCTCTGACCCCGTCCAATATATTCTTCTTCATCACCCGCTCGGCGTGCATGGATCCAAGCAAATTTATAGCCTGTCTTTTCCTGCTTGTGTGCTGGTGCGGATTGATTCAGTTCTAAAATGATCTTCACGTCCGCTTCAGCGAAATTGCTTTGGGGTATTGATAATATTCCGTTTAAAAAATCTTTACCCTCATACTTGAAGAAGTAGGTTTCACCTTCTTCAGTGCCTTCGCCTCCTTTCAACGATTGCCCTAGTAAGTTGTCAGTAAAAACCGATAAATTTAAGGTGTAGCTATGAACAGTTTTATGGCAATGCTTTTTATGATGGTCCATCTGAAGCTCCTTTCAGGGTTTAAATGTCGTCTTTAGCGCGATTAACGGCGTCTGATAACTGAGGATGTAAGTACCCTTTTTTTTGCAGACCTAGCAGCACATCTTTAGCCGCACTTCGCTTAGATGACACAAGTAAAAAATAGAATTCAGTTAGTGAAGCATTCATATCTTTCGATAGTTTGTCAGTGTTCGCTGATGTGAGATGTGCGAGGGCTAAGCTTTCACGTTCTCCTCTGTCTACATCTTTTCCGGTATCCTCACCAAGAGTGCAGGAGTGATTTCTGCATTTTAAATGCAATTCCCAAAGTAGGCGTGGGGTAGACTCACTATTGAAATCTAAAGATGGCTTAGCAATATCTAATATTACCTGTGAGTTTTCGCGGTTTTCGAACCCCAATTTCACACTGTAAATTTTCTGTTTTATGGGTAGATTTTTGGTTTTGTTAAATGCAGCATAAGTGAGGTTGAGCAGTTCTGGGGCAGGTTTCTTTTCTTGTGTGTCGAAGAGTAAATGATAATCCCAATAGAAGAACATTAATGTAGCAACTTTGGTCATCCAGGCTTCATTTTCAGGTTCCTGTTTAGCCAGTTTTTGTGCCAGTACTACACCGTCGGCTATTGTTTTTTCAGCACCTGACGTGTTGCCAATGGACATTTGAGCTTGTATCAGCAAATTGGCAGATGACAAGGTTTGATAGGCAATGTTGTAGTCGTCAGGGTTTTCTAATAGCAACTTACCCGCAAGGGTATAGGCTTCTTGTGCCAGTTGCTCGGCTTCTCTAAATTCAAAAGTTTGAAAGGCGACCGCCACTAGCCCCAATAAAGAACCTCGCAGCGAAGTTTGAACTTCACTATGGTTAGGTTGCGACATTAGCATTTTGCGTTTTAACGCAATGGAATCACGGAAGCTTTGGCTGGCTTTTTGGTACTGGGAAATACGAAGCGCTAAACTACCAATATTGTGTTGAGCAGAGCTAACTTCCAGCATCCATTTGGGATTTAGCTCATCAAGCACTAACAGCTGTTGTGAGTAGTTAAGGTACTTCGTCCATTCTTCAATGGTAGTGGTATAGTTTTGTTTAAAGTAGGCGATGACGCCAATCCAATAATGAATATTTCCTTTTAAGAACAGCACTTGCTCACTAGTTTGTGCTGTACCTTGTGAAGTCGCATTTGCTGCAGCTATGCCCTCTAGTGACGTTTCTTTCGACAAGCCATAAGAAGCTTTTAGTGGCGCAGTGTCCTGTTTATTTAAAATATTTAACGCTTGAGACAACTGCTCGCTGGCATCTTCAAACTCTCCTCGGTTAATGTTTATTTCGGCTAAAAGCTTCAACGAATTGGCTTGCCTTAGCCCATCACCGGTTTCAATACCTGCGTAATAATCTAACGTTTTTTGTCCAACGCCTTCGAGTACATCTAGCTTTCCTATGGGCTCTAACTGACTGCGTAAGTCGCCCAGCATGTAATCAACTAAGCTTTCCGCTTTGTTTCGAAGTACCTGTGCGTGGTGACTTTGTTCAACGGCTAGCTGAGTTTGATTATTGCTATAAATGGCTAGGCCCGTTGTGGCCACAGCCAATATCGCTAGCGCGGCGATGGCCGTGGTTTTATAGCGCTGCGTTTTTTTATGCCGGCCTTCAGACAGACGAATGAATAGGGATTCCTGCGGTGTTAAGTGCAAGTGGGGTTGTTTTGCCATCCAGCGAGCGTCGTCTAACTTTCTGCCTGAGGGCAGCAACATGTCTTGAGGTTGGCCCGCATTTAACCAGCGACTGCAATCGGTATTGAGCTCCGTTCTTTTTAGCAACGCCGCACGGTTTTTTTGTGCCCAGTCGGTAATGCGATCCCAGTGTTTTAACAGGGCTTCATGGGCTACACAAACGCGCGTATTGCTTTTCACATCAAAGGGCGGAGTATTAGAAGCATATTCATTGGCTGCAATGTCAGACTCGGTAACAAATAATCGAGCATCAACAAACTGCTGAATAAAAGCTAAGTCGTTCTCATCACTGAATTGCTCGAACGGTACTTTTCTAGCAATCAAGCCGGTTTGGTTAACATCGTTAACGGTTACCAATTCGTGCATTACGCTCTTCCAACTCGCTTTAGCTGTGTCGCTCATGCTTTGGTAAGTACTCTCGGCTTGTTGCGCTATTGCGCCTTCTAAACCGCCAATGTCGGCAAAGGCAGAAAACAGCAGCGTGTTTTCTTTGTCGCGGCGCTGGTAAAGCAAGTCTAGGGTGAACTCCATTAAGGGCAGTGCATCGGGGTGCCCAATCGCCGCTTCTAGCAATACCTCATCAAGCTTTTCTCCCGTTTGTAAGTTTTCTTCAAAGCTAAGCCCTGCGGAAAGTGCCGGCAGGCGTATCATACGGGCAATATCTGTAGCATTTGGAGGTTGAAGATCGTATTGCTGGCCTTCGTCTTTAAGCCGTGCGAACCCCTCTAATTCCATGCTGTTGGCATAAAAGTCGTTTCGTAACGACACAATTAAAATAAGGCGTTGGGTTTTTACCAGCACGGTTAAAAAGCTAATTAAGCTAGCCGCGTCATCTTTTGATAAGTTTGCGTCTTGTAGCACTTGCTCAAATTGATCGATAACAATTAGATTGTTAGGGCGCGCTACTGAGTCCCTTGATGGCGCACTGTCATTTAATTCAGAATTGCTATCACTTTTTTTAAGCAATGCTTTTAAGTGAGACGGGTGTTGGCTTAGGTCATAGGCATGGGCGTCTAAATTCCAAGTATCAACCAACATGCCCATATCGTTAAGGGCCCCTAACAGCTGCCTGAATATACTACTGGCTTTGCCGCGGGTAGGGGTGATAACCGTGTAGTGCTGCACTTTTATACCCGCTAAACCTTCACTTCGGGTAATAAAGGGGATAACGCCAGCACGCAGCAATGATGATTTACCGCTGCCGCTTTTTCCCATTAATAACAAAAAACTGAAGTCATCATCCATCGCTTGGTTAAGGTGATGAACCACTTCAGCAATCGCTTTGTTTCTACCAAAGAAAATAGCCGCATGCTGAGGCTGGAAAGTTTGTAATCCTAGGTAGGGTGAGCCTTGGTTCCACTGAGTGAGTTTTTGAAGGTTGCCCCACCGCTGACGCTCGTCTAATTGCACCACATTCGCAATAATGCGATAGCCACGGCGCTGAACGGTTTCTATGTATGAAGGTTGCCTTGAATTATCGCCAAGCTTCTTGCGCAACATGGCAATACATTTTTGTACTGGAGCATCGCCATAAAACGTACCTTGCCAAAATTCTATAAGCAGTTGTTCGGTACTTATCACCTCGCCTGCGTGGGCTGACAGGTAGGCAAGCACGTCCATCATCTTAGGTTCAAGGTGAACAGATGTGTTGTTACGAGACAGGGAGTTCAGCGATGTGTTGACTTCCCAGTCACCAAGTTGAAAGGTTTCGCTCATGTCTACAGATATCCCATATCCAAGACAGACTGAACTCCAACCCCTTGATGGTTCTTCTTTTTGGGTCATCAATTTGCCATGTATAAGTCTAAACCGAGCGGGTGAGTTTGCAAGACTATTCATCGATTCTAAGGTTTTAAGTAGGTTGAACCCTGCCGCAAAAAACACTGCGGCAGAAGCCAATACGCCATGATTAATCCAGTTGGGCTACTTCGATGCTATTGTTTGTGGGAACGTCTAAGTGATTCAGAATAACGAAGTCGTAGGCGGTGTAACCGCGTTTAATAGACGTATTACATCGGGCAAGCGTTAGGGTACTTCTGCCTTGCGGTGATGTTAGGCATTTTCCACTACGTTGATTTTTAATCTTGCCAGAGCTTGTTATTGTCCAAGTATCGTAACTATCTATGCGGCAGTTTTCATAAGTTAACACATTGGTGCCCTTACGATTATAGCCGTAAGTCGACAAGCACTTAGTTTCATCGCTGTTATAAATAACCATTTGCTGCGGCGCATCTAGATTGTTACTCACCACACCCACTTTGTTCAATTCGTTGAAATTTGCTGCCTGAACGGCAGTGAATAAGAGTACTGCAGGGACTAGGCTAAAGGCTGCTTTTCTAATGACGTTTTTCATTATCGTTTCCTTTTTCTATAAATTTCGATAGTAAATTTAGGGTCTAAGTTAATTTTTTTAAGGCCATTAAACTGCGATCATCAGTGGCGGTAAGTGTGATGCCAAACAACTTAAATGAGGTCAGTCGTTCACGCTTCCCAACGAAATCTAATAAGGTTATTTCGTTTTTGTGATTGGCCCACGCAATATGGGTGAAATCATCGGCTGACATGGGCAAGGCATAGCTGTGTTTACGTAACGGTGAATAAACGCGAGGGCGAGTTTCTGTTTGGTTGTGCGATATAAACAACAACCAATTTCCTGCGCTTGACCATTGGGGGGAGTATTTGGTTTTTGATGCTGTACTTGGCATCGACTCAATAAGGCGGAGCGTGGCAAGCTGTGTATCATATAACCACAGGTGCAGGTTATGCGTCGTAAAGGTAAGATAGCGATTGTCATTCGACCAACTAAACTCACTAGCTTGCTGAACACGAGGAAGGTGAACTTCACGTTTAGACGTATTGGTTCCCAGCTCTATAACCAGAGTTTCTGGCTCACTCATATAGGCAACATAGCCATTGCTTTTATTGGCAGCATAGTGATTATCTGTATGTGTAACTGCGCTTACCCAGGTAGGAAATACCAAGATTATTGCGCAACAACCTAGCATTAACGGTTTCATGTTCATTCCTTAAAGTAGGGTGGAAAAGACCAATCCTTCTTGTCGCGACATCAACCTGCGCTTTTAAAGCGATTGGTGTTGGAATGAGTATTGCCGGTTACCAAGAAAAAGAACTTACGGAAACTTAACGGTTTGAAAATACTTCATGAAGTCAAACTTACGGGGTGGGAAAGCTATTATATTCAGTGGTATAAGAGTATTTTTTAGCAAACTACTTAAACGTTAAATAGTTTGGTGAATTCCTGTTTTGCAGCTATACGACTAAGTGTTAGGGTTGCTGAGCGTAATATAATAAGAAATTAAAGGGAATTTGATGAGTAAAATATGGTTGGTTCTGCTTGGTACGCCGTTTCTGATTGCTGCCTTAATAGTAAATTTTCTATTTAGCAGTGAGGACATTCCATTAGCGCAGAAAGCGGAAAATACAGCCATGTCTGGTAATCATGCCACGGCAGAAAGAATCTATGATGAGATGTTGCTCTCGGACCCATTAAACATAGCGCTCCACAGAGATAAAATTCGTAGCCATTTCAATATCCCAGAAAAAACGGGTAGAAGTTCGTATCGGGATGACAAAACAATAAAAGAGAATTACAAAGATTTATCTCAATCAGCTAGAAGGGAAAAATCTGATATTGGTTTTTATGGTTTGGGATACATTGAAATCATGGATGGAAATTCGGATAGAGCCTTAGATTTCTATCAATTAGTTAGGGATCCAGAGTTACCTTATTTGAATAACTCCATAGGCTACGTTTATTTAGAGCAAGAGCGCTACCTTGAAGCAGAGAAATACTTTTTAAGAGAGCTTGACGCCAACGCCAATATATCAGGTGCCTATTCAAATTTAGCTAATGTTTATAAGGCTACTCAGAATGACGCTAAGTTAACTAGGTTATTAAGCAATGAAGAAGTTGTTGGGTATGTTTCTAAAAGGCTTCTAAGGCATCACATGCTAGGTCAGGGCGATTTTGAGACATACAGCCATCATGCCTTCAAACTAGGTGATTACACAACATCAGGCGTGGTGGGGGCGGCATTAATTCTAATCGTTTGGGTGATTTTCTTGTTGTGGATAGACGTTTATGAAACTGAAAAAATTAGGCATATCCTTTTTGCACTGGTGATAGGTTGTGGTTTCTCTATGTTAGCCACACCCTTATACGATTTATATTTTGTTTGGCTTGGATGGGAGCTCAACGGAAACTACATTAACGATCTGCTGTACTGTATATTTGCTATCGGCGTAATAGAGGAAGCCGTAAAAATTATACCCTTTCTAATCTTGTTAAGATTCAAAAGTATTATCAACGAATCAATGGATTACATAGTATACGCATCAGTCTGCGGGTTGAGCTTTGCTTTTATGGAAAACATAATGTACTTCCATGAAGGTGGCTTAGATAATGTTTTGAGCCGATCTGTTTCTGCTACCGTCCTTCATATGACATTAACTTCTTTTGTTGCTTACGGTTTAATGTACGCTAAATATCAGGCCAAAAGTGGTGCGCTAGTTTATTTCATCTTCGCATTTTTCGCAGCTTGCGTAGTGCATGGGCTATATGATTTTTGGATAATATCTGATGGGTGGGTTGGTCATTTTAAGATCTTTTCGGTTGCAATTCTGTTTTACGCAGTGCATCGGTATGCGCTAGCTATCACCAATGCATTAAACGCTTCAGAGTTCAGTATTGGTAGGGGACAGTTGGTGCGTAGTGCAGAATTTCTCGGTGCTGCCATGACGATCATCGCCGCATACCAATACACCATAATTGGTTACAAGTTTGGTGCTGAAAACGCAAACTTAAACTTATTTTCAATGCTAATAGGGTCGGCCTTTTTAGCATTTATCCTTGTAACAGTGCTTGGAAATATCAGGGTAACCAACGGAAGATGGGTAAGCATACTCAAATTTTGGTAAGTAAAATAAAGTATAATTAACGGAAGTATTCGATTTTTGTTTAAGTTTAGCGCCTGTAAACGCTAAACCTTAAGATGGATCCCATAGATGAAAAAGCTTTCTAAAGTGCAAATTAAACAACAAGCACTTGTCCTTGACGTTGCGAACATGCTTGAAGCGCAAGGGCGCGCTGAAATTCCTGGCATGCTGCAATGCTGGTTTGATATGAAATACGAGCTATTCCCAAGCTCTTTACTACTGCGCTTTCAGTTTGAAAATGAGCAAGCCCTAGCAGCTGCAGAACCGGAATTATTAAAATGGCGAAAGCGCTTAAGCGCCGCAATGGTCAAGAAAGGCGTTATTTTAAAAGATATGCGCAGGCACTTGGTGTTTACCCTAGAAGGGCCTGATGATTAAATCAGGCCTTAAACTGGGCTTAAATGTCACTGCTGCTTAGGCTGGAATAATTTTATTTGAAATCAACCAATCCTTGGTAACATCGTCTAACGTTTTGTTATTTCTAGATACGTGGTAATCAAGCTGAGCAATAACATCATTGTTGAAACGCAAAGCATTTAGCGCATTTAATTGTGCTTTGGTAAATAACTGCTTTTTGTCGTCACGAATTAAAAGCACGGCACGATCAACAACACCTAATAGCCCTTTGGGCTCTTTAATTTCTCTAATCTTATGTTTGAAGTGCAAAAACTGAGGCTTCCAAAGCGGAACAACAAACCAATCTTCTCTTTCAACCTGTTTTTCAAACGCAGTAAAACAGTCCTCTTCAGTGCCAGTATGGAATTTATAACCCGCGTTATTTAGACCATATTTTTCCATCATTTTAATTGAAAACCGAGTGATACCCGCACCAGGATTTATTCCCTGAATATTAGCGTTGGTTTTTTCAATGACAGAAGGTTTTAGTAAATCCGCAACTTCAGATACTGCAGATTCAGGAATATAATCCGGCACTCCCCACAAGGCATAAGGTTCATAATGCAAACCGAGCTCTGTTAGTGAAATTACTTCCTCAATATTAGCCTTGTATACACCATGACTAGACGGCAACCAAGCAGACGCGAGTAGGTCTACTTCACCAGATTTGAGCTTTTCAAAGTTACTTTCATGAGGAGAATAGATTCTTTGTACATCAAATCCCATATCGCTGAGCACATTCGATACTAGCGACGCCGCTACATGGTGAAACGATAGGTTAGTAACACCTATCTTGATTAAATTTTTCATAACGTACCCTGATTCACTTTCATCATTTCATCAACGGTAAATTGCTCAAAGGCACCTTTTGTCGCGGCAACGAATGCCGTTAAATGCTTACTCTCATTATGTGCTTGCCACAGTTCTCGGGTTTCCCATATTTCGTAAACCATAAAATGCGCTTCGTTTTCTAAGCCTTGGTGAAGGTCATAGGTGATACAGCCTTCTTCGGGTAAAGTCATTTCAACAAGTTTTATCAGCTCAGATTTTACAACATTAATGTTGTCTTTCTTTGCAGTGATATTGGCAACAATCGTTAATGTATTCATGAAACGTTCCTTAACTGTGTGGCATTTGGGGGAGTTATTAGAGAATAAATGAAAAAATGAGAGTGAAATGGGTGCATTGCACCCATTCAAAATAGTTTTTAAGGCTGGTAGCTAAAACGATAAAGTGTGTAAGGTGGTTTAGCGTTTCCTAAACCTTGGCTAAATGCAGGATGTTGATGCAGTTGATCTTGGGTTACGTAAATATAACCGTTGCTTACCGCTAAGCTATCAGGCCATGAAAGACGTTTATCTTGAATCAGTATTTCGTAATTCCCCTTCGTTGTTAATCCCACCGCATTATGCTCTAAATCTGTGGCTAAAATGCCGCCGCCAGGTGCATAAGCAATACCATCGCTAGGGTTTTTAGGGCCATAAACTTCAATGCTTTGTGCTAGTTTTTTGTCTGAGTTTTTTGTGTTGCTAATGGCTGATGTCGGAATTCTGTAAACTTTTGTGCCAGTAAATGCACCAAAATATAACCACTCGTTTTTATCATCAATGGCAATTGGGTTTAAACCAAAGCGTAATGCGTTAGTTTCACCTTCTGGTGTTTTCGACGCCAATAAAGAAGCTTCAATCACTATGTCTTGGTCTTCAGGCATTAATTGTGCTGCACTTTCCAGTACACGCTTTGACTTGCCAGATTTCAGGTCGACAACGATAATGGCAGGCTTAGTAGCCCCTGCAAAGTTACCGAACGTCATATCGGCAATATAAATTTTGCCGTGTTTTTCATCAATAGAGAAATCTTGGATGAATGAATTTGGTTGAAGCGATGATTTTGCCAATGTAATCGTTGTGTGAAGCTTATGATTTACGCTGTCCCACGCGACTATTTGAGCTGGCGATGTTTCGCTACCCATATCAAGGATCCATACTACGCCTTGACTATCGCTGTGAACGCCAATAACAGATGTTAGTCCTACTTCCCCAGTTTCTGAGCCATCCGCCCAATCAGTGGTAGGGAAAGGTTGCTTTGAGCCATTTGCCATCACTTCAACCACTTTCACTTTAGGGTTATCTAGCGGATGCATGCTGATAATAGTACGACCACTTGGCGTAATAGTAATACCACCACCACGATATTCAGTAAACTGAGTAACAGGCTCTAGCGGGCCCACTTCTGCTGCATTTACCAGCGCGCCTACAACACTTGATAAGCCAATAGCAGCAGTAATAAGAGATGCTTTAAATAGTTTCATTGTCTTTCCTGTAATGGAGTAATAATTCAAAAAGCCCAAATGACACCCTTAAAGTCTGCTGTGTATTTGCACTGGTTTGGTGTTGTTTATTTCGAGAGGTATAGAATAGAGGTTAATTGCCAAGTTAAAAACAGTGTTTAATTTGAATGATTATCAAATTTTATTTGATAATTAATGTGAAGAGGAAACTACTGATCGTTAAAGCATCTTCATAACCAGTCACTCTGATGTTTGATCAATATCAATTTACGCTTTTTAGGTATCCGCTATATTAAAGATTCTATAGTCACTACGCTGAGCATCATTGAATGGAATTTAAAGATTATTATCAAATCCTTGGTGTTAAAGAAGATGCTGATTTAAAAGAAATAAAAAAAGCATATCGTAAGCTTGCTTTAAAGCTGCACCCAGATATGCAACCTGACAGTAATTCCGATGAAGAATTCAAAGAGTTAGTCGAAGCTTATGAGGTACTTAAAGACCCACAACGCAGAGCTGAATATGACGAATTGAAAAAATATGGTGCTGCCCCACACGATAATTTTCAACCGCCACCAGGCTGGCAAAGTAACAATGATTTCAATGGTGCTCACACCGGCGGCGACTTTTCCGACTTTTTTAATTCAGTATTTGGCGGTGGGTTCAACCAGGGGCCGCGTAGCCATCATTCAGACGACTTTTCAGGGTTTAACAATCACGGGCAAGATGCTGAGATTGAAGTTCCAGTATTCCTCGAAGATTTGTTTTCAGAAGCGCCCAAAACCATTCAGTTTTCGATGCCAATGCTAGAAGATGGAGAGGTTAAACACGTCAATAAAATTCTCAAAGTTAAAATACCTACCGGCGTGGTTGACTCAGAGCGGATAAGGCTAAAAGGTCAAGGCGGCAAAGGGCTGGGGCAGGGTAGAAACGGCGATCTCTATTTACATATTCGTTTAGTGCCGCATCCACTGTTCGATGTAGAAGGACACAACCTCGTCATTACAGTGCCGATATTGCCGTGGGAAGCCGTACTTGGATGTAAAGTTGAGGTACCTACCTTGGCAGGTAAGATTAACCTGAATATAAAGCCAAATAGTCAAACTGGTCAAAAACTGCGAGTGAAGGGTAAAGGGCTTAAAATGAAAACGGGCCTTGGTGATATGATTGCTGTTTTAAAAATCGTTGCTCCAGATAAAACGACTGACGAAGACAAGGCTTTGTGGCAACAACTAGCGCAATTAGAGCACGATGATCCTCGCGCGCACTGGAGTAAGTAAAATGACTAATTCACTGCTAATAATATCATTTGAAGAACTTTGCCACGTTGAACGACTAGACCAAGAAATGATTATCGAAGTTATTGATTATGGCATTGCTGAGCCTATCTCGGGTGACGGTACGAGTAATTGGATATTTGACACAAATAGCGTGCGGTGGGTAAAAAAAGCCATCAATCTGTACTCTCAATTAGAGTTGGATTGGGTAGCGGTTGCGATGATTGTTGAGTTGCTAAAACAAAAAGAAAAACTGGTAGTGGAAAACGAAAACCTTCAACGTCGGCTAACGCGGTTTTAACCTTTTTTTACGTTTGCAGTGCTTCATGGCTTGCCATTTTTTCTGTCAGCCATTCACAAAAATGCGCGATACGTTGCTGCTTCGGTGAGTTTTTAAGATAAACAAAGTGAGATTTCCAGCGTACTGGATGAGGAGTATCAACGGGCACTATCAATTGCCCTGATTTTAAATACTGCCCAATCATAACATCAGAGGCTAACATGACGCCTTGTCCTGCCAGCGCAGCGCTAAGTGCAAGATCGCTTGACGATACCACTGTTTTTCTCAACACTTTATTCGATAGATTTATTTTATTGTGTTCGAAGTATGACTCCCAACTTGCTTTCTCTTCTCCAGCAAGTGCTAGCAGGCGCGTGCCTAGCATATCTTCAACAGTATGCAGTTGCTTTTGAGTTTGAAAGGCAGGTGAACAAGCAGGTACGACGCCATTTTCACCAAATTTTCGCGTAATAAGGCCTTCATCCTGAGATGCGGTGGTTGAGGTATAAAAACGAATGGCTACGTCGATATCGCCTTTATGTAAACTTTCAATGCGATTAGATGCTTGAATATTGATATTAATATTGGGGAACTCATTAAAAAACTCGAACAAATTAGGCATAAGCCACAATGAACAAAAAGCTTGAGTAGATGTAACGGTTAAGCTTCCCTCTAAAGGCTCTTCGTGTATTTGGTTCAACCCATTAACGATTTCGCTAAATCCTTTTTCACATGATGCATAAAGTGTTCTGCCCGGGCCAGTTAAAATCATCTTTCGTGATTGCCTACGAAATAAGCTTACGCCTAGATTGGTTTCTAGTTGTCTCATCTGTTGGCTAACTGCCGCTTGTGAAATAAATAACTCTTCTGCTGCCTTGCTATAACTCTCATGTCTTGCGGCGACTTCAAAACAAAGCAGGTTATTCAGCCATCGTAATCGCTTATCCATTATTTTCTATTATATAAGTTCAGCTTATTTTATAAGTTAGATTTAATCGTTGGTTTAGTAAAGAACTAATCGCGACACTAGCTACACTAAATGACAAGGAGCTAGTGGCGTGAATACGAAAAAAAGTGGGGCGGTTTCATATTTAATGGCAATAAAAGATAAGCTTGCAGGCAGTTTTGACTACGCGAGCAAACGAGATTCTTTACAAGGTGATAATATTGCTAACGTTGAAAGCGCTGACAGTAATGAAACAGATGATACTGGTAAGAACAGCGCTTCAAAGGGCATGCTATCTAACATGGGAGATAAGTTGTACTTATCAAAGTGGAGTGCGTTTAAGTAGCCGAGGAAAAATGCGCCTCTAGTCTTGGTTTAACTACAAAGCTCATTAAACATGCCATTGCAATACCAATAGGTAATGCGGCAAATAAACTTAACGCTGCTTCTTTTGCGAATAGCTCAAGTGAAGGGAAACCTTGATTACTAAACGTTGTAACCATCGCTAGAATCGATTCCATGATAAAGGCCATTGTAAACCCGTGAATTAAATTGCGCTGCAACACTGAGGATGAGGCGAAAACACGCTGCACGAGTTTATTAACGAAATAAAAGATTATTCCGCCTATGGGTAACATGACTAAGAATGCAAACCTAAACGCGCTTAACCACGTTGGAATGAATGCTTGTTCTGGTAGAATACTCACAGATGTCATTATGGCCGTAAGTACTCCAATCAGTAGCGACGCTACTGGCAGCAGCATTAAGATTTTCTTGATATGGTTCACGATGATTTTACCCATTTAATTGGTTGACAATGTCAACTTTAATGATTTAAGTTGATAAAGTCAACTAAATAGGTTCCGTGTACGCTATGAAATTCAATGACGCCTTATTCAATTTGCTCAATACTATTCGAAATAATATTTTCTTAGAGATTAAAGATACTTCTTTAGCATTGGCACCAATGCAGTTGAAATCATTAAAAATTATCAGTCAAATAGATGCCTGCACGGGGCAAAAGCTGACAGATTTTTTGTGCAGAGATAAAGCGCAGATAAACAGATTAATCAAAGAGTTGGTCGATAACGACTTAGTAAAAAAAGTACAAAGTGAAGAAGATAAACGCAGCCAGATATTATCGTTAACGGAAAGTGGAAAACGCGCACTTGATATATTCGTAGAAATAGAAGAGCGCGTTTTTTCTGACATGCTTAAAGATGTTAGCGATGAAGAAAAAGAGATATTTAAGAAACTAGTACTTACATTCAAACATAATTTAGATGAAAGGTGAGTTAACTCACCTTAGTGTTATAAATGCTTTTCAATTTCTACTTCTATACATTCGCTATTGCCAGCGCTTTCGATAGTTAGCCAAATTTGGCCATCTTGCACCGTTACTTGCATTTGCATAGAACGGTCTACGGCACTGGCCAACGTGGTAGATAAGCTTTCAGGTAAGGTAAATACCGATAAGTTTTTTCGGGTGCGCAAGCTGTTCTGTTCTTTCTTCCACCAAGCATCGAAGCTGTTATCAGCGTATGCGTAAATCATCATCTGCTGGCTTTGATTGCAGCCTTTTTTAATGCGTTGTTCAGAAGGTTGGCCTAACTCAATCCAGAGTTCTATTACATCGCTGAAATCTTTTTGCCAAATGTCAGGCACTTCGTCATCGGAAAGCCCTTTTGTAAACTGCAATTGCTCGTGAGCATTAACAATAAATGCGACGATACGAAGCATCATGCGTGCATCATTTTCAGAAGGATGACGAGCAATAGTGAGATTGTGCTCATTGTAGTAATTACGATCCATATCAGTTATCGATATGTCCGCTTTAAAAATGGTTGCTTTAAGAGCCATGGTAATCCTGGTTATTCTTCACGACGCGTTACATCGCGCCTGACACTAGCATTACGATAATAAAGAGAGTACTACCGTTTTACGCGCATAGTAACAGGTAATAGCGATTGCAACACTACACAACCCTTTATCTGAATAGCGTTTGGCCAGGGTAAAACGCTCACTTTCGGCTTTAAACCCCTGACTGATCTCTAGTGCCCGGTATTAAGGCGCAGGAAATAGATCTGGTCGGTTCATAAACGTTACTATGTATTTAGCGATTTCAACTGATTTTTCTTCAACGCTGAAATGACCTGAATCCAGCAAATGTAGCTCAGCATTGGGTAGGTCTGTTAAATAAGCTTCTGCCCCTGCGGCAATAAAAGCCGGGTCTTTTTTACCCCATACAATTAGTGTGGGGGGCTGTTTCTTTCTTAAGAATGCTTGCCATTTTGGGTAGTCTAATAAATTGTTGTAGTAGTCTTGAAGCAACTGAACCTGTATGGCTCTGTCTTGTTCAGATTGCAAGAAATGTAAATCGTGAGTCCAGCTATCTGGGCTCATCACTTCTGTATTATGTTGAACATCACGTAAGTACTGTTTATGAATAACAGCTTCTGGAGAGGTAAAAGAGAAGATTTTTGTAGCTTGAGCAACCGATTTATCTTGATTGGCCGCTTTAAAAAAGGCTTGTCGCGGCGAAGTTAAACCGGCTAAGTAGGCATTGCCGTTTTGCACAATAAGCGCGTCTAACTTATCGGGATCACGCATTAGCATTCGAAACCCAACAGGCGCACCGAAGTCTTGAATATATAAACTGTATTTCTCTAGTTTAAGTACATTGAGTAAGCCATTAACGTGTTCGGCTAAGACATCAAATGTATAGGTTTGTTCTGAGGTACTAGGGCGATCACTATAACCGGACCCTAAATAATCTGGGGCAATGACATGGAAGCGACCAGACAATAACGGAATTAATTCTCTATACGAATGCGAGGAGGACGGGTATCCATGCAGCAGCACAATGGTGCGCTTGTGTTGTTCGCCCGCTTCGCGATAACAAATACGCTTTCCATTTACCATTTGGTATCGATAAAAGGTTTTAGATGGCCACGTTGCGCCATTGTTTTCAGAGTGAACTTCTGTTGCCGGCGTTTTGTTGATTGCAAACATTAAGGTTAGACATAACAAAAACGAAAGAAGTGCGGTTAGTGTCCCATTTTTAGACCAGCCTTGATTATATGAATTACCGGTTGTTGAACGATTTGGTGTTGCCATAAATACCTTCTATGCGTTGCGGCTAGAGCCATAGGTATTTACGCTAACAAAAACATTCCTTTTCAATGCACTTGTACACAAACACTTAAACTCTTGATACGAAAACTGAGCATAAATCCTCTTTAATACAGACCTGAAATGTCTGGTTTTCTTTCAAAAGTTTATAGGTTTTTCCTTTTTTGTTAACGGGTGGGCACCCGTCAAGCATTTCGCACTAGCATCAATTGCGTCACCATCGTCAATACATCAGCATAGCGGCAATGTTCACAGTGGCCAAAACCAGTTACCTGTCTTACTTTTAAGCGGGTGAATAAAGGCATAGTCATGCCTGTCAAAAACCTACAATAGATAGACGTTGTGATAGTGTCGCTAAATTTTCCCTGTAAATGAAAGTCTAGTGCTTGCATTGCCTCAGACACTTGAGTTTCATCTGGCATAGCGATGGGGGCAGAGTAATCTAGTTTGGCCACTTTACCATTGCACACACTGCAATGGCCGCATGCTTTTGGCGCCTGTTGGTCATCAAAATAGGCCGATAAGTTATAGTTTAAACAGCTATTAAGCTCGAAGAACCGTACCAGAGCAGCAATACGTTTTACTTCTTTAAGCTCATTTTCAGCAAAATACCGGGCTAAGCTTTCTGATAGATCATCTGCTAACAGTGCTTGTTGATTCACCTCGTAAACATCGGTGATTAAACGCGACGCGAGTTCGATATGATTATGTTCGTGTAAATATTCTAACGCCGTCACCACTCTTGAACGCTCGGCGCCGTAATGCTCAAAAATACTGTCAAAATTCACTACGCCCCATACTTTTTTCATATCGGTATGGGTGAAAACGGCGTTTAGGAAATCGCTTCGTTCTTTACTAAATAAGTTGAGAATATCGGTTTTTTCGGTATTAAAGCGGTATTTGAATTCAGCAAAATAGGCGTATAACGGACGGATAACTTTGGCTAGTTCCAACTGTACTAACAGCGTTTTAAGGGGCAGCTGACGAATATTACTTAACGTCGATAAGCTATTAATTTGTGTTTCCCATTGATACATACCTTTGTCCGATGCACTGTTTACAGTACTGCCTGAAGTGCCAGAGACTTGCTCTGGCGCTTGACTGGCAATGTCCTTAATTACCCGCTCAATAGCGGACTGGTCTGGCGTATCGCCATAAACAAAGTTTTCGATAGTTACCAGACCATCAAGGTTAGCCAGCACCGTGCAGTTGGCGTTTTGACCGTCGCGCCCACCACGGCCAATTTCTTGGCTGTAGTTCTCTATAGACTTAGGCAAATCGTAATGCACAACAAAACGAATGTCAGATTTATCAATGCCCATGCCAAACGCAATGGTGGCCACTACCACTTGTAGCTTGTTCGTCATGAAATCTTGTTGAATGTTCTGGCGAACATCACTATCTAGCCCCGCGTGATATGCACTTGCTGCACAGCCGTTTTGTTGTAAATAGCGGGCCACTTGTTCAGCGGTTTGTTGCAACGTGACATATACAATACCCGCACCTTGTTGAAGTTGAAGCTCGTTTAATAGCGCTTGGTTTTTATTTGCTTCTACCACCGGCAGCACATTCAAATTAAGGTTTGGGCGGTAGAAACCGGTTTGGACAATATTCTCGGGCGCAATATCAAACCGGCGTGCCATATCGAGTTTCACTTTTTTAGTGGCCGTTGCGGTTAGCAGCAGCACTAAAGGGATATTTAATTCTTGTTGATAGGCTGGCAGTTTCAAATAATCAGGGCGAAAGTTGTGCCCCCATTCAGAGATACAGTGTGCTTCGTCGATGACCAACATTGAAACCGCAACAGACTCTATAAATTGCCTGAAACGTTCGTTCTTAAAACGTTCTACCGACACCATTAAAATTTTACACTCACCAGAGCGAACATCGTTCATGACTTGCTTATTTTGCTCAGCAGTTAGTGTTGAATCGATGCTCGCGGCAGCAATGCCTTTGCTATGTAGAAAAGCGAGCTGATCTTTCATTAAGGCTAATAACGGGGATACCACTAATGTTAAATTAGGCAGTTGGGTTGCCACAAACTGATAACACAACGACTTGCCAGAGCCGGTAGGGAATATGGCAAGCGATGAGCGCTGATTTAACAGACCTTCTACAACCTCTTGCTGGCCGGAACGAAACGAGGGAAATCCAAACAGGTTTTGTAATAGTGAAGAGTAGTCTGTGGTCATTTAGCTGCGCATAGCCTTAAAGTATTTGAGGTTATGATACAGTAAGTAGCAGCATCTTTGTGCCTTCAACATCAACTTCCCCTCAAATCCTCTGGCGTGTTATCTGCTACCACGGCATCTCGTTCACCCATAGGTTTGTCTTCGCCTACGGTGCTGTCTGCCGAGGTTTGAAGCTCAATGGACGAGTTTACTTCCGCGCCAATAAGTATGATATAAGCGCTTAAGTACAGCCACATAAGTAGAATAATAATGCCACCTACCGAACCGTAGGTTTTGTTGTAACTGGCGAATTCATTCAAATAAATAGAAAACCCATACGATGCGGCAATCCACAATAAGGTAGCGAATAACGACCCCGGTGTAACCCATCGCCACTGCGCTGAACGCCTATGGGGTGCGTAACGGTATAGTGCCGATAGGCCGATGTTAAAGAGCAATAGCAACACAGGCCAGGTTATCCATGAAGCTTGCTTAAAGCTTATTAAGCCGCCAGACACCCAACTTATCATTTCTGGCAGTACCGTAATGCAAACTAGCGCAACAATAACGGTAGCTATCATACTGATGGTGCCGGTTATGCGGGCAAGCAAGCCTTTAAAAAAGCCTCTGCCATTATCTTCGATGTAGGTAATGTTACATGCGGTAATAAGTGCGTTGGCACCTTTGCTACTACTCCACAATGATAAAAAGAGCGTAAGAAAGAAGCCCCAACCCAGTGCTGAATTCGATTTTTGGGTAAGATTTTTAAGCTGTTCTTCAATAATATAGCTACTATCGCTAGGTACTACGTTAACCAATAAGGCCATGTGGCTTTGTAATTCTTCCGGCGACACCATTAAGCCATATAAAGAAATGGTTGCACCAAGAAGTGGGAATATTGCCAGCAAGCAATAGAATGCAACGCCTGCGGCAATAAGAGGAATGTTATGGCTTTGGATATTGGTAAAGGTTCGTTTAACAATACTCCACCAGTTTTTTAGCGTTAATCCCAAAGCAGATTCTGCTTGAGTAGATTGCGTCGTGCTCATGTAATTCCGTTCACTTTGCCCTTTGATAACGTTTATACAGTGCGCAGTACCAGTCAGATTATAAAAAAAACTGCTAGCTCGTTTGTACTTACGATTAACACGCACCAGTATCGCATCTAGCAATACTAAGTTGGCGTGATAAACGGGGCTGTTTTGCTTCTTGAGCAACTAGCAACATTTTTAGGTGTACCGCAAACGACTATTTTTCCACCCGCATCACCCGCACCAGGGCCGATATCTATTACGTAATCACTGGCCGAAGCAACCTGCATATTGTGCTCTACCATTACCACGCTGCTGCCTTCATCCACTAACGTATTTAAATGCTTCATGAGTAGTGCGATATCAGCGGGGTGAAGCCCAGTAGTAGGTTCATCTAGTACATAAAGTGTGTGTTTCTTTTCGGCGCGTTTTAACTCTGTAGCGAGCTTTATTCGCTGTGCTTCGCCGCCTGAAAGTTCGGTGGCGGGCTGGCCCAATCGTAAGTACCCTAAACCTACTTTCATCAGTGCATCGAGTGCACGATAGATAGGGGCTTCATTAGCAAATATACTATGGGCTTCGGCAACAGTTAGCGACAGTACATCAGCTATCGATAAGTCGTTCCAGGTAATGTCTAGGGTATCTTGGTTGTAGCGTTTTGTGTCGCACACGGGGCAGGGGGAATACACCGATGGCATAAAGAGTAATTCTACCGACACATAGCCTACACCCTCGCAATTAGCGCACCTTCCTTTGGTGGTATTAAACGAAAATCGCCCTGCGTCGTAGCGTCGTTTCTTCGCTAATGGCGTGGCGGCAAACAGTTTACGTACATGGTCGAACAAGCCTGTGTAAGTCGCTAAATTCGAACGGGGCGTTCTGCCAATTGGTGATTGGTTGACTACCACCAACCGCTTTATTTGTTCGGCATCACTTTTATTCGCACTATCAATATAGCCACCAACGGCTTTATCATCGTTGCTTTCCAACAGCGTGGCTTCGGTAATATCGGTCGCTGTTTTTTTAATGGGGGCGTTTTTAACCGCTGCGTTTTTATCTGAAGCTTTACTCGCATCAAGTGACGCTTTCACCAATTCCACCAAAGCATGACTCACTAAGCTCGACTTACCGGAACCCGACACGCCGGTTACCGTGGTAATAGTACCTAGTGGAAAGGCGCAGTCGATATTTTCAAGATTATTTTTGGTAATGGCTTTTAATGACAACCAACCTTTCGGTGCGCGGTTATGGTGCTTAAGGGCTAATGCGTTATCGAAAAGATACTGCGAGGTTATTGAATTAGATGCTTGCTGCAACGTACCTACTGGCCCACTAAAAACTAATTCCCCGCCATTTGTGCCGGCATTCGGGCCAATATCAACAACCCAGTCGGCGTGTTTAATGACTCGCGGGTTATGTTCAACTAAAAATAAGCTATTTCCCGCTTCTACCAGTGCATCAAATGCCTCTAGTAACGCATTTACATCGTTCGGGTGAAGGCCAGAGGATGGCTCATCCATAATATATACCACACCAAACAATTTTGATTTTATTTGGGTGGCCAGCCGTAACCGCTGTAGTTCACCTGCTGAAATCGTCGTGGTACTTCGCTCTAAGGAAAGATATCCCAATCCTAGGGCAATAATAGGTTTGATGCGCGCTACTATGTCTTTAGCAATGTTGCGAATAACTAGTGCCCGTTCATTGTTTTGGGCTTCGGCTGTTTCAAGAAGCGTATTTAAATGTTCCACCACGTCGCTTAAAGACAGCCGAGAGAAGGCGGTGATGTCTAGGCCACAAAGTGTCACTGAAAGCGACGCTTGTTTTAACTTCTTACCTTGGCATCGTGGGCAGGTTGAAACAGCAAGATATTGGGCGACTTTTTGCTTAACCTTTTCTTTTTGAGAAGTTTTAAAGGTTTCAAGTACATAGCGTTTAGCCCCAATAAACTTACCATTATAACTGGCGGGTTCTCCTTCTTCCTTGGCGGCGAGGGTTTGCGCCAAATTGTAGTTTCTGTAAACAGGCACTTGGGGGGTATCGTCGGTATACAAAATCCAATCTCGGGTAGACTCAGGTAAGGCTTGCCATGGTATGTCGACATCAATATCTAACGATAACAAAACCCTAACTAAATTTTTTCCTTGCCACGCACCTGGCCACGCGGCTATGGCGCCTTCTCTAATGGTGAGGGATGGGTCGGGAACAAGTTTATCTTCGGTAACATCAAATACCGTTCCAATGCCATGGCATTGCTCGCAGGCTCCCTCAACCGTATTCGGCGAGAACCCGTCTGCGTAAATGATCTTTTGACTAGCAGGGTAATCACCTGCACGGGAATACAGCATACGCAGGCTATTTGAAATGGTAGTAATACTGCCTACCGAAGAGCGAATGGAAGGAGCGCCCCTGTTTTGATGTAATCCTACAGCAGGAGGTAAACCTTCAATACTCTCTACATCGGGCGTTTCAATTTGGTCGATTAGCCTTCTAGCATAGGGGGAAACCGAATCTAGATAACGATGCTGCGCTTCCGCGTACAAGGTGCTAAAGGCGAGAGAGGACTTACCAGAGCCAGAAATGCCCGTAAAGACAACAATTTTATTACGGGGAATATCAACATCTATGTCTTTTAAGTTATGAACCCGTGCACCACGAACCTGTAAACAGTTGTTGTTAGCTTTTGTCATGCGTCCCTTACCATCCTTACCGTTTCCAACCTTGCAAAATAGGGCGAACCTAGAATGAGTAAGGTTTAAGCTTTTATAACGATCATAAATTGGGTAGATAAATCTATTGCTAGAAGGGCTAACCCACTCCACTTAATTTACTTAGCATGCTAACTAATGCTATTATACTTAGCATGCTAAGTAAGTTGAGGGTGTTTATGTCTTCGCAAAAACCGTTTCACGAAACGTTAGATTTTACACTTATTGGAAATATGGGCCGGGTACACCGGCTATGCCGAGAAGCCGTTACCTTAACGGTTGAGCCCTTAGGTTTAACGCAATCAAGATGGCTAGCATTAATGCACATCAATCTAATTGGGGAAGGGGTTACTCAATTAGCGCTAGCGCAAAGCTTGGGTATAGAAATGCCCTCGTTAACCCGCACGTTAAAGCAGCTTGAGCAGCAGACGCTGATTAGTCGTCAAGTTGATGGTAATGATAAACGCAGCAAAAAATTGTATTTCACTCAGGAAGGCCGTGTTGTTTTAAATTCGCTAAATGAAAAAATAGCGGACGTTAAACAGCAGTTTTATGCAGGACTCACCCATGAACAGCTCGATGCAATGGCGCGGGTATTGTTGCAAATAGAGCAAAACGCATCAGCCTGCATTTCTCTACAGGAGAAACGTGCTAAAAGTAACACAGAGGAAGACGAATAATGACGCCTGATCAAAAATTTTCTCGCTACGTAAGGTTATCCCTAGTCGGCTTTGTGTTGATATTTATTTACTACCTTATTGCTGACACCTTTATGCCAGTTACGCCCCAAGCGCGAATTTACCACCCTGTTGTGCAAGTAGCGCCTCAATTAAGTGGTGAAGTCACACAGGTTTTTGTTAGCAACAATCAAACGGTAAAAGCAGGCGATGTGTTGTTTCAAATTGATAGAGGGCCATACGATATAGCGTTAACCCAAGCAAAGTTAGCGTTAGATGATGCCAAATTACAAAACAAACGGCTTGATACCAATATTAAATCGCTTGAAGCTCAAATCAAGGCGGCTAGTGCCAAGCTACACGAGCAAAAGTTACTTCAACAACGTAGTACCGCGTTATACAAGCAGCGCGCGATTTCAGAGCAAGAACTTGAGGCTATGCGGGCTAACTATGAAGCGAGTGTTGCCAATAAATCGGCGCTTGAAGCGCAGTTATCTGAGGCCTTATTGGCAAGAGGTGATTCGGGTGAAAATAACCTTACTGTTCGCCATGCCGCAAACCAGCTTGCCGAAGCCAAACTAAATTTATCGTATACCCAAGTGCGTGCGCGAAATGATGGTGTTGTGTCTAACATGCAGTTACGTGAAGGGGCCTATGCAGTAAAAGGTAATCCGCTACTCGCGATAGTAACCAGCGAGACCGATTTGGTAGCCGATTTTAGAGAAAAGTCGTTAATGCACATGGCCGAAAACAGTGCTGCTAAAGTGGTGTTCGATAGCTTACCTGGTGAAGTATTTGATGCGCATATTGATTCGTTTGAGGCCGGGGTTAGCGATGGCCAGTTAAGTGCAAATGGCACATTAAGCAAGACCGAAACAAGTAATCGATGGGTGCGTGATGCTCAGCGTCAACGGGTTCACATTGTGCTACAAAAAAATGAAGACTTAGTAGAAGGTATGCCAAGCGGTGCCCGTGCCACTGTGCAATTGTTACCTGAATCAACATTAGGCCAGTGGTTTGGTACGTTACAAATTAACGCCATTAGTTGGTTACACTACATTTACTAGCGGAGGTTAAATGTCGACAACAGTTAGCCAACGGCCGCAGTTAGATCCCAATGGTCTGCGCCAGGCATTGCGAATAGCGGGTGGTTGTACGCTTGGGTTTACCATCAGTAACTTGATGAACTGGCCTTATGGTATTTTCTTTACGGTTTATCCCATGTTGTTGCTGGGGTTAGTACCTGTTATTAGCAAGCCAGTGATAAAGCAGTTCATCGCCAGTGCGGGGTTTAGCGCCTTTATTGTATTGGTATTGCAAGGGCTGTTTTCCCACCTTCCAGTGGTGATGACCCTAATTGTATTTCTCTCTTTTTGTGTTTTGTTCTATCAAATGAGCAGTGGCGGCGGCTTTTTGTTTGGAGCGTTAGGTGCAGTAGGGCTTTCAATACAGCTACACTTCTCAAGCTATGTAACCGGCGTAGATACTGTATACCCGTTAATAGTGAGTAACGGTGCAGCTACGCTTTTATCAATTGTTATTGCGGTTCTCATGCATGGCATATTTCCGGATGTTGCACCGCGCATACCTCGTGTTCCACCGCCTAAGGCGAAAGAAAGTATTCGTCACGAAGTGCTGTTATGTGCAAGTGTGGCAACCTTATCGTTTGTGGTGTTTCAAGTGCTGGATTTACAAGACTCGATATCAGCTCAGGCGTCATCGGTGCTAATTCTATTTTCACTTTGCTGGAAAGCCGCAAGTTTAGCCGGGTGGCAACGGGCTATTGGTACACTCATTGGTTGTAATTTAGCACTGCTGGCGCAATTGTTTTTGTACAATCACAGTGATTTTTTACTTTTTCCGGTGCTTGTGTTGTGGATTTTAGCGTTCATTTTTAGCCGCTATCATATTTTAGGTGGCGGGATGCCGGGCATTGGGTTTGGTGTGCTAACCACGTTTGGTATTTTGTTTGGAAACTCGCTAACACCCAACCAAGATTTAGTTTACAGCGCGCTTTACCGTTTTAGCTCTGTGGCCGTAGCCATTGCCCTTAGTTTGAGTGCCGTTTACGTTATGCATCATATATTAAATCGCTTTAGCGTTACCCGTCACCATACCTATGAATAGCAAAGTAGAATGACCAAGGGCTTGAGCCGAGTGTTTATCGAAAGCGGAAACTAACGGGTAAATAAGCCATACTTTTTTGCTACTTGGGTGCAAATGAACGTGGTCAAAAAAACGACCACAATCACCAAGAGCGTTTTAGCATTCTCTAAAGGCCAGATCATTTCTACAATCTTTACGGTGGTTACGGTGATAACAATAATACATGCCATTAAAAGGGTATAGCTTATAATCTGTTTAATATTCTTCAGCATATTGGCTCCTAATAAGGGGCCTTAGCCCCTAAAATTACTCATCAGTTGTGGATGTGGTGCGCTCGGACATCTTGTCGCCAACTTTACTACCTGCATATCCTAACCCACCAGAAATAGCACCTATAGCAGCACCAACCCAGCCACCACCACGGACACCGCCTAGAGCTCCAGCTCCCATTGATGCAGCTAATCCTGCTACGCTAAAATCGCCCCAGCAATGTTCTGCGTAACCGCCTGATACAAGGTTTACCTCATTATTCGTAAGCACTTCCATTATTAATTCCTTCTAAAAGTGTTAACCCAAAAGTGGGAGTACTTAGAATACTCATGCTTGCTAACAAAGGTACCTGACCTTGGGAATAGTTCTTGTTATATACAAAAACGAAATACGGTTTTATGGCATGTGATTTTGTAATGTAATTTTGGCTGCTAATATTGCTAGCATATAAAAAATGCCGGATGTTTTCACATCCGGCATTTTTTTTGAGTTTTAACTTACAAGATTAATTAAAAGCTATAAGTCACTTTTCCGTAAACATAACGGCCCGTGAATCCATAGGGCGAGAAGCCTGAGTATGGGAAAATCATCGAGAAGGTAGTTACGTCATCTACTAGATCGCGTGTAGCTTCTGGGTATACATCGAAGATGTTATTCGCACCAACTGAAACCGCTAAGTTGTCGGTAAGAGCTACGCGTACATCTAAATCTGTGATCCACTCAGAAGGAATGATTTCGTTACGTGCTTCAATTGAAGATGGGTCTTCTACTTCGCCGTAACGTGTGGTGCGCAATGTTGCATTGTAACGATCGTAAGACCAAGTAACGCCAAGATTCACTTTGCTATCTGGCGAGCTTGTTTCAAAGCGGCGTAGTTCAACATCGTCAAACAAGTTACTTTGATCGAACCCTGCATTTTGAAGTACATCTGGTGCATCTATAATATCGGTCACTTCGTTATCATTGAAGTTGATACCCGCATTGAAGTTAAACGCACCAAAATCAGCTGTGTTTAATGTATAAGTAGATACAATATCTACCCCTTCAGTACGAGAATTAATCGCGTTTAAGAAGAAGCGAGCTTGGTTAGCACCAGTACCTTCAAGCAACGCTTCAATAGCATCACCCGATAGGTTGTTCGACAACACGATACGATCGTCAATATCAATACGGTAGAAATCTACCGTTAAATTGAAATTAGCCGTAGGCGAATAGGTGAAACCTGCACTGTAGTTATCTGACTCTTCAGCATCAAGACCTGGGCTACCCAATGCCTGTGCAACATCACTTGAAGCGGCAAACGTACCCGTTTCAGTTGGCTCGCCATCCACAAATACTGTGGCAATAGAAGTAAAGTGCTGTTGTTGAAGCGATGGCGCTCTAAAACCAGTAGATACTGATGCGCGAAGGGCAAGTGCATCGGTAATGGTTACTCGATGTGACATTTTCCAGTTAAACGTACTGCCAAAATCTGAATAGTCTTCATAACGACCAGCTACTGCCACATTCCAGTTTTCGAGCACATCGGCTTCAACATCTACATAAAAGCTGTAGTTGTGGCGAGTGTTTTCACCTGCTGACTCTGGCGTGAAGCCAGGGAATACTTGTGATCCCGCTGAGCCAAAAGGGCCATCTACAGGGTCGGTAACTACACCACCTGGGCCAAACGTACCTTGGATATACGAGTTTTCTTCACCAGCGGTAATTTCATAGCTTTCGTGACGATATTCCGCACCCATGGCGAAGTTCATTTCACTAAAGAAATAGCCTGTATCCACCAAACGCGACGCATCAGCGTTAACAATAGTGGTGTTGTATTCAAGCTCACCCGCGTTAAAGCTGGTTTGGCTTGTTGGCCCAAGAGAGGTGTTTAAGCTATTTACTACGCTGTACTCTAGTGCATTTCCACCGTGGGTGAGTGATAAATCGTAGTTCCACACATCGCCATAACCCTTAATGCCGCCTAGTACAGACATATCTTGAATATCGGTTTGTATAGAAGGTAAAAAGCCATCAGGATAGATAGAGGTAATGTTACGGCTATCTGATGCTCTTCGATAAAAACCGCCACCAATAGAATCACGTGAACTAAAGCCCGCAGTACCATAAAATTCGATGCTGTCGTTAATGGCTTTACCTGCGTTTACGAACAGCGCGTAATCTTCTACTTCACCGTTACCATATACATGGTTGTAGCGGTTAACCGTAAATTCTCTTTCATCTAAATTACCATCAGCGTCACGAGCATAATTTTCGCGGGTATCGAAGTCGGAACGATTTGATTCACCGCGATCGCGGTATTCTGCTGATACATTTACAAAGCCATCATCGCCCCACTCAAAGCCCATGTTGCCGCGAAGGGTAAAAGTTTGACCGTCGGTCAGTTCACGGTCTGAACCAGTATTGAATGCAAGGTTGCCATCAGCATCTGCACTTACGCCTTCTAAATTCGGCACGCCGTCCATCGTAGTTACGTTCGCGCCGTATGTGGCCGACACTTCACCGCCTTCGCTAGCATCTTTCAATACAATATTAATTACGCCCGCAATGGCGTCTGAACCGTATTGTGCCGCCGCGCCGTCGCGAAGTACTTCAATGCGTTTAATCGCATTAGCGGGTATAGCATTTAAATCTACAGCCGAAGAGCCACGGCCTACAGAACCGTTTAGGTTAAGTAGCGCTGAAGTATGGCGGCGCTTACCATTCACTAAAACAAGTGTGTGATCTGGCGCTAACCCACGAAGCTGAGCGGGGCGAACATGGTCTGTTCCATCAGTAACAGAAGGCTGCGGGAAGTTGAAGCTTGGCAACAACGAGTTAAGGATCATGTTGGTTTCGGTTAAACCAGTGGCTTCAATAGAAGACGCATCGATAATATCGATAGGAACCGGAGAGTCATTAACAGTGCGGCCTACACGGCGCGAACCAACAATTTGAATCTGTTCAACATCTTGTTCGTCAATATTGGTTTGTTCTTGAGCGAAGGATGAAGTCGAAAAAGGAATAGCAGCGATTGCGCCAGCGATTAAGGAAAGCTTAAAAGCAGAAGCGTTAAATTTTGCCTGTTGCATTGTGTGTTCCTGAATTTTTATAAATGTATTTCAACATGAGCATAAACTGCATTTACAGGGCGCTAAAAGCGCGTCTGTTTTACGCGTATTTTTGGTACGCATACTGCACCGCAGTTATTGCGATTACTTTCTTTTTATGTGGGGTACAGCTAAACGCCGATTTGTCTGATTAGACTTATTATTATTAGATGTGATAAACGCGTTTCGTTCATGTGCTTGAGTAAATCACAAAAGAGAAGGTAGGCACAATACTAAAGTTGCAACAATTTCTATATATCAAATAACGTAGGAGTGCTTCTCTGTGGTACAAAACATACATCACATTAACTTTCTGGTAAGAGAGTTAGATAAAGCTGTAGCGGCATTCGCCGAACTCACCAATACCCATCCTATATTTGAGCCACTCTCTAGCCGTGGGGCTAATTCGGCGCGTTTCCAATTGGGCGACACGTGGCTTGTATTTGTCAGCCCAACAGATGAAAACGGCATTATCGCGTCGATTTTAGAAGAAAAAGGAGAGGGGGTTTTTCTCATTTCATTTGGCAGTGACGATCTTTCAAAAACACTCGCTGGATTAACGGGAAACCCTCGCATGGGTGAAATGCGTAAAGGGCTGGCCAATTGGTATGTGCAAGACATTTCATTAGATTATGATTTCGGTTCAATACTGCAGCTTTGTGAAGCGCTTTAATATTTATACCTATATATACCTACATTATTATTTCAAATTGAAATTTATTTATTTCATGTTGAAATATTAATGCTGGTTATTTTCTCATCGATATGACTACACTGGGCGCTTGATTATTGTACAGCCCCCGTGAATCCTACCACACACTGTTTTTTTATTAAGTTGGCACAACTGGTGCAATACCCAGTGTAACTATAATAAAAATTCACGTTACTTCATGGGGCAACCTATTGGAGAAATGTGATGGAAAACAACAACGTGAAATCGGTAAGATTGGTTCAGCCTCAACTTCGTATCCTTATCGTTGGTTATAACGAATTTAGCCAGCTGGTGGGGAGCGTGCTACCTGAATACGTCGGTGAAGCCCAATTTAAGATTGTAGATTCCATCGTTGGAAGTACGAAAGAAATTCAACAGCATATTTCAGAATTTGACCCTGATGTAATAGTCAGCGCAGGTTCAAATGCGCGATATCTACAATCTGCGTTGTCTATTCCAGTAGTCTCGATGCAAACAACAGAATGGGACGTATTCGAAGCGGTTGAAAAAGCCTCTAAGGTCTCAAAGTCAATTCACATCATTTCTTTTGCAGAAGCATCGTGCGCAGCAAAGCTTGCTGATTCCCACCTCAATATCAATATTGTAGAGTCGATTTACTTAACGGCCGACCAAGCAAGAGAGCAGTTTCATATTGCGAGTCAATCTGAAGGCATCGCAGTAGTGGGAGCTAGCCTAGTATGTGGTTTAGCGAATAGCAAAGGTATTCCCTCATTCTTAATTTATACAGAACGCTCGTGTAGAAAAACCCTTCAAAGCGCCATCGACGAAGCTAAGAGAGCCCGTTTGTTAGCCAAAGAACAAGCGTTGGTATCATGGTTACTCACTAAATCTCAAACCCCCATTATCATGGTCGATGAGAGCGATGATGCCTTAACCCTTAATAGCGCTGCCAAGCATCACTTGAATCTAAGTACAAATGCAGAAGTTGATTTAGATGCCCTTATTCATCCAAGTGGTGGAAAACGTGAAACTGATGGCGAATGTGAAATTAACGGTGAGGAGTGGTGGTTTCATCTAGACACGTTATCAGAAGGCAGTACGAGTAAATTCGTTTACCAACTTTATCGCAAAAAACTTAGAAAAACGCCATCCAAGCAAGCGGCATCCCCTCGCCACGATTTAGTCTACCAATCTAACGAGATTGAAGCGGTGTTACAGCAGGTCAAGGCGTTTTCAACATCGCCAAGTAACGTATTGCTGTTTGGAGAGTCGGGCACGGGAAAAGAGTTAGTTGCCAGGCAAATACATCATCAAGGCCCCTATGCGGGTGGCAAGTTTGTCGCCCTTAATTGCAGTGCTATCCCATCTGAGTTGTTTGAAGGTGAACTGTTCGGACATCAGGATGGCGCGTATACAGGCTCAAAGCGAGGTGGTCGCAAAGGGTTAATAGAGGAAGCCGAGAACGGCGCACTATTTCTTGATGAAATTAGCGAGCTAGCGCTAGACCAACAAGCTAAATTGCTAAGGTTTTTACAAGAAAGAAGCTACCGTCCTTTGGGGGGGAACCAAGAGCGAGAAGTTGACCTAAAACTGATCGCCGCTTCAAACCGTTCGTTATCTGAAATGGTTAATGAAGGCGCGTTTCGTGAAGATCTCTACTACCGACTCAATGTATTCAATATCTCTATTCCTCCTTTGCGCGAGCGCCCCGACGATATTCTTCACATTGCGGCGCACAAGCTTGAAAAACTATTAAATCGTTATGGGGTTTTACACAGCCCATCAACCATTCTTGAACATCTCAATGACAGCTTCGCTGCGCACAACTGGCCTGGAAATATACGCGAGTTAGAAAACGTGTTAGAGCGCGTGGTGGCTTATCTTCATACCGTAAACGACCTTGGTCGATTGCAAACAGCATTATCTCAAATTGCGCCAGAGTTAAGTGGGGGGCGTCAGCCTGTATTGACAGACAAAGGAATAATAAAAATAAAAGAAAACGAACTCATTCTAGCCGCATTGGCGCGATGGAAGGGTGATAAACGTAAAGCAGCTCAGGACTTAGGAATTAGCCAAACCACATTGTGGCGAAGGTTAAAAACAATAAATCACAACAATAATTAGTGTTCGGAGATAGTCATGCAAACCACCGGAAAAACATATTTAGCATTGCAAGTGTCGCTCGCGTTAACCATAGGAAGTTCAGCCATTCCTGCTTTTGCACAAGAAGAAAAGCAAGCAACGTCTGAGCTCGTTGAAATTATCAGTATTTCACGAAAGCGCCCTGAAAGTATTCAGGAAGTGCCGATTGCGGTAACGGCGTTGTCAGCAAGGGAATTAGAGGCTGCGGGGGTAGAGCGTCCTTCCGATTTTATTAGCCTGATTCCAAACGTAAGTATTGTTGATGCAGCCAACGTAGGTGATACGCAGGTAAATATCCGGGGGATTATTTCTACACGCGATGCAGAGTCTACGTTTGCGTATGTAGTGGATGGGGTGTTGCAGACTAACCCGAATAGTTTTAACGAAGGGCTAACCGATATAGCCCAAATAGAAGTTTTAAAAGGGCCTCAGGGGGCGCTATATGGCAGAAACGCGGTAGCCGGTGCCATTCTGATAACAACGGAAAAGCCCTCAGACGTGATGGAGGCCAGAATTGAAGGTGGCGTTGGTAATAACAATTCGCAGCGCTATTCAGGAATGCTTACCGGGCCGCTTGCTGACAACGTGTTTGGGCGCATCGTTGTAGCGCATTCAACCACTGATGGTTTTTATGAAAATGTGTATCTGGGACGTGACGACGCGGTAGATTACTTAGAAGATACATCGGTAAAAGGGCGTCTTATTTGGGAAGCGACTGATGACCTTACTTACGATTTTCGCGGTTCGTACAGCGAGGCAAAAGGCGGTGCAATAAACTTCAACGCTGTGTTCGCGCTTCCTAGTTTTGTAGAAGATTTTGGGCAAGATGCATTTTTCAAAGATGTAAATGATCATGAGTTTATTTTTGCTTTTAATGTACCTGGTGAAAATGAGCAAAAAACCACAGAGTTCTCAGTAAAAGCTGACTGGCAAGGCGATGGTTTCGACGTAACCTCTGTGCTTGCATACAATAATTTAGAAGAATATCTGTTATCAGATGGTACAAGCGCTTCATTTTATGGCTATGAAATTACAGAGCAATGTCAAACCGATCGTGCCACATTAAATAACCTTCCTGTCGATTTTGGTGGAGCAGGAAGAAGCGACTTATTTGGCGATTTCCTATCTCCATTTGTAGTCCTTCCGCCAGGACAGGATTTTCAAGGCGTATATGGACCCTACACGCCATCTACGTGTGATGGTTATCAATATCAAGAACGAAGCCAACAAGATTACAGCGGAGAAATTAGATTTACATCGAACGACACAGATTCGCCCCTGCAATGGATAGCGGGCGTCTATTTCGCCAATATTGATAGAGATGTTGTCGTAGCTTACGGTGCTGATTTAGGCCAAGGTTTCTTGCGTCAAGCATACGTTCCGGCCGACGGGCCAAACCCTACAGACTTACTGTTTGATGATACGTTTTCAACCACGGTGTTATCTACGTTCGGCCAAATTGAGTACGACGTTAACGACAAATGGGAAGTGTCTTTCGCACTCAGGTATGACAACGAGTCGCGAGAAGTGGCAAATAATGTACCCAATGTATCTGCCTCTGGTTTTAATGTGAATACCATTGTCGACGGTGTAGTAGGGCCTATCAACCCTGCATTTACGGCTAATCCTGATGGTATTCCCGATCGCGAGCAAAGCTTTAGTCAGTGGCAGCCAAAGCTAACCGTTAGTTACGAAGCAAGCGATGCCCTAAACCTTTATGCCAGTTATGGAGTGGGTTTTAGAAGCGGTGGATTTAATTCTATCGGCACTGAAGCCACGTTAGATTTTTGGTTCAATGCAAGTGGAACCGGTACACCTGGTGATGCGGTTGATGCTCAACTTATCGTACCTGATAACTATGATAAGGAAATTACCACAAGTATTGAATTCGGTGGCAAGGGAACGTTTTTAGACAACCGGTTAAAAGTGAACAGCGCGGTGTTTCACACCAAAGTTGAAGATAATCAGTTCTTTGAGTTCTTTGCTGGCCCGTTTGGATTATTAAGGGCGGTTACCACCATTGATGAGCTAGAAATTCAGGGCTTCGAAATGGACGCAAACTACCGGGTTAACGACAACCTTAGTGTCTTCGCAGGATTGGGGCTTATTGATAGTGAAATCATTGAGAACAGAAATAGACCGCTCTCGGTAGGTAATGAAGCACCACAAACACCAAAATCTTCTTACACCCTAGGTATTTCTTACGATCACGAGATTACCAGCGACTTACAACTTACCACCCGAATTGATTATCAATATGTGGGAGAAACCCATTTCCATACGCTGCAAGGTGAAGAAACGCCTACTATCTGGGATTTCTTCGGCACGTTGGGTGGCGGTGTTCCTCCCGGCCCTCACTCTCAAAACTTCAGTAACGCTCAGCGTGATGCTTATAGCACCGTTAACGCTCGCATTTCCATAGAAGGTGAAATGTGGACGGTCGCATTGTGGGGCAAAAACTTAACTGATGAGGCTTATTTGCAAGAGGTGATCCCTGCGCCAGAATTCGGCGGCTCGTTTGTTCACCCCTCGGCGCTACGTTCCTACGGTTTAGAACTTAGCATGAGTTTCTAATCCCTACGCTTTGAAGATTGAATTGTAATCAGGAAGAATTTATGAATAAACCATTGTCAGGCATTACTGTCATTGACCTTACGCATATGCTGTCAGGGCCATACTGCGGAATGATACTCGCCGATTTAGGGGCAGAGACGATTAAAGTGGAGCCATTGCAAGGGGAAGGCACTCGAAAGCTTCTCGCAACCGACCCCGATAATTCGTTGGACGGTATGGGCGCCTACTTCATTACACTGAACCGAAACAAAAAAAGTGTCTGCATCGATTTAAAATCTGAAGAAGGCTTAAACGTATTCTATGAATTGGTAAAAAAAGCCGATGTGGTGGTCAACAACTTTGGTGCAGGTGTACCAACGCGTTTAAAAATCGACTATGAACAGTTAAGTAAAATAAACCCCGAGATAATCACTTGTTCAATTACGGGTTTTGGTAGCAACGGCCCCAAATTCAAACGTCCAGCGTTTGATCAAGTGGCACAAGCGACTGGTGGCGGTATGTCTATCACGGGTACCGATCCAAATCACCCTGTTCGAGCCGGTATTCCAATCGGTGATTTGGGCGGCGGTATGTTTGCCGTCATGGGGATTCAAGCCGCGCTTTTGGAACGGGCAAAAAGTGGTAAAGGACAAGACGTTGATATCTCAATGTTAGATTGTCAGATATCACTGCTTAACTACATGGCTACAATGTACTTTCTGTCAGAGAAAGACCCATTCCCCATTGGCAATTCGCACTTTGTTCACGTGCCCTACAACACTTTTAAAACAGCGGATGGTTTTATTGTGATTGCAGTTATCACCGATAACTTTTGGCAGAACTTAAAAACGGTGGTGAAGATAGATGCATTGGACTTACCCGAATTCGATACCCAGCCAGGACGGTGGGCAAAGAAAGACTTTATCGACGAAACCCTTAACCAAACACTGCAAACACAAACCTCAAGCTATTGGATTGAAAAGCTAGAAGCGGCGCGTATTCCTTGTGCGCCTGTTAATACGTTCTCTCAAGCCCTCAGTGATGAACAAGTACAACACCGTAATATGGTGGTTGAGCTTACCTCGGGTGATGGCAACAAAACCAAAGGGCCGGGAAATCCTATTAAGTTTTCACGTACCACAGACGAAGTATTCTCGCCTGCACCCAAGGTAGGCGAACACACTAAGGATGTGTTGAAAGATTTAGTAGGCATGAGTGACAGTGAGTTAGCCCTTTTATTTGAGAAAAAGGTAGTTCGCTGATGAAAACGAAAGGAAAAATCATCATCAACGATGTTGGCCCCAGAGATGGCCTACAGAATCAGAAAAAGCACCTGAGTGTGGATGAGCGACTTGCATTAATAAATGCATTAGTTGCAGCTGGATTACCCGCCATTGAAGTAGGGGCTTTTGTATCGCCTAAAGCGGTTCCCGCTATGGCGGGGACAGATGAGGTGATTAATCAACTCGCGGCCAAAGATAAGGTGGCGTATTCAGTGCTTATACCCAACGAAAGAGGGTTTAGCACTGGGGTTGAATTAAATGTGCCGCTGATGTCACTGGTAGTTGCTGCCAGTACAACGATGAACGAAAAAAATATTCGAATGACGACTACCCAAGCGCTGTCTATGTCATCTGACGTGCTTGCTCTAGCCACACAATTAAATCGTAAAGTGCAAGCTTATGTTGCAACAGCATGGGAATGCCCTTTTGAAGGGCACATCAGCGTGGATGAAGTGATTAAAGTATCAGCCGCATTATTAGATGCTGGGGCTGCTCACATTGTGGTGGCCGATACGATTGGTGCGGCATCTCCAGATCAGGTACATGCGCTGATGAGCAAAATGGTATCGGAGTTTGGCGCCAACAAATTGTCGTGCCATTTTCATGATACACGCGCAATGGGCGTTGCAAACGTTTACGCCGCGATTGAAGCGGGTATTCGACAATTTGATGCATCAATAGCGGGCTTGGGTGGCTGCCCATTTGCACCGGGCGCCACCGGAAATGTAGCGACAGAAGACGTGGTGCTGCTAGTAGAGCAAATGGGTTATAGCACAGGCATAGATATGGGCCTGTTACTTGCAGCATCGGACAAAGCCAAGGCATTAACAGGCACAGCACGTGGTGGACATGCTAAAACCTGGTTAGAACAACAAGAAAATAAAAGGGGAAGCAAATGAGTTATCGATTAGGGGTTGATGTAGGCGGAACCTTTACCGACCTACTATTAATTAACGAAATATCTGGGGAAACCTTTACTGCAAAAGTGCCTTCTACACCGCACGATTCTTCCGTTGGGGTGCTTAACGGCATAGACCGTATTTGTGAAGAATCAGGTGTTAATGTTACTGATATCGCGCGTGTTATGCACGGTACAACTGTTGCAACCAATGCGGTATTAACTGGCAAAGGGGCAAGTGTCGCACTGGTTACCACACAAGGCTATAAGCACGTGCTGCAAGTGGCACGTTCATTTTGTCCGGGGGGGCTGGGAGGCTGGGTAAGCTACATGAAGAAGCCTTTGCTTGCACCGTTAGAACTCACCATTGAAGCAAGTGAAAGAGTGGGCGCTGATGGCAGTATTGTAAAAGCCCTAGACGAAGAGAAGCTCACGCAAAGCTTACAGGCATTAAAAGATAAAGGTGGATTTACTGCACTCACTATCTCTTTTATAAACGCCTATGTGAACGGAGAGAACGAGCGCCAAGCTCAAGCGGTTGCACAGCGTGTTTTCCCTGATATGCCAATCTCTATTTCTTCTGATGTTGTTCCTGAATTGCAAGAATACGAGCGAACTGAAACCACAGTGGTAAACAGTTACGTTCGCCCTGAAGTAGCCAAATATGTCGATAATTTATATGGCGCGCTAACCGATCGTATGGGCAGTGATATTCATCTGTCTATCTTGCGCTCAGATGGCGGGCTGGCGTCTGCACGTTCAGCCGCAGAAAGCCCAGTTAACTTGCTAATGTCTGGTCCTGCTGGCGGTGTAGCGGGGGCTATCCATTTTTGTAAACAAGGTGGGTTTAACGACATACTCACTTTTGATATGGGCGGTACGTCTACTGATGTTGCACTAATACAAAATGCGACAGCACGGGTAAGACGAGAAACTCGTGTTGGAGATGTTACCGTACGTGCACCATCGGTAGACGTAAGAACCGTTGGCGCTGGTGGTGGCTCTATTGCTTTTGTGCCTGAACTGACTAAAGCACTGCGCGTAGGTCCAGAGTCAGCTGGCGCTAAACCGGGCCCAGCGGCTTATATGAAAGGCGGTGTAGAACCAACGGTATGCGACGCCAATGTGGTACTCGGTTATCTTCCTTCAGATGTGCAGCTTGGTGGCAAAATGGCTATCAATCGAGACGCTGCAGTAGCGGCGGTAAAAAAAGTGGCAGACGCCATGGATATTTCGGTTGAAGAAGCGGCTGAAGGTATCATTAAGATTGCTAACGAAGCTATGTTCGGCGCCCTTCGGTTAGTGTCGGTAGAGCAAGGATTCGATCCAAGAGAGTTTGCCCTTGTAGGGTTTGGCGGAGCTGGTCCATTACATGCCAATGCACTGGGTATGCTAACCCAAGCGTGGCCTGCCATTATTCCTCCTGGTCCGGGCGTATTATGTGCTTATGGTGACGCCACCACACAGGTACGTGACGAGGCCTCCCAAACACTGGTTTCGCTAATCGACAACCTCAGCGACGATGCATTTAAGCATGTACTCACTGAATTAGCAGAAAAAGCATCTTCTACCCTGCTCGCCGATGGAATTTCAATGGACGAGCAAACTATTACTTATGAAGCGGATGTTCGCTACACCGGGCAAGCCTTTCAACTCTGCGTTCCTTTTTCTAAGCAAGATATTGAAGACAATGGACTTTCTTTACTTAAAAAGCACTTTGATGCTGAACATACGCAGCTATTCACCTTTGAGTTAGAAGAGGGCCATGAGGTTGTGATGGTTCGCGCAGTTGCCACAGCAAAAAGCAAAGCGCTCCCGGCTCCTCCGCCTGTCAACACCAGTTATACCTTGGAAGATTGCATGTTAACCGATAGCCAAATTTATTATGAAGGTAGCTATCACGATGCAATCATTTATGAGCGTAGAAAACTTCACGAAGCGTTATCGGTCAAGGGCCCCGCTGTAATTTGTGAAATGGACTCGACTACCGTGGTTCTCCCTGGTTACGTTGCAACCGTTGATGCGGTGGGCAACCTATTACTTAACCCGTTAAGCAGCCCTGAATCGACTGGCAAATAAGGAGGCGTTATGAATAATAAAATTAAACAAACGAACACAGCTGAGTTGACCAGAATTGACGTTGATACGGTTACCGTTGATATCATTGAAAATGCATTGCGTAATGCCAGAGAGGAAATGGATGCGGTGTTATTTCGTACCGCAATGAGCCCAGGGATCCGCGAGCAGGGTGATTGCTTTCCCATGATTGCTAATAAAGACGGCAAAATGGTAGTAGGGCAATTTGGTTCTTTTATCCATGGCTTCCTAAGTGCATTTGAGGGCGAATTGGAAGAAGGGGATATCATCCTTACCAACGACCCTTACATGACAAATGCAGCCGTTTCCCATTTACCCGACTGGATTATTCTTGTTCCTATCTTTAAAGAGGGGCGACACATTGCGTGGACTGCAATGTTTGGTCATATGTCAGATAACGGCGGAATGGTGCCAGGTTCTATACCCATTAAAGCGGAAACCATATTTCAAGAAGGTATTCGAATTCCACCCACAAAACTTTATAAAAAGGGTGTGCTACAACGCGATATATTAGAGCTCATTTTACATAATGTGCGAACGCCACAGTGGAACCGATTTGACTTAAACGCACTTGTGGCAGCGTGTAAAACGGCGGCAAAACGCTGCCAAGAAATAGCCGAGCGTTTTGGTGACGATATGTTTTACTCCACCATGGAAATTATGCTCGAGCGTAACCATGTTGCGATGGAAGCCATTATCAATATGTTGGTGCCAGAAGAGCCTCGCGTATTCGAAGATTATTTATGTGACGATGGTGTGGGCATGGGGCCATACAAAATACGCTGCAAGATGTGGCGTGAGAATGGCAAGGCAATTTTCGACTTTGAAGGCACCGACCCGCAAGCGAAAAGCTCAATAAATTTCTACTTAAATGAAGACATGTTCAAGATGTTCTTCGGCTCCTTTACTATCAATTTGGTTGACCCTCAAATACTGTTCAATGATGGGTTTTATGACTTAGTTGATGTGCGTATACCTCAAGGCAGCTTACTTAAACCAAACTTTCCAGCCGCTCTTTCGGGAAGAACGCACGCATTAGGCCGTATCTTTGACGTAATGGGAGGGCTATTAGGACAAGGTGCACCTGATGCCATGAATGCAGCCGGTTTCTCTGATTCTCCTCATCTGTTTTATTCTGGCTATGACGATAAAGGAGAGTGGTTCCAACTCTTCCAGATTGGCTTTGGTGGGATCCCAGGCAGGCCTGTAGGTGATGGGCCAGACGGACACTCTCTGTGGCCGGGTTTTACTAACGTACCGAACGAATTTATCGAAGCGTACTTTCCTCTACGTGTTGAAACTTACGAAACTATTCCAGATTCCGGTGGCCCTGGTTTTCACCGCGGCGGTAATGGCTTGTCGGTGGGGTATCGGTTCCTTTGTGATGGGGCCATCGCTATTCATGATGACAGATGGTTAACTTATCCTTGGGGCGTTAATGGAGGGTTGCCAGGTAAACGTTCAACAAAACGCCTCATTCGAGAAGATGGCAGCACAGAAACTCTCCCAGCCAAATGCGAGGGCATTGTAGTAAAAGCGGGTGATGTATTGTATTTCGATACATGGGGCGGCGGCGGTTGGGGCGATCCATTTGACCGCGAACCTAATGCGGTAGCTGATGATGTCGCCAGAGGATTAGTATCTTTGGAAGGCGCGCGTCGATACGGTGTGGTGATTGAAAATGGGTCGGTAAACGACACCGAAACCCAGCGCTTGCGAGCGACATTGAAAGAAGAGAGAGGTGAAGTGTCGTTGTTTAATCGTGGCGGAACAATAGAAGAAATTAAAGCCAAAGCGAAAGAGGAAACGGGCTTAGCCGCACCAGTATCACCATCGTTCAACGTTGCGAGACAATAATATGCAGCTTAGTAGCAGCGATTTACTAACGCAAGGTGTCGCCTTTGGCGTGCGCCCTGCGTTAATTGTTGTCGATATGACAGTAGGCTTTGCGTCACCTGAGAGTCCTCTTGGCGGTGTATTTGATAGTGAAATTACCGCCGCTGAAGCACTAATTCAGCACTTTGATGGCGCAGGCTTACCTGTTTATTTCTCAACAGTTGTGTATGACAACGACAGCCAGCAATCGGTGTTCAGACAGCATTTGCCTGACTTAGATATGCTTGCTCGGGGTAGCCGGTGGGTTGAGATAGACCCCCGCCTATCGTTTTCTAATAATGCCACTTTAATAGAGAAAACCGCCCCAAGTGCTTTTTTTGAAACCCAGCTAAACGAGAAGTTAAAAGCCGGCGGGGTGGACAGCGTAGTGGTGTGTGGCTTAACAACTAGCGGTTGCGTTCGCGCAACCGCAGTAGATGCATTGTCGTGTAATTTTCCTGTGTGGGTTGTTGAAGAGGCCTGCGGAGACAGAAATATTGACGCTCACAAAGCGAACTTGCACGACCTACACGCAAAGTATACTGAGGTTGTCAGCCTTGACACTGTGTCGTCATATTTTGCTAAGAAAAAAGCGGAGGACGACCATGCCTAAAACACTTTATGACAAGCTTTGGGACAGACATTTTGTTACTTCAGTTGATGGTGACGGGTTGCTTTACATTGATAGGCACTTGATTCATGAAGTGACTTCACCTCAGGCATTTGATGGCTTAAAACAATTCAACAGAAAAGTACGACGACCTGACTTAACGATAGCAACAATGGATCATAGCATTTCTACGCAGTCGACGAGTCTTGATGCATGTGGTCCAAAGAACGCGTTGCAGTTAAAGACATTAATTAAAAACTGCCAAGCTAATAATATCGTTTTATATCCAGTAGGAGACAGTCACCAAGGTATTGTGCATGTTATGGGGCCGGAAATGGGGCTTATCCATCCTGGTATGACCGTGGTGTGTGGCGACTCGCACACAGCTACCCACGGCGCCTTGGGTACGCTAGCGTTTGGTATTGGCACATCTGATGTGGAGCATGTGTTAGCAACCCAAACTATTCGGCAAAGCAAAGCAAAGAATATGCGGGTGAATTTTAATGGCGAGCTACCCGAAGGTGTCTTCGCTAAAGATATGATTTTAGCCTTAATTCGAGAAATTGGACACGACGGTGCAACCGGGTTTGTTGTGGAGTATAGCGGAGACGCGATATCGAGTTTGTCGATAGAAGGGCGAATGACAATCTGCAACATGAGTATCGAAGCCGGCGCGAAAGCAGGCATGATTGCACCGGATGATGTCATATTTCGCTACTTAGACGGAAAAGCATTTTCGCCTAAAGGAGAGAAGTTCGAGGCAATGAAAGTCGCTTGGTCGGCGCTTTATTCAGATGTTGATGCAGAATTTGATAAAACAGTCGACATTGATGTGTCTCGTTTATCCCCTCAGGTGACGTGGGGAACTAACCCAGGGCAAGTTATCGGCATCGATGAAGCCGTACCTCAATTGCCTGACAGTTATTCTGATGGCGACAGTAACGCTATGCAAAAGGCGCTGCAGTATATGGACATTAACGCTGGACAAAGCATAGACGATGTTGCTATTTCCCATGTGTTTATTGGTTCGTGTACAAACAGTCGAATAGAAGACTTAAGAGAAGCCGCTGCGGTGGTATCAAATGGGCGAGTGGCCGAACAAGTAAAAGCTATTGTGGTGCCAGGTTCTATGCGAGTAAAAAAACTGGCGGAAGAAGAAGGGCTAGACCGCGTGTTTATCAATGCGGGGTTTGAATGGCGATTGCCCGGGTGTTCAATGTGTTTAGGGATGAACGATGACGTGCTTAAAGAAGGCGACCGCTGCGCGTCTACCAGCAATCGAAACTTTGAAGGCAGACAGGGGCGAGGCGCTAGAACACACTTAGTCAGTCCAGCCATGGCCGCTGGGGCGGCACTAAAAGGTAAACTCACCGATGTTAGATTGCTATTAAGGAGGCAGCCATGAAGCCATTAATAACGGTTGAATCTAAGGCAATACCTTTTGTAGAAAATAACGTGGATACTGATCAACTACTGCCAAAGCAATTTCTGACAGAAATAACGCGTCAAGGTTTCGGAAAGCATCTTCTCCATGATGTACGTTACCTCGACGCTAATGAAAGCGTTTTGAACCCAGATTGTGTGCTCAATGACCCTGTGTATGTTGGAGCGGAAATACTGCTTGCGGGCGAGAACTTCGGTTGTGGCTCTAGTCGAGAGCATGCGCCATGGGCCATTGCCGACTTTGGATTTCGTGTAATTATAGCCAAAGGATTTGCCGATATTTTTTATGCTAATTGTCTTAATAATCAGATTCTACCAATTACATTACCCCACGATGTGGTTGACGATATTGCAATGCAATGTCGGCAGAATCCGAATCAACTGGTATGTGTTGATTTAAGTAATCAGCAGGTTCGTTTTAACAGTGATGTTTTCAATTTTGCTATTCCGCTTCACCATAAACAAAATTTGATAACTGGAGTAGATAAAATAGGAAGAACATTACTGGAAGAAAACGCTATCGCTGGGTACGAAGCAAAAACATTGTATTATATGTAAACGTTCTATTAAACGCCCAATAGAGAGCCTTGTTTGAAGGTGGATAGGCAATTGATTGGGCGCCAGCTAATCTGACAGTCTCAAGTGTACGTGAAGCGGATGTTCACGATTTTTAATTTCTAATCAAACCTAAGCCAGTCTGAGGTTTGCATTTTTTATTTTAAAACGAAGTACAACAGCTAAGTAGATGTTTCCAGTCGCAAGTTTTCAGAAGAGAGTAGAGCAAATCGTTCTTCATCACAGAATGGTGTTACGCTAACGCGTAGATAAAAAATAAATATGACAGTGGAGCGTCAACCAAGTGAATCAGAAATCAACATTAGTTTTTATCCTATTTTTTTCCTTTTGCTCTTTTGCTTTTGGTGACGAAAATGACCAAAACGCAAAGAATACGACTCTTCCTGCAATCGCGAACGACATCGCAACGCAATTTCATGATATGGGGTGGTTTTCCGGAAGTGTACTGGTAATACAAGATGATAAAGAAATATTTGTATCGTCTTATGGTTTTCAGAACATTAAAGAGCAAATAAAGAACACGGGGCAAACTCGGTTTAACCTTGGTTCGATCATGAAGGACTTCACTAAAGTATTGGTATTACAACAAATTGAAAAAGGCAAGCTTAGGTTGAACAGTCAGCTGATTTCCTTTGATTTGGGTTTCAAACAGTCTTTTACTGAAGACATAACAATCGAACAACTACTAAATCACAGCGCTGGTTTTGACGATATCTTTGTCGCTGAATATCGGGAAAACCCTCTTGCATTTGATACTCTCGATAAGAAACTGAGTATATTGATCGATCGCCCCCTCATATTCAAACCCGGTACTGACAATCAATATTCGAACTACGGATATATCGTATTGGGTAAGATTCTTGAAAAAGTTACGGGTGAGCCATTCGAAGAACTACTGAAAAATAAGATATTCTTACCGACGGAAATGACAGACACCACATTCGAGCCTTCTCATTCACATGATCACCAGTCGGTAAAATATACTTATCAATACGACAGCACATTGAGGGAAGTGGGTGTTGTTGAGCATCCAAGTCCAGATGGCGGTATTGAGTCAACTGTAAGAGACGTACATCGATTTTATAAAGCGCTCTTTTACACCAATAAACTATTACAAAATTCAAACCCAATTAATCGCAAAGTATTTGCTATGGATAAGCCTCATTGGGGGGCATATGGTGGCGGACTTGGAGTCAGTGCCGCCGTGGAAATTGACCTAGCTAGTAACTATCAAATTGTGGTTCTTGCAAATAGTGACAACTTAGTCGCGGAACTCATATCTGGTCGAATACTCTCGTTTATCAAAAACGGGGAGTATGCGCCAGTTAGGCAGTTGGAAAAGAATTTTGCTTACGAATACTATAAGACCAACGGGAAAAAGAAGTTTTCAAAGCAATTTAAACTGGCTTACAGCGATGAGGGATACGAGCGATTCATTGGCAGAACCATCAATGAACTTGGAATGGAACTCCTTAGGGCAGAATCATTTACGGAGGCATTTGACATGTTTTATTATTTAGTTTCACTTTTTCCAGATGCACCTCAGGTATACGACAGTCTAGCCTTTGCCTATCTATCTAAAGGGGATGAGACGACTGCGAAAGATACTTTCAGTCAATCTTTAGCGATCAAAGCTGATTTTGAAAGCGATTACGTGAGTGATAATTATGGTCATGATGACACTGTAGTTGACTGAGTGCACAGTATTTCTAGCTTTAAGCACTGCATTGCTCTACTTGTAACTATCCACACGAAGCTTTTAATTTGGGATGTAGTGGCATAATTTTTTTGCAATTAACTACCCAAAGGTTAGTCAATTTTCTGCATGCTGAATGTCCGCTCCTTGTCTCAAGGTGCCTCTGAAGCTATTGGGCTGCTCAGTACGTGAAGCGGACGTCTAATATCCTTTCCATGAGTAAATGTTAGATGGTTTTTTAGGCAAAACGGGTGTTAGTATGAAGTCTTTGTAGGCAGCTTTTAGTTAGCCCTTAATCTACATGGATGTAATATGAGAGTTTTGGTTTTCTTTTTCGCTGTTTTCATTGCAACTAGTAGTAATGCTGTAGTGAAACGGCACGATATCCCCTCCCGAAATTATGTCTTAGAAAAAGCACCCGAATACTTAATTGATCTACCTCATGAGGGGCATGGGGTATTGATAAAACCTCAATGGGTTGTGACAGTCGCTCATACCATTTTTTATAATTACATAGGTAAAAAATTACGCGTTGGCGATAAAGTCTTTGAAATAGAAGAGGTTCACATACATCCACTTTATATTGAACCAGATGAGGTTCTCTTCAAAGGTGATGCAGCTCCCTTAATGAAGTTTCTAGAATCTAGAAGTGACATTGCTTTAATAAAGCTATCTTCCCCTGTTACAACGAGAGAACCAATTGATATCTACCCAAACATTGATCAAGCGGGCAAAGAGATCACAGTATTTGGTCGTGGAGCAACAGGTGACGGAGAAATTGGTGAAAACCTCGAAACAAAATCATTGCGAGAATTAAACCATTGTAGAAACATTATTGAATCTTCAAAAGGAAACTGGCTCTCATATAAATTTAACAAGCCACCTGATGCATTGCCCCTTGAAGGAATGCACGGTGCTGGTGATAGTGGCGGAGCTTCAGTGATAATTGAAAACGGTAAAGCTTATTTGGTTGGTTTATCGAGTTGGCAAGTTTGGCGTGGAGATCTTGCTAATTTTAAAGGCGGTTTATATGGTACTACCGCTTATCAAGTTAGGGTGTCAAATTACCGAGACTGGATTGAAAGTGTATTGGGCAACTCGTGAGTCAGCCTAAAGAATACTTATCGTTTAGTTTCTTCTCCTTTTTACCTAGTTTAATCAAGTATTCATATGCCCATAGGTAAAGGGAAAACGGCGGCGCCTTGTCTCAAGGTGCAGCTAGCACTTAAGGGCTGAAACGCTCGAAAACGGAGCTTCGAGCTTTCGGCTCTGTCTATTGCCTTCATTCATCTCATGGCTTAGCAAATGCACATTATTTCTTGGCATTTATTTTTGCTAAAACGATTTGGTTCTGTTCCGATATTGGCATTGATTTAAATGCGCTGATATTGCTGCCGCCAGTATTACCATGAGGTAAAAGTCCTACTACCGTTTTAGTTATAGCTCCCAATAAGCGCACAGATTGTCCAATGACTTCGTTGAGAATCCTATAACGAACGCCAAATACCAACATCTGCCAATGAACTAGCGTATGCAGATACGTTGAACGTTGGCCGATGACATGAGCATCCTCAAGATGTTTAAACTCAGCTTTAACATCGCCTGTTTCGCGAGCTGTGTTTGCTTGATTTAGTTTTGTTTGTACAAATGGCTTTGCTCTTTCACAGTAGCCTTTTTGGTGCTTAGAACCAGAATTTCCAACGTTACGCTCACGATAACTAAAAGCTATCAATGAGAGGCTGGCTAGAAGCACAATAGGGTGTAAAACTAAGCTATGAACTACGCTTTGCCCTGTGAAAAAACCATGCACTAAACATATACAAATGGAAATTACACCAATCCATACTCCAACTGATTTCATTTCGAACTCCTCGCTCGCTTTTGCTTGCCGTTTAAAAACAAAACTATAATGTCTATACTCGGTATAGGGTCAAATAAGAATTGAAAGTTATGCAAATAGGCGAACTGGCTAGAAAAACAAGCTGCACTGTTCAAACGATTCGACTCTATGAGCGAAGCGGATTGTTAAAACTGCCTTCGCGCAGTGCAGGAAACTATAGAGTTTATGATAGCGAAGCGTTAGAAAGGCTGGTCTTTATTCGACAATGCCGCGCACTGGGAATATCAATTAAAGAGATTGCGACATTGTTACACCGGAAGGAGGCGCTCGACGAAAGCTGTAATGAGGTAAATCAGCTTATCGCAAAACATCTTTTAAAAGTTCAGGAAAAGATATGTGAACTGCAAGGACTGCAAATCACATTAGAGCAACTATCAAACGAATGCTCAGGTACGAGTACAATTCAAACTTGCGGTATTTTCAGTAAGCTCGAATCCACTTAAACCTTGACCAGTTGGTAGATGAGAAAGTTACTCTCTTTAGAGACTGGTAAGGTCCGCTCTTTGTCTATTCCTGCCCGTCAGATTAAATCGAATCTTCCCTGCGACAGTATCAAATTAGATATAAGCGACTAGACATAAGGCGCGCTATCGCTGTCACCGCATATGTATTTTTATTGATGCACTAATAACGTAAAGGCACACCTCAAAAGCCTTTTTATTGACTTTTGTAAGCCGCTGAATAAATGTAGAGCGCGCAAACGCGTACTTCAGCGTCTAGATTCTATAAAACAAATAAAATAATAAGGGACAGAATGAAAACATTTTTTAAATGGTTAGGCATAGGTGTGCTAGTAATTATACTGGGTTCAGCTGCGTGGGGAACGTATGAATGGAAAGCGGAAAAACCGCTTTCATTTCGTGTATTTCTAGACAGAACGCTTATCAAGCAAGCATTAAAAAGCCCTCAAACGTTAACCTCAATTGGCGTGTTAGATGGTATGGGTATAAAAGGCCATAACGCCCACCTTGATGATGCGAGTTTAGCGTCTTCACAAGCTACGTTTGATGAGCTTATGCAAGTTAAAAGTGTACTCATGCAATATGAAGACTTGGATGAAGACCAGCAATTATCCAAAGACATCGCAATGTATTTGCTCGATACCTTAAGCGGGTTCGAAAAGTACCAATATCATAGTTACCCGTTCAACCAAATGTCTGGGGCACAAAGCAACTTTCCGAGCTTCATGGATGGGCAGCACCCAATTACTGATGTAGAAAGCGTTGATTTCTACGTTAGCCGGTTAAGTGAAAGTAAGCGCTACTTTACGCAGATGCTTGAAGGCATGAAGTTGCGCGAAGAAAAAAATATCCTTCCACCACGCTTTGTTATTCAGCGTGTGATAGATGAGATGCAGAGCTTCATCGATAAGCCAGTGAAAGAAAATATTTTGTATACCTCAGTTCAGCGCCGTATGGAAGAGTCTGAAGCCATTGTTGAAGCTGACTACAAAGGGCTTTTGTCCAACGTTGCTACAGAAATAGAAAGTACGGTTTATCCTACTTACCAAATGCTTATTGACTACTTCACTGGCCTTAAAGAAAAGGCGGGTACCGATGACGGCTTATGGCATTTAGACGGCGGAGACGAAGCGTATAAATTGGCTCTGCGTTTCTTCACTACCACTGATTATACTGCTGACTACATTCATAATGTGGGTTTATCAGAGGTTGATCGTATACAAGCTGAGATTTTGGCGATATTAGCGCAAGAAGGTTTTGATATTAGCCAAGGCTTTACTGCGGCAATAAATACGCTAGCAGAAGACGAGCGCTTTTATTATGAAGATACTGATGAAGGACGGGAGCAAATTCTAGCCGATTACCAAACTATTCTAGATGAAATTGATGCAGGCCTTGGCGATGCATTTTTAGTGCGCCCAGAAGCGGGTATGGAAGTGAAACGCATTCCACTGTTTAAAGAGAAAACGGCGCCAGGTGCATATTATCAACCGCCTGCTTTCGACGGTTCTCGTCCTGGTGTTTTCTTTGCCAATCTTTATGATATTAAAGCAACGCCTACTTACAGCATGCGAACACTTGCTTACCATGAAGGCATTCCTGGCCACCACTTCCAAATTGCCATTGCAATGGAGCTAGAAGGTTTACCAATTTTTAGAACCGTTGCGCCTTTCGTGGCTTACATCGAAGGCTGGGCGCTCTATTCTGAACGCTTAGCATGGGAACTCGGTTTCCAAGACGACCCGTTTGATAATATCGGCCGTTTACAAGCCGAGCTTTTCCGTGCAGTAAGGCTAGTGGTAGATACTGGTATTCATGCGAAACGCTGGACGCGTGAAGAAGCAATAGCGTACATGCTTGCTAATACAGGCATGGCCGAATCTGATGTAACCTCTGAAATTGAACGTTACATCGTGATGCCGGGCCAAGCCACTGCGTACAAAGTGGGCATGATGAAAATTTTGGAACTGCGTGAAAAAGCCAAAGTAGCGTTAGGCGATAAATTTGTTTTGGGTGAATTTCATGATGCAGTACTGAAAAACGGTGCCGTGCCGTTAGATGTATTAGCACAAATAGTTGACGGCTATATTGAAGATACGCTTAATTAAATAGTGCTTATAAACAGCGTTCAATAATAGCGCAAGCAAAAACTGGCAATGCAAAGTTAGAACTAAACGCTGTAAACAAACACTTAATATACAAAGTAAAAAGGCGTTACCTGTGTGAGGGTAACGCCTTTTTTGCTTACACAGTATTGCTACTAGGCTAACCCATCCACAAAGCGTTGAATGCATGCATTCACTTTGTCATATTGCTCGGCAAACACCATATGGGTTCCGGCTTCTACAATCTCTAATTGGGCATTAGGCAATTGCGCGAGTAAGTATTCAGAGTACTTAACGGGGGTCATAATGTCTTTGTCGCCTACAATTAGCTGAACTGGTAATGGTAGATTCGCTAGGTCGTGCATAATGTCGAAATGGTCACAAGCAGTAAAGTCGTTCAACATAACCGCTGCACCGTTGTTAATAATTGCCGTATTCACCTGGGTTCTTAACGGTTCTTGCAGTTGTTGGTTTGAAGCCAATAGGTAATCGGGAAATTCGCCGCCTTCTTCTATAAGCGTGGCTAGCGAGGTAAGCAGTTGAGGCATTACCTTTAATTTCGCGCCAGCCCCAATCAGCACCAGTGCTTTAAGTCTATCGGCATCAAAAGTCGTTGAGTTGCTATGCGCAAGCAGAGCAGCTTGCATGGCAACTGCACTTCCCAAAGAATGGCCTACTAACACCACGTTGGTTAAATCTTCTTGTTCAACGGTGTTAAGCACCCATTGCGCAATAGATTCCACATCGCGCAAGGCTTCCCCTTCAGGGTGGCCTGGAAAATTAAGCGCTAAGCTATCGTTGAAAAACGAAACTTGATGTTCCCACACGTTACTTGTGCAACCAGAGCCGTGTAAAAAAACGAAGGTCATGCTGAAGCCTCTCTTGTGTTTATATTTTTTTGCGGTGCTGCTTTACACATGCTGTTTTCTTTTTTGAAGAAGTGTAAAGCAGCGTCCTCGATAGGGTCGTTCAATAGCATTTTTCTGTCTTTTCCATAATGCATAGTGACTTTCCAAGGGTATTTAGCGCCTTGACGAGGAAGTTGGTGTTTGCCCCTTTGTACATAGCCTGCTTGCAGAGAATCCATGACACCGTCATCCAGCGCACAGTTATCATGATCTTCAGGCACAACTACTTCAAAATCATTATTTTGCATGTATTTAAACAATCGACAAAGGTATGTAGCGGAAATGTCTGCTTTCAATGTCCAAGAAGCGTTAACGTAACCAAATATCCACGCCATGTTAGGCATGCCCTCAATCAACACGCTTTTGTAGGTCATTTTTTCTGAGAATGAGCAGGGGGTATTGTCGACGCTAACCTTAATGCCACCTAAGGTAAGTAGGTTTAAGCCCGTTGCAGTAATGATAATATCCGCCTGAAGTGTTCTACCGTCTTTCATGGTAATACCGTTTTCAGTGAACGACGCTATTTCGCCCGTTTCAATAGCAGCTTTTCTACTTCGAATAGCATTAAATAAATCGGCATCAGGTACTGAACAAAGGCGTTCATCCCATGGCATATATTTGGGGGTGAAATGACGCATATCTACGCTGTCGCCCACATGCTTTCGCACATGTGAAAGTAGATACTTTTTCATAAAATTTGGCCAACGACGACAAGCTAAATAAATCCCCCGCTGCAGGGCCAAGTTCCGTTTGCGCGCAAGCTTAAAAGCCCACTGCTTAGGTAGAATTCGTTGAAGCATTTCAGTCATTTTGTCTTCTGAAGGAACTGAAAAAATATATGAAGGGGAGCGTTGAAGCATGGTGACACGAGCCGCGTCATTTGCCATCGCGGGCATCAAGGTTACCGCGGTGGCGCCACTTCCTATAATGACAACGTTTTTATCCTTGTAATTAAGGTCTTTTGGCCAGTGTTGCGGATGAATCTTCCGCCCTTTAAAACATTCCTCATTAGGAAATGTAGGCCGATACCCAGCATCTTGATCGTAGTAGCCGGTGCAGCTTATGAAATACCCACAGGTATACTGACGTTTCTCACCCGATTTTTCGTGAAGCGCTATAACCGTCCAGCATCTTGATTCACTATCCCAATTGGCACTTAGCGTTTTAACGCCAAATTGAATTTTCTCTGTTACCCCAAATTCATCTGCAGTATCAGAAATATATTGTTTAATTGCGGGGCCATCCGCCAAAGTGTGCAACTTATTCCAAGGGCGAAAGTTATAGCCAAACGTCAGCATGTCAGAGTCTGAACGAATACCTGGGTAATTAAATAAATCCCATGTGCCGCCCAGTGTTTCACGCCGTTCTAGTAGGGTGATAGTTTTTTTGGGGAATGTATTTGTAATATGACAAGCGGTGCCAATACCCGAAAGCCCAGCACCGATAATGAGTACATCAAAATGGGGTATATCATCATGTTGCACTGACGCCATGTCGTTCTTCCCTTTCAAACTTCAGTAACTGGATAATAACGCAAATGTTAATTTTATGTTTATTTTTAAGTGGGCGGAACGTGGATATAAAGGTGATTTTGCCCTTATATCGATCAATTCGTTGGTGCGCGGTGTAGTCGGTACAAATATTGTAACTACCTATCTGTTGGCATATTAAGTGGTTAAAGTGTGAGCAATTTACAGGCTTAGGAGTGTAATCAAGTAAGTGTTTCTTATGGAACTTGTTTGAATTGGCTTTTATAAAGCATCGCAACAATCGGCCGTCATTCACAGCGATGGTAAATATCACTACATATCAACACATACTGTCAAGCAGCTCGCTGAGAGTACTGCACAGCAACGTTAGTAAAAGATGCTATTAGCGCGTTTTATGCAATCGAACCAACACTATTAGCAAAGATGAAAAAAGGGGAGAAACATGAGTAAAACTGCAATCCTTTACAGAATGGTCACCGACAATCATATTTGCCCATTTGGCTTGCGATCAAAAGATTTGCTGGAAAGAGAAGGCTATGAGATAGACGATCGACCGCTTACCTCCAGAGAAGAAACCGATGCGTTTAAAGCTAAGCACGATGTAAAAACCACGCCACAAGCTTTTATAAACAATGAGCGGATAGGTGGATACGATGAGTTGCGTACGTATTTTGGCAAAGGCGAGGCGGGACAAACTGGTACAACGTACACACCCGTAATCGCCATATTCTCTGTTGCAGCGCTATTAGCTTTAGCCGTTCAATATGCTGTCGCGGGGGCGTATTTCTCGCTTCGCACGCTAATGCTCTTTATTGCGTTTTCAATGTCGCTGTTGGCAGTACAAAAGTTGAAAGATCTTTTCAGCTTCACCAATTCATTTATTACCTACGATTTATTAGCCATGAAATGGGTTCGCTACGGGTATATCTATCCGTTTATAGAAGCCTATGCAGGTATTGGTATGGTGGCTCATTTGCCCGCACTAGTAGTAGCGCCGTTCTCCCTATTTATCGGAACGGTAGGAGCGGTTTCAGTTATCAAAGCGGTGTATATCGATAAACGGGAGCTTAAATGTGCCTGCGTAGGTGGCGACAGCAATGTGCCATTGGGTTTTGTTTCGTTGACTGAAAACCTGTTTATGATAGCTGGTGCTCTGTTGATGTTTTTCTACATGTAGCTGGGTTCATCCTCATGTAAAACCTTCATAAATGCTGAAAAAGTCGCACGCTCAAGGTTCCGGCCAAAGCACTGTAACTTTTCATCTCTAGTAAAAAATTGCATATAAACAGAAGCTTAAGGTTTTTATAGCACTGGTTTGGATATTGCAGTCTCAAAGCTACACATACAAATTAGTTATTCGAATTGCCGGCTTAGAAAGTGTACCGCTGAATAGCGTACATACAAGCAATCTTCATTTTCAGCTTTGCTTTACGCAAACACTGAATGGGAAGCGGCATTAGATGTTGTTTAAGAGATAGGAGTTTCATTATGAGTAATCAGCAAAATTTGGAAGGCAAAAAAATCGCTATTTTAGCTACCGATGGTTTTGAGCAAAGTGAGCTTGTGCAGCCAAGAGATATGCTGACAGAGCAGGGCGCCACAGTAGAGATACTATCAATTGATGACCAAAGCAGTATCACTGCATGGAATGAAGGAAATTGGGGTAAACAAATATCGGTAGATGCGCAAGTGTCCTCGGTAGCGCCAAGCGATTACGATGCGCTGGTATTGCCTGGTGGTCAAATTAACCCTGATATTTTACGTACAAACAGCGATGCGGTTTCATTTATAAAGCAAGCGCACGCTGAACCTCGCATTAAAGCCCTTGCCGCTATCTGCCATGGACCTTGGTTACTCGTTGAATCGGAAGTGGCAAAAAATAGCGCCCTGACTTCCTTCCCAAGTATTAAAACCGATTTAATAAATGCGGGCGCAACATGGAAAGATGAGCAGGTGGTGCAAGATGGTAAATTGGTTACCAGCCGAAACCCAGATGACATTCCTGCCTTTGTAGAGAAAATTAGTGAACTCATAGCTTAAGCATTTTAGGTGAGACTAGAAACTCTCACAAAGAACTTTAGGCGAGTAAATAATTAGATTGACCAGGAGTATGTATGTCTAGTCAGAAAACAGATTCAAAGGTTATTGTTATTACCGGTGCATCAAGCGGGATTGGCAAAGCAACTGCCCAAGCATTGGTAAATGAAGGCAATAAAGTTGCCTTAATTGCAAGAAGCGAAGATAAGCTTAACGACCTAGTGGCAGAACTTGGCGATGAAAATGCATTTGCAGTTACTGCCGATGTGAGCGATTTCGATGATTTAGAAAAGGCGTTTAGCAAAGTAACTAAGCATTACGGCCAAGTAGATGGTGTATTCGCCAATGCGGGTACAGGCGCTAAAAGCGCAGGTATCGAAAATGGCGATGTTGAAGAATGGCAAAGCATGTTGGGCGCGAATATAAATGGACTTTTATACACTGCAAAGCTTGGACTACCTTTGCTGAAAAAGACTAAAGGTCACTTTATATTGACCAGTTCGGTAGCGGGCAGAATTGCGCTTAAAGGCTCAGTATATGGCGCGAGCAAATGGTTTGCTTATGGCTTTGGGCAAAACTTAGCGGAAGAAATGAAAGAGTGGGGCGGGCGATGCACTACCATTTGCCCAGGTATGGTTAATACGCCATTTTTCGATGAGCCCAAAGAAGATAAGCTACAGCCCGAAGATATTGCCAAATCGGTGTTGTTTGTATTATCTGCTAATGATTCGGCCTGCGTACGAGAAGTTTACGTAATGCCAACATCGCAGACGACTTAACAGGCTTAATGTTTGTAACTTCACGGTAGATCTATGGCAGCGGATGTAAGCATGTCCGCTGCCATATGCTTTAAATGTTCCTCATATCCCACTCATTGATCGCACATACTTAGCATATAACCTATAGACAAGGCCTCGCCGCACAACGATGGAGTGGCACTACAATAGCGATGCACATTCTCAATTAAATCCCGCGCTTGAACACTTGGGCTAGATGAATTAGGCCACAATGCATAGATGGGGCGAGTAAATAACTGCTCACTATGAAACTGCAACTCAGGCGTTTTATCATCTATGAGTGTCTGAATTTCAGTACTGGGTAACAGTGCTGCCCCATTTCCTGACGCTACAAACTGTCTCGCTAGCGTAATATCACCCACGAAATGCACATTGTCATACGCGCCGGCTAAAGTAGTAAACTGCTCAGCGTTGGGAATTTGTTTGATGGTGTAGGGTACAAAAAGATGAGAAGTATTTAGTTTATTATCCCTTCCAACAATGTGAACAGAAACACTGCCCATTTTTCTCTGTATTAATGAAGAGTCTTGCTGTTCTCCTACCCGAAACGCGATATCAAATTGCTTTTGACTCGTTAATACGTTTCGGTTGTTAGGCTCTATACGCAGTTGTAATGTTGGGTGAGCAAATTGAAATTCACTGAATGGCGTAAATAATGGGCCGGCTACCAAATTTTGTGGGCATAACACACTAAGCATATTTAGTTGTGTGCTGTCGTATGCTTGCACCTTTTGTTTTACGCGTAAAATAACATCGGCAACATCATCGTATACCATTTTACCAAATGCAGTCAGCACTACGCCCCTAGACGAACGAGTCAGTAGAGGGGTACCAAATCGCACTTCAAGTTTTGCGATACGTTTTGATAACGCTGAGGGAGATATATGCAAATCTTCCGCCGTTTTAGCGAAACTGCCTCTTTGGATCACTTCGATAAAAAGCGTTAAGTCATCTAGCACATCATTTCCTGCAATCTAAGGTTTCCATTTCGCTTATTCTCACCAAGCGACACACGTATACACTAACATCGCTTTAAGGAGGAATGGATGGAAAGAATTATCTTTACTGCGCTGTTTTCATGTTGTCTGTCTGGACTGATGTCCGGTTGGGTGACATTTATTAATTTAGGGATCACAGATACGTTTTTGTCAGATTGGTCAATAGCATTCATTAAGGCTTACCCCATGGCCTTTGTGGCTGCGTACGCCCTTGCTAAGCCAATTAAATTATTAACCCAAAAAATCATAGGATCAAATTCATGAAGAAAGCCGACAAACCGGTGCATATTGTTGCCATTATTCAACCACAGCTACGCTATTATGAAAAGGGAATAGAGGCACTACAGCGCCTTCTCATCCCCACTAGAGGTGAGCCTGGGTGTATTCGCTTTGATGTTTTTGAAGATAGAGAAAATGGCCAATATATTTTGGTGGAACACTTCAAGTGCCAGGCCGACTTAGACTTTCATTACGCGCAAGAATATACCAAGTCGGTATTTGCACTGTATGAAACCATTTTGGCAACAGCACCTGAAATTCGCCATCTTTCTCCCATAGAAGCGAGCTAGCACCTAAACCGCTACGTAAAAGAGTTTAACTAAAAAAGGCTTAAAACGTTGCTGTGATAATCCACAGCCATGGCAATTGAGAGCGCCGTGATATTGATAATCGAAAACCCGAACACTTGGCGCGCCCAGCCTTCAATATTGATATCGCGGCGATATCCCCGTAGCGCCATTATCAACCACCACAAGCTTGTGGAAAAGGCGACAGCCAAAAAGCCTACGCCAGTATAACCACCAATTGGTAACAGTAGTGTGACCATGGCATACACCGCAATGTATAACACAATGTGTTGCTTAGCTTTTGCAATGCCTTGTGCCACAGGAAGTACCGGTATATTGGCCGCTTCGTAATCTTTGTAACGAAAAATAGCGATTGCGTAAGAGTGAGGCATTTGCCATATACTGAACATCACTAGTAATATCGCGGCGGCCATATCAAATGTGCCAGTTACTGCGCAGTAACCTACCACGGGCGGCACCGCGCCAGACAAACTGCCCACAAGGGTGCCATATACAGAGTTACGCTTCATGTATAAGCTGTATACACCTACGTAAACCACATAACCCAAGGCAGCGAAAAACACTGCCGTTAGGTTTGTATAAAAAGTCAGTAAAGCGAACCCTGCAACCCCTAGCACTGCGCCGTGCCAGAAGGCTGCTTTCAACGACATTTCGCCGGTAACTGTCACCCGAGTGCGTGTTCGCTGCATTTTGTTGTCGATGTCGCTGTCTATGCAGTTGTTAATCGCACAACCAGAAGCCACCACTAAAGACAAGCCAACCAAGGTCGCTATCATTAAAGGCCAGTCAACATCCCCGCGAGCAGCGAGTAAAAAACCACCTGCTACGGAAATTAAATTGCCCATAATGATGCCGGGTTTAGTCACCGATAAATAGCGGCGAAATATAGCGTTCATTTAACTGTTTACCTTTTTCGTTGTCAGTGCCTAACCTTCGTTACGCGCGAAGGGCTAGTACATCATCATGGCGTTCGATTCGTAGATTATCCAAATCGACAACCCTACTACCATGAAGATAATGAGTGCGCTGAATAAAAACGAAATAGTACTGGCTCGACCGTCTTCAGTAACAAAGTTAAGGTGAAGGAAGTACTTTAGATGAACCCAAATTTGTACAATCGCGAAAACGACGATGCTCCATAAGGTGGTCACTTTTGAGAAGTCTCCTTCCATTACCATCCAAAATGGAATAACCGTTAAAATCACTGACAATACAAAACCAATTAAATAGGTTTTCACGTTGCCATGGTCTTGCGCATGGGCGCATTCAGCATGAGTTATGGCATTTCCGTTACTCGAATTGGCGGTTATTTTGTTAGAACGATGACCCGTCATCACATTGCCCCCATTAAATAAACCACAGTGAAAACACAAATCCATACAATATCGAGGAAATGCCAGAACAAGCTTAAGCAACTTAATCTTGTTACCGTTTTCTCCGGTAAGCCACGGCGCAACACTTCGATAAACAAAATTGTCATCCAAATAAGCCCCGACGTTACGTGGATACCGTGTAAGCCTACTAGCGAGAAAAAGGCAGTAAGAAAGGCGCTTTCTTGAGGGCCGTTACCATGCACGATTAAGTGATGGAATTCATACACTTCCATACCTATGAAGGTAGCACCCAACACCCACGTAATAGCAAGCCATGCCAATGCACCACTTTTGTTTTGCTTGTGCGCGCAAATCATGGCGAAGCCGAAGGTGATACTACTAACGAGTAGCGCGGCGGTTTCAACCGCCACAAAGTTAAGTTCGAAGATATCTTTACCAGACACGCCTCCGGCCGTGTTCATGAACAACACGGCGTAGGTAGCGAAAAACGACGCGAACAACAAGCAATCGGTCATTAAGTAAAGCCAAAATCCGAATACCGTATTGTTTTCGTGATGTTCGTGCTCATGTTCTTGTTGTATATCGCGAGCCATATCAGTTGCTAATGCGCTCATACAGACACTCCTTTCGCATTGGCAGCTAAATGCGCTTGTTCAATTTTTTCAATCTCATCTACCTGAACGTAGTAATCAACATCACAGGTGTAACAACGCTTAATAAATACACCTATTCCAGCGATAAGCGCAGCAGCGGCTAACCACCAAATATGCCAAATAAGCGCAAAGCCCATTACGGTGAAGCTCATGCTCATGAATACGCCAGCAGAGGTATTCTTCGGCATGTGAATAGGCGCGTATTTCTCAGGTTTTTGATAAGAGTCACCTCGTTCTTTTGCGTCTGTCCACGCATCGATATCGTGGATGTGAGGAATGTGCGCAAAGTTATAAAACTGAGGCGGCGATGCAGTTGACCATTCCAGTGTGTGTCCATTCCATGGATCGCCGGTGGTGTCATCAAGCTTGTCTTTATTTTTGAAGCTTATGTACAACTGTAATAGCTGGAAGAAAATACCAAGGGCAATAACAAACGCACCCACTGCTGCAATGTATAGCCACAAGTTCCAGTCAGGGTTGTTGGTATGGTTAAGCCTACGGGTCATGCCTAAGAAGCCCAGCACGTACAATGGTAAGAACGCCATCATGAAACCAATTTGCCAGCACCAGAAAGCGGCCTTACCGGTTCTTTCATCAAGCTTGAAGCCCATGGCTTTCGGGAACCAAAATGCAAAACCTGCCAAGTAACCAAATACCGCTCCACCAATAATGGTGTTGTGGAAATGAGCAATCAAAAACAGACTGTTATGAAGTACATAATCGGCGCCAGGTATAGCCAGCAGAACACCGGTCATTCCACCAATGGTAAAGGTCACCATAAAGCCTAATGCCCATAGAACAGGTACGCTAAGTACGAGACGGCCGCGGTACATGGTGAATAACCAGTTGAATAGTTTCACCCCTGTTGGCACCGCGATAACCATGGTCATAATACCGAAGAAGGCATTTACATTGGCACTTGAACCCATGGTAAAGAAGTGATGCAGCCATACTACAAAGCCTAAAATGGCAATTGCCCCCGATGCATACACCATTGAGGTATAACCAAATAAGCGTTTTGCCGTAAAGGTTGAAATAACTTCTGAGAAAATACCAAAAGCAGGTAGCACCAAAATGTAAACTTCAGGGTGGCCCCATGCCCAAAATAAATTAATGTACATCATCGAGTTACCACCAGCTTCGTTCGTGAAGAAGTGGAAGTCTAGATAGCGGTCTAGTGTTAGCATGGCTAGCACAGCCGTAAGAATAGGGAACGACGCGGCAATAAGGATATTTGCCCATGTACATGTCCACGTGAAAATTGGCATTTGCATCAATTTCATGCCCGGTGCACGCATCTTAAATACAGTCACTAAGAAGTTAACCGCAGTAAGTAGCGTGCCGAGCCCTGATATCTGCAAGGCCCATATGTAGTAGTCGACGCCAACCCCCGGGCTTAATTCAAGCCCCGCTATTGGCGGATAAGCTACCCAACCTGTTTTTGCAAACTCACCTATACCTAATGAAATATTAATGAGAATGGCACCGCCAGCGGTAAGCCAAAAACTTAAATTATTCAAAAACGGGTAAGCAACATCACGGGCACCAATTTGCAGCGGTAGCACAATGTTCATTAAACCAATCATAAATGGCATGGCCATAAAGATGATCATAATAACGCCGTGAGCGGTGAAAATTTGGTCGTAGTGTTCTGGTGGCAAATAGCCAGGTGCGCCATTCGTTGCCACCGCAAGTTGGGTACGCATCATAATAGCGTCTGCAAAACCACGTAGTAACATCACCATAGCCAGCACAATGTACATAATGCCTAGGTGTTTATGGTCAACAGACGTGATCCAATCATTCCACAGTGTGCCCCACTGCTTATATTTTGTTATGAGCAGTGCAATCGCAATACCCACTACAGCAATCACTGCCAACGTAACCATAATAATGGGTTCGTGGTAAGGCACTGACTCTATAGATAATTTACCTAAAAAAGACATAATTATTCGTTAACCTCTTCATGATGACCCTTGTGCATATCAGGCATCGCTTTTTTCATACCTGTAGCCGCGTTATTAGGCTTGCTGTAAAAATCCATCGAGCCGTGGTCTTTCATGTATTTCATTAGTATTTCGTGGAATAACCCATCACTTACATCGCCGTAGTAGGTCACAGGATGATCTTCGGTGGGCTCTGCGAGTTCTTTGTAAGAGCCAGAAGTTAATGCCGTATCTTCTTGCTTAACCTTCTCTACCCAAGCGTCGAAATCAGCTTCTGTAGGGGTGGCAATAGCATTGAATTTCATGCCCGAGAAACCCGCGCCACTGTAGTTGGATGAAATGCCTTTGAACGTACCCGGCTCATTTGCAATGAGGTGTAGCTTGGTTTCCATTCCGGCCATTGAGTAAATTTGACTGCCCAATTGTGGAATGAAAAACGAGTTCATGGCGTTTTCAGAAGTAATTTTGAAAGCGATGGGTTTGTTAGCAGGAAAAACTAATTCGTTCACCGTAGCAATGCCTTGCTCTGGATAGATGAATAACCACTTCCAGTCTAATGACACCACTTCTACAGTAAGGTGTTCACCTTGACCTTCAAGCGGTGCATAGGGGTCTAACGCTATGGTTGAACGCCAAGTTATAACGCCTAAAGCAACAATAATGAGTACGGGAACTGACCATACCAAAGCTTCAATTTTGGTAGAGTGGGCCCATTTGGGGGTGTAAATTTCAAAGTCGCGACTGGCGCGATATTTCCAAGCGAAATAGAGTGTTAGCACAATGACTGGGATCACAACAATGAGCATAAGAATGGTGCAAAGAATGATTAGATTCTTTTCATCCACACCTACTTGCCCTTTAGGATCGAGTACGCCGCCACTGCAACCGGCTAGCATCAGCACGATTGTGGTAAAAGTTAGTTTCAAGAGGTTACGAATAGACAAAAATATTTTTCCTATAACCCGTAAGTTCAAGGGGTTGCGGCAATTAGTCAGCACAAATAAACAGTGCAGACGAGCAGCAAAGATAAGTATCAAAGGTAAGCAGCAAATAGATCATCGATATGCATACCGAAGACAATAGATGGCCGCGGTGCTTAGTCCGCAAAGACAAGCACGCCATTTAGCGTTTTCGGGTAACGATCAGTGTTTACACATCGATATCAAAAACGGTTAGCTGAGAGTAGGAGGTGCTCGGCTACCAATTTTTTGAATAAAGGGGTGAGGGTATTCGTGAAAAACGAAAGGAACAGGTTGGTCATTGCCAATAAACTGGGCTCTAGCGGTGGCGCAAGCATGAACTTGAAGGCCAACCAGCACCAATATAATGGTAGGAAGAGAAAACAGGGAGAGCGCTTGGTTAAAAGCGGCAATGAAAAAAGGCTCAATAACAATATTGTCGTGGAGCGCACTAACAAACTCGCCGGAGTCGGCCATTGTGCCGCTGGCTATCAATGCTACGTTAAGCAATAAGGCGGCGTTTGCAATCCATAGGAATACCCCTACACCTGTGGTGTAGCGTTGAAGTTTCTGCACAAATGCAGCGAAAGCAGGCTGCAGAAAAACATCAATTGAAGGGTGTGGATTAGCCATGCTTAAGTAAAAATCCTCGAAAATTGCCGGGGCAATTAAATGAACTTGAGTCGCTATTTCAGCGAGGGAGAGTAATGATTAATTCTATTCATCACAAGGGGCGACTGCCCACTTTATTAAAAATCACTTCAATAAAAAACTTTCGATTTTTACCCGCGTTAACAAATAATTAATTTTTAATAAGGTTGGGAGTGTAGAGGCTGTGGGTAGTTGAAAGCCCTAAGAATTGGACGTGTGCGTTCGATTTGTGTATTTAACTCACTGCTAAGATATGATTTTGTTAATTTAATGTTTTGTTTTTTCGCGTGGTTAGGCTTACATGAAGTCAGTTGGGATAACAGTTAAGTAAGCCGATTTTTGCGATGAGTAGAAGCACTCTATTATGGCTTACAGCCTAAATATATTTTGAAAATCAGTCATATTCTATTAAGAAGTCATATTATTAGAATAATAAAGACGGGTTGGTTTTATTAGCTTCACTAAAAAGCAGTAGTCTATTTTCTTCCCATTATTGATTTCATGAAGTATCTGAAATTAGGCAAATAAAGTATCTACCCTCACATCTGCAGACTACTCTACTTATCGATTATATAACTCATTGAGCTCCGCTTCTTTGTTGACCTTACTTCGTCTGGTCGTAGTGGTGGCGGCAAGCAGACGTTGCAGCAATCGTATTTGCTGCGCTAATAAAGGCAACAGGAGAGCAGATGTCTCAGTCTAATGAATTTTCAGGTAAAACCGCGGTTATTTCTGGCGCAGCGGGTGGAATTGGCTTAGCCCTAAGTGAAGCATTGGCGGCGCAGGGAATGAATATTGTGATGGGCGATATAGATGCCGCAGCCCTTGCACAATCTAGCGAAGATTTGCGCGCTAAGGGTTACAAGCTAATAACCTGCTCACTTGATGTCACCGACTATGCCCAGTGGGAAGAGGTTGTCGCGAAAGCCAAAGAAGCGTTTGGCAAAATACATATGGTCATCAATAACGCGGGTGTTGGTGGTTCGCCTGGAAAAATAGAAGACTCAGAAGCTGAAACCTGGCGCTGGGTGATGGATGTGAATGTGATGGGCGTTCTTTATGGTGCTCAAGCTTGCGTTCCTGCTATCAAAGAGCACGGCGAAGGGGGCTGGGTGTTAAACGTGGCGTCGATGGCCGGCATGATGGGTATGCCATACGCTGGCGCATACTGCGCCTCTAAGGCGGCGGTTGTGTCTATGACTGAAGGTTGGGTGCCAGAGCTTGAGCCATTTAATATTCACACGTCGGTATTATGCCCTGCATTCGTAAAAACCCGTATTCATGAGTCTTATCGTAATAGACAAGAAAAGTATGCGGTAGCCACTGCAAAGCGTATCGATAAAGAAAAACTAAAAGCAGGGGCCAAAGCTGCCACTATGGCCGTGGAATCTGGAATTCCTGTATCTATGTTGGCTGAACGTGTGTTAGAAGCATTACGTTCAAAACAAACGTACATTTACACGCATCCTAATTACCGCAGGGTAACGCGTGGGCGCGCTAAAGCCATTGATAACGGGTTTATCGATGCTGAAAACAGCCCGATAGTCGGTCATTTGATTAATGATGACATCGTCACTTTTTGATAAAAGCGTACGTTTAACAAGAACGTACTTTTAAAAAGAGCACACCTTTAATTAGAACTTACTTTTACTCATGCTGCACTTTCTAAAAGCAGCTTAGTTTTACTGAGCGCATACGCTTCCAAAAGAGCCAAGTTTTCATCAGAAGCTTGGCGCTTTTTTAAATGGTGTCCACTCAACTGGGCAATATATTTTTTCGCTTATTATCTCACCAGAATTCGTTTTCCACTCACGACCATTTTTTAACCTCTATATTCGTTAGTTGGTCGTGTGTTTATTGAATCTTTAAAGGTTTGTTAGTAGTTGTATAAAATCACATTTACTTAGCGTGATAATATAACAACTAATCTGTGGATAATAATAATGAAGAAGCTTTTTAAAGCTGCAGTAGCTGTATCTCTTGCACTCTCATGCTCGACTGTTTTTGCAGAAAAATCTAACGACGACAAATCTATTTTTAGCAGTTCAACTTTTAAAGCCATGGAGCTTCGAAATATTGGGCCCGCTTATATGTCTGGCCGAATAGCTGATATTGCTATCGATCAAAATAACCCTTCAACATGGTTTACCGCAGTAGGTTCTGGTGGCGTATGGAAAACTACGAACGCTGGTAACACCTGGACGCCTATTTTCGATAAACAAGCGGTTTACTCTATTGGCGATGTGACCATTGCGCCTAGTAACTCAAATATTATTTGGGTAGGTACAGGTGAGAATAACGGCGGGCGTCATATTAGCTTTGGCGATGGCGTATACAAATCTGTCGATGGCGGTCAAACATGGGATAATGTGGGCTTAGAGAAATCTGAACATATCTCTGACATTATTATTCACCCAACAAACCCCGATATTGTGTGGGTTTCAGCCCAAGGGCCATTGTGGTCTGGCGGCGGTGAACGTGGCTTGTACAAAACCACCGATGGTGGTGATACTTGGAAGCAAGTACTTACGCCTGCCGACAAATGGACTGGCGTAACCTCCTTACTTATCGATCCGCGCAACCCTGATAAACTTTATGCAGCAACGTGGGCTCGCCAGCGTTCTATTGCGGTATATGTAGGGACTAATGAAGGCGCAGGCATTCATACCTCTGACGATGGCGGTGAAACCTGGACCGAACTTAAAACTGGTTTGCCAGAAGGCAACATGGGTAAGATAGGTATGGCGATATCGCCTATGAATCCTGATGTACTTTACGCCACTATCGAAACTGATAATCGCAAAGGTGGCTTCTATCGCTCAGCCGATCAAGGCGCAAGTTGGACCAAAGTGTCTGATGAGATAGGTGCTGGAACAGGCCCTCATTATTACCAAGAAATTTTTGCTGACCAACACCAGTTCGACCGTGTTTATATTGCCAGTAACTACAGTAAAGTGTCTGACGATGGCGGTAAAACGTGGACACCAATCAATACCAAACGCAAGCACGTGGACGATCATGCCATGGCATTTCATCCCACCGATCCTGATTTTGTGTTGATGGGATCAGATGGTGGTATTTATATGTCTCATGACAGAATGGCGAACTGGCACTTTATGGCGAACTTGCCGCTAACCCAGTTTTATAAAGTGGCACCGGATGACTCAAAGCCCTTCTACATGATTTATGCGGGTGCTCAGGATAACTCGACCCAAGGCGGGCCATCACGCACAATGCGCAAAGACGGCATTAAGAACAAAGATTGGTTCTTAACCCTAGGCGGAGATGGGCATCAGCCAGCAGTTGAGCCGGGTAACCCAGATATTATTTATTCACAGTGGCAGCAGGGTAACCTTACCCGCGTAGACATGACCACCAAAGAAGGTGTTTACGTTAAGCCGCAGCCACTTCCAGGCGACCCAGCAGAGCGCTACAACTGGGATGCACCGATTAATGTGTCTAGCCACGATCCTGCGCGTATTTACTTTGCTTCACAGCGCGTATGGCGTTCAGACAATCGCGGCGATAGCTGGACAGCCGTTTCTGGCGACCTCACCCAAGACGGAAACCGCATGCACATGCCTATGATGGGCAGAACATGGTCGGTAGAAGCGGGGTGGGATTTGTATGCCATGACAGAATTCCACACGATTGCTAACTTCTCTGAAAGTCCAGTGGATGAGAATATTCTGTGGGCAGGTACTGACGATGGCATTATTCAAGTCACTACCAATGGCGGTGAGTCGTGGAAGAAAATCGAATTAGACGATATTAAAGGTATTCCCGCCACCGCTTATGTGAATGATATTCGCGCTGATTTATACGATCCGAATACGGTATATGTTGCTTTAGATAACCATAAATATGGCGACTACAAACCTTACTTAATTAAGTCGACTAACCTAGGTAAAAAGTGGACATCACTTGCCGATGATTTACCTGCAAAGCATCTTGTTTGGCGTATTGTTCAAGATCACGTGAACAAAGATTTGATGTTCATTGGTACCGAGTTTGGTGTTTTCTTTACGGTGAATGGCGGTAAAAAGTGGGTTGAACTAGATGGCGGTATGCCAACCATTTCTACTCGCGATGTGAAAATACAGCGCAGAGAAAATGACTTAGTGGCTGGTACGTTCGGTCGTGGAATTTATATTCTAGATGATTACGCTCCGCTTCGTGCATTAACTGAAAAGTCGATGCAGCAAGACGCGCTTTTATTCGCGCCTAGTCGCCCTGTGAAATGGTTTCAGTTAGATACTAAACACACCGACTCAGACGGCGATGACCGTTTTGTGGCAGAGAACCCTGCACATGGTGCTACGTTAACCTATTTCTTAAAAGACAGTTTGTTAACCGCGAAGGGCAAGCGTCAAGAAGCTGAGAAAAAGCTACTGGAAGATGACAAGTATCCTAAGTACCCAAGTTGGGAAGCGATTGAAGCCGAGCTTCAAGAGCCAGCGCCTGCTATTTATGTTGAAATTCGTGACAGTGCGGGTGACGTCATAAATCGCGTAGCGGGTAGCACTAAGAAAGGGCTACATCGTATTACGTGGGATATGAAATACTCAAATACCACACCGCTTACTAAGAAAGACAGCAAAAATAATGGCTTAATGGCATTGCCAGGCACCTATAGCGCTACGTTGTTTAAGCGTGAAGGAGCAACGGTTACTCAGCTGGCTGAACCTGTTGAGTTTACGCTGGAATCTATCTATGAAGGTGCATTGAAAGGGGCATCTGCTGAGGACATTACCGCTTACGGCAACGCCGTTACTAAAGCGCAGAAACGTATAATGTCTTCTAGCACTGTGCTTAAACAAGTGAAAGAGACAATGGAATTGCTTCGTGTCGCTATTGACCGTACCCCTAGTGATGTAAGCCAACTAGAAGCTAAGTTTGCGAGTATTCAAAGTGAATTAAACGATATTAATAAGGCGTTTAGTGGTCTAGAGTCGCGCAATCGTAAAGGCATTAAACCGGCGAATATTATGAGCCGTTTACGCTATGCAAGATCGGCACTGGGTTCATCTTACGGACCTACTCAACAGCATAAAGATCAACTTGGTTATGCTGAAGATGAATTAAACAAAGTGAGTGCACGTATTAAAACACTGCATGAAACTACTGTGCCTGCACTACAACAAGCCGTAGTGAATGAAGGTGGTCCTTGGACCGCTGGTATTCCTGTTATTACAAACTAGCTTACGTTAGTAAAAATAGATGCGGCAGCATTATGCTGCCGCGTTTTTTATTCTTACCCTTCCTTTTATTAGTTTTATCACCGTAGCAAGACCCAATGAAAAGCCTGTCGTATTCTTTCTGTTTTATCTTCCATGCAAAGTTTTTTGAATTGCCTTCTGCTAAGTTATCGATGTTTGGATTAGCCCCCTTTAAGCTATTTTTAGCCGTTTCATTTTTAGCTGCCCCCATTTTTTGTGCCGCTGCCACTGATGATAAAAGCGCTGACGATATAAGTCCTGATAGTAAGCGCGTTGAGGAAGTCGAGCGGTACACTGTCACCGCAGAGCGCCCTTATTACAATGAAACCTTAAACAGTATTTTTCCCCAATATAGCTACGATAAATCAAATCTTGTGGGTAGCCCTCATATCAATGATATTTTGCTTCAATCGCCTTCAGTTAATTTAAATGGGCAAGGTGGGCAAATTCAAAACATCAATATTCGCGGCTTTTCTCGCTGGCGAATTCAATCGTTACTTAATGGCGTACCTATTGTGAGCGACCGCCGAGCGGGGGCGAGTGTTGGCTTTGTTCCACCGTCTTTTATTCAAGGTGTTGCCGTCATTCCAGGTGCTGCATCTACCTATTTAGGCTCGGGCGCTATTGGTGGCGCAGTGGATTTGTTACTTCCTTCCAATACTGAATCTAACCTTCAATTAGGGTGGAGCAGTAACCAACAGGCACAGGATTACAGTTATGCCGATTACGCAGGCAATACCGATTGGAATCTGTCATACCGTAAAGGGAATAATGGCTCTGACGCACAAGGGAATACCCTGTTTGATAAGTTTGAACAAACCGCGCTATTCATAAGGCATCGACCGGAAAGTGGGGTGCTGAAAGAAGCGTGGACTTTGTATTCAGACAACCGTGATATTGGTAAATCCAGCAGTGATTTTCCAGAAGATAGAGTAACAACCTACCCAGAAAACACGCACTGGCTAGGCAAAATGACCTTTGCATTCTCTGACTTATTTAGCGAAGACATAGCTAGCTCTGACACATCTAGCACAGACCTAGTAAGCCACCTTTGGTGGCACCAATCCACATTGGACACCCATATTTTAAGGCCAGAGGATCGGATAAACGAAAGTGAAAGCGAGGCGTTAGATTTTGGGTTTGATGTGGGCAGTAACGCACGCATTAATAACTGGCAGGTAAACTGGCAAGTTCAACTGATGGGGCGAGAGGGGGTAATTATTGATGAAAGAGAGTTCTCTTTGGTTTCCTCTGCTAGCGGATCGCTTGTAGACGACTCTCTTGTAGACGAATCCCCTACAAATCAGCCTCTTTTAGATGAAGCTTCAAACCTAACAGACTCATCTTTTATCTCGGAATTGGCTTACGAGCTTCGTACATTGGATGCTAGTGAAACCACAGTGGCAGGTATAACCGATGCCTCGCGTACCTTTGGTGCTACTTCGCTAGCATTTGGAGGCAGGCTTGATTGGCAGCAGCAGTCTAACAACGCTGATGATGTCACTAATACTAACGTTAGCGGTTTTATTGGGGCCAGCCATACGCTTTCAACCCAATGGTCGGCAAGTGTTTACTTATCTAGCGCCTTTAGAAATCCGTCATTAACCGAACGCTATTTTTCGGGAGAAACCCCTAGGGGCACCGTGCTAGGTGATGCCGATTTAGACACAGAGCAGGCCACAAATATACAGGCTTCGTTGTTGTACAACAGCACTTTTTTAACCGGCTCAGTTGAAGTATTTCGTCAGAAAATCAATCACTATATTGAACGAACTACGGTATCTGAGGATGTGCAGGTTTATAGCAATTTAGACAGTGCGACCATTCAAGGCATAAGCTATCAGCTAGATTGGCAACAGTCACAAGCTGTAATCAGACCGCAAAATAACGGAACAGATCCGGGGTATTGGTTTGCTCAGTTAAATGGTGCGTGGATTGATGGAGAGGATGCTGCAGGAAACGCTATCGCTGATATTCCGCCAAACAGTCAGCGATTAACCCTAGGGTATGAACTAGAGGGAGTACGATTATTTTCAACGCTTGTTTATCGTGCTAGCAAACGAGATATTGGCGATGGTGAAAAAGCACTCGATAATGTAACTACGTTAGATATTGGCGCGGCATGGGAATTGAGCCAACGTACGTCGGTGCAAGCGAGTTGGCGGAATCTTACTAATCAGCAATATTATGTGAGCGCCGACGACAAAGCAGCATTTGCTCAAGGTGAAAGCGTACAGTTAGCACTAACCTTTTTGCTGTGAGCGATAATATTGCTTTAGATATTTGCTTTTAAGCGTAGTAAATAACATTACTAAGCCCGTCAGCCATAAAATGAACAGCAAAATGGCGGCGGGCAAAAACAACCATAGTTTTGCCCCTTCAAAAAACCAGCTGCCATCGTGAATAGCTTCGATAGTATCGGTGCGCCGGTAAGCAACCTGCAGCACTTCGCCACTAATTGCATCTAGCTGCACTTCCCAATGATTCTTTCCGCGTACTTTTATAATGCCTTTACTGGGGCGAACGTCTAACCGGTCGATGTCATCCCAGCTATTCAGTTGAGCTTCGGGGGCGAGTTGCACTGATTCGATAACTTTTTCGAAGCTAATAGATGGCGCACTACCCGTGGCTTTTTGGGTAGGCGGTTGTAGCCAGTCGAACTCTTTTTTCACCTGCAGCAACAAGCCACTGCCAATCACAACAACGACAGGAATAAAAATGACCAAAGAAAGCCACAAGTGAAGGTTGCGGCTTGTTTTACGCAGGTTAATCGACATTCATTTACTACCTAAAAGTGGACACTCACTATACTGCATCTGACTTTAGGAGTAAAAATGACCTAAGGTACTTCAACGTATATCGCCCCGCTTTTAGCGCATTATTTCCATCTTTACTATAAAAGGTTTTGTCGCCTTAATTAGCGAGCTTGCTTGGTGATGGCAATGCTACTTTATAAACCTCGAACTCCATGCTACTTACGTCACTGCCAGCATCTTGAATTTTACTGTTGGTGTAGTAAAGCGAGTCATTATGAATACTAAATGTATCAGCCCAATTTACTGCATCCCCATCTACTAAAGTGTGCAGTGTTAAATCGGGCGTTAAGTACTGAACTAACTGCTTCTCTAAATCGGCGAGGTACAAAATCCCATCATGATAAATTAGGCCGTCAGGTGCCCCTGTAGTGGCGACTTTGCGTACTTTACTGGCAATGTCGTTGTTACTTGTAGGCTTTATATCTAGGGTATCTATCGCGTATAGGGTGTAGCCACTTAATGCGTGAAAATAAACAATGTCATGTTGGCTATCAAGCGCTAGGCCATCAGAGTGAACTGTGTTCGTAAACGGTTTTCCAGCAATGTCTAACGTAGAAGTTTCTGCACGGGTAAATTGATGGTTATCTAAAATACGGTAACTATTGTCGTCGCCTAAGTCGTAGATGACGAGTCCGGCATGGCCAGAATCTGTCATGTAAATTCGATTCGTTTTATCATCAACGCGCAAATCATTAATGTAAGAATCAGAGTGATAGGCATTGCTGCCTATGGTGAGCACACTTTCCACCTTATTTGTTTCAAGGTCTATTACAAAAATACGAGGGGCATCTTTAACCCCTTTAAATTGCGGGTTGCGGGTATCTAAAACATATAATTTATCTTCGTGAGCCACTACCGATTGTACCGCTAAAAAGCAATCGTCACTTACTCGGACTGAAGCCACACAGCTATTTAATTCTTTATTTGGATAAGCTTCAAAATGGCCTGAATCTGATATTTTTGCCACGGCAAACTCGACGCCACTTCGCCAGGTAGGGGCATTAACAAATACCTCGCCTTTATCACTGACTGTGACACCGGTTATTTGCGTCCCCTTTACACTTGCTAGCTTTTGTATTGTTTGTGCACTTAACGCATTTGCTGAAAAGAACGCTAATCCCATCGTGAAAAATAACTGTTTTAAAGCCATGTCCTTGCCCTGTATTATGAATGAGTAGAGTTTGCCGGATAATAGTTAGTGTAAGAGATTTTTATCATTGAACTTGATAAATGCTACGTGTGGCTTAAAAGAAAAGCCCAATGGTAGATTGTATTGGCTTTAGCTCTTTAGTTGGCTGTTACTGCGCAATTTATATTTTCCAGTTACCTAACCGCCCGTTATTAAATTGGTTTCAAATGAGTAAACTATATGAAAAATAAACTCGTCGCACTTTTCTTGGTGGCTTATTCTTCTGCGCTTAGTGCGAACACACTAAAAGTCGCTACGTTTAACGTCAGTATGGAATCAACTAATTACGAAGCGCTTGGTTTAGCGCCTAGTGCTAAAGTTTTAAAGCAAGTGCTATCTAATGGTGATAATCAGCAAGTTAAGAATATTGCTGAAATTATTCAGCGTGTTAATCCTGACATTCTGCTACTTAATGAATTTGATTATATCGCGGACCAGTCAGTTGGAATTGATAACTTTATAAAACACTACCTGAATGTTTCACAGGCGGGCCAACAAGCGGTGAATTACGAGTATGTTTATACCAACACTGTGAATACGGGCGAGCCCACGCATTTTGATTTAGACAACAACGGCAAGAAAGAAAAATACGGCGGTGATGCTTATGGTTACGGCTTATACCCTGGGCAATATGGGATGGTGGTGTTATCTAAGTATCCTATTGAACAGGCCAATGCACGCACCTTTCAGACCTTCAAATGGAAAGATATGCCTGGTGCACAACAGCCTATATTACCTGCTACTAATGCGAAAGAATTGGGTACACCATGGTATTCAGAAGAAGAATGGCAAGCCTTTCGCCTAAGTTCGAAATCTCATTGGGATATTCCGGTTAATGTGAACGGAGAAATAGTGCATGTGTTAGCGATGCACCCCACACCGCCAAATTTTGATGGCGAAGAAGACAGAAACGGTACCCGTAATCACGATGAAATTCGGCTCATGGCAGATTATTTAACGCCTAATCGTGGTGACTATATTTATGACGATGCTGGCGCGCAGGTGAGTTTAAAAGAGAACGAACGGTTTGTGCTAGTTGGCGATTTTAATGCAGCTGATATGGGCGATAAGCATAGAGTTGATGTGATTGAGCAATTGACGGAAAGCCCTTTGGTGAACAATAGCCTTATTCCGACAAGTGCGGGTGGTGCAGAAGCATCAAGGGAAGATTTTAGTAACCGGTTCACTGCGTATTGGGGGGCAAGAGCCGATTATGTGCTGCCTTCACAGTATGGTTTTGACGTAAAAGACGCTGGCGTATTTTGGCCTAGTAAAGATAGTGACCTATATCGCTTGGTCAAAGACAGGCAAGCAAGTTCTGACCATAGGATGGTGTGGGTGTCGTTAACGATAAAATAGCTTGTCTCTAGCCGCTAAACGTTAAAAAAATTTAATGAACTGCTAATCTATTCTGGTTACTTGCCCGTTTATAACCTCATACACCTTCGCCTATGTCACCTGACGTAGGCCATGTTTCGGGAGAGGCAAGTTTCTATGGACGATCCTACGCTAATAATCCTAATGTATTTCATCATTCCCATCTGGTTTGTGGCGGGTATTGTCGATTGGTACTGCCATAAGCGAAGTAATATTTCCGGTACTAGCGGCGCAAAAGAATCGCTTATCCACTTACTCATGTTCGCCGAAGTGGGCATTCCACTTTTCATGGTGCTGATATTCGAGGTTAATAGCTTAATTATTGGTATTAGTATTTTGCTCTTTTTTGTGCATGAAGCTACCGCCATGTGGGATGTCTCTTATGCGGTAACTAAGCGCCGTGTAGGGCCCATTGAACAGCATGTTCATAGCTTTTTAGAAATGATCCCGCTATTAGCATTAGTTTTAGTGGTGGGCCGACATTGGCCTCATTTCACAGCGCTGTTTGGTATTGGCGATATCCCCGCCGATTTCGCACTTCAACTTAAAGAAGACCCTTTACCTACATGGTATTTAGTTACCGTGCTATTGATAGCGCTAGCCTTAGAATTTGTACCTTATTTGGAGGAATTAATGCGTGGTTTAAAAGATAAAAATCAAGTTAATAGCGGCAGAAGCAACGGCACCCGTGGCACCGGTGATAGAAACGTCACGCCCGTTTCAGATGCTGAAGCCGAGGCTGCTAGTCCCTATGCTACGTCAGTGGCTGGGGAAGAAGACCCCGGTGTAGCATTAGAAGAGTTGGTAGAAAGTCGCAATGGGGGTACGCCAATCAACAAGAAGCGGTAAACAGCGGTAATTGGGATGTATTGATTCGGTTTACCGACATAAGTGAGGGCTCCTTAATCTGCGTGCTATCCTCTCCATGTAATGCCTTAATAGGCATGACATGGAGTTAAATTCAGCGAGGTTTATGCGCCTTGTTTTACCTTATTACTCGGTCTGCTTTTTCCTCATTTCAGCTTGCTCTACTTGCCATTCCCGATAATCTTCAAAACGCTGTTCGTAGCGAAGCACCTTACTGTTAGGGTCAGCAATTACTGCATCGTATTGGCTTACTGCTAAGCTGGTTTGGTTTTGCATATCAAGCGTGGTTAATTTACCGTTTACGCTAACTTCTAACGGCATAGGGAAGGGTAAGTCACCTTCTGTTTTCCACGTAAATGTAATGTCATTTTCGGTGCGAGCAACAACTAATTTAGGTAAAGCTGCACTGAATATATACACGTCAAAAAACCAATCTAGATTGTGCTCACTGTTTTTATTGACGATATCAATAAAATCTTGAGTATTGGCAAAAATCGGTTTGAAATTGCCAGGCTTGGGGTCACTGCGGCCATACACTAATTCGGTTACAGAGCGGAAAAAGTCTTCGTCGCCCATTAGCCCTCTAAGCGTATGAATAACCCATGAACCTTTGGCATAAATATCACCCGCAGGGCCTTTTTCATAAACATCTTCTTCAGATAACAATTGGTTGCTTACAATAGGGTGAGCGTTTGCCAACCCTTTTCGCTGTGCATTCAGCTTCACAAAGTAGGCTTCGTTGCCGTGTAGATATTGGGCATATAACGGTTGCATGTAGGTGCCAAACCCTTCGTGTAACCACATATGATCCCAGTTGTCGTTGGTAAGCTGATTACCAAACCACTCATGCGCAAACTCGTGCTGCATTAACCAATCGTATCCTGCATCGTCTTTTCTATATTGGTTGCCGTAGGCGTTTATGGTTTGATGCTCCATACCCAAGTGAGGGGTTTGTACTATGCCTACTTTCTCGTCAGCAAAAGGATAGGGGCCAATCATACGTTCGAAAAAAGTAACCATTTCAGGTAGCTCGGCAAACAACGCTTTTGCTTTGTTTTCGTTTTCTGGAAGGTGGTAGTAGGTTAACGGGTAAGTGTTGCCGTAAATGCTGGTAAAACTTTTGGTCAGCTTTTCGTAAGGCGCTATGTTCAAGGCAATGCCGTAGGTATTGTGCATTGATTTGGTTTGCCAATGAAAGGTGCGAGCATCACCATTTTCTTCAGTTGCAACTAATACTCCATTGCTGGCCGCTACTAGTGGCTTGGGAACGGTAATGAAAAGTTCGGTGTTAGCGGGTTCGCCATAAGGTTGGTCGATACACGGCCAGAAAAGATCGCACCCTTCACCTTGCACTGCAGTTGCCAACCATGGGTGTCCATCAGGGGTTCCTTCCCACATCACGCCGCCATCCCAAGGGGCTCTAATCGGCGTGCGAGGATGGCCTGAATACACAACCCGTAAGGTTGCAGGAAAAGCCACATTACTAGTTGGCGATACAATAAGCTCGCCTTCAAGGTTACTAAATTGCTGTGCAGGTAGCTCAGTATCATTCAGCCAAACGCCTTCAATAGCAAAACGCGTGTCTAAATCCACAGAGATTTCTTGTTGTGGTGAAGGCGCTTGCAGGGTGAGGGTAGTATCCCCAAACAAAATCTCTTTATCGAAATCGAAGGAAAAGGCGAGCGTTGCATGGCTAATAGATAGGTTCTGTTGCCTTTTAGGAATTTCTCCCCCGGTTTTTAACGTGTAGGGTGTTGATAGAACGGCAGCGTGTATAGGATTCACTGAAGAAGCGGGTTGAGTTGCACACCCAACAATAATTGATGATGCGCACGCTAAGGCCAGCGTTTTTAATTTCATGTGTTTTCCGTTTTTATTATTGTGAATTCGTTATCTCGTTCTTATGGTTATACGAACGGGAGCAAGATAAATCAATCACTTATCTTTCACAAAAGTCTCAATACAATGCAACGGGTAAACGGTTAATACGAGGGTAAGTAAGATGAAAGGCGGTAACCGACTGCGTGGCTAATTCAATCTTTGATAAAGGCGCCTTTGTATAAGCCGATTATTTTAATGGTCTATCTTAGCTGGCTATCTTTACTGCCTCTACGGTTAAACAACGACTCAACCTTGCTTGTTTTTTCCATTTCAGCTTGGCAGTTAATACACAATTGAACGCCAGGCACTGCTATGCGTCTGCGCTCAGGAATAGGGGCGTCGCACTCTTCACAGAACTCAGCACTCTCACCGTGATACATGTTGTTTTTAGCACGCGCCACGGCATCTTCAACGCTTGCATCTATTTGGTCTTGTACTGCACCATCTTTTGCCCAGCCACCAGCCATGTTTCCTCCTAAATGTTACTTGTGCGTTGTGCTAACTAACCTACATTGAAACTAACCAATATCGAAACTAATCAGCATCAACCATAAGAACTTGCTTTAACCATAGAGTGAAGCAAAGACAGTGCCGAGCCCTCCTTTAATTATTTTTGATAATAATTACAGGAGGTTAGAGAAAATGAATACGATGAAGCATGGTATGGCGTATGAAGTGCCCGTAGTCTTTACTGATAGCAGTGAAATATTTGCTTCGTGCTATTTTGGTATAGGCAAAGACATAATAGGTTAAGAGAGAACAGCTTAAGTGAGAAAAGCCTTGTTTGAGGAAAACACTAAAAGGAGCAACAGCTCCTTTTAGTATTCTTACTTGTTAGGCTTAAGCCTATTTTTCAGTGCCCGCCGTTAAAGGCTGATCAAGTTTATAGTCGAGCTGTACTAACAAACCCGTTTGCCTGCGGGCAACACCACCTTTAATTGCTGGTTTGTATTTCCATTGTTTGAGCGCGGCTTTAGCACTCTCATCAAATATACCGTCGGGAGTGGCATTGACTACCGTGATATTGTCGGTGCTACCGGTTTTAGTAATATCGAATTGCAGTACAACGAAGCCTTCAATATTGCCTTTTTCGGCCGCTTCGGGGTATGCAGGCGATACAAATTCTACCGGTGCAGCGTCGTTAACCTTCGACTGTTTGTGTTCAGTATTGTGAAGCGGGGCGTTAGCTAATGCCATATTGGCAGTGATTAAGGCAAAAATAGCCGCTGTGCCAGCGGCAAGTAACTTATTACCTTTATGCGGGGTTTTAATCGCGTTTAGTCTTTTCATCATTGTACTTTTCTCTCCAAAGGTGGGGTACAGGTTTACTGCTTTTGAATTATGCTCGGCACAACAAACAAGTGCTTTTGCATAAATGAGTTTCTCGTCTGGTGATTTGTTGGCTAGCACTGAGTTATCACATGCTAATTCTTGACTACTACGAAACGATTTCAAGGCAAGCCAGGTTGCAGGGTTGAACCAAAAAAGTACTGTAAAAGCTAACGCAATAGCATTCCATACGTTGTCTTTGTGTTGGTTATGTACTCTTTCATGTTCAAGTATTAATGCTTGCTGAGTACCTGAAAATGCAGTCTTGAAATAACTAGGCAGCAGAACGACAGGCTTCAAAAAACCAAAGAGCATAGGTGTAGAAGCTTTATTGGAATAATACGCGCTAAGGGAAGGTGACGTATTAGAGCCTACTGAAACGGTAGATTTAGGCGAAGGAACAACGTGCTTTTTATCAATAGAGCGAAATAGGCTTATATGATGCACCAATATGTAAGCTGCTACTGCACTAGCACCTGTTGCCCATAGCCAAAACAGCACGCTGAATTGCGAACCGGATACATTAGGGTTAATACCCACTATATAGCGGCTGATGCTATTAGCAGAAATAGAGACCAAATCAACGGGCAGGTTGTTCATCACAAGTGCGACAGGTATTAACAACCACGCTTTGTAAACAAACTTAGTACCTAGTTGGTTAGTAAGGAAGCGTTCACAAAAGATCAAAAGCGCCAAAACAACCGTTAACATAGCTTGCTGAGAAATCACCCACTCAATCATTGTTTTGCTCCCACTGTTTGATAACCGCTTTAAGCTCATCGATATCTTCTTTAGATAATTCGTTTTGGTTAGCAAAGCCCGCAATCATTGGAGCCACTTTACCTTTGAACATCCTGCCTAAAAAGCTACTGGTTTCTTCTTGAACATATTCTTCACGGGCCATTAATGGGTAGTAAAGGTATTGGCGCTGTTGCTTGTGAAAACTGACAGCCCCCTTTTTAACTAGACGGCCGAGTAAAGTTTTTACCGTTTTTTCATGCCAAGGTTTATGTTGATTTAGACGCTCAATTACCTCGTTAGACGATATTGGGTTTCTGTCCCAAATTACGTCTAATACTTCAAACTCAGTATTACTAATATCTGGCTGCGCTTTAGATGTCGTCATAAGTATTTTCGCTTTACCCAATCATGTAGTGGCTTTTTAATTAAATAGATTACAAGCGTAGTCTAAACTTAAGATTACATGTGTAATTCTAAAGTGCAAGTTTCTTTAGCACTTTTTTGAGTAATGGCTGTAGGTGTAGGGCGGAAGCGGGGGAAATGGCCACAAGTTAGTGACGGGCCATTATCTATTCATTGTTGTAAATTTCGTTTTGTAATTGCTCTAACTCATCCAGTACTTTCATAAACTTACTACCAAACTCGGTTACTTCGTACTCCACTCTTGGGGGGACTTCGTTATAAGACGTTCGAGCTAAAATGCCAAATTCGATATTTTTCCGCAAACACTGGTTGAGTACTTTTGTGGTAAGGCCATCTACACGACGAACCATTTCGCCGGGGCGATTTATTCCATGGCTCAGCAATTGATAAATAGTGAGAGACCATTTGCAACCGCAAACAGCTTGCACCATTAATGCTGCTTTACTCGGCGCTACTTTTTTTGAAAAATTCTTCTCTATAGTTTTCATTAAGATGTACCTAAAAGTACCTACCTTACCGATAAGTGCTTACTTTTTAAGTCTATTAATTGCCGTTAGATTGGCCTTTCATTTTAACACAAGCAAGGTCATTAATAATGCAAACTTCTAATATTGCAGTGGTAGTCGGTGGTTCAAGTGGAATGGGATTGGCAACGGCTAAACAGCTTTCTGCAAAAGGAATTGATACGGTTATTTTAGGTAATAACAGTGGCAAGCTAGCATCAGCAAAGGTTGATATTGAATCATATGCTTCAAGTGGTGCTACTGTTGAGACTATTCAGGCCAATTTACATAAACAACAAGACGTCGAAAAAGTGATACAGCAATTGAACGCCGAAGACAGGCATATTCAATACTTGGTTAATGCAGTAGGCTATTTTAGTCCTAAGCCATTCCTATCACATGAGCCTGGTGACTATGATATATATGCCACATTGAATCGCGCCATATTTTTTATCAGTCAATCGATTGCTAATAATATGATTAAGCATGGCGGGGGCGCCGTGGTGAATATTGGTTCAATGTGGGCTAAACAGGCAATTAAAGCCACGCCTTCTTCTGCATACTCAATGGCTAAAGCGGGGCTACATGCATTAACGCAACACATGGCGATGGAATTAGCAGAATATAATATACGCGTAAATGCAGTGTCGCCTGCGGTAGTGAAGACTCCTATTTACGAATCATTTATTAATCCGGCTGATGTCGATGAGGCATTAAAAGGGTTTAATGGATTCCACCCTATTGGGCGTATTGGTACTTCTGATGACATTGCAAATAGTATTATGTTTCTGCTTCAGGAGCAGAGCAGTTGGGTAACTGGTGCAATATGGGACGTTGATGGTGGTGTTATTGCCGGGCGAAACTAAGCGTATTGTTTGGTAGCGATGTTGTTGTCGAAGAAGCATAAAGGCCAGCTTTTCTCTCTGGCCTTTACATATGAGTGAAAGCGCATAAAGAAAAGTGTATGGGGCATCTGAAGTTAGTTAGCAAAATCAACAAGCTATCTGAAAGCGTTTAATTGACTCTACGCGCCACATATCTTTTTAATAACACAAGCACACAATAGTGATAAAAGCCCCACCGTTATTCCCGTAAGTAAGCCAACCCAAATAGCGTGCAATGGAATAAAAATTAAAGCCAGGCTGGCTGTTGATGATAAATGCCCATCTGTATAAGAAGAGTAGTTTACCCCCCAATATCCCCAGCAATGAAAAAGAGTGATGGCGATTAGAGCTGCCCAAAAGGCTATTTTTTCATGGACACAATAATGACGACCTTGAAATGCGGCTAGACCAGCAAGCAGCAAATAAGGAATAAGTTGAAAAATAGCGGAATCAAAGTAACTAGAAAGGGAAAAGTATCGGAAGGTATGTTCATCACTGGCATCGAAACTATACCCACCAATGGTAATCGCAAGTAACCAATCGACAGTTTCTGCATTAACCATTAAAAAACACAAAATCAATACACGCCAAAACCATTTGTTCATCTAGAAATCCATTTTAATTAATCTATTTGCCGCCACTGGTTAATAAAAACCATAATTAACTTTCAGCCAATATGCCTTAGGCTTTACGTTTAATTGATGGTTCTTTACTTGTATTGACAACGGGGCAGCAGCACTGCAAACCTGTCTTCCTATTCATTTTCTTATTGCATGACATAAATACAAAGTAGGGGGCTTGATACGCTTTCGCCTATCGAGGAGCAAAAGAGGCTCAATTTGAAGGAACACACATTAATAAATCATGTGGTTCAACAATTGCTTTGTTTGGCCGTAGAAGATTTTTTGTGGCTCAAATTCATTGAAATTCAGGCCTTTTTTATTTTTTCAAGCGTAGTAGTGAGGGGAAACCCATGAGTGTAGAGCCAGAGCATTTAAACCGCAGACATATGCTAAAAGCCCTTGCAGGAGGGGCGTTAGGATCGCTAGCGGTGTCCCAGTTGGTTCATGCTAGCAGCGAGGTGGCACCATTGAGAACGGTCAAAATCCCTCCAAGGCCTAAAAATATATCGCCCGAAATACTGGCAAAAGATGAGTCATTTTGGGCTCAAGTTGCACTGAATTATGACAAAGTGCAGGGCATTGTTAATTTAGAGCATGGTTATTGGGGAAAGATGTCTAAGCAGGTGCAGGAAGTATTCATTGCGAAGACGGAAATGGTGAATACACAGCTTTCTGTTTATGGTCGTAGACACTTTAAAGATGACCTAGCTCATAGCACCAATAGAGCAGCACAAGCGCTCGGCGCTGAAAACGAAGAAGTGGTTCTTACCCGTAATGCCACTGAGTCTATTCACAATTTGATGCGGCAGTACAATAATTTTGAGGCAAACGATACAGTGCTGTTTGCCGACATTGATTACCCAAGTTTTAAAGATACCATGCGTTGGTTGGCAAAAACGCAGAACGTAGAACCTGTAGAAGTTATTTTACCCGCGCAAACCGACCAATCTGAAATCCTCGATATTTACGTTAAAGCATTTGATAAACATCCTAATTTGAAGTTAATGCTGCTTACCCATGTGAGTAACCAGCACGGGCTCATACTGCCCGTTGCAGACATTGCTAAAGCGGCAAAAGCGCGAGGGATAGATATTATTTGTGACTGTGCCCAATCGTGGGGCTTGCTCGACTTTACCATTGCCGAATTAAATGTGGACTGGGCAGGCTTTAATCTACATAAATGGATTGGCAGCCCTGTAGGTGTTGGGGCGCTATATATGAAGAAGGGCAGTTTAGAAAAAATCTCTCCCTATCCGGGAGAAATCGACCCCAATAATACGTTAGTAGATAAACGAGTTCACACTGCCACTTCAAATTTTGCATCTATCCTAACGGTTCCTACTGCTATCGATTTCCATGAATCTATTGGGCCTGCCAATAAAGAAGCTAGATTGCGTTACTTGCGTAATCTGTGGGTAAAAGAAGCAAAGCAGTTACCCAATATTGAAGTGCTGGGCGGCGAAGATGATGCATCAAGTACGGGAATGGGGGCATTTCGTATAAAAGGTAAAGTGTCGCTAGACGAAGCAAAGATGCTACAGCAAAGACTGGAAAATGAATTCAATGTATTTACGGTGGTAAGGGTAGGGTTAGCCAGTGGCTGTTGTATAAGAGTGACCCCACAAATATTTATTTCAGCTGAAGAAATTAAGCAATTAACGCTTGCGTTAAAAAGCCTATAGAAAGGAAAAACGATGAAGAAATTTATACTAGCGACAGCCGTCTCATTAATGTTTGCGCCCATAGTGGCAAGTGCGAATACGCCAGAGCAAAGTTTGAAAGCAGATGGCTTTACACTGCCTGCGCCAGTGAAACCCATTGCGAATTACGTTACATGGCGCCGTGCTGGCAACCTTTTGTATCTGTCGGGTCACGGCGCCTGTGAAGGCAAAAGTGTACTTGGAAAATTGGGGCAAGATGTAACAGTAGAGCAGGGTTACGATGCCGCACAATTGGTGGGGTTATGTGCTTTGGCAACGATTAAAGAAGCCACTGGCGATTTGAGCAAGGTTAAACAAGTGCTGCAGATTACGGGCATGGTAAACGCCACTGATGATTTCACGGGGCATTCACTGGTGATAAATGGTTTTTCCGATATATTCGTCACCGCGTTTGGTGACGATGGCAAAGCAGCAAGAGCCGCCGTTGGCATGAGTAGCTTGCCCGGCAATATGTCGGTTGAGGTAAGTGCTATAGTCGAACTGAAGAATGAGTAAAGAGCACGTATGCTTAACTAAAAAGCTCAGCGGAAAAAAAGCCTGTGGAATGGTTAAGCCATAGAGAGTAAGGGTATTTACCGTTAACTAAAATAGACAGCTTTCAAGCGTAAAGTGAATTGCGCACATGCTCATTTACTCCCACCTAATCAAACCAATCAATACATAGCCGGCATGCCCGGCTTCATTTTGCACGCCTTTCAAAGCGATAACCACTCAGCGCCACGCTTTTTGTGTGAAGAAGAACACCCCGCAGATGATTACGCAATATTGGCAGTACCTACCATTGTGTCCTCAACGCGTTTTTGCAACGAAAGGCCTATTTTTGAACTAAAGTAATAGCGAAGGCTTGCGGAGGTATTTGAAGAAAATATATGGCGAGCTTGATGACAAAGGATAAGTTGATATGTATTTCACTATGTTTATATATTGTAAATTAAACCTTTGTCTAGAACGATTAAGTTAATTAGGAGTGAATTTTGAAAGTAAATTGAACTTTTTTTCTTGTTGTTGTTTTTAGTTAGGCTTTTGATTTAACTTTATTTTAAATAATTCTGCTTGTTTCGGTTAAAATATTTTTAGCTATTTTTTTAAACAAATAATTTACATGTCAGCATTCTTCGAGTAATCTTTAACTTAATCGATTAAGTTGACGTTTGTTAATTTATGACTTTAGTTCTCTTTCGCTTCTTCTCACACAACTAAGCGTAAGAGAGTTTCGCTTAGCTTTGGAGAATACCCATGCACACACCATTTAATAAAAGCGCATTGGGCATAGCAGTGTTATTAGGCCTAAGTGGCGCTGCTTTAGCTCAAGAGAATCTACCTCAAGAAGCACAAGAAAAGAAAGCAAAAGAGACGTATGAACAAATCGTAGTGACTGCCAGCCCCGCAGGTGTTTCTGCGCAAGAGGCGAGTGTTTCTGTCAGTTCATTCAATGAAGAAGAAGTGATGAAACTAGCTCCTCGCTCAACAGCTGAGGTTTTCCGTGCACTGCCAGGTATTCGCGCTGAATCTTCAGGCGGTGGCGGTAACGCAAACATTACTATTCGTGGTATTCCTTTAGCTACAGGTGGTTCTAAATTCATGCAAATTCATGAAGACGGCCTTCCAGTTTTAGAGTACGGCGATATCAACTTTGGTAACGCAGATAACTTCCTGCGCTACGATTGGTCTGTAGAGCGAGTAGAATCTGTACGTGGTGGTTCTGCATCAACATTTGCCAGTAACTCACCGGGTGGGGTCATCAACATGATCAGTGCTACCGGTGAACAAGGTGGTGGTGCAATTGGCACATCGTTTGGCCTTGATTACGAAGAGTTTCGTCTAGACTTCGCTTACGGCGGTGAAGTAAACGACGACCTATACTTCCATATTGGTGGTTTCGCGCGTGGCGGCGAAGGCGTTCGCGACACTGGCTATAACGGCGACCAAGGTGGCCAAGTAAAAATCAACTTCACTCAGTTGCTAGATAATGGTCATCTACGTTTTTACTTCAAGCATTTAAACGACAGAGTGACTACTTACTTACCTGCACCTGTAATGGTAAAAGGTAATGGTAGCTATGGCGCGGTTGATAACTTTGATGCAAGCAGCCAAACACTACATTCTGCTTACACTACCAATGTGTCGACGTTCGATTCTTTCGGTAACCCGGTTAATCGTGATCTAACAGACGGTATTGAATCTGAAGTGACCTCATTCGGCTTTGAAGCTGACTTGGAAGTGGCAGAAGATCTTTACCTGCTTAACAAATTCAGAACGTCTGATGTAGGCGGTGGGTTCGTTTCTCCTTTCACTGATACTTTCGGTGCTTATGGACCGCAGTCTGCTAGCAGCATGGCGACAGCGATATGTGCCTCAGCCTTAGATGGCGACGGTAACGCTTTCAATTGTGATTCAACTAGCGTAACCCTTGCGAACGGTCCAAATGCCGGTGACGAGTACAACGGTTTAGCGTTCCTGAACTTATTGTTTGATACAACTTACAATGATTTAGGCAACATGATCAACGATTTAAGTCTTCGTAAAGAGTATGACAATGGCGTAACGCTTACCGCGGGTTACTACTACTCTAAGCAAGACATCGCGATTAGCTGGAACAGCTGGAATACCTACATTCAAACAGTAGATGGTACTAACTCTCAGTATCTTCATATTGAAGATGCCGACGGTACTGCACTTGTTGACCAAGGACTTTGGGCACCAAGCTTCCTTTCATGGGAATGGGATTTAAACTACACCACTACAGCACCTTACATTAACGTAGGCTTTGAGGTGGGTGACAACTGGTTGTTTGACGTGAGTGCTCGTCGTGACACCGTACAAGCAAACGGTGAGCTTATAAACTCATGCTGTGGCGGTAACACTGACGTAGACATTAACGGCGACGGCATTATTTCAGGCAATACCGAAGATGCATCTGCATCAAATGGTTTCGGCTTTGGTGGTGGTGCTATTCGCCTAAATCGTGCTAATGCAACAAGCCAAATAGTTGATTACGAAGCAAGTAATACATCATTCTCGTTAGGTGGTTCATACCTGTACAGCGACTCTGTGACTTTCTTTGGTCGCTATAGTGAAGGTGGCCGAGCGCTAGCGGATAGACTACTTCAAATTGCCGGTACCCTTAATGGGGATGGTAGCTTAACGAGTACGACAAGTGGTTTCGATGAAACAGAGCAGTTAGAGTTTGGTATCAAGTACGGTACACGAGACTTTAAATTTAACGCGACATTGTTCAATACGGTAACCCAAGATACTCAAGCTGAAGTGACAAGCGGTTTAACCTTTATTCGTGAATACGAAGCAACAGGTTTAGAACTTGAGAGTAAGTACGATTTCGGTAACGGTTTCACAATGTCAGGAAACGCAACCTGGACAGATGCAGAAATTAGTGAAGACAAGTTCAACCCTGCATTAGTAGGCAAGACACCTCGTCGCCAAGCCGATTTCATTTATACGGTTATTCCACAGTACGACTTTGAAAACTTCAGTATTGGTGCGTCGTTACAAGGTTCAACAGAGTACTATGTTCAAGACTCTAACGAGCTTAAGCAAGATGCTTACGTAGTGGCTAACTTATTTGCCACTTGGTATGTATCTGACCAGTTCTCGGTATCGTTGAATGTAAATAACGCTACTGATGAATTTGTTATTACTGAGTCTGAAGAGAGTGCTGCTTCAGCTGGCGATATCATTCGAGCTCGCCCAATTAGTGGAAGAACGTCTTCAATTCAATTGAAGTACGCATTCTATTAATGGTCGTTATAACTATTCACTGCGGCGCTTTTTAATAAGCGCCGTAAGTGATAGTTCTGGTATTTCGGCGTAAGCGCTAGATAAGATTTTTAAGCGCAGCAACGCGTTTATCTTTCTTAAGTTTCTAAGGTAAATCTCCATGTCTACTAACCAAACGAGCGAACACAACTACGGGTTAATTCGCTGGTTAACCTATTTGATGTTTATGATGTTCGCGATGACATCCGACTCAGTAGGCGAAATCATTAAAGAAGTAAAAATTGAGTTTGCAGTTACCAATACTCAGGCGAGTTTAATGCATTCTTTGTTCATGATAGGTATCGCATTTTCTGGGCTGTTTCTTGGCTTCTTAGCCGATAAGTTTGGTCGCAAAAAAACGCTAATCTTAGGTTTAGCCTTATTCGCGATTTCTTGCTACTTGTTTATGGTAGGCAGTACCTTTTCGTTTATTTTAAGTTTAGTCACGTTATCAGGCTTGGCGGTAGGGGTATTTAAAACCGCTGCACTTGCGTTGATTGGTGATATTTCTCGCTCGACCAAAGAACATACGGGCACCATGAACGGCGCTGAAGCTTTCTTCGGTGTTGGTGCTATTATTGGGCCAATTTTAGTTGCTTGGCTTATTGTTCAGGGTGTGCACTGGACGTGGTTATACGTTATAGCCGGTGGATTATGTACCGTACTAATCTGCATGGCGCTGATGGTGGAATACCCTGAAAGCAAGGCGGTAAAAGAAAAGCCTACCAGTCTTGTCGATAGCCTAAAGCTCCTTAAAGACCCTTACGCGCTAGGATTCTCTATTGGTGCGTTTCTGTACGTTGCGGCCGAGAGCGCAATTTATGTGTGGATGCCAAGTTACTTAATATGTGATGCCAATGCTGCATCAGATATTTACAGCTGCTACGCCAATGAATCTACCCAAACACTCGCTATTTACGCGGTTTCCGTTTTCTTCGCTTTGCGTGCAGTAGGCCGGTTTGTGGGTATTTGGATGATGCAGCATTACGAGTGGACCAAAGTACTACTGTTATTTAGTTTCATGATAATGCTGTGCTTCGTGGTTGGCTTATTATCAGGCCCATCGCTGGCCGTTTTCCTTTTCCCTTTAAGCGGCATATTTATGTCGGTCATTTATCCTACTTTTAACTCTAAAGGCATTAGCTGCTTCGAGAAGCGACAGCACGGTTCAGTAGCGGGGGTTATTTTGTTTTTTACCGCTGCGGGCGCGGCCGCGGGGCCTTTTATCATGGGAGTGGTAAGTGATGCCTATGGTGGTGATGCCAAGTACGGATTTGTCGTTGCTACAGGCTTCTCTATCTTGTTGTTCCTAGGCTTACTTTACAACGCTATTGCACAGCCAACACGTGAGCGACTCGCCATGATTGAGAAACGTGAATATGGCGTTGACTCAACCACAGCTAGCTAAAACAAATACGCTTAGTTAGAACAGTATTACGTTTCACTATTTACATAAATCAATGCAGTGTTTCTTATTGCCATAGAGGCACTGCAAATTTTCGGTGCATTTTTGCTTTTTCAATACGCAGCACCCCGATATTTGGAGAATTTTCATGCCTTTACGCAATGGCGTTCAACTTATTACCTACGCAGACCGCTTAGGTGAAGGAAATATGTCTGGCCTCAACACGCTTCTAAGCACCAAGTTGAAAGGGCTGTTTACCGGCGTTCATATTTTACCTTTCTATTACCCTTTCGATGGCGAAGATGCTGGATTTGACCCTATCGATCATACTACCGTTGATTCACGTTTGGGCAGCTGGGCCGATGTGAAACAGGTTGGTGAGTCGATGAATATTATGGCAGACCTTATTGTTAATCATATGTCTGCGCAAAGTGAGCCATTCTTAGATGTGATTAAGCACGGTCGTGAATCACAATACTGGCCGCTATTTTTAACGAAACAGTCGGTGTTCAGCGAAGACGATGCGGCTAATGTTGCAAACATCGGGAAAGTATTTAGGCCTCGCCCTACGCCTTTTTTCTCTGAATATGAGTTAGATAACAAAGAGGTTGTGCCTTTTTGGACAACGTTCACCGCGAATCAAATTGATATTGATGTTGAGTCTGACTTGGGTAAAGCGTATCTAGAGTCGATCCTAGAGGCTTTTACACAAAGCAATGTTGACCTAATTCGTTTAGATGCAGCAGGTTATGCCATTAAACGCGCGGGCACTAACTGTTTCATGTTAGAAGAAACTTTTGAGTTTATCGAAGCATTGAGCAAGCGTGCGCACGAGATGGGCATTCAAAGCTTGGTTGAAATTCACAGTCATTTTGAAACCCAAATTGCTATTGCATCTCGTTGTGACAGCGTTTACGACTTTGCGCTTCCGCCATTGGTATTGCATACCCTATTTAGCAAAGACGCGTCTGCCTTAGCGCATTGGTTGTCTATTTCGCCACGTAACTGCTTCACGGTGCTAGATACCCACGATGGAATAGGTATTGTTGATGTAGGATCAAGTGGCGATAAGCCTGGGCTTTTAACTAATTCGCAAATAGACAACTTGGTAGAAACGATTCATGTTAACTCTGATGGTGAATCAAGAAAGGCCACAGGTGAAGCCGCTAGCAACGTAGATTTGTACCAAATTAACTGTACTTATTATGATGCGTTAGGAAAAGACGACTATAAATACTTGCTCGCCCGTGCAATACAGTTCTTCAGCCCAGGTGTACCACAAGTGTATTATGCTGGGTTGTTAGGGGCGACCAACGACATGGAGTTGTTAGCGAAAACGAATGTGGGACGAGACATCAATCGTCCTTACTTAAGTGAAAGCGATATTGATGACGCGCTCACAAAGCCAGTGGTAAAAGGCCTCGTTGAATTAATTCATATTCGAAACAACACAAATGTGTTTAACGGCGATTTCTCTGTTACTGAAGACACAGGTACTTTGTTGCTGGTTTGGACATTAAATGAAGATCGTGCCGAGTTACGGGTGGAGATGAGCACACTTGATGCAACTATTACATTGCTAGAAGGCGGGGTAAAATCTACTCTTTCGCTGGCGAAACTTACGGCATAGTCGTGTTCTAGCCGGAACAAAAAAAGAAATAAATAAAGATTAAAACAAAAAAATTCGGACGTGACTTCCATCACTCTATCGAAGTCACTTCCGATTATTCAATATTAAATTCAAATCGTTACCCTTCTAAATAACCGCAAAGCCTAGTCTCTTTAAATGTACGCTTACCATTCTCTTCGAATTGCCCGTAAAGTTGAAACTGAATTGGTTGTATTTTGTACAAATAATGTTAAGTTAATATAATAGTTTAAATAATAACCATCGAAATGAAGTATGTTTCAAGGTTGCATGGACACAACCCAATGCACTTCACCACTTCAGAACGACTAAAACGAATTCAACAACACTTGGGTGTATCACCTGATGGTGTACTTGGTGGCGAAACGCTTTGTGCACTTGAAAAGCGGTTACTTCCCATTTCAGAACGCCTAACCCAAGTTACTTCAACAACCACGCCTGTCACATCAAATGAAATTAGCCTTACGCTCTCACAAAAGGGGATAGATCTTATCGTGCAACATGAGATCAGTTCGAAGCAATACTATAAGAAAAGGCTTACCCATCCTACGTGGCCTAAAGGTGATTCGGGGATCACTATTGGTATTGGCTACGATTTAGGTTATGCAAGTAAGAGCCAATTTCAATCAGACTGGCAGTCGCTTCTTAGTACCTTTGATATGAAGAAGCTTACGCGGGTATGCGGCCTGAAAGGGCAAACCGCTAAAATTCATGTTTCATCTTTACGTTCTGTCACTGTGCCTTTCGATGCCGCAAAGCATGTATTTGTGCACTCATCGCTACCTAAATATGCACAAAAAACAAAATCTACTTTCCCTGGAGTCGAGTACTTGAATGCTGATGCTCAAGCTGCCTTGGTTTCATTAGTTTATAACCGTGGGGGGAGCCTGAAAGGTGACTCACGACGAGAAATGGCTGCCATAAAACCTTTGGTAGCGAGTAAAGATTATATTGGAATAGCGCAGCAAATTACGAAGATGAAACGATTGTGGCAGGGCAGAGGGCTTGATGGCTTGTTACACCGACGAGATGATGAAGCTAATTTAGTTAGGAATTCAGATAGAAGGTATTTAGTTGACGACCTGGTGAGGGTTGCGTAATGAAAACCCTCCAGCACGATTTACATTTACGGTACGAAGCCTACACCCGAGCACATCAACGTTTCGCAGAAAGGGGAGAGTTTCGAGTTGAAATTTACCAAGGCAGATTGGAAATCGACAATCAGCACGACTTGAAGCATTTGGCTACTTATCCATTTTCACCAGAAACGGTTGAAGAAAGCGCCGTGATACCTGCATCTATACCCGCAGTTCAGGGCTCCGCCTTGCCCTTATTTAAAGCGCTATTCAATACAAACTTTGTTAAGGCAATAAAGCTGCTTTTTTATTAATTTATAGAAGGAATTTTATGATGGGAAAGTTCAAAGACGCAATGCAAACCATGGCAGACGGTATTGGTGATTTGTCTAAACTTGATGTAGTGACATTTCAAGGCTCAGTAACACTGAACGCGGCGGATACCGCGCCGTTAAAGTTTGATGACGTCATGTCGTCTGCAATGGGAAACGCCACGGTGGCAGTTAAGGTACTCGCTAGTACTCAGACGAGTATTGATGGCGACATTGTTGCTTTTTACGATAAGGATATCACCGAAGAACAGCGACTTGCTCATGCCGATTTGGTGCTAGCGGGGGCTGAATCTCGAGCAGCATCTATCGAATTCGTGAGATCTATCGTAGGGGAAATTGCGGATTTGTAGTGATGGACGACAAATTTGGCATACCCGACAAGTTGGGAAGGGGGCTTGATGCTTCGATATCTAAGCATTATTTGCCCAACCCGACGTTAGGCTCTGATAATCCGAATGAGACTGATTCTTCTGCCTATATCCGCGCTATTAGAGCCCGTTTAATTGAGCTAGGCTACTTAGGAGAAGGGCACAAATTTACAAATCGCCATAACCCGCAAATTGACCGCATTCTGATCAAAAAAATAAAGCAGTTTCAACATGATGCTGGTATTACCGAAGACGGTTGGGCCGGAAAGCTTACATGGCAGGCTTTGGAGTGCCTAGTAAGCTTTGAAAATCAGCAAAGTCCTGCGCTATGGGGAAATGTTTGGCGAAATGCTTCTAGTGAAGAATGGAGAAGCTCATGGCAGCAGTCACGGCAGCAATTATCCCAGCAGTTATCGCAGCAACCAATGCAGCAGTTATTGCAGCAACCGACGCCAGAAAATCAACACCAAGTTTGGCTATTTAAAGATGGGGTATTACACAACAAAGCAGTGATGCGGGCGGCGTATTGCCGCCTCTATACCCTCGGTTTTTTCTCTGAGTGGGAACCACATCGCATTCACACTAAAACCATAATCAACCCCAGCGATAATGCCGACTTTCAACATGCGATTGACCAGTTTTGTGGGTTTGCCAAGCAACTTAAATTAGTAAAAATCACGTGTTCTGGATTAAATATGGACTTACTCAATGCCATGTTTGAATACGACAACATTGTTGCGACGTTAAGCGACAATACGTACTTTGACCCTGCAATGACTGCGTACCCCAAAACGATAGAAGCAATAGCCAGAATAGAGCTTTGGATGCTTGGTTATGATATTACACCGGGGAAAGATCAAACTGTTAGAAGAGCTACAAGAAGGTTTAAAAAGCGCACTTTTATTAGCGCCTCAAAAACTCAACTTGCGATTAAACAGTTTTATTCTGACTACCCTGTTGTAAGCCTAAGCAATGAAAGTAATGATAAAAAAAGTAATACCGAAAGCGCTAATAGCACCAGCGGCCACCCACTAAATGCTTATTTAATGGCGGCATTCTCTGCGCTTTCCACCGATGTAGAAGTGACTGAGAGTGACAATGAAAGTTTAAACGCTTCGGTAAACCAATTATGGCAAAGTAAAAGTAAGCAAAATGCGTTAAGAGCGCAGTTTAACAAGCTAGCCAATGGTATTTTCGACGGATTAAAGCGAATGGTAAGTTGGCTGTTTGGCGCAGTAAAACGCGTGCTTGAAAAAACAAAGGAAGTGATTGCGAACATTGCACGTTACATTAGCAAAAAAGCACGAACATGTTATTTAAGTGTAGTGAAAGCGTTTGATATTGTTTATTCAGGCATGTCATATCTAAAGGGGAATGCATTTCATTATGGCGCTCCCTCTAAAGCTTGCTTTGCTCATGATAATGACTTTGATCAGTTTTGTTGCATAGATCCTATGGCTCAGCCCCACCATATTAGTTTTGATAGAACCCAGTATGGTTTTCAAGCTAAACTTTATGCCGCAGGACTCACTATTGTTGGTCATCTTTTAGGTATAGCGCAGCGAGTAGTACGAACAATCTCATCACCGGTGGGGTGGCTTTTAGCCCTGCTTTCATTGGCAAATGTTGCTAACGCAGTAAAAGAAATAAATACGCAAGTTAGGCTTATTGAAAGCTATGAACTGGATATTACACACCGGAAGTCTTTGTTTAAAACCCGTATCTCTTAGCTTTCTTGCTTTCTTTCCTTCCTTTATCTTCTTTCTCTCCCTTGTCCTCTTGCTCCTTTATTCCCCACGACCGGTTATTTTCTATATTCACTTATTTCAAACATAAGCTTATGCCTATTGCGGCTTTGAGCGATGGCATGCGGGTGCTAAATCTTCAGCATACCTTTGCGTTAAAATTCGTTACCATGGCTTCATTACATTCATTTTAGCAATCAGTGGTATTGCTTGTTGCGCTTACGTAGCAAGGTTGACGTGGTTGTATCTTGATAACGTAGAAATTGAGATAGAAATAAAAGAAAGGATACGTAAATGAGTAAAAACACCAAGCTGGCCTTCGGCGTAGTGGTAGTACTAGGCGTTTGTTATGTAGGCGGCAATATTTATGCTTCAGCAAAAGCTAAAGACGCAGTAGATGAAATGATTGCCGATCTTCCTGCTACCACTCAAGTTTCTTACGGCGATGTGAGTGCGACTATTTTTGGTGATGTGTCCATTGATGACATTCGCATTGGTGATGACAGGCAAGGGCATATTGTGGTTAAAAACGTTGCCCTTTCAGGTTTCGAAGAAAAATTAGAAGACTCTACTGAAGGAGAAGTGCACTTTTCTGGCGTCTCGTTTTCTGAATATAAAGGTCATGGTGTTGATGATACGCCCGATGATATTCAAGAAATTTTAGTTCACATGCTGATGAAAGAAGGGAAAACCTTAGATCAACGTTTTGCTTTTGAAGTAAACGAAGATGACAATGAATACCGTATTAAAGAGCTGACCTTCGATGTGGAAGACGCAGGACGCATTTCACTTTCTACTGACCTTTTCACAAAAGCCCCGATATCATCAGCGCCTGAACTTATGGCACAACACTTAATGGCGGCGATAGAAATTGGTGAGTTTACCCTTTCGTTAGAAGAGGATGGGTTGGTTGATAGGTTGTTTGCCCCACAAGTTACTGACGAGAAAAGCCTTGATGATTTGCGCGCAGAAGCGATAGATGGATTGAAAAGCGCATTGAAGCAGGCCGAACCGCAAAGAAAAATGCTATTAGAAGGAACAATCGCGTTACTCGAAGGGGACGAAGTTACGTTGTATCGCGAAAATGATGAGCCTTTTTCCATAGTGCCTATGACGATGATGGCAGGCCCTAATGGCGCGCTGTCTAATTTCATACGAGATGGCAAGTTTCAAATTGAGGTAAAATAGACGCGTATCCAAAACATCCGATTTTTTGGCTGCTCATCATTAGAAGAGCAGCCTTGTTGTAACTAACAACAGCCGGATATACCGCTATTTTTACTCACGCTTGCATTCACCTCAATTTCAGGCAAATCCTTCCTCTAATTCCACACTCTTATCTATACATCTATATTTCAGAAAGAGCTTTCTAGCGCTTTACGTTTTTACGTTAAGACACATACCTTCCTTTGAAATATCAAAATGAACAAAAACCTCAATTTTTACTGCGAGGTTTTCTAACCACAGTGCACATAAGTCTTAGGTTGCCTAGATTTTGACGGCTGTACAAAGGGCATCCATTCATTTGACTTAAAAAATACTTAAGGAAATAGCACTATGGCCCTTCCAGAACAACGTTCAGAACAAGAACAACGCATCATTGATAGCGAGAAAGTTCGAATTAATGCAGCCCAAGTGGCTCGCCAAAGAATAGAATCCGAATACGGTCCACTCTCGCCTGCCGAGACTATCCATAAAGCGAATAGTGATGAGATGCTTACGTCAAAATCCATGAGTTTTACTAAAGGCTTACAGCACAATGAACTCACTGGTTTATTGTCTAATGAAGACGACTTTGTAAAGTTTGTAAAAGGCATTAATACTGGCAATCCACACGACATTTTAGACACCCCTATTGGAACAACGGTTAACTATAAATGGCGAGGCTGGGAAAGTTCTGCCGCTGGCCTTACTTATGATTTACAGGGGCCTGATAGTCACTCGGTCACTATGCCGGCCCCTCCAGGTTTAGAAAACAAAGATGAATTGAGTGCGGAAATAGGTGAAGTTTACGCGCAGGCATTGCTAAGAGACGCACACTTTGCTGCTTTTTCAATGAATGAAAATGTTTATAAAAAGTTTGTTGGACAAGAGTTAGAGAGCAAGCGGGTTAAAACAAAATACGCTCATGTTGAATCGGTGGTCGAGTGCCTAAATAGAATACCTTTTTTTGCATCTAACAATGCTCGCGGCCCCTTTACGCCGGTGAATGCATTTCGTGGTATTTCCAAGGGCGATTTAGATGGTCCTTATCTATCGCAATTTCTACTGACGGGTGACAATGGCTTAAATAATAAGAACGATGGCTCTCCTGAACATGATGCATGCGATGGAATAATTTCTTACGGCGCTCAAACCATTAATCAAAAGGTGCGAAATGCACGTTCAGATGACTATTTGACTGATTGGAGTGAGTGGTTAGATATTCAAAATGGCGGCGATGCCCGCGGTTGTGAAAAATACGTAGGCGATCAAAGACGCTTCATAACCACCCCTAGAGATTTAGCCACATATGTACATTATGACGCGCTATATCAAGCGTATTTAAATGCTTGTTTATTACTATTAAATGTAAAAGCTCCTCTTGGAGAAAGTATTCCATACGCCAAGAAAGAGGGGGAAACGGACGTAACCTATAAGCAGCAGGGCTTCGCACTCTATGGTGGGCCACATATTCTGTCATTGGTGACAGAGGTTGCCACCAGAGCCCTTAAAGCGGTGCGTTATCAGAAATTTAATTTGCATCGTCGTTTGCGTCCAGAAGCGCTGGCTGCGAGATTAGAAAAATGCCAAGCATATCCTGCTAGCTTCGAGCCTCAATTTGCAGAGATACGCGAAGTAATAGAGAGCTCGGGGTTGGCTGATAAGCTTGATAATAGTCTGTTATTGCCAATGGCATTTGCTGAAGGATCGCCAATGCACCCATCCTATGGTGCTGGACACGCAACGGTGGCAGGGGCGTGTGTCACAATTTTAAAAGCGTTTTTTGATGGAAGTTGTTTTCTACATATTACCAATGATGGTGAGAGGTTTTCTGTAGATAGACACAGTCGACAGAACGACAATGCTTTTATTCCTTCGTCGGATGGCCGCCGTTTACGAGTCGTCGAAGTTAGTCAGTCATTGAGTCTTGAGGGTGAGTTAAATAAGCTAGCTGCTAACATTTCTATCGGGCGAGATTGGGCAGGCGTACATTATTATTCCGACTATGAACAGTCTCTTTTAATGGGAGAAAAAATAGCTATTTCTATGTTACAAGAGCAAACACTAGGACACAACCCGTTAGAAAATCTCGCATTTACACTTAACCGGTTTGATGGCAGTGAAGTGGTTATAACTGAGGGGCAAGTGCATTAGCACAGCTTTTAAAAGATGACTGAAAAAGGGAATTAAGGGAATATTTACCGCTCCCTATGATTCCCCTCCCCAAGGGGGAGTTTAAGAAGGCTTCCACAATTCATACTGTGTCATCACTTTATTAAACATAACACTTTGCAAATACCCGTTTAGCCACTGCTTTAGGTTTGGGTAGGGCGATTCTCGATACCACTTTCGTTCAACTTTCGAAAACTGACGAATGAACGGTAGTAGGGCGATGTCGGCCAAGCTTTCTTTTGCGCCGAAAATAAACCGCTTCGATTGGCCTTCTTCCAAACCTCCTTCAGTGTTACCACCACCTAAACGGTCTTCCAAGTCTTGGATGTATGCCTCGCAGGCTTGCCTGCACTCAACTACGTTGTTTTCACGATAACGTTTAGCGCATTTATACGCATTTAACTGTGTTTTGAATCCATCATCGAATGTTGCAATTAATGCTAGCATGGCAGGCAGGGCGGCAGTGTCTTGCTGATGCAGTAGGTCTTCGGGATCGTTTTGATGCAGCGCCCATAGCATCACATCTAAGCTTTCATCTATTACTGTATTGGTGCCGTCTGCATTTGGCAATACTAGCGTGGGCACGGTACCTTTAGCTGAGGCCTCAATCATGGCATCAGGTTTATTGCTTAACACCACTTCGCGCACTTCAACGTCTTGCGCCGCTTTATATAAACCAATTCTTCCGCGCATGGCATAAGGGCAATTGCGTAAAGAGTAGAGTATGGGGCGCTGATCCCTGTGAGACTCGGGTTTAACACCGTGTTGTTGTGAAAATTCAGTCGCGAATTCTGATTTTGCTTCTGGCATTGGGTGTTTTATCTCCATTTACCTCGATTAATCTGCCGTTATGATATTCATTGGGCAAATATGTAGGTAAAATCCTTGGCATAAAGTTTCCCACAATATAGCATCTAGATGAACAGTACTCACACGAATCCGAAAATTGAATTATTAGCCCCAGGTGGCGATGTTGATGCGATTAAAGCCGCCATTATTGCAGGCGCCAACGCGGTGTACTGCGGGTTAGATAATTTTAACGCTCGAAATCGTGCGTCTAATATTTCATTCGATGCGTTAATTGGCGTTATTCGATTGGCGCATCAGTATGACTGCGAAATATTTTTGACGTTGAATATCGTTATTCTGGAAAAAGAATTTCCAACGCTTGCCAAGCTATTAAGTAAATTGGTTAATACCACGCTTGATGGTGTGATTGTGCAAGATATTGGTATGTTCAACCTTATCAAAAAGCATTTTCCTACATTAGATATTCATGCTTCTACCCAGATGACTACACATAACGTGGGGCAAATACCTTTTCTTAAAAAGCTAGGGGCATCACGGGTTAACTTATCTAGAGAATTGAACCTACGAGAAATTACTGCCATTGCCAAGGTTAGCCGCGAGCATGACGTGCTAACCGAAGTGTTTGTGCATGGTTCTTTATGTGTGGCGTTCTCAGGTTTATGTTATTCAACCTCTGCCAGTGCGGGGAACTCGGGTAACCGAGGCCGTTGCAGTCAGGCTTGCCGCGAAGAATACGAAACCACGGAATCTGGGCATAACTTCCCGTTAAATATTAAAGATAACTCGGCGTTTTTCGACCTGCCAGCATTGATAGAAGCTGGCGTGTACTCGTTTAAAGTAGAGGGTCGGATTAAAGGCGCAAGTTACGTTCATACAGTCATCGACAGTTTTAGAAAGCAGATAGATGGCTTTTTGGAAACTGGCGAATTGTTAGAAGACGGCGAACGTCTTTATAAGGTATTTAACCGAGACTTTTCTAACGCGTTCTTGCGTGGCGATTTGAATCAATCGATGTTTATTGATAATCCACGCGATAACTCAAAAAATCATGCCATTGAAAAAGCGGTTCAAACGGAGAGCACAAGCGATGCGTCTTCAAAAGATGTTAACCGTATTTCAGTGGTGCAAATACAAGAAGTGAAACAAACCCTTTATCAAGAAAAGAACGAACTACACGACTTGGTAAGAGAAAAAATTCAGTATTTATCTATCGATAAAATACCTACTACGCTAGTGTTTTCGGGTGAAGAGGGAAGTTGTTTAACCCTCACTATTAAAACCCATGGTTTAGCAGCCGGCCAGTCGATTAATACTGAAGACGGCTCTGTTAAAGACGACATCAATTCAATTGCCCCTAAAACCATTACGCTGCGTTCTGAAGGTGTGTTGTCTAAAAGCGAGAAAAACGCGTTAGACGAAACCTTGTTAGAGAAGCGTTTTAGAAGTTTAGGCACGGGCGAATACAGTATTAGTGGCCTTGAACTTGAGCAATTAGGTACTGGCCTTAGTTTGCCATTTCGCGATGTAACGGCGCTTAAAAACGAAGCCATGAAGCAGCTTAATGGTGAACAGTCGTTAATACCTGAAGTGATATTACCAAAACTCACGAGTTACCCTAAAAGCGAAGCCGATAAGCCGCCAGCGCTTTCGTTGCTAATCTGTGATGAGGCAGACGTGCATTTAGCCGATGCAACGGATGCTGACATTTACTTTAAATTACCTGATGCCTACAAGCGCAATTGCACCAAGTATGTTGGTTTCTTAAAAGATAACCCACGTTTGATACCTTGGTTCCCCGCAGTGCTTATTGGTAAAGACTACGATGTGGCAGTGAACATACTTGAACAAGTTATGCCGCCATTAATTGTGACCAACAATACTGGAATTGCCTTTAAAGCGAATGAACTAGGTATTAAGTGGATTGCAGGGCCTTTCTTAAATACCACAAACTCGTATGCGTTGATGGCCATGAAAGAAGATTTCGATTGTCATGGTGCGTTTATTTCAAACGAGTTAAATCGAATGCAAATGAAGAACATTGCACGGCCTGAAAACTTCAAACTGTTCTACAGCATTTATCATCCTATATTGTTGATGACCAGCAGACAGTGTTTCTTCCAGCAAAGTGTAGGTTGCGAAAAACCGCGTATCGATAACGGGTGTATGCTCTCGTGCGACAAATCAACCAGCATCACTAATGTGAAGGGCATGTCGTTTGCCATCGATAAACAAAAAGCGGGTTATCCGAGTATTTACAACGAAGATCAGTTTTTAAATATGGAAGTCATGAACGATTTATCTGACTTGTTCGACGGCTTTATGATTGATTTAACGAATATTGGGGCGGGAGACAAAGTATCGCCGGACAAAGTAGCGTTAATTCGTCAATTCGAACAGCTATTGGCCGGTGATAAGCAGGTAGAAGATACGCTAAATAGCATGGTGCCAGCTTCCACAGTAAGCCAGTACCACGCGGGATTATAAGCTAGCGCATACCCGTGTAAGCATTAATAAAAGCCCTTGGTTGTTACAAAACACCAAGGGCTTTTTTGTATCTTACTCTTGAGTATAAGACGCATCTTTATCGAAAGTAATGGTACAGCGCTGGTTATCAAGCAATACAAAATCTGCTTTAGGAATGAAGTCGTCGTGTTCTTTTTGTATTCTAGCCTGCGCTTCACGTTTTACTTTATTACGCTTAATCGTTGTTACAAAATGGCGCATTTCGTGCGGGTTGCTGAGTTCCAATTCTGGCACTTTTACCGGCACACCGTTGTCGTCTTTAGCGACCATAGTGAAAAAACTGTTGTTGGTGTGCTTTACTTTATTGTTCTTGATATTCTCAGACGTGACTTTTATACCAACCACCAAAGAAGTGTTACCAACGTAGTGCACGGTAGCGTCTAGCGATAATAATTCGCCTACTTCCACAGGCTGTAAAAACTCAACGCCATCTACCGTAACCGTTACGCAATAGGCGCCGGCATGTTTACTGGCACAGGCGTAGGCCACTTTATCCATTAAAGACAAGATAATACCGCCATGGACTTTTCCGCCAAAGTTGGCAAATGAAGGTACCATTAGCTCAGTTAAACGTGTTCTTGAAAATGCGACAGTACGTGGGCTCATAGTTAACCTTTATATTTTTATAGTTGATGTAGTTGTAGGGTAAATTGCTTTTTAGGGTAATGCTTTTAGGGTAATAGTTAGGTTACTTGTTAGGTAAAGCCCTACTATAGCAGTGGGAATTCAAGCATCAATATTTAATAAAAGAAGGGAAGGCATTCCCTTCTTTCTTTTTGATTTTTTCCACGAGTGCAAACATAAGCGCAAAGAGGTACAAGCGTTTTAGGTATAAGCTCGCTTAGTGCTTAGCTTCGAATGCGTCGAGTAAATTCACCTATCGCGTTAATGAAGTAATGAGTTCATCGTGTTGAGGAAATTGCTTAATTAACTCTGCTCGTTCGCCTAATTGCATATCGATATATTCGAAGCCAGGCGCTACCGCTTCCCCTATAAGGCCATAACCATACGGGCCTGTAGTCAGTATTTTTGATGCCTTCCAGGTACCGCCTTTCACCATCATTTGCATTTTATGACCTTGCGTAGGGTCGGGGCCTAAAATATGAGTTTCAAGGCTGCCGTCTTGATTAATTAGGTAGTACGTAATGGGGTCGCCCATGTGAAAGTAATGCATGATGTCAGAGCGATTCATATGAAAATGCCCGATAGGAGACTTTGCGCTTAATAGGTAATAAATAGAGGTCATATTCACTCTATCGCCGTTATCTGTACTTATTCGCGGCCTGTGATCTGCTTTAAACGTTTGGCGAAAGAAGCCGCCTTCAACGTGGCCGGTTAAATCAAGGGACTCGATTAATTGTTCTGCGGTGAGTTTCTTATCTAATGACGTTACAGCTTGCGTAGTGCTAGCAACATGAGTATCAGCAACGAGAGTACTAGTAACATTAGTACAGGCACTTAACAGGGTACACGGTAAGGTTACTGACAAAACAAAGGGCAGAGCGGATTTTTTGGTTTTAATATTAAGCATAGTAGCGCCATAATGTAATACGTAGATTCGTTTTCTAGCATACCTAGATAAACAAAAAAATATTAGCTTTTTCAGGCGCCAGAAAAGTAATCACATGGCATGTATTGGCACAGTGGCAGTTTAGCAAAAAGACAAGTACACAATTGAAAGGGTAGAAAAGAGAAGGCGGGTTTAGTGAATAAGGGAAAAACTCACACCTGTGGATTCTAAAAACTCACCCTGAATACGAGCTTGCTGATTTCCGCGAGGTACCATGACATAACAGGGCGGGGCAGGCTCCGTTTCTTCAAGCTCAAACCAGAGTGTATCCAGCACATCTTTCCCGTGGAATAAAAAGGTTTCGCCCCACGATGTGGTGTACAACACTGAGACTTCTTCAACGCTCGCCTTTTGCCTGAGCGTGTTAAAATTCACAATAGCTAGGCAGGTTGTAACGCGAGCGCTAGTTAGTAGGTTTTCTCTTTGCAACGCAGAAACTTTAATTGGCGGAAAGTAGCGGCAAATATGTTTCAATAAGTCGTTCAAATCCAGCTCACTTACCTCCCCGGCATTGTAATCAAGATAGATGGTGGTTTTTGCGTCGATAATACGATTTGCTACGCACCATACGATTAACTCAATAGCAGAGAATGTTTGCGTTATTTTCTGACTTTGCGCTATTTTTCCCGACTTGCTGAGCGTGTCCGTAGCATATACAGTCCAAATCTCTTGCCCTGTTTTGTTTTGCTTTAATGCCACGGTTACCGTGTCGCAGTAGAGGTTTTCATCAAACGCGCGGCGTAGAAACTCAATTTTGTTAGGCTTCTTGCCATAAAAAGTACTAAGACGACGACCTAGTACGGTCATGTCTTTTTTATTCATGGATTGTTGTTCAGCACCAAGCTGACTTGAAATACGTCGATAGCATTTCAAAAGAAATCGATGAATACGTCGGCTTAATTGAACCCGTTCGTGAAACGTCCATTCATGCTGATTATCTAAGTGGTAAAGGTCTTGTTTCGTCCATCCCCACTTCTTAGCATATGCCGCTATTATCTTGCGCTTAAACGTAGAGGTTTCACCACGTTGCGGTGGTTGGCTTAGTTTGCAATTACATTTGAGGTACAGGCACTGTTGAAGTAACAACATGTCTTCAGGCTGCCCCTCTTTTTCGTAATGCTCAATAAGTTGGTCGAACATTAGCGCATAAGGGTCGATAACCGCGACTTGTCCAGGTGCTTCGGCACCCCGATGAACATGCTTTTTAAGCAAGCTACACAAGGGCTGACCGTGCTCAATATGAGCAAGGTAAACTTCTAACTTCGCAATTTTCAGTACTGACTTAAACGGCGAGTCCATGGCCTTGCTTAACTGCCATATTGCAGCGCCGAACAATTCACTGGCGTCGAGCCTTTCAAGGTTGCCAAGATCCATAAACCAGCTTAAATCTGGAGAACCACCGTCTTCTAGATGACTTTTTAATGCAGTATATTGCTGGTCATTGGTTTTTTCTGGGGTTAACCACCAAAAAGGTGCTTTTCCTGCCACAACAATATTGGTGGTATAAAATTCAGCTTTAAGAAATAGCGCTTGGGCTGAGCCTGCGCTTTCTCCATCGGCAATGCCAAAGTCGTTGCGTCGAACATTATCAATTTCAGACAGGAAGAAGTGCACTTCAATACTGAACTTGCTGTCTGCCCAACGTTCAATGGCCGTTAACTTTTCTTGTAGTTTATTAAGCGACGCTTCTGAGAGTTGATTGCTATCGACACACACCCAATAGTCGAAATCAGAGGTGTCAGTTTGTGCAATGGTACCAATACTTCCCATGAGCACTAACGCATCAATAGCGCGCTGACGAGGCCACAGAGACTTTATATCAGCAAACAAATCTCGCTTCTCTGGGAAACACTGCAAAAGTGCATTTTCAACAACATCGCGAAATGAATAATTATGAATACCAAAGGGGATCTCTCCACCTTCAATATAGCCTGGAAGATCAGGATGATTTACGTGCAGTAAAAAGGGCAGCACATGAAACAACGGCTTGTGCTCAGCAGGCATAAGCATAAGTGCACGTTCTACCCTTGCCTTGTTGTACCTAAGTACTCGTAACAGGCGTATTGTTAGATTCTTTTTAATTGATAGAGACTGCTGCTCTGTCATTACTGCTCTTTTGTATCGATAGTTATTTCAAAAATAGCGCGATTTCCCTTTGTCTGCCTCTTATTTCTAGTGCTGCAGTGAAAAGTAGCCAATTAGCCTGCGCTTCCATTATCAAAAATTTGTGTAAACTCATTCAATCATTAATGGGCTTATCGCCTTTAGTATAACTCGTTAAACTTCTCGGCATCTAAAGTATTCGCATTAAATATTAGGAGTTACTTGTGTCTAACCAAATTATCAGTGATTTAAACCAGCGCTATACCGTTAAAAAGTACGACAGTAGCAAACGTATTTCTTCAGAAGATTTAACCATTATATTGGAAGCGCTAAGATTATCAGCTTCTTCAATAAACTCGCAGCCTTGGAAGTTTGTTGTAGTTGAAAGTGACAGTGCAAAGCAGCGTCTACACGACACTTTTGCTAATAAGCATCAGTTCAACCAACTGCATGCAAAAGAAGCATCGCACACCATCTTATTTGCTTACGACCCTAAGTTTACCAAAGAGAAATTTGTTAAGCGTGTTGATGCAGAAGTGGCGTCTGGTCACTTACCAGAAGCAATGCGTGAGTCGTTTATGGGGGCTTACGCTTTTGCCGAAGCTAATACGGATGAGAACGGCTACAATGGCGCATGGACAAAAGCACAGGTTTATCTGGCGTTTGGAAACTTGCTTCACACATTAGCCCGCTTGGGTATAGCGTCTACACCGATGGAAGGCGTAGATGCTGACTTGATTGGTGAGCTGTTTAGCGAAGAACTAGACGGTCATATTTGTGAAGTGGCGCTAGCACTTGGCTATGCCGACGAAGAGCAAGACTGGAACCACGGTTTACCCAAGGCTCGTTTGCCAATGGAAGATGTCATTACCGTAGTGTAATGGCGTTAGTCCTGCGCTCTAGCGAGAGCTTCGCTCCATAACGTCACTTGATTACGGCCTAACGATTTCGACTTAAATAGGGCGAGATCGGCTTGGTCTATGAGTTCAGATGGCGATTTCGCATCAAAGCGAATAGATGAAACGCCTAGGCTACAGGTCACCGCGATATCATCAAAGCGACGAACTTGAATAGTTTCTCGTAAATTTTCAGCTATGCGCATAGCTTGGTGATAGGAGGTATCTGGCAATACAATACAGAACTCCTCTCCACCAAATCGTGCGACCACATCGTTTTGGCGAACGCAGCTTTGTAAGGTATTAGCAACCCCGCGAAGCACCGAGTCACCTATGGTATGCCCGTAATTATCATTGATAGATTTAAAGTAGTCGATGTCTACCATTATTACGCAGTAGTCTTCTGGCTGCGGATTTCTCGCAAAATCCCGTTTCATTAAATCAAATAGGACACGGCGATTAAAGCTGTTCGTCAATGGATCGCGTGTGGCTAAGTAGCCCAGTTCTTGGTTGCGTTGTTTCGATACCATAAAGCGTCGATAAATAAGCAGTACCAGTATTAAGCAGACGGCTAACAATAATGCTAAAGCGACACTGGCATATCTGTTTTTAGTTAGTTCTAATTCTGAAATGGTGGTGGCTTGTTGGGCTATCTCAATTTCATTGTTCTTTCTAGCCAACTCGAGCTTGTCGAGTTTGGTTTTTTCTCGCAGAGTTTCTAATTCTATTTCTAGTCTTAAAGAGTGTAGTTTAGCTTTTTCAAGCGCGAGTTCGTTGTTATTATTGTCTTCTTGAATAACTTCGCTCATGGCAATTTCTTGTTCAGCGTATTGTAATGATGCTGCTGTATTGCCTCTACTTTTCTCTGCTAAACGTAAATAACGATAACTCTCTAACATAAAGCCCTTGTAGCCATTCTTGTGTGCTAATGTTGCGGCTGTTTTTAACAGTGTTATGGCCTCTTCCATGTCAGTATCAAAAAGCATGGTAGCGAATGGAATAAGGGTTTTAATTTGGTAAAAATCACTTTCTATCTCTGTGGCTAAATCCAGTGATTCTCTATAGTAATTGAGTGCGCTTGAAACGTTATTTTCGTCTCGTTGAATGTTCGCCATTATTCTCTGGGTTATTGATTGCTTTGCCTTGTCGTTGCTTTTTCGATAAATATTATCTGCTTTTTTCGCTAACGTGGTTGCCGATGCATAGTCACCCTTTTTCCAATCAATAATCGCGCTTTCTCTAAGCGCGGTAGCAAGGGTTTTGGGCTCGACTTTTTCCTCTGGCAAGCTAATAGACAGCATGTAAAATGAACGGGCTTGGTCGAATTGTTCTAATCTAAAATATATATGACCTATCTGGTTCGAAGTTTTAGCAATGCCCGTTGCATTATTAACCTTCTTATAATATCGATGAGCCTGGTGAACGTGCTTTAAAGACTGTTCATAACGACCAATGTGGCGGTAAATAATTCCCGCTCCCATTAACGCTTTAGCACGGCCTTTAGCATCATCTATTTGCCCGTGAAGGGCCAAGCTTCTTAATGCATAGTCTAGTGCAAGCACTAAATTCCCTAGGTATCGCTCTGCTTCGGCCAGTGTATTGAGCGTACGCGCCATAGACTTTACTTCATTTAAATCAGTAAATACGGCTAAGGCTATTCCGTAATGTTCGGCGGTTTTTTCTCGGTTCTCTAATCGCTTGTAGGCCTCTGCAATTCTTACGTGGGTTCTTGCGTTTAGCTTTTGAATGTGACTTTCGTTGGCGGTCAGGTATTCAATGGCCATCAAGTATTGTACAACCGCAATAGAGTATTGAGTTTTTGCAAAATGGTAATCGCCCTTGGCCCTTAATGTGATGGCGATAGGAAAAGCTTCACCATATTGAAAAGCCAAAGGTACCAGCGTTGCAATAGCGTTTTCTGCTTTGGTTAACTGTTTATCTTTCACCAATACATCGATATAGCCCACATACGACAATATGTAATTTTCCGTATCGTTGAGCTTTTCGAATATGGCTGAAGCTGCAAAAAAATGGTGCTGTGACGTTTTGTTTTGACCGGTTCGAATCGATAATTTTCCAAGCAGAAAATGTGCTTGTGCAGTAGTGCTGAAGTCGTCTATTTCTTGTGAAAGTTCCAAGGCTTGATTAGCCCATATAGTACTGCGTTTTGGTGAGGAATCTTGTGCTAATTGTGCTTTTGAAAGGAGTGCATCAGCGCGCTGAAATGAAGCTTTATCCGCAGAAAGCAAGGGGCTAGCCTGCTGCGCATGGGCAGAAGTAAGCACAATTAATAACAGAGTGAAAACGAAAAAGCGCATTTGCTATGGGTTCGGGTTAAAACAACTGAATGAACAGAGTATAAATGCTCAAGCTTTCTACTAACAGAGTGAATATAGTGCTATCAAAGGTCAAATAGTCTAAGTGGTTGTACAATAAATCATCTGTTACTGCTTTTATTGTTGTCTATTGCTTTGATTGCCCCCACTTAAACTACAAATGAAGCCACTTGGCCACTTAACTATAAGGATACTATTTCAATGAGCCGACACTTTGATAACGCTCAAGGGTTATGTGAAGACAAAGATAAAGCCACCGAAGGCTTTGTTTTCAACCAAACGATGTTGCGTATTGCCGACCCTGCACGCTCACTCGATTTTTACACGCGAGTAATGGGCATGACATTGTTGAAACGCCTAGATTTTGAAGAGATGAAATTTAGCCTTTATTTCTTAGCGGCGGGTGATGACTTTTCTGATATTAGCGAAGACGATAGTGAGCGCACCGCCCAAACTTTTGGAAGGCCTGCCATGCTAGAGCTCACTCACAATTGGGGGGATACCGCAGATAGTGTTGACTATCATAATGGCAATAGTGAACCAAAAGGCTTTGGTCATATTGGCTTTCACGTACCGAATCTAGATGCTGCATGTGAAAGATTTGAAGCGCTAGATGTCCCTTTTCAAAAACGCCCTAATGATGGTTCGATGAAAGGTATCGCATTTATTAGAGATCCAGATGATTACTGGATTGAAATTTTTGATGCTAAACAAACGGCTAAGGTATGCGCCCCACACTTGAGCAAGTAATGCAAGGCGCCACATTCTTGTAAACCAAACTTAGTCAGCGTAGCCCCATGGTGCTGCCGGTACGGGTATTGATTGGGTTAAATCAAAATCTACCCGGAACTCTCTGCCTTCTCTAATCAATCGGTAGGTAAAGGTTTCCGGGTAAATAAACATTTGCCAAATATTGGAGCTTGATTGGGGAATGCCACTTTTTGCAAACAAGGCTTTAGAGTAGGCGTCGGCGGGGAAAGATTGGACCTGGGGCCAACCAGCATCGAGGGTATGACCGCCGTACATGGTCGATTCCGAATAGCTACCATCTTCATGTCGATGATCATGCTTAAGCGATAATCCAGAGCCCGTTTTAGTGATGATCCACGTTCTAGATGCATTGTCGCCTATGTGGAAGGGAATATGTAACACGGTGTCTGTACAGCGGCGAACATGCATGACCAAAGGTTTACCTGCCATGCTGCTAGTAGGCTGGTTATCAACCGTTATTTTTCCAGCAAACGCTTTTCCGCATAGCGCGCGTATACTGTCAAAAAAGCTATCGTGGCTGGCAATCGACACTAACGGAGCTGGCTGAACAATAGGTTCAGCGTTAGAAGTCTGTGCGGCCATCAGCACTGGCACTGGTGTAGAAACAAGCGCCAAGGTGCCTATAGCCACTAATCGGGGGGCTATTTGAAGCAGTGTTGAGCTAATCTTCATGCGTTATCTTCTTCTTATTATTATCATTATTGATTAGTTGTTCCAGTTTCTTGGCACCAATTGAACAGCACCTTCAACAACTTTCATGTCTAGCGGTACTTTACTCAATAGTGCCACTTTAGGGTTATTCATATCTAGTTTATAAACAGGGTTAGCAGCCAGAAAAGCGTTGAGTAAGTTCATCACTTCGTTGTTTAAAGGCTTTAAGTTCCCTTTGTAGTTTCCCGCTTCTACACTTGAATTTAACAGATTAAGATTGCGCAGGAATACGGCTTTTTGCTCACTGTCATAGTAAGGGCTGCCTTCAATCTGAAAGGTTAAGCGTACAGGGTATTTAAATGCGAAAGCATTAATTTCTGCGCCTGTGTCTAAACCAAGGGATATAACATCGCGATTATCAGGGCCGATATTCACATTTATATCGTTCACATTTAGCTGTACGGGCAAGCCCATAAGATTAACGTTTTCAGTCAAATTCGGCATTTGCTTATTAAGCAATGATTGGACTTCAGCATTTGTAAAAGAGAAAACGGCTATGCCATTCGTACTTGCACATCCGGTAAGAAAAAGGGTGATAGCAAAGAGTATAACTTTCATAAAAAACCTTCTGTTTAGAGTTCATAGCCTGCAATGAATACAAGAAAAAATCTCATAACAAGCAAGCTAATTACTCCCATTATGCCATTTGCTTCATATAAATGACGTTTATTTTGCTGGAAAGGCTTCAAGTAAACTGACCACTAACTCGCTTAGTTTATTTTGGATAGTGACGGCATCGGTAGACTCTACCTCTACCTCTACACTGCCCACTGCACTGTAAATAAACGTATCGCCACGTACCACATCAATTTGAAGGTTTTGATATTGGGTCACGCGCTCACCAATAGGTACACTGAAAATACTGCCAAGGGAAATACCGCCAGAACGGCCAAATACACCCGTGCCTAAGCCTAGGTTTAGTCGTGTGTCATTTTCTTCACTGGCAGTTGAAGGAAGGAAACCTACCAGTACATCTGCACCTTCTTCAGGCGAAGGCTTGAGCCCCTTGGCGATAAGTGCTCGGCTAATAGCCGATGTGAGTTGGCTTTCTATTTCGGGGTTCAAGCTATTAAGTGGCGGTCGAACAAAAAACGTATCTATTTCGGCAAAGTTCTGGCTTTCATCAATATTAATTTGCGGGCCCTTGTTGGCACAGCCAGCTAAGAAGCTTAACGCCACTAAGGCAAAAAGCATGTAAAAAGGTTTTCTTGCTCTATGTTTACTTCTATTTGTTGGTGTCATAAGTACGCCCAATAAAGAACTGCTGTAGTGGTTTAAAGATGAAAACCACCATTTAGGATCGATTTATTATCGTAAATAGCGCAAATTGAACGTCAAGCCTCATCAATTCACGTAAACCAGTGGTTTTAATTCGCGGTCTATTAGCCATTGCGATAAACTACGCCATAATAAATGAGCCACTTCTAGATTAAGACGAAAAACCATGATCCACAATGATGTTCTACGACGCCTACGCTTTGCTTTGGCAATTAACGATACCGCTGCTATTGGTATTTTCAAGTTAGTAGACTACGACATGGATGTAGATTACCTTCATTCAATTATGAAAAAAGAAGGTGAAGAGGGCTATTTGCCTTGCAGAGATAAAATCATCTCTTTGTTCTTAGACGGCTTAATCATTAAAAGACGTGGCAAGCAAGAAGGTGTTGAGCCAGTTATTTTAAAATCCGGTGAGCGTTTAAGTAACAATGAAGTGCTTCGAAAAATTCGTATTGCTATGAGCTACAAAGACGAAGATATGATAAACGCGCTTCAAATGGCTGATTTTAGATTAAGCAAAAACGAGCTTTCAGCTTTTTTCAGAAAACCAGATCACAGAAACTATAAAGTGGCTGGCGACCAAGTGGTACGTAACTTATTACAGGGCATGGTGAAGAAGTATCGCCCTGATGCGAAAAAAACAGCGCATACAAAAGAGCAAGTACGCGAGAACGTAAAAGCGGATATTCAGGCCAAAAAAGCCAAAGAGAAAACTAATAAGCCAAGTTCTGTGTGGGGCAAAACCTCTTAACCGTGAACTCATAACTATTGGGCGTTACGCTTTGCACCATGTAAAGTGGGCAAAAGCATGAAGATTTAAACTGTGCGTAACGCTATCTTCCTCGGCAAGACACCATATTAAACCTGTATGCTACATTCCTCGCCGCTTACCAAATATCAAGCACTAGTCGATTCGGGAAAGCTTCAAAAAGATCCCTCTCAACAACACGCCATTGCATTGCTACAGCAGCTGTACCTTTCATTACAGCAGGTTCACGAAAACGCTTCTCATAAAAGTACGCAACTACAGAGTAAAGGTATATATCTGTGGGGCAAAGTAGGGCGGGGCAAAACCTTTTTGATGGACTTGCTAGACGCGAGTTTGACAAGCTCCTTGTGCAAACGGCAACACTTCCATCATTTCATGCAGGATGTGCATAAGCGGCTCACCGAGCTGTCCGGTAAGTCAGAGCCTTTGCGCCATATTGCGAAGCAGCTAAGTAAGCAGTACAAGGTGTTGTGTTTCGATGAGTTCTTTGTGTCTGATATTGGCGATGCCATGTTACTTGGTAACTTACTGCAATACATGTTTGAACTTAACATGGTGGTGGTGTGTACCAGCAATTGTGCGCCAAACGAGCTTTATCGAAATGGTTTGCAGCGTGCACGCTTTTTGCCGGCTATTGCGGCTATCGAAGCCCACTTAAACGTATTGCATTTAAATGGTAAGCACGATCACCGAAAACGTGAACTCACATACATTCAACGGTATTTTGAGCTGCCAGAATCATTGGATGGACAACAAACGCTGCACCAAACACTTTTACACCAGTTTAAATTAACCGCTAATGATACGCCGTCAAACATTACTGTGTTAGGGCGAACGATTAAAATCATTACCCAAAGTGAAGCTGCTACAAACAATGCGGGCATGAATCATAAAGCGGTTTGTTTCAATTTTTCGGCATTATGTGAAGGGCCTCGTAGCCACTTTGATTACGTAGAATTAGCTAAGCTGTACAAAACAATATTGGTGTTTAACGTACCACCTATGAGCGGCCAAGCCTACGAGAGAATTAAGGCTCGAGGTACAGAGGACAATGGCTCCAATATCAATATTGCCTCTGCTGAAACAGGAGAGCGCGAGGTGGTACTAGCACCCATGGATGATGCATTACGCCGATTTATTGCTTTGGTAGATGAATGTTACGACAGTAGAACTAACTTGGTAATAACGTCTTACGTGCCTCAAGATGAAATTTATACCAGTGGATCGCTTATGTTTGAGTTTGAGCGTACCAAAAGCCGACTAATAGAAATGGCTTCTGCGGAGTACACCACCACTGTGAAGGAAAGGTAGGCACCCCTGTTTACATGTACAAAGTAGTTTAAAAATCGATAAGTAGAGCATTGAACACTTTGTATTAAACATTTACTGAAAAGATGGGTGCCTATTCATGTTACTAAGACAAACTTAACTAGGCACAGGTGCGTTCTGCGCAATAAGGTTTTTAGACTTCAATTCACGCCAAAATTCGCTTGGAATTTTCACTTTCATCGCTTTGATGTTCGCGGTAACTTGTTCCATTGTGCGAGCGCCAGGAATGATGGCAGAGACTGTCTCCGGGGCTTCAGCAAACTGAAGTGCAGCGGTTTTCATATCAATACCGTGCTTTGTGGCAACAGTACTAATAGCATCAAACTTTTGCGACATTGCGTTTGGGATCTTGCTTGAATAGTTAAATCTATTTCTGCCGGCTAAAAAACCTCCGTTTAATGGCGCGCCTACCACCACAGACATGTCGCGCTTATCGAGTAGCGGAAAGGTCTTCTCTAAGGCTTCAGTATGATCCAATATGGAATACTGTAAAGCTAACAAAAATATGTCTGGATCTGACATTTCAAGGGCTTTGTATGCCGCATGAGGAGTGTTAATACCAAATCCCCAGCCTTTAATGATGCCTTCATCACGCATCTTCGCTAACTCTGGAATTGCCCCTTTGGCGGCTTGGTCAAAGTAGTGCACCCAATCCTCACCCATATCACTGTTTTGAGGTGATAAGTCATGAATGTACACAATATCAAGAGATGAAACGCCGATACGTTGTAATGAGTCTTCAATAGAACGACGTGTGCCTGATGCCGTATAATCGTATCGATAGTGGAAAGGTGAGTGATCGGCCCAATGCCAACTATTCTCTAAAGGCTTCGATGACGCGGTTAACAGCCTACCTACTTTCGACGAAAGTACATATTCATCACGTTCTTTATTTCGTAATAAATCGCCGTAGCGTCTTTCGCTCAAACTCAAACCGTAAAAAGGCGATGTATCATAATGGCGTATTCCAGAATCCCATGCGGCATTGAGCATTTGTAAAATTTCTTCATCGCTGGAAATAGTATTAAAGCCATTACCGGCTGCCAGGCCACCTAAACCCATTCGATATTTGGGCCGATAGTGTTTGGTGTTTGACATGGCGTTAGTGGGTAGACTAGCGCCTTTGTCGATTTCCCCAAGGGTAGGCATTAAAGGCCCGACAGATGTCTTTAGTTTAAGTTCTTGTGCCGCAGCTGTTGAACTCATTATAGAACCAAGACTTAGCGCCGCACCTGCTCCTGCACCAGCTTTTATGAAACTCCTTCGTGTTAACATGTAATTAATCTCCGTAAGTGATTTTCAATGCGGGTGATTCCCCTTTAAAAATACTAATCAAATAACTAATGAGATCATGATTAATTTTTGTATTAAAAATTAAATTTTTAGTCTTAATTATTATCTTTTAATTTATAATTAAAGCACATTTTATTAAGGGTTATTAATGGCCGAATTTTTTATAAAGTGAATTATCGTTTTGATAAAGATATTATCGATATGAATCTTTCTTGAAAATAAAAGTTATGGAATTAATATTGACGCTAAATTTTGGTCAAAATAACTAAATTTACGTATTTTAAATATCAAGAAATTAACATTTTTCGGCATTGTTTTTGTTTATCTTGTTGATTAATAGGTTTTTTGTTGTTTTGGCATTTAGGTTGCAAAACTTACTTCGACTTAACCTAAAGGATAACAATGATGAATACTTTCACTAAAACATTAGCTACAATTACGCTTTCTTTATCAACTATCGGCATGGCAAGTGCAGCAGACTCATTATTTGCAGCAGACGATTCAATTACTTCTAAATTATGTGTTGTTGCAGCGCAAGGCAGCAAAATTCAACTTCACAAATCAATTAAAGATTCTGGTTTGAGTAAAAGTTATATTGCCGAGAGCGTAACCTGTAATGATCAAAATATTTTAGCGTTTGTGCAAGATCATGCAGAAGAACCAGACACGATGAATAATATTTTAACAGGTGGTAAATTTAAGACTCAGGTCGATATTACAGACCTAGCAAACGTAAAATATTAATTCTTTGGCGGTGGGCGGTCACCAAGTTTAATTGCCAATGCATTCATACTATTTACGAAAGATGGCGAATGCCATCTTTTCTTTTTTGTCTTTGGTTTAAAACGCGCTTGGATTGCGCGCAACTATAGAGCACAACCCGCATACTGGCCTAGCTATTGGTTACTATTATCGCCCGTGTCCTCACTTGTGCTCTCAATAATGCGCTTCGTGTGGCCGTCAGAGCTAAAGCCAAAACCGTCTTGGGAGAATGTGAACGTATTCGTGTTGTTGACAACTTCTCGGGATTGAAGCAAAAAATGCTGCACTTTTTCTTCAACTACACCAGTTTCAGTTAAAATAGCAGCTTGGGTTTTGGCGTCTTCCCATTCAACTAACTGTGACAATTTTGATGTTTGGCTAATTAGCTCTCGAAGGTTGTCGTCTTTTTCAATGTAACGTGTAAGCCGTTGATTTTTATCACTAGGCTCGATTATTGATAAGCCTTCTTCATCAACAAGAAAACTTGTTTCGTTCTCAACCCCTAAGTTTTTTGCAAGGCTACTAAGTTGAGATGCCAGTTTCTGTTGATTAAATTCAAGGTAATTAGACAGGATCCCTGAATCTAAAGACAATTCGCCACTGTCTATTTTATTCAGTGTGGCGTCAATTTTTCCTTCGTCTAATCCTGCATTTAAGGTGGCATAAGTTAGCCCTAATTGACTATTCTGTTTCGACTTTTCCGATAGCGCTTCCATTGTCCCACTTGATGTGGAGGAATTATTAATATAATCAAACAAAGAGGGTTTGTTGTACGTTACGTCCATTACCGTCAAAAAATAGTTGTCTGAGAGGATAACCCTAAAGAGGCAATTTCAGTGCCAATTACCCCTTTTCCTAATGAAGGCTGTACCGCGTTTAACGCACCGCTATTTACGCCCGAAAACTCAGCAAGTATGGTATTGAAAAATCCATTTTAATTGTCCACTACAGGCCAAGTTTTTCCTCTATTTTCCGCCGTTTCCTATATGTGCAGTAAACGAATGAGCTTCCTTTACATCATGTGTTGTTGCAGCGCAGGACAGTAAAGTCTCGTTCTTTTGCTCTATACAAGGCTCTATTTTGAATATACTGGCCCACGCTTAATAATTTCTACATGGAGGTGTAAAAGTAACGACAAAATAGGCTTAAATCATTTTTAGTGCATCAACAATATCTTGAGGCTCTGAACGCGTTCGATAATCTACATCCACATAGCGCCATGTGACGTTGCCGCGTTGATTGAGTACAAAGGTTGCCGGAATAGGCAGAATGTTGCCATTGCCATTGTTGATAGCTTCAAGGTTGAGTTGCCTGTCGTTTTTCATATGTTCAATTAAAAACTCGGGCACTTCCCATGCAACACCATATTGACCTGCCACGTTGGCATTTTGATCTGATAATACGATAAAATCCATCTTACTTATTTCATCTTCGCTGAGCGAATCATCGGGCATCTGCGGGCTTATAGCCACTAGCGTTGCCCCAAGTTGTTTAATATCGTCTAATCTTGATTGAAGAGCTCGAAGCTGTAAATTACAGTAGGGGCACCAACTCCCGCGATAAAAAGTGACTACAACAGGCCCTTGTTCTAGAAGCGCTGAAAGTGAGACTGTACTTGCCTTTGCATCAGGTAGCGTGAATTCAGGTGCTTTATCGCCAATAGCTAACGCATTGCTACCTTGTTGAAACGACTTGGCTTTGGCTATTTCTGCATCTACCCCTTTCATGAAATCAGGGTTGCCTTTCCGGCCGGCTTCAACCTTCGCTTCGGTTTGTTCTTTTAACGTTGTCATACAAGTCTCATGTTGTGATACATCACAATGGCGTATCGGAATGATGATAATGCCGTAAAATTAGCGCTTTCTAGATAATAATAAAACCGATTTACACGGAATTTAAGACTATTGTTGCCATAAATGCGGTACGACGCAAAAGTACGCCTATTCTCATAATAAATTGGATAATATTCTGGACACCCATACGCATTTAGTTATTAACTAAACATTCACTTTGCCAGCCCTTCCACTTTGTATTATTAAGGATTTACTATGAGCCTTCAGCAGAAAAACACCGCTATTCCAAAAGAAGCCTTTGACTGGTACGACGCTTATGCCCACGGTGGAATGGACAGACGTACATTCATGACCAAGCTAACCGGACTAGTTGCCCTTGGGTATTCCATGTCATTTTTAACTTCTGCATTATTACCAAACTACGCTCTAGCTGAACAAATATCCTTTAACGACCCTGATATAACCGCAACCTATGAAACATTTTCCTCCCCGAAAGGGCACGGAGAAGGTAAAGGTTACTTAGTCGTGCCGAATGCCTTAACACAGAATGAAACCATGCAAAAGAAAGCGCCAGTTGTCTTGGTAGTACATGAAAATCGTGGGCTAAACCCTTACGTTAAAGATGTAGCAAGAAGACTTGCCAAGGCAGGTTTTATCGCGTTTGCTCCCGATGCATTATTTCCATTAGGGGGCTACCCTGGCAATGACGATGAAGGTCGCGCTATGCAACGAACTCTCGAACGCTCAAAAATAGAACAAGATTTTGTAGCCGCTGCTGAATTTATTAAAGCGCATGAAATGTCTAACGGAAAACTAGGTGCCGTGGGTTTTTGTTTTGGTGGTTATATGGTGAATTATTTAGCCGCCGTAGACAGTGATCTCATTGATGCAGGTGTGCCTTTTTATGGTACGCCTGCTGCAAAGGAGCTGCGTAAAAATATAGAAGCGCCGTTACTGATACAGCTCGGTGAATTAGATGAGCGGGTAAATGCGAGCTGGCCTGAATACGAAGAAGATTTAAAAGCGAATAACGTACAGTATGAGATGCACATGTACAAAAACGCGAACCATGGCTTTCATAATGATTCCACGGGGCGGTTTGACAAAGATAATGCGGAATTAGCGTGGTCTAGAACCATTGCATTTTTTAACGCTAAACTGGCGTAAATTAAAAGTTTTAAACAGACTTGGACGCAGATGCCTTTAAACATTGAAGCTGAAGAAGGTAAATTTAAACACACATTTCTAATGCAAGGTCTTCAGTGTTAAACCCTTAACTCAAAGGAGTTACATGAAGACCTTGTCTGTATTAAATGCTTTTTCCCATTCCATCGTGTGCTTTTATGCTACGGCACATCGTATCTAGTGGCCTGTTGTCTCTCTCTTTAAAACTATAAATCGCGCTATTTTCATTAAATTCAAAGTGAATATGTGCAAAAATTTTCCACTTTTTCTGCTAGTACCAATATAAAGATTGGCAAAAAAGAATAGCCAGTTAAGTCTATTTTTTACGGTAAGGTGGCTTTGAATAATAGCGTAAACCCTGCTATGGGAATGCAGCTTAACTGTTGAAAATTAAAGAGTCTTTTAAGTTTTCGTATGATTTTGTCACTTTTGTGGTGCACCGAATATTGATGTTAGCAATCTCTTGGTGCATTGCTCATTTGTAATCAGTGCACTAGTGCTTGGTTATATTAAAAAATGATTACCACTGAACTCATCAGATGAGTTGTCAAAGCTAGATATACCCTGTACTGGGTAAATATTAGGTCTGCTGTATACTAAAGTCTAACGTTGTTGGTATGTTTATTGTGATGTGTTGACTGAACTCTAGCTTGGTTTTCCTCCGAGTTGGTACGTAGTTGCAGTCACAGCAGGAAACACACTCATGATAAAAACAAATACACCGTTTCGTCCCACACTATTAAGTGTATCTATTGCGGCAATGTTTGCCGTTAGCCCTGCGTATGCACAAGAAAGTGACACCGCCAGTGCTGAAGCTGAAGAAGAAAAAATTCAAGTAGTAGGTCGTCGTATCTCTACTACCGAGGTAGCAATTGGTACCGGAGAAGTGACCAATACGCTTGCTGTTACGCGCGAAGCCTTGCTATCGGCCCCAGGCGGTATCTCTGGGCTTAAAATGTTAGAAAGTTTACCTGGATTTAATGTGCAAACGGACGGTGCATTGGGGTTATATGAGTTTGGTAACTCTGTGAATGTGCGTGCATTCAATTTAAGCCAAATGGGCTTTGTACTGAATGGCGTGCCAATGGGACGCTCAGACGCGTTCGGCGGAAGCCCTATATTCAGATATGTCGATAATGAAAACTTAGCGTCTGTAGTGGCATCTCCTGGCGCGGGTGATGTCTCTGCACCTAGCTACTCTTCACTAGGACCTATTGCGTCTTATTATTCTGTAGACCCGTCTGATGAAGCTGGTGGCATGATGTCTTATACCATTGGCGATGATGATTTAAACCGTACTTTCGTTAAACTGGAAACCGGTGACATTAATGGTTTCAAAGCCTATGTCAGCCGCTCAAAAACTGACAGCGATTTATGGAGGGGGCCCGGTACCATCGATAGAGAGCACATTGAAGGTAAAGCTGTCTACGCCTTCAGTGATGAGACTAAATTTACTGTCAGTTATGTAGCGAATGACTTTTTTGATTACGACTCACCCTCTGCTACAGAAGCCACCTTCGATGATAACTATTACTACAGCTACCTAGACGCTATTCCTGAAGGCTGTATTACCCCATTAACGGGTGTTTACGATTTCAACCAAGATGGGGTAGCGGATGAAAGCGATTTTACCCCTGTGTTTACCGGTAGTAATTGTACAAGTTACTACGAAGATCGCGTAAACGTTCGTGACGATAAACTCTATTCTGCCCAGCTTGAAACCTACCTGCTAGATAACTTGTTGTTTACCGGTACTTATTATTTTGAAGACAAAGATGGTTATGGTGTTTCTCCCGATTCTTACAGTAACACCTTAAGTATTTACGAAGATCAGGCAGCAGCAGGACTAGATGTAGTGCACCCGCGTGGCGTGCAGTATGGCTTATCATCGGTAGGTGGAGATAGAAAAGGTTTTGTAGCTGATTTTAGCCTACAGCTTGATGCCCACGATATACAATTTGGTGCCTGGCAAGAAAAAGATACCTACCATCGTACGCAGCAGCGTTTGAATAAAACCGGTGGCAGTGCAGATGGCGGCGTAATTTGGGATGAAGTGGCCTATTATCGCCGCGATTACACCTCTGTGCGTGAAACCACGCAGCTCTACGTAAAAGACACCCTTAGCTTAATGGATGATAACTTAAAACTTGAATTGGGTATTAAATCTTTAAGTGTTGATTATTCCCTAGATGGGTATCGTGATTATGACGATTATGAAATTGATGGTGAAGCGGGTTATGGTCCCCAGTCTGTGGGCGGCAAATTTAGTAACCATTTCTTACCTTCAATAGGTGCGGTATATACCCTAAATGACACTGACCAAGTATTTGCTTCTTACTCGAAGAACTACGCACTACCTAATGGTACAGATGACATTTATGACAATGCGGTTAGCTTTGAACCCGATACTCCTGAAGGTGAAGAAGCCGATAACCTTGAATTAGGTTACCGTACCAACAAAGAAAACTTTAACGCGGCATTAGCGTTATTCTATACCCGCTTTGATAATCGTCTGTTTGCCAGTAACGTATTAAATCCTGCGACTGGTCAGCCTGAGAGCTTTTATATTAATGGCGGCGCTTCAGAAGCCTACGGATTTGAATTGTCAGGTGTTTATCAGCCTGAAGTGTTCAAAAAACAGTTATATATGAACGCTAATATCTCGTACAAAAATGCCAGCTTAGTAGACGGTTTTGGTAGTAACCCCGAAGGCAGCGCCTTAGCTGATAGCCCAGATTGGGTGATGACAGGTGGCATTACCTATGAGCCAACAGAATGGATAGTAGCAAATGTGTCGGCGAAATATACCAGCAGTCGTTTTACCGACTATGCTGAGACCTACGAAATGGATAGCTACACCACAGTAAGTGCCTATGTGGATTTAGGTGGTGTGAACCCCTTCGGTATGCCTGAAAATGTGAGCTTACGGTTAAACGTAGATAACCTTTTCGACAAAGAAGTGTTGTCGTTTGCGTTTGTAGGATCGGCTTTCTATCGCCCTTTGAGCCCTCGTAACGTGCAGGCATCATTAACGGTGGCTTTCTAACATGACAACGAAAACAAAACTAAATCAGTTAAACAAAACAATGGTTGGGGTAGTGGTCGCCTTAGGGCTAGGAACCGCTATGACGAGTTCCATAACACAGGCAGCCGACGCTGTGACGTTAGAAGAAGCGGAAGCTATTCAGCGAAAGCTAGTGACCTTGGACACCCACCTTGATACGCCTGCGCATTTGGTAAGGCCTGGGTTTGATATTATGGAAAGGCATACTTATGGCCACGACTTTTCGCAAGTTGATGTACCGCGTATGCAAGAAGGAGCGTTAGACGGTGGCTTTTGGGTACTTTACACACCGCAAGGACCGCTAACTACTGAAGGCTATCAGCAAAGCCGAGATACCGCTTTACTGCGTGCCCTTGCAGTACGCACTATGGTTACCAAGCACCCAGAAACGTTTGCGTTGGCCTTAGATCCTGAAGATGCGAGTGAAATAAAGAAAACCGGTAAACATATAGTTTATATGAGTATGGAAAATTCGTATCCCTTAGGCACAGATATGAGCCTACTTGAGACGTTTTATAAGTTTGGGCTACGTATGGCAGGGCCAGTACATTTCAAAAATAACCAGCTTGGCGATAGCTCTACCGACCCAGAGGGAGTGAAGTGGGGTGGACTTTCGCCGCTAGGTGAATCCTTTGTCAGCGAAGCGAACAGATTAGGCATTGTGTTAGATGGGTCACATGCGCATGATGACACGGTTAAGGACATGATTAAATTGTCTAAGACACCCATCATCTTGTCTCATACAGGTGTGAAAGCCATTTACGATCACCCGCGAAACATTGACGACGACTTACTGAAGCAACTTGCGGAATCTGGCGGTGTCATTCAAATGAATGCTTACAGCGACTACCTTACTGCACTGCCTGAAAATCCCGAGCGAAAAGAAGCTTACAAGGGGTTAATGGCCATGGTTAAACAAGGTGCTGATCACACGGATTTGTTAGAAAAGCGCAGGGAAATTGAGCATGAGCATCCCGCGGTTAAAGCGTCTTTTGATGTTTACATGAAACACTTTTTACATGCGTTAGCGGTGGTAGGGCCTAAGCATGTAGGAATTGGCGCTGACTGGGATGGCGGCGGCGGTGTAGACGATATGATGGATGTGGTTAATCTGCCCATGATCACACAGCGATTGTTGGAAGAGGGCTATACCGAAGAAGACTTAGCAGATATATGGAGTGGTAATGCATTAAGAGTGCTTCAACAGGCTCAAGACTATGCTGCTAGTTTGAAAACAGCGAGTAAATAGTTACACTGAATTGAAAACGCGCCCTATTCATTTGGTGAGTAGGGCGTTTTTTTATCTCTGATTAATAACGTGGAGTATGCATGAAATCATTACCCCTTTTAGCCTCAACATTTGTTGTAGTATCTGCTTTATCGACGCCATTATCTGCCCATGCGGGTAGTGATGATTTTGCAGCAGGTCCTGTATTCAATAACTATGGCAAGCATGCACCTGTGCCAGGCGTGAGTGTGTCGCCTCAGCAACAATTTAAAGTCGCCTTCGATGTGGCTAAAGGGGCTGATGCAGGAAAGGTAAACCGCAAATTTGATTCGCTTGCCCGTTTTATAAATATGCACGTGGCCAATGGCGCTAAGCTTGAAAATATTCAACTCGCGTTAGTGGTTCACGGCTCAGCAACGCTTGATGTGATTAATAACGCAGCCTATCAAAAGAAAAAAGGTGAAGATAACGGCAACTTAGGTTTATTGCGTGCACTTATGGGTAAAGGTGTGCGTGTAATCGTGTGCGGCCAATCATCTGCAGCGAATGATGTGCAAAGAGATATGTTAATAGAGGGCGTTGAGATGGACTTATCTGCAATGACAGCCCATGCCCGCTTAAGTGAACAGGGTTTCAGTACTAACCCGTTTTAATCTTTGCTACTGCTAAGCATTCCTTTTTTAATAATATCTAAAAAAGGTGTGTTAGCAGGCAGTGTTCCATACGCTAAGCCTTGCTGTTTGCCTAACCTTGCTTCGCAAAAAGTGTTCGCCATTACGCTATCGCTTCCATTTAGAAGCAAGGCACCTTGCATGGCAAGAGCAGTATGCTCTGTAATTAAACGGCTGCGAATTTCTAGGGTAGCGGTATCTTCGAAAGCGTCTAAAAGGCTTTGCAGGTGGTTATCGTAAAAGGCATTTTTCCCTTTTGCGCTATGTAATAAATCAAAAAGCGCCGCTTTAGATTCTGGCTCTTTGTGCAATGCGCGAAGTACATCTAAGCATTGTACGTTACCACTGCCTTCCCAAATTGAATTAAGCGGCGCTTGGCGATAAAGCCTAGGCAAAATATTCTCTTCCACATAGCCAATGCCCCCCAAGCACTCTTGGGCTTCGTTAATAAATGCTGGGGTTCGCTTACATATCCAGTATTTACCAATCGCCGTTGCGATACGAGCCAGTGCAGCTTCTTTCGGATTGGTTTTACTGGCATCAACGGCGCGAGCGACCCGCATGGTAAGAGCCAGTGACGCCGAACATTCAAGCGTAAGATCGGCGATGACATTTTGCATTAAAGGCTGATTGATAAGCGTGTCACCGAAAGCCTCACGGTTGCTGACATGGTGAAGGGCTTGCACTAACGCTTGTCTCATAGAAGCCGACGAGCCAATCATACAATCAAGGCGAGTAAGAGACACCATGTCGATAATCACCCGTACGCCTCGACCTTCTTCACCTATCAAATACGCAGTAGCGCCTTGAAACTCCACTTCTGATGAGGCATTGCTCCAGTCTCCCAATTTGTCTTTCAACCGTTGAATGCGTACTTCGTTTAAGGTGCCATCAGGCATAACTCTTGGTAATAAAAAGCACCCTAGGCCAGCGCCAGTTTGCGCAAGAATTAAGTGCCCGTCACACATGGGAGCAGAAAAGAAGAACTTGTGCCCTACAATACGGTAACTACCATCTTCTTGTTTTGTAGCAGTGGTTGTGTTGCGGCGAACGTCGGAGCCACCTTGTTTTTCGGTCATTCCCATACCAATGGACAGACCATGCTTGTGTTCTGCTGACAAGGTGCGGTCATCGTACTGCCCATGAACAACTTTATTCACCCAATAATCTGGTAAGCCTTTGGCTTGTCGTAGTGCCGGAATGGCGGCGTGGGTCATGGTAAGAGGGCAAGTTGTGCCCGCGTCAGCTTGATATTGCATGAAAATTAACGCGGCTCTTATGACATGCGCGCCTTGCTGACTTTCATGCTGCCAAGAATAATTGTGTACATTACCCTTCATGGCTGCACTCATCAGCGCGTGGTAGCTAGGATGAAACGCTACATCATCAATTCTGCGACCATACCGATCGAAAGGATGAAACTCTGGCTTGTTTTTATTGGCAAGTTCGCCGTGTTCCATTAATTCAAAGCCAGCGACTTGCCCAAATACATCTAGCTGTAATGCTACGTCAGCGTTTGGCGACGTTACATTAGCCATTACAGCGCACTTAAGTAGTGGGTCGTCCTGCCACAAGTTATAAGCGGGTAAGGGAAGTGGCTGATTCTCAACAACATGGGTATCGAACAACGTAGGTGCAGACATAATAAACTCGCCTTGAAAATTTATTAAACATTACTAGTTTTGTCTTTTTGTGTCAAATGTTGTAATTATTGGTTTTATGACTTTCCAATTTCGATAGCTGATTGAGTGTTTGTTTTTAAGAGCTTTTTTCAAGCGCTTATTATCAAGTGCTTATTATCAAGTGCTTATTTTCAAAAGCTTATGCCCAGTAAGAAAGCGGAAAAAGGATATACTTTGTAAATGCATGACATTTAGGTAAAGTGCTCACTCGATGTCGTTTTAATTACTAATAGATTGGTAAAGCAATATGTCACCCGAAAAACCTACCGGTAAACCCGTAGCCCGCCACTTGTTGATGAAGCTACTTGGTTCACGCCCCGGTATAAAAATGGATGCAGCCAGCGCGGTTAGGGTAGGCGCCTTGTTTGGCATGTCGGAAAATAACATTCGCGTTACCCTGACTCGCTTACAATCGGCAAAACTGCTTAAGCTGGTGGAGCGTGGTTATTACCAATTAGGTAAAGAGGGCGAGCAATTTGCTGGCGAGATCAGTAGCTGGCATACCGCAGAATCTAGATTATGTGAATGGCGTGGTGATTGGCTTACCGTGCTAACCACCGCATTAGCAAAAAGTGATCGTAAGGCCACACGGGCACAAGACAGGGCGCTTAAATTAATGGGCTTAAAAAAGCTCTCTGCAGACTTTTATGTCAGGCCTAACAACTTTAATGATACGGTAGGAACAACGCGAGAGCGCTTGTTCCGACTGGGATTAGATAAGAGTGCTGTGGTGTTCAACGCATCTCACTTTGCTGACGCGACGGAAAAAAAGGCAGCAGGGTTGTGGCAGACCAAAAATCTTGAAGCTAGTTACGAAGAAGGGTTAATTGAACTCGCGCGGTCGCGCAAGCGTATAGAAGGCCTGTCACTAGATGATGCAGCAAAGGAATATTATATCGTCGGCGATAACGCCCTAAAACGATTAGTGTTCGACCCGCTGCTGCCAGCGCCTTTGGTTAATGTTGACCTTCGCAAAGCTTTTCGCGCAAAAGTAGAAGAGTACGATAAGGCTGGCGCTGAAGTCTGGTATGAATTTTTAAATATAAATAAGTGAGGAAAGAGGTACGAGCACGGAGGTGCTTGCCTGATGCTATCTTTGTGGCACACTGTAATTTGAATTGCTGATAAACGTTTGCATAGATACGCACAGATTTTCCAACTTAAATACGTGACATGGAATAAGTAGTATGAAGTCAAACCGCCCCCTGTTTAAACATATACGAAATCACACTGCACTGTTCAGTGAATTATCGCGTTATCGCAACATCGCAGTGCAGGGCTTAGGCCTTTCTCAGTACGAATTTCACAAAACCCCCAAGTTTGTTGCAGAAGACGGACGCCGGCTTACCATTGAGCCGGAGCGCAGTATAGTATTGCCTAACGTAGAGCATCTTAGCGGGGTAAAGAGTAAGCTTGAAAAAGCCATACCTACACTTACGATGGTTGAAAATAGCGAGATTGGTTATCGCTATCCTACCGCAGCTTTAGCGGGCTTAGATGCGCCATTTATTAAACGAATGCGATCTGAATATTTTCATAAAGTTGATGAAGATCGTAGTATCTGCCGACCCGTAAATTTATCTTACGGTATTAAAAGCCGCGGAAAAGCAGATAACCGCCAAGAATATGAAGTATGGATGCCGGATGAGGCACCAGAGCAAAATCCGTTACCATTGTTAATTGACCTTTATGGCGAAGACCTACCTAACGATGTACGTCATTTTGTAGAGCAACCTTCGAAAGTGCACGGCTGGATGGGCGTTAAGCGAGCGGCATTCGAAGCCTTGTACCAAAACAAAGAAATATGTGGCGATTTGGTGATTTGTGTGGCTATGAGTGTAGATGCCTACAATATTGGTGCGCGACCTGATTTGTCGTTCTCGCCAGAAGCTGAAAGCAGTATTGCGGCCAGCAATGCAGAGCTAGAGTGGGAAATAGAAGGCTATTACGCGCCACGTGACTGGGAGTTTGACCACGACATGGTGTGGTCGGCAATCAATCACACACTGGCAGCGATTAATGCGCCTTTAACTGATTTATACGGCAGTACCATTTTGCCAGTGGTAGAAAGCAAAACAGAACGTATTTTGTCAACGCTTAAAAGCTTAGGTGTTCAACAGGACGAAATTGATGATATGAACCTACAACCTTGGGAGTTTATGCTTAATGAAAGTTCCCATAGGGTTAAATCTCACGATCCATCCAGACCGGTTAACCTGTTAGGTAGGCTAAATCGTTTGTTCTACCAGCAAGACCGAAAACTTCCTTCATTAAACTGGATGCACGATTTAATCACGTAGTCGTGAAAGTGCAAAACCAGTTGCAGCTATTGACTTAATTATTGATGCCTGCCGCACTAAGTCGGTGGGCATTTTTGTATCTAGTGCCTCATTGCCTTTCTAATAACGTTTTATAAATACCTACCATCACTCTCGTACTATTTCGTCTAGTTCGTAAAAACAGTTTAAGCACGTCGGTTGCTTCAAATAGGCACCTTCAGGCTACTGAATATAGCCGTATCCAATATTAGATAACAATAATATAGGTTACATATATTCGCATTTTGTAACATCGATTGTTAAAAAGGTTAAAATTTGTAAAAAAATTACAGGGTTGGTGTGAAAAGTACGGTTTTTTGTCATTTTCTGTAATTTAATTACGAAATTAGCTTTATTTTACGTAATTTTTGGTCATAATGTACTCGTTGCTTAAGAAAAATCTAATTTTGTTACACAATAGGAATTACATTATGAAACTGTCAACTTTAGCCATTGCTCTTATCTCTTCAGTAGCGTCTTTAAATGCTTTTGCTCAAGACGTTCGTTTAAACCCAGTTAATCAAAACATTGAAACGCAAGCTTGCTACACAGCCGCGACAGAAGGCTACAGAGCAGCAAAACGCTTAATTCGTGATAATGGATTAAACGTTGAATCTTTCAGTGCATCATTGCTTTGTAACGATGTAAGCTTAAGAAAGTTTGCTGATTTATACAGCAAAAAAACGCCTAGTGAAGCTAAAGGCATCGCCCTTGTTGCTAAGAACGAAGATATCGCTTCAAAAGCATGTCTAGATGCAGTTTCAATTGGTGCAGAAGAAGCACTTGCTAAGCACGGCTTAGAAGGCGAAACCATTATTTGTAACCACAAAGAAATGTCAGTATTTGCCCGTGCATACAGCACAGAATCAGTTGTTGTACGTCCATTCTCTGAATAGTACAGTCTCACTGATTTAACGTTTGTTTACAGTTTCATGGCCCACTCGGCAACTGGGTGGGCCAGTAACTTATTTTAATCACCACGCTTGCTGGTGTTAGAAAATATCCCTCGAAAAAATTCCCTTGAAAAAACTCCCAGCGATAATCTTCACTCGAACAATATTCCCTCTTTTAAATATAAACAATCCAACCCATTATCTTAGCCTAAAAATAATTAATACCACTTACCCTTAACACCGCGTTATTCGTTTTGACACCTGTACTTTTGTATCCAGTTACCTATCCGTCCTCCCATCAATAATCTCCACTGAATATGCACATTGTGCACGTAAGCACTGTGCTAATTTACTGACTATTCACGATCCTTACGTTTGTTTGCACCGTGTATAAACCTATGAATATTGCTGCAGTAAATACCAATAGAGAGAATCACTATGTCGAAAAGCCACTACGCACTACGTGCATTATTTTGTGTAAGCCTTCTGTCGGTATTAGCAGCATGCGGCGGGGGGGCATCTACCGATGAAACCGCAACCAACGACACCAGTGTTGATACGGGAACCGGAGCAGACACGGGGAGCGGCAGTGATTCGAGTACTACAACGTGCGACTCACCCATGACCGAGCTTTCAAGCGCTTATCTAGAGTTTGTTGCTGCGCCTAATGTCACTATTGTGTTGTCTGAAGATGGATGCACAGTGTCACTAGAGTCGGCAGGCAAACCTGATCACACATCGTCATACTGGGATTCAGGCAATGCTAGCGGCTTATACGTTGAACCTGAAGATGAAACCTTATTTAACCAACAACGTTCCCCTGGCGACATTGAAGATTACATTAACGATTACGACTTAACTGTGCCTGTATCACCAGAAATAGCTGCCACTTCATCTGCTACGCCGTTAGGTGCAATAGGTATTGCTTTAAGCGGCGCGCCCATCTTCAATGATTCAGAAGGAACGGGAGATGTATCGCTAGGCGTCATACAGGGGTTTGATCGCAATGGTGCGCACACGGGGCCTCAAACTTACCATTACCATTTAGAGCCTCAAGCTATCTCTTACGATGATGATTCGCTGGTTGGTATTATGGCAGATGGTTTTTTCATCTTTGGAAGACGTTGCTATTCAACCGTAGGCTACCCGACTGATTTGGATGAGTCGAACGGGCATACATCAATAACTCTTTATACCGGTGGTTCAGAAGAAGATGCTGAATATCACTATCACATTTCTTCCGAACAATACCTAAATGGCGATTATTACCTTATTTTCCCAGGTAACTTTCAAGGTACGCCGAGTGACATTAACTAATCCATCAACCTACAAGGTATTGGTGTTCTGTGCGCTCTGGCTTACAGCAACCCATGCGTCGATAGCGTTTAACGATAGACCGCAAGTGGTGGTGTATGAAAGCGATATATCGCTAAATAAGCAAGGTGTTAGGATTTACAAAAAAAGGCCTTTTACTGGGAAAGTGGTGAGCTATCACTCAACCGGTGCGCTTGCTACAGAAGATGAATTCGTTGCCGGGCGCCGTGCAGGCATGGCAAAAAAGTGGTTTTCAAACGGCATCTTGGGTTACCAAGCTAACTATGTCTCTGGAGAACGAGAAGGCAGAGTAAAGACGTGGTGGCTAAACGGCAACCTTCGCTCGGATTTTGTTTACGTAAACGGCAAAGTCGAGGGTGAGGGCTGGCGTTGGTATAGAAGTGGTGCCAAGTTCAAGAAATTTAACTACCACGCAGGCCAGCCAACGGGCTTACAACAAGCGTGGCGTAAAAACGGCACCTTATATTCAAATTTCGAATACAAAAATGGGCGGATTTATGGGCTTAGAAAAGCAAACAACTGTGTGGGGCTTGAAGATGAAGTTATCTCTGTTGATTACTACCAAAATCAAGCAAGTCTTAGTTTCTAGTGCACTGGTGTTGCTAGGCAGTACCAGTGTAATAACGGCAACTACAGCCTACGGCGCGGATGATTTACCCTACCAATTACCTTATTACAACAGTAAAGAATTTACCCCGCACTGGATTGAAAGCGGTAGTGAAGCGCTTGATGGTTTTCACCAAATACCCCCTTTTAGTTTTACCAATCAAGATGGTGAAGAGGTCAGCGAAAAAGACTTCGATAATAAAGTTTACGTGGCTGGCTTTTTCTTTAGCACGTGTCCGGGAATCTGCCCCATGATCCGCTCTAAGTTAGCAAAGGTGCAAGAAGCGTTTATTGACGACGATAACGTAAAAATTCTTCAGCACTCGATTAGGCCCCATACCGATACGGTCGAATTGCTAAAGGCCTATGCAGATAAAAACGGCATTGTGAGTAATAAATGGTATCTGGCAACCGGAGAGCGAGACGCTATCTACTCTCTAGCGAAAAGCGCATATTTTGCCAGTGATGACTTGGGTAATTTGCAAAACACAGAAGACTTTTTGCATACTGAAAGTCTGCTGTTAATAGACCAGAATCGGCATATTCGAGGCATTTATAACGGGCTAAATAGCGCGTCTGTCGATTATTTAATTGCGGATATTAAAGCATTAGAATCAGAGGAAAAGAGCCCAGCCAATAAAGTGGACGCAGAACACGAATAGCAATCTGAGCAAAGTGGATGTTAGAGGGCAAATCGGCCTTTAAATAAGCTGGTTTGTCTGCGCGAAACTTCCACTTTTGCGCCGCTTTCCATTGATAGCTCAAGCGCACCAGAACTGCATGGTTGAACGGTTGCTACTTTGTCTAATTGCACAATGTAACTTCTGCTTACGCGAAAAAAATGGCGGTCGGGAAGGCGCTTTTCAATTTGAGCCAATGTTTTGTTTAACATAGGGTGTTTGCCTTCAAAGTGAACGCAAGTGTAATTGCCCATGGCTTCGAAACGTTCCACGTTAGATAATGGAATTAGCCAACATTGGGTGCCGTCTTTAACAAAAAAACGCTCTTCCATTGTCATGGGGGCAGTCTTTGAGGGCGTGGTTTCTTCGAGTGCTAAACTAAGGGTTAACTTTTCACAGGCTTGTGCAAGCCTTGTTTGTGTAATAGGTTTTAGTAAATAATCCACCGCGTTATTGTCAAATGCATCCAAAGCGTACTGTTCAAAGGCGGTAGTGAAAATAACCTTTGGAGCGGGCAGCAATTCAGTCAGTAAATCAAACCCGTTTCCGTCGGGTAAATTTATATCTAGAAAAATAACGTCTATTTGATGCTGGGCTAAAGCATCCCTAGCTTGGACTAAATTTTCTGCTTCGGCCACCAGTGAAATATTGGGTATTTGCGCAAGTTGAGATTTTAGCTCTACGCGGCCTAAACGAGAATCTTCTACAATCATCGCATTATAACTTCTGGTTTGCGTTACTGATGTCATGGACCTTCCTTGATAACAATTTTTGCCGTGACTTGATTTTGATTTTCCGTCAAAGAAAAGTGCGCGCTATCGGCATAGAGTAAATTCAGACGCTGTTTAATATTGGTTATACCTAGACTTGTTGAGCCTTCTAAAGGCGTTAAATTACCTGGATTAATCACAACGATTGATAATTCGTCATCGGCCAAAATGTTAATGGTAATTGTGCCTCCAGATATCAGCGCACTAATACCGTGTTTTATGGCGTTCTCAACTAATAGCTGAAGTGCTAAACAAGGCACTTGCCACTTTTCAGTAGGGCCAGATACGTTCCACTCAACGCGTAAACGACGTTCAAATTGAAGTTTGTTCAATTGAATGAAGCTTTTTGTGAGGTCAATCTCTTGTGGTAATGACCATACTTTGTCTTGTTTCGTTTGCAGTGTGGTTCTAAGTACTTCCGACAGTTGCGCTAAGCTATCTCTGGCCTTATTAGTGTCTTCTAAAATAAGTGCTCGAATATTGTTAATGACGTTGAACATAAAGTGGGGATTAAGCTGATTAATCAACAAGTCCATCTGGCTTGACGCTAACGCTTGGCGTAATTCGGCTTCACGTCGATAGGCTAGTTTCAACGATTTTTGACGTTTTAGAAGTAAGTAAACCGCTGACCAACACAACAAAAAAATGAAAATAGTAGGGAAGGATGCTACCAATTGGAGAAGCGGTAAGCTGCCCACTTCACCAAATAAATACTGTTGATTGGGAAGTAACACTAAGCCAACGATAAATATAGCGATACACGACGCCGCTGCACTGCCCAATACTGCTTGCCCAACGCCTTTGGGTATGGAAGCTGAAACTTGATCTCGATAAAACGTTTTAAGAAAACCACTGGCTGCAAGAAGCGCAACAAATAGACTCAGGGAGTTCACCAGCTCACCCAATTTGTAATGGGTAAAGTAACCACGTGCTAATAAGTTGAACAAGGTTAAGCTGCCCCAAATACCAATTTGGAACAGCCAAAAGGTTAAGTTTTGCTTCATTGTTGTTCTAGCCAAAGGCTTATGTCCTCGACGACTTCGGGAGACAAAGTGGTGCTAATCGCAGCATACTCTTCAGGTAAACCTTGGTCTGCAGGTTGTAATAAGTGGTTTAGGTTAGGGTAAATTTTATAAGTTAGCCATTGTTTATCAATAGATTGTATAAAGCCATCAAGGTTTTGACTAACAGGAACTTGTAAGTCTTTCGCACCATGCACTGCAAATACCGGAAGGGATAACTTTTTAAGGTAATCCTTAGGGTCGGTTTTAATGAAATATTGCATCCACTCAGATGTTAGCTGAGACAGTTGTGCTTCTTGCTGAGACGCGGGAACACCCGAAGCTGACATCAGTGCTCTAATATCTTCTTTTGAATCATCTTGTGATATCGCACTTATCAGCTTACGTTGCAGTTTATCGTCTTTTTCAAGTTCACTACTGGCCATTCCTCGCATCTTTTGGATTAAGTAAGATTGATCAATTAATATCTCCCCCCCTGTAGTGCTCGGTCCAGCAAGTGAGATGTAAAAGTCGGCAGAGGCGTTCTTGTTATTTGCCAATGCGATAGCGGCAATGAGGCTGCCTTCGCTATGGCCGATATAACCTACTTTACTTGAAGCTACCGAGTCATGATGCTTCAAAAAGCGTAACGCGGCATTGGCATCATTCGCAAAGTCTTTGCTGGTGGCGGTAGCGTACTCTCCGCCCGATTCACCCACGCCTCTGTCGTCGAATCTTAATACTGCAATACCTTTTTTAGTCAGTAAATCAGCTAGCACAGCGTATAGCTTGTGGCCAACAATATCACCGTCTCGTTGGGTTGGCCCTGAGCCCGATAAAATAATAGCGGTATGAGTAAAAGGCTGGTCGGGTATAAACAATGTACCAGCCAACGTATGGCCATCTCTGTCATTTAAAAAGTTAACCTCTTCTACCGTATACTGAGGTGTTAGACTGGGATCTTGCGGTTTAGCTTGGCGAGTAACCTTGTCTTGGGTTTTGACCAAATCAACGGGCGCGCTAAAACTACCTTGTTGGTAAACGCCTTTTATTGCGTTTTTTTCCAACGTACCTTCGTAGTGTATACCTGCGGCATTTAATACTAACGTAATACCATTTCCTATCTGCGAAACACTGTCGAATTGAAGGTCAAACTGGTTTTGAGCTGGAACATCTAAAGTGGCTACCAAGCCATTTTCTGAGTTCTCGATGTTAAACACAAATTCAATGCTTTGGTGTTCGCTGACACTAAGTTTTCCTTGCCAATGGCCTACAAATTTTTCGCGACTAATGCCTTCATTGTTTAGGGAAACTGTTGAAGAAGATGCGTCTGAATTAACGGCGCTACTCATGCTTTTTGGCTTAGCCTCATTATTAAGTGATTGATGATTAGCTGCATAGCAATTAAAAAAAAGGCTGCTGGCAAGCACGGTTGCGATGGTTACGTGTAAATATGATTTCATTTTATTTCCTCTTAAGTAAGTAGAGCCAGCTTACGTATAAGAAAATGGCGTATGAGCTTTTTTATATAAGCGGTAAATAAATCATGTGAGCGGTGCTAAAGTGAGGACGGAACAATCAAAACACTTTCGAAATTTTTTTGGTTAGCAGTGTGCGCGCTTAAAATACATTAATAAGCGCGCGATAGTCTGTGTATTAAAGTTTTGAGGAAGAAATGAGATGGAGTACTTTTTGCCTGCCGTCGAGGTACTCTACTTTTTCACCATCGAAAAACGCATCTTCCTCTAACATAATGCGAATATCTTTACCCCATTCAGGAATGTGAGTGGCAGCATTGAGTTCAATGGAATATACGGTGTTTGGGTACATGGGGTAGTCGCCCTGTACAGGAACGCCTTCTTGGGCATCCCACATACCAATGGTTGGCCCAGCAGCGTGACCATGAAGCCCAAGGGGGTGAGTATAAATAGCGGGTGTTAGACCTTCTTCTATGGCTTGTTCTCGAGACATTTTTAAAATCTCATTGCCGGTGCGTCCCACCTTAAAATTGTTGGTAAGGATATCTTGCAAACGGTTACCTGCCGCGAACGCTTTTACAATGCTCTCGGGCGGCGCGGTTTCACCAGGTTTTAACACGTATGCATGCTGTTGTTGGTCGGTGTTTAAGCGCAGGTAAGTAATGCCAAAATCAACATGGATAAGGTCTCCTGGCTGAATAGTATTTTCACCGGCGCGCTTACTAAACGCTTTTATTTGATCAAATTTTTCATTGTCGGCACGTTGAATAGACACTGAAGGATGAAACCAGTTTTCTAACCCTAATGCCTTGCTTTGATCACGCAGCCACCATATAACATCGTCAGTGGTGGTGATTCCTGGGGTTATAACTTCATTTGAAAAAGCCGTTGCAATAAGTTTGTGGCCAATTTGAGTCAGGGTAGGGTAGTGTTGCATTTCAAGCTTACCACGAGTTTCTAGCCAAGCAATGGCAAGTTTTTCACCTGATACCACACGGGTTTTAAATTTAGGCGAAAGGGCCGCCATGAACTTGCTGTTTTCGGTGCTACTCATACCATCTGCCAGAGCGAACGCATCTGAAACATTTACTGCAATCTGTTTGGGGTTGCGCGCTTCGATAACTTCAGCAAGTGCTTTCCACTGATTTGGCTGGGCTTCTTTATCCCATGCTTTTTCAAATAAGTCGGCAACGGCATAGCGAGCTACCGCTAAACGCTCTAGAGGTTTTCCTTCCCCATGGTTATAAATGACTAACATGGTATGCCTGCGGGCAGATAGCCACGTTGATGGCAGCATGGTTTTAATGACGGGGTCTTCATTGTATTCCCGCGACATGATTACCCACATATCAATATTAGTACGCTGCATAAGACCGGGTAAAACCTGCTCGAATCGTTGCGTTAGTATTTCATCAACCAACTCACTCCTTGCCTGCATATCCATGACATCCTTGGCCATACACTGCAAACTCACCAATACTAAAACAAGCGTACAAACTGCTCTCATTCCCTTTCCTTATTTGTTTGAATTATAAGCATGTAATGATTAAAACTAGCACAAGCTGTTTAGCTTAAGCAATGGTGACTACAATTAAGAATAAGGGGAGTTGGTTTGTTTCATTCAAGCCAATACACGCTAAATGAAAGCCAGATAGATGCCAGATGAAAATGCGATATAGCCTGGCGTTATAATGAGTATAAGCCTTCATAGACGCGCATCGTCAATCGTATTGATGCGGATCAATACGCTTAACGAAAATTCCTTGTTTACTTAGCCTTAACGCGAAAGGCATGTTGTAGAATTTTTTTGAATTCAATGTCGGCAATTTTCCTTCAATAGATAAATTAAATTGTGATTGCAGTTTAATCATCATCGATTTAGGTATTACCCTAGCCGGAGCCAGTTATGAATGCAGAGATTGATTTACAGCAAATAATAGAAAGTACGATGGTGTTAGTGCTAGCTGGTGGGCAGGGCTCACGGTTAAAAGCACTTACTGAAACCCGGGCTAAACCTGTACTAGAGTTTGGCAGTCATTGTCGAATCATCGATTTTCCCCTTTCAAACTGTGTCAACTCCGGCCTTAACCGAATTGCAGTACTCACCCAATATAAGTCTCAGTGTTTAATTCGGCATTTAATGCAGCATTGGGGCACGTTGAATAACAGTTTTGGGGGGCGACTAGATATTCTTCCCGCTTCCCAGCAACAGTCAGAAAGCTGGTATCAAGGCACTGCCGACGCCTGCTTTCAGAATATTGAATACATTAAAGCCCGAGCGCCTAAATATGTGATGATCTTATCGGGTGATCACGTCTATCAAATGGATTACCGAAAACTGCTTGCTGAACATGTGAAAAACGGCGCTGAAATGACAGTATCTTGTATAGAAGTACCTACTAAGAATGCTGCAAATCAGTTAGGTGTATTAAGTGCTGATAGTAAAGGGCAAGTAACCGCTTTCGATGAAAAACCAAGTAAACCACACCCATTATTAGATGCTCCAGAATATTGTTTAGCTTCAATGGGCAATTATGTAGTGAATGCTGAAGTGCTATATCGGCTACTTAAAGCAGACGCTAAAGCGTTAGAATCAGACCATGACTTTGGCAAAAACGTTATTCCCAATATTATTGAACACCACAAAGTGTTTGCGCATCGCTTCAGAGGTGCCGATGGTTGCCAGATTCCTTATTGGCGCGATGTAGGCACTATCGATAGCTATTGGCGTGCCCATATGGATTTGCTAAACAACAGCGACATGTTGAATTTAGCCGATCCGGCTTGGCCTATCTGGGGAAGTGCCTTGTCTAGCGCGCCAACCCAAATACGGGGCGGGGCTCAAAAAGGCCAGTGCGATCTTAATCAAATACTCATTGGCACGGGTTGCCAATTGAACAATTGCCGAATACACCACACTGTTTTGTCATCCAATTGCACAGTTGGTGATGGCGCCTCACTTCAAGGCTGTGTATTGCTGCCTGATGTGACTATCGAGGCTGGCGCTAAATTAAAAAATGTTATCGTAGATAAAGGCGTGACTATTCCCGTTAACTTAGCGATTGACGACGTTAATATTGCCAAACACTTCGGATTTTCAGTGAGCGAAAAAGGGGTGGTTTTAATCACTCAGAACGTTATCGATAGCTTTGCTGAGATGGAGCTACATTTTGATGTACCGCAGAAACCTTCGAGCGTAAGGTCAATTAGGCCTTTGCCCTCAGAGGTTACGGCTAGAAAAATTGCTCGCTCAATTGTACCATCGGCGTTGAGCGAGCGTTAAGGTAAACCTAGTTCATGGGCAAAAAAATAGGCGCTTAATGCGCCTATTTTTATTTTTACAGTCTACTAACTATAGCGATTAAAGCGTTTACTATGCATAGCGTGGGCTACAAACAGAAACGATAAGATTAGTTAATGGTTAATCAATTAACGGCTCATCGTCATCTTCTTCTTCCTGCTTCTCGTATTTCTCTTCTTCTACAGGAATAACTTCCTCAGAAGAATAGTAAACACTGACAGGCGCAGAATAGTTAGGTACATCGTCGTAAGCAAAAACAGAGTAGTACTTTTCGACATTGGGGTTACCAAAGTTGTCGTAAGTATACTCATCAGAACCTGCATAAAGCTTCACGCCGTCAAGCGGCGAACGTGGTGAGTGGAAGCGGTTTCTAACCACAAACGCGCCAACTAAATCGGCATGTTTAGGGTTACTCCAACTCAGTTTCACCTGACGATTCTCTAAGGTTACGCTTAAGTTCGCTGGTGCCGGTAAAGGTTCTTTACGGCGCTCAATGTACTTAATAACCAACTTACACACTTGGTTACTGTGTAAGTCATGCCAGTTTACTAGCATGTTCTTTTCAGCACTTGAAGACGTAGAGCGAACCACGAAATGAAATGGCGCATGCTTCGCATGCATTTCTTCCAACGCTTCACGGCAATAACTATCAAAAATAAAGTTGTGAGAGTTCTTGTCTTTGAGTTGAGCGTTACTCACCTCGTAGCCAATAAACTCTTTCTTCTCTCTATTCTTAACGCTTTGATAGTCAAGATCTTCAAGACCTGCTAATTCAATGGTGAAACGAATATCTTGCGATGTAGGCAGGGCATTGTCGTTGCTCATGGTTAAGTAGGCTTCAGTGATCACCGTTTTCTTAGGATCAGGTAGATTTTCGGTTAAGAAGGTCATTTGACCGTAAACCACATCGCCGTTTGAATCGAAACCAGACTGCAGCTCGTTTTTATTCACTTCAGCTTTTGAAACAGTACTAAGCGATGACGGGGTGAGCTCTACCTGTTTGCTTGGAAGCGTGTAAATAACTTCCAAGTTAGGGCGGTAATGAATACCTGAACCAAACTTTCCGTAACCAATATCAAATTGCATCATTTGCGAGTCTGCACCAAGAGGAAGTTTTCTTGGGCCTTCAACGCGAAGCAACAAGGTACCGTTCTTAATAGATTTACGAATAATGCGACGTTCAGCCACATTCAAATCCCAGTGGGACCAAATACCTTGAGTTAGCTTATCTGAGCGAATTTCATCACCTAGTGTTTGAATAGGCTTCGCTTGATGAATTTGGTTGAAGTCTGTGATGTCAGAAATTTCTGACGGATCGAGAATAGACACTGTCCATTCACCAAAATTTTCTACCTTCGCGTTAACACGGTTCATTGGGTACAAGGAGAAACTCGCATTCTTAATACGGGCTTCTTCAGGTAAGTTTTCCATGTTAAACGCTATTACGCCATAACAAATACCACGGCGTTTGTTCACACCTACAAACAGTGAGTTGTAACCGAAATGGTCGCGGTTTTTCTCAAGGGTATATTGGCCTACATAACCAATACCGCGCTTCGACGGGAACAAACCTCTGAAGTATTCATCTTCAGACAGCTGGGTCTTAAGCTTAATTTCAGGGCTGAAAGGCGACTTGGTGTCGGTAACTTTATTGACCGCACGTAAATTGTAGAAATATTTCTGGCCACTTTTAAGCTGCACATCTGTGAACGTGTGTTTGCCAATAATCGCAATAAGATTATCTTCACGACAAGGGCTTTTCACCGTTTCAGAGCGATACAATTCAAAATAGATATCATCAGATTCTGGGTAATCCCAGCATAGGGTCGCTTCATAAACGCCCACTGATTCAATAGTGAAGTTATCTACCCGAGCAGGAGCTTCATCAGAGTAGTTTTTCGCTTCTGAAAGTGCGTAAAGTACCGCAGGTACATTTTCATCTACACTTTGCGACATATTCGCCATGTAATCAGGAATGTTGCGAGTGCCAACTTCTACCACCGCCGAAATGATACCTAGCGAGTAGTAATATTCACGGCCACTACCATTGATAAGGTTTGTAGGTGGCTTGCCACGGTGTATACCGTACTGGCGACCCGTTACTTTATGGATTTCACGGTTCATATTGGCGCACAATACGTTTAAGTCAGTGCCTTCAATTTCAGACTCGTGATTAAACTTATGCGCAGGGAAAAACACGTTACCTTGCGAGTGATAATCTAGCGCAATAGTAATGTTTTTATGCTCGAGTACGAAATCACGAATGGCCGCAGTTTCTGGCTCAGAAAACGCCGCTGGGCCTGAGTAGGTGTTTACCGTGGTATCAGCAGAACGCTTAAAGCGAACACCAAAGTTACGGTTCAAGTCTACACCAAAGGTGCCATCGCCGTTGTCACGTCTATTCTTACGCCAAAAAGAGAAGTGGGTACGAGAATACTCAAACCCATCTGGGTTTAAACAAGGCACCATATATAAGGTATTACGGCTTAATGCCTGTTGTATAGATGGGTTGTGATCAATATTGGTTAGCACGTTATCAATAAACTTAATGCCTAACTCGTTGCCAATCCACTCGCGCGCGTGGATGGTTCCTGTAAAAAGCAGAGCGGGTTTACTGTCCGCAGTTTCAATGTTAGCAGAAAGAGTAGCCATCATAATTGGCCTACCTTCCCACGTCGTTCCAATGCTATGCACGCGAATAAGCTCAGGGTATTTTTCCTGAGCTTGTTCTAAAAACGCCATTGTTTCTTGATACGAGGTATATTGTTTTTTCATTATTTCTTCTTTACTAAGAGAAATCAGTGGTTACCAGCGTAGTCTTGAAATTATCCCAATGCGCGATAATTGCATCGACTTTCTTCTGCTGAATGTTTTTAACCGTCAGAAACACGCTTGGATCAGCGTAAATCGCTTTTGACGTGCCCTCTTCACCAAGAGTACTGATTATCACCTCTGTAAGTTTAGGGCCTATACCTTTTACGCCAGCAAAAAAGCTTTCTAACTCTGACGTAGTTAAAATGAGTTCGCCCGCATCTATTTCGGTGTCGTCTTCAAACTCATCGTTGCTATCATTTAATACACGTTCTAGCCCATCACCGATGACATCTTCTATGCCATCATCTTCACTCACATCTTGGTTTTCTAAATGCAAGTCGGTCACTATTTTGGCTTTACTTTTGGGCGTGTAGTTATCTTGAAAATTCCAAGATTCACTTGGCCATTCTTCGTCGAGTTGTAGTTCAACGGGTAACAAAGGATAAAGTTCAGGATTAGTTACCGCTGCTGAGTCTGCACTATCACTGCTTGGTGTATATTCGCCAAAAGTAATATTTCTCATAGTGCGTAAAAGCGGCGTGCGAATCTTACCCAGTTCCTCCCAGTTATACAAAGGAATATGCGGCTTCTTAAAGCGCTCTGAACACAAGGTCCACATTATATACTGGCCAATCCAGTCACGAATATAAGGGAAGGCGGCAAATGCAGTGGCGCATTCTAGTATACGGAACTTACCATCCACACCTAACGCAATATCAGACGCCCAATATTCAGCTTTTGCGGCTTTAGACGCATTCACTGCTATTTGTAACGCTTCTTTGGGCACATCAGAATAATCCATCGAGCCACCCTGACTGGTGTTGGTTAGCCATTCACCTTCTGGTGGACGACGCCAAAACGCACAAACTGGTTTGTGGCCAATCAGCATCACGCGAATATCTGCCATCATAGGCACAAATTCTTGCACATAAACGGGGTGATATTTCTTTTTCTTAAGCAGTTCGGCCGCTTCTTTAAAGCTATCTACTTTATGTACGAAATAACCACCATAGTTAGATGGACCATAAGACTTTTTAATAATTTTTGGATAACTGGTTTTACGTAAAAACGCCATAGCTTCGTCTTTCTCGTAAAAAATATCCGTTTTGGGAATAGGCAAGTCGTGCTTTTCGCAAAAATGGGTCACATTTTCTTTCGACTTGTTGGCAAACTGCGTATCCATTGAAGGCAAAAAGCGCACATCTGGCAGTTCGCGAGCAATTTCACGGAACGTCTCATAAGCTGTAGCAGGAATATTACCAATAAGAATATCGATATTTTTGCTTTTCACTTCACGAACAAAGCGGGCTTTGTCGTTACCCCAGTGGTAACACACAGTTTCAATTTGATCTGGCCAGCCTTTAAAATTAGACTTGTCGAAGAAGCGCAGTACATGGTCTAAGTAGAGTAGGCCAATAGTAGGTAGTTTAGTCGTAGACATTTTACTTTCTCGTTTAAAGTTGAGAGGTTAGCGCGGCTTGCATACTGGCGCGCTTTTCAATTGCTTTTCGCTCAATCAAGTTAACGATCCGCTCGATTTTTCCATCATTGAACGTCAACCCTGCAGCTTCTTGCTCAGGCGTTGCGAATGCAGGAATACCGTTTACTTCTAGTACTACATATTCTTCATGTTCTTGGTCATAGATAACATCTACCCCAGCGATATCTAGCCCCGTTACCTTGGCGGCTTTGATTGCAAGTGCAACTAATTCATCATTAGGTTCACGGCGAATAACAGATCCACCACTCGTTACGTTAGTTTTCCAATCGTCTTTAGGTGCTTGGCGTCCGTAACAACCTACGAATTCACCATCAACAATGTCGATGCGATAGTCTGTCATGTCGTAATTGATAAAGCGTTCAACGTAGAAGTGGGGAATATTGGTTTGATCCAAAAAGGGAATAAGCATATCTAATGAACGCTCATCTTCCACTTTTACTATGCCCATTCCGCCCCAGCCATCGGTAGGCTTGTATACCAGGCGTCCGCCCCATTCGCGGATAGTATTTTTAAGCATCGGCTTATCTTTGGTATTACATAATCGGTAATCAGGTGTACGAATACCCGCGCGAGATAAACGATGTGAAGTGCGAAGTTTGTCTTCAGATAACGAAAAAGACTCAAAACTGTTAAGGCACGGAATTGATTCGTTCAATACTTGATAAAGAAAAACTTGATAAGGTGTTTGTTGACCTGCATTGTATGAAAAGAACGCATCTAACTCTTCCATATTCACGTTATGACACGTAATGGTTCCGTTGTGTGCGTTTGCATGGCCTAAGTTAAGATCGGTAATTGCTTCGATATCGCGATCTCGTAATTGATTGACGATTTTAGCCTGTATGGCAGTACCGCCGCTGTTGCTGTACATCCACATCCCGACTGTATACTTTGGCACGACTTTTAACCCTATTTTTATGAATCGATGAATTGACATTCTGTTCGATTTACGTAAGAAGATTTCTCAAAATAAAAATTTGCACCAAAATGGGTGGTAAATATCTATTTTAGATGAGAAATATGACATATATTAGACTTTAGGGTACGTCTTGGTACGAGGAGTCCCTCCCAAAAGCGGCGCCATTAAACGGCTAAATTGCGTACTATTCAAGTTTAATTTTTGCTCAGTGGAAATTATTTTCAATATTTGTAATTTTAACGTTTAAAGCATGTGTGATTGCTGTTAATTGCCCAATTAAAACAAGGGCTTCAGCGTAGTTTGGTTTTAATCAATACTTGGAATAAATAGCATGAATAGTAGTCTGGACTTTACCGAACTTGCCACAATTATATCGCTCAATTCTTACACTAAAAATAAAGCGGGTGTAGATCACAATGCTGACATCTTTAATGCGTGGATGGAGCAACTTGGATTCTCTGTAGAAACGCATCGACGCGAAGCAATTGGTAACCATGTTCACTATCTGTCTAAAAAGAGTGAAGGCGTAAAATTACTGCTACTTGGTCACCTAGATACCGTGTTTCCGCCAGACACCTTTACCGAATTCCGAGAAGATGATGAATGGATTTACGGCCCAGGTGTGTGCGATATGAAAGGCGGTAATTATATTGCGCTAACAGCACTTCGAAATGTATTTGCCGAACAAGGCCACATCGCGAACATTGATATGCTATTGGTGAGCGATGAAGAAAGTGGCAGTGACGACAGTAAGCTGCTTACCAGTGAATTAGCCAAAGCCTACGATGCCTGTATGGTTTTTGAAGCGGCGGGCCCCGATCATGATGTGGTTATCTCTCGAAAAGGGATTGCGACTTTTCAAATCGAATTCGAAGGCAAAGGCGCTCACGCGGGTAATCATTATACCGACGGTATTAATGCGAACTTGGCTGCGGCTCATATGTTAATTGCCCTGACCAATCTAACAGACCTTGAAAAAGGCACCACGGTTAACGCCGGCAAAATGAAAGGTGGATTAGGCGCAAACACTATTTCGCCTAGTGCTAGCTTGACGGTAGAAGCGCGGTTCACTCAATCAGAAGAGCGGGACAGAGTGTTAGCTGCGTTTGAAGAAGTCACCCAAAATCCTGCTGTTGAAGGGGTAAAAGTAGTGGTAACTGGTGGTTTGCAGCGAGATGTCATGCAGCCTACAGAAGCACAGGCACAGTTTATTGCCGAACTAGAGTCTGTATTGGGGGCGCCACTTAAATTAGAAAAACGTGGTGGGGTGAGTGATGCGAATGTAGTGTCGGCTGCAGGCGTGCCAACCCTTGATGGCTTTGGTCCTTACGGCGATGGCGATCACACCATTCATGAACGTGCGAGCAAATCGAGCTTTGAACGGCGTATAGGCGAGGTGAGTAAAATTTTAGCGCACTTTAATGGTTGCTAAGTAATTAATAATTAGGCAAAACGATGCGAGGTCAGAGTGAGTTTTATTAACTCTGACCTTAAAGATTAGTATAGTTTAGCTAGTATAAGACACCACTTCAGCCTCAAGTCCTTCTCCAAGCATGAAATAAAAGCGTCTTCCTGGCTCGTAATCGCCATGGTTATAGGTATCAAACCCTAACGCGAATACCTTTTTTTCTACCTCGTCTAAATTGTCAACCACAATGCCTAAATGATTAACGTGAGCTACGGTAGTGTGATCGAAGAGTTGGGCAGCGTTCGCATCATCAAGTACTCCACTTAAGCTACCTTGATTCGAGCCAAGCTGCTTTGGCTTATATAACGCCAAGTAAGCGATATCCGAACCCACATGTACCGTATAGCCATCGTCCTTAGCTGGACCGCTCCAGCGTATATGCCAGTTGAACAATTGGCATAAGGCATCAGCTATGGCATCAGGGTTAGTTACCGTAATATTGGCGTGTTCTAGTGAGGCTGCTTGCATTGTATTTCCTTATTTACTGTTGTGTGTTTTTACGCGCTAACGTTTGTGGATAAAAGCGCAGTGGATTAATAGACAACAACAGCCTAATATCTTAAGTTAACTTTAGATCAAGTATTAAATGCGAATTTTTTTAAAATGGCACCTGAACCCCTAGTAAGTATTGGCTTTGTCGCAAAGCGAACCGGTAACGCAGTATCGCTTATTCGCTATTACGCCAATGAATCCCTTATTCCTTCTGTGCGAACCCAAGGAGGAAATAGAATGTTTCCTCGTTCAGTCATTCGAAGGGTATCGTTTATTTTGATTGCACAAAACATGGGGTATGCACTTGATGATATTCGACAACTACTGCAAACCCTGCCAGATAATCGTACGCCGAATAAGGAAGATTGGGCTACGCTTAGTGAAGTATTTAACGCACACATTACGACGCGAATCGCTGAACTTACGGCGTTAAAATCCTCGCTAGAGGGCTGTATTGGTTGTGGGTGTTTGTCTTTAGATAAGTGCAAGCTGTACAATAAGCACGATCGCATTGCCGAGAAAGGGGCGGGCGCTCGGTTCTTACTTGGGGATAGCCCTAGCGATACTGTTATAAAATAGCCTTTTCTCATCTATTTAGTTATTTCTGATGTGGTGCTTGTAGCCTCGAGGCCGACTAAACATTTATTTAGAAATTCACTTAGCCAAATACCTAAAAATAGGATAGTCGCCTTGGTAGACTCCACACCTGATAGCAACTCAAGCTCAACCAGTAAAACCAGAGCCAAAGCAAAAAGTTCGCCTAAGCCTTCGTCAAAATCTTCACCTAAGGCTGGCAATACAATGCATGTTCGTAATGTGCATAAAGATGGTTACCCAATGGCAGCGCTTTGCCAAGCACACCCTGCATTGTCGGGCTATGTGATTAACGCAAAAAGCGGTAAAAAGAGTATCGATTTTGCCAACCAAGATGCGGTTAAAGCCCTCAATGCAGCATTGCTAATTCATTACTACGGGTTGAAAACGTGGGACATACCCAATGGATATTTATGCCCTCCTGTTCCTGGCCGTGCCGATTATATTCACGGCATTGCTGATATACTGGCGTCTACCAATAAAGGCGTAATACCGAAAGGGAATAGCGTAAAAGGACTGGATGTAGGTATAGGCGCTAATGCTATTTACCCCATTATTGGCAGTCAAAGCTATGGTTGGCAGTTTGTAGGAAGCGACATTGATGCGGTATCGGTAAAGTCGGCTAAATCAATCGCTAACAAAAACCCAAAGCTTACCCCTTTATTGTCGGTTCGAAAGCAGCCGAATAAAGCGAAAATCTTTGAAGGTATTATTCAGCCTAACGAGCACTTCACTTTTACTATGTGTAACCCGCCGTTTCATAAATCTGCCGAAGCGGCAGCATTGGGAAGCGAGCGTAAAGCCATAGGCCTTAAGGGAAATAAGCACAAGCGAAGTGGTAAAAAACCTCGTATTGATATTAACGCTCATGCCAATGCTAGTACAAACGCGAAGACCTTTGCTAAAACGAAGCCCGATATCAGTAACATAAAGCTAAACTTTGCTGGAACCGGCAACGAATTGTGGTGCGAAGGGGGCGAACTTGCCTTCATTCAGCGTATGATTATTGAAAGTGTAAAGTACAAATCACAAGTAGATTGGTTCACCTGCTTAGTGTCAAAAAGCGAGCACCTAAAACCCATCGAGACCAGTATAAATTACTACGGTGCAACGAAATTTTTAAAAGTAGACATGGGGCAAGGCCAAAAACAAAGCCGCTTTGTGGCGTGGACGTTTATCGAGTAAACGCATTGATTAAAGATGATGCAGCGCTAAAAGCTTCAATTACCGAATTTTTAGACACATTATAAGGCGCTCAAAATATGATGGGGCAGAGTATTTTAATCAAGCGTACTCTGCCCCCCTTTTCATTTATTTAGGAGAACTCAATTGTTGCTCAAACTGGTTCGAAATCTCGTACTTCTTAGCTCAACATCGCTCTTTTGTTCTGTTTCTACTGCTGATACCAAAATAGAGAGGAAAATGTATAACCCGTGGGAGGCAGAAATTGGTTACTCCCAAGTGGTTATTGCAGGTAACAACGTTTACTTATCAGGTATCGCAAGTGATAAAGCTACACTGGAAGAGCAAGTAAGTGAAATCTATACCCTTATACAAAATACCTTGAAAGATAATAACCTAGGCATGGAAAGTATCGTAAAGCAGGTAATTTATACCACTGATATTGAAGCGTTTAAAAAGCTGGGTAAGGTGCGAAAAGAAAAGTTTAAAGAGGGCCAATACCCAAGCTCTACGCTAGTAGAAGTACAAAGGCTCTATAGCCCAAACCACCTGGTTGAGATAGAAGTGATTGCATTTAAAGAGTAGACGTATCAGAGAATTAATTTAGCTATCGCTCGAGTTATGAGAATGTAATAAAAAGATTGGAATGGCTCGCCAAAGCCACTTGCCCCCTAAAATGGAGTAGCGCTATGAAACGGATATTCATTGTTCTGATATTGATGTTTACTCAGCACGCCAGTGCCGATGCTGTCAGAGAAATAGAAGAAAGAAAAATTGTCTCTACAGCGTTAAATGAGCAGCTCTCGCTGTTTATTCAGCTTCCCCTTTATTACCATGAGAATGCTGACTATGCCTATCCAGTGTTGTATTTATTAGATGCGCCTGTAGGTATCACATTGAATTCCGGTATTCTCGACCCCTTAGTTGGTTACAACAACGCGCCTCAAATGATTATTGTTGGGGTGTCTACAAATGATAGAGATCGGGATTTCACCCCCACCAATGACCCCAAATATGCAGAAAATAGTGGTGGCGCAGATACATATCTGAAATTTATTGAAACGGAAGTTATTCCCTACGTAGATGCTAATTTTAGAACCGAAGAATACAGAATATTTTCTGGTCACTCTTTCGGCGGCCTGCTAGTGGCTCACGCATTTTATTCAGCTCCAGACCTATTTGATGCCTATTTTGCGTTTAGCCCTAGTTTGTTTTGGGATGAGAAGTTAGTGGCTAAATCCCTTGTATCATTTACGGGCCAACAACAAAGTAATCACAGTGTGCTTTACCTGAATATTGGAAATGAAGGGAATGCGGAAGTTAAATCTCCAGAGGGTAAAGCAATGCTAGAAGGCGTTGAGTTTATTGATACTGCCTTAAGTCAACACACACCTAAAGGTCTTCGCTATAAAATTGATTACTTTTCACAAGAGCCCCACCAAGTAACCCAAATTATTGGTACCTATCACGCTTTTAGGCACCTCTACCCGTCGTGGGATGTGCCATATGAAGCTTATTTATCTGGATACGATGCAGTTGCTGCTCACTTTGCTTCGTTAAGCGAGCTATATGGTTACCATATAGTAGCTAAAGACTGGCAACTCTCTGATGCCGCACTATATGAACTGCATGAGCGTAACAACCCCAATGAAGCCCTCAAATATTTACACGCGGTGTTAAAGCAAAGACCTGAAAATATTGAATATATGTCAACGCTAGCATTGGCCTATGAAAAGAGTGGCGCCCTGCCAGAAGCTATAAATACGCTTAATGAAATAAGTGAGCGGATAGGTGAAGCAGACGAAATGTACTCCGACATCGCTGCAAGAATTAGCAGAATTTCTAAGTTGCTGAGTACAAATTAAACAAATAGGTGCCGCGAAATAACATTTATGTACTCTGCCCCCTGTTTTTGAGTCACTTTGTAGTATGAATGTTTAACAGCTAGACGTTTGCTGAATAGGGGATGTCTTCAATTGAGTGGTCTAACGCGTATTTGCAGCTATTTCGAAGTTCACTTTCCTAATGGAATAATAGGACAACTTTAAGGAGCCCTGATGATATGGCGTAAAAGCATCAGCATCTTACACATAGATGGTAGTGCTGGTTTAGCTGTGGGCTTGGCTTTATTTGCTTTCGCGGGATGGATTAGTGAGCTTTATCGCTTACCTCATAACACTATTCTTTTCCTAGCAAGTGCAAACACTATATATGGTTGTTATGCATTAGCGCTGGCATTGTCACACAAGAAAAGCTTGATGAGCATTAAGGCTCTTGCCATCGCAAATAGCGTTTGGGTTATCATTTGTGCTGCTATCGTCGTTTTGTATGCCCACATAGCAAGCCCAATTGGTGTGTTTTTTATCTGTGGGGAAGCATTATTTGTCGGCATGTTGGCAGTCTACGAATGGAAGAATAGGTTCCTACTTTCGGAAGAAGATCGCTAAATAGTAGGGCCAGAGTATATTAGTAACCAGTAAAGTACTCTGACCCCATTTCGATTTACTCGCCGACTATGTCAGTGGTTTCAAGCGCTACATCGATACTATTCGCTACCCCAGGGTAAGCTGAAGATGAAGTGCTTCCATCGTCATTGGTTAAGTCACGGATATTTTTCTGAACGGTAATGATAGAAAATAAGCTGAGTATAAATGCCATGCCGTAAAATCCTTTTTCACTTAGAAACATGTCGGCGTTAAAAAGGCCTATACCCAGCAGGGCAACAGCACTAAAAAAAGCTGCCCAGCACATGCCAACGAAAACAGTGGTGGTTGGTAAGCCTTCTTGTTTATCTCTTACAGTCTTTTGTAAGGTTACAGCTGAAAACATAGCTAGAATGAATATTGCTAAATAATAGCCTTTTTCATTGAGTAGAATGTTGGCGTTCCATAATCCAACAAGGTAGCCAATAACCCCAATCGCAAGAGAAGCCCATGTTGCGAAGATATATGCTTGTGTTGGTTTATATACTCGATGTGACGTTGTTTGCATTTTTATAAATTCCTTTTGAGTTATCTTTAACCCTACACGAGTTCCTTTGAAAACATATCTAACCGCGGTTAGATATATACTTTTAATTATCAGCATCCTAGTTTATACAAACCTCCTTGTTAACCGTGTCAGCCACACAGCGTAAACACTTCTAATTTCTTCAATTACACCCTTGTCGTAATAATTACCAAGCTTATAGATGGTCTTCCGACAAAACGCTTACCGATGAAATACTGATTTTACAAGCAATTACATGGATAGTTAGTTTTTAGAAAATACTGATGCAAATATACGAACATTAATTGTATTAGTAAATACGAACGCTTGAATCTGCTAGATAGCGTTTGATCTAGCACCTAACGGATAGTTTCTAGTTGGTATTAAATACAAACTAAAAATTAGAGGCTAATAAACTTTGCTATTTCGCTATAACTCTTTCATTACTAAGTGTAAATCTTTGGTAAATGCAATTCGCTTATCATGCATAGCCCATACGTTCAATGGCGCCTTGAACATGGTTAATGCTCCGGCCACAAAGCAAATGAATAACAGTAAGCCTGAAATAATGCCGGTCCAAATGTGTACTTGCTGATAGCTTTTATAATTCTGTAATTTCATTGGTGTTACCCCAGAACCTGTAAAACGGAAAATTCAAACAGTGTAATAAGCGAAAGCAGAGCCAGTAGTGGCCAAGGTTTTCTAGCAAAAAAGATAAGGCTTAACGGGGTTAACCATAAAGGGACTATTAGCCACATCAAAAATTGGCTCTTCACATCAAGAGGCGTGTGAGAAAGAAAAAGAAAACTAATCAAACTGCTAGTGAATAGCGCAAAGGGAAAACTAATTAATGTTGCACCAATAATTTTTAGCCACCAGTGCGCCTTAAAGGTGGTGTAACTCTCATCTCTGGTGAGCCCTGTACCGCGAGAGCGCACAGATTTAAGTGGCGCGGTGTAACGGGTAAAGAACGGAATGGTCCCCAACAGCAGCATACACAGCGTGATAACGGTATAGATGGCGGCAGGTAATGAAAACGTTAAGGTGAATATTGTCGTGCTTAAGATCAATATCGCCAAGGCAATTAACAGTGCAGTTTTAAATGGTAGCGGCCTTTTCTTAAACCATTGTTGGTTCGGACAGCCTGCGTAAAACACTAGATTAGCCAGTAAGTAGACGAGTGCGCATTTTTTGCGCAAAATACTTTAAAGTGGCAGTAGACTAAAGTTTAACTTTTGCCAATGCAAATAAAAATGATTTTTATTTGTAAATTTACATTTTTAGATCACAAATTCAAAAAACGAGCACAAAATCAACTTCTAAACCTCTGTTTAAAGGCGAATTGCTATTTAGCTAAGGCATGGGTTTACAAATCAAAATCAATCTTTCTGCCTTTGGCGTGGGTATGAATATGTAGGTAGGTTTGTGCGCTCGGTTAATGCAGCATTGATTAACACAGTATTTGAACCCGTATCTACTCAGTATTTGACCCAGTATTTGAAAAATTTAAACAGTAGGTGGCATATGGAAAATGTAAAAGTAGCCTTAGTAACAGGCGGCGCGAAAGGCATTGGCGCAAGCATCGTTGAAAAGTTAGCGTCAAATAATTTTGCCGTGGTGATTAATTATGCCAGTAGTGCTGATGCAGCAAACGAACTCGTTGAACAGATTAAATGCAAAGGCGGGCAAGCGATTGCGGTGCAAGCTGATGTGTCGAAATCCACTCAGGCAGAAAGCTTGTTTAAAGCATCGTTACAGGAATTCGGTAAAGTAGATGTACTGGTGAATAATGCAGGCATTATGGCGCTTTCACCGCTGAGTGAAACGAGCGATGAAGATTTTAATAAACAGTTCGACGTTAATATGAAAGGGGTATTTAACATGCTTCGCTTAGCATCGACTCACCTTAGTGAGGGCGGCAGCATTATTAATTTATCCACCAGTGTCGTAGGCCTTAAATTAGAGCGTTATGGCGTTTATGCTGCTACAAAATCTGCGGTTGAAACCATGTCGGCTATTTTATCAAAAGAGCTTAGAGGTAAAGATATCGCGGTAAATTGTGTCGCGCCCGGGCCTACTGAAACTGATTTGTTTACCGAGGGGAAATCCCAAGAATTTATCGATAAGCTTGCCAGTATGAGTCCTATGGAAAGGCTAGGGCAGCCAGAAGACATTGCCAATGTAGTTAACTTTTTAGCCAGTGACCAAGGGCATTGGGTTAATGGGCAAGTGTTACGAGCTAACGGGGGAATTGTTTAATAGTTGTGGCAGTTTCACCCATTGTTAAGCGGTAAGTTAGCCTAAGTGTCCTGTGCTTAGGCTAATACCCTCATTTCTCTACGTTCATAATACCGCCTTTTATAACTAACGATTTAAAACCCACTAAATTACTATTATCTCCACAAAAAAAACGGTACTATCTTTTTTCTTTCTGGAATAAGAATGTTTATCATTTGTGTTAGTGTCAGTTTTGGCATTTAAAATTAGAAAAATAAGGAATTTTAATGCAACGTAGTCGTTTATTTATCGGTGTGGGTTTAGGGCTTGTCGCTTTATCAAATCCAGTGTACTCGAATGAGAAAGCCGAAAATGAAAAAGAAGTAGAAGTGATTAATGTAAAAGGTACATACTTTAACGACTACAAAGTAGGCGATGCTTCTGGTGCCATGCGTGCAAATATTTCATTGCTTGAAACGTCTCAAGCCGTAACGGTTATTCCAGAAACTATTATCGATGAGCAGCTTGCCACCACGTTAGGGGAAGTACTCAATAACGATGCAAGTTTGTCACCGGGTTCAAAACAACGCAACCGTGAAGTATTTAGCTCTCGAGGCTTTGAATTAAGTTCATCTACTGGCTATTTACGTGACGGACACCAGCACTGGTCTCACTATCAACAGCCTATCGAAACGCTTTCAAGAGTAGAGGTTATTAAAGGGCCTTCAAGTATCCTATACGGTCAGTCTGCGCCGGGTGGCCTAATAAACATGGTAACCAAGCAACCAACTGCATCTCGTTTATTGGAAGTTAGCGCAGATACCGACCAGTATGGCTCTACCCGATTTATGCTGGATGCTGGTGGCGAGATTATCGAAGATACAGGCTATCGCGCGGTATTGGTAAAGCAGGATGTTAATTTTGATCGCGAATATCAAAATGGCGAAACAAGAGAGCGTGATCGTTTCCTGGGTTCATTGGTACTTGAACATAAAATTAACGACAGCTTAATAGTGAATGCTTATTACGATCGCACTAACGATAAAGCGGGTTTAGATACCGGCGCATGGTTAGATGAAGATGCTAACGTAATAAGTAATAGAAATACCATTAACGACTTCTCGTGGGCGTTCACTGATATCCATGTTGAAAACAAAGGGGTTAAGTTAACCTATTTCATGAACCCAGAGTGGCAAGTGAAGGTGGGTTACAACGAGCAATCGTTTGAAAGACAACGTTTCGAATCATCGCCTCGACTTCCTTCAGATTACGAAATTGGTAACAGCTATACCTCTAACCCTTACGATCGTTCAGACGATTGGCAATTTAAAACCGCGTTTATCGATTTTAACGGTGAAGTTTCGTTTGGCGGTATTGAACACAATATTCTGATTGGTGGAAATGCTCTAGATTATTATTATGGCCAGCTTATCGAAAGAGGGGATTCAATCACCTACACCGTAGGGCAACCAGAGCCTGCCAAGCCAGATTTAAACTTCAATAATGATGAAACCTTAAGTACCACTGAATACGATTATTACGGCGTGTATTTTCAAGATTTGATGACGTTTAACGATCAATGGCAAGTTGCTATTGGTGGGCGCTTCGATAAGCAAAGCCGTGAAGGTGCTGACAACGAATCTTTATTGCCAAAAGTTGGTGTGTTGTATCACCCAGCAGAGAACAGCACAATTTATGTGAACTACTCAGAAGGGTTTGAGCCTCAATCAAGTGAAACCATTGAAAACGAACTTGATCAAAACTTTGGTATGGAATTAGACGCAACTACTTCGAAGCAAGTAGAGTTGGGCGCGAAATGGGAAGTGTCGGAACGTCTATTGTTGAATGGTGCGCTATTTAACATAGAAAAAACGGGAACCCTTATTTCAGAGCAGCTATTAAATGACCCACTTTACACCACGGTTACCACTCAATCCGGTAAGCAAACTCACAGAGGCCTAGAACTTGCTGCACAGGGTGCGATTAGTGATAAATGGTTTGTGATGACATCAATGATGTACTTAGATGCTGAGTATGAAAAAGATGAGAACTTTGAAGGTAACACGCCGGTTGATGCACCTAAGTGGTCTGCATCGGTATGGAGTCGCTACGAAGTTACTGAGAAATTAGCATTGAATGCGGGTATCTTTTACCAAGGTGAGCGCTATGCTGACAACGCTAATACTGTGCTAAAAGACGCTTACAGCCGTGTTGATATAGGTGCGACATACCGTACTGATATCATGGGTAAACAAGTTGATGTAAGGCTAAATGTAGAAAACGTATTTGATACTAATTACCTTGTGGGTGGCGGTATTAACAACGTGACTATTGGTGACGGTGCCACTGCACGTATAGAATTAAAAACGTCTCTGTAATAGCGTTTTATACGGTAAAAAAGCACTGTAGAAAAGCAGCGTAATACTTAACACCGCCTCAGCTTATTCAAGCTAAGGCGGTGTTTTATTTACCCACTATATATCGCATTAATTAAGCAACTAACCACACTAAAAGTCTTCTTAAATCCTTTCGCCTTAAAACGCGCCAAAGTTTTTTTATAAAACAGCTTTTTTATAATACCTTCTCTGTAAATAACTGCCGCTTCAAAACACCTTCGCATTAGCATCTTGATTTACTGACTACATTGTATTGTGTTCGTTAAGCACACGCTGATTTATCAATATTGTCATTAGTTGTTCCAGCGCTTAACCCCCCAGTTGTTAAGTAACCAGTATTTAGAGAATTCACGAGTTCATGTGGTGTATCCACACATAAATAGACTTCGGTAGGGCGTTCACAAAAGGTACCCATCAGCGTGAACCAATAAACGGGGGTTGAAAACGTAAGCTTAATATTCGCCATACCGCGACCTATTTTTAATTGCTCTTTGTCGCACTCCCACTCGCCTGCTTCACAGGTTTGAAGGTGAGATAAAGGAATAAAAAGTAGATTGAAAAAAGTGGCATTTACAATAAGGTGCTTGTTGTGACAATAAACAGAAAAGCGCCTGCTAATTCGATGACTCGCCGTCACACTGATAATGCCGTAGAAAATGACCGACGCGACAATAATGGCAGCAATTTCACTCCATAAAATTAACAAAGAATAAGACACCCACGTAATCGCAACTAAACCTAACAGTACTAATGCGAAGTGCCATCGTTTGGCGCTAAGTAAGGATAAGTTAGCCAAAGTAGCAGTATGGTTTCTTGTGAATTTAGGAATAGCGTAATACCAACTTGCTGGTTCACTAGCCATAATTAAGGTTATTTCTCTTTTCTTATCGTCTGCATCAATATTGTCAATTAAGGCGTTAATTCGAGGGTCACCTTTTAGCTTTCTTGATTTCCAAAGCATAGAAACCACGTGATAAATAACCACAAACTCAATAATAAGCAGTATGGCGATAATGGGGTAGCGTACCAGGCTTAAAAATTCAAAGTAATTAGCAAGAGAGGCGGGCATAGAATAACGGGCCACCACGCTGGCAATACTGAACGGAATAATGATCTTCCATTTTTTCTGCTCTCCAATTTTAATTACGCAAAACCAAAAAACAGCGGGCAGTATTACAAAGTAGGCAATCAGGAAGCCAGCAGAAAGTATCTGGTCGAATGAAGAGCTAATGGTTTCAGGTAATAAGGTAAAGCCTAAAACGTAGGTAGCAACGGCAAATAATAAGTAAAGTACCCTAAAGCGAACGGCCTTGCGCATGAAACATCCTTGTAGAATTGATAACTCAATGATTTTTAGTTTTATCTTTGTCTTCGAAAAGGTAAGTTATATTGCGCGATAAGGCAATTTTTAGTGGCTTTTGCGATTAAACCTTTTTTAGGAGCTTCGCCCTACTTTTGTCGACTTTGCCATGCACTATTTCTAAACTTCTCAACAAGACACGCAAGACTCAGTAAGTGTCATTACTTTCACGCGCCTACCCACGTTCTCTTCTAGTTTGCTATCCATTTGACCTAACTGTCGGCTTTACGACAGTGTGAAGTGCTATTTCTCGATAATCTCTCCTCAGTATAAGAAAAAGTTTATAGGTAGCTAAATGAAAACGCTTGAGCAGCATCTAAGTGAGTACGCTAAATACCATAGAGATCAGCGTAATATCTTTACCCATTACATTGGTATTCCCCTTATCGTTTTTGCATTTTTAAGCTTGTTAAGCCGCCCGGCTTTTGAAGTTACTGCGCCAATTGTAGGGCCATTATTGCTAAGCCCCGCGTTGTTCGTGTGGGTAATAGGTAATGTATTTTACCTAAAGTTAGATGTGAAACTTGGCCTAACTATGGTGGTGTTAACTGGGGCTTTGCTTTACATCGCACAGCCTTTAGCACAAAGCGCAACATGGTTATGGCTATCTGCTTCAATCGGTATTTTTGTTGGCGGTTGGATTTTACAATTTGTTGGGCATCATTTTGAAGGTAAAAAGCCTGCCTTCGTAGACGATATTATGGGCTTGGCTATTGGTCCGTTGTTTGTGGTTGCAGAACTTGGCTTCGAGTTGGGTTTGCGAGGAGAACTTCAAGCGAAAATTGAAGAAACCTCAGGTGCAGTGCATTAGTTAAATTGCCCAACGGCTACGCAATGAAGCGCGCTTCGTTAAGTGGTGAAAATAGTGGAACTGCGCGAGCAGCAAATGGCACCTTTTCGGTGCCATTTTAGTTTTTTGTTTAGCCTCGCATTTTAGATAGCGTTTCTTTGCGAAGTTGTAGCTTCGATTCAGCAAACGCTTTCGCAGGCAACATTTTAAGTTTTTCAGCATAGCCCATTGCGGTAGCAAGTACTTGCTCTTGAGGTACTGCTGCATCCAAATAGCCCACTTTTACTGCTTCCTTCCCTTGATATACACGCGAAAAGAGCAACGCTTCGGTTAAAGAAGTAGGGGCTAAACGTGACTTCGCCAGTTCCATACCAAACGCAGGTAAAACCATGCCGATAGCGGTTTCTGTTAAACCATATTTAGTGTCACCATCTTTACCTATACGCAAGTCAGCGGCCATCAAGAATATTGCCCCTAATGCGATACTATGGCCTTCAGCGGCAACAATAAGGGGTTTAGGATAGCTGTAAAGCCTTACAATCAAGTCGGCCCCTGCTTGCACTAATTTTACTTGTTCGGTTTTATCTTCAGCTTTCATCACGGAAAGGTCGAAGCCACCGCAAAACTTATCGGCACCGCCATACATCACCACGGCATCTGCTTTTTGTTCAGCCTCATCTAATGCGTTATTCAACGCATCAATAAGGGCAAAGCCTACTGCGTTTACTTTCCCGTCATCAAAGGTAATAAGTGCTACCTTGTTTTCAATTTTTAATTCGAAAGCCATCACTGCCTCTTTATTGTTAATGCTATTGTGGGGAGTTTGTTTTTAGTGACGCTAAGAAGCAAGTTTTTTTAAATAATGAAGGGTATTGGCGTTCGCTTATACACGCAAAAGTCGAAATGCTTAAAGGCCTCCATACCGCCGATTTTCTTAGTCGAATTATTTTTAAAAGTTCGCTATCTCAAGCCTTTACGAGGGGGGAATCTATATTAAGTATCCTAATTGATGAGTGTAAGTGATTGTTAGTAATAATAAATGATTATACTTCAGTTGAGTTTAGGTTTTTTGAATTATTACTTAAGATAAAGTGCATTTAAGCGTTGACTAATCGCCATATTATTTCTATGTTGGTAATTAAAGTGATTAGCCAATGCGCTAGGCAGCAGTATGGAAGATGTTCATTTGAGGGATACAAGCGGCGAATTTACCGAAGTGTTAAACGCTTGGGTAATTAATAACGATTTAAAAAGTGCCAATCAGCTTCGTAGTATTGTTTACTATCATTTGAAAGGCATGGTGAAAAAGCAGATCAGCAAAAAAGCGGAGTCTGACAATACGCTAAGCCTGCTCGACAAGCTTCCTAATACCACCTCACTCCTTCACGATGTCATTATTAAACTGACTGCGCCGGATGAAATTTTTGAAAACAGGCAGCAGTTTTATGCTTCGCTCGCGGTGTTTGTGCGCTGGATGTTGCAAGATGAAATTAAAAAGCGCTCTGCGAAAAAACGCACTAACGATTTTGATGACGTGGTACAGATAACCGACGCTTCTATTGACTCAGGTTTATATCTTAGTTTCGACAATGCGTTATCTTCACTCGAAAATGTATCTAAGCGTTGTTACCAAATAGCGCTTCTTCACTATTATCTAGGGCAAAATGTAGGCGAAATAACCTCGCAGCTCAGTTTAAGCGAATCTACGGTTTACAACGAATTGTCGGCGGCGAAAGCCTACCTTCGGGTTCAGTGCGAAGCCGCTTAGTTCACCCCGCCATAATGTTGTTCAGTTAAATCAAAAGAGCTATTCATGAAGTTTGAAAATGCTTTACTCTTTTTTCAGCACCTTATTGGGTTGGATGAAGCTAAAATGCGCGAAAATTTATCGCAGTTATGTCCAAAAGAAGCCCCAATATTCGCTGAAACCTTGGCATTGATCGATGCCCATTATGCGAATCAACAACGAAGTGGCTTCACACAGTTAGTGGGTGCTCAAGCCGATTTACTGTGTGATGATAATCACGCGAAATCCCTAGAAGGTAAACAAGTTGGCCCTTATCTGCTGAAGCACAAGCTTGGCCAGGGCGGAATGGGAGCGGTGTATTTAGGTCAGCGAAATGATGGGTTAATTGAGCAAAAAGTGGCGATTAAATTCGTTTACTCATCGATTGCCGATTTAGCGGGCGATAACTTTATACAAAGAGAAGCACAGCATTTAGCCAATTTAAATCACCCTAACATCGCTAAAATTTATACCATTGATGTTACCGAAGAGAACATTCCTTATTTGGTAATGGAATACATTGATGGCGCGCTTTTGTCTGAAGCGCCAATTTCAAATAAACAGAACCTGTCGCACGCCACGAATGCCTACCTTTCAATTTTAATTAAGCTGTGTAGTGCCCTATTTGAAGCGCATCAAAGCGGTATTATTCACGCTGATATTAAACCGTCGAATATTATTGTGGATGAACACAACCAACCAAAGTTACTCGACTTTGGTATTTCTCACTCGTTAAGCCATCCAGATAACCAACAGCTAACTGCAGTTAGTAACGATTTCGCCAGCCCGCAACAACAAAGCGGCAATCAAGCTAAGGTGACCGATGACATCTATGCGCTAGGTAAAGTGATGGCGTTTATGTTTCAGCACCATACAACCAATGCTGAATTTGAGGCGGTCATTCAAAAAGCGACATCCAGTGAACCAAAGGATCGTTTTCAAAGTGCCGAGCAATTTAGCGATGCACTGGAATGCTTATTCGCCAATCGGCCACTTAAGTGGTTTAAAAGCAGCAAGCCATATTACTACAAAAAATGGTTTCAACGTTCGCCCGCAACTGCGTTATCAGCCGTAATCATCCCTTGTGTACTAGCGTTAGGGGCTGCTGCACTATTTATGCAAAATAAGTCGTTACTACAAGAATCTAAGAAAACACAGCAGACACTTTCTTTTTACGACGAGTTATTTTTGGCGCACTCACCACAATCAGAAGGCGGCGGGGCATTAAGTGCCGCTGATTTTATTAACCATGGTGTTGATATCGCGTTTTCGACATCGCTGAGCGATAGCGAAACCCGTGCATCGATTGTGGCCACCTTATCTCAAACGTTATTGAACTTAGGGTATGTAGAAAAGGCAAAGTACGTTATTGAGCGACTGGATGCGCAAGACACGAGTGGTGCATTGATGCAGGCAAAAATAGCCTATTACCGCGGTGATTTGAACAGCGCAACCCACTGGCTTACAAAACATAATAACGACTTCCCAAATACCTTTGAAAGCGAATTCCTTAACGCTCAGCTTCATTATGCCGTTACGCAAAGCGCACAAGTATTAGATACTTTAGCGAGTCTTCTAAACCGATTCGACAAGCAAATGTTGCCGGAAGATAAGTTTAGGCTGCAAAAATTCCAATGGGAAATTTTGCTTAAACACGAGCCTGCTACGTTACTTACCAGGGTTGAGGAGCCCTTGCCGTCAGATACGCCTACCCACCAAAAAGCATGGTTTGAAGGTATGAAATCATTAGCGTTAGCTAAACACGGCGATATGGATAGCGCAGCAGCACGAATGAAATCATCACTGGCATTAGGTGAGCAAGCCTACAATGCAACCAATCCAGAGCTCGCACAATTATATGGGTATTTACTGGAAACCGCGGCGCTAATAGACGACCCACTTGTGGTAGAGTTTTTACTTAGTAAGCAGCAAAGTATTTACCTTGCACTAACGCCCTTGTTTGAAAATCAACTGATAAAAGTTTATGAGCAGCAACACAACTATTATGCCTACGGCAAAATGTATGCTCAGAGTGTGTCTTTTATAGAATCTGCGGTAGCCTTGTGTGAACAACAAAGCCATTGTGCTCGGTTAAAGTTAAAACAAGCAATAGCCTTATACCTTGTTAATGATTTCACACGCGCGCTATCGGTTATTAAGGCAGCGGAAATAAAAGCGCCGAAAAATAGTGACGGCGCGTCCAACGAAAATTTAACGGCGTCTTTCTTTTTTTTCTCCTCGCTGGTGGCATTGAATAGTGAAATAGGTTTGGGATCTGCGGTGAAGCAAACTGATATTCAAGCATTGGCCGCGAAAGATACCTTGGGTGAGCATACCGCCTATATTATCCATACTGCTTTACGTGCAGGATTTACTGATTTCGCGATTGAGTATGGGCTCACACATACTCAAAACGATGATATCGAAAGACACTTAGCTCTGGCTTCGGCGTATGCGGTTAAAGGGGAGAAGCAAAAAGCAGAGGAAGTGTTAGCAACATCGAGCTCGCTTCCCATCAGCAAAGAGTATGGCGATACGCTTGCCAGTATTTTGCCCCCTGAGGTATTAATCGCACCTGATTTTAAGACCCTTCATATGATGGTGTTAGAGGGGCAAAATCGCTTAGTAAGTAATCGAAGAGTTGTAGGGGTAACCGCGCCAACCCACGGGGACAGCCTTAAAATGGGCACGCCTTTTACTTTTAAGTGGAATAAAGATGCCCTTAAAGGCGAAAGCATTTCTTTGTATATCAATCATAAGCTAAATTTTGAAGCCAAAGCGTTTGATTCATTTGAAAACATACAAGGCTTGCGCTGGCAGATGTTTGCTAAGCAAGTACCTAACACGGGCGAAGTAGAGATAGATCCTTTCTTTCTTATGGCAAATGGCGGGCAGGGCTTTAAGGTAATGATGGTATCCGATCAAGGCTATTGGTCACTGAGCGATGGCTCGTTTGGTGTACTAAATGGCACTGCGATAGATAACGGCATTACCCATACCATCAATCCCCGTTTACTCGTTGATGCTGTCAGTAAACCTGAAGCGTCTGAGGTTTATAATGTGGGCGAGCGTAATACTATTGAATGGGACAATGCCGCGTTAAAAGGCGATGCCGTAGGGATATATGTACTTCACGACAACCCTATTAATATTGGCAACGGACGCAATGCGCAGATCACTACTGTGATGAAACGACGTTGGTACTTAGTGACAAGTAGGACACCCAACTCGGGAGAGTATGGGCTAGATCCAGCGCAATTTAATGGTCAAGGAAATGCCTATAAAATACTTATTATAAGTGACTCAGGTTATTGGGCTGTGTCCGATGAGCGATTTACGGTAGTTAATCCGCATTAATAACATCTAAAAACACCTAAGAATAATCACGTGTTATTAATCTGTGTTATCAGTCTGTGATATTAGGCCGTGCGAAGGCGTAGCGACAACCTATTAACGGCTTGCCGCGAAGGCCTTCGTACTATCGGTTTGGGTATAAATTGCGGGACTCACACCTTCGTATTTTTTGAACAAGGTAGAGAAGGTTTTGTGTTCATAGAAGCCTAGCTTATCGGCAATAGTGGAAGGTCTTTCACCCACTAAAAGTAATTTCCTCGCCTCTGCAATACGCATTGTATCTATACAAGCTTTAGGCGATTTCCCGTAATGCTTCTGGCATAATCGCCTAAGGGTCGACACATCCATATTTAGGGCGTTGGCCATATTACTTACCCGTATATCACACATGTCGTGACTCAGCGCTCTTCTATCTATTTCACAGCTAAGCTGTTGTTCAAATTTCACCATGAACCGTATTTTTCGTTCTGCCTCACTTACCTTCATTGCCTTTAACCTACTTGAAATTGGCTATGACGGTATTGTGTTTTTATTCCACTTATCGCGGTAGAAAGAAAATGCGCAGGTATTTTCCAAAATAAAATTTAATTTTTTCGTTTTTACTATTCTTTTTATGTTTTTGGTTTTGCAGCGCTTTGCGATAGCAATTTTCACCTGTGTGATGAACAAGTTGCGCGATTTAAGGAAGGAAAGGGGCGGGCGATTAGGTTTATGCTTTTTTAGTTTAATGTTTAACCAATAAAAAGTATAAGGAAGTGTTTCATGTTCATCAGAGCAAATTATAAGAAAAGCATTATTGCTGCATCACTGGTACTAGCCTTGTCAGGTTGTAACGACGATGATAAAGAAAATGTTATTGTAAATGAAGAAGAGGCGGTTAATGAAGAGGTCGTTAATGTTGTCCCCGTCGCTCAAGCCGGTGAGGATGCAACCGTTGATGAGAATACGCAGGTTACACTATCCGGTAGTGGTATTGATGATGACGGTACAATTGCATCCTATAGTTGGGTGCAAACCGAAGGCGTAGCGGTGACGTTAACCAATGCCGACCAAGCTTCTGCTGAATTTACCGCCCCAGATGTGAAACCTTCCGAAACACTTACGTTCGAACTGACTGTTACTGATGATGCTGGGGCGACTGCCACAGATAGTGTGTCTGTCACAGTTACTCACATCAACGCATCGCCGACAATTTCAATATCAGCACAAGAAGTAGAAGAGAAAGAGGCTCACTCTATTGATGCGGTAGCTGAAGACGACGGTGAAATTGCCAGCTATTTGTGGGTTCAAACGGGCGGTACCGAGGTTGAGCTAAGCGGGGCGACTACCGCAACGCTTTCCTTTGTTGCACCATCAGTAGAGGGCGATGAAACTTTATCCTTTGCCCTTACCGTAGAAGATGATGAAGGTGAGACGACGACCGAAACGGTTAACGTAAATGTACTCCAGAAAAACGTAGAATTGACGTTAGTAGGGCTAGTGACTGATTCCCCTATTATTGATGCAAACGTTGTTATTAACGTGGGTGATGAGCAACAGGAAGTGACAGCCGGTAGTGATGGAAGTTATACCGCCACACTGAGTGTGGATGACGATGCGACTGATAAAATGGTGTCGATTGTAGCCAGTGGTGTAGGATCGCAAACGCAAGCTAAACTTATGTCAGTGCTGGGGTCGGTTGAAGCACTCAATGAGGCTTCTACTGGTGATGGCGAGGTAACGAAAGATGATTTTTTCGGCGTGAATGTGACCAACGTTACCACTGCAAACGCCGGTTTAATGCAGCGAGAAAATCTGGGCGCCCCCATCGTTGATGACGAAACACTAGCGGCACTGAATCTTCGAGTTTCACAACAAGAGAAATTTGCGCTAGCCACCGCGATTAAGGTGGCAATAGATAAAGCGGGCGATGATGCCAGCCTAGCCCTTCCTGACGGTATAGTTGATACGCTAGCACTAGCCCAAAATCCCGAAGCTTCCACAGCCTATATTGAAACCATTGAAGATACCGAGGCTTATGCGTCAGCTTACGAAGAAATTATTGCAGACCCAGAGCTAGTAGATAGTGATTTAGACTCATCGGTTACCACCTACTTTTTGCTTGATTACTACAATCCTTTAATTAGTTATCCTGGCAAAAAGCTTACGTTAACCAGTGATACGACGGCGACTTATAGCAACTATTTAGGCACGTTTGAAGCTGAACGATTTAGCGATAACAGTGAGATGACGTTGGAATTTGATGAGGGCGTTTATCGGTTCTCGCAAAGTGAATTTGTCGACGTTAACGGGGTTATTCAGGAAGTTGAAGTAGGATATGATTACCATGAAATCACTTTTTTACCGCTAAGTGAGCAAGATGGAGTAGTAACGTTTGAAGTGACGTCGCTTTACTCAAAGTATTACCCCAATGGTGAATTGGAAGACATTCACAATATTATCGATGATCCTTCGCAAGTTACGGCAATTACCTTAAATAACGCCACAGAAATTACCATTGATAGTGCCGACAATAAGGCGTTATCACTACCCGTGACTTCTTCTTTTTTTGAACCTGATAACAATAACTTATTTACCTTCAATTGGTCTTCAGACACGTTTGAATTTAACGAAGACGGGACGGGTAATACCCGTGTTGTCGATAATGATTTTACATGGGTGAAGCAACCTTACGGGTTAAAACCTGATATCAACGAACTTGTCATTACATTTGATGACGGAACAACACTGTCTTATGTGCAGCTAACCGACTCAAGCGACAATAATCTTTATGCGGTTAGCGGAATCTCGTCAGACGGACAACGCGATTCATATAAAGTAGATGCTGGAGGCGCGATAACCGATGAAGATAAGTTCGACGTGGCATCTGTACCCGGTATCTATACTTACGCCTTTGATGGAGACAGCCTTAATGAATTTTGGTGGGAGCTTTGGCCGAATGGAAAGGCCTATACCATTGAAGTCGGTGATTACAACGGTGACGGCAAAATTTCAACAGAAGAAATTTTGGTGATGTATGGTAATTGGTCAGTGGAAGCGAATGGGGAACTACAAATAAATCGCTACCGCTTTACTGACTATAGTTGGCCTGGTTGTTTCAACGAATCTGCGGATTGTTACTTATACAACAGTCGAACATGGTCGGTATTTGCTCAGGTTGGCGATGCCTATCATATTACAAATCTGCACAAATTTGATTTCAATCAACAAGATGGCAGCAGCGGATTCGATGGCATCGTTGATTACTTTACTCAAGATAACCGCCGCGTGTCTAAGCAGGCGAACCGTCCTGTAACCGTAACACTGCCTGAACACCCGCACTTACCAGCGCTACCCCCTCAAGCATTTGTGAACTTAGTAGTACCCTCAGATTTCATAGGTACAACAATCTATGGTGTTGAGCAAAACGGGTTGTATACGGTAGAAGACGCATCAATAGCATTGAGCCTAGAAGCCGACGATACGTATACGCAAACCTTCGAAGGATTACCGCAAGGCCGTGAAAGTGGAAGTTACCTAGTTGCAGCAGATAACAGTATTCTTCTACAGGCAGAAGATGTTACGGCGCCGAATGCACTTCAAGCATTCTTGCTAGCGTCTGACGGCGTTGCGATTGGCGCTTATCTAGGTGCGCCAGTTCCGTTTTTTGAAACTCAGCAAGAGGCTGATGATTATGAAACGGTGTTAAGAGACGGAACTTCAGTTGCTTCGTTTGATTCGTTAAAAGATAAGAGTCTAGTGTTGGTAGACGCATCACAAAACGGTGAATGGTCTGCCACTTATTTACAGTTTGATGGCACCAATGTGGTCATCTATACCGACAGCACTTACTCAGAAGTAGACAATAGTTTCGCCTATGCGTTGAATGATGATGGGAGCATAGATATTGACGGTAGATTGTATCTCTCTTTGAGTACTACTGGATTCTCGGTATTCGTTTCTGATGAAGGAGAGGGTGATTATATTGACTTCAACTATCTTTTTGAAGATACGACACTAGCGGCTCAGTTCGTTGAAAATGCGAATAATGTGCGTGCGACGGCAGAGCAGTTGGGTGACAACTGATTGCCTAATTCCTAAATTAACTTTGAATAATTAAAAGGGCCTGACGGCCCTTTTTTATTATTAATGGTTAAATCTGCTCGATAACTAAGCCGAAGATCAGTATTTTACTTTATTAACTGTTAGTAAGCTTTCCTTGCTAGACAACACTAGCGAATTAATTGAATACTTAAAAAGGAAAGCAAGCATATGAAACAACTCACTGAATTAGAATTAAATGAAGTGGCTGGTGGCTACGAATGGGAGCAAATCGGCGTGGGTATTGCTATGGTAGGGCTAGGTATTGCTATTGTATCTACCGCTGGATTGGCAACCGTTCCTATTGCCTTGGCGGGCGCAGCAACGATAGGTGAAATTGGGTTAGGTGCAGCAGGCATAGGCCTAGCTGGTATGGGAGGCTTTGCCGCAGGCGGAGGCATCGGTGGCAGCTCTAGCAGCTCAAGCAGTATGAAAATGCAAGAATCTGAAACTGAAGACGAATAGAGCCAACTATGTATAAAGTCATTGTGAGTGGAAATAATATTGATACCGTATCTGCACTAAAAGTGCTACGTACGCTGGTTGATTTACCGCTGTCGAAGGTGATTCAAATGGCGAAAGCCATTAGCTCACTTGAGCGCTTTACCTTAGTAAGTGGTGTTGATGAAGCGTATGCTCAGCAATTAGCGCTTGAACTCACCAATGTTCAAGTGGATGCCAAAGTCGAGCCTTGTGATACTGACGAGCGGGTAGTAAGGGTTCCGCTGGCGCAGCATCGAAAGAAATGGCGTTTATTTGGCTTGCTTAAATGACTCTCTAACGGTCAGCAATAACACTGACCGTATTCTGCCTACTTGTAGAATTACTCCGCGCTAGGAATGAGTGCTAGAGGGCACTAAAGCCAGTGCTACCGCTTCTGCTACGCGAATGCCATCAATACCTGCAGACCAGATGCCTCCTGCATAGCCTGCCCCTTCGCCTGCCGGGTACAAACCCTCAATATTCACGCTCTCGTAGTGTTTATCACGTTTGATACATACTGGTGATGAAGTACGGGTTTCAACGCCGGTTAGCATACCATCAGCCTTAGCAAAGCCTTTGATTTGACGATTAAATGCGGGAATGGCTTCGCGGATAGATTCGATAACAAAATCAGGAACGACTTTACTTAAATCTGTCAGGGTAATACCTGGTGTATAAGAAGGCTTTACGTCACCCACTTCTTCGCTTGGTTTGCCAGCTAAAAAGTCGCCAATAAGCTGCGCTGGTGCGTGGTAGTTTTCGCCGCCAACTTTATAAGCCAATTCCTCCAGTTTACGCTGAAGATCTATGCCCGCCAACGGGTGTTCTGGGTAATCTTTTTCAGGGGTAATACCTACCACAATAGCGCTGTTGGCATTTCGTTCGTGACGAGAATATTGGCTCATGCCATTGGTGACTACGCGGCCTGGTTCAGATGTTGCAGCCACAACAGTTCCACCTGGACACATACAAAAGCTGTATACAGTACGGCCATTTCTACAGTGGTGCACAAGTTTGTAATCGGCTGCGCCCAAAATAGGGTTTCCAGCGTTATCGCCAAATCGACAGCTGTCGATCATGCTTTGTTCGTGTTCAATTCTAAAACCAATTGAGAAGGGCTTAGCTTCTATGTACACACCTTGGTCATAAAGTGATTGAAATGTATCGCGCGCGCTATGGCCTATTGCCATAATCACTTTGGTGCAGGGGAGGTAGCTACCGTCAGATAAGAAAAGCCCTTTAATTTTATGGCTTTTTGAGTGTTCATCTGCACCAGAGCTGTTTGTATCAGCACCAGGGCTGTCTAAATCCAAACGTTCTACCCTAGTACTGAAGCGAATTTCACCGCCAAGAGAAATGATCTGCTCGCGCATTTTCTCTACCATGCTCACCAGTTTAAACGTACCAATATGCGGCTTACTCACATACATGATTTCTTCAGGGGCGCCAGCAGCAACAAATTCATTCAGTACCTTACGGCCATAATGCTTGCGATCTTTTACCTGACTATATAGCTTGCCGTCAGAAAAAGTGCCCGCGCCGCCTTCGCCAAATTGTACATTCGACTCTGGGTTTAAGGGTTGTTTACGCCAAAAACCAAAGGTGTCTTTGGTGCGTTCCCGAACAGCTTTGCCTCGCTCAAGTACAATGGGTTTAAAACCCATTTGTGCCAAAATCAGCGCAGCGAATAGACCGCAAGGCCCAAGACCAACCACCACTGGACGGTCTGTAATATCACTCGGTGCAGTGGCAACAAACTTATAACGCATGTCAGGGGTTAATCGCACGCTGGTATCTTTGGCGAATTTTTCGAGCAGCGCAGCTTCGTTTTCTACCGCTACATCAAGGGTGTAAATAAGCTGGATGTCTCTATTGTTACGCGCATCGTAACCTCGTTTAAATACCGTGGTTTCAAGAAGCATCGATTTGGTGATTTGAAGCTTATGTAAAATTGCGTTTTCTATCGCAACTTCATCGTGATCTAGCGGTAATTTAATATCGGTTAAACGTAACATAATAATAGGTACTCTTGGCTTTGCCGGACGGCCTCTCCGTCAGGGCGCGCGTATGGTAAATCAGCAACAAGACTAATACTAGCTGCAATCACGGGTAAGCAGTGGGTTAATTAGCTTATTTACCCTAGAATAATAGAGTAAAAAGAAATTTGAGTTTTACACAGGCTAATTTAAACTTGGCACCCTGAAATAATAACCCAAGCATGTAGGTGCAAATGACCTTTGTAGTGACAGACAATTGCATAAACTGTAAGTACACAGACTGTGTTGCAGTATGCCCAGTAGATGCATTCTTTGAAGGACCTAATTTTTTAGCCATAGATCCTGCTATATGTATCGATTGTGCGCTATGTGTACCTGAATGTCCTGCCGACGCCATTGTTCAAGACACGCACCTCACTGATGCGCAAAAACCGTATTTGGCCATCAACGAAGCGCTTGCCGCGAAATGGCCTAACATCATCGAGCTTAAAGCGCCGCCTGAAGACGCCGATGTATGGAATGGTGTGCCAGATAAACTCGCCTTGCTTGAACACGAATAGCGTGCCCGATTAATAAACAACAATGCACCTGTGCGCTTCGTCTCCTAAAACGGAAGAAATAGAATGTTGAAACTGGATGATGTTAAAAAGCTGCATCAGAAAAAATACCGTAGCCAATTCGGCTTTTATTTAGTGGAAGGCGAGCATTTGGTATTGGAGCTTGCTAAGACGATAAATGCTCATACTAGTGAAAAGCCAAGTGCAGAATCTATCACGCTTTACATCACCGATGACTTTGAACAAAAGGCGAGGGCACTTGATTCGGGTTTTACGGTTGTAAACGTCACCCAAAAGCAAATGTCACAGCTAAGTGATACTAAAACGCCGCAAGGTATTATTGCCTGTGTGCCACTGCCTAGCCCTACAGCTAGCGCAGCCAATACTCTAGAGAATGCGTCGAACAAAGGTTCTAAACAAGAGCTTAAACATACAGGTAAGCAGCGCTATGTGTATCTGCACGAAGTTCAAGACCCAGGAAATTTAGGCACCATAATAAGAACATTAGCCTGGTTCGATAATTTCACCTTATTACTAAGCCCCAACAGTGTAGACCCTTTTAATTCTAAAGTGGTGCGTTCAAGTATGGGGGCAATCTTTCACGTGCCTATTGAATTAGACGTGAGCCTAAACGCATTACAATCCCGCTTTAGCCGGTTTGCCTATTTAGATATGGCAGGTGAAGCCGTTACCGCATCGTCGTTTTCAGATTTCGACTGCTACTTATTTGGTAATGAGGCCCGCGGCGTGCCTAAATCGGCGCTTTCTCAGTTTAATGCCGAGGCGTACACCATAGCCGGCAGTGGTAAGATAGATTCACTTAACTTGGCCAGTGCCGTGAATATGTGTGTTTATGAGTTGTCCCGTTAGCCTTTTGCTAAGGTTAATCAAACATATATTCACCCCACTGCGACAATACGCAGTAAACTCATTATTGAAAGATTAATGCGGCTTAGCGTTATTCGCTGGTTCCTCATTAGCTTGATAACAACCTAGACATTAGCAAAGTACTAATAGCTTGGTATCACACCCGAAAAGGATAATAACAGTGGCCTTACAATGGTTTCCTGGGCACATGCACAAAGCCCTTAAAGAGATTAAGGAATCGCTTAGTCAGGTAGATGTACTGATTGAGGTGCTTGATGCACGCATCCCGTTTTCAAGCGAAAACCCAGAGATTGCAAAATTACGAGGCGATAAGCCGTGCATAAAAATTCTCAATAAGTACGACTTGGCCGACCCGGAAATAACGGCGCAGTGGCAAGCATACTTGGAATCTGAACGTGGGGTTAAAACCCTTACTACCTCTAGCGATAACCCTGCTAGTAGTAAACAAGTGATGGGGCTGATTAAAACCATTTGTGCGCACAAAGACGTGCAGCATAAAGCGATTAAAGCCATGATCACGGGAATTCCAAACGTAGGGAAGTCTACCCTTATAAATATTTTGGCCGACCGTATTATTGCTAAAACGGGTAACGAGCCAGCGGTGACGAAAAGCCAGCAACGTATTAATTTAGGTGATGGCATTGTGCTTTTCGATACCCCAGGGGTGTTATGGCCAAAGCTAGAAAACCCTAATTCTATTTATCGTTTAGCCTCTTCGGGTGCTGTTAAGAACACCGCCATGGAATATGATGATGTAGGGTTTTACGCAGCGGATTACCTAATTAAAGCGTATCCTGAAGTGCTAAAAACGAATTACAAATTAGAAGACATTCCCGATACTGAAATTGAGTTTCTAGAAGCCGCAGCGAAAAAGCGGGGCGCGATAATGACTGGTGGGCGCGTAAATCTTCACAAAATATGTGAAGTATTATTGAACGAACTGCAATCAGGTAAATTAGGTAGAATAACCCTAGAAACCCCTGAAATGATTGAAGCAGAAAAACGTGAAATAGCAGAAGCGGCAGCAAAGAAAGCGGCTGATAACGCCAAGCGCAAGCAACGGTTCAAAGATGGCTCGCTTACGCCAGATAAAAAAGCTAGAAAAGAAAAACGAAATGAAAAGCGTGAAGCACAAAGTATAAGAATGAAAAAAAACGTGAAGAAGTAGCGCGCGCAAAAGCATAGCGCAGATAGTTTTGTTGTGGATTTAAGCGAGCCCAGTACGAAAGCGTTCGTTGCTAGCTATCAACAAGCTTATGCCGATGTGCCTTTTAAGTTAGAGCATCTTGCAGCCTTTGTTGATGGCTATATTGTTGACCCAAACTATATTCACGGTTTTAACATTGCTTCGGTGGTTGCCAGCCAACGCAGCGGTGATTGCACAGAATATGCGGTACTGACAGCGGCATTGGCTCGCTCTTTAGGTCTATCTGCAAGAGTCATTATTGGTACTGTCATTTTTGAGCAAACTGACCATGTCAATGCGTTTGGGCACGCTTGGACTGAAGTGTGGCATGATGGACAATGGCACATTGTAGATTCAGCCTTATATCGCTCAGATGCAACACAGCAATTTTATTTGCCAGCCTCTGAATTAGACAACGAAGGGCCGGGTTATGGGATGGGGCTTGCTAGGGCCTTTGTACTTATGCCCGAGAAACTTGATTCACTTCGTAGTAGGCCCTGAAGGTATTCACACATCTCTGATATAACAGCTCAGCCCTGTAAGAATAAGTGCTAGGGCGTAGTTTTATCCTTTTGCCTAATTGCGATAATTTCAAATACGCATAGAATTGTGGCTCTTAAAATCACTAAGGATGGATTGTCGGCAGCGCCCTTTGCACCCTGCTCACAATAAAAAATAAATATGAAAAAAATTTACGCTCTAGTTTTAGTATCAGGACTTACCGTTGCTCCTCAAAGCCATGCCGAAGGATGGTTGGATTCCCTTAAAGGCTTGTTTGGTATGACCGAAGAAGTTGAAGCCGTACCCAATATTTCTGACATGACACGCTCAGTCAGTGACGCGGTAGGCATTACTGAATCTCAAGCGACAGGTGGCTTAGCATCTATCTTCAACTACGCAAAAGATAATATTTCAGCTAGCCAGTTCAGTGAGCTTAGTAACGCGTTGCCAGGGCTTGATTCTCTATTGGGCTCAGTGCCTGATATTAGCAACGTCACTTCTGAAGGCGGTTTAAGCAGTATTCTTGATAAAGCCGCAAGTTATAGCGATAGCTTTAAATCAGTTAATGAATTGAACAAGCAATTTGAAGCGCTAGGCCTAGAACCAGAGCAGATTATGCAAATTGTGAATAGTGCAAAAGCTTACCTTGATACCGAGCAAGGGCAAGAGATTAAAGCACTATTGGTTGAAGGTTTAGGCAAGTTCAGCGGCTAACCTAATAGGCTAACATAAAACGCTAAGCCTAAGGCTCAGACTGTGACCGAATGACAAAGGCGAGCAATATGCTCGTCTTTTTGCTTTTTCAACACTGTCGATGCTAACGTAAAGGGTACTACAAAATACGAGAAGCCCTCGTTGACCGGGCTACGCGTTAATCTAAATGTGCAGCCCTTTAGCCCTTTTGGGCGTCGAAGACAGGCAACCCTGTTAAAAAAGCAATACAAGGAAGGTGTCATGCTTAACCATATCCAGCTTTTTAATCACGAACAGCGCGACGCACTTAAAGAAAGTGCGAAAAATAGCCCAAGACGAAGAGCGAATCACAACGTTCATAAAAGTTATGAAGATTTAGTCCAGCGCCTATTCATTGCAATGGAGCCAGACTCTTATGTTCGTCCGCATCGCCATACCCAAGAGCACAAATGGGAGTTTTTTATGGCTGTGGAAGGGAGTATCGATTTACTCTTTTTTGACAACAATGCTGTATTGACTAGGCGCATAACCTTAAGCGCCGGAGGTGATTGTGTAGGGGTAGAGATCCCGCCTAACGTATGGCATGCCACGGTTTGTTTTGAGCCAGTGGTATTTATGGAAGTGAAACAAGGGCCCTACGAAGTCATGGACGACAAGGGCTTTGCAAGTTGGGCGCCTGAAGAAGGCGATGTAGCGGTTGCGGCTTTTTTAGAGAAACTAAAAGGGGCTGAAATAGGTACGCAGTTTTAACGTTTATTGTGCTTGAAACAGAAGCTCGCAACAGTCGCTTGTAATAAAAGTTTGTGATTAACGTTTCATCCAACATGCGTTAGCACTTTTGATATTTATCAAAACATGAAAAGTGATCGCCCATACCGCGATTAATAAGTGTATGAGCGATGACTTATCAATTAATAAGGATTGGCAAATTTGAGTTTATCTTCCTCTGACGCTGATTCTTGGCACTCGCCGAGAAGGTGATAACGGCCTTCAGTTTCATGAGTATCAATTTCGATATAGCCATTACGGCAATATTGCGTTTCAAATAACTTTTCACTCAAAGTATCGTAAAAAGCTTCCATACGTTCGGCATTACGATCGTTACCGCCCCTAGCTTCTGCGCCACCATTTTGGCCGCCACTTCTGCCGCCGCGACCACCACCTTCACCACCTCGAGAAGGGCGCTGACTGCTGCCATTTTCTCGATTACCTCGGCTCGGCATACCAATGCTAAAGGCAAATAATTTGGTGCCATCAGGGTTAATCTTGGTTTCGAAAAACACTTCACCTTGATCTCGGTGGTCTGGTTTACCGGCGCAGCCTGCTAAAACGCTAGTAGCAACTAAAAAGGGAACAAGTAATTTCATAATTATAATTTTTGAGGTAGCTAAAGATAATCTTAAGAGAGAGTTTAAAGGTGAAAGTTGCCAAGTAAAGTGTAAGTTTCTGGTAAAGGTGAATAGGGTAGTCGACAAATTCCAAAATGGAAAGTCGTTGTTATTGCCAATAATAATGGTATGGTTAAGGATAAGTGAACAGCGCACGTGCGCCTTTCAACTATTAAAGAGAACTCATTATGCAAAACGTTACTTTTAATTACTTTTACAATTATACCCAATAATAGCGCCTGACGCTGAGTGTTCAGGGGCAAGTATTCGCTTCTGGGCATAGCATAAAAGTAAGAACGTTTTGCAAAAGCCCAGAAAGGTTAAACTATCTGGGTTTTTTTATGCCCAAAATATATCGGCGGCAAAACAATGAGAGAATTAACGTTAGGTGAAATTAGAAAGCAACACAGAGTAAAACAAGAAGTGGTGGCGATGGCGCTTTGCGTTACTGCTTCTGGCGTAAGTAAACTTGAGTCGAAGCGCATTCAAGATGTGCCTCTTCATAGAGCGTCGGCTTACCTAGCGGCGGTAGGGGGAAGCATTAGAATAGAGATGACATTACCTGACGGTAGCACCGTGAATGTAGGAGAAAATACGTTAGGTTAATTTTGCCTAAATGGAATGAGCGGTTAAACTGTGTAAAACAGATACTTAAGGAAGTAAAATGGCCGTTCATGAAATAACTCACCCATTGATTGCACACAAATTAGGGTTAATGCGTTATGCCAAAATTAGCAGCAAAGACTTTCGAGAGTTAGCATCAGAAGTAGGTAACTTACTGACATACGAGGCAACTCGAACACTACCCACAGAGCGTGCGGTGATAAAAAGTTGGTCTGGTGATGATGTTGAAGTTAAGCAAATTAAAGGTAAGAAGATTACCGTGGTCCCTATCCTTCGTGCTGGGTTGGGCATGCTAGAGGGCGTATTAGAACTAATCCCTAATGCAAAAATTAGTGTGGTTGGTTTGTATCGCGACGAAGACACACTGCAGCCTGTTGCCTACTTTGACAAAGTAGTAAAAAATATTGACGAACGCACCGCGTTAATCGTTGACCCAATGCTTGCGACTGGCGGTACGTTAATTGCCACCATCGACCTACTGAAGCAAAAGGGTTGTAAGAAAATCATGGGGCTCTTTTTAGTAGCCGCGCCAGAAGGTATTAAAGCTGTGGTCGATGCCCATCCTGATGTAGAGATTTTCACTGCAGCTATTGACCACCGACTGGACGAAAAGGGCTACATATTGCCTGGATTAGGTGATGCAGGCGATAAAATATTTGGAACACGGTAATCACAACAGTGATAGTTATCAAGGTAACTAAGCACAATAGTCTTCATGCCTCATTCGCTTAAAACCTTTCAGTCATAGGTATTCGATAAGAGGTGTGAATTAATCGTTTAAGTGGTGATATAGTTAAGGTTATCTTTACTGTAAATAGCGGGTAGCAAACAACTAGGTAAGCTTAAAGTGTGTTTTATGCGCAAATAGTTACTGTTAGTGTTGTTGCTAAAAACGCAGGGAATAGTACAAATAAAAATGACCAAAACAAAATTGACACTTAAAGATGTAGCGCTGCAGTTAGGTGTGTCTACCGCCACTATTTCAAATGCATTTAATAGGCCCGATCAACTTTCTAAAGCACGTCGAGAGCATATCCTTGCCGAGTGCGATCGCATTGGTTACACCGGGCCTAACAAAGCGGCACAAATATTAAGAAAAGGGCGTTCTAATATTGTCGCCTTAGTACTGGCTGATAGTATTCCTTATACCGTCAGTGACCCTGTGGCCAGCACCTTCATCAAAGGGGTTTCAAGTATATTGCAGCAGCAAGGTAAGCACCTGCTTCTTTATGCGGGCGACTCAGAAAGTATCCTCGATGTGGTGGATTTCGTTGATGGGTTCATTTGTTACGGTGCACCACGAAATTATAAGTTAGCGGAAGAGCTGGCCAAACAAAGTAAACCTGCTATTACAGTAGATTTCGATATTGAAGGGCTTCCTTCCGTTAATATCGATAATTATAACGCCGCGTATCAAATCGCTAAAAATGCCATTTCCCCAGGTGATCATGTCGCCATTTTAGGGCTGCGATTAATTGAGTCTCCAAGTACCTGCCGCATTTATGACAGTCCGCTTATCGAAGTTCAAACTTCTATTTCTCATCGCCGATTAGACGGTTATATGAAAGCAATTGATGAAAGCGAAGCAACAATTTCAAATGATTGGGTTTGGCACATTCCAGAAAGTGAACGGAGCTTCGCAAAGCAAGCGGCTAAAGAGGTGTTAAATAGTAACCCTAGGCCTAATACCGTCTTATGTATGAGTGACATTATAGCCCTAGAACTACTGCAATCAGCGCTTTCGATGGGGATCAAAGTACCTGAAGAGCTAAAAATTACAGGCTTTGACGGTATTGAAGAAGCAGACAGAACGCGCCCTAATTTAACTACTGTTTGCCAATCAAGTGCGCTTAAGGGAGAGATGGCCGCACAAGCCTTGCTCAGCGAATCATTGAAAAGCACAATACTACCCTTTGAATTGAAGGTGGGTGAAACCGTAAGTGCTTAATGGCTAATCTTGTTTTAGGGTGTCTCACTGTCGTAAAACATAGATGTTATTTGCGCCACACGCTTTAAGTTATCGATATCATTTTGAGACCATTGGATTGCACTGTGTGTCTTTTCGCAGCATATAACACCAATAGGGTTGAACTGGTGGTGGAAAGTGAAATCCAGTAGTGAGTAAATGTCGTTTGGCTTAAAGTAATTTTCGTTGAAACACTTGGTGGCAGGGTGGTTGCGGGCATCTGAAGCTACTAACACACTTTGTTTTAATATGTCGTCAAAATAATTGGGAATATCTTCTTCAGATAGCGATAAACCATGGGTTGGCAAATTTTGGCCATCCTGATTTAACGTAAGGCACCGGATTCGGGTTTTGTTTTCTTCAAATCGCCATAAGCTTATTCGGTTCGCAGCTGGAATACTTAGTCGAAGGCACGACACTATCGCAGATAGTTTATCCTGCTCATCCAATCCGCGTTTTGATAATGAAATGACGAGTGTTGTATAGCGGTCTAGATCCAAAGCGACACTCTTTGAGGTAATTCAAACGTACTAGTTGAAGTATATACTTACTTTCAAAGAGTGAAGTTCAAGAAACATTAAATTTTGTTTTTATCCCAGACCAACTCTTTAAAATGCTTTCTGCACATTGACTCGTAGCGATCGTTGCCACCAATTTGTACTTGATCTCCATCGGTAACCGCATTGCCGTCTTCATCTAGCCTTACCACGAAGTTCGCTTTGCGCCCACAGTGGCAAACCGTTTTAAGTTCGAACAACTTATCAGCCCAAGCCAGAAGGTAGTGGCTTCCTTCGAAAGTGCCACCCAAAAAGTCAGTACGTAATCCGTAAGCCAGAACGGGGATATCTAATTCGTCTACCACTTCTATTAACTGACGAACTTGAACTTGTGTTAGAAACTGTGCTTCATCAATGAAAATACAATCTAAGCGCTTTTCTTCATTATCTTGTTTAATGGCTTCATATAGATCGTCATCATTGCCATAAAGTTTTGCGTCGGCTTGTAACCCAATTCTAGAGGTTACTTTTCCTACGCCATAGCGGTCATCAAAGGCAGCGGTATAAATCAGAGAGTGCATGCCTCTCTCGCGATAGTTATAAGCTGATTGTAAAAGAGAGGTCGATTTTCCTGCGTTCATTGCAGAGTAATAAAAATAAAGTTGAGCCATGAATATTATTTGTTTTCGTTATACCAGGTTTTAAGGTCGCTCAATGGCATTGGTTTAGCGTAAAGAAAGCCTTGGATATAATCCACACCTAGGGTCTTGATGTGGTTCATTTGGTCTAAGGTTTCAATGCCCTCAGCAATAGTCTTACAACCAAACTCGTTTGCGATGAGCATGGTTGCGCGCATAATAGTATCACTACCTTCATTGGTATTCTGTACAAATGAGCGATCAATTTTTATAAAATCACACGGCATTGACTGCAATCTGCTTAAGGAAGAGTACCCTGTACCAAAGTCATCGATTGATATCTTAACGCCCCGCGCCTTAACGTTATGTATTTGGTTTGCAACCGCATTAACATTGTTGGCGAACACGCTTTCTGTTATTTCCAAGTAAAGGCGGGAAGGGGCAATATTGGAAGACGCTAGCACCTTATCCAGCGTATTAATGAAGGTTTCATCAAGCAACTGACTAATAGATACATTCACAGATAACGCGATGTCATCTTCGAATGGCCATTCGGTTGCATCTATACAGGCATGGTTTAACACCCATGCGCCTATTTCAGGCATTAACCCTGTGCGCTCAGCTAGGGGAATAAAGCGCGCTGGTGAGATTACTTTGCCATCACAATTCCAACGCAGTAGCGCTTCAACCGATGTTAGCTTTTGTGTATCGGCGCAAATAATAGGTTGGTAGTGCACAGTAAACGCGTTTTTATCTATGGCATGTCTTAATTGCTCACAAAGTCGCTGTTCGCTCTTTATTTTTTCATGTAAGTCTTCACTAAAAACGCCGATAGTGCCCCGTTGTTTGCGTTTTTGATCGTACATGGTCAAGTCAGCTTGTTGAATAAGCGTCATGGTGTCATTGCCATGCTCAGGGTATATCGCAATGCCGATAGTGGCATCTAGTGTGATTTGGTTTTCTAAAGCTATGATAGGCTCTGTGACTCCGCTACGCATAGCATGGGCAACGGCCACTGCGGTATGAACGGTTGCGTAGGGAGTTACCGCAACAAATTCATCACCTCCCCATCTGGCAAGATGATCTTTTTCGCAGTATTCGGCAAGTCGGTTAGCAATTTCTGCAAGTACAATATCGCCGACCTTATGCCCTAAACTATCGTTTACCTGCTTAAAACCATCTAAATCGATAAACAAAACCGCAAGGTTATTATCAAGCGCTTTGGTGCTTTCAATGAGAGTATTTAACTGTTTGAACAGACCGTTTCTGTTCAGTAAATTAGTTAGCGGATCTCTATTAGATAATCGAAAAATATCGGCGGTACGTTTCTCAACTTCATCTTCTAAATTGGCATTAGCATCATCTAACTGCTCGTTAGATTTACGCAGCATGGCGTTAATTTTGGCCGTCTCTTTTCTATCGGCTTGCATCTGCTCGACAAGACGGTTGTTCTTATACCTCAGCGATACGGTGTCAAAAAAGAATCGGTGGTAACGCAGGGAGCTAACCAGTATACCGATACAAAAAATAAAGCCCAATATACCCAAAACAACAAAATTTCTATCATCGTCAAACAAGGCTCTAATTGATATGGGCACAAGCAATGACGTGGTGTAGACAAAAACGAAAACTTTACTCGGCGCTAATACTGAAGCTGCACCACCGGCCATCGCGCCTAAGACAACCATGGTTGTCGCTAACTCTACAGGGGACATAGAGGAGTAAAGAAGTATTGAATAAAGTGCCCATACCGCAGAGGCTAAATACACGCCAATCGCGAACCTAAATTTTACAGGTCGCACATTATATTCGGTGCCTTTTAATCTCGTTAACCAGAAAAGGCCATCCGCAAACCGAAGAAGAATAACCGTGCTCATTGCGATAAAAAGCAATACTTTTGAGTTTTGGGCTTTTTCGGTATCGAATCCGAAACCGAACGTTAAGCCTAAAAAGGCAACGAAGGTCATGACTAAACCAGTAAACATATTACTGTTTAGCATATCTACCATGTCGCGCTGCATTTGCGGCGTTATGGGAATAGGGGAGGTTGAACCTCTTTGTTTATCAAAACTTTTCACTATAAATCTACGTTCCAACTCAATAAGCTTTTAAGCTAAATTTGGTGTGAAGTTTTATTGGTTTAGTAAACAATAGCAGTGATATAGCTTTTACTGCTTTAAATCTACACACTTACCTTGGTTAAATTACACGCAAACCATCAAAATTGCTATGCGACGTAAGAAGTAACGGTTTTTATAGCAACGGCCATTTAGCGCCAATCGCGTTAATTACTAGCCTTAATTGCATTAACTTCCTTTAAAACGGTACTCAGAGCTTTTGATAAGTCTTCCTGCAGGTGAAGATATTTGTTGTTAACCACATGAACGATATTGTGCTCTACAATAACAAGATGTTGAGCACCTAAATTTTTAAACGTAGCTTCATCGGAAAAGTCGGTCGGCAATAACGCATAGTCGTATCGGCCTGAAACGAGTAGATTCACAACTTGGTCGAAGCGGTCGTATTCACGGATATCTGCGGTAATGACAAGACCACAATCGTCTATATTCACGTTAAATCGGGTAGTGGCGGCAATGGCGATATTAGGGTTTGAAAGCACACTGCTTTCACATAGGCTATTACGATGCACAATAAAATTGTCGCGCCTTTTGCTATAACAGGGTGCAAGATATAAAAATTGCTAAACTCGCCTGCAACTAGTTCGTAGCGAACGGTATCGGCATCAGTAACGCCTTCATCGAGTAATCGAAGACCTCGCTCACCACCCACTTCAATAAACTCCACACTGATGCCAAGTTTGCTATAAGTTCTGGCAACAATATCGTTGTAATGACTCACCACTCTAGGGTGCCCCACATAACCAATGAGCATAGGCGAATCGTCAGCACCATTAGCTAAACAATCAGCTGAGCAAATAAAAGAAAAAAATAAAGCAGTACTAAGAAGCTTTAGTATTTGCATAAATCTTTATAGATAAGAATGGATATATAAAGCGTAGATGTTAAAGGGGGAATTTTCACCCTTTAGTGCAAGCCACGACGGTTTGAATATACAAGGAGGGTAGGCTGCGCTTTTTTGCGCTAAAGCAAAGTCACTTTCACATACAAAAAAGCTCCGGCCATAGGCCAGAGCTTTCTATAAATAGCGAGCTAAATAAGTAGTACTAAGCCGCGTTTTTTCCGCCATCGATTGCGCGCAACGTCTCAGTTGCTGGCAATAGTTCCATGTCGAAAGTGTACTCATCAACACGAACCGCCAATTGGCGTTTTTCGTTGTAATCATGCAACTGTGCAGCTTCTTCGGCATTAATAACACCTTTTTCTTGAAGCTTGTTTAGTGCGTGTTCAAACGAGATAAACGGCACTACTGGCTCTTTGCGAAGGGCTTTTTGCACTTTACCTAACAGGTGTGCAACCGCATGTTTCGCTTTAAACGCTTGTTCGTTAATATCGTTACCATCACCTGGGCTAACGCGAACTAAGTGAGTAAGCTGCGCTTTCACACTGTTGTCTTGCATAGATGCCATAGACAATTCACGTACTAGGTCATCGCTGATACCTGCAACACTGTTTGAGTAAGTGTTGGTCAGTAAGCGCATTAGGCCACGCGTCGGTGTGTTCGGGAAATTGTTGATGAAGTTAACAATTGCCTGATCAGCTTGTTGTAATGACCATTGCATAGCGTATTCGAAATACGGTAGTGCAAGTTTACGGTCTTCAATGCGCTGCTCGTAAAAACGAATGGCTGCCATTGCACCGTAAAGGTAGCTCATCACATCACCCAGACGGGCTGAAAGTAACTCAGCCTTCTTAAGGTCTCCGCCAAGTACTGCTAGTGACAAGTCAGCAAGAGGCGCTAGTTTAGCTGAAATGCTGTTTACACGCTTTTCATACTTACGTACTTCAGGCAATGCAGACTCTGAACCGCGTAGGAAAGGTAGGTAACCTTTACCAAAACTGCGGAATGCATTCTTAACACTAAAACCAACAGTTTTACGTAACACTTTGTTGAATTCTTTATCAGCAGAACTTTCGTTGCTGTGAATAAGGTCAACCATGTCTTTCAAGTATGGGTGGCAACGCATTGCGCCTTGACCGAAAATCATTAGATTACGAGTAAGAATGTTTGCACCTTCAACCGTAATGGCAATAGGAAGTGCTGCATATCCACCGGCAAGGGTATTTTGCGGGCCGCGCTGAATCGCTTTACCTGCTTGAATATCCATAGCCGAGTTCATCACATCACGACCAAGTTCGGTCATGTGATATTTAGCAATAGCGGTAACAACCGATGGTTTAACACCTAAGCCTAAGCCTTCAGTGGTAAGTACACGCATGGCTTCCAATAAGAAAGTCTTACCCGCGATGTCTGCCATCTTCTCTTGAATACCTTCGAAGCGACCAATCGGCACACCGAACTGCTCACGTACAAATGAATACTCAACCGTACCTTTGAATGCAGATTGTGCTGTTGCAACGCCCATCGCTGGAAGTGAAATACCACGACCTGCACCAAGACACGCTACTAGCATCTGCCAACCGCGACCGATATTTTTCTGACCACCGATAATAAATTCCATAGGAATAAATACATCTTGGCCACGAGTTGTACCGTTATAAAAGCGCACGCCCATAGGGTCGTGACGGTTACCAAGCTCTACACCAGGGTGAGACTTAGGCAGTAGGGCACAGGTAATACCTAGCTCTAGTTTGTCACCAAGTAATTGCTCTGGATCGAATACTTTAAATGCCAAGCCAAGTACGGTAGCAATTGGCGCTAGCGTAATATAACGCTTGTCCCAGCTGATACGAAGACCAAGTACTTCTTCGCCGTTGTACTCGCCTTTAGTGACGATAGCGGCATCAGGAATAGCACCGGCATCTGAACCTGCTTCTGGGCTAGTTAGGGCAAAACACGGGATATCACGACCATCAGAAAGGCGTGGTAACCAGTAATCTTGTTGGGCAGTCGTACCATAATGCATAAGCAACTCACCCGGACCTAATGAGTTAGGTACCATAACGGTTACTGCGATTGCACCAGATTTTGCCGCTATAGTGGCAACAATCGTTGAGTTAGCGTACGGGCTAAACTCAAGACCACCAAATTTTTTAGGAATGATCATTGAGAAGAAACGGTTCTTACCTAAGAAGTCTAAAACGTCTTGAGGAATGTGATCGCCGTTGTTTAACTCGAAATCATCAATCATACCCAGTAATTCTGATACTGGGCCGTCCATAAATGCTTGCTCTTCAGCGCTCAATTTTGCTTGAGGAATATCACGAAGTGCCTGCATATCAGGTTTACCCTGATAAATAGAAGATTCAATCCAAACGTCACCCGCGTCTAACGCTTCCTGCTCGGTTACAGAAATTGGTGGTAACACTTTTTTTAAGCTAGTTCTAATACTCATATTTGACTCATCCGCTCATCTGACCAGTTGTATGATGTTAATACTACATCAGTTTCAGAAAAGATCAAAAAAATTGCTCATAAATAGTGTTGTATATGTAAAATTTAATAAAAAGAAGCGATTACGATAGTGCTTTAAATGGAAGATATGAGCTTATGTAACAAATGTGAGGCAGCATCTAAAAATATTCTGGTAACTGAGTTATGTTTATTAACCATTTACGGGTAAACTTTCGATAACAGAGCGAGTTACAGGAAGTTGTAATGCAAGAAACATCATCGAACACATCAAGGTGGTTTGCGTCACCAAAGTTAACTATCTGTGTGGTTATTGTTGCGATGTTAGTAGCGATAGTCGGTGCCAAAAATTTATACTTTAGGGGCGACTACAAAGTATTTTTTGAGCCTGACAATCCGCAACGACTTGCCTTTGAAGAAATGCAGAACATATTTAATAAAAGCGAAAATGTCGCTTTTATGGTGGTGCCCGACGACGATAATGTGTTTAAACCGTCTACCTTATCTTTAGTTGTTGAGCTTACAGAAGCTGCATGGCAACTCCCTCTTTCTACCCGCGTGGAGTCCATATCTAACTTCCAATACACCTACGCCGAAGATGACGATCTTATTGTAGAAGACTTAATTACCACGGGTTCGCTCTCGAATTCAGAAATAACGGATATTAAAAATGTACTTGATAGTACCCCTGAACTAACCGGAAGGTTAGTATCGTACCCAGGAGATGTTTTGGTAGTGAATACGACCATTCAACTACCTGACGGCGACCAAACGAAAGAAGTAATCGAAATCGCCACGGCTGCCACTGCATTAAAGCAGCAGTTAGAGGAAAAATACCCCGGCCACACTATCTACCTTACCGGTATGGTTGTAATGAACGATGCCTTTGCGGTGGCTGCACAGCAAGACGCAAGTACGCTTATTCCCCTCATGTTTTTCCTTATCATTGTCATGATAGGCGTGATTGTTCGTTCCGTGTTTGCAGCCCTTGCCACATTATTAGTGGTCATTGTATCTATTGCCACATCCATTGGTGTATCTGGCTGGCTTGGTATGTTCCTAAGTACCGCTACGGTAAATGCCCCCACCATGATAACCACGCTGGCAGTGGCTGACTGTATCCACATCATTGTGGGTGTGCAGTACTTTCTTGGGCGCGGCCTCACTAACGCTAATGCGATCAATGAAAGCTTAAGAATTAATACTAAGCCTATTATTATCACCAGTGTTACCACGGCGATTGGCTTTTTAATGCTGAACTTTTCTGCCGTTCCTGTCTTGTCCGATTTAGGTAACATGACTGCATTTGGTGTAATGCTCGCTTGTGTATTATCGCTTTGGTTCCTGCCTGCTTTATTGCTATTGAAGCCGCTAAAAGTGAAGACAACAAAAAATAATAAGATCTTCGAGCGATTGGGAAATAGAGTCACATCGAATTACCGAGCTCTGTTACCCATTTGTGCGGTAGTGATTGTGGGCATCAGTTTTTTTGCTACCAATAACGAGTTAAATGATGTTGCAGTGAAGTACTTCGACGATAGAAGTACGTTTGGCCAAGCGGTGGAAATAAATGAAGAGAAGCTTGGTGGTATGTCTAACATCGACTTCGTCATTTATTCTGATACCCCTTATGGTGCTACAGAACCTGACTTTTTAGCGCGAGTAGAATTACTCACTAAATGGCTGCGCGATAAAGAAGACGTTCATCATGTGCTGTCATTTGCCGATACATTAAAACGGTTAAATAAAAATATGCATGGTGATGACGATACTTATTATCGATTACCAGAAGATGGGGAGCTGGCCTCGCAGTATGTTTTGCTGTACGAAATGTCGCTGCCATTTGGTCTAGACTTAAGCAATCAGTTAGATATTGATAAATCGGCAATGAGAATTATCGCCGTTATTGATAACTTAGGCAGTAAAGATTTAACCGCATTAGAGTCTGATGCCAAAGCGTATTTTAAAAGCCTTGGCAGCGACAACCGTCTGGAAGCCGCAAGTCCGCCTTTAATGTTTGCGCATATTGGCGATCGAAATATGGAAAGTATGGTAAAGGGCTCTATTTATGCCTTAGTCCTTATTTCTGTTTTGATATTGTTCGCGTTACGTTCGTGGCGACTGGGGTTGGTAAGCTTGTTTACTAATTTGCTACCCGCCGCTATCGGGTTTGGCGTTTGGGGGTTAATCTCTGGCCAAATTAATATGGCACTGTCGGTGGTTATCAGTATGACCATGGGCATTATTGTTGATGATACAGTGCACTTCTTGTCAAAGTATCAGTCGGCGAGGCTGACCCGTAAGTCGGTTAAAGAAAGTGTACTTTATGCATTTAATACGGTTGGAATGGCACTGACCACAACCACAATCGTGCTGACAGTCGGCTTTAGTGTGCTAGCGTCTTCAAGCTTTATGCTGAATGCACATATGGGCATTTTAACCATTATAATTATCGTCGCGGCTTTGGCCGTCGACCTTATTTTCCTACCCGCGTTGTTAATGTGGTTGGATAAAGATGAAACCCCGTTACCGGAGAAGAATAGTGAGATACATTAGCCTTGTTTTACTGGCGTCGTTCATATCTATCACCACATTTAATGGCGTTGCCGCCGAGAGTGAGCCTAGCGCAAAGGGACTGGAAATAGCGCAAGAGCGAAAAGCGAGAGATCGTGGGTGGAATAATTCAGAGGCCAAAATCTTAATGGTACTGCGCAATGCGCAAGGCCAAGAAGCAACCCGTAAACTCAACGTGAAATCGATGGAGTTAACCGATGATGGTGATAAAGCACTAACGGTTTTTCAATCGCCTCGGGATGTAAAAGGGACTGCATTTTTGAGCTTCTCCCATGTTTTCGATGCTGATGAACAGTGGATATTTCTTCCTGCTTTAAAACGGGTAAAGCGTATCGCGTCTAGAAACAAGAGTGGGCCATTTGTCGGCAGTGAGTTTGCTTTTGAAGACATGACATCATTCGAAGTAGAGAAATTTTCTTATTCCTATGTGGGTGACGAGACGATTAATGGTGAAGCCTGCTTTGTATTAGAGCAAGTTCCTCAATATGACTATTCAGGTTATACGCTGCAAAAAGTATGGATTGATAAGTCTCACTACCGTGTACATAAAGTTGAGTTTTACGATAAGAAAGGGGCGCTACTAAAGGTGCTTGAGCTAAAAGATTACGAGCTTTATAAAGAGAAATACTGGCGTCCTATTCGCAGCGAGATGACGAACGTACAAACGCGTAAGTCTACGTCGCTAATTACAGAAAGCTTAATTTTTGATACCGACTTGTCAGAATCAGATTTTGACAAAAACAGTTTAAAAAGAGCGCGGTAATTCGTGATTAAATCCATCGCTTTATTTGTATCGAGTATTACGGCTTCATTCTCTTTACTGGCCAATACGGAAATAACAGGCTCTGCCGGTGGAGAGCTGCGCTATTTCATGCAAGACGCCCTCTACGAAGTGCAAGAAAGAACTTACGGCTCAGTCTTTTTTAGCCCCGAAACTTATACTGAGTGGAATGATGGTGAAGACAGCTTGCTGTTTAAACCCTTTTTCAAGGCCGACCAACACGATGAGGAGAGAACACATTTCGATGTTCGAGAACTGCAATGGATGCATGTGGCAGACACATGGGAAACCAAAGTAGGGATTGGAAAAGTATTCTGGGGGCAAACCGAGTCCATCCACCTCGTCGACATCGTTAATCAAACCGATGCCATTGAAGCGGTAGATGGCGAAGATAAACTTGGTCAGCCTATGGTTAATGTTTCTTACTTTAGTGACTTCGGCACGTTTTCAGCCTTTGTGTTGCCCTATTTTAGAGAGCGTACCTTTGAAAGTGCTGATGGACGTTTGCGACCGCCTATTGCCGTAGGAGATGCCTTGTACGAGTCGGATGGTGAGCAAAGCCATGTTGATTATGCGCTGAGGTGGCAATCAAGTATCAGTGATTGGGAAGTGGGGCTATCTTATTTTTCAGGTACAAGCCGAGAGCCAGAACTTGTTACTACGGTAAATAACGAAGGTCAGCCAGAGATTCTTCCCTATTACGCGCAAATCAGTCAGGTAGGCGTTGATTTACTCACCGTTTATGGTGCGTGGTTACTTAAATTTGAGTCGATATATCGTGAAGGGCAATCGGAAGATTTTACAGCGGTAGTGACAGGTTTCGAATACACCACACAAGGCATATTCGACACTCAATATGGCCTAGGTGTATTGAGTGAGTACCAGTTCGACGAGCGTGAAGATAACTTTTTTGCTGTGGGTCAAAACGACCTTATGGTGGGCTTACGGTTTATCTTTAACGATATTGATGGAACCGAAGTGCTAATGGGGTACGTGCAAGATTTAGATGAATCGAGTACATCTAGTGCATTTATTGAAGCGTCCAGTCGTATATCACCTCATTGGCGCTGGAAATTGGATGGCTATTTCTTTTCAAGTGATGATACTGACGATACCTTTTATTTCCTAAGAAGAGATGATCATCTCCAATTTACCCTAGAGTACTTTTTTTAGTACGAGGCGTTATTTCTGATTTAAATTAAACATTTACACTCGTAACCCTAGTTATTTACTATTAGGGTTATTTTTTGTGGTTCTAACTTGAGGTTTTAATGAAGCAGTTTGTCGTTGGTTTTATTGCGCTTTTTTCAATGTTTAACGCACATAGTGCTTCTACTCATTATGGTATCGCGTCAGTTGGGTTTAGTGATTTTGAGTTCACAAATGTCGAAAATAGCGGGCTAGCTTACAGTGTTGCTTTTGGACGCCAAATCCACAGGCAGTGGTATGCAGAAGTGGGTTACCTTAATTTAACTAATGATAGCGAAGGTGATACCGAGCTTTCGGGTGACGCGCTTTACCTTGCTGTACTTGGAAAGGCAAATAGTCAGTATGGGGAGCTGTATTACAAATTAGGGATTGCTAACGCTGATATCGCAAGTACGCGCTACTGTGGAAACTCAGCTTTGTTAGGTGATGCATGCTCATTTGATGAGGGTGTGGTTGCAGGTATTGCTGGCCTTGGGTTTGATTATCATGTTGGTCTAAAATCTATGGTGCGACTGGAATATATTTACTTAGGCGGGGAGGACGACCTCTCAACGCATTTAGTGTCTTTGGGCTTTCGCTACAATTTTTAATGCTCAATAGGGTTGGGTGACCAAACACATACAAGTACAGCGGTGTAATCCAAACACTATCATTCAGCGTAAAAAGAGTTGCTAGTCAAAAACTAAGGAGCCATTTATGAAAAATGAATTAGACAGTAAATTTCTGTTACAGGTGTTTGAAAAAATCCGAACTAACGGTGATAAGAAAGAAGACCAGTATCATCTGAATGGTATTGTTGCGTACACCGACCTCGATGGTTACACGCTATTTATTGAAGATAAAAATTGTAAACTGCAATTTGGTTTCCATAATCAATATCACTTTGATTATGAAAAAGACGATCACTTTCAAACTTTTGAGAAAAAGTTGAAGCAGATAGATAAAGAGTACGGCGCTAACTAAACCGCTTGATTGGGAGGGGAAACCTTTTTTCAAAACTTGACGTTTATCGAGATTGTTAAACTAAAGCTTGGCGCATTGAAAACAAAATACCACGGCAGTAGTGTCGAATTATTCCACCAACGCACTTTCGACTTTAATTTGGTCTGCTACAATAGCGCTCCTCTTAATTTGTTAGGAATAGAGTGCGTTGGCTGCGGCAATTAAGGCTCCTAAATTCAAACTGTCTTTTCTTACTCCAAAATTTTGGCCAGTATGGCTAGGAGTATTCCTTCTTTACATCATCACTTGGCTCCCTCTACCAGTCATACGATTTATTGGTGGTGGTGCAGGTAAACTGATTGCGAAAATCGTTCCTAAGCGCGTGCGCGTGGCAAAGCGAAACCTTGAACTTTGGAACCCTTCATTATCAGAGTCAGAAGTGCAGGCACTATTAAAGGAAAACGTGCGTAGAACCGGTATGGCGTTATTTGAAACGGCTATGGGGTGGTGGTGGCCTGATTGGCGAGTGAAAAAGGCCATAGAAATTGAGGGTGCAGAGCATGTTGAAGCGGCCATAGCCAGCGATCATGGAGTTTTTGGTATGGCACTGCACAATATGAATCTTGAATTTGCATGCAGGGGAATTGGTTATTTCCACCCAAGCATCGCCTTCTATAGAAAGCATAATAATCCGCTAGTCGACTATTTACAGTACCACGGTCGTAACCGCTCAAATAAGTACATGATTGATAAGCGAAATGCCAAGGCCTTATTAATGGCCTTGGAAGACAAAGAGCTTTGCTTGTACCTTCCAGATCAAGATTACGGACCAAAACAAAGCGTGTTCGTCCCCTTTGGTGGGGTCGCTGAAACCGCGACCACTACTGCTACGCTGATGTTTATTCGTCGCTCTACCAGTATACCCATGATAATTACGTCTCAGTACACTGCGAAAGGTTACAAGATCAAAATATACCCACCATTGACGCATTTAGGGGATATGGACGATGTTGCTGCATTAACGGAATTGAACACCCATATCGACAAGGCCATTAAAGAACAGCCTGAAAGTTACTTGTGGATGCACAAACGGTTTAAAACCAGACCCAGTAAAGACACCCCGTCATTGTACTAACGGAGCAGTTACCTATTACATCGTTAGGTGTACAATTACTGATGTAGCGCGCTTTTTGTGCGTAAGGTAAAAGCGAGGTAAGCTGTACCTTGGGTTTAAGTTATTGGAAGCATTAATAAAGTCATGGCTAAAAAAGGTTATTCAAATACATTATTTTGGGCGCGTCACGTAGCGCTGGCATTCGTATTGATAGTGATTGCGGGTGTGATGATTTATTTGCAACAAAATAACAGTGATGACGTTCCTTCTGGTAAACCTGTTGAAGAAAAGTCGGTGGCAAAGGGATTGAGCGAGTTTTACCGCGAATTTAGAATGTCTTCCACCGATCCAGTAAAAGAAGAACAGGGGAATTTTGTCATCGAAACTGGTGGCGTTGATCCCCAGCTTGATAGCAGACTAGAGAGCATGTCCAGCTTAAATACGACAGTAGATACTAGCTGGACTGGCGAGCAAAAATACCGCACCTTTAAAGAAGGGAGTACGCTGCGAGAAGCTATCTCTACTTTTGCGCAAGCGGAAGGAATGCAGCTGATATGGAATTTAGAGCAAGACTTCATAATCAAACATCAGTTTCAGTTAGATAATACGGTAGCCGGTTCGTTGGCAAAAATTGCTAGCGCTATCGACAGTAGCTTCGAAGGGCAAGTGAATGCCTATCTATGCCCCGAGCAACGTTCCTTAGTAGTGACCGCTGAAGAAACCGACTTTTTAGCTACCCGATGTACTCTAGTTCGTTGATGTTTAGCTAAATCAAAGGTGAGCTACTGCTCACCTTTGTTATTATTATCATTACTACTATAAATGTCGGCACCACTGCCAAACAATGCCCGCCAATATTCACTTACCGTCTCTCTCATTTGACTTAAATGCTCGGTTTGCTCTGCATACTTTGTGTCGGCAAGAGTGAGGTGATGATATTGTTCTCTTAGCGCAAGGTAAGCTTGTTGCAGCGCGTGAGATTGTTTTTCATCAATAATGTCTGCGTTATGGGTAGCGTCTAGTAAACGCAAATTGTCTGAAAATTCCGTTAAGCTTTCAATCTTGTTCGCATGGGCTAACACCCAGTACTGAGTCATAAATTCAATGTCCGCAATACCTCCCACACATTGCTTCAAATCGACTTTTTGATGACTTGCAGAAAGTAAATGCTTGCGCATTTTCGCACGCATTTCGCTTACTTCAGTAGATAGCGAAGCCTGATCTCTATGAATAGATAGAATGTTATGACGCACAGTATTAAACGCACTAAGCAGTGATATATCACCACAAATACCGCGGGCTCTCACCAGCGCTTGATGTTCCCATGTCCACGCTTCTTCTTGTTGGTAGCGCTCAAATCCATCTACATGACAACAAAGCAGCCCGGCATTTCCGGAGGGGCGCAAGCGTAAATCTGTTTCATACAACTGACCAAATAAGGTTTTGGTATTCAGCAAGTGCATAATACGCTGAGCAAGTTTGATGTAAAACTGCTGGGCTTCGATAGACTTAGTCCCATCGGTGGTGGACTGACGGGGGGCATTGTGCAAAAACACAAGGTCGAGATCAGAGCCATATCCAAGCTCATAGCCACCAAGCTTGCCATACCCAACAACCGCAAAGCCCAGTTCGCCATCATTCAAGTGACTCGGCACACCAAAGCGCGCTGAAACTTGGTGCCACGCTGCTTCAACAACCTGTTCAAGAAGCACCTCCGCTAATACGGTGAGTTTATCGCTTACATTCGCAATAGGCAGCGAGCCGCTAATATCACTGGCGGCAATGCGCAATTGCTGACAAAGCTTAAACTGTCGCCAAGTGTCCATAGCAAGCTCAACATCGTCGTGTTCAACTCGCAGCATGGTTTGGCGCAACTCTTGGGCGTATTCGTATTTGCTAGTGGTGATATCTGAGTTTTGCTGTTGTAAATAGAGTGGGGTGAGCAGTTCATCTAACAGTAACGGGAAGCGTTTGATTTCATTTGCTATCCATTCGCTCCTGTCGCAAAGTTTGACCAATTGTTGCAGAACATTGGGGTTTTCCAGTAATAAATCTAAATAGGTTGTTCTGCCCGTAATTGCATCTATCACGCCGAAGATTCGTTTTAGTACATTGTTTGCTTTATTAGGATCGAATTTAATCAGCACATACAGTATTTCGGGGATGAGTTTATTAAGCGTGTCTTCGCCTTTTTGACCCATTCGATATCCGCGCTGATTGGTTTTAAACGCTTGTAGCTGGGTACAAATACCTTGCGCTTCCTCTGCGTTAATAAAAGGGGTTAGCGTAGTGCTAAACTCTTCTTTATCGAGGGAGAGTTGCCAAGCGTCGCGGCATGCGTCATACAACGTATCTTCGCTAGTGTGAGTATCTTTAGCTTCTTCAACTAATTCATTGAAATGCCCATGTATTCTAGACATGGTGTTTTGCAGCTTCGCCATAAACTCGTCATAAGAACTGAAACCAAGCACGGCAATTAATGCGTTTTTCTCCCACTCACTATCGGGCAAGGTTTGAGTTTGGCGGTCTTGGCATTGTTGAAGTGTATGCTCAATTTTACGAAGAAAGAGATAGTCAGTTCGCAGCTGTTCAGTCACATCGGTTTCAACAATTTCAAACTCGGCAAGCTTATTAAGGGTAGTAAGTAGCGACTTACTTTGTAACTCAGGCTCTCTACCACCATGAATAAGCTGAAAGCTTTGCGCAAAAAATTCAACCTCGCGAATACCGCCCGCACCAAGCTTAATGTTATTGCTCAAGCGCCTACGTCTAATTTCGGTGGCAATAAGGTGCTTCATATTTCTTAGTGCATCGATGGTAGTAAAATCTAAGTACCGCCTGAAGGTAAAGGGCGTAAGTATGGCGTTTAATAAGGCTACGTCTTCTGAATTATCGTCGTTGATCACCCGCGCTTTCACCATTGCAAAACGTTCCCAATGACGGCCTTGCTCTTGATAATAATCTTCCATGGCGTCAAAGTGCATCACCAAAGGCCCTGATTCACCGAATGGCCGTAATCGCATGTCTACTCGGTACACTTGCCCGTCGGTGGTGACCTTGTTAAGTGCTTGAATCAACTTTTGCGCTAGGCGGGTAAAAAATTGCTGATTTTCAATGGGTTTCTTTTCACCATTTGTCATGCCTTTCTCGGGATAGGCAAAAATCAAATCGATATCTGATGAAAAGTTAAGTTCACGACCACCTAATTTCCCCATGCCCAAAATGTACATATGAATAGGACCATTTTCACCATAGGGCACACCATGTTTTGCACTTAGCATGGTGTAAATCCATTGATAAGCTGATGTAATTAATACATCGGCTAATGCCGAAACCTGCGCTAACGATTGCGTAATAGTCTGTTTGTTAAGTCCATCTCGTAGGGTAATCGCTGCCATATGAAAGTGGCGACAGTGGCGAAGTGCGCGAAGCAGTTCATCTTCGGATTTAACGTTTTCCAATTTTTGCGTAACAGCCTTCTTGTAGAAGGTGTGCGGCTCGTCAGGAATCGATTCAACCAGCATAGTGCCAACCCACTCAGGGTGCTGAAGGCAAGTCTCTGCAAAGAATAGCGAGCGCCCAAATAGGGTGGTGAGATCGCTTCGATGATGCGCTAAGTCACTATTAAAGCGTTCATTATCTGAAAGCTTTTCCCAGGTTTCGTTAGCTAGTTGTGCATTGCTCATGGTAATTGTGTTGTCTGTTGGCATAATACTGGCTTCGACAATAATAAATATTTCAAAACGTTGAGATAAAAAAGAGTCTGTCACAGTTTTTGGGGCGTAACCACCCTAAGGTTGTGTTTAGGTTAAAAGGAGTAACAATACGTGGATGCTTTAATTAAACTCGTGCCGCTAGGTTCTGACTTATGGATTTACCTTGCTATCGATGTGAGTATCGCCCTAGCACTGTTGGTGGTTATGAAGTGGGTGACTGGGCTTATGAGAAAAAACTCTGTCACCGAAGAGTTGGGTATTAAAGATAATTTTGCTTTTGGTATTAGCATAGCCGGTGGCATGTTGTCGCTTTGTATCGTGCTTAGTTCGGTAGTAGGGCGACATATTGGTCAGGGCTACAGTGAAGCTGCAACTGGCATGGTCACGTTTGGTATCGTCGGGATCTTATTAGTTAAGTTTGGACGATTTGCCCACGACAAACTAGTGCTCAATCGCGTAGATACCCATGCCATGATTTCAGAGCGAAGCGTTAGTGTTGCACTGGTAGATGCTGCAAGCTTAGTTGCTAGCGCCATTGTGCTGAAAGATATTATGGTTTGGGTAGATGGTAGTGACATGAATGCCATCATTGCTATTGTGACAGGATTCTCTGTCGTACTTACCATGTTGTTGGTGATGACCCGTATTTTAGAAGTGCGCTATGCAAAAGATAATCAAAACGATTCATTTCAAGGTGCTTTGAGAAAAGGACAACTAGCTCTGGCTATCGAGCATTCGGGCAATTTGCTGGGCACCGCGATGATTGTTTCTGCAGCAAAAAACTTACTTATCTATAACCCCTCAGGTTATGTGAGTAACGTAACAGGCTGGCTAGTAGTAAGTGTAGCGCTGGCTATCGCATTGCATATACTGGTGCTAATCAACAAAAAAGTGATTATGTTTGGTATGAACTTTAGGCAAGAAGTCGACCAACAACACAACGTTGGCGTAGCTTCATTAGGCTTTACGCTAAGCATAGGTACTGCCATGGTAATTAATGGCGTACTAGGTGGTTAAGCTAGTTCGTCTTCTATCTATTGGAGTAATTCGATTTATATTCAATAAATTTATAATGTTAAAGCATAAAGTAATACATTGTATTTATGCTTTAACATTGACCTTAGGAGACAATTGATACCCATCATATTCATGAAGTACATCAAGGAAGTCTGACCATTGTTTTTCTGATTTTGTATCTCCTATACTTTTTGCAAAATCTCGACTGTTTTTAATTTGAGCAATAAAGTCCTTACTCTCTACGCCAACGAATGAGCCGTTTTCAAATTTAAAGCTATCATATGGGAGAACAAGTAATCGACCATCACCAGTTTCTTTGATAAGTGCATTTAATTCATCCATGCCAATGTTGTGCATGTCTACAGTTCTTGATTCTGCATTTTTTCCTGTGAGATCAGGCAATTCATTGCCGCTTTTTTTTGGGTCTTCAGGTTGTTGAGCTGGCTGGTATTGACTGTAGATAGGTGTTTGATTACCGATAATCATGAGGAACATCCTTATTGCTGGTTTTAAGTATATAAAATTAGCAATAAGGATGCCGTTTTAAGAGGTGATGGCTCTAAAGTAGAGCTTTTATAATTACCCGAAGTTAAAACAAAGCTTTTAAATAAGTAATGTTAAAGTGAAATATTGGGATCGAGATTGATACAAATATGAGGAATATAGAAATCAATATGGAGCAGGGGAAGTGGTTGCCTGAAATATGCTTGGTAAACATTTGTGGCGTGAATTTGAGGGCTTTGATTACAAACGATTTTACTGATACTTAGAAGGAGAAATATACTGGCTGTTTCGATATAGATCTTCACATAGGTTTTCAAATAGATTTTTAGGCAAAACCTTCTGTTTGACGATAGCCCGTTTTTTCTCTTTAGAAAGCCGTTTTACTTTGTATTCAATTTGCGAAGCTGTCGACCTATCTCCGATTAAAAAAATTGCCCTAAAGTGAAGAGGGCCTTTTCCCTTTAATGCCCGAGCGCCCCCTACGATTTCACCTCTATGCTGAGATATTCTTCGACCCGGCGAAGTCGTAATGCCCGTATACAATTGACCCAGTTTATTTTCGATAAGATAAAGGTACCAAGTTGATGGCTGCTGGTGGGTATTCACGTTGTTGGCTGTTATACTCATTGGCAATTTGAAATACATCGATAAAGTTGTCTCATCAATGATTTTACCAGATTTTAGTAAAGCGAAAGTGCTTATTGTAGGTGACCTAATGTTAGACCGCTATTGGAGCGGTGGCACAGGTCGTATTTCCCCTGAAGCCCCTGTACCTGTGGTGAATGTTCAGTCATCTGAAGATCGTCCTGGCGGCGCGGCCAATGTGGCTGTGAACGTAGCTACCCTTGGAGCTAAAGTTACCTTGCTCGGTATGTGCGGTAACGATGAAAATGCCAAACTATTACGTGAGCGCTTAGAGTCTTTTGATATCGATTGCCAGTTTTTTGCCGTTGAAGGCCAAGACACAATAACTAAACTTCGTGTGATGAGTAGAAATCAACAACTGCTCCGACTTGATTTCGAAAAGAGCTTTGCTGATTCAGATAAATCAGAACTAGAAAACGCGTTTGATGGCGCCCTTGATGATGTTGATATTGTTATATTATCTGACTACGCCAAGGGCTGTTTAAGCAATCCTCAGGCACTTATTCAAGCAGCGAAAGCAAAAGGCAAGCGAGTGATTGTCGACCCCAAAGGGAGCGATTTCACTAAATATGCTAATGCCACGCTAATCACACCGAATATGGAAGAGTTAAACCATGTGGTGGGCGAGTCTACAACAGAAAAGTCACTGGTTGAAAATGCGCAAAGCGTTAAATCTGATTTGCAGTTAGATGCTTTACTACTCACCCGTTCTGAACAAGGGATGACCTTGTTTGAGGGTAATAATGCAGAGTTTCATTTACCTGCAAAAGCCAAAGAAGTTTACGATGTTACCGGTGCGGGAGATACAGTTGTGTCTACGTTAGCAGTAGCTTTAGCGAGTAAATTACCCCTGCAAGCCGCTTGCGTGTTAGCTAATTTAGCCGCCAGTGTAGTGGTAGGGAAATTAGGTACGTCTACGGTAACCAATACCGAATTAGCGCTAGCCTTAGGTGAGCAATCTGTGCATTTAGATGGCGGTGTGATGACCGAAGGGCAGCTTGAGATGGCGATGGCTGCGGCGAAAGCGCGAGGCGAACGTATTGTTATGACCAATGGTTGCTTTGATATATTGCACTCTGGCCACGTAGCCTATTTAGAAGAAGCCGCGCTGCTAGGTGACAGACTTATTGTAGCAGTAAACACTGATGACTCGGTGACTAAGCTTAAAGGTCCTGGGCGGCCAGTGAACAACACTAATCGCCGCATGGCTGTGTTAGCAGGCTTAAGTGCAGTTGATTGGGTTGTGCCCTTCACTGAAGATACGCCACAGCGGTTAATTGCCTCACTTTTACCAGATATACTGGTGAAAGGTGGTGATTATCAAATTGAAGAAATCGCTGGTGGAAAAGAAGTCATTGCTAACGGCGGTGAGGTGCAGGTGTTAACGTTTGAAGATGGCGTTTCGACCACCGGAATCATAGAGCGTATAACACGAAACAGGCTAACCTAGCTTTTTCACCGTTACCTCAACTTTTTATCTCAGTAAATGTAGTCGTTTGCTAGCCATACCCATTGCTCGGTAAGCTAGCAAAGTGAGCAGTTTTTTCAAACGGATATCAGAATGTACGAAAGTTACTACGGACTTAACGCCAAACCTTTTCAGTTAACACCAGACCCAGGCTTCTTTTTTGCCAGTAAGTGGCACAAACGCGCCATGTCATACCTTCAGTATGGGCTGTCGCAGGCTGAGGGGTTTATTGTTATCACGGGTGATATTGGTACAGGGAAAACTACCGTCGCGAATAGCTTGCTGGCTGAAATTCAAGACGATATTTTCGCAGCCCAAATCGTAACGCCGAAACTGTCTCCTGATGAGCTGGTTAAAATGGTGGCCTCAAAGTTCGATATCAATACGGACGGAAGAAGCAAAGCTGAAATTTTAAAGATGCTTGAGGTGTTCTTGTACGACTTGAGCACCCAAGGCCGCCGTGCATTACTGCTTGTTGATGAAGCTCAGAACTTGCCGCTAGAATCGATAGAAGAGCTACGTATGCTGTCTAACTTTCAGCTTAATGGTAAGCCGTTAATTCAAAGCTTTCTATTAGGCCAAGAAGAACTACAACCCATTTTGCGTGCACCTAATATGGAGCAGTTCAGACAGCGGATTGTGGCTTCTTGTCATCTAGCGCCCCTCACGTTAGATGAGTGCAAAGAGTATATTGAATATCGCTTACACCATGCTGGCTGGAATGGCGAAGATTTGTTTTCAGAAGGGGCGTATGAGCGCATCTATAAGTTTACCCGCGGTGTGCCTCGTAAAATAAATACGCTGATGGATCGTATCATGCTTTTTGGCTTTTTAGAGGAGCTTAAAAGCTTTGATGAAGATGCCGTTAAAGAAGTGATAGATGAGGTTAAAGCAGAAATGTTTGAGCCTGAGAGTGGGGTGGGCCATTCACCATCCCAAGCCCAAGATTTCGCAGAGCATCCTGAAAACAGAGCTATTATGACACCAGGCGGCAATATCATACGAGATAGTAAGTACTATCTTGATATGTTGGCAGAGTTGGTAGACGCGCTCGATGACGCAATATCACATAAAGTTAAAATGACGCAGTATGTAGATAAACTAATGAAGAAAAAGTTTAAAACTTATGTAAGGCTGAAGAGTACGGATAAGAGTGAGTAGAGGGGCTAGAGTGACGCGGAAATCCCGTCACTCTAAATAACCTACTGATAAGTATAAATGATGGATAGGGTAATTCTTCGGTCCGTGTAATTCTCTCCAAATTGCCCACCCCCGATTGCGAGGTCACCATTTTTCTCAAGATAAGTAATGTCAATATTAGTTTTGAGTGAGCGTCCAATATTCCGTTCTAAGCCTAGTGAGGCATTCCAATTGTCAGTGCTTCCTGTATTTATCCCGTCACTATTTGAACGTTCATCTACATTTGCATAATCGACACTGGTGTTTAAATAAGTATAATTACCAAGTTGGTATGCTACCGTAGTCCCCAAAGCATAGGTTCTTCGCAACCTATCTTCATCTAAATAATCACTTTCATCATATCGCCAAGAAAATGCAAATGTTAGTCTAGAAAAGCTATAGCCGGCTTGAAAATTGGTACTTTTCAACAGAATTATATTATCGTCAAAAGATAAATTTTGAGTAGTAAGTTGAACGAACTGCTCGTCTGCGCTAGTGGTATAGTCTAAAGAGTTTGGTTGAAAGCAACCTGAAATTGAAGTTGAGTTAGTCGGACACACAAAAACACCCAAGTTTTCAAAGTCAGCTAATAATTGTGATGTGGTAGTTACGTCTTCAGAGTAAGATAAGGCTGTTCGGAAATATTTTGAATTGTAAGTAATATCTGCCGAAGCCGATTCACCATAAAAGCGTCTGCCGTAGCTGCCCTTAACGGAAGTACGGTTACTTAGCGCCCATTCGATGTCTAAGCCCACATAAGTACTATCATCATCGTTAGAAACGTCTGAATCACTTTTATTTGCAGTTACCGATATATATCGATTAGCGTTTTGTCGATAAGTTAATCCTGCACCATAAGAGTTAAACTCTCGCGTACTGCTTGTTGTATCGGTTCTATCGGATATTTGGTTGGCTTCATGAGATCCCGTGAGACGTATTGCCCAGTTTTTTGCAAAAGATGTATCAATGAAGGCATCGACAGTTCTTGCTAAATAGTCACCGCCAACACTTTCATCTCTATCTGAGTCTTGATATGTCCCCGATACCTCCCAAATAAATTGCTTTGCTTGGTCTCCATTCTCGAAAGTGCCTTCAAATTGAAGAATATTGTTGTTTAACGTATTCCCTAAATCCAGTTCTAATCTTTCACTCTTCACATTTGAGTACGACACTCTGCCAAAACCTTGGGCCCAATTACCTTGGTCCGAGAATATTGAAGTAGCAATTCGATTGGAGCGTGTTTTTGACAAGCTATCAGCATTACTTAAAAAATCTGATACAAGATAATTGCTAGAATCTGTATTTTGATAAGTTAACGCTCCAGATGCATCAAATAATACAAACCTTTCGAAAGGTGCCCACCTAGCTGAGTAGTCGTATTCACCGAATGTATCGTTCCGGCTATCGTCGCGCTTATCACGCTCCAAATGAGTTATCGTTCCAGACCAAAAACCCGAAAAAGTTCTCGTTTCTAGAGATGTATTTAGCTTAGGGCTAATAGAAAAAGTTGTTAATGATAAAGTCCCATCGTCTTCTGAATCAACTTCCTGAAATATGGATTCACCTTGTACAGTTCCAGTGATGTCAATATCAGCAAAAGCATAAGGGGACAACAATGAAGCTATTGAAAGCGCTAAGTAAATTGTTCCATGTAAACGACACTTTGTGTTGATGTTTTTAAACTTTACGCTCGGCATAGTAGTATCCATAATATCCGCTTCCGTCGGTATCATGATGGACCGATTTATTTACAACAAATCCAATCGCCATCTCAGGGTTTAATCGCTCAACCGACATTTTAATATCGCTAATTTTGGCTTTGCCTTCTTCAACCACCACCACCGCTTGCCCAGCGAAATTTGCCAAGATAGCACTTTCATTTATGCCAATTAAAGGAGGTGTATCAAAGATTACTACACGATCTGGGTATCTATTCGCGAACTCGTCCACAGTTTCATGCATTTTATGGCTGGCAAGCATTTCGGTCGATAAATGATGTGACTTCCCTGCTGGAATTATCTTTAACTTATCAATATTAGTGGGGTATAGAACTTCAGAAATATCACTCACATCTCCGGTTAAGTATTCCATTAAACCTTTTCTACGTTCTAAGCCCAGAGTATTTAAAACATTTGGTTTTAATACATCGGCATCAACCAAAAGCACTGTCTTATCTTGCTCAGATGCAATACTCAGCGCCAAGTTAGTGGCTGTGAAAGTTTTTCCCTCAGATGGCCGGCTACTTGTGACCATGATGATATTTGGATTGTTAATGGTTTTAGCAAGTGCTCCGAAAGCATTCGCAAGCAGTTTCCTTTTGATTTCACGATACTCTTCATTTATTTGTTTCCGCTCGCCGAGCAGAGCAATGTGGCCATTTTCGCTTAACCGCTGTAAATCGATATTGAAAGGTTCCAATGATGAACTCAATGTTGCAGATGGGGTCGTTAAAACTGGCTCTTGCCTTAAAACGGGAGCTGCATCATTAGGAGCCTTCGGCTCTATGAATTTACTTTTGCTTTCTTTTTCTTTTTGTTTTTGAAGTGCTTTCTCAATAGTATTGCGCATTACAAAAACCTCTCGACTACATTAATATTCATAATTTCAGCAGCGATTAAGACGCCGTAAATAATCACTATAGCCAAAGATGATATGATAAAGACTAACAGTCTTAGATTGTCTCGCTTTTTAATACTATCGTAATCTAGGTGAGTAACGGTTCCCCATATAGGATAGTCTGATAACTTTATCAACTGGTTGGGGCGTGTAAGAATAGGGCTTAATTGACTCACAATAAACGCTAAACCAATACCAGCACCAAAGCCTAAAAATAATACAGCGGTATACAATATTAATCTATGTGGACCTGACGGGGTATTTGGAACTAATGGTGGTTCAATAATCCTAAACTGTAATTCTTCAGACGACACTTCTGCCCGACGAGATAGATCGGCAGCTTCTCTACGACCGAGTAACTCTTCATACTTATCTTTAGTAATTCCGTAATCTCGGTTTAAAGCAGTAGATTCAGCTTCGATCTGTGGTATGAGGTCTACTTTCGATTCTAGCTCTGCAATTTTATTTTTAAGATCCAGCTCTTTGACTTTGAGTGAGGCGATCTCACTCTGCGATTTGCTAACCTCTAATTTAATTTCTTGAGTAAGTTCATTTAGAGGGGCTTGCTCACCTTCACCAGCATTGGCAAGAAATGATTCAATTTCTCTTTTTCTATATTCTTCAAGGCTATCTAATAATTGTTGAGTCTCGATAACATCGGGGTGTAGTTCAGTAAAACGCAATTTTAGCCTATCAAGTTCTTCTTCTAGATTCTTTATTCGCTCATCGTATCGAGTTTTAAGTGTTGGACTATCCTGATTTGTAACTCCGAAGCTGTCCACTGCTGAATCTCTCTTTATTTGTGAGTTAAGAGATTCAACTTGCTGGGTTATCTGTCTTATTGAGAGCTGTGTGTTCTCTAATTCAGAATTTAAGTTTTGAAGACGTGAATAATAGGTACCAGACAGCGGCAATATATTGTTGTATTGACGTTTAAACTGCGCTAATCGTTGTTCAGATTCTGCTAGCCTACTTTCATATTCAGCGATTTGTTCTTGTAAAAAACGACCGGCGGTATCCGTGTCTCTGCGATTGTTACCGAGCGAACCTTCGACAAACAAATCAAGGGTCTCTTGAACGACTTTTTGCGCAGTGGCAGCGTTAGGGTTACGGTAGGTGATATTGTAGATGTTATCTCGCCCAGTCGATTTTAATTGTATCTCAAGCGCGAGGTTTGTGACGAGATCTTCAAATTCTCTCTCGGTTTCAGTAGTAATATCTAAATCGCTTTCTCTAGCAATTATTTCCACGTTAGAGCGACTTAACAGGGTTCGCGCCATCATTTTGACTTCTTGATCGGGATCAGATTGAATCGCGAGTCCTTTAAGTAATGGCTGAAGCACTGAGCGAGTATCTACATATACCTGCGCTTTGGAGGTGTACTCGTCCGGCAGCGTTGCCACCATGATAAAACCAAGCGGACATAGCAGCCATGACATTATGATAACATGACGCTTTTTAATCCAGATCCCCTTCACAAGGTCAAGGAACTGGACTAACGTTTGTTGAAAATCCTGCATTTAAAAATGTTCCGTTTACTACTTAGAACTAAAACCAAGCTTCTGGAATAATAATTATATCGCCTGGGAGAATGTCTACATTTTGTTGAATGTCGCCGCTTCGAATTAAGTCGTCAATGCTTAGGGCAAATGTGGATTGCTTTCCATTGATTACGCGAACTAATTTTGCGTTATTACCGTCAGCAAACTCCGTTAATCCGCCAACAGCTATCATTAAATCGAGCAAAGTCATGTGTTCGGTATAACTTACCGCGCTTGGGTTAGTGGCTTCACCGATAACTCTAACTTGTTCACTAAGAGGACCAGAGAAATTATTTACACTCACGGTAACTCGAGGATTGTTTATGTAAATTGATAACTGTTCTTCAATTTCGCGAGCGAGCATAGAAGGCGTTCGTCCTGCTACATCGATATCCTCGACAAGTGAAGTAGTTACTTTGCCATCAGGTCTAACAATAAATTGACCGGACACTTCAGGATTACGCCAAACAAAAATGGTAAGCGAGTCGCCAGGACCGATTAGATATTGATATTCATTTACATCGGTTGTTAATGATGCTCTGGTGGTAGCTTGGGGGAGAGTTGAAGTATTCGAGCACCCAGCAAGTATTAAAACAAGTAAAAATGCAAAGCTTAAATGCATGTTTTTAAAACGAAACATAAGAGATCATCCTACACTCATTATGGTTAAATTGTTGCTTTCGGTGTTTACCCTACGGCAAATCTCACTATAATGCCAATAACAATTCTAGTCTATTAGAATAAATCCCTCTATGATAGGGATTAGTTCGTAGTATTAAGGGGCCAGGGGTGGCAGTAAATAAGCGAAATCAAAATAAGCGCTCTAATATTCTTGTAGTGACAGAAGCGCTACTTATAGCTTATATGGGATATATTACGTACTTTATCCTTACACAAGTTGGGCTTGTTTCAACAGTTCCACCGGAAAAGCTAATCATTAATGTAGGGTTACTTACCGTTTCTATTCTTCTTTGCTCACTATCTGTGGGCTTGTATGAAGCAAAACTAAGGGAAACTTTTCGCGGGATTATAAGACGGATATTTGTCAGTGTAGGGCTAAGTTACTTCCTTGTTGAAATCGTCAGTAGAGCGTTGTTCGATGATTTGGTGATGGATGCTTATTTCCTGCCGGCTGCTGTATTTTCCATTATCATCACACTGGTCATTTTTCGCTACTTTACTAACCGATTGGGGCTTTTAGGTTTAGGCAAAGTTCGTATAGTGGTGTTGGGCGCGGGTGAGAGAGCATCAATTATTGAAAAGCGTATGCGTCGAGATGTCGATAGGATCGGCTTTGAAATGGTCGGGTTTGTGCCTATTCCTGGTGACAACCGAGAAGATGGTATTCGTAGGGAAAAAATCGTTCACATAAAGGTGGATGAGAACTTTCAGCAGTTTATCAATGACAATGATATTGAAGAAATTGTCATTGCGTGTGATCAGCGTCGCGGTACTTTGCCTGTTGAAGTCCTTTTTGAATGCCGCCTTCGCGGTATCGAGGTTACCGAATTACTCGACTTTATGGAAAGAGAGACTGGGCAAATTGTTGTAAACCTGATGTATCCAAGTTGGGTCATCTATTCTAACGGTTTCCAAAGCCAAAATTATCTAAGAGATGCACTGGATTACAGCCTTAACGCCATATTAGCATTATTTGTGTTTATATTTGTATGGCCAATCATGCTCACTACGGCACTCATTATCTATCTTGATGATGGTCGACGCACAGGGGTTTCTGTGTTTTACGCTCAAGAGCGAGTTGGCTTAAATGGACAGTTGTTCAAAATACTGAAGTTTCGGAGTATGCGGCCTGATGCCGAAAAAGACGGTGCAAAATGGGCAAGTAAAAATGACGATCGAGTAACGCGAATTGGGCATTTTATTAGAAAATATCGCGTCGATGAATTGCCTCAGTTACTAAACGTATTTAAAGGTGAAATGTCTTTCATTGGCCCTCGCCCAGAAAGACCTCAATTTGTTGAGCAGTTAGTGAAAGAAGTTCCCTATTACAATCAGCGACACAATGTAAAGCCCGGATTGGCTGGGTGGGCTCAGCTCAACTATCCCTATGGGGCAAGTGTGGAAGACTCTATGGAAAAGCTTAAGTTCGACCTTTATTACGTTAAGCATCAAAGTTTGCTATTGGATATTTTGATTTTGATAAGAACGGTTGAAGTTGTGCTCTTTGGCAAAGGTCGTTAACTACGCAATTAAATGATAAATAGCTCTACAGGGATTTAGCAGTATGTGGAACAATATAGGAAAGCTTAAACACTTCTGGGTATTCGTGTTTCTGCTGTTGGCATGGGCCGTATTCAATTACCCGATTATGCAAACATTGTGGAAGTATAGTTTCGATGACGGCACGTATTCTCACTCTTTTCTTGTTCCTTTTATCATACTTTATCTTGCCTTTATTCTTGAGGTTGAAAATAGAATTCATTTTCGCTCATCAGTTAGCGTCCTCTGGGTCGGCGCCTTAATAGTTGCCGGATTGGGGCTCTGGGTAGCCACATTATCTCAAATTAGCTTGCTTTACTGGTCCATGTCCTTGCTGGTGCTGACCGCACTCATGTTTCAAGTGTTTGTTTTTAATATATCGACGTTGTTTCCCCTCGTTTACCTTGTTTTTATCTTTCCTTTCTGGGGCTCTCTAGCGTTACTCTTCCAGAAGATATCAGTATTTATGGTGACGCTGATGATGTCGTTAACCGACATCCCCGTCTACGTAGAAAACGAATTTGTCACTATTCCCTCGGGTATCTTTGAAATTGCAGAGGGATGCAGCGGTCTAAGGTATATTATTGTCGCGTTAGCGATTAGTAGCCTGTACGTTTTTCTTTATTTGCGAACGAGAAAATCTGCCGTTATCTTTACTTTTTTTGCTCTCTTTGGCGCATTGGTAACTAACTGGATCCGAATTGTGCTGCTTATCGTCATTGGCCATATGACCGATATGGAGAGTTCATTAATGACAGATCATAATAACTTCGGTTGGTATATTTATATTCCTGTTGCCATTTTTCAGTTCTATTTGGGAAGAAAGCTAGAAGATAAAGAATTTGAAACGTTAGGGAGTAGGCAGAAAGCAAAGTTTGAAGACCAGCGTCAACTTCCCAAGCGATTAATGCTCAGCACCTTACTATTCAGCTTATTATTTTCTTCATGGTTCGCGGTAATGGCAGTGAATAACGATAACCAAGAAATAGCATGCAACGCGATAAGTACGCCAGTAACGCCCATCATATACAATGCTTCAAGTGCATGCCAAGAGCAGGTACGAATTGATAATGTTGAAGTGACTACGTTGCATTATTTCTTCGACGGTAAAACGCTTGATGCTAAAGCATCGTATTATCTCAACTCTCCAATTCCGGATGGATTTCAAGAAGTTAGGATGATAGTAAGCGAGGAATGGAACGTTTTGGTCGTGTCAGATAGTGCCTATAACCAGTGGTTGTTGGCTTATCGATATCAGGTGGGCGCTAAGTATGAAACTAATTTGTATGCGCTAAAAAAAGCAAAGCTAATCAGCGGGCTGAAGGCAATTAACTCCACGGCAATTCAATGGGTCACAACGAAATGTAAAACCAACTGTGGACCGAAGGATTTAGCACGGTTAGGTCTGTGAAAGCAGGGCTGACATTCCAGGTTTTGACTACGTTGAGTGAAGTAGAGTCCATGCAAACTGCGTGGGAAAGCCTTTACGCAAAAAGTAAAAATGCCACAATATTTACCAGTTTCGCTTGGGTTACAACTTGGGCGTCAGTGTATCAACATACCATAGAGAAGCTGTTTATCGTCACGGTAAATAGGGCTGGGGTATTGGTAGGGGTTATCCCTCTTTATGTGCGAAAAGTAGATACGACTGCGGCGTGGTTTATTGGTAGTGGAGAGCCATCTCAGTCTGAAACGTGTAGTGAAAGACAAGACCTTCTGTGTGATGAATCTATTCTTGCTAGCGCATTGGATCCTCTGGGCGACTTAATGATTGAATTCGGTATCAAGCGCCTTAGTTTGAATAATGTGTCTCCTAGTTCTTTGATAACAAGTTGGTGCTCATCATCTAATATAAGGTATCTAACGTCGAAAAGAGGGAGGCGCTTTTACATTCCGAGTGAATGTGGGCGGAGTAAACTCGAGAAAAAAGTCCGTCGAGGTAGGAGGGCAGCTAAAAATTTAAATGCAAAATACATTCACGTTAAGAGCCGGGATGAACTCCAGACTGCGTTTGCGAGCTTAAAAGCACTGAATGCTAAACGGTGGAAGGAAAAAGGCCACCCAGCCATCTTTGACGACTTACTATTTAGCCAGTTCCATCAGGAAATACTTAATAAGCTTCTGGATGAACAACGTTTGTCGTTAGTGATGCTGGAAGTGGAAGACCAAATCATCGCTGTGAATTATTCAATCGTTTCTGGACAGGAGCTCATTTTTTATCAAAATGGTATAGATACCCACTTTAAACCCAATATTTCTCCAGGTTTGCTGCTGCATTATGAACAACTCCTTTTAGCAAAGGAGCGTGGACTGAGTGCCTACGATTTCATGATGTCTACTAATGCTGATAGTTACAAACGAAGCATAACAGAACGAAGTGAAGCGGTGCTATCGTTGTGTATATATAGCCACTCATTCCCATTTTTGTGTAGTAAAATGAAACGTTATTTAACCATGATTATAAAAAGAAGCATGAAGGGTGTTGCGGATGACAAGATCTAAGTCTCGATTTGGCGCAGAGTCACAAGAGTCCACCGCCCCTTTCGGTTTTTTTCTTTTGTGTGTTTACACTGCGCTTGTTCTGATAAGGCCACATGAATGGCCTATCCTCAGCCTTCAATTTCCAGTGCTAAGAATATTCCTTATCGCAACGTTTTTTGCCTATTTAGTTTCATTGCGGCCAAAGGTATGGAATGCGCAATGCACGATAATGATATTGTTATTGTTTTCCATGCTTTTATCAGAAGTAAGGGCATTGAGGTTCTTTAGCGATTTAACGTTTGTTATCGATTGGATAAATACAAATACAATTCCTTTCATTTTATTTTTAGGGTTTCTGGTTTCATTTGGCAGACAGAAAATTATTCTATTAATCTCTTTATTAGCATGCATAGTGATGACACAGCATGCATATGTACAGGTTAATAATCCCTTCGGAGAAGGGTGGGCTGAAACAGTTATTTATCGCAATGATGGGGCTAATCAAATGGCACAGGCGCGGTATATCGGAATTTTTAATGACCCCAATGACATGGGAATGTTTTTAGTCATGAATATTCCTATCGCGGTTTTCTTTTTGGTTTCGGCAAAAGGCTGGCTAATGAAAGGTGTCTATTTACTGACAACTATCTTTCTTGTTTTCGGCATTTATTGGACTGGGAGTCGAGGATCCCTATTGGGGCTTCTGGCGGTGTTATTCGCGTTTTTCTATTTACGTTTCGGCAAAATTAAGTCAATTTTGTTGGCTGGAATTTCCCTTCCGGTCATTTTGGTGGCAATGGGTTCATTTCGTACTATTAGCAAAGATGATGAAAGCTCGATGCAGCGACTAACAGCGTGGTATGAAGGTATTCAAATGCTATTACATCGCCCACTTTTTGGATTTGGAAAGGAGCGCTTTCTGGAATACCACTCTAAATTAGCCCACAACTCATTTGTTACCGTTATGTCTGAATTAGGAATTATCGGGTACACACTCTGGATGTCGTTTGTATTGCTAATCTTTTTAATGCTATTACGTATTATAAAACTGAAAAGCGACCCAGTTTCATCCGATATCTCGATAAAACAAGAAGTCACGCTCGCTGTTTTTATATTAGTTTCGATAATAGGCTATTGTAGTACGGCCTTTTTCATTAGCCGTAGCTACATTATGTTTTTCTACATATTTGCGGCAATGGCAGCTGCGTCTTTTATAAGAGTATCTAAGGCAAAGCCTGAGTTGCAATTGGAAATAACGGGCAAAGACTTGCTGAAAGTAGGGCTTCTTAGCTTGGTAAGCTTGGTACTACTCTACATCATAATAATCACGCTACTTCGAATATAGTCTAAGCAGGGAGAGCACATTGGTAGATTTAAAAGCGAGCATTATTGTCGCTGTATATAACGGTGAAAAAACACTTGAATACACCATAGAAAGTATACTGGCCCAAACCCGAGACAACTTCGAATTATTATTAATTGACGATGGCTCAACAGATGGCTCTGCACAACTGATATCGAAGTATTTAACACATCCAAATGTAAAGTATTTCAAGAAAGAGAATGGTGGTGTAGCATCGGCTAGAAATTTTGGGATAAAGGTGTCCACAGGTGCCCTTATCGGCTTTTGTGATCAAGATGATCAATGGAAGCCAGAAAAATTAGAAAAACAGGTACCCCTGTTCGAGCGGGAATCGGTAGGCCTCGTTTATAGTTGGGTTGACGTTGATGATCATGGTGAGAGAACGTTGTCTCAACCTACGGCTGAAGGTTATTGCTTTGACGCGTTGTTAGATAAAAACTTTATATCCTGCTGTACAGTTTTAGCCAGAAAGTCCGTTTTAGAAGCGGTCAATGGTTTTGATGAAAGCAGAGAACTCCATGGTGTAGATGACCGACATGTCTGGCTTAAAATTGCTAAAGTGTCAGACGTCGCGGTTGTAAAACAATCCCTAGCAATTTATTTTATTCATGGTGAAAACTACTCACTCAATAATCAAAAAATGTTAGTGGCGGATTTGTCTTGTATTCGCAAAATATCTAGTTTGCCTGATTTAACTAACAATGAGCGAGCATTGTGCCGTAAAGCAACCTTCAATGCTTTCATGCATTATGCTAACAACATGTTCTACCGAAACGATAGCGTAGGGGCTTCAGAATGTTTATTCAATGCATGGAAACTTAAACCGCTTTATATTCATCTTCTGGCTTCATCTTTACTTTTGAGAGTGCTATCCAATAATGCGTTAGTGAAACTCAAGGCCATTAAAAACCGTATCAGGTAATTCATAATGAAACAAAAAGCCATACTCGTAATAGGGATGCACCGAAGCGGTACTTCTGCTTTATCAGGGCTTCTCGATGAAATGGGCGTGTTTATGGGGAAATCGTTATTCTCTGCTCAAAAAGGGGTTAACGAGAAAGGTTTTTTCGAAAACTCTGCGCTAGTGTCTTTAAATGAAAAATTGCTAGATGCAACGCGGTGGTCTTGGGATGATCCACTAGCAGAGTGTATAGATGCTCATGGTATGCGATCGTTAGTTAATTTTGAGTATGAGGCGAACGACGTCCTGCATCGCGACTACGAAAATAGGGAATGCTGGGGGATGAAAAATCCTAGAACCACGTTATTGCTTCCTTTTTGGAAAAAAATAGTGGCGGCAAAACCAAATTTGGAAACAAGTTATATTCTGATGGTTCGTTCTCCGTTCGAAGTATTCGGTTCTTTAAATAAACGGGACGGTTTTTCCTTAGAAAAATCACTCATGCTTTGGATGAACTATACGCTTTCTGGATATTTCAATACGCTTGACCAAAAATGCCAAATAGTGGCGTACGATAGGCTGCTAGAGGAACCTTCAAAGGTTGCAGTAGAAATTGCGTCTAATGCGGGTCTTCAAGTTGACTTTGATGAAAGTGCGTTGTCTTTTGTAGATAAAAAATTACGTAACCAAAATATCGCTGAGGTACCTTCATCTCATCTAGTGACACTTGCCACATCTTTATATCACGCACTTGTTAAAGAGGTTGTACCTCACGATGATGTTATTGAAATAAATAACCAGTATCAGCTTTTTTTGCAGTCTTTATCTGAGGTTCTTAAAGAGCATTTATCAACAGTGAAGCAAGACGAAGTCTACTACAGGCAACTCTTTCTTAGCGCTTACAAGTCCTATTGGTGGAAATTGAGCTGGCCAATGAAAAAAATAGAACATATTTTACGAGGGAAAGCGTGATATGCAGCATGTGGTAATTGGGGTTATTACCTGCAAAAGACCTGAGTGGCTTGCCAGGCTTCTTGATAGCTTACTCCTGCAACAAGGAGTATTAGGATTAAAGGTCACTGTGATTGTTGTCGACAACGCTTCCGACCTAACAACCAAAGAGGTGGTTGATGTTCGCTCAAACATCAATCCTGACATTCCGTTGGTTTATTATATTGAAAAACAACCAGGTATTGTTTTTGCGCGAAATCGGTGTGTTACGGAATTCACTGCACTCAATGCAGATTATCTAATGTTCATCGATGATGACGAATGGCTTGAAGACGAAGATTGGATAAGAAAAATGGTGGGAGCGGTGGAGAGATTCAATGCTGATGTTGTAACCAGTCATGTTGTTTCGGTAGGTGGAGAAGGAACCCCCGCATGGGCTATAGATTTGATTTATGGTAACAATACTTTATATGAAGGCCAACATACGGACGTTTTCTATACCAACAACCTATTACTGAGTAGACATGTTATTGAAGCTACCTTACCGTGTTTTGATGATAGATTTGCGATGACAGGAGCGAGTGATTATCACTTTGCGCTTAGGTGTAAACATCAAGGGTTCAAGTGTGTCTATATTAATTCTCCCGTCAAGGAAGAGTTCCCCGCGAGTAGGGCGACTATCAAATGGTTTTGCCGCAGAGGTTTTCGCTCAGGGATCGGCTACACACGATCACACCTCTTTGAAGAGCCGACACTGAAAGCGGTCTTGCGGTGTGTAGCTATGTCGTTAGTAAGAGTGGGGCGCGGTATGCTAAGTTTGTTGAAGGGGGCGGTAACGCTCAATAAAATGACATGGGTAGAAGGTCTATTTAGAGTCAGTTCGGCTGCGGGAACTATCGCAGGGTTCTTTGGTGTTAAGCACGAAGAATATAAAATAATACATGGAAAATAAACGTAATAAACTTTTCATCGTTCTATTGGCAAGTGTTGTATTTACACTTGCGCTCACCAAGCCTGCACTAAGCGCAGTCGTCGATTCACAATGCAGTATTAAAGAGGTATCGATTTACCGGTGGGGGGTTAGGCATGTAGCGGCACTCCCCGCAACGTTAAATGTGCAGCCCAACTCCCTACTTCAAGCTTGTATTAGGCTTAAAGGCGTGGGAGACGCCCCGCTGACCTTAAAATCTAAGCGAATAACGTTATCCGTTAATGGCGCTCCTTTTGTGACAAACCAAGCCCTAACTATCCACGATGACGATGAAATTCGGTTACGTTTAAAAGCACCTAACCATTATGGAACTCATGACACTGTGAGGCTGGTGTTCTTCGAAACAGATAAAGCCATGCGAAGGGATGTGTTTAGAATATCATGGCAAATTCAAACTATTAACAATGTGCGCCAGCCTACGGTATGGGAAGTAGGATCTGATAAACGTTTTAAACAAGTTTCTGACATACTGCCCAAGTTAGTCGCAGGCGACACGATTGTCCTTAATGAAAAAGAGGAGTTTGCGCCATTTGAGGCAAAATTTATATCTGGTACTGAAGACGACCCCATCGTCTTAACCTCTTCAGCAACCGATGCGAAAAATAGGCCTGTCTTTAGAGGCGGGGTTAAGAAATACGGCTGGAACATAGGATTGAGAGGTTCTCATTATTGGACAATTAAAAATGTTAAGTTGCAAGATAGCTTAGTATGTTTTAGAAATGAGGCCACGGGGACAGTTTTGAGAAATGTGTATATATCAGGCTGCCACAACGGGGTCTTAGGAACAGACTATAATTCGGGTAGCTTAACCATTTCTCACTCAGAGATTACACAAAGCGGCGGTCTTGAACGAGGAGGAAAATGGGGACATGCTATTTACGTAGCAAGTGATCAACATAGTTTCCCTGATAGCCAATTCCAAATGGATAATAGCTTCCTTCATGGTAATAAAGGAAATAATGTTAAGTCACGCTTTCAGAACACCATCATCGCCCATAACTGGATTGAACCTAGTAGTGATAATCAGGCACGCTATTTATTAGAGCTAATAGGTTACGATGGGATTTATGATTTTGCGGGGCAGCAATATGATGTGAATGGGAACATTCTTATACATAGACGACCAGGACTCGGTGCGAGAGTTGGGGGGGATGGTAAAAGTGCCTCAAGAGGAGATATTATTTATGACAACAATCTCTTTGTGGTTTACTCAGATTTCAAATACCCATTAATACGAACGTTTGAGGGCCTAAACTCTCTTACAATGACCCGCAATACTGTAAGTTATGTTGGAGATTCGGTTCCGGTAACCTTGCTTGAAGATGAATTGTCTTTAGATGAGTGGGCTTCTGGTAAACCTAAAATTACAATACGTGATAACACCATCAATAAATATGTTGTGCCTTTAAAGGCAATACATTACCGCAAAAATCGTTACGACGAGGTAATAGTAACATCGCCTAACCTCATACAACGGCCCGTTGAACTAACGCCAAAGAATATCCACCAGAACAGGCCGATACCGCAAACGTATATTGGAAAGATCGGCCTGTAGTAGTTTTAATCTGTCGTAGAAGATATAAATAAGTCAGCGTACTCTCGTTTTAGTGCTCTTCTTTCTTCCTCGAAAAGTGGAGCAAACTTTTGATACTGTGCGGGGGTAATTTTAGGCACTGGTTTTGTCGCAGAGTGCTTAATGGTATTGATAAAACCTTCGGGCAAAGTTTTCTTTATAATCTTTGTGGCCTTTTGAATATATTTGGGCTTCACATACTTAAGAATTGCTGCCGGCCCGCGCCATTGGTACGATTTGTTTGTTGTTTTCGAAGATTCACCTTGCTGAAGTGGGGTGTCATCAAGTTCCAAAAATGCTAAAATTTCTTTGTAAATTGCCGATGGAGAATTAATGAAGTCCTCGAACTCTATAATACGTATTTGAGAACGGGGAAAGACAGTTTCGTAATTTCTAATCTGCGAATAAAAACACGAGCCAACGTAATGCGGCGAATTTATATCGGTAATGGCTTCCTCTGGCGATCGATGTTCAACGCCGTTTCTAACATAGTGCCAGTAAGACGACCAAGCCCTTTTGGCAGGATCTCTCACTAAGTAAAGGATCTTTGCTAGAGGGTCTACACGATAGAGTCTTTCGGCAATGAGTTCACTGTCAGTACGCTCTGAGTAAGAAGTTGATGCGTCAATCCGTATCTTAGCTGCTGAGTCAAATAACGTATTATAATCATTTAACAGAGTTTCAGAAAAATCTGAATCTGCAAAGGTGTCTGGCTCTTTATCAGAAGAAAGCGTGATGTCTGGATGAAGATCGAGTAGGTCAGCCAGCTTGGTAGTGCCAGACTTAGCTGAGCCAACTAAGAACGTATATTTTACCTGGTTTTTTGGCATCCGTTAGGGTTCTCATTAGTCAATAAATAGATGTACTATACAGTGTTAATATGGAAGAATATTCGCCCTATCATACAGTTGTATTTTCAATAATTAAACAGCACCGCTAGCTCAACGTAATTAATGAAGACGTTTATTTTCAAAAAGCGTCACACATTGAGAAAGAGCAAGGAAGCCGCCGCGATCAAAGTGAAATTTCATGAAAATTTTTTACTTTTGTCATGTTAGTGACAAATTATAGTCACGCAAGAAACTGAGAAATGTTAATGAGAGAAGTCGTGCTTAACTCACTGAAGTGGGTAGCAATTGGAAAAGTGTTGGGCCAATCAGTTCGCTGGTTAACGACGATATTCACCTTGCGTTTTTTGTTTCCAGAAGATTATGCTGTCATTGCGCTTTCTTCTTTTTTTACGGCATTGCTTTGGTCATTTAGCCGCAGTGGGATAGCCGCAGCGCTAATCAGAGAGAAACAGGTTGATAATAGACTGCTTGGAGAGTTTTTTTTACTTACCATTTTAGCGCACACCTTTCTCTTTATTTTACTCCAGATTAGTGCCCCTCTGTTAGCTGATGTGTACGGTGATCCTCGATTAGAAGCGGTCATTCAAGTGACGTCTTTCACGTTTTTGATTTCTCTCATTGGTTTTATTCCTGGAACACTGTTAAATCGAGAAATGAAATTTAAAAAGCTTTCGATGGTAGATGCGTTGGCCGAGTCATTCAGTGCGTTAGTCACCGTTATGTTAGCTTGGTTAGGATATGGCTACTGGTCGATTGTCATTGGCTTACTGACACTTGAAACAATTAAACAATGTGGTTATCTTTCTAAAAATATGATGTGGGTTAAGCCACAAAGATTTACACACAGGTTTAAACCGTTATTTGAGTTCTCGTGGAAGGCTGCTCTTCAGGCTACCATAGGGTATTCGATCTTTAATATCGATATCGCGATAGCGGGTCTATATTTGTCGACAACTGATTTAGGTTTCTATCAATTTGCAGTTGTGCTTGCAATGATGCCTGCAGCAAAGGTATTACCCTTGTTACGACAAGTTGCGTTCCCTGTTTACACTAAGATCCAAGCGGATACTAAAGGGATAGAACGTTACTTCTTAAAAAGCCAACGAATTAGCGCGCTTTTATTTGTGCCGATTTTTTGGGGAATAGCGGGTACGGCAAGTACGTTGGTGCCTGTTGTATTCGGAGAGAAATGGCAGCCGGCTGCGTTAGTGATTACTATTTATTGCTTATCAATGCCAATCAAGTGCCTTGAACAGCTTTTTGGGCCTGTGTTAAAAGCACGAAATAAATTGAACGTTACTTTAAGTAATACCGCGATTTACGGTTTCGTTCTCATCCCCTCTTTTTTTATTGGTGCCCATTTTGGTGGTGTAGGGATCGCACTAGCGTGGTTGCTAACTTTTTTCTTTTGTTTCTTGATTGCAACATATCGAGCCTGCCACGCGCTCGATATTTCATTTAAAAATTATTTATTCGCAATTAACAAGCCACACATCAATGGGCTTGTGATGCTCACCACTTGTTTTTTGATGGGGTTAACATTAGTTGATGTTGTTGGACCATCTGCAACACTCTTGCTTCAGATAGCTGCTGGAGCAATTATTTATATAGGGCTAACGTGGGTATTTTCTAAAGAAGATATAAAAGAGTTAATCAATTTATTTAGAAAGAAAGCACTATAGTGCTTTTCAGTTAGCTCAGATTGTGTGTGGTTTGTGGCTATAAAAAGGGAGATATTGGTGAAAAGAGCAATTCTTTGTGTCTATTATGTACCTGATGACATGGAATGGATGCTGTCGCTTCATTTAAAACAAATTCGAAAGCATTCGCCTAGCGGCACCTATAAAATATATGCGGCTATCATAAAATGCTCAAGCTCTGTAAATCAGATCCTTAATGCTTCTCCAGATATTAAAGTTTGTGAGGTTGAAGCGGAAAATAGCCATCCGAGTAAGCAGCACAGCATGGCGCTCACGCAATTGATGGATCGTGCATTCCGAGATGGTTGCGAAGTCGCATTCACGTTAGATGTTGATTCATTTCCCATTCGAGATGACTGGATGACTTCGATGGAGACTAAGGCTGCAGAGCGACAAGGAGTTTGTGCTGTACATCGAAAAGAGAACGGGGATAGCTTTTTACCTCACCCTTGCGGGGCAGCCATTTTATCGACGTTTGTCGACAAGTATCCCTTTGAATTTTATCCTGAGGGTATTGAGGATAAAGCTAAGCATTTTTTGTCTAAATATAATCAACGCCCTGATAGCGGTATCGGACTCGCTTATGTGTTGTGGGAAAACGAACACAGTTGGAGTGAAATACTGAGATCTAATCACGTAGACCTACATTATATGATAGCGGGCATCTATGGTGACCTTATTTTTCATTTGGGAGCAGGTTCAAGACGGCCCATATTCTTTCAAGAAATGCGTTGCAACCGCATCATTCATTTGATTGCGCCACTGAAAGGGAAACCATTACTTTGGCGGCTTCATTCACTGATTGAACGTGGCGTCGAAGGATATTTAGTTCGGCGCAACCGCAAAATTGTGAAGAGCGTGATGCGAGAGCTCACTAATAATGCGGACGCGTTTATTGAAAGCATTAGGTAAGATTAACAAGGAGAAAGGTTATTCATTCAACGGCGTTTTAGTCGCAAAACCATCTCAATACAATGATAGAGAAAGGCCGAGATTTCACGTTTTTTCCTTTCAGTGACCAAAGAAAGTAAGTAGCAAAATAACAGTGCAGATGAGATAGATAGAACGTAACTTGCCCCGTTTTCAAAACCTACTAGCGGAGTACATGAGAGTAAAATGAAAAAAGGTGTGTGATACATATAGGTGCTAAAGGAGAACCCAGCAAAAAGCTTTATCACCTTACTAATGACACCATTAAACGTAAAATTTAAATGGTAAGCACAATAGAAGTTTACCACGGCTATGAGCGCTAAAAAATAGTCACCTAAAAACTGACTTGCTGGAAGAAAAGCCGAAGCACTTCCCAATACCAAGCCGTTAAATTGGTCCAAATGATCATCAAAACCTAAATATTTTGTTACTGCGAAGCCGAGAAAGGATAAGACAAAAAGAATAATGCAAAGCGGTTTTGGTACATGAAACTTGTCTTTCGTTAAATAGAGTACAGCGCCTAGGCCCCAAATAGGAAGAAATAAGGCGATAAATGGCCCCATAAGGATTACGGCCAGTATTACAAACAAGATTTTGTAGCGCTTGGTAAAAAGGATAGCGCCAATAAAAATGTAATACCACACTTCGAAGCTTAGTGACCAATAGGGGAAGTTACCCGCAGGAAACAAAAAGCCAAACCAAGATTGAGAGTTAAATGTAAGGAATAAGGGATAGTAAAACCACGCTTTTGAAAGGGTGTAGTGGGCTTGTTCAGCATTGATGGATGTATACGTTAAGCTTGCTATTATACCCAAGAATAGACCTGGCAACGCGACAGAGTAAATGCGGCTAGCTCGACTTAAGGCAAACGCTTTTATAGTAGTTTCTTTTTCAATACCGCACCATGTAATCACATAGCCACTCAGAACAAAGAATAAGATAACGCCATCTCGTCCCAGCTTGAGTTCTGCAAACACAAGTTGGAGCCATTGTGGCGCGAAATGCGCAGCATGGGAGACAAGCACCAGAAACGTGGCGATAACACGTATTAATTCCAAGTAAATTGACAGTCCTTTATTCATCTTTTTTCTTTTTATTAATTGTCGCTTAGTAATTTAATTATGTGTTGGGCGGTTTGCTGCCACGAGTAATGTGCAATCGAATGAGCAATTTTCTGAGGATACCATTTAGTTTGCATTGCTCGTAAAATACCGGTCGTCACAGAAGTTGAGGATTCAGGCTCAATAAGTATACCATTCACTCTATCTTCCACGACTTCTGGGATACCCCCCACTTTTGTAGCAATAACGGGCGTTCCTGTAGCCAACGATTCCATTATGACGTTTGGAATACCCTCGCGATAACTGGGAAGAATTAATGCATCAGCGTTCTGGATATGTTGAACGAGTTCGCTATGCTCAATGGCTCCCTTCATAGTGACTGTTGATTGTAGGCCAAGAGATGTAATGTTGTCACTTAATGATGAGCTACTATTGCCCGCGCCGATAATAGATAGTTTTACCCTACTTCTGTCTTCTAATGCGGCTATTCCTAACAATAGCTCAAAAATACCTTTGGTAGGAATGATGGAGCCAATGAAAACGAGATGTGTATCAGGTCTTTCGAAGACGGGTAAGCTTCTAAGCGAAAATGTGTCAAAATCTACCCCATTATAAACCACCTTAGGCGCTACACGTGGAGCATGCTCTACCACAACCTTCGCAAGTGCATGGCTTTTTGTGGTGACGGCATTGGCAACGTCAAAAGCCCAACGCATTTGTGCCTTATGGGCTGGCTTCTTCATTAAAGCATTTACGTCACTTCCTAAACACTCTATCACTAGTTTAAACTGAAAAATTTTCTTCAGTAATGCCGCGCAAACGCCCTCTGCATATGACCAGCTCGCGATAACATTATTCGCCTTACTAAATAGAAATAGTGGTTTAATACTAATGAAGACAGATAACACTAAAAACAGAGGATGTAAAAAACTCAACACCTTTGGAATATAAAAGAAGGGAAACAAACACATATTCGCTTCACTTCGATAACCGTTAATAAGCACTTCTTTGACCCAAATAAACCACGGCACGGGAATTAAAAGCGTGATGTCAGCGTATTCACCAAGATGGCGTATTTCTTCTCGGTTATAGGTTGCGCGTGTAGGCTGCCAAGGTAAGGGGTGTAAATTCGTAAAAAAGAGTATTTGTTTTTTCATCACTGGTAGCTTTTTTCATATATTGCTGAAACGCGTTCGATAGAGTAATGATCTTGCATAAACCGCCTTGCACCAGCTCCCATCGCTTTTAACTGTTTTCTATCAGTGTTAGCGGCCTGTAGTTGTGTGCTCCAGGTTAACATATCCGAAAGTGAATAAATGACACCATTCTTCCCATTAGTAATGACGTTAGGTATTTCTCCAACATCTGACGAAAACGCAGGGATTCCTCGCGCCATGGCTTCAAGCAATGACATCGGGAGCCCTTCAGTGGTTGAATTTATCAATAAGGCATCTTTGTCATGGTAAATTTCATCTTCGTCAAGTATAGCGCCATGAAACCTCACAACGTTATCTAAGGATAACGAGGTGGTTAACTGTTGTAGTGTTTCCATCTCCGGGCCATCGCCGTAAATATGCAGGCTGGCGTACTGATAGCATTCATGATATTTGAATGCCTCCAACAAGTGTGCAAGATTTTTAAGAGGTACCAATCTACACACAGCACATAATTGTAGGCTATCACGTTCGCCTATTTTTACTGGCTCACTTGGGATAGGGACACCATTTTCTATTACTTCTATTGAACTCGTTGCCCAGGCATACCGTTGAGAGATCCCTGATTTAATTTTTCCTGAAACACCAAAGGCTTTATTTAAATAAAGCATAGCGAGCCAATGAGATTGCTTAATGAAACTAACGGGAGGTTCAACTTCGCCATGAATAGTGTACACAACATTTTTTATTAATAAGAAAGGAAATATCAAGGTGAAAGCGCGAATAACCGCAGGAGAATGCACGTGAAGCGTGGTGAACTTGCTAATGACTTTAAGTAAGAAGAACGTTCTTGAAATTACATTTCCTGATAAATTGATAACGCTTATACCCAAATCCTCGAGGTCTTTTTGGAAGGCATCTTTCTTATCCCCAAAAGACAATATGGCTACATCTAGCCCTGAACGTTGCTGCGCAATCACTAGATTCTTTACGCACTTTTCTGCTCCGCCCACCTGTAAGCTGCTAACGCAGTGCAATATACGCATGGTGACTAAAACCTTCCGGTGTAGCTAAACATCTTTTTCAATGCCCGCTGATTCATGTTCGGGGCAACAGGAAAACGATGTAAGTCATAGGGCGTGGCTGCAGGTGAAGCATTTACACCAGGTAAAAAGTTAAACGCAATCTGGTAGCCCGTATTTCTTAGCCCTTCTATAACCTTTTCATTATAGGTCGATTTATTGCCTACTGGGTAAGAGAAGGCTGTAACACTGCACGCTAACTTCTCTTCTAAAAGCGCCTTTGAGTGACTTAGTTCATAGAAAAGTTCTTGATCAGTGAGCTTCGTTAAAATATCGTGATTGTGCGAATGAGCGCCGATTTCCATACCTTCATCGAGCAACGAAGATAGGTGTTCCCAATGCATGAACTCAGCGTCGGGGTACCCTGATACATGCGAAAATTTTGCTTCTAGCTCAGCTATCTGACTTGCAGCTGAGTGCTTGCAGCTTTTAACCGCAGTCAGTATTTCTCTGATATCGTTGACTTGGCAGGCGGAGGAGGTAATGCCCTCTTTCCAACCAGAAAGCTTTAAGCTAGCTGGACGGTAGCGTTTAATTAAAAAAGCGATTTTATCCCACCAAGGTGCCGTATTACTGCCAATCAGGCCAGTGGCAATAAAAAAGCTCGCTTTTAAGTTATGTTTCTTTAGGATGGGAAGAGCATTGGTGTAATTGTCAATATAACCGTCATCGAAGGTGAGACACATATAACGCTTATCGGGGACGGAATGACTTTTTACCAACGATTCAAGTTCGGCGAGCGTTATCACCGTGAAGTGGCACTTTATGAATTCAAGGTGCTTATCGAGTTCCTCAGAACTACACGAAAACACACAGGGGTCGAAGGGGGTATCTGCACCTAAACCAATTCGATGAAAATTGAGACAATATAGACCATTAGGCCGATTTTCCCAGTAGTAGCTATCAAGTCCAAGTAAGCCACCTAACTTCCTTTTTAAACGGGAAAACTTCAAGTTACAACCTCTTAAACGTTGGCGCTGGCAAAACGAAATTTCTAAATTCGTTGGGGTTACCTTCTGCGCCAGCTTCTGCAGCTTTGATTATATTGTACATTTCTCGAGCGGAAACATAGTGAAGTAAGTAGTTTTCGCCATCGTTGTACTTGTCATTAAGGTGGCGATGCATTGCTTCTACAGGTTTCCCTAAAAGCGTATCCATATCCCCATCCTGCGCACCATGAGTGTGAATTTTGATAAATACCCACTCAGGCTTCCCTTTAACATGAATGCCTTGGTCAACCCACAAATCGACGCGGTTTGGGGTTGGGGGGAAAGTATGTCTGACATCAGAATTTTCAATTTGTGGGAAAATTCCTTTTTTCTTAACCTTCCAATTCAGCCCTAAAATACCTTGGATAAGAAGTAGGTCGCCCCATGCTCGTCCACCTTTTTCTATTGGCTCGCCAGTTTCGTAGGATTTTGGTTTTTCAGGATCATCTTTAGCGTAATAAATAGTATTGAGCATGGCAGGCTGAGATGTATCTGGTGATGGGAATGTGAAATCTGCATAACAACCCGTTTCGTTTAATACAATTAACTCATCGTTCACACCACACCAATGACCTTCAGGGTGTGAATTATCCAATACCCAGTTTCCATGAATAAAAGCATAGGTAGGCTTCCCTGTTTGAGGATCAATACTCAATGCATTGTGTTCTTCATGAAGGCATTGCGCAAATCCCGACAGGGTCTTTCTCAAATTATCACTCGTATCATTCTCATGGTGTAAATGAATTTCAATTTCGCCGAATCCTTTAGCACAAAGGTCTGAAATTTTGTCTAGGTGTTCTTTTCTATATTCTTCTTCTGGGTAGAAAAAACTATGTTTGGGATGGCAACCATCTGAATCAGTAAACTTCGATGCCATTAATGGATAATCTGACATCCAGCGATCTACACGTTTTCTTTCTAATTCAATATTATCTTTGTTAAGCCATTGAGGCTCATAATGGTCTACGAAGCAAAACATGACATGCTTCGTACCAGAATGTTCTGGCGCTGTCGAAAATTGGCTCTTGGTATAGTTCCATAGCCAACTTTGCATTTTTTTCTTTCTGACAATGAAAATAAAAGCGGCTATGAAGAGTGTAAGTAAAATTATTGCAACAACTGCAATCATCGAGATGTCCTTTGCCAAGTAGCAGATAAATTGCTTGTTAAATATCTAATGTAGCCGCGAAAGAGCGATATATTCATGGATACAAAAAACGTTATTAATGATACTAAACCACTAACAATAGGTATGTTTTTTAAAAGCTTAAGGCTTCCAAGTAGCCATAGGCAATAGAATGCAACTTGCGCGCTAAAAAGATAAGTGTAAATCGAATGGCTATGCCAAAGCAAAGCGAAATTTGTAGATAAAGAGAGGATCATGAAGTGTGGTACAAACCAACGAATAACTTTATGACTTATATAGGAAAACCAGCGCCACTTATATTTAGGGTTGAGTAACCATGTCAGCCTAGCAAAAGCTTGGTAATTGCCTGCGCCAATGCGTACGCGACGATTGGCTTCTTCTTGCATGCTTGGGGCTATCTCTTCTATTGCTTTTGCTTCTGGCGTGTAAACCACAGATTGATTTTGTCGCGCTACATTCATTACAATACAGAAATCATCGATAATCGTGTTGCTTGGCAGAGGTATATAAAATTCAGTTTTAATGGCATATATGCCGCCATTCGCTCCCAATAGAGCATCTAACCTTGATTCATGGAATTTCAGTACTTGTTCATACTTCCAATAAAGGTTGTCTTTGTTATCTCCTGAATGTGCATCAATGAGAACTAGCTCACCACACACAGCGCCGACTCCTTTCTGATTGATAGACATAACAAGTTGGGTAACCGCGTCTTTTTCGAAGGCAGTATTCGCATCCGAAAAGATAGTTATTTCTGAAGTAACACGTTCCATCAAATCATTTAATACATTAATTTTGCCTCGATTCTCCTCGAAGCAAAAAGTACTTAGTCGAGGGTCGTCAAATGAAGTCAATATGGAATTAGTGTTGTCCGTACTTCCGTCAGACGCAACGAAGATATTGAGCTTTTCTGCCGGATAATCTAAAGCGAGTAAGTTTTCAATGCGTTCTTTAATACATGATTCTTCGTTGAATGCAGATATAACGATAGTGACTGAAGAGTCATCAGATGTATCTAAACGCCGTTCTTTTTTCATTAGCGTATAACGGGTGTCTCTAACGCATTGAACCAACGCGCTGACCAGTATTAATATGAAAGGATAGATAACATAGCTATAGATAATAGCCAAAGAGACAACCCAGAATAAAATTTCAATATACTTCATTTATGCTTACTTTGATTTCGCGGGAATACCAAGTGCAGTTTTGTTCGACTCTACGTCCTTTACGACTACTGCATTAGCGCCTACTTTTACATTATCACCCACAGTGATAGGGCCAAAAACTTTAGCGCCAGCACCAATAAATATATGGCTTCCAAGAGTGGGAGATTTTCCTTTTTCATCACCCATTACGACACCGCTTTCTACAGTGATATTGATTCCACCCTTAACTTTGGAGTTTATAACCACGCCGATAGGATGCATAATGACGAAACCTTCGCCAAATTCTGCACTTACGCCAATTACACAGCCGTTGTAGACCCTGTTTATGTGTTGAATTATCAGAGCAATAGGCGCCAAAATTTTTGTTTTTGCGCACCTGCCAGCTAAGCGGAAAAGGATATTAGCACTAGTTCCGTCAGTAAGGCACGTTCTAAGTAATGAAATTTCAGCGCCATCTTGATGAAAAATTTCCTGTTTTCTTTTTAAGTCAGATTTTATGAGTTGCAATGTAGATGGCATGGTTATGTGTCTTTACTTTCTTCTAAAATCTGTTTCACTTTCTTAAACATATATTTTTGCAAAGGGTTTCTGTTTCCCCAAGGTCTCCATGTCTTTATTAAGTTATTTCGGTAAGCATCAAAGTGTAGACCTTTAGGAGCACAGACAACTTCGCCTCTATCTAGTAGAAGTTTCAGCACATTGGTACACAATACCCCCGCCGCTAACGAAATACCCATACATGTTGAGGGCACTTTCTTTTTCATGAAGTTAACTGACGAATTTTGAACGAGGTAATGTCTTTGCTGTACTGATGGGGAAACGCCTATCACAAAGCGAACAATATTATCTTCGAAGTATCGTTCCTTAGTGGCATCGTCAGCACCGTAGGGGGCGTCAACCATTGCAAAGTATTCGTCGAAGGACATGCCCCCTGGTTTGAAACATAGCATAGCTGTACCCATCCCCATTGGGGCTGCAGTAATAGTAGGTATACCTAATTCATAGCAGCGGCGAAAGACTTGTCTTCTAATTTCTAATGCGAAGATATCCAAACTATCTATGTATACATCCACGCCATCTAAAAATGCTTCAAGGTTTTCGAGCGAAATCCCTCTGTCAAAATTCTTTATCTGCGCGTCAGGGTTGATGTCTCTTAACGTTTTTTCCATCACAACTGACTTTTCTTCACCAATTGTAGATACAAAAGCACCGGCCTGACGATTGAAGTTGGCGTAATCATATTCGTCTAAATCAGAAATATGGAAATTTGAAATGCCCATTCTAGCACATACAATGGCGTGATCGCCTCCAACGCCACCCAATCCGCCAATAGCTACTTTGGTATTTTTAATTTTTTTTTGCTCAGCTTCCGTTACCCAGCCGATATTTCTCGAGAATGCTTCGTTATAATTGAACATAGATTTTTCACCCTATTCCGACGCGATTATTCTTCTAGTTTGTCATATAGAGCGCTAGCTTCATTCTGCTGTTCAACGCTTTTTGGCTCTAATTTTGTGAATACAATTTTGGCATAGTCCTTGTTACCAGACTTATGCAAAGCTTCTATATAGTCTAGCGCTATTTCGAAGGAGGATGGAGCTTTTTCATATGCTGCTTTCAAGTTTTGTAGAGCTTTGTCATATTTTTTCAAACTAACATAAACGTTTCCTGCGGTTGCCAAAATTGTAGGGTTTTGTGGCAGCAGAGCTAATGCTTGTTCTATGTAACCTAACGCTTCATCTGCTTTATTACTCTCAACTAGAAGCCATGCCAAATTATTAAGCACAAGAGGGCTAGCTGGAGAGGCATTCAATGCTAGGAACTTAAAATGTTCGATTGAATCTTGCTGATCTCGATTCATGAGCTCATTAGCAAGTATTAACCTCATAGCAGTGTCGTTAGGATCTTGTTTTATATGGTTCTCGGCAAATTTAATGCCTTCATCATAGCTATTTTGTTTAATTAATGCGGTATACAAAAAGCGAGCCGTATCAGCATTGGCGGCTATAGCATATGAACGACGAAATAGTCCCTCAGCGTCGTTGTACTCTTTCTTAACAAGTAAGAGTCGACCTTGGAGAGAAAGCCCTGAGGCCGTTGATTTTAAGTTTGCGGGAGTTGAACTGAGGACGCGCTGCGCCTTATCGTAATTTTTATTCAATATTAGTAAGTGTGTATGAATTAAATCTAGCTCACGTTGCTGGGGAAATGTAGTGGTAGCTTGGTCAGCAAGGACTAACGCTCGAGAGATATCCCCCGACATTTCTGCAACTCGAATATTCTTAACAAAAGCACTAAAACTTTTTTCTTTGTTTAGCCAATTGGTATAGGCATTTATACTTTCTTCTGTATTTCCCTTTTCCCAGAGGGCATCACCTAAAAGCATCCAATACTTTGGTTCGTTTTTACCTTGTTCCGAGATAGATAATAAATGGGCTACTTGTTCTTCCACTTTACCTTGAGAAGCAAGTGAACCGACATATATTAAATCATAGAGGACATCATTAGAAGAATCGATAGCTTTTCTCATAGGGGCTAGAGCTCTTTCGTGATTACCAAGTAACTCATGGACCTGGAAGTACTTTACTAACGCATTAGTATTTAGTGGGTTTTCTGATACAAGAGTTTCGAGGTAGTGAAGAGCAACGTCAATATTATCGCGCTTGATGTTTTGCTCTATGAGAAAAAGAAGCGCAGCAGGATTAGCTGTATCTATCGCTAGTGAATCCCTGTAAATTTCCTCTGCCATCAATGGCTTTTGCATATAGCTATAAGTGCGGGCTTGTAAATTCATCACTGCTACATCAGTAGGCTTTTTCTTTAGCCATTCACTGGTAAGTTCAAGGGTCTTCTCAAAGTAATTCATATCTAAATAAGCTGAGGCAAGTATAAAAAGCGCCTCGCTGGAATCGGATTCTATAGCATAGCTTCTCTCTAAATCTGCTACGCCGCTTTGATCATCGGCCAGTATTTTTAATGAGCCTAACGTCCGTAAAGCCTCACTATTTTCTATTTTATTCGAGTCGACTTGGTTCAAGAGTAATTTAGCCGAAATACTATCCCCACTTTTCAACAGACTGTCTGATGCTTGGATAATAAAGCTTGTGTCGTTGGTACTTAAATCAGATATAGCCCCTAGAGTTTTAGAGGCATCTCTGGTGTATCCTAACTGAAGTTGAATAACGCTGAAAAGCTTGTATGCAAAATGGCTTTTGGGGACATCGTCAATAATAACGGATAGGTTTTGGTAGGCTTGCTCTACTTGCCCTAAATTATAGCTGGTTAATGCTGCTAACAAACGTGAAGTTGTATTGGAACTGCCATTTTTTATCGCTTTATCTAAATGCACTAACGCTTGTTGGAAATTTGCTTTAGAAAACTCGATTGTCCCTTTTAGTTGGTTAAAATAAGGTTGTTCTTGAGATATCTTTAGTAGCTGATTAACTAAAGGCTCAGCTGCGAGGTAATCACCATTGTTAATATACGTATCAGCTAGCTGAAGCTTAATTTTATAATCGGCTACTCTGAGTTGCAGTATTGATTTAAGTGTATCAATGGCGTTAGACCAAAGCTTTTGTTGTATTTCTATTTTTGATTTCAATTGCAAGGCGGGTAAGTAATTCGGTCGAGATGCTAAGCTTTTGTTTACAGATGAAATTGCCTTTTCGATATTATTGTTTAAACCAGCTAAATAGGCATCGGCTAAATTTGATGTTTCCGGCTTATTGGCGTTCTCGGCCAAGGATGCGAACTTTTCTAACGCTTTGAGTTTGTTACCTTCTCGGAATAAGGCAATAGCTTTGTAAACATCCAGTTCATCAGAAACTTCCGATTTTTCTTGAGAGCCTGTAATCGTTAATTCGTGTATTTCTGCATGTTTTTCTTGCCATAAAAGTGATTCTGCAAGTCCCACTTTCGATGAGTCACTTGTCGCTCTAGATAATTCTTTCTCAGCGGCTGAATATAGGCCTTGATGTAGGTAAATGACACCCAACATTTCTCGTGCTTCAGTATTATTTCTGTCTTGTTTTATCGCATTTTTTAGTGCAATTGAAGCTGCTTGATAGTTGCCATCACTTTGATGTTGGGATGCTATATCAATATATTCTTTACCGCTTTTTTCGCCGCAGGCTGAAAGTAAAATTGCACTGAAAACACAAATGCTTAATTTAGTCGAAGTCACAATAATGTCCTTTTATTCACAATACTCTCTAAAATATCGTAACTGCGTCTATTTACAAGATAAGAATGCTATCAGATATAAAGGGCGTATAATACGCTGCGGTAAAATAGATACAAAAAAGCCCCGACAAAAGTCAGGGCTTTAGTAACTCTTCAAATGTAATTTTAGCTACGACGCTTACGCGTTGCGCCAGCTAGACCCAAAAGACCTAAACCGAACAAAGCAATAGTTGCCGGAGCAGGAACTTGGAATTCTACACCCGCATTGTGATCATCAGTTACTAGAACAGTAGTCCCTTCAGAAATGGTCGAGGCAACAATGTTGGCTTCCAATTCTGCAACGCTTACTGTCTGAGCTGCTTCAAGGATAATATCCATTGCAGTTGCAGCAATGTAATCTTCAAAGGACTGGTAAGTTACGCCATCACCGAAAAAGAAAACGTCTTGACCAGCTGCAGTAATGCTTGTGTTAGTGACTAAGCTTTGAACAACTTGCTCACCAGGGAATATACCGCCAGAAGCCAGTTGAGTCGTCATCAACATGGTCGCACCAGCACCAAAGTTGAGCGAATCAAATGAATATATGTCTAAGTAACCTGAAGTATAATTAACACCTACTGTAGGGGTTAAAGTACCTTCTAAATACAAGTCGAAAGTAAGCTTGGTAAATGAAGGACCTGTAGGGTCAAAACCAGCTAATGGAAAATTAGGTGTTGTAGTGAATGTGTTTGTTTCACCGCCACTTGGCTCAGTCAAAAGATCTTCAAGATCGGTATACGCAGGAGGAGTTCCACCGAATGTATAACCAATTAAGCTGATACCGGCGCGCGTTACCAATGAACCTGTTGCAGTGTCTACTTCAGTATTAGACACATAAGAAAGATCTAGTTGGTCAATCTCGCCTGTTGGGTTGATTATGCCATCGTTAGTAAGATCAAGATAAAAAGGGGTAGCTGCGGCTTGTCCACTAAGCACTAAACCCGCAGCTGTAATCGTTGTAAGTAGTAACTTTTTCATTTCTGCTCTCCGTAAGTATGCAGCGATCTAAATATTGCATTTTTACAAAGCAGTTAGCGTGCCACTATTTAAGTTGTTGATTTTGTTGCCTAATAAAATTGGTCGAAAAAGATCTGTAAATAAACTCGACAATTCTATCGGCGTTTTTAGCGGAAATATCATTATTCTCAACATCATGCCCAAGTGAGGCTTGAATATGCTTAAACATAGCGGCAAAGCCTTTTGGTAGGTTCTTATGTAGCATCTCGGGCGTTATATAATAAGCGGCACGTTTTCCGTGGTAGTCCACAACAGGACCAATTTGTTCAAATTTTATGCCGATGAACCGCATTGAACGAGCTAGACGTGGTTCCATCATTACATAGGTATGCTTAATACCCGAATTGATTGAGATGGACGCCGCGGCAAGGTAAAGCCCGATAGCAATAAAGGGGAAACATCGAAGTTCAGTTTCCGAGTACGTCGATGTATTGATCACACCTGTAGATGCACCATCAAACTTATCGCTTTTACGACGGCGAAATTCTTCAGGTACTGCTAATCTCGATACTTCACAAATTTCGCTACGCTTGAAATTTGCCGGGTTAAGTTCAGGATGGGTTATCGAAGAGGGGCAATATTTTTCAATAGGCAATAACTCATCTTCTTTTTGCGGGCGAACGAGTCGAACCGTACCAGCAAAACGATGTGTCTTTTTATGTTCAATCATGCAAGCTGTAGAGTAAGCATCAAACTCGTCAATTTCTAGTTTTGATTCTCTTTCTGGTTCAAAGCCTTCTTCTACGCAATAGACTTGATGTCTAATGCCGTAAGACTGTTCTTTTAAATCCTTATTGCTTGCGACAAGTGGTGTTAAATACGCAGAAAAGTGCGAAGAGATTTCTCTGACCTCTTGTAACTTTTGATATCCACTTAATGCTTTTGATATTCTACTTTTTTTTCCAAAGATAGTTTGGATCGTAGAAAGTAATTTCCTTTTTTGCATGTTAATTCGTACCTATTTATAAAGACCATACATCCAGAAAGGCTATAAAGGTATCTGCAACCTAAGCAGTGCAACATCTAAGCAGTATAGATTGTATTCCTAATATTATGAACGTATTATTTTTGTAGTTGTATTTATTGGTAAATATAAGTGAAACTGTTAGTTATATCTTTCCTGATGTCTACATTGATATCGATTAACCCAAAGGTGCATCGTGAAAACAGACTCAAAAAGTAGAGCTTTAATGCTATGCGTATTCACAATAGCTTGTATTTTATCGACTCAAGCGCTAGCAAAAAATCTCGTTGAGCTAACTAAAAGCTCGGTAAAATCTACGGTGGCCATTGCGTTACATAGCCCTTTGAAACACACAACACCTCAAATTAAAGGTACAGGCTTTGTTGTTGGCAATGGTAAACATGTTGTTACAAACTACCACGTTGTTGATGAAGAGCTAGACCCTACTATAGTCGAACATTTCGTTGTGATGTTGCCAGATGGCAAACAAGTACGCTTTGATAAAGTAGAAATACTGGCCATTGATGAGAAGCATGATTTAGCCTTATTAAAGGTTAATAATCCTTTCCCTTCTTTTAAATTAGCCAATAACACCTTAGTTGATGCCGGCACGGAGCTTGCAATCTTTGGTTATCCATTGGGAGGAGCATTAGGATTGTTCCCTGCTGTCCATAAAGGCATAGTGGCAACCATTACGCCTGATTATATGCCTTCAAACAATGCGAGATCGCTTACTGCGAAAAGTCTTGATAGACTTAAGAATCCAGACTTGATTTATCAATTAGATGTGACCGCTTATCCAGGAAATTCAGGTAGCCCAGTTGTTAATGTTGAAACGGGGGAGGTCTTCGCGGTCATCAATAAAGTTTACGTTAGAGACAGTAAAGAAAGTGCGTTAACGCATCCTTCAGGCATTTCTTATGCTATCCCAATTGAGCACGTTCATGCACTGTTAAAGCGTGAAATGGAAAAATAGAAAATAGGACTTTTATGAAAATTCTGGTTACCGGTGCTGCTGGCTTCATTGGCGCAGCAGTTTCTCAATATTTAATTAATCGCGGTGACGATGTTGTTGGGATTGACAACATTAACGATTATTACGATATCGCGCTTAAACATGCCAGGCTTGAGCAAGTTCAAAACTCAGCGGCAGGGGAACGCTTTACATTTGTTAAGATGGGTGTTGAAGATCGCCCTGAAATGGCAGCCTTATTCGAAGACCAAAAGTTCGACAAAGTGGTGCACTTGGCGGCGCAGGCAGGGGTAAGGTATTCAATTGAAAACCCAAATGCTTATGTAGATGCTAACTTGGTTGGCTTCATGAACATCCTTGAGGGATGTCGCCATAATAAAGTAGGTCATTTAGTTTATGCATCATCAAGTTCGGTTTATGGTGCCAACGAAACCATGCCGTTCTCAGAACAGCATAACGTCGATCACCAAGTAAGTTTATACGCAGCGTCGAAGAAGGCGAATGAGCTCATGGCGCATACCTACAGCCATCTATATAACCTTCCTACCACTGGATTACGCTTCTTCACCGTATACGGCCCTTGGGGTCGCCCAGATATGGCGCTGTTTAAATTCACTAAGGCCATATTAGAAGGTAAAACAATTCAGGTCTACAACTTCGGTAACCACAGACGAGATTTCACCTACATTGATGACATCGTCGAAGGGGTGATTCGTTCACTTGATAACGTGGCGCAGCCAAACGAGAAGTGGAACGCGAGTGAGCCAGATCCAAGTTCAAGTAAGGCACCTTACAAGGTATATAACATTGGTGCACAGACACCTGTGCACTTGCTGAAGTTCATTGAGACGTTAGAAGAATCATTGGGCGTTGAAGCGAAAAAAGAGCTATTGCCATTACAGCCAGGTGATGTTCCAGATACCTATGCGGATGTATCATCATTAGTTAATGACACAGGCTATAAACCGTCTACGTCTATCGATGTGGGTGTTAAAAACTTCGTCGATTGGTACAAAGACTTTTACAACATTTAAAAAGCCAGTCTAAAGTAATTTCTAGCCAGTAGAAGCCACTTTGAAAGATTGAAAAGCGGCGCACTTTTTGGGAAGAAATTCTTTAGTGGTTTCGTAACCAAGTTCAAATAAATGGTTCTTCATTTCAGCGGTTAACGCAAAGTCTACCGCTGAAATTTCCCCCGTATTAATGACCACAGTGTTATGCCAGTACTTCGCATTAATATATTCTCTAGATATTGCGGTCATAAAGGTGCGTATCAGCATAGATAAATATTGAGGTAGCAGTAGTACCCCTTTCTTTATTATTTTGCGTTTTTGAATAGCACTTTGAAGTCGAAAGCATACTGTGGGCGTGCCATCATGTTGCCAATCTTCGAACAAAGCATCTTCTGATAATATTGCGCCGTCTACCAATAAGTGTTCTTTGAAAGGTTTAAAGGAAAAAAGCAGAGGGATAGACATTGAGTAACGCACGGCTTCTGACACCTTCATGTCGGGTGTATTGTCTTTTCCAAACAATACCGGGCCACCACCGTTTACATCGGTCGCTAAAATAGTAAGTGCGATGGGAAGGTCGGCAAAAGTAATGCCTTCAAGCTTATCATCAATCCAGCGTTCGAAATGATCTCCAGACGACAATCCGCCTTCTCGCAACAATCGCCATACAGAAAAGGCAGTAAACTGTTTGAAGTCGGTGGCGATGACTAGCTCTCGCATCTCTTCAATGTTATGGCCTTTGGCGTACATCGCCGCAATAATTGAGCCTCCTGAGACGCCCACAAGGGTGTTAATTTCTACATTTAAATCTTTAAGCGCTTTAAGTATGCCTATATGGGCACTAAGCCGAGTGCCCCCGCCCGACAAAATAGGCACGATGGAAGCGGGTACCTTAGCAACGGGTACCGATGAAGTTACCTGCATGTTTTTAACTCCAGTGATTATAGTAAAAGCGTAGTAGAGTTAGCCGAACCTGCCACTTTATTGGTGTACTAGTATGTGTCGTTATCAAGTGATTAAGCACTCATGCGAGCATTACTGAATGTGCAACAGAGTCGTGTCTTAAAGTGTATTTGTAGCGGTAGATACGAGATGGTAAACATCGGTAAAAAACATCGATAAAATAGCGATAAAAAGAGATTTAAAAGATAGCGGGGGAATAGGTAGTAAATAAAACTCAGGCAATGGCTGAAAGAGCTAGTAAGTGGATGTATATTCCAAAAGAGAACTAACAAAAATGCCGAACTTAACTAACCTTAATAATAAGTTAGCTAAGCTCGACATTGCTTTTACTGGCGTATCCATAGAAATAACGACAACGAATACACCATTGTATTAGCTCGGCTAATTTAGCCAGTTCAATTTCTCTAGGCTAATTTCGCCTTCATCTCACGGCGTCTCGCGTGCAGTAATGGCTCTGTATAACCACTAGGTTGCTCTTTGCCTTTAAAGATAAGATCGCTAGCGGCTAAGAAACCAATTGAGCTATCTAAATCAGGCATCATAGGGATGTATTCTGCATCACCAGCATTTTGCTCATCCACTAGTTTTGCCATACGGCGAAGTGATTCATCAACTTGCTCTGCACTTACAATGCCGTGCTCAAGCCAATTTGCAATATGCTGTGATGAAATACGTAGTGTGGCTCTGTCTTCCATCAGTCCAACATTGTTAATATCTGGCACTTTAGAACAGCCTACACCTTGATGCACCCAACGAACCACATACCCTAATATACCTTGTACATTGTTATCTATTTCACGCTGTATGGTACCGGCTGATAGCGAATCTCTACTTTCTAGCAGTGGAATCGTCAAGATATCGTTAAGGCCAGAGAAACCCTCGTCTAATCCCTTTTGAATGTCGAAAACATTTACATCGTGATAATGCAGAGCGTGCAAAGTGGCAGCGGTAGGTGAGGGAACCCAAGCGGTATTTGCGCCAGATTTTGGGTGTCCAATTTTGGTATCCATCATATTTTGCATTTCATCGGGAATAGGCCACATGCCTTTACCAATTTGGGCCTTACCAGAAAGACCACATCGAAGGCCGACGGCTACATTTGCGGTTTCATACGCTTTAATCCACGGCATAGTCTTAAGCGTCGCTTTCTCGGCGAAGGCCCCTGCAAGCATAGACGTATGAATTTCATCGCCTGTTCTGTCTAAGAAGCCGGTATTAATAAATACAACACGAGACTTCGCTGCATTGATACAAGCGTCTAAGTTCACACTGGTACGGCGTTCCTCATCCATGATACCCATTTTCAATGTGTTTTTGGGCACATTGATAACGGTTTCAATCTTGGCAAAGAGGGCATCAGAAAAGGCGACTTCTTCAGGGCCATGCATTTTGGGTTTAACGATATAAATGCTGCCATGACGAGAATTTTGGAATGGGCTATTATTCAGTAAATCATGCTTGGCGATGAGCGAAGTCACTAAACCGTCCATAATACCTTCTGGTACTGGCTCACCATCAAATAGCATAGCGTCGTTTGTCATTAGATGACCTACATTACGGACAAACATAAGGCTGCGTGCAGATAAAGACAATTGCTCTTGGTTCGTTACATGTTTTGAAGGCGAGTACACTCTATCTTCATGCATAGCGCGAACGATGGTTTTGCCACCTTTGTTCATTTCAATGCTTAAAGAGCCTTTCATTAGCCCTAACCAATTACTGTAAACCAGGGTTTTGTCTTCGGCATCAACGGCGGCAACTGAGTCTTCGCAATCCATAATAGTAGTAAGCGCGGCTTCAATTAACACATCTTTCACGCCAGCGGCGTCAGTTTTACCAATAGGGCTGGTGATATCTATCTGAATTTCAAAGTGCAGACCATTGTGAACAAATAATAGTGCGGTAGGAGCAGTAATATCACCTTGGTAGCCTTGCCACTGTTCGGTGTTTGCAAGCGTGGTGATGTCACCGTCGGTTAACGAAATCGCTAATTTGCCGGTTTCAATTTTATAACCGGTCACATCAGCGTGACTTCCCTTCGCAAGTGGAAGCATATTGTCTAAATAGGCTTTCGCTTTCGCTACCACTTTCTCGCCACGTACTGGGTTATAGCTTTTGCCGGGTTCTGCCCCGTTCTCATCGCTAATAACATCAGTGCCGTACAAAGCATCGTACAAACTACCCCAGCGGGCATTAACAGCATTTAATGCATAGCGGGCATTGTTAATTGGTACCACTAATTGAGGACCAGCCATGGTAGCAATTTCTGCATCCACGTTTGTGGTATCTGCTTGCACCGTTTCAGGCTGCTCTACTAGATAACCAATTTCTTTTAGGAAAGTAATGTACTGCTCACCAAAAGCGGGGTTTCCTGCTTGGTGATAATTATCGATAGCGAGTTGGAGTTGTTCTCGTTTTTCTAGCAGGGCACGATTTTGAGGAACGAATTCTGAAAAGAGGGCTTCTGCACCTTGCCAAAATGCGTCTGGTTGAACACCAGTGCCTGGCATTGCCTGTTGGTTGATGAAATCATCGAGTTGCTCAGCAACCTGTAAACGGCCTCGAGTAATATAATTTTGCATAACTACCTCTATACATTTTCTGTAGCTCTAGTGTAGAGAGTATAGAGGCAGTTTTTTAATTTATGGTTCCTATCTTTGCCATTTCTTCAGTGAATGTTCATGTGCAATTAGTATTCACATTTGAAATCTTAACGGCATGAAGCAAGATGGTGCTCTAGCTGTCACTCATTTCATTCGCGACATCGCTAATTAAACGGCGCAACCAAATGTGTCCTGCATCATGATGCAGTAGCGCACTCCAAGCCATTTTCAACGCGATTGGGGGAATATCAAAAGGCGGCTCTTTTACCACAACGCTAGGGTCGTCTTTGAATAACTTCGCTGCTTTGCTTGGCAAGGTGGCTATAAGCTTTTGCGTTTTGGCTATTTGCAATGCGGCATGGTAGTGGCGCGTAAATACTCGAATAGCCCGTTGCTTGCCTATTTTGGTTAGCTCAGCATCTACCCAACCTAGTTTCTGTACTTCCGTTGGGTCAATACCCACGCCAACACCGAAGCCAGTTTTACTCACCCAAATATGTTGAGCGTTTAAATAACTGTCTAAGTCGCATTTTGCTACCAGCGGGTGATCTGAACTCATTACACAGCTGAAGGTATCGTACCAAATCACTTTTTGGTGAAAAGATAGCGGCAGTTCTTCAAAGCGGTTAATGGCCATATCGACCTTGCCTTGCTCTACATCATGAAAGGTCACGTCACTAGGGGTGATTAAATCTAATGTAATATTCGGCGCCAGGTCGGCTAACCTGCCTACTAGCTCAAGCAATAACGTGCTTTCAGCATAATCACTGGTCATGATACGAAAGGTGCGTTCACTGGTTAGCGGATCAAAATCGGTTTCAGGCTGAATTGAGCTTTCAAGTCGACTGAGTACATCACGAATAGTGGGTTGAAGTTCAAGTGCTCGTTTTGTTGGCGTCATTCCGTCGCTGGTGCGCACCAATAAAGGGTCTTTAAACAAGTCACGTAAACGCTTTAGCCCATTGCTCATCGCAGGTTGCGTAATGCTTAGCTGATTGGCCGCTTTTGTTACACTGCCTTCCCGCAGTAAGACATCTAAATATACCAGTAAATTTAAGTCGACCTTCGCTATATTCATTATTGTAATGCTCTTAATAAACTCAATTAGACTCAGCTATTATAAAGCCTTTTTAATCTGCTGTCAGATACGCTTTTGGTCTTACGTTTAAAAAGCGCAAAATCCCTAAGCTGCTGAAAAATATGTTTAATTATATTTATGGTGCTAGTTTGGGCATAACTTCTAGAATTTAGCGACATGGTAAATACAGATAAATTCGCTGAATAATAAAAAAAGGCACCCGAAGGTGCCTTTGAACAAAGTTGGGATACTTTGTGTTTAAACGTCGAACTGGTTCATGGTGTTATCATCACCAGAAGCTTTAAGTGCACCTTCACCAGAGAAGTACTCTTTGTGTGTATCACCTAAATCTGAACCTGCCATTGCTTGGTGTTTAACACACGCAAGGCCTTGGCGAATTTCTTGGCGCTGAACACCGCGAACATAAGCCAGCATACCTTCTTCACCAAAGTAGCCTTTAGCCAAGTTGTCAGTAGACAATGCCGTAGTATGGTAAGTCGGTAGTGTAATAAGGTGATGGAAAATACCCGCTTCACGTGCAGCATCTGCTTGGAAGCTCTTGATTTTTTCATCAGCTGTAGTGGCTAGTTCAGTTGTATCGTACTCTTCGCTCATCAACTTAGCACGGTCGTATGAAGAAACATCTTTGCCTTCTTCAGCCCAAGTATCAAACACTTGCTGGCGGAAGTTCAGTGTCCAGTTGAAAGAAGGTGAGTTGTTGTAAACCAATTTCGCGTTTGGTACTTCTTTACGAATGGCGTTAACCATTTCAGCAATCTGACCAACGTGAGGTTTTTCAGTTTCAATCCACAACAAGTCTGCGCCGTGTTTAAGTGATGTTATACAATCTAGTACTACGCGGTCGAAACCAGAGTTGTCTTTAAAGCGGAACAAACCATTAGGTAAGCGCTCAGGTTTTACTAGTTGTCCGCCTTGTTTCAATACAAGGTCGCCTTCAGATAAATCGTCAGCACCGTTAACGGGTGTTGTTTTTAAGAATGCATTGTACTGAGCCGCAAGGTCGCTTTCAGAGGTTGATACGGGGATTTTTTGCGTTAAACCTGCACCTAGTGAATCGGTACGAGCAACAATAACGCCATCGTCTACGCCAAGCTCTAGGAATGCATAACGAACGGCATTGATTTTAGCGAGGAAGTCTTCATGTGGAACGGTAACTTTACCATCTTGGTGACCACATTGTTTTGCATCAGAAACTTGGTTTTCAATCTGAATACAACAAGCACCGGCTTCAATCATCTGCTTAGCTAATAAGTAGGTAGCTTCTTCGTTACCGAAACCCGCATCGATATCGGCAATGATAGGTACTACATGGGTTTCGTAGTTATCAATTTGACTTTGAATGGCTGCCGTATCGCCGCCATTGGCTTTCGCGTCATCTAACTTATGGAACAAGTCGCCTAACTCACGAGCGTCCGCTTGGCGCAAGAAAGTGTATAACTCTTCAATGAGTGAAGAAACGGTCGTTTTTTCATGCATTGATTGGTCTGGAAGAGGTCCGAATTCAGAGCGAAGGGCGGCTACCATCCAGCCTGAAAGGTATAAGTAGCTCTTATCAGTAGTACCTTGGTGTTTCTTCACTGCCAACATTTTCTGTTGACCTACAAAACCATGCCAGCAACCTAAAGACTGAGTATATTGCGCCGTGTCAGCATCATAATCTGCCATGTCTTTTCGCATGATAGCAGCAGTGTAACGCGCAATGTCTAAACCAGTCTTAAACCGGTTTTGGATTTTCATTCTAGCAGCGTACTCAGGGCTAATGCCTTCCCAAGCACCTTTTTGTGCTGCTTTTAACGTGGCGAAGTTATCAATATCTGTTTGATACTGCGACATGAGCGTTTCTCCCTACTATAATTGTTATCAAATGTTGTTTTGAGAATTCGCATTGGTGCGTTCTCTTAAGCTTCCATTTCATCCTAGTGCGGCTATCAAAATAATAAAAGTGTATAATTTTGATTGCCGTCATTCATGGTGTGAATATATTTTGTGTTGAGATAGTGTTGATAAGACGTTTTGAAAAGTGTCTAGAGTCGGTTCGTACCCAGCATCGATGTTCACTAATATTCGTAAGAACGTGATTTGTGGACTAGCTTTTACTTTGGAGAATAAAAATTAGGCGGGTTATTAGCATAATTGATAATAGGTTTCTGATTGCAGGGCGTGTAAATTCTTTTGACACTTAGCTGTATTTCAGCAAATGGTAGCAGGCATTCCGAATAATTGGTTTAGAGAATTAAAGTGAGTAACGATGAGTAACGGCGTCCTTTCCTCAGTTGATCAGCGCACTAAGTTAGTGGGTGAAAACAGACTTGAATTGCTGATGTTTCAGTTGGGTTCTCGTCACATCTTTGCCATGAATGTTTTCAAAATCAAAGAAGTTATCAACATTCCTAAATTTAATAGCATGCCTGGTTCTCACCAAAACCTTAAAGGTGTGATGAACTATCGAGGCAGTGCCATTCCTATCATTGATATACGCCAAGCGATTAAAATGCGCGGCGGTTCAATAGGTAGCGATGCACATAACGTTATCATTACAGAGTACAACCGAACTGTTCAGGGTTTCATTATTGGTAAGGTAATGAATATTGTGAATACGTCTTGGGATACTATCCAGCCACCGCCCAGTGGAATGGGTAAAACTAATTACCTTACTGCCATCACACAAGTTGAAGTACAAGGTAAAAAAGAGATTGTTGAAATTATTGATGTGGAAAAGGTACTAGCCGAGATCATTGATTACGATATCTCTATTTCCGACAAAGTGCTTGATAAAGACATCGTTAATCACTTTAAAGACAAAAAAGTACTGATTGTTGATGATTCAAGCACGGCAAGAAAACAAGTTAGAGACACGCTAGAGCAATTAGGAATAACCATCATTGAGAGAAAAAATGGGGCTGAGGCATTAGCTTTACTTCAAGAGTGGGCAGATGCAGGTAAGCGCCCCAGTGATGAAATATTGATGATGTTTACCGATGCTGAAATGCCAGAGATGGACGGCTATAGGTTAACCTCGGAAGTACGAAATGATCCCAGAATGCAAGATCTCTTCATAACGTTAAACACCTCATTAAGCGGCAGTTTTAATGATGCTATGGTTGAAAAGGTAGGCTGTGACCGGTTTATCTCCAAATTCCAACCCGATATGCTTGTAGAAGTTGCCCAACAACGACTTCGAGACTTCCTCTCAGAAAATTAGTTATTCCTCAAAAGACATCAACCCCCTGTCGACGCTATTTACCCTTAATGCTTTGAGAAAAGGGCGGGTCTGCCTTACACTAACGCCTTCAATAATAAGCATGTTCAACATTCTCGCCATGTTCTGGTGAATATTTTGTGCAATGTGTGAAATGACACAATTCTTAAATGCGACCCATTTAGGATGAGGGTCGTCCGCGCCCTCGTTTTTTGATATATGGCGCTTTTTTAGTTCTCAGGGAAGTTTCATGATTTATAGTAAACGCAAACTATTAACCACCTTAACACTATGCGGCTCGCTTTGTGTATTGTCTGGGTGTGGCTCTACATCAAATGAAAGTGCGCAAAAGACAGTTGCGCAAAACTCAGCACCTAAAAATATTATCATGGTGGTAGCTGATGGAATGGGGCCTGCTTTCACTACGGCTTACCGTAATTATGTTGATGACAAAAATACCCCTGAAGTTGATGCGGTAGTATTCGATGATATTTTGATGGGTAACGCATCTACTTACCCAGCGCCAGTATCAGGTTTTGTAACCGATTCAGCAGCTGCGGCCACCGCATTAGCGTCTGGTGTGAAATCTTATAATGGTGCCGTTGGTGTTGATGTGGATAAAAAGCCTGTTAAATCGGTTATGCATTACGCCAAATTGAAAGGCATGCGGACAGGCCTAGCGGTCACCTCACAAATTGTTCACGCTACGCCAGCGGCTTATATCGCACACAACGAAAGTCGTCAGAACTACAATGCCATTGCCGACGATTTTTTCGATGTGCGCGTAAATGGAGAGCTTGTTGCTGATGTAATGTTAGGTGGCGGAACCGATTTTTTTGAACGCGAAGATCGTAATATCATTGGCGAGTTTATCGATGCCGGTTATGAATATACTGACACTTACAACCGCTTAGCCACTGTGCCTAAAGGCAGTAATGTATTGGGCTTGTTTGCTTCGGTAGCTTTACCTGCCATGCTGGACGATAGCCGCGACAATCGTCTTAAATACTTAACAGAACATGCAATTAAGCACCTAGAAAACGACAATGGGTACTTCTTGTTGGTTGAAGCCAGCCAAGTAGACTGGGCGGGTCACGCCAATGATATCGCATCGGCGATGGCTGAAATGCAAGACCTTGCCTACACCATAGAGTTCTTAAAGACTTATGTGCAAACGCACCCAGACACCTTGGTTGTTCTCACGGCTGATCACAGTACTGGCGGTCTAACTATAGGTGCTAGAGGTGACTATAGCTGGAGCCCAGAGTATTTAAATAATCTGAAAGCGTCACTGGGTACTATAGCCAAGAATATGGTTGAGCAAGATAACCCAGGTGAATATGTTGCAACGACTTTTGGTTTTGATGTTACCGATGAAGAAATCGCCACGTTCGACAGCATTGCTCAGCAAGATGTGAAAGCACGCTTTAATGCCTTGAAAGTATTTTTAGATAACAAAACCAATACTGGCTGGACAACATCAGGGCATACCGGTGTAGATGTAGAAGTATTCGCGTTCGGCGCCGGCCATAATGATTTTATGGGGCAAATAGACAATACGGATATTGCTAAGAAAATTTTTAACTTCATTGATAAACGTAATTCGACTACCCAAGGTATTTCAACAAATGTTGAGTTAATAAAAACAACTGACAAAAAAGATGCGACCAACACAAGTTGTGATTTTAAAGAAAATTGGCGTTGTGATTAAAAAATAAAGGAATACTGCGCTAATGCTTGAACTGTTAGAAGCCATTTTTGATGAAGTAAAACCAATGCTAGGGGAGGGGAAAGTCGCAGACTATATTCCTGCGCTAGCCAGTGTTGACCCTCATCAATTTGGCATTGCCATTTGTGATATTGAAGGGCGCATTACATCAATTGGTGATGCCGATGTGCCTTTTTCTATTCAAAGTATATCCAAAGTTTTCAATTTAGTGCTTGCCATGAATCACTATGGCGAAGATATGTGGGAACGAGTGGGCTGTGAACCGTCGGGTCTGCCTTTCAACTCGCTAGTACAGTTGGAGTATGAAGATGGTATACCACGAAACCCGTTTATTAATGCGGGTGCACTAGTGGTTAGTGACATGACACAGTCTCGTTTCGCCTCACCTCATATCGGTATGCGAGATTTTGTTAGGCGCCTATCCTGCAACGATAATATTTTTGCCAATAAAGTGGTTGCTGATTCTGAATTTGAGCACCGTGCTAGAAATGCAGCCATGGCCTATTTAATGAAAGCCTACAACAACTTTGAAAATGAAGTTGAAGATGTATTGCATAGCTACTTTAACAACTGCGCATTGGAAATGAGTTGTGTGGATTTAGCACGCGCCACAAACTTTTTAGCAAATAGAGGTTACTCTATTTGTGCCGATGAACAGGTACTAAGCCCAGATCAAAACCGTCAAGTGAACGCATTGTTAGCTACAAGCGGTATGTATGACGAAGCAGGGAGTTTTGCTTTTAAGGTTGGCTTACCGGGGAAAAGTGGGGTTGGCGGGGGAGTGATTGCCGTAGTACCGGGTCGCTTTTCTATTTGTGTGTTCTCACCTGCGCTAAACGCGGTGGGGAACTCTCATTTAGGTGTTGCTGCGCTTACTTCATTAAGCAAGCGCATTAATTGGTCGGTTTACTAACCGTGTTTTGCTTTTTCTTAACGCCTGATTTTCCCATCTTGATGAAAGGCTGTTCTATTATTAAAAAGGTCAAGCAAGAAAAAATAACTACGATAATTGATACTATTGGAAGTATTGTCAAAAATTCAATAAAAGACCTTGTTTTAAAGTCAACTAACTCTATCTCAGTGAACAATACGTACAGAACAATCCCATGCAGTAAATATATGCTATAACTTGCTTCACCAAGTACTCTGCAGCTTTTCCACCGAAGAATACCGAATATTGAATTTCCGTTAGTAATGAGAAAAAATAAGACAAATATTAGTATCGAATGTGCTACATCTAAAGTACGAGGGTATAGGGTAATAATTAAAATAAGGAATAAGGTCGCGATAGATACCGACGTTGAGTCATAATTAAAATCGTTTCTAAGAGTTTTTAGTAAGTAAGCTGTAAGTCCCCCAAAGAAAAAGTAGAGAAAAAACTTAGAGCTTATTCCCAATACTTCTAATGGGTAGAGAAATAAATAAAACACCCCACTGAAAAAAATTACAAGAGTTAATATCTTACTTCTAAATACAAGCTGTATTAAAGGTAAAGATAGGTAAAAAAGCCATTCGTATTTTAAAGTCCAATCTACGGATGCAATTATTCGTTTTGAATCAGCAAATTCGTTAATTGACCGGCCATAGAATAATAGCCATAAGACAATGTCTTTAAAAAAACTTTGCCAATCACCAATCTGAAAGTTAGTGTTTTTGAGTGACAAGATTAAAACTATTATGAGAGCGAAAAAATATAAAGGCTGAATTCGAAATAATCTTGATTTAAACAGCAAAAACCAATTAACTTTCTTTTTTGAAATGAGTCGGTCTATGAACAAAAAACCAGTAATCATGAAAAATAGTACCACTCCCACTTTACCAAAATTTTGATAAATATCACTTTCTGGGCGTCGCCAAACCCCATCGATTTTCCAATAATAGGTGATTACGAAATGATGTATAAAAACGGAAAATGCCAAAAAACCTCTTAGGCCATCTAATGTTACCAAACGGCCATATTGAGGAGGAAGAATTGATGGGAAAAATCGAATAAACGATTTTGCAGCTAGTATTGCGATGGCAAAACTAGAAAGAACAATAAACGCTTCCATGGTTACTTTCTTCAATCAAGTTTAATCAAATTGACTATAGCAGTATTTATAGTGACATATATCACTAATTACTTTGTTACAAGCTACTGATTAATAAAATCATCCAACTCTTCGCCAGTTATTTTCTTAATCTGGCTGAATAAATACCACAGTGCAGTAATAAGCAAAATCATGCTAGGGATAACAATGACTGGGTAGCTCAATGCAGTCATTCGGCCTAGCTCTTCGGTGTACGCCGTAGTGCCTGGCTCGCTTACTAAAATAACTTTGGCCAAAATATAGTTTAAGGCAGAAGATAAAAAGAACGAGCTAGCCACAATGTATGAACTAACGGCGACTTTGCGCTTAAACAAAGCCTGTTTGTTTTGTTCATCAAGTACGCGATTTAAGTGAGGCCAGTTTATAATTTGGTCGTTTAAGATAAGCATTTTGACCAGCGGCTTTTCAGTGTATTGGGTTATTAATACTGCCAAACCAATAGCGGCAGGAATAGCCGCTTCTTTAATAGCAATATACTCAGCAGGTAGTTTTAACAAACTAAAGCCGCCAGTCAGCAATACGCTGATAATACCTAAAACAGAAAATCCGTTTACTTTACCTGATTCTTTTAAATCCCATAGTCCGTAACCGATGGGGAAAGCAAGTGCGGCGACGATACTCCATTCTGGGCCTAAATAGTCTTCAGAGCTAGCATAGCTCATGAGCACTACGGGTATAATAATGTTGAAAGCGAGGTTGCCGAAAAAGCCCTGATTTTTTTGCTGCGATTGTACTTCTGCCATAACGCCTTTATCTTTCTCTTATTAGCCGCACTGTTTAATGAACTGCAATTATACGGCATCCATTCATCGTGCCCAGTGCCAAGCGGCAAATAACCCACCTAAAAAGCCAAATAGATGATATTCAAATGAAATAAATCTAGAGGTTGGCAATATACCTACTAACATTCCGCCATAAACGATGGCAACAATAATAGAAATAAGTAGGTACTTAACTTTTTTACTTTTAAAGCCGGCTAACACTAAGAAGCCGAAGTAGCCGTAAACCATACCACTTGCGCCAATATGCATAGCGCTACGACCGAAAATCCACACACCCAGACCGCCAATAATCAATGCACTTGCGGTGGCGATGAGGAAGGTGCGCTTTCCCCACTGCATGGTAAGCCACATAAATAATAACAAAGGGATAAAGTTAGCCATTAAATGCGACGGCGTACCGTGTAAGAAGGGGGCTGTGAAGATAAAGGGCAAGTGAGACAACGAGCGTGGATATACACCAAACTGATTTAAGCTATTTCCAGTTACTAAGTTCACTATCTCAATGACAATGAGAAATGCGCCTAAGGTAAGTAACACGCGAAGTTGAAAAGACAGTGGCTTCATAAACAGTATTTTATTCCTTCGTTATAACACTTTGTACAGCGCGGTAGTATTGGTGCCAGCTAGGCGCATCAATCAATAACGTTGAGTTGTTTGATTACAAGATGATATGGGGTAGATATCGAGACAAGTCTTGCGTAATCGCATTGCTGTCTTCACGTACCGAAATACCTGCAGGCATGTCATCTACTAACCAACTACCGATGAGTGTATGGTTTCCATCAAACACAGGGAGGGGGTGGAAACCTTGCACAATAAACCCTTCTTCTCCATACGGGCCAGGGCTTAATTCCGATTCCTTTCCATTTTCAATCAATGAAATATTCGCGCCTTCTCTTGAAAATAACGGCTTTTTCACCCACTTGCCGCCGTGTATCGCATTATGAGGAATATCATCGGCGAAATAGGCAGGGAGTAAATTAGGATGGCCTTTGAACTTCTGCCACAACAAAGGCAATAATGCTTTGTTTGAAATAATAGACTTCCATGCAGGCTCTAACCAATTTACTTTTGCATCAGCGAGGGCATCACCGAACTCTTCTCGCAGAATAAACTCCCAAGGATAGAGCTTAAAGCAATCGGTAATGGGGGCATTAGCAAGGTCGGTAAATACGCCAGTATCTGCCAAACCAATGTCTTCAATAAAAACAAAGTCGCTTTTAATCCCAGCTTCTCGCGCGCAATCTTGTAAATACTGCACCGTACCGCGGTCTTCTTCTGTGTCTTTGCAGCAAGAAAAGTGCATTTGATTCAATTGATAATGCTGGGCTATTTCACCAAAGCGAAACACCAGCTTTTCTTGCAAGCTATTAAATTGATCGGCATTACGCGCTAATACGCCCGCATTCACTTGCTGTTCTAACCATAGCCACTGCCAAAAGCCTGATTCGTACAAGCTGGTGGGCGTATCTGCGTTGTTCTCAAGCAGTTTTGCGGGGCCCTTGCCGGAATAAACTAAATCTAGGCGGGAGTACAAGCTTGGGTCACGGTTGCGCCAACTCTCTTTCACTAAACCCCAGTGGGCTTCGGGAATAGAAAAGCGGGTGAGTAACTGCTCACTATTAACTACATCATCAACCACTGCCAAGCACATTTGATGAAGCTCAGCGGTAGGATCTTCAATGTCCTTTTCAATCTGAGCAAGGGTAAATTGATAGTAGGCGCGCTCATCCCAGTAGGGTTCGCCATACATGGTATGAAAGTGGAACCCAAATTCGCCGGCCAATTGCTGCCAACCTTTACGAGGCTGGCATGGCATTCTAAACATGGCTTATCCGCCCCAACTGCCTTTGCGTGAGCTACTTCCCCACGACGATTTTGCCCTAACACTGCTACCGAAGCCGCCGCGTTTCATGGTGCGGTTTACGGTAGGTTTAGGTTTTAGTGTATCTGAGCCCACTTTGTAATTGCGCTTGCGAATATCACCACTAAACACGTTACCATCGGCGGTAACCCAACGAGAACGATAAGAAGAGTAGGGTGAATATGAGGTATAGAGCGGCTGTGAATAATAGCGATTTGGTGATAATAACTGGCTCACCATGAAGCCGGCCATAAAGGGCATAAATACACTGCCCGAATTGGTATTTACCGTACGACATTGGTTGGCGCCAAATTCGTACTCACAATCGTATTCGCTATTGAAGCGAGGGCTGGTGCGCATCGCTTCTTCTGTCGCGGTTTTATAAGCTGCATCACAGCGTTCTACCGCATCAGGGAAATCTCGTTTACAGTCTTCCAATGAAGTATAAATTTGTGCGTCTTGCTTCTCTTCACCGCAAGCACTCAGGAAAACACTGGCAATACCAATAGCTAGAGGTTTTAAGGCGTAACTTTTGCGCATACGAGAAAGGTTGATACCTGAGCTACGTTTACGGCCGGTGGCTACACCTGATTGGCTATCCATCATATCGTCTTGTACGGCCTGTGATTTATTAGAATTTGTCATGGATCCCCCTTAATAGGTCATGCATGCCGCATTTAATAAACCCACAGCAATAGACATACTGGCTAGCATTACGCCTGCGGACACTTCATTTTCGTTAATACGCTGTGCAATTTTAGGCATAAAGGTGAAGCGTAATAATGCAAAGGCTAACGATTGCGCGATAATAGCGACAACAGCCCAAATAATGAAATCGACAATGGCGACTGAGTGAGTCGCTGCGCTAGCAAGTGCAATGGCAAAACCTACAATCGCGCCGCCAAAACCAATGGCAGCTGCTACGTTTTTCTCTTCTTTTACCAGTTTCCACTCATCGTGTGGGGTCACTAGCGCATAAACAAGTTTGAAGACGAATAAGAAAACAATTGAGAGGCCGAAGTACACCGCAAAGTTATCTAATCCAGCCAATGAATCCATAATAGTGTCCATAGAACGTCCTTACCTTTATATGTCGATTAACCGTTTATTGTAATGTCAGCGGGCTCTACATCAAACCCAGTGGAGATGACCAAGCAGCGGTCAAAATTGCTTCCAACTACCTTTTCTTCACCCACCACCAACAATGATTCTACTCTATCATTTTCTATCTCTCGTTCGTAGAGCATCATAAACTGATCAGTTGTGCTGATATCTTCATCTTCTTCATAAGTGGTCTCTGATACCGCTACGGGCGGTGATTCTACGCCTACTGCTTCCCAAACGCGCTTAAACACCTTGCCATCAAGGGTATAAGTCGGTTGGCTTATGAGGGTGTTTACACATGACTTCCATTGTTGTTCACTACCAATGGTTTCAGTGCTATAAAAATGCCAGAGTTTGACGTCAGTAATATGGTTTTCGGTTAGTCCGCCATCTAATACAACTTGCAGAAAAGCATCATCGTCAGTGTAAAAACGCAGCAAAGTGCCGCCAGTATCAAGGGGGGCTTCGCCAACGGCCTGAATAAGTTGCGAGCGTGCTGCACCTTCAATCGTTAGTGAAGGCTCAAGTAAAGACAGCTTCAGGTTATCAAGCTCGAATGAACCGCCTAGGTACAAGCCCATTACCTCAGGCACTTTGGGTTTTTCGGGTGCTTTTTTCTTAAATAATTTACTAAACACAATACACTCCTGTGCTATTCGGCGTCTAACGATGGCCAGTTAATAGCATTGATACGCCTGTCGGCAATGTAAAATAAGGTATCGCCTGGTGCTAACGTCGACTCTAACGGCGGGTTCACCACCATCTCTTTCACTTGTCCGCCTGGGGCGTAACCAATGAATATGGCATCGTGTCGACGCTTTAAGTTCATAAATAATTTAGCGACAGAAATAGTAGGGCTATCGCTAGGAATTTTTACTGAAAATTGGGCTTGGCCTTCATCCACGCTGAGTAAGTCGTGATGCAGCATGCTAGAGCCTGGGTCGAACGCCGCTTTAGCTAGCATTTCAACGGCCACGCTGGGCGTACATTCCACTTTCGGGCAATGCTCTTGTAGTAAACCGACTAGACTATCATCGTTAAAATAAGCCACTTGATGGGCTTGTGGATTTCGCTTTGAGCAATACAATGCGGTGGTCATAGTCACATCGTCTTGCGGATTGTCGATAAGAATAGTTTGCGCTGAGGCGATACAGGCTCTATCCATGTCGTCATCTTTGTTAAACGAGTCTACTTTTACAAATTCAATGATGCCGGGCATGGGGTTGGTAATGTCGGCTTTTACACACAAGACAATGTCAGGCCGCTCGGTCATGTCTTCTCGTTCTTGCAGAAGTAAATTAAGTAGCAAGATGGTGCGTTGCTCGTTCCAGCCAATAACTAAAATATGTTTACTAACGTGAAGGCTTGTCATGCCCATGACCCCTTTTCTCCATTGTCCAGATACCCAGGCTGCAATTCGGCCAATCACCATGGCAAAAATACTGAGCCCTAGCGGAATAACATAAAACGCAACGATGAGTTTGCCGGCTGATGTGGTGGGCGATAAGTCGCCATAACCTACGGTAGATGCAGTGACGGCTAACCAATAAATAAAGTCTGCTTGTGCAATTAACGCATTTTCATTGGCAGCATATAAAAGCCAATAACTACTGACTCCATAAAAAGCAGTTGCGCCTAAAATGGTGTACCAACGAGACTCGGCGAAATACTGCAACATCATCTTGCGCAGTTTTGTCCATTGCGACATAGCGAGAAACAACCTTAGTTTGTCTTTTCTTAACTGTGCCTTTAAGCGGGGGAGATGTCTATAAAAGACAAAGCGGGAGCCTAAGCTCCCGTTAAATATTACTTTATTTGCCTAAAATACGAGCAAGCTCATCATCGGCTGAGGTTTTGCCCCCTTTAATACCGGCTTCTGAGAGGCGCTTTTCTAAATCGCTGCTCGACTCTTCAGTGGCAAGTTCTTCCGCCGCTTGAAGTTCAGCGTTGCGCATCTTCTGCTTATCTTGAATGCGTGAAAGCGATTCCGTTGCGGTTTTCATTTTACTGTTCGCGCCCATGTGGCGAGATGAAACAGCAACTTGTGCCTTCTGTACACTTTCAGTGGCTTTCACCATATCCACTTGCTGCTCTAAACGGCGCAAGTTCGCTTTTGCTTGCTGGATATTCTGTGCCAATTGCTTCTCTGATTGCTGGAACTGATCAAGATACGCTTGCTCTTGCGCTTGTTCTTCTTTCAATTCAGACACCTTTTGAGCACAATCCAAGGCTAACTGGCGATCGTTATCAATGGCTTTACGTGCATGCGCTTCGTATTCAGCAATGGATGAATTAAAGCTGTCTACTTTTTGTTGAGACAACTTACATTTCGCTAAAATCTGCGTTCTTGCATGATCAGATTTACGTAACTCTTCTTTAGCTTCTCTGATTTCTTGCTCCAGAATACGGATAGCTTGGCTATCTACTACCGACTGTGCCGCTTCGTTGGCACCACCCTTTACTGCAGTAACTAATTTTTTCCAGACTGACATTCGCTTCTCCTTCGAAGTAAATATTAACTAAGGTGTGTTTCGTAGGCATCTAAAAATGATGCAACGTTCTGAAACAGTGTTTCTACTTCAATCACAATACTTTCTGACTTCGACTGTGCACTTAGGGCGCCAAAGGCAACGTAGTACTCTTCGTCACCAACGGTCGAAATGCCTACCGTGGTTAATGGGAACAGCATGTGGGTAGATAAAATCTCGTGATCTAAAGCCGCTTTGTCTTTCACTTCTGATGAAGCAAACAATAAGGTTTCTACTAAAATTTGCTCGCCGCTTATCGCTAGCCACGCGTCTATACCGTCTTGATTCGCAATGAGTAAACAGTTTTCCTCACGCGTCACCACAAAGTCATCGTGCCCTTTAAACAAAGATTCGATGCTCTCTAGATCCCAACTCATACAGTTCTCCTTTTCGATTGAAGCGATAATGTCGAGTGCCACTGTAACCACAAATTACGCACTCGCCAATATTCTTGACTTGCAGTGTAGACCCATTATGCCATAATCGTCAACAACGAATACGCTTTAAATGTGTAAAAAAGTGTGTTTTTGTAAATCATACGTCACAAATGGGGTGTTAAATTGAGTGCTAAAAATGCATGGCGACAAACCGTAGCACGACTCGTTAAGTCTGAAATGTCTGTGCGTGGAGTAAAATATCAAGCGCTCAGCCAGCGTTTAGCCGACATTGGTGTGGAACAAAGTGCTGATAACCTGAGGAACAAGGTCAATAAAGGCATAATGGGCGCAGATTTGTTAGTACAAATATTATACGTCCTTAAAGCGCGTGCAGTAGATGCGGCGTTAATCGAAGAAATCTTAACTGATCTTGATGATACAAACGGGTAAAATGCTTTATCGCAAAAAGATATGAAGTGAAAAGTTCGCTCAGGAAGTCGGTAGCAATCGACAGGCGAAAAAAAACCCGACAAGTGTCGGGTCTAAGATAAGGAATGTTAAGGGAGAACATCATCACTATCTGGGATGAATCTTAACCGTTTAAGGTTTTCTCTTCTATCTTTGTTTGATATTTAACCGTATTGGGTTCTATAAGTAGGTATAGTAAATTATACATGGCTACTTTAGGCTAATAAAAATAAGAGGTTGGATGGTTGGGTGAAATTGTATTTTGGTTAAAAGTAACCAAAGTCTATGGAACTTAAATATTACTTAATATTCAACTTTTGTCTTAATTCTTTAGTTCAATTTTGGCGTCTTTAAATAGTAAATATGAAATTATCAGATTATCGCTTCACACTTCCAGAACACCTCATTGCCAAGTACCCAACAGAAGACAGAACGGCAAGCCGTTTACTTCAGTTGAATGGTAAGTCGGGCGCTGTCACTCACTCTATGTTTAACGACATGCTGTCATTAGTAGAAGAGGGTGACCTTCTGGTATTTAATAACACCCGGGTTATTCCTGCGCGCCTGTTAGGCAAGAAAGAAACCGGCGGCCAAGTTGAAGTGCTCATAGAGCGTATTTTAACCGAGCACACCGCGCTTGCGCATGTGCGAGCCAGCAAAGCACCAAAGCCTGGTACCCGTTTATTGCTTGAAGAACATGTGAATATTACGGTTGAAGGACGTGATGATGCCTTGTTTTTACTTCGCTTCGATCATGAAGAAACCGCGCTTTCGTTGTTGGAGCAGTATGGTCACATGCCATTGCCACCCTACATTGACCGCCCTGATGAATCGACCGATAAAGAGCGCTATCAAACGGTTTACAACGAAACGCCAGGGGCAGTTGCAGCGCCTACCGCGGGCTTACACTTTGACGACGATATGCTAGCGGCGCTTAAAGCAAAAGGCATTAATTTAGCCTTTGTTACCTTGCATGTTGGTGCGGGTACTTTCCAACCAGTGCGGGTGGAGAATATTGAAGAGCATAAAATGCATGCTGAATATGCCGAGGTATCCCAAGACGTGGTAGATGCCGTATTAGCAACGAAAGCAAAAGGTAAGCGGGTGATTGCAGTAGGGACTACATCGGTACGTTCATTAGAATCTGCGGCAAAAGCCAGTGCAGAGCAATCAAAAGAAAAAAATGCAGCTGAAAGCCCCGTGATTGCGCCATTTTATTCAGATACCGAAATTTTTATTTACCCAGGTTTCACCTTCAAAGTAGTCGACGCCATGTTTACTAATTTTCATTTGCCTGAATCGACACTTATGATGCTAATAAGTGCTTTTGCTGGCAGAGAAAATGTAATGAATGCTTATCAAGAAGCTATCGAAAACGAGTATCGATTCTTTAGCTATGGCGACAGTATGTTTATCGAAAAAGCCTGATTGAAAGTTTTAGTATCGGCGATATTTTAAGGAATAGAGCAGAGGATGACCGTCCTATTTCTTTATCTCAACGATAAACATGCGTATTGGGCATGATCTCAGAAGAATAACTGGTATAATCGCCCACAATTTCGTTTGACCCAGCGCCAGTGCGCGCACCTAATTGGGAACGCTTTACATGCAATTTGAGTTGTTGAAAACCGATGGTAAAGCCAGACGCGGACGTCTGGTTTTTGATCGTGGTGTGGTAGAAACCCCAGCATTTATGCCAGTGGGTACCTACGGCACAGTAAAAGGGATGACCCCTGAAGAATTAAAAGACAGTGGTGCACATATTTGCCTTGGCAATACGTTCCACTTAATGTTGCGTCCAGGTACTGGCGTTATCCGCCAGCACGGCGATTTGCATGACTTTATGCATTGGGACAAGCCAATCCTTACCGATTCAGGTGGTTTCCAAGTATTTAGTTTAGGTGATTTACGTAAAATTACCGAAGAAGGGGTAACCTTCCGCTCGCCAATTAACGGTGAGAAGATTTTACTTACGCCAGAAAAGTCGATGGAAGTACAACGTGACCTAGGCTCTGACATCGTGATGATCTTCGATGAATGCACGCCTTACCCTGCTACTGAGCAGGAAGCGCGAGTATCCATGGAAATGTCTCTTCGTTGGGCGAAGCGAAGCAAAGAATCTCATGGCGATAACCCTGCTGCTTTGTTTGGTATCATCCAAGGTGGTATGTACGAAGGTTTGCGTGATGTATCGCTAGCTGGGCTTGAAGCTATTGGCTTCGACGGATATGCCATTGGTGGCTTATCAGTTGGTGAGCCTAAAGAAGATATGATCCGCATTATCGATCATACCGCGCCGCAAATTCCAGAAGACAAACCTCGCTACTTAATGGGCGTGGGTAAGCCAGAAGATATTGTAGAAGCGGTGCGCCGTGGTATCGATATGTTCGACTGCGTTATGCCAACCCGTAACGCGAGAAACGGCCACTTATTTGTTACCGATGGCGTAGTAAAAATTCGTAATGCGGTGCACCGCAATGATACGTCGCCTCTTGATGAAAATTGTGACTGTTACACTTGTAAAAACTATTCTCGCTCTTATCTACATCATTTAGATAAGTGTAATGAGATTTTGGGTGCGCGTTTAAACACCATCCATAACCTTCGTTACTACCAACGTGTTATGCAAGGCCTTCGCGATGCTATTGAAGCAGATTCGTTGGACGATTTCGTACACACTTTTTATGAACAAAAAAATATGCCGGTTCCGGCACTATAACAACGAAAATAATTGGGGAATTTTATGAGCCTATTTATCTCAAGCGCACATGCGCAAGCTTCTGGTGGCGCTGCACAAGGCGGTGGCATGGAAATGATCATCATGTTGGCCGTATTCGGTTTAATCTTTTACTTCCTTCTTTATCGCCCTCAAGCGAAGCGTGTAAAAGAGCATAAAAACTTAGTTACCTCACTGGGTAAAGGCGATGAAGTGCTAACACAAGGTGGCATTGTTGGTCGTATTACCAAAGTGTCTGACGACAAAGATTTCATCGAAATCTCGCTTAACGACACGAACAACATTGTTGTACAGAAGTCGTCTGTAACAGCTGTGTTGCCAAAAGGCACTATGAAGTCGCTGTAATTGACAAACGCCGGGGCCGGGACCTTCCCGGTACTGGCACGAAAGGAACTATCCAGTGCTAAATAAAAATTCAATCTGGAAAGTGCTAAGTACGCTTATTGTCATTGGACTATGCGCACTTTATGCACTTCCCAATATCTACGGTGAAGATCACGCAGTGCAGATTTCTGCAGGCCGTGACGCTGTTGTAACCGAGTCAATGGTAGGCCAAGTTGAGTCTACGTTGGCGGCAAAAGGTATTACCCCTAAGCGCATCGAATTCGAAGATGAGCAAATTCTCGTTCGTATCTCAGATTCAGACACTCAATTAGTTGCCCGTGAAGCATTGGAAGATGCACTAGGTGACGAGTACTTTGTGGCAATGAACCTTGCTCCTGATACGCCAGAATGGCTTGAAGGTTTAGGCGGTACGCCAATGAAGCTTGGTTTGGATTTACGTGGTGGCGTTCATTTCTTGATGGAAGTGGACATGACCGAAGTCATCACTAAGTCATTGGAAGATGCTGAAAGCGGATTCCGTACTTCATTGCGTGAAGAAGGCATTCGTTATCGTGGTGTTACGCAAAAGGAAGACTACGTAGAAATCACTTTCCGTGATGAAGAAACGCTTGATAAAGCAGAGTTTTTCTTACGTAACCAAAATCGTGACCTTACGCTAAGCCAAACTGATGACTTAGTGCTTCGTGCAGTATTTTCTGAAGCTAAACTTCAAGAGATTCGCGAGAATGCGGTGAAGCAAAACATTACGATTATTCGTAACCGTGTTAACCAATTAGGTGTTGCTGAACCCTTGGTTCAAAAGCAAGGTGCCGACCGTATTGTTGTGCAACTTCCAGGTATTCAAGATACGGCCCGTGCGAAAGAAATTCTAAATGCCACAGCAACCTTAGAATTTAGAATGGTTGATCAGAAAAATGACGTGCGTGACGCTATCAGCGGTCGTGTACCTGCGGGCTCTCAGGTTATTGAAGACCAGCAAGGTATTCCTCAGTTGCTTGAAAAACGCATCATGCTTACGGGTAGTCATATTATCGATGCCAACAGTGGTGTGGATGAGTACGGTTTACCTAACGTTAATATTTCTCTTGATTCTGAGGGCGGCAATAAAATGTCTCGCTCGACCCGCGGCAACATTGGCAAACCAATGGCTACGGTGTTTATTGAATACAAGTCAAATGGCGAGCGTAACAAAGACGACAAGCTTATCTTTGAAAAGCATGAGCAAGTGATCTCTGTTGCCACCATTCGTGCTCAGCTGGGCAGTAAATTTCAAATTACCGGCCTTGATTCTCCGAAAGAAGCCCGCGATTTAGCCTTGCTACTTCGCGCTGGTGCATTGATTGCACCTATTCAAATTGTTGAAGAGCGCACGGTAGGGCCAAGCTTAGGTAAAGAGAATATTGAACTTGGTACGCAAGCTATTGTGTATGGTTTGTTAGCGGTTCTAGTATTTATGCTTATTTACTACAAAGCTTTTGGTATTGTGGCAAACATTGCACTTATCACGAACTTAGTGATGATTGTGGGCATTATGTCTATGATCCCTGGTGCTACGCTAACCTTACCCGGTATGGCAGGTATTGTACTTACCGTTGGTATGGCGGTAGATGCTAACGTGCTTATTTTCGAACGAATTCGAGAAGAGTTGCGTGATGGAAGAAGCCCTCAACAGGCTATTCATCATGGCTATGACAGCGCGTTCTCTACCATTTTAGATGCTAACATCACCACGTTTATTGCGGGTCTTATTCTGTTCGCTGTAGGAACCGGTCCAATTAAAGGCTTCTCTATTACGCTTATGATTGGTATTGCTACCTCTATGTTTACTGCTATTTTACTGACACGCGTTATCGTTAACGCAGTGTGGGGCGGTCGACGTAATGTTCAGAAATTAGCGATATAGGAGCAGGACATGCAATTATTAAAGTTATCTGAAACCATTAATTTCATGCGTCTGCGTGTGCCAGCGATGGTGCTATCTACCATTCTTATTTTAGGCTCGTTCGTCTCTTTGGGCGTGAACAGTCTTAATTGGGGATTAGATTTCACTGGCGGAACGCTAATTGAAGTGGGTTACGAAGATTCGGCAAACCTAGAATCGATTCGTACCTTACTTAATAACGCGGAATTCGAAGACGCTATTGTACAAAACTTTGGCAGCAGCCAAGAGGTGCTTATTCGTATTGCACCTCGTGACGGTGTTAAAGCGGCCACCATTGGTGAGCAAGTATTAGCCGCGTTACGTGCCGATGGCACTGCGGTTGATATGCGTCGTATTGAGTTCGTAGGGCCAAACGTTGGCGAAGAACTTACCGAACAGGGCGGCTTAGCCATGCTGGTGGCGCTAATTTGTATATTAGTTTATGTTGCCATGCGTTTTGAATGGCGATTTGCGCTAGGTTCGGTATCGGCCCTTGCTCATGATGTTATTCTGACCTTGGGGTTATTTTCGATACTTCAAATTGAATTTGATTTAACGGTACTTGCAGCAGTATTAGCGGTAATCGGTTATTCGCTTAACGATACCATTGTTGTATCCGATCGTATTCGTGAAAACTTCCGTAAAATTCGCAAAGGCGAGCCTATTGATATTATCAATATCTCTCTTACGCAAACCTTGAACCGTACCATTATTACGTCTTTGACTACGGTACTGGTATTGGTTGCACTGTTTTACAAAGGCGGCGCGCTAATTCACGGATTTGCTACTGCATTGTTGTTCGGTGTGGTGGTGGGTACCTATTCTTCTGTTTATATTGCCAGCTCGGTTGCACTAGCACTGGGTATCAGCAAAGAAGATTTGATGCCACCTCAGGTGGAAAAAGAAGGTGCCGACTTAGATCCTATGCCGTAATCATTAACGCTAGGTATCAGCAGATACGAAAAAGCTAGTCACCTAAAGTGACTAGCTTTTTTTTGCCTTCAATTTATGACGCAGGGGTTAGTCGGGCTTTTAAGGTGTCTTTGTAACGCCTAGAGACGGGAACTTCTGTGCTATCTAACAACGTCAGAATGCCATCACCGCTATCTTCAAATCGGATGTTATCTATTAGGTTACTTTGCACCGCATAAGAACGATGAACACGAATAAAGCCTTTAGCACTGGCGTGTTCACAGAATTGTTTCATGGTATATCGCAATGGGAATGTCGATTTTGAAGTGTGAAGGTTAATATAGTTCCCCGAAGCTTCTACCCAATAGACGTCACTGAGTTTTACCAAAAACTCTTTGTTTAGCTTCTTTACCAACAAATTGTCGGGCATGGTCGAGGGCGAGATGTTTCCTTTATTACCACTAACTTCCTCAGGCGCATCATGCTCTCGAATAACCGAAGCCTCTCCAATAAGCCTTCGATAACTGAACATAATAATGTAATAAAAAGTGACAAGGGTGATATAGCCCCATATATCCTTACGGTACTCATAAAAAAATTCGCGGGCTAGCGGCCCGAAATTATATTCTTTATCTGATAGTAAGTAGCAAAGCTCTCTAAACGTTACCATTAATGTGACATGAGCAATTGAAAATAGGCTCGCAAAAGCAAAGTGCCAAACTAGCCATGTTCTAACCCCAAATGCGTAATTATCAAGTTTGCGGATGAAATAAATAAGGGGGACGACTATTAAGGCCGTGGCCAATGCACTGCTATATTCCCACAGGTAAGGTTCCCATAACGCAGTGCTGTTGTTCGCGTCTCTTGATAGTTCTGTCCAATCTGATGCAGCATTAATGGAGTTATTCAAAAATAAATAAATCACCAGCAGTACAAAGGCTGCCCATTTATGATATCGCTCTGTATTGCGAAAAAACTGACTGAGTTTTTCGTCACTACTACCCACCGCTTATCCCCAATTTCTCATTCATTCGTCACTCTACGCTAGTGACAGTAAGAAAATCTACGTTATATAAAACCCTATTACTACATTATTGAATAGGATAGACAGTAATGACACAACTAAAAAAAGGCAGCGATTTAACAGAGCTGGCCAAAAGCAGTGGGGAAGCAATTCGGTTTCATGCGCTCGATGCGTTAAGAGTGATCGCGTTTGGTGTGTTGATTCTTTATCACATTGGTATGTACTACGTGTTGGAATGGGGGTGGCATATCAAAAGTGAACAGCCACAGGCGTGGCTGCAAGATGTCATGATTCTAACTAACCAGTGGCGGATGTCCCTGTTGTTTTTGATTTCATCAATGGTACTTACCGCGCTGTTAACTCGCGTTGAGCCTCAACCGCTTTTATTTTTAAAACGGGCTGGGGTGTTGATAGCCCAACGAACGCAGCGATTATTAATTCCGTTGCTGTTTGGCATGTTTGTGATAGTTGCTCCGCAAGTCTATATCGAATGGACAGTCAGTGGAGTGATAGACACTACCTTTACACAGTTCTATTTAGCCTATATTAACCCCAATACGCAGTGGTTAGCTGAGCGTCATTCCGACATTGGCTTACTGACATGGAATCATCTTTGGTTTTTACCATATTTGTGGGTGTATTCGTTACTGATAATTTTGCTTTATCCGGTGATGACTCAGTTGGCTAAAGTTCAGATTGGATTGATAACCTTCGCTTTTGCATCTTCTACGGCAATGGTAGCGATATGGCTAATGTTACGAAATACGTACCCGACAACCCATGATTTGCTCAACGATTGGTACAGCCACGCTAAATACTTTCTTGTGATGCTGGTGGGGGCGGTCATCATCTTGCAGCCAAAGTTATGGGAAGCGCTAGAGCGTACTCGCTATGTAAGCATGCTGGTGGCGTTGTGCATGTATTCACTTATTATCGCCGATAGGCACGATATGTTAGGGCCTGTTGGCGATTGGATGACAGAGTCCTGGTGGTTCAGAGTGATGGTGGGATACATTGTAGTGCTTAATCATTGGGCTTGGTTAGCCGCGATACTAGGCTTTGGTAAGCGTTATTTAAGTAAACCCATGGCCTGGGTAAAATACCTTAATAGCGGTGTGCTTCCTTACTACATGATGCACCAAACATTAATTGTGGTTGCCGCGTATGCTCTGCATTCAATAGGCTTTCCAGTAGGAATTCAGTTTGTGCTCATTTTACTGGTTACGTTAGTTGGCTGTGCGCTTACTTATGAACTTGCCAAGAGAAACCTAGTGACACGGATATTATTTGGATTGAAGGCCAAACCGCAGGGAATTACCCAGATAAACGACATAATGAGTCAAGCACCTTCCACGTCGGTTTTTACTAAGACAGTTTCCAAGCCATTTACAAAAGCCTCTCAATAAACAGGCACAAAAAAAGCGGTGTATGAATGACACCGCTTTTTCTTAACTTTTTACAGGCAATAATCAACTTATTGCCTTGTCTAAAGAGCTTATTTCAAGTGCTTAACTAAGCCTTGAACTACTTTGGCACTACCTGCCACGATTTCGCCGCTATAAAGTGGATCGTTACCGCCTTTAAAGTCGGTTACTAAGCCGCCAGCTTCACGAACAATAAGTTCACCAGCTGCGATATCCCACGTTTTAATACCACGTTCCCAGTAGCCATCATGACGGCCAGCAGCAACGTATGCTAAATCTAGCGCTGCGCTACCTGCACGGCGAATATCACCACATTCGTGGAAGATTTTGTTTAGGCTAAGTGCATACTCACCGAATTTGGCTTTGTTCTTAAACGGCATGCCGGTGGCAAGAATCGTTTCGTTTAAATCACGAGGCTTAGACGCACGAATACGGTAACCATTCAACTGGGCGCCTTGTCCACGGCTAGCGGTGAATAATTCGCTACGGATAGGATCAAATACAACAGCTTGGTCTAGACGACCTTTGTGAAGTAATGCAATAGATACGGCAAAGTGAGGGATGCCTTTAATGAAATTGGTAGTGCCATCTAATGGGTCAATAATCCACTGAAAGTCAGTATCTGCCCCAGCAGTTTCGCCAGACTCTTCACCCATAAAGCAGTGATTTGGAAATGATTGCTGAATTTTAGCAATAATAGCTTGCTCAGCTTCTTTATCAACTTGGGTGACGTAATCGTTCAAACCTTTTGATTCAGTTGCTACTTCGTTGTGTTTTTCAAAACCACGAACAATAATTGTGCCAGCCGCACGCGCTGCGCGCACCGCAATATTCAGCATAGGATGCATAGATAAACCACCAATTGTAAAAGACCAAAGAACTGACCTTGACCATAGGTTAGCCCAACATGCGTTTTACGCAAGTGACCAACAAGGTAAGGTGTTCAAAACGCGCGCATCTTAACCAGAATGGCGATGTGATGCAAATGAAATGTGGGTAGGCTGCACAAGCACGTGTGATGCTGACAACATTGAGGTATCAATGTAGGGCTGCAGATAGCCATCTATACCGCCATTGTGCTACTATTCCGTTCAATATTGACGAGGCTACAGGTAATAAAAAGCATGCTCGGGAACATCCGTATTATTTTGGTGAGTACATCACACACTGGCAACATTGGCTCTACTGCACGAGCGATGAAAACCATGGGCTTGAGTAGCCTCTATCTAGTTAATCCTGTCCATGAGCCTGATGGTCAAGCAAGTGCTTTGGCTGCTGGGGCGGGGGACGTTTTAGCTAACGCCAAAATAGTTAGCACCTTAGAAGAAGCCGTGTCTGATTGTGGTTTGGTTGTGGGTACATCGGCCCGTTCTAGAACGCACTCATGGCCTATGCTAGGTCCACGTGAATGCGGTGAAAAACTAGTACAAGAAGTGAGTAACTTTCCGGTAGCGCTGGTATTTGGTCGCGAAAATAGTGGGTTAAGCAACGAAGAGTTACAACAATGTCACTTTCATATGTGTATTCCTGCAAACCCAGAATACAGCTCGCTGAACTTAGCCGCTGCGGTACAAACCTTATGCTATGAAATTCGTATGGCGTACTTAAACAAAGAAGCTTTACCTACGGCTGTAGAAGCGTACCCGCTGAATGAAGATTTAGAACGTTTTTATACGCACCTTGAATCAACATTAGAAGGTACGTCTTTCATTCGTAAGAGCCACCCAGGCGTAGTAATGACTAAACTTCGTCGTTTGTTCAATCGCGCTCGTCCTGAATCTCAAGAGCTCAATATATTACGCGGCATCTTGGCGTCTATCGATAAATCGGTCAAAGCGCCATTGCCAGAGCCTGACAACGAAAATGAATTACCTAACTAGGCGAGGCACTCGTGTTCTCTAGAATTAAAGACGACATTCAAGGGGTATTTCATCGCGACCCAGCGGCGCGAAATACCTTTGAAGTGTTAACCAATTACCCAGGTTTGCATGCCGTGTGGCTGCATCGTGTCAGCCACAAATTATGGAAAGCCGACTGGAAATGGTTGGCACGCAGCCTATCCACATTCAATCGGTGGCTAACGGGAATAGAAATTCACCCCGGGGCGACCTTAGGCCGCCGTGTATTTATCGACCATGGCATGGGCGTTGTGATTGGTGAAACAGCAGAAGTGGGCGACGACGTTACTTTGTATCACGGGGTAACATTAGGCGGTACTAGTTGGACGCCGGGGAAACGTCACCCTACGTTAGAAAAGGGCGCGGTAGTAGGTGCAGGTGCTAAAGTGCTCGGTCCTATTACCATTGGTGAAAATGCCAAAGTCGGGTCTAATTCGGTAGTAGTAAAAGATATACCTGCAGGCGCCACAGCAGTGGGGATTCCTGGGCGAATTATTATCTCTAAGCAACAAAGTGATGCTGCCCAGATTAACCCCAATCGCCATAAAATTGCGGAAAAATACGGGTTCGATGCTTACGCAGTTGCGCCCGATAATCCAGATCCTGTCGCCAATGCTATGGGGATTATGTTAGAGCACATGCATCAGATGGACACCAAGGTAGAAGAGATGTGCAAAGTGATTCAATCTCTCGGTGGTGACGTTTGTACTGATAACTTACATAATATATCTGCGCAAGATTTCGCCGATACAGGTATTGAGTTTGCAGGCGAGAGTAAAGCTAAAGCTGGCCAAGAGGCATTTGACCCAACAATCTAATCATTAATGGTTATTAAACTAATGGTATTTAAGTTACTCATTTTAAAGCTCAAATAGTTCAGCGGTAAAACCCTTCTTACGCTAGACGCTGCTCGAGAGATAGTAGAGCGCGTCATGTATGACAAAATCATTGTCGCGCGTGTCTGACAGAAATTGCCGATTCCATTGGCTTTCTGCCGAACAGAGTAAGAAAAATCGCTGCCCTAGCTGGCGGCTATAACCGATTCACTTGAAGTGCTTCACAAACATGATGAGAACGCTAAAGGCCTATGAACTACATTCTGAAAAAAGCCAACAGTCTGTATTGACCGAAGGCCAACGCTATTATTATTCGATTACTGACTTCATGTTGCCATACCGATAAAATTAAAACTGGCTGTTCAAACCTCCCCTTGATATATTTCCATGCTCAATAAACAAGGCCAGAAGTAACATGGACGTGCCGTAGTGGGAATACCAGACAAACATAAACAGGAAATTTCTCTATTACACGGCTTTATTGCCCTTTTCTTAATTCTCGTTGTTAGTGGTTTTACTTCTTATGCGCTGAACCTAAGTTGGGGATGGCTTCGTCAGGCGCTAGCCCTTGTGCACCTGTTTGCAGGTTATGTAATTGGTGCCATTTTCTTTTTTTACTCCTATAAGCATTTTAAACGAACGGTGGGTTTTCGACGGACTGGCTCGATCATTCTTGGCGTAATTTTATTTCTTGCAATCTGCTATCTCGCGCTAACAGGTGTTCTGATCAGTTTTACCGGAGTATTAAAAAAACAAGCTTGGTTGCTCGACAGTCACATAGTGTGTGCAATCCTAACGCTTTTCCTGTTAGTCGTTCATTTAATTTGGCATTACATAACATTCCCAAGAAACAGACGTTCAAGCGTTCCCTCCGGGTTTGTTACGCTTTCTAATAAAATAATCAAACCTATTTTGGTTTTAGTGGGGGTTGCATGTGCTTTCACCATTACCCTGTTGACTGGAAACTACCTAATCCAAAATAACTACCCAAATAATACGGTGGACGATTATCTTTATGCTTATGGCGACGGTCCTTTTTTGCCCAGCTTAACTATGACCGAGAGTGGTACTTTTGTACAACGAAGGCATATTGCAGAATCTGCACAATGTATTGAATGCCATAAAGGGATAGGTGATCAATGGATGGCTTCTACGCACAGACATGCGGCGGATGACCCTACATACGTACGAAACGTGAATTTGCTGACGGAATCTAAGGGCATTGCACCAACCCGATATTGTGAGGGGTGTCACGCACCAGTGGCTTTGTTAACCGGACAGTTAACACCTGGGGGGAGCCATGGAGGTAAACTCGGTACTGTTGCAAACAAAGAGGGGATCAGCTGCATGTCATGTCATGGCGTGAGTCACTTAACTAGCTCAGAAGGGGTGGCAAGTTATCATTTTTCCCCCAGAGAATCGTATCTGTTTGCCGATGTGGATGTATGGCCTCTTAATTTTTTACATCAACAGGCACTAAAGTTGGTTCCACAGCGTCATGCGAAGGATCTTTTATCACCGCTGCTGCAAGAGTCGCAATTTTGCAGTTCATGTCATATTCAGTTTATGGATAAATCCATGAATAACTGGGGCTGGGTAAAAATGCAGGATGAATTTCTAGCCTGGTCAAACAGTAAGTTTAATTCGCCTAAAGAGCTGAGATTTTCTCATCCACAAAACAAACAATGCCAAGACTGCCATATGCCGATGATAAAGGCTGACGACATTGCAGCCGATGGCGCAGGGCAAGTACGTTCTCACTACTTTGTCGGTGCCAACGTAATGTTGGCGAAACATTTCGACAACGAAACATTATTTGAAATGACCAAAGAATTTCTGCAGCAAGACAAAATTCAGTTGTCGATTGAGCCTCCCGAAGATGAGCAGGCCAAACAAAGCGCACTGTACCTTAAAGCTGAGCTGAGAAACCAGCACAAATATCCGGTTGCGATGTATCGGGGAGAGCACAAAAAAATCAAAGTGTTATTAACGAATCAAGGCGTTGGTCATAGTTTTCCCGGTGGCACCATAGACTTAAATGAAGCTTGGATTGACTTTAAGGTATATGACGGACAGCAACGTCTTGTCACCTCCAGTGGTCAGTTGCAAACAGACGGGTCCCTGGGGGCAGATACGGTTGTTTACAAAGAGATCGCAATCGACAGACACGGAAAAGAAGTATGGCGTCACGACTTGTTCAATATGGTTGGGCGAAGTTATGTTAATGTGATCCCTGCGGGTTCTACTGACGTCGTAGAATTTGATCTCATAGTGCCAGACTGGGCCACTTCACCACTTACTATTTCAGCCACACTTAAGTTTCGCAAACTCAACCAGAAGTATTTAGATTGGGTTAATCTAAAGCAATCAGTTGATACCAATCCAATTATAGATATAGCACGAGACAGTGTCAGTGTAAAAGTGCTCAAGGCACCAGCGAGTCAGTAGCTTTCTTTGATGCGAGCACATAATGCTGGCGCCACTGCGAATCAAGTACATAACCTTTAGCTTGCGCGTAATGAATAAAGCTAGCAATCCAAACATTATTTACCTGATTAGTAGAGACATCGATGTAACTGTGCTGAAGATACAAAAACTCAAAAATTCTGGTCAGCTGTGGGCTTGGTTCTCCTAACCCTTCTTTTTGTGCATTTCGTGCAGCACGGGCCAGTTGATTTATTACTACCCGTTTTTTCACCTTTGAGTCGGATTGCATCAAATAATTAAGTGTCATGGGGTTGTCTTCCAAGATAGCACTAAAACCACTTCTAAGGTGCTTCATGTCTGGCTCAAAGCGTTGCTTACAATACTCTGTTAAAGAAGTGCGAATACGACACTCCTTTGATATAGCTGACTGAAATGCTAGGGAGTACTGGTTTAAATCTTGGTTTTCGAAAAAGGACTTTAAGCTTTGCAAAGTTAAGTAAGGAATAAACCAAGATTGCTCAGGATAATGCTCTAGTAGTAACTGTGAGTAATCTTCAGACAGGGGCAGACCGAGTTGGTCCATTTTTAAAATAATGCGTTCAATATCCTTTTCTGAGCGCAACCGATTAAGTTGACTTATCGCTCGCAATTTATCCTGCTCTGTTGCTGCTGAAACAATATCGATAGTATGGGCGATGGAAAAATGACTAAACAAAGTCGAATTAAGGTAGGTGCTGACCCAGGAAGTTTTAGTTGGGTTTGATTCCGTCGTCGTTGTGGGCCCAAAAACGTTTTGTAAAACAAGTCTGTCAGGATGAAGCCTGAATACCAATTCATCATTTTCAGTCCGCTCAAGAATAGATTTTATCCTGCCAGGTTTTACGTCAAGTTTGGTTAACGTCACAACGCATTCGGCTTTGAGTACTGGTTCGTAAACGTTGGAACAGATCTGCGTTAATGGGGCTAGTGCTTTTCGGTACTTCAAAAATCCAATTGTTCTAATGACGGATGAGGTTAGGGCGTTCGGTGCGTGTTGATTCTGTTGGTTCTGGCGAAGAAATACCATGAGCGAAGCGCCTATTGTTGGGTCTTCGCTCGCGCTCAAAGCGTGAAGCGCACAAATTGTCTCAGATTCAGAGGGCGTTCTCAGTGCGCGGTGCAACAACTGAGACTTCAGTACTGGCTTATTTAATGGAGCCACCTCTTCTTCCCAGAACCAGTAATTAAGGTTATCTGTTAGTTGGCAAAATTGCGGTTCTGGCAGTGAACGAATCAAATAATCCAAGTGTTCGACAAACAGATCACTTTCGGTTTTGCTGATTAACTCAATAAGCATGGCATAAAGTTCACCACGCTGCTGCGATGGCGGAAATCGCTGCATCTGGTTAAATAACCAACTGATTAGTGTGATGACTTCCTGACTTCTCGCCTGCGAAGTTTTCACTGTTACAAATTTATCATGGTTTAATTGTCTGGCAAATGTCAGCAGTGAGCTAAGCGAGGGCTCAATTGTTTGCGATAGAGCGGGAATAAGTTCATTCACCGGTAAATCTATATACGCAAACAAATTGTAATGGCCGGCCTCAATTGAGTCAGTATGCATTCTTGTTTTTTTCGAGATAATGTCGATCTTACCTTGTGCCAAACTCAACTGATAAATGTTATTTAGTGATAAGTTTTCAAAAATATTTTTGTTATCAGGTCCTGTCACTTTAAGCGATACGTTAGAATCAAATTGACCTAGGCCGAAATGCACCCTGCGTTGGCTTGAAGACAGAAAGGGCTGAGGCTTCACTAATGTCTCGGTTGCTAACTGCGTGTTTGACTCAGTGTTTAAAGTAAATTCTACTAGATTGCAGAGGTTTATTGGCTGACAGTTGAAAGATATCCAGTTATTGTTGGTATGAGTGCGATTCATATACAGTGATAGCACACCATTATTGTTGTTTACGGCGTAATCAAGTTTCCCATCGTTGTCAAAATCAGCAGACGCGATCCCTCTGGAGGAACGTTTTAGTGTGGGAAACTGGGAAAATAAAGTTGTCTCAAATCGTCCATTGGCTATCTGAAGTCTTCCGGAATTGACATTTCCTACAGGCACATAAGGGGTTTCAATATGGGGTTCAGCGTTGCCCTTTGCTATGATGAAGTCTTCACGGCCATCATTATTTAAATCTTCAACAATAGCCCCCCAAGATTGCACTGAAGCGTCCTTATCGGATGTTGCGAATAATTCCCAAGCTCTGTCCTTGTTTACTTGTTCACCTACCAGATGCAATTGAGTGCTTCCCCCTCCAAAGGGGATGAACAACAATGCAGTTTTATCTGCAACTTTTATAGAACTGAGTTGAACGTTGGGGGACTTCTTAAAACTCAATAGTTTGGTAAAGAGGTTACTTGACTGGTTATCGCCAAAATCCATAAAGTCTGAATTTGAACCTGAGCCGTTTGCAATATAGTAGCCGCCTGAAGCGGACCTATTTCCGGCAACAATTTGTTTGGGTATGATACTTAAAGTTCGGTCATAACTTGATAGTTGCAGAGTTTCGAATAGAGGAGTGGATGTGTTGGCTTGGGAACCGCTATTCAGCAGAATTGCGTTTCTTAATCCATTGTAGTTTTCAGCATTAAATTGGGAATCGGTTTCATAACCGTATTCCTGATTCCCTATTTTTATGTCGTTCTCATAATCTAGAAAGTTGGCGACGAGAATATCCTGCTTGCCATCTAGATTGTGATCCCAAATAGTAATAGACAGCGGCCAGTAAGGTTTTGGGATTTCACCTATTGTGGACTGACTAAAAGTTTTGCCATTTTTGTTAGTGAGCAAGATTAATTCGTTAGTTTTACCATAAACGAGGTCTGGATATCCATCGTCATTCAAATCGCCAACAGCACAGCCATATCCACCAGGTAACTGCGCTTCTCCTGCTAAGGTGGTGACATCTGTAAAATACTGTCCGGCGATATTCTGATAAAGCTTGGAACCTGTCGGGTTGTTCCACCAATGTTTTTTTCCATATCGACGAGTAACGCCTTCGCCACCCACAACAAATACATCCTCATACCCATCTTGATTGAAATCTATGACACATACACCTGAACCCATTGCATCTTTGATACCGGATAGCTTTTCAGTGCGCTGAATATGTTTGAACATGATGCCCTTTATAAAGGCTGATTCTACAAATTGAACAGGCGTTTGCTCAGTTTGAAAACTGATAGGATTTACTGACTTGGAGGTTGTCGAAAAAGTAAAATCAGAAATAAGATTTAGTGATAAACAGATAACACTTATCAATCCAAAGGTAGTTAGTACTTTGATATTAAGAAGAGCTTTTTTCACAACAGTCCTTGTTTTTCAATAAACTGTAACACTACGGGGAAGATGCCTTTAACGAAAGTCTATTCTGTTCACAGAATAGCAACAAGAAAAAGAATATTCTTTACTTGAAAAAGTGACAAGTGTAATATTTACTCGCTGGTGTGAAAAATATACAACTTGTAGTGCTTTATTCATATTTCGATGATTTGCACTTGGTCTTAAGGTTGATGAAATACGACCCCGTGGGTTCAGGCAGGGCGTAATTTGTACGGAAAAAATAATAACAGAATGGATGCGGTTTTATGAAAAGCAGTAAAGTAACTAAAGCCTGTATTGTGCTTTTATGTCTTGTGCAATCTCTCTTTTTTAGTGCGGCAGCACTAGCGACCCTAATTAATAATGGTGATTTCTCATCAGGATTGAATGACTGGAGCGACGCGAGTTTCACTGGTTCAGTGACAGAGAATGGCGGTCAAGCTATTTTATCATCAGGTGATAATACTGACCCGTTTGCAGCCGTCCTAATACAAGGTGATGATGGAAGCTTCCTTTTTGATTCTCCCATCATGGTTGATCCTAATGTGTCAATGTTAAGTGTCGACACGGCGCTACTAAGTATGCTTTTTGATCCAACAGAGCAAGGCGGCTCAGCTTTTAGTGACACGCTTTTTTTGGCAATTTATGATGCGGCTGACTACACCCTTGATGCTACGTTTGAAATTCCTGCACTTGGGAATGTAGCTGAAACCTTCTTATTTGATATGAGTGATTGGTTAGGCCGAGGAATTGCCATCTCATTTGAACTTGCCGATGAAGATGATGGTTTTAATCTTTCCTACTCAGTAGACAATGTCCTCTTTACTTACAACAACACACCGGTGCCTGTGCCGGAACCAGCGTCCTTCATTATGTTACTCGTTGGTCTCACGCTGTTAGCACGTTGTCGCAAGTCTGCGTAAACAAAAATCAAAAATTATAGGGGCTAATCAGGTCCTTTTTAGGGAAGACGCTCGTTCTTTTAAAAGATCGAGCTATCAGGGAGATAAAAGTTTGAACACGGTTAAGTCACTACTTTTCATATTCGTTTGTTCGGTTGCTGCTTTACTCGTGAACGTAGGTAAGGCAAATGCGCAAACAAATTCAGATGGTTGGGTAAAAGATACAAATATAGAAGTAAGCTGGAATAATCCAACACGTAGTAGGCGCTCACCCGATGCTACCGTTACGGCACAAATCACAAACAATGGTGATGAACCGATAAACGGCCCGGTCCGCTTTGTTATCGAATCGCTTACGCCAGCTACTATAACGGTTGGCAATGCTGACGGCGAGTTAGGCGAACTGGACTATGTTGTAGCACTTCCTCAAAACCAGATACTAGAACCCGGTCAAAGTCTGACGGTTGGTCCCATCACTATTGTTGGTGGGCGCAACAGTTTCGATATCAGTGGCTCTGCCTATGTTCAGGTATCATTAGAGCCTGTGGCACTGGAAGTGGATATCCTTTCACCCACCACGTTATCCACCTTTGGAAGTTCGCCAGTAACTGTTACGGGTACTATTAATCAGGAAAATGCGGAATTAACATTAAATGGTGCAGTAATTGCGCATGATGGCAAACAATTTAGTGCCAATGTTGAACTAGGCGAAGGATTTAACACCGTCGTAGCACGAGCGACCAATGCAAGTGGTGAGCAAACAACCGATTCTATTTCTGTATCACTGGACTTAACCCCTCCTTACATAACAATCGAATCTCATACAGAAGCACAAGAAGTCTACAGTGACAAAATAACTGTAACAGGCCTGGTTAATGATATTGTGCGCGGGACCGTCTCTGAAGAACAGGCAACGGTTGAAGTTAATGGCATTAAAGCGACCGTGAGTAACCGTAGCTATGCCGCAACGGACGTGTCCTTAAACGAGGGCGAAAATGTTATTACGGTTACCGCTATTGATGAATCTGGCAACAGCGCATCTATTTCCCAAAAAGTTATCTACAAAATTGCAACAGATAAACGCTTAGTATTGGTAAGTGGCCAAAACCAAACTGCACAAATCGGCAATAAACTACCTGAACAACTAATTGTAAAATTGCTTGATGGCTCTGATGCGCCAATCGCAGATGCAATTGTTGTTTTCAGGGTAACGCAAGGTGCTGGAATTGTTGGCAGCACGCCAGAAACATCTGGCCGAGCAATCATTGCGACGACTGACGCTGAAGGTATGGCGCGCACTGAATTTCAGGTGGGCTACCGCACAGGTGTCGCTAACCATAAGGTTCGCGCTAAAGTCGTGGGGGTTGAAAACGAGGTTATCTTTCCTGCGTCAGCAACCAGTGTAACGGGCGACAAAATCAGCGTTAACTCAGGTAATAATCAGCGTGGTGTTGCAGGACAAACCTTACCAGCTCCATTTGTTGTTGCAGTAACAGATAGTGGTGCCAATGTAGTGCAAGGAGCACGTGTACGCTTTGATGTGATTAAAGGCGACGGTGTTTTCCAAAATGAAGAAAGTAGCTATGAAACCTCGACCGACAGCGACGGACGAGCCTCGGCGCAACTCGTTTTAGGTCCACTTACGGGCATAGATGCCCAGCGTGTTGAAGCTGTATTGATTGACTCGCCTGAGGGTATTGATTTATTGGCAGGTTTCTCTGCGACGGCATTTGTACCAGCAGACGCCGGAATCACTAGCGTAAGTGGTGTTGTACTGGACAATCAAGACAAACCTTTGCCCGGGGTGACGGTGCGTATAGAAGGCACAGACAGGACCGCATTTACAGATCAACAAGGTCAGTTTACTGTTAGTCAAGCGCCAGTAGGACCGGTTCATTTAATCGTGGATGGCTCAACCACGACTGCTTTTGGTGAGTACCCGACGTTAAGCTATCATATTGTAACCGTGTCAGGTGTGGACAACCCACTTTCTGGCCCGATCTACATGGTCAAACTAGACACAGATAACGGTGTGTATGCGGGTAAAGAAGACGTAGTACTTACTCTTGATAACTTCCCAGGATTTAAACTGGAAATCGCAAAAGATTCAGTGACATTCCCAGACGGTTCGCGTGAAGGGATTGTTTCAGTCACACCTGTAAACGCTTCAAAAGTACCAATGGCGCCGCCCAATGGTATGCAACCTCAATTCATCGTAACAATCCAGCCAGTTGGCGCGACCTTCTCTCCTGCTGCGAAATTAACGCTACCTAATGTAGATGGCCATGCGCCAGGTGCACAGGTTGAAATGTATTCTTTTGATCACGACCTAGAAGAGTTCGTGGCAATAGGTTTAGGTACAGTTTCGGAAGATGGTTCAGTTGTTTCATCCAATCCTGGTGTTGGTGTCGTGAAAGCAGGCTGGCACTGTGGTTCACAGCCGGGCGGTTCAGGTACAGCCCACAACTGTCCAGAGTGTCAGAAGTGTCAAGGCAGTTCATGTGTAAGAGATCCGGGACAGGATAGTAAACCTCGTTCTCAGCAGACACCAGAAGATTGTAAAACAAAATTGTGTAAGGGCTCTAAAGCAAATCCGGGCGACATTCCGGTAAGTGCAGATGTGAAATACGATTGTAAAAAGCCAGGATGCGATGGGGAAAATCCAATTTTTGATGTTCCAGACGATGGAGATATATCTGAAGACGACAAAAAGTGCGGGATGTGCTCTGGCGGAGAAAAAGTGCCAGATGAAAGTAAGAATAAACAGGAATGTGGTGACGGCTCCGATGCTAAAGAGTGTTACACCTGTAAAGATGGAAGTTGTGGAAACCATTGCGAAGCAAGTAATGCAAAAACAACAAAGTCCATTGAGGTAAAAGGCGATCACCCTTTGTTAAAAAAACTTGATGTTTTAAGCAATGGGATGCCGTACGCAAAGCTTGAAGTCAAAGGTTCATTTGCATTAAACGAAGAAAGTGGTGAAAAGTGCTGCAAAGATTGCTCAATTGGCAAAGACCCGAAACCATACACTAAAACTGAATTAAAGGGCTCAGGTTCACTGGAAGGGACCTTTATTGTTCCGGGACTAGGTCTATTGTACCAGCTGCCAATCAAAACCTATGGCCCAGTTAAACTAGGTGGTGAGGTTGAGTTTGGGCCTGGTGTGAAAGGTAATTTAGGTGTTTCTGCATCTGGTTCAACAGAAGTATCAGAGTGTGACCCAGAAACGTGCGGTTTATTGACGATAGGAGTCTCAGGGTCGCTAACTTTAGGTGTTTTTGCAAAGGTCAAGGGCGATGTCAAATACTGTAATGTTTTTAATGAAAAAGACTGTGACAAATTAATTGAAGGTGAAGCTGAAGCTTCATCAACAATTAATGCTGGTGTTTCTTTCGATTACAAAGATTATGAAGGTGACAATTGCACCAGCTCTGATTGTTATAGCTATAGCTATGGCAAAGCGGAATTTAAAGCAAATGCTCAGTATAAAGTTGAAGTAGGTGGGTTGTATAAATATCAATATCAAAACGAAGTTTCAGTAACGTTTGGTGAGGCTGGTTCAGGAGGTACGTGTGGGTAACACGAGAATTTTTAAAACTTTATTTTTTTATATTTTTTTAAGCTCATATTCAATTGATGCATTAGCTGAGCAAAAGAGAACCTCATTTATTTTGGCTGAATCACCCAGTGGTGAGGTTTCAGTTGCTGGTAGCATTGTTATAGATAATTTGTTTCATAAAACTCAACTGTCGTTGAATGAGAGCGATACTAAAAACAGTATTCAAACCTTATCTAGGTATTACACACTTGCGAAGGAAAACGACAAGGCGAAGTTGCGAAAGTTGTCGTACGTCAAAGATGGTACCTATTCTTGGATGAGTAGAGAACTGAATAGTATTCCTGATAAATTCGAGGGCTTTGCTAAGTTGCGAAAAGCTGATGCCACTCACAAATTGTTCTGGGGTGATTACGAACTTTTTATTGTTGATTGGTTCACCGAAGCTCCTCAGAAAGTTATGAGCTGGTACGAGGCGGTTATATGTGCAGAAAATAGCCAATGCCATATCAGCAATTTATTGCTTAATGGGAAAACTTCGAGCTCTATCTTCTCCGGTGTGCTTACAGACGTTTACGTTAAGCCACTAAAAAAAGTGCCAACCTTGCCATACTCTGTAAGCTATCTACCTAAACCATTTAGTGGTTCTAATCAAAATGCGCTCGTTTTTAATTTTGAAGTTGAGTGGTTAAACAAGCCATTGGAATTTAAGGTGGATGAGAAAAGTAAACTTCAAGATAAGAATGTTCAGTTCGTACATTTAGAGTCATTTCTGAGAGAACTTTGGTCTGTGCGCGGGAATACAGTAAAAAGAATAGTTAAAGAAAAGGCATATAAAACGTCTTTAGATGCGCATTGGCTCGACTTTTCTACGAGAAATCTTATTCCTGTGATAAATCCTGGTTCGGGGTTTAGTCTAAGTAACTACACGCCTGTTGCTTATTTGGACAGGTTGTCCAAAATTGATGAAGTGAAAGTTGAGGGTGTACTTCATGCTACAAATGAAATGTACGTCGTCATGACAGCTTCGTTACTAAATCAACAGCAGTTAGTTATTATTACTTTGGACCGAAAAACAAAAAAACTAAAACAGACACCAAACAACTTTAAACTTCAAGAGATTGTTAATACTCCAGAGTTCTATAGAAAAATGGCTTCTATTGTCAATAAGAGAGCTTAAATTTGAAAGCGAGCGACGAGATTGATGTTACAGGATACCTAGTTGCTTCTAGTTATTGCAACGCTAAATTGAACATAAATAAAGATGTAGTCGCTATCACTCCTAACCTCAGAAGTTATTTATTTGAATGTGGATTGCATTTTTTTTGTTGGGCATGTTGCATATTTATGTCGATTAAAGTTTGGCAGTTGGAACCAAACCTTGATTCGAAAACCAAATTCGTTATTGGTGTGCTTACACTGGGTGGGCTCTTTAGTTTAGGCACAGCCTTTATATGCAGAAGAAGCAGAAGAAAATTCTATTTTGACCTAAACGAAAGAGTGCTGAATGTCGGCAGTTCGAATGACCCGAAGACTAAAGTTGCTTTTGATTCGTTTGAAAAGCTTCTGTTTGTTACGACACAAATATATGGTACTGAGTCATCATTCACTTGTTTTGAACTAAGCGTTCTAACCAACAACCGAAAAAGAGTTGTTTTGATGTATCACAGTGATTATCACAAAATCCAAAATGATTTAGATGTACTCGCTGAAATACTGGGATTAGAAGTGGAAAGTCTAGAGGCTTGACACCACCACCAATAATTAGTTTTGCTCACATTAAAATGATTGCAGTTGCAATTGCAGTAAAGTTGCTTGTTTAAGTTAACCAATATACACACACAACGTGTGGCGCAGGGATAGAGATGAGAAAGGGACAATTAAACTTACTTTTACTCACTGGCTTATGTTTTTCGGCATTTTTTCACAAGACTAATGCAACAGAACTTGATGAAAATTGTGTCATAAATATTTTAAATCGTACCATTCAAGTAAGTGAAGATGGCGGCTGGGCGTTACCAAACGTTCCTTCTAATATGGGGCAGATCAGAGCCAGAGCGACCTGTAAATTGGAGGATGGCCGAACTGTCTCTGGTCAAAGTGATTACTTTAATGTGGTACGTAACGGCATCACAAAAGTTGGTGATATCAAATTTGAAACATTGGATCCTATCCCCGTATCATTGAGTTTCTCGACGACCGATACGCTTCTTCTAAACAATCCAGAACAAACCTTTCCTTTAACCGTCACTGGCTTTTTTGCCGATAGCAGTGTAGATGACTTAACCGCAGGGGAAAAAGGAACAAACTACTCGAGTACAAATGAGAATATAGCTACTGTTAGCCCAGACGGTTTGGTTACAGCTAAAGCCAACGGTGTTGCACTCATCAGTGCTAGGAAAGATGGTGTCCTAGCTAGCCGTCGAGTAGAAGTCAAAATCGGTGGCGATCTCGATTCGGACGGAATTCCAGATGACGCAGAGCGTGCGCTTGGACTTAACCCAAATGACCCAATTGATGCGTTAGAAGATCACGACAACGATGGGTTATCGGCGCTCGAAGAGTATCAGGCGGGTACCAACATTTTTGAAGCCGACACAGATGGTGATGGTCTTACTGATTTAGAAGAACTTACTGGTGGAACGAATGGTTATGTTACTAATCCGCTTCTAGCTGACTCCGATGGTGATGGTATTTCTGATGGACTGGAAATAGCCGGTGGTTCGGATCCGAATGATTCAGCAAGCGGTGATTTGGCAGACTATCTTGATTTCATAACGGTATCCCCAGAGAACTTATTCCTAACTTATAATGCCATTGATGGTGAAGCTAGCGGCAAGCTTTCTGTCACAGGCTACATGCTTGACGGTACTTCTGTAGATTTAACCCAGCAATCTAGTGGCACACGCTATACTACCGACGATATAACCATTGCTAACTTTGGCTTATCAGACGGCGAAATTTTTGCTGGTCAATCAGGCGAAACGAAAATAACGGTGACCAACCGTGATGAAAGTTTCGTTGTTAATGTGACCGTGACTCAGTTCGATCCAGTTGTGCAATCTACGGTGTCTATTCCGGGCTACGCAAATAATGTGGATATTCAAGGTAACTTAGCTTATATAGCGGCTGGCGATTCTGGGCTGCAAGTGATTAGCGTCGTAGATACCTTAAATCCTGAAATCATTGGAAGTGTAGATACACAGGGTATTAGCATCGATGTTAAAGCAGTTGGGTCATATGCTTATTTGGCTGACGGTTCTGAGGGTATGCAAATAGTAGATATATCTGAACCTGAAAACCCGAAAATTGTATCAAAACTTGACACTGCAGGTATTGCTCAAGACTTATCGGTAAAAGGGGACTTCGTTTTTGTTGCAGATGGCTCTGCAGGTATCGAAATATTCAATGTTGCGAATCCTAACAAACCTTTTGCAGTTGGTTCTACCGAACACCTTACCGATGTAAAAGGTATTGCTGTAGAAAACAACTTTATGGTCGCCGTGGGTGGTACAACGTTATCCTTGTTTGATATTGAAGACCCATCAGCACCATTACACCTTTCTTCGGTTAATATCGGCACAGTTAAAGACGTCGAAATCAGCAATGAGTATGTTTATGTGGCAGCATACAGCACTGGCTATCGTATCTATAAGATTACGGATGCTGGAATGTTGGAGCTAAAAGGCGGAGACAGGACCTTCGTTCCACGCGATGTTGCGGTGACAAATGGCTTTACCTTTTTTGCTGAGCAATTATTCCCAAATGTAGTTGCTTATGTGAATACTAAAAATCCTGACGAACCTTTCTTTCAGGATACGATCAACCTTTCTCCTTTAGGTGATTACGCAGGTACCGGTATTGCGCTTAACGCAACCCATGCTTTTATTACAGAAGAAAGATATGTTGTGGGCTCAGACTACAAAGCGACGGGCGATACGAAACTGTTTATCGCGCAATATAGAGAGCTAAACGATGCGAATGGAATACCTCCAACAGTCTCGCTAGTTGAGCCTGCATCAGACGGCGTTACAGTTGAAGGTGCCAGACTAACGTTAACTGCAGATGCACAGGATGATATTGCCGTTGGCAAAGTCGATTTCTATGTCAATAATCTGCTCGTAGCGCAGGATACAACCTATCCATACTCAGTTCCTTTCACCGTACCTCAGGATGTAGGAAATATTGCGGTTAAAGCAGTGGCTACAGATCTAGGCGCTAATAGTACAACAACAGTTACCGTTACGCTTGAAGTGCAAAATGATGAAGACGGTGACGGTCTCGGTGATGAAGAAGAAGCTAATACGTGGATGACGGATGCCAATAACCCTGACACCGATGGGGATGATCTGTCAGACGGGGAAGAAGTAGCGCGTGGTATTAACCCTAACAATCAGGATTCCGATGGCGATGGCAGAAAAGATGGCGATGAGATAGCAGCAGGTACCGATCCAGCAAACCCTGATATTGTTGCGCCTACTATAATTACAACTGAGCCAACTGCTGACCAAACTGAGGTGGCGGAAAATAGTGCTATTATTGTTACTTTTTCAGAGGCTCTATCACGTAAGTCTGTCAATGCTAATTCTATTCGTGTGTATGGAGACGGTGGAGTACCAGTTTCGGGGAACGTTAAGTTAATTGGCGGTGATACGCAGGTATTGTTTACGCCTAATGCACTAATGGCAGATTACACAGTGCATGAAGTTGTTACCGGTATTGTAAAAGACACTGCCGGTAACTCATTGGCAGAAGAACACCAGTTTACTTTCGAAACCGGAAATACTGTTGATACAGTTAGACCGACTGTTAGCAATATTAACCCAATTCACAACGCAAAAGATGTGCCCGTGAATATTGCATTAACTGTGGTGATGAGTGAACGTATCGACCCGGAAAGTGTAACCAATGATAGCTTCTACATCGAAGATAACTCGACAAGAGAACTTATTGAAGGGTTAATAGATGTTAAGGACGATAGCACAACTATCACTTTTACTCCTAATGCGGCGTTTCTTGTGGGAAGGCAGCACAGAATATATTTGGGAAGTGGAATTAAAGACCTCTTTGGTAATTCCATGTCTAATCGTAATTACTATTTTACTACAGCGTTCGATGCTGATGGTGTTGCTCCACTAATCAATAGTACCAGTGTTATTGAAGGAGAAACATCTGTACCTGTTAATGCCAGGTTCAATATAAGGTTTGATGAAGCAGTAAACAGCTATTCAACTAAGAACATACGACTCTTTAAGGAGGATGTGGTTGTTGCAGTGGACCTTACTAATAGCAGTGATCTGCGTACAGCAACCTTAAAGCCTAAGTTAAATTTGGAGCCTGAGACAGTCTATACCCTAGTTGTAGACGGTATTTCTGACCTTAGTGGTAATCTGCTTGAATCTGCGCAATCAACCTCTTTTACGACAGGCACTCAAACTGATACACAAACAGGGTCATTGATAAGTTACAGCCCGAAAAGTGGTGCAACGGACGTGGCATTGAATGCGACGATTACGGCAGACTTCAGTGAGCGTATTGACCCGACATCACTGACCAGTGAGTCATTCAGGTTGTATAACAATACGGAAAAACGTAATGAGGCTGCGACATTGAGCCTAAGTGCAGACGGTAAGCGTGTGACGTTAACCCCGGATGCATTGTTAGAAGAAGGGCATCATTATTACGTGTATATCAGTTGGGGTAGCTACCTGAAGGATATCGCAGGTAATAACGTGGGCAGTTATCATCAGTATACGTTTACAGCAGGTGACAGTGAAGATGCGCAGGCGCCGAGTGTTATAGCAAACAACCTGTCGCAAGGGTTAACGGATGTACCAGTGAATGCCCCTGTGAGACTGTTTCTGGATGAGGCGTTAGCGGCACATTGTGTGAATGAAAAGACGGTATCGCTCCAAAGCAGTACAGGTGCAGTATCGGGCAGTGTAGCACTGAGCAGTGATCGCAGAACGATTACGTTCACGCCGGATGAATATCTGATGGCGGGTGAAGCTTATGAGCTGATTGTTGCGGGAGTGTGTGATGTAGCGGGTAATGAAGTTGTTGAGTATCGCATGGACTTCACAGCCGACAGTAGCGGCAGTGTTGATACTGCCTACCCAAGAATAAGCAGTGTTACACCGACAAACAATACAGCAGATGTATCAGTTAACACAGCGATTGTGGTGACCTTTAACGAAGCAGTCGATGCACTAAACATTAATGAAGCAGTGCGAGTTCAGGTGAATGGCCAAAGTGGCTATGTAGCGGGTGACTATCAGGTAGAAGGCAGCGTGGTGACGTTTACGCCAAGTGAGCCATTACCGGGTAGTACACAAATCAGAACAAGCATTTACTACGTCAAAGATAGAGTTGGAAATAGTGCATGTTGTTGGAATTATTACTTCACAACAGAAGACGAGCTTGATACTACGGCACCAATCGTAAGCAGTATAAGTCCGGCAGACGGAGCCATGGATATAGGAGTAGGTACGCCAATCGTACTAAGCTTCAATGAATCGTTAAATGCAGCTACGGTTAACAGTAATCACTTCAAGTTGTATTCAGAGGGCAGCATTATTACGCCGAGCGTTTACCGCTCTGCAGACAGTAAAACAATCACGTTGCGTGGCACCTGGCCAGCCGGGAAGTCACTGTCAGTAATCGTCACGGACGATGTGCAGGACTTAAGCGGTAATGCAATGGCGGATTATGTCAGCCTATTTAGCACAGCAGTGGTAGATAATGACAATGGTAGGCCAAGTGTCTCACGCCTATACCCGAACAGTGGTGCCAATAATGTACCGAGTGTCGGCAGTATAGTGATGTACACCTCAGAGCCAATGGATGAAAGTTCCTTACATGAGGCCTTCCATGTAGCGGAAAACGGTGTACTGGTAGAGGGACAGATTACGCTGTCAGCATCAGGTCAGGCAATCGAATTCACACCAGATGAAGCCTTTGTAGAAGGAGCACTCGTTCATGTTTATCTGGATAGCACAGCACGTGATGATTCAGGTAATGCGATGAACCATTATCAAGGTCAGTTCCGCATGGCGACAACTACGGCAACAGCAGGGGTGCGACCAACGCCTAATGCTTATCTGCCAAGTAATGGTTTAACCAATGTGTCGCTAAATCCGACCATGCGTATCGTTTATAACCAAGATATGGATGAGACTACCATTACCGATGAATTCATTGTGATGCGAAACAATGATGGCAGTGCCTTCCCTGCGACGATAAGTCTGGCAGATGACTTACGTACAGTGGAAATCACGCCGCAATCACTCTTATCGGCCGACAGTTACTATTATGTGAGCCTATCAAGTAACATTCTGGATACAGATGGTGACCGTCAGTATTGGAGTCGCAGTTATGGCTTCACCACAGGTGAAGCAGCGCTAGAAGACTTACAGGCCCCACGAGTAACTGCGATGAGTCCGGCAACGGGAATGGAAAATGTGGCATTGAATCCGCGTTATCACGTGCGCTTTGATGAAGCGATTAACCCATACAGCTTCGAACGCATAGCAGATATGAGTATCTCGTACAGTGCAAGTAATACCGAAGTGTTGTACCACCGTTACTCACCATTACCAGAGAGTACGGAACACACAGAAACAATTACACAGGTAGAAGACTTGTCGGGCAATAAAGTTGTTTCACACAGTGAAACCTTTACAACCGGAACAGGGCCAGACCTGACAAGCCCGAATTACAGTACTTATCTACCTTACGCGAACAGTACAGTTGCAGTAAATAGTAGTGTGATCTGGGTAATGAACGAGGTTGTTGACCCACTCACGGTGAACAGCAGCACCGTATATGTACGAGATGTAGACAATGGTTGGACCCATGTCGCGGGTAGTGCCAGTATTGGTCAGGATGGTAAGACAATCACTTGGGTGTCAGACAATGTACTGACAGCGGGTAGACGGTTTAATGCCAGAATCGACGGTGTAGCGGATATCAGTGGTAATACAAACTCATCAGATAGCTTCTACTTCTATACCAGTTTGGAAGAAGATACAGCAGCACCAGTTGTAACTGGCACGTCAGTGCACGAAGGCTTAACCGATGTGGCGGTAAATGCCCGAGTGAGAGTGAAGTTTAGTGAAACGATAAGTCATTTATCACTGGGTGACATTACCCTGACTCATAACGGTGAGCAGATTGCGGTAAATCGTGCACTAGACAGCTCACATACGCTGGTCACGCTCACTCCTGTGACCCTGCTTCCGGCGGGCGAGACGCTAAGCTTGAATGTAAGCGGTGTGAAAGACCTGGCAGATAACGTGCAGGTAGAAGACATCAATATCCACTTCACAACAGAGCTGGGTATCGATACGCAAACAGGGTCATTGATAAGTTACAGCCCGAAAAGTGGTGCAACGGACGTGGCATTGAATGCGACGATTACGGCAGACTTCAGTGAGCGTATTGACCCGACATCACTGACCAGTGAGTCATTCAGGTTGTATAACAATACGGAAAAACGTAATGAGGCTGCGACATTGAGCCTAAGTGCAGACGGTAAGCGTGTGACGTTAACCCCGGATGCATTGTTAGAAGAAGGGCATCATTATTACGTGTATATCAGTTGGGGTAGCTACCTGAAGGATATCGCAGGTAATAACGTGGGCAGTTATCATCAGTATACGTTTACAGCAGGTGACAGTGAAGATGCGCAGGAGCCGAGTGTTATAGCAAACAACCTGTCGCAAGGGTTAACGGATGTACCAGTGAATGCCCCTGTGAGACTGTTTCTGGATGAGACGTTAGCGGCACATTGTGTGAATGAAGAGACGGTATCGCTCCAAAGCAGTTCAGGTGCAGTATCGGGCAGTGTAGCACTGAGCAGTGATCGCAGAACGATTACGTTCACGCCGGATGAATATCTGGTGGCGGGTGAAGCTTATGAGCTGATTGTTGCGGGAGTGTGTGATGTAGCGGGTAATGAAGTTGTTGAGTATCGCATGGACTTCACAGCCGACAGTAGCGGCAGTGTTGATACTGCCTACCCAAGAATAAGCAGTGTTACACCGACAAACAATACAGCAGATGTATCAGTTAACACAGCGATTGTGGTGACCTTTAACGAAGCAGTCGATGCACTAAACATTAATGAAGCAGTGCGAGTTCAGGTGAATGGCCAAAGTGGCTATGTAGCGGGTGACTATCAGGTAGAAGGCAGCGTGGTGACGTTTACGCCAAGTGAGCCATTACCGGGTAGTACACAAATCAGAACAAGCATTTACTACGTCAAAGATAGAGTTGGAAATAGTGCATGTTGTTGGAATTATTACTTCACAACAGAAGACGAGCTTGATACTACGGCACCAATCGTAAGCAGTATAAGTCCGGCAGACGGAGCCATGGATATAGGAGTAGGTACGCCAATCGTACTAAGCTTCAATGAATCGTTAAATGCAGCTACGGTTAACAGTAATCACTTCAAGTTGTATTCAGAGGGCAGCATTATTACGCCGAGCGTTTACCGCTCTGCAGACAGTAAAACAATCACGTTGCGTGGCACCTGGCCAGCCGGGAAGTCACTGTCAGTAATCGTCACGGACGATGTGCAGGACTTAAGCGGTAATGCAATGGCGGATTATGTCAGCCTATTTAGCACAGCAGTGGTAGATAATGACAATGGTAGGCCAAGTGTCTCACGCCTATACCCGAACAGTGGTGCCAATAATGTACCGAGTGTCGGCAGTATAGTGATGTACACCTCAGAGCCAATGGATGAAAGTTCCTTACATGAGGCCTTCCATGTAGCGGAAAACGGTGTACTGGTAGAGGGACAGATTACGCTGTCAGCATCAGGTCAGGCAATCGAATTCACACCAGATGAAGCCTTTGTAGAAGGAGCACTCGTTCATGTTTATCTGGATAGCACAGCACGTGATGATTCAGGTAATGCGATGAACCATTATCAAGGTCAGTTCCGCATGGCGACAACTACGGCAACAGCAGGGGTGCGACCAACGCCTAATGCTTATCTGCCAAGTAATGGTTTAACCAATGTGTCGCTAAATCCGACCATGCGTATCGTTTATAACCAAGATATGGATGAGACTACCATTACCGATGAATTCATTGTGATGCGAAACAATGATGGCAGTGCCTTCCCTGCGACGATAAGTCTGGCAGATGACTTACGTACAGTGGAAATCACGCCGCAATCACTCTTATCGGCCGACAGTTACTATTATGTGAGCCTATCAAGTAACATTCTGGATACAGATGGTGACCGTCAGTATTGGAGTCGCAGTTATGGCTTCACCACAGGTGAAGCAGCGCTAGAAGACTTACAGGCCCCACGAGTAACTGCGATGAGTCCGGCAACGGGAATGGAAAATGTGGCATTGAATCCGCGTTATCACGTGCGCTTTGATGAAGCGATTAACCCATACAGCTTCGAACGCATAGCAGATATGAGTATCTCGTACAGTGCAAGTAATACCGAAGTGTTGTACCACCGTTACTCACCATTACCAGAGAGTACGGAACACACAGAAACAATTACACAGGTAGAAGACTTGTCGGGCAATAAAGTTGTTTCACACAGTGAAACCTTTACAACCGGAACAGGGCCAGACCTGACAAGCCCGAATTACAGTACTTATCTACCTTACGCGAACAGTACAGTTGCAGTAAATAGTAGTGTGATCTGGGTAATGAACGAGGTTGTTGACCCACTCACGGTGAACAGCAGCACCGTATATGTACGAGATGTAGACAATGGTTGGACCCATGTCGCGGGTAGTGCCAGTATTGGTCAGGATGGTAAGACAATCACTTGGGTGTCAGACAATGTACTGACAGCGGGTAGACGGTTTAATGCCAGAATCGACGGTGTAGCGGATATCAGTGGTAATACAAACTCATCAGATAGCTTCTACTTCTATACCAGTTTGGAAGAAGATACAGCAGCACCAGTTGTAACTGGCACGTCAGTGCACGAAGGCTTAACCGATGTGGCGGTAAATGCCCGAGTGAGAGTGAAGTTTAGTGAAACGATAAGTCATTTATCACTGGGTGACATTACCCTGACTCATAACGGTGAGCAGATTGCGGTAAATCGTGCACTAGACAGCTCACATACGCTGGTCACGCTCACTCCTGTGACCCTGCTTCCGGCGGGCGAGACGCTAAGCTTGAATGTAAGCGGTGTGAAAGACCTGGCAGATAACGTGCAGGTAGAAGACATCAATATCCACTTCACAACAGAGCTGGGTATCGATACGCAAACAGGGTCATTGATAAGTTACAGCCCGAAAAGTGGTGCAACGGACGTGGCATTGAATGCGACGATTACGGCAGACTTCAGTGAGCGTATTGACCCGACATCACTGACCAGTGAGTCATTCAGGTTGTATAACAATACGGAAAAACGTAATGAGGCTGCGACATTGAGCCTAAGTGCAGACGGTAAGCGTGTGACGTTAACCCCGGATGCATTGTTAGAAGAAGGGCATCATTATTACGTGTATATCAGTTGGGGTAGCTACCTGAAGGATATCGCAGGTAATAACGTGGGCAGTTATCATCAGTATACGTTTACAGCAGGTGACAGTGAAGATGCGCAGGAGCCGAGTGTTATAGCAAACAACCTGTCGCAAGGGTTAACGGATGTACCAGTGAATGCCCCTGTGAGACTGTTTCTGGATGAGGCGTTAGCGGCACATTGTGTGAATGAAGAGACGGTATCGCTCCAAAGCAGTACAGGTGCAGTATCGAGCAGTGTAGCACTGAGCAGTGATCGCAGAACGATTACGTTCACGCCGGATGAATATCTGGTGGCGGGTGAAGCTTATGAGCTGATTGTTGCGGGAGTGTGTGATGTAGCGGGTAATGAAGTTGCTGAGTATCGATTGGCTTTTACCACTGAAAACACGGGTGAAGTAGATAATTCTTACCCAACCCTTACAGCTATGACACCAGCACATAGTTCAACAGGCAATGCAGTTAATGCGCCTATCGAGATGACTTTCAGTGAGCCACTTGATATTAGAAATATTACGTCTAATCATTCAGGCGGTGAGATTCGAATTTATTCGGGGTCAAATTATTACGACGGCTTTTTCTCATTCGATGGTAATGTCGTTATCTTTTCGCCGACCAATCCGTTGCCGCAAAATACGCAAATTACGATTTATCTACGATATATTAAAGACCGCGTTGGTAATTCATATTGTTGCAGAAGTTATTCGTTCACAACGCAAACCTTATAAGTAGTTTAAGGAAAGTCAATGAAAACAAAAAAAAACGGAGTCTTAGTCGTAAGTGTCGGTGTTGTAGCTATAGCGGCACTGGGTTACCTGGTTTTCAGCGAAAATAGTGAGAATCCGCGGTCACATACTGTTAATGAAAATCTTGAGGAGCAGGCCATAGGTCAGGAGAAGGACAGTAATATCGTAAATGTTCCTGTTGTGTACCCTGATTATCGTCCGAAGGTTGCAAAACAAAATGCGAGTGATAGCACCGAGACAAACAACGCTAATGTCGATGCAATGTTACAGGAATCTGAAGAGAAGCTTGTTGCAGCTATTACTGCTTTCAACGATGCCCTTGATGATCCAACAGCGCAAAAAGAAATAATACAAAAAAGCAAAGAAGCACGAGAAGCAAAGAAAAGGGCGATCTTGCAGAAGCTAAAGAATGGAGACTTGTAGCAGTATGAAGTACCTAATACTCTTTTTAAGTATTTTTTTTGGGTATAGCGGTTTAGCTAAAGCAAATGATGCAAATAAACTAAACGCAAAAATAATCCCTACCCCAGAGGTATATAGTGATTTTTTAATAGAGCCTTGGAAACCGAGCGCACCCAGCGTAATTGTTTTTAAAGATCCTAATTGCGGTTATTGTATTCGCGCACTGAAGGCGTTAGATAAATACAAAGACTACAACGTGTTTATGTTTTGGTCTCCGATTTTGGGAGATTACAGTGACAAACGTGTTGCAGCTATTATGAAGTGTGATGATCCAATTAGTCAGGGCGTTTTTGATGACGTTATTACTCGCACGCCAATTGACTGCAAAAGTTCGGATGCCCTAAACCAAAGACATTTCAGGTTGCAACAGCTGAATAAAGAAATTGTTCAAAATTACAACCCTCAGTCAGTACCTTCTTATTATTTCGGCGGGCAAAAAGTATATCTGAGCTCGTTGAAAAAGTTCAAGCAACAACTCACCAATGGTATTACACCAGTACAACTTGATTGGGCCCGATATGAAACATTGCGTTTAAAGCAGAGTGGAAATCAAGGGTTAGCTAACGCAATCCTATTTGTATCTAATGAATTGTCTACCAACAAGAGTCTCATTTCTTCACTGGAAAATGACTTTCGTTACAACTGGCATCTTGCTCAGAGTACTTGTGAAAACAAAAATTGTACAAAAGATGAAGAATCAAATCGCTCGGCAGAGCTGAGACTATTAATGGATGTACCAGAAGGTGCTCAAATTGCGTTAGCGATTGATGGTATGGTTATTCAATCAGAACGCATCAACCAATATCTAAGCAATGACTCTATTAATGCAATCAATGTTCTTTAGTTAATCTGTCCTAGCTCAGACCTGATCTGACTGTTCCTCTGTTTTTCTAGTTGCATCGTCAGATTAGATTTGAGCTTAATTTTTTCAGCCCAATTCTGTTTCCCACCAATTAATTTTTCCATTGGCGTTCTGCCACAGCATATTTTGCCTTGATGATATTGTTCACTAATTTAATATTTCAGCTACTCGTCTAGATTTTTTCTGCAACATCTCCAGCGAATCATAAATTTTCTTGCTGGATGTGACCTGATAAAACTGGTTGAGATTGGTTTTGGGAGAGCTTTCACAGATCCCATTAGTCTGTGGATGAGACACTATTGATAGACTATGAAATCATTTCTATCAGCACGATATAATTATCAAGAGAAATTTGCTCGGTAATGAAACCGCTAACCTAACTTGGTAATTACACTAACTTAAATTAACTCATTAGCTACGATCGGCTATATAGGGGCCAAGATAGAAAAAATACGAGGCTGCTAGAAGCCCCATGGCTTGGTTCCACGCTTGTTCTGCGTGAGCATTCCAGAATCGTTAGAAACCATTCCAGCTTTAGAATGGAAACTACAATAATACTTGACTAAAATACTAGGTCTTATACTTGACCATTTTAGTCAGGTATGTGAAAATTCTTGCTATCTTAATAGCGGGAGGATTCTATGAAATTAACATCTAAAGGGCGCTACGCAGTAACGGCAATGCTTGATGTAGCATTGCATTCAACACGCGGTCCTGTGCCTCTCGCTGATATCTCTGAACGCCAAGCTATCTCGCTATCTTATTTAGAACAGCTTTTCTCTCGATTACGTAAAGATCAGTTAGTCGATAGTGTTCGCGGGCCCGGTGGCGGCTATTTACTAGGGCGCGATGCAGCCAATATATCAATTGGTGAAGTTATTCGTGCGGTAGACGAATCTGTTGATGCTACCCGTTGCCAAGGGCAAGCTGACTGTCAAAGTGGTGACCGCTGCCTAACCCATAGTTTGTGGCAAGATTTGAGCGATCGTATAAGCTCCTTTTTAAACGATATTACCCTTGGTGAATTAATGGCGAAGCGCGATGTTCAGGAAGTGGCTGGGCGTCAAGATAAAAGCGCGTCTCTTCGTAATGTCGCCAACGATATCGAAGTTAGTTTTCAGTTATAACATCAGCTTTAGAGAATGTATTAATCGCTATGTCTCGTACAAAACCTATTTACTTAGATTATGCCGCTACCACACCTGTCGACCCAAGGGTTGCAGAGAAAATGGTGCAGTGCCTGACGATAGACGGCAATTTCGGTAATCCTGCTTCCCGTTCGTATCGTTTTGGTTGGATGGCCGAAGAAGCAGTAGACGTCGCCCGCAATCAGATAAGTGATGCGCTGAACTGCGACCCACGTGAAATTGTATTTACCTCAGGTGCGACAGAGTCAAATAATTTAGCTATTAAAGGTGTAGCCGAAGGCTATGCGAATAACGGCAAACATATCATTACCGTTAATACCGAACACAAAGCAGTATTAGATACCTGTGAACATTTAGAGAAGCAAGGTTTTGAAGTGACATATCTAGACGTAGATGCGTCGGGTCTTATTTCAATTTCACATCTTGAAGCGGCCATAACTGATGAGACTATTTTAGTCTCAGTAATGCATGTGAATAACGAATTAGGTGTCGTTCAGGATATCAGCGCGATTGGTGAGCTTTGCCGAGCGAAGAACATTTTGTTTCACGTAGATGCGGCGCAGAGCGTAGGTAAACTTCCTATCGATTTGCAAGCCTTGCCAGTCGATTTGTTATCTATTTCGGCACATAAAATTTATGGTCCGAAAGGCATGGGGGCCTTATACGTTCGCCGTCGTCCAAAAATTAATTTAGCTGCCCAAATTCATGGGGGCGGGCATGAGCGGGGTATGCGTTCAGGCACACTAGCAACCCATCAAATTGTGGGCATGGGCGAAGCAATACACTTGGCCTATCAGCAGCTAGAACAGGATTCAGCCCACATTAGCGAGTTGAAAACAGCGTTATGGGAAGGGCTAAGCCAGTTAGATGATATTCACCTTAATGGCCATGAAACTCAGCGTATAGCGAACATTTTAAATGTGAGTTTTGGTGGTGTGGATGGGGAAAGTATGATGATGGCGATGAATGATATTGCGGTATCTTCTGGCTCTGCCTGCACATCGGCAAGCTTAGAACCTTCATACGTGTTACGCGCCATTGGTAGAAGTAGTGAACTTGCTCACGCTGGCATACGTTTTAGTATAGGTAGGTTCACCACATTAGATGATATTACCTACGTCATCAGCAAAGTCACCGATGTGGTTACCCGTTTACGTGAAGCAACAGTGCTGGCTGCAAGCCGATAGCACCTTTTATCGCACGTCATCGCAGTTAACGATTGGTACGATATTTAATTTTTATTTAACAAGGCTGTTGAATATTTGAGTGAAATACTCAGGTATTATATAATACGGCTCCAAAATTTTAGGCTGTCTAGATATTCGATAGGAATATCGCAAATACGTTTTGGCAATTAGATAAATAGCCAAAACGGCAACGTGACTTACTGGCAAGACCGAGAGGCCAGTAGTGAAGGCAGCAAACGCAGGCAAACAAGTGAGATCCCAACATGAGTGAACAGATCGAACAGGCGTTAGAAAGAAAGTACGATGCTGGATTTTATTCAGAGATCGAATCTGAGACTTTTGAAAGTGGCCTCGACGAGTCAGTAATTCGCCGTATTTCAGCAATGAAAGACGAGCCAGAGTGGATGCTAGAGTGGCGCTTAAAGGCGTATCATTCGTGGCTTGAAATGGAAGAGCCTGATTGGGCCCATGTCGATTATCCTAAAATTGACTATCAAGCCATTTCTTATTACTCGGCACCAAAGAGTATGAAAGATAAGCCTCAGTCACTTGATGAAGTTGACCCTGAACTACTGCGTACCTACGAAAAGCTAGGTATTCCGTTGCATGAACAAGAAATGCTAGCGGGCGTTGCAGTAGACGCGGTATTCGACTCAGTATCAGTGGTAACTACTTTTCGCAGCAAGTTAGAAGAAGCGGGTGTTATCTTTTGCCCTATTTCAGAAGCGCTTGTGAAATATCCAGATTTAGTGAAAAAGTACATCGGCTCGGTAGTACCGCGCACCGATAACTACTTTGCCGCATTAAACAGTGCTGTATTTACCGATGGATCATTCGTTTATATTCCAAAAGGCACACGTTGCCCAATGGAGCTTTCTACCTATTTCCGTATAAACGAAATGAACACAGGTCAGTTTGAACGTACTTTAATTGTTGCCGAAGAAGGCAGCTATGTAAGCTACTTAGAAGGCTGTACTGCACCTCAGCGTGATGAAAATCAATTGCACGCTGCGGTGGTTGAATTGGTTGCTATGGATGACGCTACTATTAAGTACTCAACCGTACAAAACTGGTACCCAGGTGATGAAAACGGTAAAGGTGGTATTTACAACTTTGTGACCAAACGTGGTATTTGTCATAAAAACGCAAAAATTTCGTGGACCCAAGTTGAAACGGGTTCAGCGGTGACGTGGAAATACCCAAGCTGCGTACTTAAAGGTGATAATAGCGTAGGTGAGTTTTACTCAGTGGCGTTAACCCGTGGTAGGCAGCAGGCCGACACGGGTACTAAGATGATTCACCTTGGTAAGAACACACGCTCTACCATTATCTCTAAAGGTATTTCAGCGGGTAACAGTAACAACGCCTATCGTGGATTAGTGCAAATGGGCCCACGTGCCGATGGCGCACGTAATTTCACAGAATGTGACTCGCTATTAATTGGCGATAAATGTGGCGCACACACGTTCCCGTATATAGAAAGTAGAAATCCAAGTGCCATTGTTGAGCATGAAGCAACAACGTCGAAAGTTAGCGACGAGCAGTTGTTCTTATGTAAACAACGTGGTTTAGACACAGAAAAAGCCGTTTCTATGATTGTTAACGGTTTCTGTAAAGAAGTATTCAAAGAGCTGCCGATGGAATTCGCCGTAGAAGCCGGCAAGCTGCTCGAAATTAGTCTTGAAGGTTCAGTGGGGTAATCAATGCTTAGTATCAAGAATTTACATGCCAGCGTAGAAGAGAAAAACATCATTAAAGGGCTTAGCCTAGAAGTTAAGCCAGGTGAAGTACACGCTATCATGGGCCCCAACGGTGCCGGTAAGAGTACCCTTGGTTACGTACTTTCTGGCCGTGATGGCTACGAAGTGAGCGAAGGCGATGTAACACTGAACGGTAAAGATTTACTTGATTTAGAAGTTGAAGAACGTGCCCGCGAAGGTTTGTTCTTAGCGTTTCAATATCCAGTAGAAATTCCTGGTGTAAGCAATATGGAATTCATGAAAGAGTCTGTTAACGCTATGCGTGAACAACACGGCAAAGAGCCTCTTACTGCTGCTGAATTTCTAAAGAAAGCGAAAGAAGCCTGTAAGCAAGTTCAATTGCCGCTAGATTTCTTAAAGCGTGGTGTTAACGAAGGCTTCTCTGGTGGTGAGAAAAAGCGTAACGAAATCATGCAAATGATTTTGTTAGAGCCAAAGCTTTGTATTCTAGATGAGTCTGACTCAGGTCTAGACGTTGATGCACTTCAAGTGGTTGCCGATGGTGTTAACAGCCAACGTGACGGTGAGCGCAGCTTTATTGTAGTGACTCACTACCAGCGTTTGCTTGATTACATCAAACCTGACTTTGTACACATTCTTGCCGACGGTAAAATTGTGAAAAGTGGTGATGCATCACTGGCGCTAGAAGTAGAGAAAAGTGGTTATGCTTTCTTAGGCAAAGCATACGAGGAGGCTGAAGCATGAGTCAATGGCTAGAACAGGTCATTGATGGGGCAGCGCTAGATGATTATCTGGCGCCCGTGCGTCAGCAGGCCTTAACACAGTTAAAAAACGATGGATGGCCGAAACGCCGAAACGAAAGCTGGATCAATACACCACTTACGCCAGTTGAAAAGCGTAACGTTGCTATTGCTACTCAGGCTGACAGCGTACCTGTACCAAACATCGATAACCTAAACGCACTTGATATCGTATTTGTTGATGGTGTGTTAGTGACGCAAATTAACACGCTAGACGTGCCAGAAGGCATGACAATTACATCGCTTAACGTTGACGATGCAAGCACGCAAGCAGCTATTGCTAGTGTATTCGGTCAAGTGAAGCCAACGCGCCATTTATTTGGCCGTGTTAACGATGCACTTTGCCAGCACGGTGTTTTCATCAATGTAATAGACGGCGCAAAAGTTACCAAGCCTATTCGCATAGTGAACTTAGCGACTAAAAACGTGGACGCCCATACTCGCGTATTGGTTAAGCTAGGTAACGCATCAAGCGCGGTTATCATTGAACAAGGTTCAGGTGATACCGATAGCCTTACAACCGCATTCGCTGAATACGATATTGCCGATGATGCGCACTTAGAGCATTACCGTTTTGCTATGTTTACCGGCAGCGCTAAGCAAATAGGTGGTAGCCACTTTATGTTGCATAACCGCTCAACGCTAAATAGCACCCTAGTGGGCTATGGCAGTGAGTTGTCGCGCTTAGATGTGGATATGCATCATGCAGGTGAATTTGCGAACGCCAAAATGAACGCTATTTACTTATTGGCGGAAGGTGAGTTATTCGACTTACATTCAACCATTGAGCACGCTATGCCTAACGGTACTACGGAAGAAAACGCTCGTGGAATTGTGGGTGATAAAGCTCGTGCGGTATTCAATGGTCGTATTCACATTCACCGTGATGCACAGAAAACCTTGGCAGAGCTTAACAACCGTAACTTGTTGTTGTCTCGTCGTGGTGTTATCAACACAAAACCTGAACTAGAAATTTATGCCGACGACGTGCGCTGTGCTCATGGTGCAACAGTGGCAGAAATTGAGGGTGAAGCGCTTTATTATATGCTGACTCGCGGCGTACCGCGCAGCAAAGCTTTGGTGATGCTGAACTTTGGCTTTATTCAAGAGTTAATTAACGATATGCCGAACGCGGCTATTCGCGACTGGTTACTTCCCGTGCTAAGCGAACGCTTTGCACACATGGAGGTTAAATGAGCTTAGACGTTGCTGCGCTTCGCGCCCAGTTTCCAATCCTTGCTAAAACGGTAGATGGTAAGCCTTTGGTTTACTTAGACAACGCGGCCTCAACGCAAAAGCCGCAAGTGGTAATTGATGCCATTGTCGATTTCTATACGAACACCAATGCAAACGTGCATCGCGGTGCTCATCATTTGTCTGATGAAGCAACCCGTCGTTACGAAAACGCGCGCACTAGTGTAGCGGGCTTCATTAACGCCAGTGCGCGAGAAGAAGTGATTTGGACTAGCGGTACCACAGAAGCCATTAATATAGTGGCTAATGGGGTAGGGCAGTTACTTCGCGACGGCGACCAAGTCATGGTGACGGAATTAGAGCACCACGCGAACTTGGTTACTTGGCAGCAAGCGTGTCGACGTTCAGGCGCAACATTAAACATTGTGCCTGTATTCGACAACGGTGAGCTTGATATCGATGCATTCGATAGACTGCTAACACCCAACACTAAAATGGTGGCGTTTCCGCATGTATCTAATGCATTAGGTACGGTTAACCCCATTAAACTGTTAACTGAAAAAGCAAAAGCGGTAGGTGCCTGGGTATTAGTTGACGGCGCGCAGGGCATTGCCCATGGCGGTGTTGACGTGCAAGACATAGGCTGTGACTTTTACGCTTTTTCTGGGCATAAGCTGTTTGGGCCAACGGGGATTGGTGTTTTATGGGGCCGTAAATCGGTACTAGAAGACTGGCCAGTATGGCAAACCGGCGGCGAAATGATTAAAGATGTGTCTTATCATGAAGCGACTTGGGGCGAATTACCAAATCGCCTAGAAGCGGGTACGCCTAATATTGCAGGCGCTATTGGTCTAGGTGCAGCAGTTGATTGGTTTAAAAACCTTGATATGGCCGCATTACATAACCATGAACAAGCTTTATTAAGCTACGCCACTGAACAAGCACTTGCTCTAGACGGAATGCGTTTAATTGGCACAGCGCCTAACAAAGTCGGTGTATTAAGCTTTTTATTAGACGGCGCGCACCCTGCAGATGTCGGGTTTATTCTTGATAGGCAAGGTGTGGCCATTAGAACGGGCGATAACTGTGCGCAGCCGCTAATGAAGCGCTTCGGTATTCCAGGTACTGCTCGTGCATCGTTCTCGATTTACAACACGCTTGAAGAAGTGGACAGCCTATTTGCTGCACTTAAGAAAGCGAAAATGATGTTGGCCTAAGGAGGCACTATGAGTGTTGAAACATTTGTTCCAAGCACAAAGCTAATTACCTTGAGCGACAGCGCCATCAAGCACTTTGAAAGTAAGCTTAAAGATAAGCCGGGTCAGTTAATTCGTTTATCTACTCGCGTAAGTGGTTGTACTGGATACGCCTACGAACTTGATTTTGCAGACAGCGCGAAAGACGGCGATGAAATTGTTGAAATTTCGCCAACACTTCGTGTTGCGGTTTCAGAAGATGCGGCAGAGCTTGTACGTAGCACAGAAATTGACTACGTGACAGAAGGCGTGAATGGCATTATTAAGTATAACAACCCGAATGTGGTTGATGAGTGCGGTTGTGGCGAAAGCTTCAACGTTGGCTAACTGCAGCAATATAAAGAAGTTATAGCATGAAGCAGAAGATGGTGGTAACAGAACGAGAGTGTAAAGCACGTCTTGTTCCAGCAGGTAACCCTGCGACCATACCAGAAGGTGAGTTTGTTACGATTACGCAAGATTTAGGTGGAAACTACACCGTTACATGGCGTGGTAACATGTACCGTATTGACGGTACCGATGCAGATGCTATTGGTCGGAAAGCCCAAGTGCTTAACTTCGCTGAGCCTGACGACGGTAAAGTGAGCGAACAGCAAGTATGGGATGCGCTTGAAACTATCTTCGACCCTGAAATACCCATTAACTTGGTGTCGCTGGGGCTTATCTATAAGGTTAGCGTTAATCAAGATAACGGTGAAGTTGATATTGATATGACATTAACCGCGCCGGGTTGCGGCATGGGCCCAGTGTTAGTGGGCGATGTTGAATATCGTGTAGCATTGGTTCCTTTCGTTACCGCTGTGAATGTAGAGTTAGTCTTTGACCCTGCATGGTCAAGAGAAATGATGAGCGAAGAAGCGCAGCTAGAAGCTGGCCTTTTCTTTTAATAACACAGGATTATCCATGGCATTACCCTCTACTGAAGAAATTATTGATGATTTAGCGTTTTTCGATGATTGGGAACAGCGCTATCAATATATTATCGATTTAGGTAAATCTGTACCTGGCTTGCCAGAAGAGAAGCGCACGCCAGACAGACTTGTAAAAGGTTGCCAAAGCAGTGTGTGGCTAGTTGAGTCGTACGACAATAATCAAATTACATTCGAAGTAGACAGTGACGCCGTGATTGTTCAAGGCTTATTAGCGTTAGTTTTGGCGGCTTACAATAATAAATCGCCGAAAGACATTCTTGAATTTGATATCAATGGCTATTTCGAAGCACTAGATTTGGAACGCCATATTACGCCTACTCGCGGTAATGGCCTTCGTGCAATAGTGGCGAAAATTCAGCATCTTGCTAAAGAAAACAGCTAGTTATATATAAATTGGCGTGGAGCGTTAGCCTAAATTAAGTGCTACAACTACTCCTTGCCTAACACGCGGTAATCACTGTCATAATAGTGTCATCGTTATCACGTGTAGTAGAACGCCATGGGGTGTTGAAATCGCCGCTGGTCAAGCCGTTAATAATTGCCTATAATTCGCGGCCAAAAATTCATAAGACTTAATTTGTTTGGAGAGAACAATGGCTCTAGAGCGTACTTTTTCGATTATCAAGCCTGATGCGGTAGCTAAAAACGTTATCGGTGCAATTTACAACCGTTTCGAATCTGCAGGTCTTCGCATCGTGGCATCTAAGATGATCCACATGAGCAAAGAACAAGCTGAAGGTTTTTACGCAGAACATAAAGAACGTCCTTTTTTCGGCGCTCTAGTTGGTTTCATGACATCTGGCCCAGTTATGGTTCAGGTTCTTGAAGGCGAAAACGCTGTTGTTAAAAACCGTGAAATCATGGGTGCAACTAACCCAGCTGATGCTGCTGCCGGAACACTTCGTTCTGACTACGCTGCTTCAATTGATGAAAATGCATGTCACGGTTCTGATGCACCAGAATCAGCTGCACGTGAAATTGCTTACTTCTTCTCTGAAGAAGAGATTTGTCCTCGTACGCGTTAATCGCAAACGACCGAATCTAAAAAACGAGGCTTCGGCCTCGTTTTTTGTTTCTGTAAGTCTATTTATTTAGCTTTATTGTCTTGCGTCTGGCATTGGTTCACTTCGTCAAGTAACAGCAACAATATAGCTTGTTACACCCTGTATTTAGTCTGTGGGTTACGCTTTTTCTAGTTGAACAAGTATGGTAATATCCGCGCAAATTTTGAACGGCTTTGGTCTATGACTTTTGACCGTTTTGGGCGTAACGTTTTTCTTAGCAGCATATCTTCTGCTTACGTCCTACAAGTGAACGGCTTTTCACTACTTACTTTTTAAGTGTAATCCATTATTAAGGGGGCACCTGATAAAGGCTTCCGAGGCTTCACCTTAATAACGCAAGTAGATTTAGAGCAACATGGATTCGAACCTCCAAATGTCCGTTCGCGTCATCATATTAGCAGTACAAGGCAATAGCCTTGAATAGGTAAAAGGGTCATCATTTTATGGCAAAGACAAATTTGTTAAATCTTAATCGCGAAGGCTTGCGTAATTTCTTCAAAGAAAAAGGAGAAAAACCATTTCGTGCCGATCAGGTAATGAAGTGGATTTATCAGCAGGGTGAAAGCGATTTTGAGAAAATGAGCAACCTGAATAAAAACCTGCGCGCGATGTTAATAGAACACTGTGAAGTGAAAGCGCCAGAGATTGCCTATTTCCAAGAAGCCAGCGATGGCACCATTAAGTTCGCGTTAGCCCTTGAAGGTGGTCAGGAAGTGGAAACGGTATGGATCCCAGAAGCCGACCGTGCAACGCTTTGTGTATCGTCACAAGTAGGCTGTGCCCTAGAATGTACATTCTGTTCTACTGCTCAACAAGGCTTTAACCGTAATTTGAGTGTCAGTGAAATTATCGGTCAAGTATGGCGTGTCGCTACCTTCCTTGGTTTATCAAAAGATACCAGCAAACGACCTATCACTAACGTAGTGATGATGGGTATGGGTGAGCCTTTGCTTAACCTTAAAAACGTGGTGCCAGCCATGAACATCATGCTAGATGACTTCGGGTTTGGCTTATCTAAGCGCCGCGTGACATTAAGTACCTCGGGTGTTGTACCTGCACTTGATATGCTTGGTGACCAAATCGATGTGGCCTTAGCGATTTCATTGCATGCGCCAAACGACGAACTGCGTAATGAAATTGTACCGGTGAATAAAAAATACAACATTGAAGCCTTTTTGGCTGGCGTACGTCGTTATCTTGAAAAGTCGAAAGCTAACCAAGGCCGAGTGACGGTTGAATACGTTATGCTTTCGCACATTAACGACAGTACCGACCAAGCCCATGAATTAGCGAAAGTATTGAAAGATACACCGTGTAAAATAAACTTAATTCCGTTTAACCCTTATCCGGGTTCACCGTATCTTTGTTCAAGCAATTCTCGTATCGATAGATTCTCAAAAGTGCTTATGGATTATGGATTTACCACCGTTGTACGTAAAACACGAGGCGACGATATCGATGCTGCTTGTGGGCAATTAGTGGGTGATGTAGTAGACAGAACTAAACGATTGTTAAAAAAACAGGTGAAGGGCGAAGCGATTTCGGTAAAAATAGCCCAATAATCATTAAGATATTAGGGTAATAACATGCGAATAGGATTGATAGCAGCTGTAGTCTTTTTAGCGGGGTGCGTAAGCAACTCGCAACCTGGAAGTTACAATAGTAACTTTGACCGCCAGGAAGCTGCTAAAACTCGTATGTCTTTAGGGTTAACCTACCTTAAAAACAATAATTATAAACAAGCTAAAGTGAACTTAGACCAAGCGCTAGAGTACGATCCACGTTCAGCTGAAGTCAATTACGCTATTGCGTACTATTACCAACTGGTAGGGGACGTGAAGCGAGCCGATGATCTCTATCAAACGGCAATGTCGTTAGCACCATATAACGGTGATATCGCAAACAGTTATGGTGCGTTCAAGTGCCAAGACGGTGATTACGATGGCGCTAAGGAGTACTTCCTTAAGGCCGTCAGTAATCAACAATATGCTAATTCCGCAGAAACTTATGAAAATCTGGCCTTATGTGCTCAAAGCCAAGGTAATACTGAAGATGCTATTACCTATTTTCAAAGTGCACTCAAACACCAGCCCTTACGTGCTAAAAGCTTATATTTACTGACAGAGCTTTATGTTGCTACCGAGCAGTGGACATCAGCGAAGTACACGTTAGACAAGTATCAACGTGTCGCTAAACCTTCTCCCGATTCTTTATGGCTGTCTTTTGAAATACACCAAGGAACAAACGACTGGGAAGGGGCAAAAGAAGTGGGGTATCAATTATCAACCTTATTTCCAGACAGCCCGTATACAGCTGACTATAAGAATATTCTTGCGCAGCATACTCCACAGGTTGAACGAAAAGTAAAAGGGGAAGATACTAGCGCTGATAAAGTATCTGACTCAGTACAGGCAGAAACAGAAACAGAAACAAAAACGGGGTTGTCTTCCCAGCAAGCGCAATTCCACATAGTAAAGGCGAACGAAAACCTTTATCGTATTTCTCTAAAGCATAACATTAAAATTACCTCGCTGAAGGAGTGGAACAACATTGAAAATGCTGGCTCGATTTTTGCCGGTATGAAGCTTTGGTTAGTACCACACAACATGCAAGGGGAATAGGAAGTCGAATGGTGTCAGAACAACAAACGACTGAAGAAGCAGGTTTAGCACAAGAATCTACCGTGCCAAGCCCAGGTAAAATGCTTCGAGAGCGACGGGAATCGCTAGGGCTAACTCAGCAACAAATTGCTGATAAGCTTTTCTTGAAAGTCTCGCAAATCAACGCCTTAGAAGAAGATGCTGTGGATAAAACCACGTCCATTACTTTCACCAAAGGCTATGTAAGAAACTACGCGAAACAACTTGGGCTAAATGCCGAACAGGTTGTTGCCGCGTTTGAGCAATATCATACAAGTGTGGAACCACCGGCTAAACTGCAGAGTTTTTCTCGTCGTGTCGCTAAACAGACACACGATGATCGCTGGATGATGGTTACCTATATTATTTTGTTGCTGATAATCGGTGGCATTGTAGCGTGGTGGGTTCAACAACCTAGTGATGAAGCTATCGTTGAAGCGCCTAATCTTGACAAAATTAAAGAGGAAGCGGCAAACACCTCCATTCCTGAAGCAACTATTCGTACCAATTCTGGCGTGTTAAACAGCACAATTCCTGATTCGACTACTGAAACGGGAAGTTCCACGCTTCCTCAATCTAGCGATGGCAACTTCAACAGTAGCGGCAATAGCAGCTTTGCGCCTTCACCATCTAATAGTCAACGTAATAGCAGTAATGCAGACGATGAAAGCTTGCCACCATCTGCAGGTATTAACCAAAGTAATAACCTGACAGCATTAGTGAGCGACTCAGATTCCGGCGAAATCCGCTTAGGTAACCAGGTTGCGAGTAATTCATCAACCTCAGGTAATCAAAGTGGGGCAGTGCCTATATCGATGACATTTACCTTTGATGATGATTGTTGGGTGAACATAAAAGACGCAACCGGTGAGGCAATTGCTTACGGTGTTAAGCAATCTGGCCGCGTAATGGAAATTCAAGGTGTGCCTCCTGTTGCAGTTACACTCGGCAAACCGGATAATGTACGTATATCAGTTAATGGCGACCCCGTGGATATCACGGCCTTTCAAAATGGCCAGATTGCGCGATTCTCGCTTCCTATGTAGGTAATTAGATGTTTGCAGAAAGTCCTATCAAACGCAGAAAGTCCACGCGTATTAATGTAGGTAATATTCCTATTGGCGATGGCGCGCCCATTGCCGTTCAATCTATGACGAATACTCGTACCACTGATGTGGCTGCGACGGTTGATCAAATTAATCGTATTGTCGCAGTGGGTGGCGAGATTGTTCGCGTGTCCGTGCCTACCATGGACGCCGCTGAAGCATTCAAAGAAATTCGTAAGCAAGTTAGCACGCCTTTGGTCGCTGATATTCATTTCGATTATCGTATAGCGCTTAAAGTGGCCGAGTACGGTGTTGATTGTTTGCGAATTAACCCAGGTAATATCGGCAATATGGAGCGTGTACGTTCTGTTGTTGATTGTGCCAAAGACAAGAACATCCCCATTCGCATTGGCGTAAATGGTGGCTCGCTGGAAAAAGACTTACAAGAAAAGTATGGCGAACCTACGCCTGAAGCTTTGGTTGAGTCGGCCATGCGACATGTAGACATTCTCGATAAGCTTAACTTCGACCAGTTTAAAGTGAGTGTTAAAGCCTCTGATGTATTTCTGGCGGTAGGTGCTTATCGACTATTAGCGCAACAAATCGATCAGCCACTTCATTTAGGTATTACTGAAGCTGGCGGTCAACGTGCAGGCGCAGTAAAAAGCTCTGTTGGTTTAGGTATGCTGTTGGCAGAGGGTATCGGCGATACTATTCGTGTTTCACTGGCTGCCGATCCGGTTGAAGAAATTAAAGTGGGTTTCGACATTTTAAAGTCGCTGCGAATTCGCTCTCGTGGCATTAACTTTATCGCATGCCCAAGCTGTTCAAGACAAGAGTTCGACGTAATCGGTACGGTCAACGCGTTAGAACAACGTCTTGAAGATATTCTAACGCCTATGGATGTGTCTATTATCGGCTGTGTTGTCAATGGTCCCGGTGAAGCTGAAGTATCAGACTTAGGCTTGACGGGCGCCAGAAACATGAGCGGGTTATACGAAGATGGTAAACGCGTGAAAGAACGATTAGCCAACGATGACCTTATCGATAAGCTTGAGGCAAGAATTCGTGCCAAAGCAACCCGTATGAGCGAAGCCAACAAAATACAGGTATCGGTGAAAGACTAAGCCTGTACGATTGTTGTTTATCTTCAAAGCCCCTATAATGCGGGGCTTTTCACTATTTAGCAGTATGAGAATTTCACGTGGCTAAGACTATTCAGGCAATTCGCGGAATGAATGATTGCCTGCCGGAAGTATCCGGTACATGGCAGAAAGTAGAATCTGTACTCCGTCAAGTGGTGGCCAGTTATGGCTATCAAGAAATTCGCACGCCTATTGTAGAGAGCACTGACTTGTTCAAGCGCTCTATTGGCGAAGTGACCGACATTGTCGAAAAGGAAATGTATACCTTTGAAGACAGAAACGGTGACAGTTTAACCCTTCGCCCTGAAGGTACTGCCAGCACGGTGCGTGCTGGCAATGAGCATGGCTTGTTGTACAACCAACAGCAGCGCTTGTGGTACATGGGGCCAATGTTCCGCCATGAACGTCCCCAAAAAGGGCGTTATCGCCAGTTCCACCAGTTCGGTGTTGAAACCTACGGCCTTGATGGCCCAGATATTGATTTGGAAGTGATTTTATTAAGCGCTCGACTATGGAAAGCGTTTGGTATTGAAAAGCACGTTACGTTGCAAATTAACTCTTTAGGTTCAAATGAAGCCCGTCAGGCCTATCGTGAAACCTTAATTGGTTATTTGAAAGAACGCGCAGATAAACTTGATGAAGAATCGCTTCGCCGGTTAGAGTCAAACCCACTTCGCGTACTTGATAGCAAGAACCCCAATGTGCAAGCGGCCATTGCTGATGCACCATCTTTGCTAGATCATTTAGATGAAGAGTCTAAAACCCATTTTGATAATTTATGCGAACGCTTAACACAGGCAGGTATTGCCTTTGAAATTAACCCTCGCTTAGTGCGCGGGCTTGATTATTATAATCGCACTGTTTTTGAGTGGGTAACCGAAAGCTTAGGTTCACAAGGCACAGTTTGTGCGGGCGGCCGGTACGATGGATTGGTAGAACAGTTAGGCGGAAAAGCAACGCCTGCAGTAGGTTTTGCCATGGGTATGGAACGTTTAGTTCTTTTGCTTACCACGCTAAGTGAAGACGCACTAGATTCTAGCAGTGCTGATGTGTATGTTACCGCGATGGGTGATGATGCTCAGGCTTATGCCTTAGAAGTATCAGAACACCTTCGTGATACATTGCCGAATGTGCGGGTGATGATGCACTGTGGCGGCGGAAACTTTAAAAAACAACTAAAACGCGCTGACAAAACAGGGGCAAGTTTGGCCTTGTTGTTAGGGTCACAAGAAATGCAATCACGTGAAGTGGCAGTAAAGCCGTTACGTGATGGTCAAGAGCAACAGACAATCGCTTTTGATGCGTTGTCGAGCACTATTGCCGACCTGCTGAACGCATAATAAGAGGAAATCATGGAACAATTCGCAACAGAAGACCAACAAGTAGAAGCGATTAAACGCTTTTGGAAAGAGCACGGTACCGCCATTATTGTAGGTGCAGCATTGGGTTTAGGTGGCCTTTGGGGCTGGCGTTATTACTCTGATACGCAGATGGCAACCAAAGAAGCGGCATCAGTGGAATACCAAAATGCAGTTGAAACCTATGGCGAAGAAGGTAGTGCAGATAAAATTACCGCCTTTATTAATGCAAACGAAGATTCTGGCTACGCCAGTATTGCTAGCCTTTTGGCAGCAAAACAAGCGGTAGATGCTGGCGATTTTGACGCCGCTGCTTCACACCTAAACCGTGTGGTTACCTTTGCTGAAAATGAAGAATTAAAAGCGCTAGCTGCTATTCGGTTAACGCGAGTACAAATTGAAATGAACCAGCTAGACGCTGCGTTGTCTACGCTAGGCAATATTACGAACGAAGCATTTGCTGCTGAAGTATCTGAGCTGAAAGGCGATGTATATCAGCAACAAAGTAAATTTGATGATGCTCGTTTAGCCTACTCAGGTGCGCTTGAAAAAAATGCCAACAACCCGTTATTGCAAATGAAGTTAGACAACTTAGCCGTTGCTGCGGGCCAATAAGCTGGTACATAAAAATAAAGAGGTAAGCAATTTGTTTCACAATACGTGTGGCCGTAAGGGCCGATTTGCTCGCGTGATGGGCATGGCATTGGCCATCTCTGTAACGCTTTCTGGTTGTTCTACCGTCTCTGATTGGTTTGCAGATGAAGAAGAGCTTGAAATTCGCCGTTTGAAACCAATCGATGCGAAGTTTACGCCCTCAGTAAAATGGGACAGAGACATCGGCGATGGTGTTGATCATTACTTCTCTCGTCTTCGTCCAGTATATGCTTACGAAAATCTTTATGCCGCCGATCGCCATGGCAGCGTTGTTGCTATGAACCCAGAGAGCGGTGATGTTCTGTGGGAACGCAACTTCGCCGTATTTGAAGGTGACGGTTGGTGGGACTCAATTGCACGTCTTTGGCGTAGTGGAGCAAGTGCACGTATTGGCGGCATTTCGGTTGCTGACCGATTATTGTTTGTAGGTACAGAAAACGGTGTCGTAATGGCACTTGACTACGAAACTGGCGAAACCAAGTGGGAAGCATCAATTCCTGGTGAAGTGTTAGCGGCTCCTTCTGCAGACGAAGGAATTCTGGTAGTTAACACTGGCGCGGGTACCTTGTTTGGCTTCGATACGCGTACTGGTGAGCAATTGTGGCGACATGAAGGTGACACTCCTCCTTTGACCCTTCGTGGTATTTCCGGCCCGGTAGCGGCAAACGGCGGCGCTTTAATTGGAACGCCTACGGGTAAGTTGCAAGTTAACTTACTTGAGTCAGGTATTCTTGCTTGGGAAACGGTTATTGCCACGCCAACGGGCGCCACAGAGTTAGAACGTATTGTTGACCTTGATACCACCCCTGTACTTTTTGGCGGTACTATTTATACGGTTTCTTACAATGGTACGCTGGCAGCAGTAGAACTGCGTAGTGGTCGTATTATTTGGAAGCGTGAGTACGGTTCATATCGCAACCTAAGTATTGAAGGGAACAGTATTTTTGTTGTAGATAACAACTCTAATATTTATGCCCTAGACAGACGAAACGGTGTAGAGCTGTGGTCACAAAGTGGCTTAAAGTCTCGCTCTGTTACTGCGGCAACGCCAGTTGGTGAGCATATTGTTGTGGGTGACAACTGGGGCTTCGTTCATTGGATTGAACAAGAAACCGGCCAAATTGTTGCTCGCGTCGATGTAGGTGGCGACGATGAAGACGATGCTATATACGATGCACCATTGAACGTTGACGGAGTGGTAGTAACCATGACCCGTAACGGCGTAGTGGCAGCTATCTCTACGTTATAGCCTGCTCAACAGCATAATTTGTTGGATTGTTAGCCTAATATCTTCTGTTAGGCTGACGCATCATACCTAAACAGGTATAATGCCCAATCACACTCTGACCGCAAGTAAGCTATGCTTACTTGCGGTTTGTGTTTTTTAGCTTTTTTTCCTTTAGGATTTGATACATGTTGCCCGTTGTTGCTTTGGTAGGCCGCCCTAATGTGGGTAAGTCCACCTTGTTTAATCGTTTAACTAATACACGTGATGCGCTGGTCGCTGATTACCCAGGGCTTACCCGTGACCGCAAGTACGGTCAGGCTAAGTTTGAGCAGCGTCAATTCATCGTGGTGGATACCGGTGGTATCACGGGTGACGAAGAAGGTATTGATGCTGAAATGGCGCAGCAGTCTCTTTTAGCCATTGAAGAAGCCGATGTTGTATTACTACTTGTTGATGCTAGAGCAGGTTTGTTGCCGGCAGACCAAGGTATTGCTGAGCACATTCGCCGCCTTAACAAACAAGTTTTTGTTGTTGCGAATAAAGTCGATGGCATTGATGGCGATAGCGAAAGTGCTGATTTTTACGCGCTAGGCTTAGGAACCGTTAAGCAAATCGCCGCGGCTCACGGGCGTGGTGTAAGCCAATTACTTCAAGATGCACTAGTTCCACTTGAAGCGTCTTTTCCTGACATGCGAATTGTTGAGGAAACGCAAGAAGAAGAGCTTGATGCAGAAGAGCAACTCAAGCGCCTTCAAGATCAGCCTATTAAGCTGGCTATTGTAGGCAAGCCTAACGTGGGTAAATCTACATTAACAAATCGTATTCTAGGTGAAGAACGGGTTGTCGTTTTTGACCTACCAGGTACAACCCGCGATAGCGTTTTCATTCCAATGGAACGTGACGAGCGTGAATATATTCTTATTGATACCGCTGGGGTTCGCAAACGCAGAAAAGTGAATGAGGCGGTTGAAAAGTTCTCTATTGTTAAAACCTTGCAAGCGATCGATGAAGCCAACGTTGTGCTGATGGTAATAGATGCCCGTGAAGGCATTACCGACCAAGACTTAAGCCTACTCGGCTTTGTGTTAAATTCCGGTCGCTCACTGGTAATTGCAGTGAACAAGTGGGATGGGCTTAGCACAGATATTAAAAATGATATAAAACGCGAACTCGATCGTCGTCTTGGTTTTATTGACTTTGCACGTTTGCACTTCATATCTGCAATGCACGGTACCGGTGTAGGCAACTTATTTGAATCAGTACAAGAAGCCTACCTAAGCGCCACTAAGCGTATTAATACCTCTATGCTTACGCAGATTATGGAAATGGCGCAAGATGACCATCAGCCGCCACTAGTGCGCGGACGTCGGGTTAAAATGAAATATGCCCATGCTGGTGGTTATAATCCGCCTGTGATTGTTATTCACGGTAACCAAGTTGACGATTTACCTACGTCGTACAAACGCTTCTTGATGAACTACTTCCGTAAAGCGCTTCAGGTGATGGGAACGCCTATACGTATTGAATTTAGGGAAGGGGCGAACCCGTTTGAAGGCAAAAAGAATAAGCTTACCCTTACTCAAGAACGTAAGCGCAAGCGTTTACTGTCTTATCATAGTAAGAAAAAATAGCCGAGCATTAGCGCCAGCGCGATAACAAAGCGCTTTGCTGCAATAACGAAATGCGGGTTTTGAACCGTACTATTTCATATATATTTCAAACAAATAAAAAGGTCGACGCTATTACAAGCGCCGACCTTTTTTGTTTTAGTGAGCGTATTCTTCACGCGTTTATTTATTATTTACGAAGGGATTTCATGAGCTTTTCGCTAAGTTTTCTATCTAAAAGCTAGTCGCTAAAAGCTAATCGCCACAAACGCCTAACTTCGAACTATTCTCTATGAGCCTGTAATAACTCGCTTTTCAAAAAGCCCCCTTGGCAGGGGGCTATTGGCCGAGCATTCTACTTAAGCATGGCGCGAACTTGCTGCATAAGCATAGATTCTTCTGGCACTGTGATATGAGCAATGAGTTCGTTGGCTAAGTCGTCAGAAAAGTCGCTAGGGAAGGTGGTAGCCACTTTCACTATTTTATCATTACGGGTAAATACATAGGTTGTCGCGAAAATAGGATCGTCTACTGGCGAGTCTGCTTTAAGCACTAATCGCCACCCATTGGCAAAACCCTTTACATTAAACGCCGATATTGGCTGGGGTTGAGAAAGGGTTAAATTGCGCGCGTTAGCGACGTGATCAGCTTTATTCCAGTCGTCATCTAGTTGCTGATGAAGTAAAGCGTCAGTGCGGGCTGAGTTTTCAATACTGGTGTTCGCCGTGTCCGCTGTATCACTTGATGCATTTGTGTCGAGTTTCGCCAAAATGGGAAAAACCGTTACGTCCACTAACGCATCTTCAAAGGAAGGATGGGTGTAGCGTGTAATCGAGCCCTTAAATGGGTCTGGATACAGCTGAGTATCAAGTCTGGTGAAATCACCCAAAGACTCAGGAACGCTCAAATGGTTACCATAATCGCTTGCGTTCAATGCATGATATAAAAAGGTTGGGGTGAACAGCTCGTTTTCAGTAGCATGCTTGTACCAAGAAACAAGCGGTTCTATGGCCTTCTCTGTTGAAGCTTCACTGTCATTCACTTGGCTGGCAATAACCAAAGAATCAATCTCTATACCTCGCCATTGCAGGGTTAATTCAGTAAAGTGCTTTTCTTTGCTTAGCTTTTTACTTAAATTTACGGTTTCACCTTGCTTAGCCACGTTAGCAATAAGCAATTCATAGTCTGAGTCATTACCGAAAGGTTTAATCTCAGTGAACCAAGACTTTGTTATCAGTGTGGAGATAAATGCTTCTGGGGCAATAGTATCCTCAATACACTCCTGCGTAGCCTCTGTATCGCCACAGGCATCTAAAAGGGTTTCACTGGGGTAAGTAGAAAACACCGCCAGTGAAATTGCTATAGCAGGGGCTTTAGGCACAGCCGTCGATGAAGATGACGGTTCAGGCAAAATCGGCAACTCAGATAATGCTGCCTGTTGCTGACCATAAACGGATGGTGCGCATAAAGAGGCTAGGGCTACTAACAACCAGAGCGAACGCGAAAAAATAGGAAACAAAAGCCAACCTTTATTGATGACGACGAATTTCCACTATTTTACTGGTTATTTCTCCATCAGTCACTCGAGACTTAATTATATCGTTCTCTTTAACAGTATCCACTGAGGTAACTGCCGTACCGTTCGACATGGTAATACTGTAGCCTCGAGACAATGTAGAAAGGGGACTGACCGACTGTAACAAACCGACTTTTGCAGCAAATGCCTGTTGATTAGTATTCATTAGCTGCTTCATGTTATTACAAAGGGTTTTATGGGTTTGTGCTATGCGCGCTTTAGCTTGATTTACTCTTACCGCTGGGCTTTGTTGCGCTAAGCGATTATTGATATGCTCGAACCGTTTATTTTCGATTGCGAGTTTATTATTGATAGCATGGCTTAAGCGTAATTGAAGCCTATCAAGGGCTTGCCACTGATTTTGTATTTTGCTTTGCGGATGCACTGACTGTAAACGTTGGTGCCCGAGTTTATGCTGTTGCGCTAAATGACTGAGTTTTTGCAGCATGGCACGGGTTAAGCGTTGCTTATATTGCACTAGGCTCTCGCTGAGAGCGTTAGTATCCTGGCTCAATATTTCAGCGGCCGCCGAAGGAGTAGGGGCGCGTAAATCGGCAACAAAATCAGCAATAGTAAAATCAACCTCATGACCTACTGCGCTAATTAGCGGCAATTGTGACTCGGTAATTTCTCTAGCAAGGTTTTCATTGTTAAAACACCATAAGTCTTCTAACGAGCCTCCACCACGAGTTAGCAAAAGTGCATCGACTTCATTTCGTTGATTCGCAGTGCGTAAAGCATTAATGAGCTGAGCTGGCGCGGTCTCACCTTGCACCATTGAAGGGTAAACAATAACTTCCGTTTGTGGGCTACGGCGTTTTAACACACTAAGTACGTCATGCAGCGCTGCGCCCGTTGATGAGGTAATAATACCAATGCGATTAATAACCTCTGGCATAGGGCGTTTACGTTCGATGCTGAATAAGCCTTCAGCGTTTAGCTTTGCTTTTAAAGCTTCATAGGCTTGCTGTAGTGCGCCTTCGCCGTCGCTTTCCATGTGCTCAATGACAAGCTGGTAGTCGCCTCTTGCTTCGTAAATACCCACGGATGCACGTACAAGTACCTTATCGCCTTCTTTCGGGCGCTGTTTTACAGTGCGATTAGTATTTTTAAACATGGCAGCACGCACTTGTGCCTTATTATCTTTTAACGTGAAATACCAATGACCGGAAGCGGCACTTACAAAATTAGATATTTCAGCGGATAACCATATAAGTCCCACTTCGCTTTCAAGCACGGTTCGAGCAAGCCGATTTAGCTTAGTAACTGTTAAAATTTGTCGCGATGTAGAGGGTGAAGATGTAAACATAAGAAAAAATCGTCTGGTTTAATAAAATAGAGTTTACCTGAAATCTAAAAAACACTACAATTGCGCCGCAATTAACCCTCAACTGAATAGGTGTTGTTGCATGCTACGAATCATCCAAGAAGCCCTGACGTTCGACGATGTGTTGCTGGTTCCCGGCCACTCGACAGTTCTTCCACATACTGCCAAACTTCAAACTCGTCTAACTCGTGGTGTCACGTTAAATATCCCTATGGTCTCTGCGGCGATGGATACCGTCTCTGAAGCACGCCTAGCGATTGCACTTGCTCAAGAGGGGGGCATCGGTTTTATTCACAAAAACATGGAACCTGCACAGCAGGCAAAACATGTTCGTGAAGTGAAAAAGTACGAAAGTGGCGTGGTATCAGACCCCGTTACGGTTGCTAAAGATGCCACAATCGGCGAAGTTATTAATCTTTCTAAGCGCCTTGGTTACTCTGGTTTCCCGGTAACCGACCATCAAAATAACCTCATTGGTATCGTTACTGGCCGTGATTTACGTTTTGAAAAACGTCTTGAGCTGCCTATTAGCAATGTTATGACAGGTAAAGACGACCTTGTTACTGTTAAAGAAGGTGCAAGTTCAGATCAAGTACTCGATCTTATGCATGAACACCGCATTGAAAAAATTCTTGTGGTAGATGATGCGTTCAAACTTACCGGTCTTATCACGGTTAAAGATTTCCAAAAAGCCGAAAACAAACCGAATGCCTGTAAAGATTCATTGGGTCGATTACGCGTAGGTGCAGCAGTTAGCGTTGGGCCAGGTACTGATGAGCGCATTCAACTTTTAGTTGAAGCCGGTGTAGATGTTTTACTTATCGATACCTCTCATGGTCATTCGCAAGGCGTTATTGACCGCGTTAAGAAAGTACGTACCGATTATCCTGATGTACAAATTATTGCAGGTAACGTTGCAACCGGTGATGGTGCAAAAGCACTGGCCGATGCAGGCGTTGATGCGGTTAAAGTAGGTATAGGCCCAGGTTCTATTTGTACTACCCGGATCGTTACCGGTTGTGGTGTACCACAAATTACCGCGGTATCTGATGCGGTAGATGCACTTGCAGGTACAGACATTCCGGTTATTGCCGATGGCGGTATTCGTTTCTCTGGTGATATCGCGAAAGCCCTAGCCGCTGGCGCAAGCTGCGTAATGGTAGGTAGCATGTTAGCGGGAACGGAAGAAGCGCCAGGTGAAGTTGAACTTTATCAAGGTCGTTACTTCAAATCGTACCGCGGTATGGGCTCACTAGGCGCAATGAACCAAAATCACGGTTCATCTGACCGTTACTTCCAAGAATCAAACAATGCAGAAAAACTTGTGCCTGAAGGTATTGAAGGTCGCGTAGCTTATAAAGGACCTATTGCGAATATCATCCATCAGCAAATGGGTGGGCTACGCTCTGCTATGGGGCTTACAGGCTGTGGCAGTATCGACGAACTTCGCACCAAAGCGCAGTTTGTTCGTGTTACTTCTGCTGGAATGGGCGAGTCGCACGTTCATGATGTTAGCATTACTAAAGAAGCGCCGAACTACCGTCTAGGTTAGATTCGCGACAAGTTATATTATTATTACAGCGCATTAAGAGGCGGAGACTTTCCCGCCTTGTTGCCGCCTTCGTTCTATTATAAAACGGGTAAAAACATGACCACAAATATCCATGACCAACGCATTCTTATTTTAGATTTTGGATCACAGTACACGCAGCTTATTGCGCGTCGCGTACGTGAAATAGGCGTTTATTGTGAGCTTTGGGCTTGGGATGTGACCGAAGAGCAAATTCGAGAATTTAATCCACAAGGTATTATTTTGTCGGGCGGCCCTGAATCGGTGACCGAAGAAAACTCTCCACGCGCCCCTGAATACGTGTTCGAAGCTGGCGTGCCTGTTTTTGGTATTTGTTATGGCATGCAAACCATGGCGGCCCAACTGGGTGGCGGTGTTTTAGGCTCTGACAAGCGAGAATTTGGTTACGCACAGGTAGAAATTATTAAACCTACGTCTTTACTTAGCCACATTGAAGATAGCATTGGTGAAAATGGCAATGCACTGCTCGATGTATGGATGAGTCACGGTGATAAAGTTGCCGCAGTACCTGCTGGGTTCGAAACTATCGCGCAAACGGCTTCTTGTCCGCACGCTGCTATGTATAACGAAGAAAAGCAATTTTACGGTGTTCAGTTTCACCCTGAGGTTACCCACACTAAGCAAGGCATGCGTTTGCTAAGTCACTTTGTTATGGATGTGTGTAAATGCGAAAAGTTATGGACTGCCGATGCCATTATTGAAGATGCGATTGCGCGCATTCAACAAAAAGTTGGCGACGACCGCGTTATATTAGGTTTATCGGGTGGTGTCGATTCATCGGTTACTGCCATGTTGCTTCACCGTGCTATTGGTGAAAACCTCACCTGTGTGTTCGTAGATAACGGCTTGCTTCGCTTAAACGAAGCAGACCAAGTGATGGAAATGTTTGGTGACCATTTCGGTCTCAATATTATTCGTGTTGACGCTGAAGAGCGCTTCTTAGGGCGTTTAAAAGATATTGAAGATCCAGAACTTAAACGTAAAGCGATTGGTAATGAATTTGTCCGTGTATTCGATGAAGAAGCCGGGAAGCTTGCCAATGCGAAATGGTTAGCCCAAGGCACTATCTACCCAGATGTTATTGAATCTGCAGGTTCTGCTACAGGTAAGGCTCATGTGATTAAGTCTCACCACAATGTTGGTGGCTTGCCAGAAGATATGGCGCTAGGTTTAGTGGAGCCATTGCGAGAACTGTTTAAAGATGAAGTGCGTAAAATTGGTCTTGAGCTAGGTTTACCGTATGACATGCTTTATCGCCACCCATTCCCAGGGCCTGGTTTAGGTGTACGCGTTCTTGGTGAAGTGAAAAAAGAGTATTGCGATTTGCTACGACGCGCAGACGCTATTTTCATTGAAGAGTTGTACAACGCCGATTTATACCAGAAAGTAAGCCAAGCCTTTACTGTATTCTTACCTGTACGTTCTGTGGGCGTAATGGGTGATGCCCGTAAATACGATTGGGTTGTATCGCTGCGTGCGGTAGAAACAATCGACTTCATGACAGCGCATTGGGCGCATTTACCTTATGATTTCTTAGGTAAAGTATCGAATCGTATCATCAACGAAATTGATGGTATCTCCCGTGTTGTTTACGATATATCGGGTAAACCGCCAGCGACGATTGAATGGGAATAAGAAAGAAATAACCTCATTGTTGTGCGCTTAGATACGTAATTGATATGATTTTTAATCGCATCGAATTAGAAGCTATGACGCTTTATAAAGTTCAAAAGCGCACAATTTTTTTAGGGTGATTTAGAAAATGCCAGTGTTAATTTTCTTATAGTTACGCGAAGATAAAGTATAACAATACAAATCCCTCTAGATAACGTCTTCACTATTACCGCAACGTTAAAGATGTCGACTGAATAGGGGAAAGAGCAGCTATTTCCTAAAGGGACTTTATTTTGCAATATCGCTCCGAGATTGATGGCTTAAGAGCATTAGCCGTATTACCAGTCATTCTATTTCATGCCGGGTTCAAATTCTTTGCCGGTGGCTTCGTTGGTGTCGATGTTTTCTTTGTTATAAGTGGCTATTTGATTACTTCTATTCTCATCGTAGAAATTGAGCGTGAAAAATTCAGCCTAGTTAATTTTTACGAACGTCGCGCTAGGAGAATATTGCCTGCGCTCGTATTTGTTATCGTGTTATGTCTCCCTATTGCATGGTTGACCATGACAGTAGACAGTTTTAAAGAGTTTTCCCATAGTATTGTTGCAGTAAGCCTTTTTGCATCCAACATCCTTTTTTGGCGAGAGAGCGGCTACTTTGAAGCTGCTGCTGAAGAGAAGCCTTTACTTCATACATGGAGTTTAGCGGTTGAAGAACAGTATTATCTAATATTTCCTCTACTCCTTATGTTTGCATGGCGACAAGGTTTTAAAAGAGAACGGCTTTTTTGGTTGATAGCATTTATTGCCGTTCTGAGTCTGCTGGCATGTGAGTGGGGCTCTCGAAACAGTCCAAGTGCAAATTTTTATCTCGCTCCATTTCGTGGCTGGGAACTGTTAGCTGGCTCTCTAGCCGCTTTTATAGTTCAGAAACATGGTGTGAGATCTAACAATATCGCGGCATCTATCGGCCTTCTAATGGTGCTTTATGCTACATTTTACTTCGATAGCTTCGTGCCATTTCCTAGTTTTTATACGTTAGTGCCCGTGCTTGGTGTCGTGTTAATCGTTCTATTTGCCGATACTAAAACATTAGTTGGCCGCTTGCTTAGCCTTCGACTATTCGTAGGAATAGGCTTAATCAGCTATTCAGCTTACCTTTGGCATCAGCCTATTTTCGCCTTTACCAGAATACTTTCAGTGGAAGAGCCTTCCCATGGTTTGATGCTATCTCTTAGCATGTTAACTATGTTGTTGGCCTATGGAAGTTGGAAGTATGTAGAAACCCCCTTTAGGTTTAAGGATAAGATAGATCGTAAAACGATATTTACGTATTCTTGCGTATCATTAATCGGTTTTATTGTAATAGGTGCTAGTAGTGCAATTTTTTCCCAAAAGCTAAATCCTGGCAATTTTAATACGCTAAACAGTTTTCAAATTGCAGAGGCATCGCGGAGTAATACACTATTAAGAGAAGAATCTTGGCATTTAGTCCGTCAATATGACGAAGATGAGCTGTGGTTCGATTTAGATAAAAACTATGAGAATGCATTGATTATTGGAAACTCTCATTCCAAGGATTTATATAACGTACTGGAACATTCAAAGTATAGTGAGTCGCGTTTTTCTTTTGCTCGTTATGGGAGTGAAATTAGTGACATCAATAAGAATTTTTCTGAGCTTTCGGGCGTACCAAACTTCAAATACGCTGATACTATAATTATAGCTTCTAGGTATGACCTAGAGGATGTAGCTTCTTTAAATCAAGTTATAGAAAAATTTATAGAAGCTGGGAAGGAAATTATTGTAGTGAATAATATCCACGAATTCCCTGAATACAGAACACGTAGTTGGACACTTGCAGACTTTATTGCTTATGCCGTCAGAGATGACAAGTCGTACGCCGATGATGAGGTTCTCGTAAACCATATCAATTCAGCTTATTTCAATGCCTACAGTGGTAATAAAACAACTACAAGAGTGGACTTCACTGGAACAGTGAGTGAAATTAATGAATCGCTCGCCCTTATAGCGAAAGCGTTTCCTAATGTTACGCTGCTGGATAGGATGGACTATATTTGTCAACCTGAGTTGAAACTGTGTTCTGGAGTAAATGAATCATTAGAAAAGCTATTTTACGATTATGGGCATCATACGTTAGCAGGGGCAAAATACTTTGGTGCTGAAGTTAGCCGTATAAACTGGTTGGAACCCTAGTTGTTAGCGCTCTTTTATTGTCAGAGATGAAAGTTTCAAAACTTGCTGTTAGTTCTATAATTTTTACGTATTAACGAATAGGTAAAGGTATTCAGCGTGATACCTTTTCTGTCACGTTTCTGTCATCAATATATCATTTAATGGTGGCGTTTCATGATTTTCGCATTTTTATTAGACTAAAGGTTAGCCGCTGTGTTCAATTATACCAGTATCAGTCGATTGGTAATTACCCCTGTGCTTGCGAGCTTATGTTTATTGGTTTTTCTAAACGCCGCATCCATCTACAAATCTTTCTCGCTGCTAAACAGTTTCGAATCACTAGAGCATACCCTTGTTCAGGCAGAGCGTGACGTTAACGCAACCTTAAATACCTTCAAAACCCAAGTTCAGGAGTGGAAAAATACATTGCTGAGAGGACACAACGACGACGATCGTGAAAAGTACTGGTCTCGTTTTCAAAAACGAGAAGCTGAGATAAAGCAACAATTTAGCCAAATGCTGGCAAACCCTGTAGTAAGCGACAAAGCCAAAGCGGATATTCGAAAATTCCAGACAGCGCACGCCTTTATGGCAGAAAAGTACAGAGAAGGTTATGCGGCTTTTATCGCATCGGGCCTAGACCCGAAAGTAGGGGATAGTTACGTTCGTGGTATCGACCGAGAGCCTGCAAAATTACTTGGAAGCATTGCTGATGAAATAGCACATCAATCTGAACTAGCCATTACTGATTTAAAAAACGGTACGCGCAGGATGTTGTGGCTCATTTTGCTTGCTGCTATTGTGCTGTCACTGCTATCTGTAGTTTATGTAATTAGTCGTCTTCGCTCTCAAGTGATTAACCCTACTCGTGAAGTAGCCGCGTGTATTTCTAACCTCGCTACTAGTCAATACGATTACCCGCTGACTTATTCAAGTGGACACGAGCTAGGCATTTTGGCTGACTCTGCCAGAGCATTACAAAGCAAGTTAAAAAACTCGGTTACCCAATTGCATCAAACTGAATTAGAAATGGAACGGGCTTTCGTTGCCCTTGGCGATGTAGGGCAATCAATTATGGATGGCGCGGTAGAGCAGCGCGATGCTTCACTATCGTTAGATGCCACCACTGATAAACTAAAAGGCATAGTACAGAACTTGGTTGCGATTACTGACCAAGTGGCTGTGGCTACCAAAAATTCAGAAGAGAACGTAGCGAGTTGCTATTCAACTTTTGAGCGTGCAAATACTGGGTTTAAACAACTAGCAAAAACAGTAACAGAGTCGAGTGATATTGTAAGCGACCTACAAAGCCGCAGTAAAAATATTCTCAAAGTGGTTAATGTAATTAACGAAATTGCCGATCAAACCAACTTATTAGCACTGAATGCTGCCATTGAAGCCGCTAGGGCAGGCGAGCATGGCAGAGGCTTTGCCGTGGTAGCAGATGAAGTGCGGGCGTTGGCAGCGAAAACACAGCAATCGACGAAAGAGATAAACGATATTCTTAGTAGTTTTGAAGCCGAAGCCCGTGGAGCCGTGTTGGCCATGGAAGAAGGTAAGCAGCTCTCAGACAGCAATGCGGCTGAAGCTGCTATTGCATTACAAACCCTGAATAATGTGGTTGATGATATTAAGGAAACGGCAAGCGTTGTGGTTGCCCTTAATGAAGCAGCTGACGAGCAAGAGGCAGTGTTATCGCAGGTGGAAAGTATTATTGCGAATGTGGTGGCATCGTCTGACCGCTATCATAAATTGGCGCAACGTGATGACATGGCTGAGTCGATGAAGAGTATGTCGGTCAATGTGGAAAAAGTGGTGAACAGTTTAACCCGCTAATACATGATATTGAGTATAATGAAATGAAGTTAGTTTAAGTGCATGCTTCGTTTTCACAAACTCACTGGGGTTTTCGCCGCAAATAAAACAAGGTAGTGACTGAGACGTTATGATCCCACTGGTATTCCATCCTATTTATAGCCAACTCAGCTTACCTGAACGCCATCGCTTCCCCATTGATAAATACCAAGGTATTCGAAATGCGTTATCGGCTCATGGTGTCGCTGATAATGTATTTCACACACCTTCGCCGTTTGCGGTATCAGAGTTGGAGTCTCACTTTGACAAAGACTATGTTCAGCAGTTAACAAGCGGCACATTAGATAAAAAAGCCATGCGTCGTATCGGCTTTCCTTGGTCTGATCAACTCATCGAACGTACGCTTACCGCCGTGGCTGGCACCTGTTTAACTGCTGAGTTGGCTATAAAGCATGGTAAGGCGTTGAATTTGACCGGCGGCTACCATCATGCTTTCTCAGACTTTGGATCAGGGTTTTGCTTATTTAACGATTTATTTCTTGCCGCTAAAGCGATGCAAAAATGTGATGGTATAGATAATGTGTTAATTATCGACTTTGACGTCCATCAGGGTGACGGTACCGCTAAGCTTGCTCAATACGATAATAGTATTTTCACTGTGTCAGTTCATGGTGAGAAAAACTTCCCTTATCGAAAGCAGCATTCAAATATCGATATAGGTATGGTGAAGGGCTGTGAAGACGACGAATATTTAAATGCGGTACAAGAAACCCTCGCCATGGTGGCCATGCAATTTCAAGCAGATGCCATTATTTATGACGCTGGCGTAGATATTCATATTAATGACGACTTGGGTTTATTAAATATCACAACCGAAGGCGTTGGTGCTCGAGATGATATGGTTTTTGCGTTTGCTGAACGTATGGGAGTACCCATTGCGGCGGTTATTGGTGGTGGTTATCAGCGCGATATAGAAGCGTTAGTGGATGTTCATTTGCAATTGTATAAAGCTGCTGGTGTTATTTAAATAAGAGGCCCGACAAACGAGGCCTCTTATTGATTTAATGCTTATAGGAAAAGTAGCTGGAAGCCTAAACCCACACGCTCTTGAGAGCGGTTATAATCAATCAGTGAGTCGCCATAGCCGTTAAAGTACTGAAACAGTAATTCATAACGGTCGGTAAGCGGATAGGTTAAATCAACTTGAATACTACCTCGGTTATTCCCTAAGTTAAGGTTATTGCGAAGCAATGCCATTACTTTGAAATTACCAAGCTTTCGCCCGTAACCAAATTCCATACGGCCATAATAGTTTTCGATATCAGGGTTATCATCACCGGTAGGGTCAAGGGGGCCTTCTTTGTCGTCTTCAGGAATACGATACCAAGTTTTTAAATAATAAATATCATCTTGGTCACTAAACACAACAGAGGCGAAAATACGGTTCCAGCTTCTAGAGCTAAGGCCACTCTGTCCGTTAGACATATGGTTGAACCCTACTTGAAAGGTATTAAATTTATACCCTAAAACGGAATAGTCTGCCGTTTCTTGCCAAAATATTTCTGGCTCATAATTGGTTTCTCTGAAAGGTTTAGACACTTCGCTGTTGTATAACTGCCAAAACGAAGTAAGGGTAAAGCCAAGGTAAACGCCGTCAAACCCAGTGTCTTCCAAATAAAGAGGCAGCTTTACGCTAACCTGAAATTTGGCTTCTTTTTTATCGACATTTTCTTCTGTGAGTTCGTCATTACCGTTTGAATTTGGATTGGTAATGTAAGTCATAGGAAGTAAATAGTTTTGTCTATGCTGTGTGATAGCAAAAACGTTATCAATGGCTTCCTTGTCACCTTCCAAGCGGTTATCGAGCGCACTTTCAGTTGTGGTATCTCGTTTAATGATATCAATAACTTCAATATCACTCTCTTGTTCATCTTGCGCATTTTCTTGGGCAAGAGCACTAATGCTGCACAGACTGACTGCAGCCAATATTAAAAATGGCTTAAACACTGACACTTGTGGTGTTCTCCGTTAGGTAAGTCGTTATTATTTGCTGAGTTATCTTAATCAGCGAAGTCCAATGTTTGGCCTTCCGCTGATGCAAATATTTTAAGGTTCGATTCTGCAATAGTGATGTAATCTATACAGTGTTCAACCACCATATCAATATCCTCATCTGTGCGATCTGGATCATGGCTATACAGCGCTAATTGTTTTGAATTGCTTGCCATGGCGAGTTTTACCGCTTCTTCAGCAACTGAATGACCCCAACCTGTTTTAGCAGGCATATCTGACATCATATATTGTGCATCGTGAATAATAACGTCTGCATTTCTAGCAAAATCGACAAATGTTAGAAAGTCAGTTTCTTTTTTATACGGCGGGTAGAGTTCGTTGTCAGTAATGTAGGCTATTTTAGTGCCTTTTTCTTCAATACTATAGGCGCTACCCTTGCCAGGGTGATTAATTGGTATTCGGCGAATGGTCGCAGAACCAATTTCCCAAATATCTTGCTCAGGCGGAATAATGGTTAGATGGAGCTTCGATTGTAACGCACTGACAGGAACAGGAAACGTTGAGCCTTCCATTTGTTTTAAAATTTGATCGTGTTCGGGCAAGGTCGTTTGCCCTGGATAAATATAGATATCTCTGTCTTTTTGAAAGATAGGGCTAAAGAATGGAAAACCTTGTATGTGATCCCAGTGATTATGGCTGAGCAACAAGTGAATAGGGGTATCTTTGCTGCGAAGTTTATTTCCTAACAGCCTGATACCCGTTCCCGAATCAAGCACAATATCTGTGCCATCGGCTAATTCAATATGAACGCATGCGGTATTACCACCATAGCGAGCATAGGCTTTTCCAGGAGTAGGAATAGAGCCTCTCACGCCGTAAAATGTTAACCGCATATGTTCACCGTTTTTATTTTTTTAGCTAACCGCTATTGCAAAGCTATATACAAAATTAAATGCAAGATTACTAATATTTATCTTTCAATAATAGACAATGTTAAAGACTAACAACAAAGTCTTTAGCCGAATCTAAATCTAGTAATTGCTTTTCACCTGTACGGCGGTTTTTGTACTCAATTTGTTGATTGTCGAGGTTTCTCTCACCGATAACAATACTATGAGGTATGCCAATTAATTCCATATCATTAAACATCACACCTGGGCGTTCTTTACGATCGTCAAATAATACGTCTATACCCAACGCAATCAGTTGTTCATAAAGTGCCTCAGCCGCTTCTTTAATGCGGTGAGATTTGTGCATATTCATTGGAATTAATGCAATTTTAAAAGGCGCAATTGGATCAGGCCACATAATGCCGTATTTATCATGGTTTTGTTCAATAGCTGCCGCAACAATACGTGAAACGCCAATTCCATAGCATCCCATGGTTAGGGTTTGATGCTTGCCAGTTTCGCTTAGTACACCACAATTCATCGCTTCTGAGTATTTGCTACCCAGTTGGAAAATGTGGCCCACTTCAATACCGCGCTTTATTTCAATAGTACCATTGCCGTCTGGTGAAGCGTCACCAGCTACAATGTTACGTAAATCAGCTGTTTGTAAATCGACAGTCCAGTTTGCATTTTTCATGATTTGGCCATTTTCGCCGGCACCACATATGAAATCGGCAAGTGCAGCGGCACTAAAATCGACATGCATTGGCAATGTAATATCATTAGGGTTAACGAAAGCTGGGTGAACGCCTAAAATTTCAGTGGCTTTTTCTTCACTAGCTATAACAAGCGGACTGGCTACGCCAGCTACTTTTTCTGCCTTAACATCGTTAAGCGCGTGTTCTGCGCGCAACACTAATACTACCCATTGTTCGGTTGTATTTTCTTCCTCTGTTTCGCCTTTAACAACATAAATGCTAAGCGCGCTATCAGAATCTTTGCCACTTACTACTTCAGCTGCTGCGCCTGAAGCTTGTTGTTTTTCTGGCATTGCTGTTGCGGCCATTTCAACGTTTGCGGCATAGTCACTGTCACTCGCAAAGGCAATTGCATCTTCACCAGACTCGGCAAGTACGTGGAACTCATGGGAATGGTTTCCACCAATTGAACCCGAGTCGGCAATAACAGCACGGTAGTCTAAGCCCATGCGGTTAAAGATATTGCCATAGGCTTCATACATTGTTTGGTACGTTTTATCTAAACACGTATCGTCTAAGTGAAAGCTATAGGCGTCTTTCATGGTGAATTCACGTCCACGCATAATGCCAAAACGAGGGCGTACTTCATCACGGAATTTAGTTTGAATTTGATAAAGATTGATAGGCAGTTGTTTGTAACTACTGATTTCGTTTCTGACTAACGATGTGATCACTTCTTCATGTGTAGGACCTAACACAAAGTCTCGCTGGTGGCGGTCTTTAATGCGCAGTAATTCTGGGCCGTACTCTTCCCATCGTCCAGACTCTTCCCACAAATCAGCAGGTTGAACCACGGGCATTAACACTTCTACACCGCCTGCTTTGTTCATCTCTTCACGAACGATGTTTGCCACTTTATTCAGCACGCGAAGCCCGGAAGGCAACCATGTGTAAAGGCCTGAAGCCAGTTTTCTTATCATACCAGCACGTAACATTAACTGGTGGCTGATAACCTCAGCATCGGCCGGAGTTTCTTTCTGCGTGGCAAGTAAATATTGACTAGTGCGCATTCGAAGCGGTCTTCCTATAACTATGAAAAATACAATTGAGCGTATTCTAATTAACTGTGAGCAATAGTGCTACAACCACGTGCGTCTAAAGCGTGTTAATCCCAACGACGTCGACTACACCATTTTTTACCGTGAAGGCAAAATCATAGTTATACAGTGCAGTATGGTAAGTTTTTTCATCATTGCTTAGTTTATGACGATAAGCGGGACGGGGGTCTTGAGCTAGCACCGCGGTTAGTAATGTGGGCAGGTCGGGATGCTGTGCCGCGGCTTCTTGCAACAAGTCTTGCACGAGCGGGTTAATTGTCACATCTAAGTTAGGGATAGGTGCGGCATGTGTCAGTTCTGCCATGCTGTCAGTAGCATGGGGAAGCGCATCGGCATAGGGCAAATAAGGCTTAATATCGATAATGGGCGTGCCATCTAACAAGTCTACCCCTTCAACATTTAAGGTAAGCTTTCCATCCACAGTTTCAGAACCTAAATTTTTCACGGCCGACATGCCTATACCGTTCGGGCGATGTGTACTTCTTGAGGCAAACACTCCAAGCGTTGCGTTTCCACCTAAACGAGGGGCTTTAACTGAAGGTTTCCAGCCTTTGTCTAAATTTTCATGGAATAGAAAAAGTAGCCATACATGACTAAATACTTCTAAACCTTTAAAGACACGAGGGTCATCAAAGTCCGGTGCTAACACGACTTGTCCCTTAGCCTTGGCTAAATTGGGCTGTCGGGGAATAGCAAACTTTTGTTTAAACGGTGTTTGTATATGGCCGATGGCACAAAGGGGGAACTGATTGGGAGTCATTACCGTAAAATCCTATTTGCATAGCGCACTGTCATAAAATTCTCACATAGTTTACGTAGAGTACGGGTTCAAGTTTAAAACCTTGAACCAATTACGGACATCTGGGGCGGCCGTATTTGGCATCCCTGGACCCAATCAAACCCTTTGGCCTGTGATTTTACAGGCCGTTTTTATTTTTAGCGCTTCGCATCTCATTCAATGCTTTTTCAAAATAAGGGCAGCCTAGTTCATTAGCTTTGGCAATATTGTGAGTGTAAATTTTCTCTGCATCATCTTCGTTTTTCATATAGCGGGCAATATCACGCTCGCGAATTAAATGAAGTAAAGGGTAGGGAGAGCGGTTGGTATAATTTGCTACGCTGTCTATCGCTTCGCCATCGAACTGATAGTTAGGATGAAAACTAGCAAGTTGATACACGCCCGTATACCCCCAATCAGATAGCATGCGGTCACATATCGCCAATACATCTAGGTAGTCATCAAAGGAAGCTGTAGACGATGAGGGCACAATAACAAGGGTAGTGGCAATATCGTCTTGTTCGTCTAAGCGTTTACACTCATCGAAAAGCGAGGCAATAACATCGCCTGCATCCCCATTAACCACGACACAGTGAATTTGGCCCGGTTGACGGACGAAACCTGCAAAGGGGCAAAAGTTGTGGTTGATGACAATGTCATCAACCCAACGCATAGTGGCTTCAATAAGATGGGTATCGTTCACGATTTCAACTTAAGAGTGGTATTTAACGTAAGCTTCTAAGGTATTTTCTATTAAGCTAGCAACTGTCATGGGACCCACACCACCAGGTACCGGGGTGATCCATCCTGCACGTTGTTTGGCTGGCTCAAAGTCCACGTCACCCACTAATGAACCGTCACTCACACGGTTAATACCTACATCGATAACAATAGCGCCGGGCTTAATCCAGTCGCCAGGAATAAAGTTTGGTTTACCTACCGCAACCACAAGAAGGTCTGCACGACTTACGTGGGCTTTTAAATCTTGTGTAAATTTATGACAAGTAGTGACCGTACAACCCGCAAGCAATAATTCTAAGCTCATTGGGCGACCCACAATATTAGAGGCTCCCACAATCACAGCGTCTAGTCCTTTCACTGGACGCTTAGTGGCCTCAATCATCGTCATGATACCTTTCGGAGTGCATGGGCGAAGCGCTGGGATACGTTGTGCCAATCTACCTATATTATAAGGATGGAAGCCATCTACATCTTTATGGGGGTGAATACGCTCTAATACTTTTTCTGCATTCAAACCGGCAGGTAAGGGCAACTGCACTAAAATGCCGTCTATTTCCTTGTCGTCATTTAATTGGTCAACAAGTGCTAACAGTTCGCTTTCTGTGGTATCGGCGGGTAAATCAAAAGAGCGAGATACAAATCCCACTTCATCACACGCTTTTCGTTTGTTAGAAACATAGACTTGTGAGGCGGCATCGCTACCGACTAACACAACGGCTAATCCAGGTTGACGTTTCTTTGCGTCAATAAGTGAATCTACATAAGAAGCAACATGCTGGCGAACTTGTTTGGCAATTAATTTGCCGTCAATTAAATGAGCTGTCATAGAAGTGATTATAATGTGTGGTCATTAAGTGCTAATTATTGTTTCATAAAACAGCATGTGGCGACCAGTAGAAACACACAAATACTGTAAATCGCAAAAAGTTTAAAAAGATTTGCGCTTATATAAGGTAAATTTCGATAAATAATGAAAATGTCTATCATAGGTAAACACGTGTCGAACCTTCAGGTTCGCATTTAATTATCGGTTTTTAGGTTTTAATTAGTTTGAAAAATGCTCAAAGTGCTCAAAAAAGCACATTTATGGGCGCTTTATGAGCGGTTGAATATTTTATTTAAAAAAGTGTTTGACGAGGTGGGGTCTTGTCAGTAATATTCGCACCCCGTAACGGCACAGACGCAAATTGCTTCAAACGTATCGTTACGCAGTCGGTGAGTGGCGCAGCTTGGTAGCGCACTTGTTTTGGGTACAAGGGGTCGTAGGTTCAAATCCTATCTCACCGACCATTTTTTGCAAGCGAAGATTCGCCGAGCGTCCGTAGCTCAGCTGGATAGAGCAACGGCCTTCTAAGCCGTGGGTCGCAGGTTCGAATCCTGCCGGACGCGCCATGCGAGTCAGGTAGGACCTGATTCGGATTGGTCGAATCTTTAAAGGTAAACATGTACTATCAATTCAACATGTTTATTTATTGCAAGCACCTCAGTGGTGGGCGTAGCTCAGTTGGTAGAGCCCCGGATTGTGATTCCGGTTGTCGTGGGTTCGAGCCCCATCGTCCACCCCACTTTTTCGCGGGAGTGGTGGAATTGGTAGACACGCTGGATTTAGGTTCCAGTGCTTCACGGCGTGAGAGTTCAAGTCTCTCCTTCCGCACCATGTTTTAAGCTTTTTTTACAAAAGCTGTTGTAAGTGCTTTCTTTAGCACTGTTGTAAGTAATATTGTCGGTGAGTGGCGCAGCTTGGTAGCGCACTTGTTTTGGGTACAAGGGGTCGTAGGTTCAAATCCTATCTCACCGACCATTTACTCTATCCTCTTTATATTTTCCTTATTAAATTCCTTATTTCTATCCGTTTGCACACTTATCATTCAAAAGCGTGTTACAAACTTGTGTTTCCCTCTCGACTCTCGTTCTCTGCGACTGTATACTACGGCGTCTTTTTTTAACTCGTATGTTTGTAACAAATACGCGATTAACACAGTATTGTGTGGTGTTTTGTTAGTGCAAACGTCGGAAACGACCTCTACCCCGGTGTGATATGCCATATAGGCATGACGGGAGAGGGGATTGAGAACAAAGCGCTTAAATAGGCGTAAAGTTGAGGTAATATAATGCAAGTTTCAGTCGAGACGACCCAGGGTTTAGAACGCCGTCTTACTATCACCGTTCCAGCTGACGCTATTGATTCAGCTGTTAAATCTCGCCTACAGCAATTGGCGAAAACGCAACGAATCAACGGTTTCCGCCCAGGCAAGGTACCAGTAAGCGTAATCAAAAAGCGTTTCGGCCAAGCAGTGCGTCAAGAAATTGCTGGTGATGTAATGCAGCAAAACTTCTACCAGGCTATCGTTCAAGAAAAAATTCAACCAGCTGGTATGCCTAATTTCGAACTGACTAAAGATGAAGATGGTCAGGATTTGGAATTTGTTGCTTCTTTTGAAGTGTATCCAGAAGTAGAAGTTAAAGGCATCAACGATATCGAAATCGAAAAGCCAGTAGTAGAAATTACTGACGAAGATCTTGATAACATGATGGTAACGCTACAGAAGCAACACGCTTCTTGGAAAGAAGTTAAACGTAAAGCGAAGAAAGACGATAAAGTTGTTATCGATTTCGTTGGCTCTATCGACGGTGAAGAATTTGAAGGCGGAAAAGCTGAAGATTTCGAACTTGAACTAGGTCAAGATCGCATGATCCCAGGTTTCGAAAAGCCACTTGTTGGCGCGAAAGCGGGCGAAGAAGTAACAGTAGAAGTTGCTTTCCCTGAAGATTACCACGCTGAAAACCTTAAAGGTAAAGACGCGGTATTCCAAGTAACAGTGAAAAAAGTAGAAGGCCAGTCACTTCCTAAAGTTGACGAAGAGTTTGCTACCTTGTTCGGTGTTCAGGAAGGGGGTGTTGACGCGCTTAAAGCTGAAGTTCGTAAGAACATGCAACGCGAGTTAGATCAAACACTTAAAACTCAGGTTAAAGAAGACGTTATTGCTAAATTGGTTGACGCCAACGAGCTTGATATTCCTCAAGCACTTATCGACCAAGAAGTTAACGCTTTACGTGAACAAGCTAAACAGCGTTTCAGCCAACAGGGCGGTGGTCAAAACCTTCCAGAGTTGCCAGCTGAATTATTTACCGATAATGCCAAGCGTCGTGTTTCAATTGGCCTATTATTAGGTGAAGTAATTAAGCAAAACGAACTTAAAGCTGACGAAGCAAAAGTAAACGAGATGATCGAAACTGCTGCTTCTGCGTATGAAGACCCTCAAGAAGTTGTAGAATACTACAACAACAACCAAGAGCTTATGCAGCAAATGCAAAACGTTGCACTAGAAGAGCAGGCGGTTGAGTGGGTACTTGAGCAAGCTAAAGTTACCGAAGTAACTAAAGCTTTTGACGAGGTTATGAACAAACAGGCGTAATTTTTTACTGTCTGATTGACTTCACCTGTCAGCAACTGCTTAAATGCTCGGAGCCTTCCGAGCATTTTTGTTTTTAACGCTAGATAATCAAGGTAGCTATGACTAATACCCCATTTGATCCAATGAATGCACTTGTTCCTATGGTAGTTGAACAGACTTCCAAAGGTGAACGTTCGTACGACATCTATTCTCGTCTACTAAAAGAAAATGTTATTTTCTTAGTAGGGCAGGTAGAAGACCACATGGCCAACCTGATTGTGGCTCAAATGCTATTTTTGGAAGCTGAAAATCCAGAAAAAGACATTTTCCTTTATATCAATTCACCTGGCGGTTCTGTAACTGCGGGTATGGCAATTTACGACACCATGAATTTCATCAAGCCAGACGTAAGCACAGTATGTGTTGGTCAAGCGGCTAGCATGGGTGCGTTCCTGCTATCTGGTGGCGCTAAAGGTAAGCGTTACTGTTTACCAAATTCTCGCGTGATGATTCACCAACCTTTAGGTGGTTTCCAAGGTCAAGCATCAGATTTTGAAATTCATGCGAAAGAAATCCTGTCTATTAAAGAGAAGTTGAACCGCTTAATGGCGCAACACACTGGGCAAGATTACGAAAAAGTTGCCCACGACACTGATCGTGACAACTTCCTTAGTGCAACTGAAGCCAAAGAATACGGCTTGATCGACCAAGTTATGACAAATCGATCTGACGCGGCTGCAACTAAGTAGTATAGTTATATATAGTAGACCTGAACTAGTGCTTGGCACGATTTGGTTTTCGGTTCAGGCAAGGCAGAGGCAATAGTAATGAGTGATAAACAAAGCGGTGACGGTGATAACAAGTTACTGTACTGCTCGTTTTGTGGCAAAAGCCAACACGAAGTAAGAAAGTTAATAGCAGGCCCGTCGGTATTTATTTGCGACGAGTGTGTTGAGTTATGTAACGATATCATTCGCGAAGAAATCAAGGAAATCGCGCCTAAGCAAAAGCAGGATGCTTTACCAAAGCCAAATGAAATCCATGCACACTTAGATGACTACGTTATCGGTCAAGAGCACGCCAAAAAGGTATTGTCTGTAGCGGTGTATAACCATTACAAACGTTTGCGTAACGGTGATGTGCACGATGGTGTGGAGCTTGGTAAGAGTAACATCCTACTTATCGGGCCAACGGGTAGTGGTAAAACATTACTGGCAGAAACCCTTGCTCGTTTGCTTGACGTTCCGTTCACAATGGCAGATGCAACGACATTAACCGAAGCCGGTTATGTGGGTGAAGATGTTGAAAACATCATTCAAAAGCTTTTGCAAAAATGTGATTACGATGTAGAAAAAGCCCAACGCGGTATTGTCTACATTGATGAAATTGATAAAATTTCGCGTAAATCAGATAACCCATCTATTACTCGTGATGTATCGGGTGAAGGTGTACAGCAAGCATTGCTTAAGCTTATTGAAGGTACTGTTGCTTCAGTGCCTCCACAAGGCGGCCGTAAGCATCCACAGCAAGAGTTTTTGCAGGTTGATACCTCTAAGATTCTGTTTATTTGTGGTGGTGCGTTCGCTGGCCTAGATAAGGTTATTGAACAACGTGCACAAAAGGGCACGGGTATTGGATTCGGTGCGGCTGTTAAGTCTAAATCTGAAAACACCGCGCAAATAAGCGAGTTGTTCAAGCAAGTAGAACCACAAGACTTGGTCAAATACGGGTTAATTCCTGAATTTATCGGTCGTCTACCTGTGGTAACTAGCCTTGAAGAATTGAATGAAGAAGCCTTGATTCAAATTCTTAAAGAGCCTAAGAATGCGATTACGAAGCAGTACTCAGCATTATTTGATATGGAAGATGTGGAACTTGAGTTCCGTGACGACGCATTGCACGCTATCGCTAAAAAGGCGATGGATCGTAAAACCGGTGCCCGTGGTCTTCGTTCAATTGTTGAAGCTGTTTTGCTTGATACCATGTACGAATTACCGTCTGCGGTAGACGTAAGTAAAGTAGTTATTGATGAAACCGTCATTCGTGGCGAATCAAAACCTATTTTAATTTACGACAATACAGATAAGAAAGCGGCTTCTGAGTAAGCCTGTTTACTTTCAAAAAAAGGTCCTTCGGGGCCTTTTTTGTTTTCTAGAGGCGTAAAAAATGCGCCTGCATTAGGTAGTGCTAATCTCGCCTTACAACCCACCCCAACCCAACTTCAAATTCAATATTCAGAGTTTTTATCTCAAATGTGTAACGTGATGCTTAAATTTTACGCTTTCCAATATAGTGTGAACCAGCTTTTCTCTGCCTTTTAAAAAACAACTTGCTGGTTATTTAAGCAAACAAACTCGTTTAACCTATCCTTTCTGATAGATTCGGCAACAAACTGTTGCCATACGGTCTAAAATCGATAATGGTAAAGAAAAGCAGGGAAAGCAGCGAATTTACGTACATTAAGAATGTTTTATTTGAACTTTGCGCTAGCATCCCCATATCAATCGACAATGCTAACTAATAGAGAACACGTATGACAGTTGAGCGAGAAAATCGCATTGAAATTCCTGTGCTTGCCTTAAGGGACGTGGTTGTTTATCCGCATATGGTCATACCCTTATTCGTCGGGCGAGAAAAATCAATTCGTTGTCTTGAAGCGGCAATGGAAAACGAGAAACAGATTTTCTTAGTGGCCCAGAAAGACGCCGGTGTGGACGAACCCGATGCCGATGACATTTATACCGTTGGTACTATTGCTACCATTCTTCAACTTTTGAAACTACCTGACGGCACCGTAAAAGTGTTAGTAGAAGGAAGTGTGCGTGGTGAAGTTGAAGGTTATGAGCAATCAGAGCCTTTCTTTGTTGCTAAGGTAAATAAAATTGAAGACGGTGCTATCGATGAGAGCGAGCAAGAAGTGCTTATTCGCTCTGCGGTATCGCAGTTTGAAGGTTACGTTAAGCTAAACAAAAAAATACCGCCTGAGGTACTTACGTCGCTAAATGGTATTGAAGATGCTGCACGCTTAGCAGATACCATGGCCGCGCACATGCCACTTAAACTCACCGAAAAACAGAAAGTGCTAGAAATGAAAGGGGTGAATGAACGCCTTGAGTATTTAATGGCCTTGATGGAAGGTGAAATCGATTTGCTACAGGTTGAGAAGAAAATTCGAACCCGTGTTAAAAAGCAAATGGAGAAAAGCCAGCGTGAGTACTATTTGAATGAGCAAATGAAAGCCATTCAAAAAGAACTTGGCGAGCTTGATGATGCACCGGACGAATTTGAAGCGTTAGCCAAAAAAATCGAAGAAGCCAAAATGCCGCAAGAGGCTTTAGATAAAGCGAAGTCTGAACTTCAAAAGCTCAAGATGATGTCGCCTATGTCGGCAGAGGCGACGGTTTTGCGTAGCTACATTGAGTGGCTAACTAATGTGCCGTGGAACAAGCGTTCACCGGTGAAAAAAGACCTATCGCGCGCTGAAGTCGTTCTAAATGAAGACCATTACGGCTTAGAGAAAGTTAAAGAACGTATTTTAGAGTATCTTGCTGTGCAACAGCGGGTGAAAAAACTTAAAGGGCCTATCTTGTGTCTTGTTGGACCACCGGGGGTAGGTAAAACCTCTCTAGGCCAATCTGTCGCAAAAGCGACTGGACGCAAGTATGTTCGCATGGCACTTGGTGGGGTTCGTGATGAAGCTGAGATTCGTGGGCACAGACGTACCTACATTGGTTCATTGCCCGGTAAGCTAGTGCAAAAGATGGCAAAGGTGGGGGTGAAAAATCCACTCTTCTTATTAGATGAAATCGATAAGATGTCGTCTGATATGCGCGGTGACCCAGCGTCAGCGTTATTAGAAGTACTTGATCCAGAGCAGAACAACAGCTTCAGTGATCACTACTTAGAAGTGGATTATGACTTATCTGACGTGATGTTTGTGGCCACCTCGAATAGCATGAATATTCCAGGCCCTTTACTTGATCGTATGGAAGTTATTCGTCTTTCTGGTTATACCGAAGATGAGAAACTAAACATAGCGACGCGTCACTTGCTGAGTAAGCAAATGGAACGCAACGGCCTTAAGTCTAAAGAGCTTGAGATTACCGAGTCGGCCATTATCGGCATGATTCGGTATTATACCCGTGAAGCAGGTGTACGTAGTTTAGAGCGTGAAATTTCTAAGGTATGTCGTAAAGCCGTAAAAGATATCCTGCTCAATAAGAGTAAAGATAAAGTGTCAGTGACCCAAGATAATCTTAAGGATTACTTAGGCGTACAACGCTTCGATTACGGTAAAGCTGATAAAGACAATCAAATTGGCCAAGTTACCGGGTTAGCATGGACACAAGTAGGTGGTGATTTACTGACTATCGAAACCACGTCCGTGCCGGGTAAAGGCAAAATGACATCAACCGGTTCGCTTGGTGATGTTATGCAGGAATCTATTAAAGCTGCAATGACGGTTGTGCGCAGTCGCGCTGAAAAGCTTCGTATTAACGAAGATTTTTATGAAAAACGCGATATTCACGTGCACGTGCCTGAAGGTGCTACACCAAAAGATGGCCCAAGTGCGGGTATCGCAATGTGTACTGCTTTAGTGTCATCGTTAACAGGTAACCCTGTTAAATGCGATGTGGCCATGACCGGTGAAATCACACTACGTGGTGAAGTATTAGCCATTGGTGGTTTGAAAGAAAAGCTACTGGCCGCACACCGTGGTGGAATTAAAACGGTGGTTATTCCAGCAGAAAATGAACGTGATCTGGAAGAAATTCCAGAAAATGTGAAAAAAGATTTATCAATTCACCCTGTAAAGTGGATTGATGATGTGCTTGATATTGCACTTCAAGAGCCAGTAGAGTCTTTTGAGGTTGCAACGAAAAGCTAAAATGGTTGGCTGCATGTCCTAATTTTAAAGGCTTGCAGCCTTAAATTTGCAATAATTGATTAAAAAGTGTGCATACCTTCGCCAATTCGCCTATTTTTTTCAAAATAGGGCTTTCTTGTCGCAAGAGTTGTGTTACCTTTAATTTGTATTCGCTTGAAGCCTTGCCACAAAAGGGATTGCAGCGATTCAATAAAAGTTAATTAATTGTGACAGATGCTTGATGTTCAGAATCAAGCTTGCTATAACGTTCAATCAAATCGTTTTGGACAAACAGTATAATAACAATCGAAGGGGATCATAATAGTGAACAAGTCTCAACTTATCGACCAAATTGCTGCTGGCGCAGATATTTCAAAAGCAGCTGCCGGCCGCGCTCTAGATGCATTCACTGACTCAGTAACTGCAGCACTTAAAGACGGTGACCAAGTGGCACTAGTCGGTTTCGGTACTTTCTCAGTACGTGAGCGCTCTGCTCGTAGTGGTCGTAATCCACAAACTGGTGAGACTATTCAGATTTCAGCGGCGAAAGTTCCTTCTTTCAAAGCTGGTAAAGCTCTGAAAGACGCTTGTAACTAAGCAAAACTTGCAAGAAAAAGGCGATGGCGTATGCCATCGCCTTTTTTATTTGTAACGCCGAATTTATCATTTCCCACTATTTTCTTTATCTCACCTATAGCGCGACAGTGCATTGCGCACCACGCTGCGGTTTTATTGAACAATAGAAGGATTAGTTTTTGTTAAGCCGTTTATCTTCACAGGTATTAGGTTATAATCACCGCTTATTTTTTGCCATGACGTTAGCGTAGGCATTTTCCAACGCTAAAGGGCAAGTGTAGTAAGCAACGGAGTTGAAGAACAATCATGCTAGAAAGAATCAGAGAAGGTTCTCAAGGCCCATGGGCAATGGCAATTATTGCCCTAATCGTATTGAGTTTCGTGTTTGCTGGTGTAGGAAGCTACCTGACGTCTTCAGGTACTACGGCAGTAGCAACAGTTAATGGCGAAGAAATTTCTGCTCAGGAATTAGAACGCGGTTATCAGAACCAACGGGCACAAATGGAATCACAATTTGGCGAAAGCATTGCCCAGTTGTTTTCGAGCGAACAGTATTTAAGTGACTTTCGTCGTAACGTACTAGATAGACTTATTGCTGAAAAACTAATTCAGCAACAAGCACAGGAAATGGGCTTACGCGTTAGCGATGCGCAAATTCGTGAAACTATCGTACAAATGCCAGAGTTTCAGTTCGGTGGTCAATTTGACAACGACCGTTTCCAAACTATCTTGCGTCAAAACGGTTTTCAGGTTGCTGACTTCCGTGACTACTTACGAATTCAAATGACACAAAATCAATTGGCTGCTGCGTTAACAAATTCTGAGTTTGCGTTACCTGGTGAAGCTGAACGTGCAAATGCATTGCAACTTCAAACTCGTGACGCTAAATATGTGATGATTGATTCTGCTTCATTCGCCGAGTCGGTGGAAGTAACAGAAGATGATATTGCTGAATATTACAACGCTAACATCACTGCATTTGATACCGAAGAGCAAATTAAGCTTGCCTATGTAACACTCACAGTAGAAGACGTTAAAAGCCGCGTAAGCGTAGATGACGACGCCGTTCGCACTTACTATGACAATAACCTAAGCGGTTATGGCAAAGAAGAAGAGCGTCGTGTGTCACATATTCTTATTGAAGCTGGCGATGACGCTGAAGCAGCGAAAGCGAAAACTCAAGCGTTGTTAGACCAACTGAACGACGGTGCCGATTTTGCGGAGTTAGCTGAAAGTAGTTCAGATGACACCTTTTCTGCTGAAAATGGTGGTGATCTAGATTTCATTACGCCTGGAATGATGGACGAGGCGTTTGATGAAGCGGTATTTAGTTTAGCCAATGTGGGTGACTATACCGACGTTGTTGAGACTGAGTTCGGCTTTCACATCATTAAACTGACTGAACTTAAAGAAGCACAAGTTCAGCCATTTGAAGAAGTAGAAGCAGAAATCCGCGAGACACTGCTAACGGATAAAGCATTAGAAGAATTCTTTGAGTTGCAAAACACCATGGCTGAAATTGCATTCGAAGTGCCAGATACACTAGAAGATGTAGCTAACGCAGTTGATTTACCTGTGCAAGAAACTGGCTTGTTTAGCCGTAACTCTGCGCCAGTAGATATGAGCTCGCCAGCACTGACGGAAGTCGCGTTTTCTTCTGAACTTATTGATGAAGGCGTTAACAGTGACATTATCGAGTTAGATGATGAAACGGTAGTTGTAGTGCGTGTTGTAGAACATTTGCCACAGCGTACTCAAACGCTAGATGAGGTGCGTGAAGGTATTGTATCAACCGTTAAAGCACAGAAGGCGCAAGAAGCGGCAGAAAGTTGGGCCTCCGATGTTGTCGATTCGCTGAAACAAGGTGAAAGTGTAGACGCTGTATTGGCAGAAAAATCACTAAGCTGGGAAAGTGCCGAAGCTGTAGCGCGAAGTGGTAGTACGTTAAACCGCAGTATCGTTGATAAGCTGTTTACCTTATCTAGCGAAGCCGAAAAGCGGGTAGATGTAATTGCAACTGTGAATGGCAATGTTGCTATTGTTGAACTCGTTAAAGTAAACAGCGCGCCTACGCTAAGTGCTGAGATGTCAGAAAGTCTGAAACCTCGTTTAGCACAGATGCAAGGTCAACGTGTTTACCAACAGTTTATTGAAGCATTACGTGCTGATGCCGATGTGACGGTGTCTGAAAGCCTTTAGTATTATTGAGCTTACTGTTTAGGGGCTGGCGAGAATATAAGCGGGCTGAAACGTAAAACTATTATGTTTTAGTTCTAACCTTAAAGGTAAGCGAAAAATACACAAAAAAAAGCCAGTGTTGGCGAAGCGATAACCATATCGCTTGTTCAACACTGGCTTTTTTGTGGGCGCTTGTCTTTAATAAGTAAAAGTATTAATGGGTGAGAAAAAGCATAAGCGCATAAAACGCAGCGATAACACTCGATAAAACCAGTATGTAAGTAAAACCTTGTTTACCTTGCGCTAGAGAATAGCTATTCACCCTTAAGTAGCCAAACCACAATAACGACAAGATAAGTGGTATCAGTACAATAATCTTAAGCAAAACTCGACCTCGCGTTGTATCGGTAAAGGGGCATCACATTATGTGTAGTGCAGTAGCTTTCAGTAGTAAGTCAATCCCACTGCATGATTATAAGTTTAACGATAAACCATAACTCTAACTATATATGAGTACAGTCTAGAAAGGGAATACAGTTTAGCCTGCGGGTTATTTTAATTTTCGGGAGCATTGATACCTGTAATAGTCATTAATGCGCTAGTAACAAATTACCCTCGATATGTGCTTAGTGGGCGACCCTACTGCTACGCACACTACTGGCGATACCATAAAGGTAGGACGTAGAGGTTCCTGATCAGGCTCTATTGTCGTATCGGGTAAACAGGGGCACGTAGCCTACCCACATACCTGCGATAACGCTATTCACAAAGCAAGCAGAATTATACAGGCGTTATCCTCTTATGAATTTGAACAAGGTAGCCTAGACTTTCCAGGTACATCCCTGCAAGTCACTCACGTTGATACGGGCGCTTTTACTGATAATTTAGTGCTGGTAAGTACACGTATTGAATTTAATGTGCGCTATGCATGGCAATTTAACCGCGACAGCCTAGTTAAGTTGCTAGCAAGTATTATTGGCGAGGTAGATGGTGGTGCGTCGGTAAGCTGGTCTAGACCTTGTGAATCCTATATGAGTAGAACCAATACGCAAAAGCGCTGCTTAATTACTATTGCAGAAAAAGCCATTGTGCAAGCCACTGGCCGTTATCCCGTAGTCAGTACATCTGGCGGGGCATTTTGCGGTAAAGCAGACGGACGGTTTTTCGCATCAGACACAACCCAAGTGGTAGAACTGGGTGTGCCAAATGCTACTATTCATCAAGTTAACGAGCATGTGCATTTATCGGATATAGTAACGTTAGAAGATATCTTCACCGATATTCTGCTAAGCCTATAAATTTACGCCTGTAAATTTACGCCGACTTCTTCAATTCAGGCTTTAATTGAGTTGCTCCTAAATAACGTTCCTTTTTCTTTGGCGTTAGCGCTTCTAAATCGACCACTACCAAGCCATCTATGCAGTCGTTAAAATCAGGATCTACATTGAAATCGAGGAAGGCCACTCCACCCGTTTTCGAGAGTTCACTGTATTGCTTGTATAAAGTAGGTACATTCACTCCCATATTAGCGAGTAGATGCTTTAACTGGGTAAACTCAGATTTGTAGTCTTTACCTGTAAAGGTATACAAGGCATCTTGCGACATTTGATAAGGGCGTTTCGATTTAGCTTGGCCAAATTTAGCCGGAAAGTAAATTGAGTAAAACTGTACGATCAAATCTTTAGCTGGCTGAGGATAAGCGTTACTTAACGACACGGCCCCAAACATATATCGGTATTTCGGGTAACGATTTAAAAACGCGCCAATGCCTACCCATAAATAATCTAGGCTACGTTTACCCCAATAGCAGGGTTGTACAAAGCTTCTGCCCAGTTCTAACCCTGCACCAAACATGGTGGCATTAGCACTAGCATCGGTATTAGTCTTGCCTGTGCCATAATCGAACAAGGTGGCTGAATATAACCCCGTAGGGTGGTCTTGTTGACTAAGTATTTCTGCATCTCCAAATCGATAAGCGCCTACGATTTCTAAATTACTCTCATCCCACAAAATCAAATGATAATAATGAGTATCGTATTGGTCTATATCACGGCGTTTGTTCGTGCCTTCGCCCACTGCCCGAAATGCAATTTCTCTCAAGCGACCAATTTCACGCATAATTGGTGAGCAATTTTTATGTTGGTATAAATATATCGACTGACCATCACTGGTGTGGCCTAAGTGTTCACATTGCTTCATTGCACGGGAAAGCTCTTTTCTGTCTTCCGGCATGGCCACTGGGGCTTGGGTGTCGAAAATACCTTTCTTGTTGCTGCCAATTCGATATAAGTGGCGTTTAAATAGTTTCACCTGATCTTTAAGCGCTATGCTGGTTTGTTGGTAAGACTCAAAGGGAATAAGCTCGCCTATTCGCATAGGAAGGTGTTTCTTGCGTTGCTTAAACATTTCTTTTACTAGCAGCGCAGTGGCTAAGGGTTTGTATACCATAGACACCCCATAAAACAGCGGGCTATTTTTGGCATCAATATAAACCGGAAGAATAGGGGATTTGGCTTGTCGGGCGATGCGCAAAAAACCGGAATGCCAAAGCGTATCTCTTACACCTTGAGGTCGTAGTCGTGAAACTTCCCCAGCGGGAAAGATTAAAATGGCGCCGTCTGATCGCAAGTGTTCTTGTATAGCGCTTAAATGCTGTTTCGGCGTACCGCCTTGCATGTTGTTTACTGGCAGTAACATATCGTGCAAAGGCTCAATGGCCATGAGCATTTGGTTCGCCACGACTTTTAAATCGTGACGAACTTCACTCACCAGCTTAATTAACGCAAGGGCGTCTAGCGAGCCGATAGGGTGATTGGCAATAATCACCACTCGTCCTTGTGATGGAATACGCTCTTTCTCTACGTCACGGGTAGAGTAGCTAATATTGAAGTATTCGAGCACTTGCTCAACAAAGTCGATATCTTCGTAGTGGGGGTAGGTTTCGCCGAACTCTATTATTTCTCGTTCATGCAAAAGGTGGCGCAGCACAAACGATAAAGACCTAAACAACAAGGGGTTGTTAGCCACTTGGGGATAGTGTTTATTTAGTACTTCATCAACTGTAAACATAGTCTTTCTCGGTTTTTGCGAACAATAGCAGGGGAATGTGACGTTTTTCACACAGTTAGATGTCAGTTATCTGACAATGCAGAGACCCGCGTTCCGTGAATTATGAAACGCGGGTTTAAGTGGTATGCTTATGCTGCTTTTGATGGTGAATTTTTCACTTTCAATGGGGTAACGTTATCTGCGTTGTTCATGGTCTCAAGGGAGTAAATCAGGGATAGGTTTCCATTTTCGTCTTCACCCAACGCAGTACAGTTTTCCATCCAATCACCGTCGTTAATGTAGTGGATGCCATTTTCCATTGTGCTTTCAGGGTGATGAATATGACCACAAATTACGCCATCAAGCCCCATTTCTGCGGCACGAGAACAACAAGCCTCTCGGTAGCGAGCAATTGCTTCATTTGCGCCTTTGATGTGCTTTTTAATGTAACCTGCAAGTGACCAGTACTCACGTTTACGCCAACTACGAAAACGATTGAACTCGCGATTTAAAAACAGCAGTAGGTCGTAACCTTTATCACCAATCCACGCATGGAATTTACCCATGGTGACATCGCCATCAAATTGATCGCCATGTAACACGAGGTAGCGTTTGCCTTGGGCAGTGGTATGCACAAGTTGACGTTCAATTTCGATATCACCAAATGCCATGCCTGAATATGACTGAATGGGTTCGTCATGATTACCTGGGAGATAAACAACGCGAGTGCCATCTTGGCTCATCGCCATTAGCTTATGCATAACTTGATTGTGCGCTTGCGGCCAACGAAATTGTTTTGTCATTTGCCACATATCGACAATGTCGCCAACCAAATATAGGGTATCGACAGTAACGCTGTTTAAAAATGAAAGTAGGTATTCAGCTTTGCAATCACGATTGCCAAGATGAATGTCAGAAAGCCAAAGTGTGCGGTAATGTGTTTTTTTCATAGCAAGGTCCCAAAGCGATTGCCTTGGAACGCCACTATATGGAGGTTAATTGACAAAATAGTGACGCTTGTTTGACGATAGTGTTACAGCTAGCTTTTCTACAGACTCTGGTTCTTATAGAAGCTCATCGGCTAATGCCAGTAACTTCTCTCGCATCCATTTATTCACTAAATCCTCATCAGCTTGCTTGTGCCAATACATGTGAATGGGCATAAGTGGTACATCAAAGGGCAGTGTGGTAACGGCAACTGGCAGGCTGCTAGTAATCTGCAGTGCATAACGACTTGGTACGGTAAGTAATAAATCTGATTTACTGACTACGCTTGCCGCAGCGAAGTAATGTTCGCACTGTAGCGCAAATTGTCGCGTGGCGTTTTGTTTCGCAAGCGCTAAGTCTACCGTATCTAATCGAGAGTCTTTCAAGGTAACCAGAACGTGGGATGCTGCTACATAATTGGCTAGTGTTTTATCTTTTAAAATGGGGTGTTCTTTCGAACAGATAAGCACGAAATGCTCGTCGCATACCAGTGTTGACCGAATATCAGGGCCTGTAGGCACCAACGCATCGATAACAATATCCAGTTCTTTATTGGCAAGGGCGGTTTCAAGTTCAGGGCGGGTAACCCGCCTGCTAGTTACGGTAATATTTGCTGCATTTTGCAAAAGCTCGGGAATAAGTGTGGGTAGAAAGGTCGACTCAAGAATGTCTCTTAACCCTAACCTTATTTCTCTTTTATAGCGGCTGATATCAAAGTCGATAGGATCTGACAGCGTAGACTCTAAGTGAGAGAGAGCTTCTTTTACCGGTTGAATGATAGATTGGCACAACGGGGTTGGCACCATTCGCCGGCTATGGCGCACGAATAGCTCATCATCAAATTTTTCTCGTAAACGTGACATTGCATGACTCACGGCCGGTTGCGTTAAATGCAATGCTTTGGCAGCCGCAGTAATACTCTCTTCTTCATACACAGCTTTAAGTACAAAAAACAAATTAAGGTCTATTTTTCCATGCATCATATTTATGAAATTCCATAAAAAAGTATCATTTTTATTTATTTTTATCGAGGTTACACTGGCTTGAATGTTAATGGAAGGATGTATTTGTGAGTGAAACGTTAAGATCCACCTCGAGTGATTCATTAAAAGAGCAAGCGCAGAAGATGACATTGGGAAGTGATAAATTTGCTATCCCTATGCCGCCATCGTTTGATAACAAAAGTGCACAACAAGCGTATGAAAAACAGCGTCTAGCCTCGGCATTTCGCGCGTTCGCTATACATGGATTTGATGAAGGCCTTGCGGGGCATATTACTTTGCGGGATTGTATCGACCCTGAAACATTTTGGGTTAACCCATTGGCCGTGCATTTTTCTAAAATTAAAGCATCGGACTTAGTTAGGGTAGATCACCACGGCAACATTGTGGAAGGTAAAGCCGTTATTAACTTGGCCGCATTTGCTATTCATTCTCGCATTCATGCAGCTAGAGACGATATTAACGCTGTTGCCCATGCACATACCACTTATGGGCGAGCGTTTGCGTCTTTAGGGGAAAAACTGCTACCTATTTCACAAGATGCTTGTGTGTTTTTTGAAAATCATGGGTTATTTAATACCTTCACTGGCGTAGTGGCCGAACGTGAAGAAGGCGACTTAATTGCTCAAGCATTAGGTGAGGGTATTGGTGTGATACTACAGAATCATGGTTTATTAACCGTAGGGTCTTCGGTAGACGCTGCTACTGCTAACTTTATTATGATGGATAGTTGTTGTCATAGTCAGTTACTTGCGCAAGCGGCTGGCGAACCCAAACTAATTGATCATGACACGGCAGTAAAGACGCGCAAAGCAAATGGCAACGAGTTAGTCACGTGGGGCAACTATCAGCCGCTATACCAAGTGATTGAGTCACAAGATATGAGCTTTAAGGATTAACCTAGCGTTTTTAAAACTAGGTAGACAAAACTAGGTAGACAAAACTAGGTAGACAAAACTAGGTAGAACGAGCTGACGGATGAAGCTCGTTTCATTTATGCAATACTAATTCAGCGTTACTCTGAGCATTAGGTCAAGGACGATACGTGTTTATCACCATTAAAAACTTACAATAACAAAGGGCATATATGCAGGCCTCGATTTTTACCGAAATACTTCTTCCACTGGCTTTGGCTTTCGTGATGTTTGGTATGGGTCTTACGTTAACGGTAGCCGATTTCACCCGTTTACTTAAAGCGCCTAAAGCCATCGTAGTGGGGCTGGTGGGGCAAACCGTATTGCTACCCTTATTGGCGTTTGGCTTGTGCATGGCATTTTCCCTTCATCCAGCAATGGCCATAGGTATTATGATTTTATCAGCGTGTCCTGGTGGCACGATGAGTAACTTAATAAGTCATATTGGGCGAGCGAACCTGGCGTTATCTGTAAGCTTAACAGCGCTATCTACCTTTATTTGCGTATTCTCAACGCCTTTTATAATCCACTATTCCATGGACTATTTCGCTGGTGAGAACGCACCTTCATTTTCCATTGTTACTACCGTCGTCGGCTTGGTTTGCGTGTCTATCGTGCCTGTCATCATTGGTATGGCAATACGACACTTCAAACCCACCTTTTCTATTAAGGTAGAGGGATTTTTTAGAACGTTTTCATTGTGGTTCATGATTGCCATGATCATTGGCATATTAATTAGTGAGCGGGCGAACTTAATGGCGTCATTAGAAGAGGCCTTGCTAGTGTGTTTAGCCCTGAATATTTCAGCAGTGGTATTGGGCCTTATTTTAGCGTTTGCCTTTAAGTTGTCGAAAATTGACGGTATTACACTGGCTATTGAAGTGGGCGTCCAAAACGCAGCGCTGGCCATGTTAATTTGTATTACCTTCTTAAATTCTCCTGAATTTGCCGTGGCGGCTGGGGTTTACGGGTTAACCATGTATGCAGGCCCTGGGCTTTTAGCTGTATGGTCGAAGCGCCTGAAAAATGCCACTAAAAGCGCTGATGAAGATGAAGGTAAGGACAAACCACTTGCTACTCAAAAAGCCTAGACTGAGCGCTAACAATAAGAGCAAAACACATGAGTACAAAAACAAACGATAAAGAAAAACGTATCCTCATTACCGGTGGCGCCACGGGACTAGGGCAAGGCATAGCACTTGCGTTAAGTAACGAGCACAGTAAAAGCGGCGAACAATTGAAAATTTGTATCGCTGACATCCATGAGGAGCGAGGGCTAGAAACGCTTGCCCTACTAACAAAAAATAGTACAGAGGCTTTCTATCAACCCTGTGACATTACCCAAGATAATGATGTCGCCAATTTGGTTAGCGCTATAGAAGCACGATGGGGCGGTGTTGATATCGTGTTCAACAACGCAGGTGTCGCGTCTGGCGGTAGTTTAAGTGATGAAAGTATTGCCCAGTGGAAATGGATTTTCGATATTAACCTGCTAGGCATGGTGCGTGTCAGCAAGGCTATATTGCCATTATTCAAAGCGCAGGGGGCGGGCTATTTTGTGAATATAGCGTCGCAAGCAGGGCTAACGCCTATTCCCTACATGAACAGTTACAACGCAGTAAAGGCGGCGGTAGTCTCACTGTCTGAAACCATGAAGTTAGAGCTTGCTCCCGATAATATCGATGTGAGTGTGGTGTGCCCTAGTTTCTTCAAAACCAACCTTGATGAGTCGATGCGAAGCGATAACCCCGCCATGCATAAAATGATGGCGCGATTTTTTAAAAAAGCAGATATGACCAAAGAAGAGGTGGCGCAAAGTATTTGTGATCAGGTTACCCAAAAGCGGTTTTTAATCCTTACCCACAAACTAGGTAAGCGGGCATTTTTGATGAAAAAACTACTACCCACTCAAACCTATATTAATAATATGCTAAAACAAACCAAAGCGATGAAACGTGCAATGGAAAGACGGTAACCCATGACGAATACAGTATTAGATAAAGCAGTATCAGTAAGAGAAGGCGAAGAACTAGACGTTAATGTCGTCGATGGGTGGCTGAAAAACCATATTCAAAACCTTATCGGCACACCTAGGGTGACACAATATTCAGGCGGTGCGTCTAACTGGACCTACTGTCTTGAATACGAAAATACGTCGCTAATATTACGCCGTGCACCCGCGGGCACTAAAGCGAAAGGTGCCCATGATATGGGGCGTGAATATCGTCTTCAAGCCGCGCTGAAGCCGGTTTATAGTTATGTGCCTGACATGCTCGCGTATTGCGATGATGAAACCGTGATTGGCACAGAATTCTATATCATGGAAAAGCTGTCTGGCGTTATTCCCCGTAAGAATCTTCCTCGCGATTTAAAGACCTCTCCAGAACAGACGCATCAGCTATGCAAAAATGTACTCGATAGCTTAATAGAGCTGCACAAGGTTGACTATAAGGCGGCAGGTTTAGACACCATTGGCAAAGGTAGCGGTTATATAGAGCGCCAAATTACAGGCTGGAGTGAGCGTTACACAAAAGCAAAAACCTGGAATGTCCCCTCTGGCAAAGGCGTTATGCGCTGGCTTAAAGCTAATATGCCAAGTGAAGAGCGTATTTGCATTACTCACAACGATTTTAGATTCGACAATGTGGTGTTAGATCCTAACGACTACACCAACATTTTAGGTGTGCTTGATTGGGAGTTGGCCACCCTTGGCGATCCCTTGATGGACTTGGGCAATACGTTGGCCTATTGGGTTAATGCTGACGATGATTTTCTCGCCCAATCTACACGTAGGCAGCCCACTCATCTAAAAGGCATGATGACACGAGATCAAGTGGTGGCTTATTACTGCAAGCAAATGGATGTTAACGTTGATGATTTCACTTTCTATGAAGTGTATGGCTTGTTTCGTTTAGCGGGTATTGCACAGCAAATCTACTACCGCTATCACCATGGGCAAACCAATAACCCAGCGTTTAAAAACTTTTGGATATTTATTCATTATTTAATGTGGCGTTGTAAAAAGGCCATTCGTCAATCAGGAAAAAGAAAATGACAACAAGACAAAATATTCTGATCACGGGCGCAAGCTCAGGCCTTGGAAAAGGAATGGCAACAGAGTTCGCAAAGCAAGGCAGAAATTTAGCACTGTGCGCAAGGCGATTAGATCGCTTAGAAGAATTAAGAAGTGAGCTACTAGCGGTAAACCCTAACATAAAGGTGCTAATTAAGTCGCTTGACGTGAACGACCATAACGCGGTTTTTGAAGTGTTTGACGCGTTCAAACAAGAGATGGGGCAACTTGATAGAGTTATTGTTAATGCAGGTATGGGCAAAGGCGCTTCTATAGGTACGGGGTTCTTTAATGCAAACAAGCAAACCGCCGAAACTAATTTTATTGCGGCACTTGCGCAAGCCGAGGCAGCGATGACAATTTTCAGGGCCCAAAATTCTGGCCACCTAGTCACTATATCATCAATCAGTGCTGTAAGAGGGTTCAGGCGCGCTCTAACCGTGTATGCGGCCACTAAAGCGGGGCTTACGTCAATGACAGAGGGGATTCGCTTGGATGTGATGAATACGCCAATTAAGGTGAGCTGTGTTCATCCAGGATTTATTCGTACTGAAATTAATGAAACGGTAGAAAAAGTGCCGTTTATTGTCGATGCCGAAACCGGCTGCAAGGCGCTGGTAAAAGCGATTAATAAGGAAAAGGCTGTGTCTTATGTGCCAAGTTGGCCGTGGGCATTATTGCATTGGGTACTAAGTGTTGCGCCTGCTAGCACTATTCGCAAAATGAGTTAGTGCCAAAGCTCTGATAAAAGCCTCTGACAAACGCATCGAACAAAAGCGCTGTATAAAATGCGCCGAACAAAAGATACAAGCAGAAGAGGCTCAAAAAAGATATCAAAAAAAAGACACAAAAAAAGCGCCAATAGGCGCTTTTTTACTAACTGTAAAATTTAAGCTAAAGCTTTAATTTGTGCAGCTAGGCGGCTCTTGTGACGAGCAGCTTTATTCTTGTGAATCAAACCTTTAGTAGCCATTCTGTCAAGAATCGGAGTTGCAGCAGCAAATGCAGTTTGTGCACCTTCTTTATCACCACTAGCGATAGCAGCTACTACTTTCTTCAAGCTTGTACGAGTCATGGAGCGACGGCTAGCGTTATGCTGGCGACGCTTTTCGGCTTGGATTGCACGTTTCTTAGCAGACTTGATGTTAGCCAAGGTGTAACTCCCAAATAAATTCATGTCAAAAACGAGGGTGCGGATTTTGCCTATCATCCAGCCAAAAGTCAAACGATTTAACCCAATAAGTAGAAAGTTAATTTCTACCTTAATTAAGGTGTAGATCGAATGTTTTGGTTTTTCGCCCTGTTCTTAGTAAAAGAGCTAATAAAGCGCTTAACAGAAAGTACAGAACAAAAAAGCGATGCACAGCACGAAACCATACCCACAACGGGCGCGGATTATAGCAAAAAAATTTCATGAGATGCACTTATATTTTGAATAATACGTTTCGCCCTTTACGGGGTTTCGTTATGATTGAGCGCTTAACTGAATGAAATGTATTTATTGGAATCGTCTTAGTGTCACGGAAGTTATTAAAATCAGGCCTTATTGTCAGTGTAATGACATTGATATCCCGCGTGTTAGGGCTAGTGCGAGATGTGGTAGTCGCAAGGCTAATGGGGGATGGCGCCGCCGCCGACGTGTTTTTCTTTGCAAATAAAATTCCTAACTTCCTGCGCCGCTTATTTGCCGAAGGTGCATTCGCGCAAGCATTTATTCCGGTATTAACCGAAGTACACCAAAATCACGAGAAAGCAGAACTTAAAGCGTTTGTTGCTAAAATTTCCGGTACGCTCGGGGCCATTGTATTTATTGTTTCCCTTATTGGCGTAATAGCATCACCGGTTTTGGCCGCGTTATTTGGCACAGGCTGGTTCATTGCGTGGGTGCAGGGCGATGAAGCGGGCGATAAATTTTTACTCGCCTCTACCATGTTAAAAATCACCTTTCCGTATCTTGCCTTTGTATCATTAACTGGGTTGGCTGGGGCTATATTAAATACCCTGAATAAATTTGCAGTCGCAGCGTTTACGCCTGTACTACTTAACGTATGTATTATTGCTTGTGCAGTATTTTTAGCCCCTGATATGGAACAGCCCGCCTTTGCATTGGCGTGGGGCGTCTTTTTAGGCGGCATAGTACAACTTGGCTTTCAATTGCCGTTTTTGTATCGGGCAGGTCTACTAGTTAAGCCTAAATGGGGCTGGCGAGACGAAAATGTTGTTAAGGTGCGTACCTTAATGATCCCAGCTTTATTCGGCGTATCCGTGGGGCAAATCAACTTATTATTCGATACCTTCATTGCCAGCTTCCTTATGACGGGCTCTATTAGCTGGCTTTACTACTCTGACCGCTTACTGGAATTTCCGTTAGGTCTGTTTGGTATCGCCATCGCCACCGTAATATTGCCCGCGCTGTCGCGTAATCATGTGAGTAAAGATCCGAAAGCCTTTTCTGCCAATATAGATTGGGCATTTCGCATGGTGTGTTTACTGGGCATTCCAGCCGCCGTAGGGTTAGCTACGATGGCGCGCCCAATCTTAACGGTGATATTCCAGCGGGGCGCTTTTACGGCGGAAACTGCCACTATGGCGTCTTATTCACTAACCGCGTATGCATTTGGTTTACTCAGCTTTATGTTAGTGAAAGTGCTGGCGCCCGGGTTTTACTCGCGGCAAGACACCAAAACCCCGGTTAGATTTGGTATTTGGTGCATGGTGGCAAACATGGTGTTTAATTTGTTAGCCATTCCCTTTGGCTATATTGGCCTAGCCATTGCCACTAGCATGTCGGCCACGCTGAATGCCGCACTGCTGTATATTACCCTGCACAAGCAAGGTGTTTTTGTACTTAGCCGTACATCGGTGATGTTTATACTTCGCGTACTTATTGCCAGTACGGTAATGGGGGCGGTGATTTTTTATCGTGATAAGGGCGTGGCGTTTTTCGACCTTGAATGGACAGTGCAAGTGGTGGATGTTGCTATTACTATCACCTTATCTGCCGCAGCTTTCTTCTCATGCATGATTTTATTGGGTGCAAGACGTCGTCATTTCAAAAGTGGGGGCGGCTAATATTGGTATTCCGTGCAGGGTCGTTTATAATCGCGAGCTTTGAATTTTCAGTAGTAACTAAAGGCAGTGGCTAATAGTGGAATTTATCCGCGGGCTTAACAATGTAAAACCGCAGCACAGCGGGTGTGTACTTACCATCGGGAAATTTGATGGTGTGCACTTGGGACATCAGGCAGTACTGGGTAATGTGCTTCAAAAAGCCAATGCACTTGGGTTGCCGGCTACGGTGATGGTGTTTGAACCTCAACCTGAGGAAGTCTTTACGCCTGATAAAGCGCCTGCACGCATCAGTCCATTGCGTGAAAAGTACGAATTGCTGAAACAGCAGGGCGTCGATCGTTTATTGGCAGTGCGTTTCAACAGAGCTTTTGCTAGTCAAAGTGCCGATACCTTCGTGCATGATTTGCTGGTGGATAAGTTAGGCGTTAAATTTCTTGTGGTAGGCGATGACTTTCGCTTTGGACAAGGTCGTCAGGGCGACTTTGCTATGCTGCAAGCCGCTGGGCAAAAGTACGGCTTTGAAGTGGTTAGCACACAAAGCTTTATGATGCATGCACATCGCATTAGCTCTACTGCAGTACGCGAAGCCCTCGCGGATTCTGATTTTACGCTTGCCGAAGAAATGTTAGGTAGGCCTTTTGCTGTGTATGGCCGAGTGGTACATGGTGAGAAGAAAGGGCGGACCATAGGGTTTCCTACCGCGAATGTCATGCTGAAACGTTGCAGGGCGCCTATTCACGGTGTATTTGCAGTGCACGTTGCCGTAGATGGAAAAAAATTCAATGGCGTAGCTAACATTGGTACTCGCCCCACGTTAAATGGTGTGCGAAACCAGTTAGAAGTACATATCTTCGATATGTCAGCCGACCTGTACGGGAAACCAATGACCGTGTTTCCTGTTGCAAAAATACGAGATGAACAGAAATTTGACTCGTTTGAGATACTAAAAGCACAAATTCAGGCCGATGCCGCTAAGGCGCGCCTGTTATTAGAATAGTGAAACGTGATAAAGTCACTACGCTTAACATAGCGTCGACCAATGCAAGCCTATACAGCGCCTAACGAGGCGTTGGGTATTATTAAAGGTAACCGGATAATACAATTATATGAGTGATTATAAAGCCACATTAAACCTACCTGAAACCGCCTTTCCAATGCGCGGTAACCTTGCTCAGCGTGAGCCTAAAATGCTGAAAGACTGGCAAGAAAAAGGGGTATACACAAAGATTAGAGAAGCGAAGAAAGGTAAGAAGCCTTTCATTCTTCATGATGGCCCTCCGTACGCAAACGGCGATATTCATATTGGTCACGCAGTAAATAAAATTCTGAAAGACATTATTGTTAAGTCTAAAACCTTGTCAGATTTCGACTCCCCTTATGTGCCGGGTTGGGACTGTCACGGTTTGCCTATAGAACTAATGGTAGAAAAGAAAGTGGGTAAGCCTGGCAAAAAAGTGACGGCTGCTGAGTTTCGCCAAAAGTGCCGTGAATACGCACAACGTCAAATTGACGGCCAAATGGCTGACTTCAAACGCCTTGGCGTGTTTGGTACGTGGGATAATCCTTATAAAACCATGGATTTTCGCTCAGAAGCCGACATTATTCGCGCACTGGGTAAAGTGGTTAAATCAGGCCATTTAGAAAAAGGCTTTAAGCCTGTTCACTGGTGTACTGACTGTGGTTCTGCGTTGGCAGAAGCAGAAGTAGAATACCAAGACAAAATTTCACCTGCTATCGATGTGAAATTCCCTGTTGCTGATGTAGACGCTATCGCGGCTGCGTTTGGTGTAACGAGTGAAGACTTAACGGCGCATAAAACGGGCGTGGTTATCTGGACAACTACCCCCTGGACATTGCCTGCAAACCGCGCCATCAGCTTGCACCCAGAATTAACCTACGCGATTGTTGAAATTACGTCGACCAGCGAATGGTTAGTAGTCGCACAAGACTTACTTGAAAGCTGCATGACGCGCTACGGTATTGAAGAATATCGTGAAGTGGCGACCTGTGTAGGTTCAAGCCTAGAGCGATTATTGGTTAATCATCCGTTCTTAGATTTAAAAGTACCGCTTATTTTAGGCGAGCACGTTACCACTGAATCAGGTACTGGTTGTGTTCATACCGCGCCTGCTCACGGTGTTGACGATTTCAATGTAGGTAAACAATACGACATTGAAGTGTACAACCCAGTAGGTAATAACGGTGTGTATTTAGAAAACACCCCTTTGTTTGCTGGCCAGTTCGTATTTAAAGCCAACGATACCATTGTTGAAACGGTAAAAGAGCACGGTAACCTAGTACTTAACGTGAAATACGAGCATAGCTACCCGCATTGCTGGCGCCATAAAACGCCTATTATTTTCCGTGCTACGCCGCAGTGGTTCATCAGCATGGACAAAAAGGGCCTACGTGCTGAGTCAATCGAACAAATTAAGCAAACTAAGTGGATCCCAGAGTGGGGCGAAAACCGCATCCAGAAAATGGTAGAAGGCCGCCCAGATTGGTGTATTTCTCGCCAACGTACATGGGGTGTGCCAATTCCATTATACGTGCACAAACTTACCGGTGAACTTCACCCTGAGTCGGTTGCACTTATGGAAAAAGTGGCCGCTGAAGTTGAAACCAAAGGCATTCAAGCTTGGTGGGATATCGACGATGCTGCACTATTAGGTAGCGAAGCCGATAACTACGATAAAGTGACCGATACCCTAGACGTATGGTTCGACTCAGGTGTAACGCATTACTTTGTGGTTGATCAACGTGAAGACATTCCAGCTAGCGCCGATTTGTACCTTGAAGGGTCAGACCAACACCGTGGTTGGTTTATGTCATCACTTATGACATCCACTGCTATGCATGGCCATGCGCCTTACAAAGAAGTATTAACCCACGGCTTTACCGTTGATGCCCACGGCAGAAAGATGTCGAAGTCGGTTGGTAACGTGGTTGCGCCGCAAGAAGTAACGAACAAACTAGGCGCAGACATTCTTCGTCTATGGGTTGCTTCTACCGATTACCGCGGTGAAATTGCGGTATCTGATGAAATTCTAAAACGTGCTGCTGATGCATATCGTCGCCTACGTAATACTTCACGTTTCTTATTGGCAAACCTTAATGGCTTTGTGCCAGAAGATGCTTTGCCAGAAGGAGAGATGGTGGCACTCGACCGCTGGATTGTAGCCCGTGCTAAAGGGCTACAGGAAGAACTTGTTGAAGCGTTTGAAAAGTATGACTTGCTAGTAGTAACGCAAAAGCTAATGCACTTCTGCTCAATCGAGTTGGGTTCTTTCTACCTAGACGTGATTAAAGACAGACAGTACACGGCGAAATCAGACGGCAATGCACGTCGTTCTTGCCAAACTGCGCTTTACCATATTATGGAAGCGTTAGTTCGCTGGATGGCACCAATCACAAGCTTTACAGCGCAAGAGATTTGGGAAGCTTTACCGGGCGAGCGTAGTGAATTTGTGTTTTCCGAAACCTGGTACGAAGGCTTTAACAGCTTCACCCAAAGCGACGTATTTAACGATGAACTTTGGCATCAGGTATTAAACGTGAAAGACGCAGCTAACCAAGCCATGGAGCAAGCTCGTAAAGACGGTCAGCTAGGTGGCTCGTTAGAAGCGAAGATTGACTTGTATGCTACAGAGTCTTTGTTTAACACCTTGGCATCACTTGAAGATGAATTGCGCTTTGTATTGATTACATCGGCAGTGAACCTGACAAAAGTAGACAGCGCACCAGACAATGCTGCGGCTACCGATGTTGAAGGCCTATGGTTAAGCGTAAACAAAGCAAGCGGCGACAAATGTGTTCGCTGTTGGCACCATCGTGAAGATGTTGGCACCCACGAAGGGCACGAAGAACTATGTGGTCGTTGTGTAACTAACATTGATGGCGAAGGGGAAACGCGTCAGTATGCTTAATACTACGGCGGATACCAAGCCTAAGTTATTCAGTGAAACCGGTTTACGGTTTCTTTGGATAACCCTAATTGCATTCGTGTTAGATCAGGTTACCAAGTACGCGGTATTAGGCGGTATGTCACTTTATCAATCGATAGAGGTATTACCGTTTTTCAATTTAACGTACGTACATAATTATGGCGCGGCATTTAGCTTTCTTGATAGTGCCGGTGGCTGGCAGCGATGGTTTTTTACTGCCATCGCTACTGTTGTCAGTGTGGTTATTTTATGGTGGTTGAAACAATCGCCTAAAAACCAAACTCTGTTGCCTGTTGCCTTTTCTTTTATATTAGGTGGCGCGCTAGGTAACGTTTACGATCGTTTAGTGCATGGGTACGTTATCGATTTTCTCGATTTTCATGTAAACAACATGCATTGGCCTGCCTTCAATATTGCCGATAGCGCTATATTTATTGGTGCAGCCCTTTTAATTATTGATATGTTCAAGAACGGTGAGAAGCATAAAAGCGCCGATTCAGCCAACACATCAAAGCAGTAACCGGAGCCACAATGACCGACAACCTTATTATTGGTTCTGACAGCGAAGTTATTCTTCACTTTGATTTAAAACTTGAAGATGGATCAGCCGCTGACAGCACCCGAGTAAACAATAAGCCTGCGAAAATGGTAATGGGTGACGGTAGTCTTACCCCTAACTTTGAAGCTTGCTTGTTAGGGCTTCAAAAAGGTGAAAAGAAATCATTTACGTTAGCCGCGAACGATGCCTTTGGTGAGCCTAACCCAAACAATATCCATTACATGGATAGAAGTCGCTTTGGTGCTGATTTAGAAATTCAAGAAGGTGCTATTCTTGCGTTTTCTCAGCCAGATGGCTCAGAAATACCCGGTATTATCAGAAGTGTAGCGGGCGACTCCATCACGGTTGACTTTAACCACCCATTAGCTGGGCAAACGGTTATTTTCGATGTCGAAATAGTTGATGTGAAAGCCGCACCTACACCAGAAGGTGACCAGTAATTATGCAAATTCATCTCGCTAACCCTCGTGGCTTTTGTGCCGGAGTAGACAGAGCCATCACTATTGTAGAAAGAGCGCTTGAAATATTTGAGCCGCCTATCTATGTTCGCCATGAAGTCGTTCACAATAAATTTGTGGTAGATGGGCTACGTGAGCGTGGCGCTATTTTTGTAGATGAATTGCATGAAGTACCCGATAACTGCATTGTTATTTTTTCTGCCCATGGGGTTTCTCAAGCAGTAAGAAAAGAAGCTGAAAATCGTGGTTTAAAGGTATTTGATGCTACTTGTCCGTTAGTGACTAAAGTACATATGGAAGTGACGCGAGCAAGTAAAACAGGCACTGAATGTATTTTGATTGGCCATGCAGGGCACCCAGAAGTAGAAGGTACGATGGGGCAATACAGTAATAATGAGGGTGGAATTTACCTTGTTGAGTCTGAGGCTGATGTGGCGACGCTTGAAGTGAAGGACGCCAAAAACCTTTATTACTGTAGCCAAACGACGTTATCAGTTGATGACACCGCAGATGTAATTGATGCATTACGTGAACGTTTCCCTGATATTCAAGGGCCTCGTAAAGACGATATTTGCTATGCCACACAGAATCGTCAAGACGCCGTGCGGGATTTGTCTCAAGACTGCCAAGTATTATTGGTAGTGGGTGCGCAAAATAGCTCAAATTCAAATCGTTTACGTGAACTAGCTGAAAAGATTGGTGCAAAAGCGCACTTAATTGCCGATGCGAATTGCATTCAGGAAAGCTGGCTTGAAGGCGTTGAGCACATAGGTGTGACTGCAGGCGCTTCAGCACCTGAGGTGCTAGTGCAAGGCGTGGTTGATAAGCTTAAAGCATGGGGGGCGGTTTCTGCCTCTGAACGTGCAGGCCGAGAAGAAAATGTGGAATTCGCGGTTCCCAAAGAGCTTAGAGTTAAACAAGTAAGCTAACGCCGTTTAGGTATAAAAATTGGGTTGGATTTTAAAGCACTGCATTGATATGCGGTGCTTTTTTTTACGCTGTCGTCTAATGGTAATACAATCTTATACGTTTTATGATTGCTTATACCTTGAGCAAGAAATTTTTAGCATAGAATGCTAAACATAAGGTTGTGTCTAAATTTTAGCGTGAATGCCACCGTGCAATGCAGGGAATATGAATCAAACGATAAACACTAGTGGGTTAGGTAACCAACAAGGCGTTGGCCTTATAGAGGTGCTTGTCACTATGTTCATTCTTGCCATTGGTTTACTCGGTGTAGCCGCACTTCAATTCACCGGTTCGTTTGCCAACAAAGATGCCATTAGCCGTACGCAAAGCGAATTTGTTGCCGCTCAGGTTGCTGAACGTTTACGTGCTGCTGCACGCGTGGCAACGGTAGGGGATGGCATTGTGGTCAACAACCAATATTTTAGTGCTAGTAATTACAATTTCAACGGGCTTAGTTGTTCAGGTTCTACTCACCCATACAAATGTTTTTGTTTGAGTCGCCCTACTGGGGTGCCTAATTGCGAAACGGCCACCTGCAACGAACAGGATATGGCGAAATACGATGGCTGGGCACTTTCATGCGCAGCAGTGCAAACTAACCCTCAGACCACCTTATCGTTAACCTGTGCAGATAATAACGTCGCGGATGTTTACAGTTGCAGTGCGGGCTCACGATTGCAAGTTATTCTAGCGTGGCCGGTAGCATCAGCAGGTAATCAATCATATACCTTAAATACGCGTTGTAATCCGAATGAATCAGACAGTAATGCCTGCGTGATAAAGGATTTAACCTTGTGAAGCGTGCGCAGGGGTTTTCTCTTGTAGAGTTAATGATTTCCTTAGCGTTAGGGTTGGTAATATCTGGCGCTATCATTCAGGTATTGGTGAGCAGTAGTGTAACGAATAAGCTTAATCAAGCGGTGGCACAGGTTCAGGAGTCTGGACGTTTTATAACAAGTCGGCTCAGTAATGAATTTTACGAAATTGGTCGCTACGACACTATTGTTGCTTCTATCGATGATTCAGTTGATACAGTGGCTGAGGCTGGATTTATTGAAAATAGGCCGATTGGATTGGCCGGAGACTTTTCCTCAAATACCACGCTCGGGAGCACGCAAGCATCGAGTGGCGCAAGTGATGAGTTAGTGGTGAGTTTACTTGCGCTTGCAGATTGTACGGGCAGTAAACATGGTTATGCCGCCGATGATGAATTTCATGTGGTAAACCGATACTACGTTAGCGGCAATGAATTTAGATGCACAGGCTACGACGGTCGAGTATTACGGGGACTTAAAACACAATCGGTTTCACCGAATACTGTGACCTTGCTAGACAATGTCAGTAACTTCCAACTTCAATATGGCGTCAGCGATGTTGCTGAGAATTCCAATGGGCAAGCGATAACCTATGTGACGGCAGATAGGTTGGCAGTGCTACGAGCACAGAATCAACAGGTGGTTGCGCTGCGTTGGGCTATCTTACTTAAAAGCTATCAAAACCAAGTGCAGCAAACCTCAGCCCCTACATTTGCCTTACTCAACGAGAATCAAGTCACGCTAGACTCGAGCCATTATTATCAGGTTTTTACTAAAACCGTGTCACTTCGAAATATGAAAAACTTTGTTAGGAGCATTCAATGAAACAGCGTGGATTGGTAATGGTGTTTGCATTGTTAGTGCTGCTCTCACTCACTATTTTAGGCGTAAGCGCGGTAACCAGCAGTTTGTCCCAGTCTAAAATGGCCATGTCGATGCAGCAGAGTGGGTTAGCATTCGACGCGGCAGAAGCGGCTATTGCGGGGGTGTTTTTTGAGTCAGAGGATGAGTCACTATTGCAAGATGACACTAAAGTAGATCCTCTTTCTGCGGCACGACAGCTTGATCCCTACGATCCAGAAACAGAAGCAATGAGCTGCTTCGATCAAAATGAATGGACTGATAGGTACATGACCGAAAGTGGTCTTTCATGGGGCAGTGAACACACAACAAATGGTACTTATCAAACCATGGCCAGTACCAAGAGCTGGTCTCGTACTGCGTTTGTAAGAGAGCAAGCGTGTCGTGGCTCAAGCAACGTGATTGGCGGTAGTAACGTAAATTGCCACGTGTTTATTATTAGAGGCTGCGGCAAAGTAGGTAGTAAATCTACGGTGGTTGCGAACTCCCTAGCGGCATCAGTGTTTGGCCCTGCATCACAATAAAAAGAGTAATAATTATGAAACGCGTAAGTAGTTTTTTTGTCTCGGTAGTGATGTTTTCTTGCATTGGCTTTTCCGCTGTCGGTGATGATTTGGATATCTACTTAGGCACGGCCTCAGAGTCGGCAACGTATAATCCAAATGTACTTTTTATCATGGACACCTCCGGCAGTATGACGGGCAAAGATGGTACCGGCCAATCCCGTATTCTAAGAGTACAAAATGCCCTTAAAGAGGCGTTAACCTCAGCCACTAATATAGATGCAGGCCTTATGCGTTTCTCAGACTATGGCGGCCCTATACTTTTCCCAGTAAGCGGAATTGATGACGCCATTCAACCGGAACTCATCACATCAATAGGCGCAAGTAGTCACGACGCATCAGAAATCAACGGGACGGTAAATACTACGGCTAATGACCTAGTATTGAGTTTAGGCACAAATGTAGTCACATCAGGAATGCGTTTTACTGAGATGAATATTCCTCAGGGGGCCACGATAGTGAGTGCGCACCTTCGTTTTACGTCAGAAAAATTTAATATAGCAGGCACCACACTCACCATAAGCGGCGAGGCGTCAGCCACTAGCACGGAATTTTCCACGGCATATAATAACCTTTCTTCAAGAACGAAAACCGCGTCAGAAGTTGAATGGATAAGTAATAATGACTTTCCATCTGCTGATGAGATCATTGCCACGCCCGATATCTCATCGGTTATTCAAGAAATTGTAGATTTGCCACAGTGGTGTGGGGGGGACGACCTCAATATTCTCATAGAAGGCACAAGTTCAGATGCTGCTAGCAGCCGTGAAGCCCGTGCATTTGATTCTGGACAAACCGGGTCGCCGCAATTAGTAGTGTCTTATGATGATGCAACCGCTACAGGTTGTATCAGTGGTGAAAGTGTTTACCAGGTTAGCCGTTCTAACGACAACATAGAAGAAAACAACAACGGGTATGAGAATACAGGATCAGAGCTTACTTTCTCAGGCAGCTACAACAGTTATATCGGGGTTCGATTTCAAAATGTAAACATCCCTCAAGGCGCTGAAATTTCCGAAGCTTATATAGAACTTACCGCGTATAGCAGCTACAACACTAATAACTCGAGCATGTTAATCCGCGGTGTTGCAGATAATGATGCTGACGACTTCTCCTCAGGCAATCGTTATTTGCTTAGAAATATTGGCAAAACGTCGGGTGTAACCTGGAACATGGGCTCGTTCTCATCGGGTAACGATTACGCTTCACCGGATATATCTGGTGTAGTTAAAGAGATTGTAGATAGATCGGGCTGGCAATCCGGTAATGCGATGGCGTTTGTATTTAGTGACTTTACTGGTTATCGAGGTGCGTATACCTACAGTGGCTCCCAGTCATCTGCAGCTAAATTAGTGGTTAAGTTCAATGGTTCAGCTTCGCCTGGGCAGACATCGACAGTAAGAGAACACCTAGTTAGTAAAGTGGATGAGCTTACTGCCAGTGGTTATACACCCATCGTAGATACCCTTTACGAAGCTGTAAACTATTACGGCGGCAGAGATGTTGATTACGGTCTAACCCGTGGTAATTATAATGTTTCAAACACGGTGAGGAAGAATACGCGAGTCAGTCATAGAAGTTCTTATTTGGGCGCAGATGCGGTTCAACCCAATGGGTGTTCCGATGACAACCTATCTGATAGCGACTGTATTAATGAATATATCCCTAGCGGGGCAACCTATATATCACCGGTAAGTGATTTACAGTGCCAGACCAACAACCACATTGTTTTACTTTCAGATGGTGAAGCAAACAATAACCACAGTGTATCCCTCATCGAATCATTACTAGGTGAAAGCTGTACCGGTAGTGGCGGCGAAAAGTGTGGTTTAAATCTGGTTAAAAATGTCAGTGACTCCGATACGTCGGTTATTGGACGTCGCGTGATCACCCATACGATAGGATTTGCGGCGAATAGTACTGCCAACAACTTCTTAAACCAGCTGGCGGTGCAAAGTGGTGGTGGGTTCTATCAAGCCGATGACAGCACTGAACTGCTTGAGGCATTCAACACTATTCTACGCTCTGTAAAAGATGTTAATTCAACCTTTGTATCACCCGGTGTAGCGGTGAATCAACTTAATCGCTTGACTCATAACGACGAACTCTACTTTGCGTTGTTTAAGCCCAGTGAAGGTGCTATCTGGCCAGGCAACCTTAAACGTTACCGATTAGATGGTGAGAATATTTTAGATCAAAACGCATTGGTTGCTGTCGATGGTGATACGGGGTTCTTTAAGGATACCTCTCATAGCTACTGGTCGACCCTTGCAGATGGTAGTGATGTTCGAGAGGGCGGTACCGCGAGTAAAATGACCTCTAACCGTAATTTGTATGTTTTCGATGGTGCTGGAAATATTGTTCAATCTAGTAACGAACTGCATGAAGACAACAGTGATATTACGACAGCATTATTAGGTGTAGATGATGAGCTTGATGCAGAAGAGCTTCGCGAAGTGTTGCTTAAATGGGCACGGGGCGTAGATGTCAAAGATAATGATGGCGATGGTGATACTACTGACTATAGGCTTCAAATGGGCGACCCCATTCATTCACAGCCTGTAGTGGTCAATTACGGTAGTACAGATTCAGCCATACTGGTTGCCACAAACCAAGGTATGCTGCATTCGTTTGATGCAGAAACCGGCGAAGAAAACTTCGGCATTATGCCTAAAGCGTTGCTGCCTAACTTGCACCACTTTTATGAAGATATCTCTACGTTTAATCACGTTTATGGCTTAGACGGCGAGATGGTGTTACGCACAGTAGGCACATCAACTTACTTGTATTTAGGGATGCGTCGAGGTGGCCGGAACTATTATGTGTTTGATATAACTCAGAAGACCTCGCCAACCATTAAGTTTGTGATTGAAGGTGGCACCACGGGTCTCGAGAAATTAGCCCAAACATGGTCGCGCCCCACTATTACAAAAGTGCGCTACGGCACCCAAGAGAAAAATGTCATGATCATCGGCGGCGGTTACGATGACTCGCAAGATGATAAATCAGTAAGAAGTGCTGATGCTGTTGGAAATGCGGTATATATGTTCGATGCCGACACTGGAAGCTTACTTTGGCACGCCAGTAATGCTGATGCAGATTTGAATCTAGTTGATATGAACTACAGTATACCAGGTCGTATATCTGTTATTGACAGAGACAACGATGGCTTTGCTGATCATATGTATGTAGGTGACATGGGGGGGCAGCTGTTCCGTATGGACATTTATAATGGCGAGTCGGGCAGCAACTTTGTAAAAGGCGCTAGGTTGGCAGATTTTGCTGGAGACACCGCTGAAACTAACCGCCGTTTTTACTATGGTCCTGATGTATCGGAAGTCGCGCTGGGTGACGAGTTATATTATGCCGTGGCAATGGGCAGTGGATGGCGAGCATCACCGCTTGATGTCACAGTTGAAGACAATTTTTATATGCTAAAAGACGAGGGGGTATTTAATCGCGATGCGAGTGGTCAATTTACCTTCATGAGTACGGTATCTGAGTCAGATTTATATAATGCTACCGAACATTTGCTCACCAGTAGCGATGAAGGCGAGCAAGGTGTAGCAGCATCAAGCTTTGCGAATAAAGCGGGGTGGTATATAGAGCTGACTACCGATGGCGAAAAAGTATTAGCGTCACCTTTAATAGTAGATTACAAAATATTCTTTACTACATATGTGCCTGCGGTAAGTAGCACCAGTTTGTGTGCGCCGCCGTCTGGTAATAGCCGCGCTTATCTCGTTAATTTATTCAATGCTAATGCCGTATCAGACCTTAATAATAATGGCGAACTCGATAGTTCTGACAGATCAGTAGAGTTACAGCAAACAGGGATAGCACCAGAGACTAAAATTCTTATTGAAGATATAACCAGCCCCGTGGTGTGCCTTGGTACCGAGTGTGCATCTACTGTTATCAGTGTCGACGATGATGGCAACGAAGAGGATTGCGGTTCAGCGTTTGAGTGCTTAGCGCAAAATATTTACGGCAAGTTTGAGCGAATACAACGAGGCAGTTGGCATTCCGAAACTGAGCGAGAGGATACATCTCAGTGATTAGTAGTAACAAAAAAAACAAAGGCTTCTCCCTTATTGAATTAATGATAGTGGTGGCCATTGTTGGCATTCTTGCCAGTATTGCTTACCCGTCATATCAGTCTTTTATGACAGATGGATATAGAGGCTCGGCGCAAGCAGACATGCTGGCATTTGCTGCTGCAATGGAACGTCATCATAGTGGCTCTTTTAGTTACCAAGGTGCGGGCGCAGGTGGCGGAAATACGGGGGCACCAACCATATTTGCTACTTACTCTCCCTCAACCGAAGCGGCGGCGAATAAACGCTACAACCTCACCATAGTGTCTGCCGATGCAACCAGTTACCAATTAAAAGCAACGCCAGTAAGCGGTACTGCGCAGGCTGCTGATGGCGCGCTGTTTTATTTTAGTGATGGCCGCAAAGGCTGGGACGTAAACAATAATGGTTCGCTGGCGGCAGGCGAGTATTGCTGGTCTTGTTAGCAAGCTAAGGCGTTGCGGGTGAAAGAGGCATTGACGGCACTAGCGGCCCCATGCTCATCACATCTTGCCAATGGGATTGATACGGCGGTGCCACTACAACCGTCAATGTTAAGTTAATAGCTTGGCTTTCAGTTTTTACTTTTTCGATAAGTTCTTGCGCGTCATCAGGCGCCTCTTCTGCATTTATTTCTTCAGTTGTCGTTTCATTCCCTTCACTAAGCGTATTTTCGGTATGGGTTTTATCGGTAATTACAGCTTCATCTGTATAGTTTAACTTGGGTAAAGGTTCTACAACTTCGACTAAGGTCACGGCTTTTAACCCGCTTGTGGTAGACGAGGAGGTAATGGTGGTATATGCATCCTGATTCGTATTCACATTTATTAGTAAATTAGTTTGGTCGGTTTCAAGCTGATGCTGTGCTTGCTGCACCTTGTTTAGTTGCTGCCATTGTCCATATATTTGCTGATAAAGCTTAAGGCCTGCGGTAAAGGTGAGTGCAAAGAGTCCTGATGCAATCATTACCTCTATGAGCGAAAACCCTTGGGTCTTTTTAATTAAAGTCATGCCAACTCCCGGGGATAGGTTGCATCTTTTGCAAACCGCTAGATTGTTGAAGGGCGCGTAATACGCTTAGATTGAAATCGATGTGCCCATGGAAAACCCTAGTGACGTCTTCATTGCTTACCATCGCGCCTACAAGCTTGGCCGAAGAGGCGATAGTGGCGACAGGGGAGGCAGTGGCGATAGGGATGGCTGAAGAGGTAGCAGAGGCCGAAGAACCCGCAGGCGCACTGGTTTCGCTTAATATCACCACTAACCCGTAAATTTGGGCATGGACATCAAGGGTGAAATCTCCCTTTTCTACTACAAGTAAAACAGGGTGACTCGCTGACCCTATGGTTTCACTGCCCGAAATATGGCAGGAACCACGCACCCAAAACACAAGGTGGTGGGTAAGGCCTTCGCAGTTATCTGTTATGCGAGGTTCTGGAAAATGCATTGGCGTAAAATCACTGTGGTGACGTTCAAATAGATGAGGAAGTATATTGTTAGTCGCACCTGTGGCTACGCCGGTGGCAGGAAGACGAACTATAGCGGGGTGGCGTAAAAAATCTTGTCTAATGAACAGTGACGTTACACGGTGAGTCATGGCCACTGAAAACAAGGTTAAATGTTGTGAATCACTTCCTACATAGTGGGTTGCTGACACAGATGCGCGGGTGAATAAACTCGCGGTTTGCTGCCAATCTTCGCTAGTACGCAGCTGTTCGGTTAACTGGGTTACGTCGTTGTGCAATACATTCATCACTTCGTTATAAGCAATGCTGCGCTTACTGGCTTGAAACTCGCTTGTAAGGAGTGAGCTGGTTGCCCAAAGTGCCAGTGTTATTAAGCTCAGCAGTATACCCACTATGCTCAATAATACGGCGCCTTTTATGCGAATCGACCCTTTACCACCCATAGTAGCTAGTGAGGGTGTAGCTAATGAGACTGTAGCTAGTGAGGGTGTAGCGGGTGAACATAATGAAAAATAATCAGTGCTACATCGCATTGGCAACTCGTATATGCAGATGTTGCGCGGCGGTAAGCTGTGCAGACGCTTTGCTTTGCACAGCCAGCTTAATCTTGTAAACAGGGGCATGGTTTACCTCACCGTGCAAAGAAATAGTGAATTGGGTGACGTGTAATTCTGATGTGTCGGTTAGATCATGCCATCCACCTTGCTCGCAACTTTTACTGGCTACACGGTACTCAAGGGCTTTGTTGCGCAATCGAAAGCCTAACAATTCGGCGGGGTTTTCTTGGCTAATATCGCCATCAGTATTTTTATCATAAGAAAATAAGACACAGGAATTCTCAACTTCTAGCGGATGATGGCTGATATTAATAGCGGGCGGTAGTAATGCGCTGTTGGCAAAAATTTCTTCAAAAGGGCGAGCTACGTATCCTGCCCGCTGTAGTTGTAAAGAAAGCGAGTGACTAATAAGTCGTAACTCACTTTGCAGTGCTAATTGTTGTTGAAAATAACCGAGTTCTTTTGAAATAGTAGCCGCCCCCATGGTAGAAAAAAGCACCAATGTTGTACTAATTGCCATGGTTATAGTGAGCTCTACCAGGCTAATGCCAGATAACCTTAACATAGAGGAATCCCCTCTAATGCGGTGGACGTGCAATACCGTACCCGGCCAAGATTATTAATGATAACTTTACCGGTATATCGAGCGTTAGTTATGCTTACTGTCATTGCGCTGCCGAAGCTCATTCCATGCGTTCCATCGAATGTCAGTAACGATTTTTTATTGGCAGGACTCGCAATGACGGCATGATAGTTTTGCATAACAAGCCGCTTCTGCTGGCTAAAAACGTGGCAACTGCTTGCTGCACTGCAATCGCAGTCACTCGCTGACGTTATACTGATGCAATGATTCGCTGAAGCGTCGACAACCAAAGTAACTGGCTTTCGCTCAGAGATAGAAAGCGTACGGGCGTACTTTGCGATGTCTGCGGTATGCTTTAATGCACTTTTTATAGCGTTTGCTTGTCGCCATTCAACAAAAGAGGGCACGGCTAAAGCACTAATAATGACCACAATGCAAAGCACCACTAGTATCTCTAACAATGAAAATCCATCTACTTTGTTTAAAACCATGCCTTAGTCCGGTTATTTGTCGTTTGTTTGCTGTTAGGTTTACAGCATAACGAATCAACAACTAGAGGGCTGCTGTACCATGGAAGGGAAAATCAATTTAATCAAAATGTGGGGTATTACATTAATCGAGCTTTTGGTCGCTGTTGCGATTGTGGGTATTGTTTCTATGTTTGCCATTCCTAGCTACTCATCAACCATCGCGCTTGCGAATAAGCATGAAACCATTAGCTATTTACTTTCTTTGCAAATAAAGCAAGAAAGGTACTGGTTGAGTGAAGGTAAATACTCGGGACTTAGTGGGTTGCCAGCACCCAATATAGACGGCGTTACACTGACATACAGCGAATCTAAGGATGGAAATTATAGCATTGTAGCGTCTCTAGGCTTTTTGGATAAATCTAATCCTTGTCGGTTGCTGACCATCACCCCTCACGAGAATTTACCTCATGGGTGTTGGGGAAGGTAGCCTGTCTTTGATATGAGGTATCATTATTTTGCCGCTAAAGAACACCGCAGCAAGGCATTAGGGGCAAGTAAGGGCAGTGCCAGATAAATCTTCATTAACGCCATCATCGTCACTGTCGATGGCTACAGATATTCTACCGAAAAGTGATAATAAGAGGGCAGAAGCATACGAGGCATCTTTGCTGCTAGGGCAAATGGTAATGGTTGCACTAGTGCTAATACTGCCTTGTTCAGAAAAAGAAATAGCTCCCGAAATGCCACTGATTGTATTACCTGAATTTAGCGGATCGCTGCTGGCAATAAGGGCTTCACTACTGTCTCTGCTTCCATTTGTATTCTCATCAATAAAGACCATCTTGGCGTTGGCCCAGTCGCTTACACACGTATCGTAATTCGTAGTAGGGCAAAGTATTACGTCAAACTGTTCATTAACGGCACTAAACCTAGCTTGCTGTGCTATCGCGCTTAACGTATTGATGTCGCCGGTTACTCTATTTTTGACTAAAATACTATTAATAGATGGGGCAACAACCCCTACTAAGATTGCCAAAATGGCTACCGTAATTAGCATCTCTAAAAGAGTCAGGCCGAACTGAAGACGCATAGCGCTAGAAGACTTTGTTTTCACTGATATTTATTTACTAAGTTAGTTTAATACTGATAATAACGTTAGCCTCTAAATTTACAACAATAGATACAAACGCGCGGGAACATCCAAGGTAAACCAATTTGCCTTGAAATGGGTATAAAAAAAGGCGTGTAGGCATGCCCTAAGATACAAAAAGCAACGAATTTTAGTGATTAATGAAGTTTGAATTCTTTTACCACTAACATCTAAGGCAAGTTTATCGTAAACTCAGGTATCAGGACGCCCACTCACTAATTGGACATTATAATGCAAAAACAAGCAGTTATTGAAGAAATGAAAGTGCTGCCTGAAATTGATGTGGCATTTGAAGTTACTCGTCGAGTGGCTTTCATTAAAAAGCAGCTTCTTACGTCAGGTTTAAATTCACTGGTGCTAGGCATTAGTGGCGGTATCGATTCTTGTACGTTGGGCAAATTAGCCCAGTTAGCAGTAAATGAGTTAAACCAAGAAAAGCACGAAAATTTTCAGTTTGTCGCCGTCCGTTTACCTTATCAAACACAGGCCGACGAAGCTGATGCTCAATTGTCGATAGACTTTATTGACCCTTCCCATTCCGTAACGGTGAATGTGCAGCCCGGGGCAGATGCTATTCATGCTGCTACCACTGAATCATTATCAAGCGCTGGTTTATTACCTGAAAGTGAAGCAAAGTGTGACTTTGTTAAAGGTAATGTAAAAGCACGAACCCGTATGGTGATTCAGTATGAAATTGCCGGAATGGTCGATGGACTCGTGTTAGGCACAGACCATTCAGCTGAAAATATTACCGGTTTTTATACAAAGTATGGCGATGGAGCGTGCGATTTAGCGCCTTTGTTTGGGTTGAGTAAACGCCAAGTTCGACAACTGGCCTCGCATTTAGGTGCACCTCAAACCGTTATCACTAAAGCGCCCACCGCCGATCTCGAAACTCTCGCGCCGCAAAAAGCTGATGAACAGGCCCTTGGCATGACGTACGATCAAATTGATGACTTCTTAGAAGGTAAATCAGTTTCTGCCGAGGTAGATGAAAAGTTGCTGTACATTTATCAGCGTACTCAGCACAAGCGCGTACCTATTCCAACCATTTATGATGAGTAGTTACCATGAAAAAGATTGAAGCGATAGTCAAACCGTTCAAGATGGACGATGTAAGGGAAGCATTAGCCGAAGTTGGTATTGCTGGAATGACAGTGTCTGAAGTTAAAGGCTTCGGGCGACAAAAAGGACATACGGAGCTTTATCGCGGTGCCGAATATCAAGTGGATTTTCTGCCTAAAATTAAGATTGAGCTAGTGCTTGATGATGAACGAGTAGAGCAGGCGATTGAAGCCATCGAAAACTCAGCAAAGACAGGCAAAATTGGTGACGGCAAAATATTCGTATTCAACGTTGAATCAGCGGTACGAATTCGTACTGGTGAGCAAAACGAAGATGCACTATAAATAGTCGTAACTGACTAAAGATAAAACCTAGCGTTGCATCCTTGCTTAACGTTAGCGTATGTAGCGTTAGCGCTAATATCAAAAAAGGGAGCCTTAGGCTCCCTTTTTAGTCAGTATTACACTTACCGTAGTAAGGTAACTTAGTGATCGTGACCACAGCCGCCTGGCGTATGGGCATGGCCATGCTCTAACTCTTCAGCAGTAGCGTCGCGTACATCTACCACTTCAACATCAAACGTAAGCGGAATACCTGCAAGTGGGTGGTTACCGTCTACCACCACTTCATCATCAGATGTTTCGATTATAATGACCGATTGCTCACCTTCAGGTGTGGTTGCACGAAAAGACATGCCAACTTCAACGTCCATGCCTTCAAACATTGAACTAGGTACGCGCTGAACGAGTTCATCAATACGTTCACCGTAGGCTTTCTCCGGCTCAACAGACAAGTTGAACTTTTCGCCTTTTTCTTTCCCTATCAATGCGTCCTCTAGTCCCTCAATAAGAAAGCGGCGCCCTTGAAGCACTACAAGCGGCTCCTTACCGGCTGAAGAATCAAGCTCGGTACCGTCTTCGGTTGAAACGGTGTAGTGAAGGGTGACAACGCTGTCAGAGGTTATAGTCATAATTTGTCCTGTAGTTTTGCCCTGCTGGGCGATGGTTATAAGTTTGTTTAATGCTTATTTACGGTTTTTCACCAGTGAGCTCTTTGCCTGCTCAATGCTGTACGGTAAGGGGCTAGGGTAGCAGGTAATTTCAACTTGATCAGCTAGGCGATGAATATCTTGCTCAGTGGTATCGTTTGAAAGCACGGCCATAAACCAGGTTTGTTCACTAAGTTCAGCTTTTCGAATGACCATGCCAGCGCGACGCCAGTTCTCGCCCAATTGCTTTTCTAGCGTATCGCCAGCGTTGATGTGAAACGCTTTTGGCACTGAGAAACTATAAGCTGCACGCTTGTTCTTACCTAAAAATCGAGTGCGAGCAACTACTTCCTGGCCCATATAGCAGCCTTTGTCAAAATCGATACCGTTGAGTGCCTGTACGTTCATCATTTGGGGAACGTACTCACTGATGCCGGTTTCCTGAATAGAAGGTATCGCACTTTCTATCATAATAGCATCGTATACATTTTGTTCAAAAATGGCGCCGTTAGTATCTTTAACTTTTTGCTCAAACTCAGCGACTAAGGAGGAATTCAGTACCACAAAATAAGCAGCGCGTTGAGTATCACTTTTAAATACCCACCCTGCGTCACTATGTACACTGGTTAATGGCTCACTAGGAAGGGTGTCAAAATAGCTGGCAAGCAACATTTGCCCTAGGTTTTCACCTAAGAAGAATTGCGTGTACTGATTTGATTCATCGGTTATATCTACCTTTGAAAACACACCGTACTTATTCAGTTGAGCAAGGGAGTGAGCACCAGAGTCTTTGTTGGTTAGCATGAAAATAGCATTTTCATGACGACCCACAAAAGAAACAGACCAAGTCTTTCCTTTATTATCGCAATGGGCACAATGCCTTACCGTATTCTCATCTAAGGCGTTGACGTTAACCGTCACTTGTCCATGCAGGTAGCTATCAGCTTGCTCGCCTTCCAGCTTTATTAGCATGTTGTCTTTTAACTTAATTGCATAGTGCGAAGGTAAATCAGAAAGAGTCGTTAACGCTGTCATCAAAGATTCCGAATGAAGAATTTATAATGTAGTAGGTGAGGGGTTTGCGCGCTTTATCAAGGGTAAGCCTTGAGATTATCACATTTTGAGGGGAATTCGTGTATCACCAGACACTATTGAAGCAGGTTTCTGTCTAAAAGGGCAGTGATCCTTCGCCCTTCACCGTGGTAATATGATGATAGTGTTAAAACAATAATTAAGAATGTGAATATATGTTTGAGCCAAAAAGACGCGCTAGATTAAAGTGGGCATGCCGCAGAGGGATGTTAGAACTTGATGTGTTACTCATGCCTTTTGTTGATGAAGCCTTCGACTCGCTAGATTACGAACAACAAGAAATATTTGAACGCTTACTTACCAGCGACGACCCGGACTTGTTTGCATGGTTTATGGGCCATCAACAATGCCAAGATCCAGAACTTGCTGGTATGGTGTCTACTATCGTTAATCGTGTCAAAGTACAGGGTTAAACTCACTTACTCGCCATGGAGACATGCAGTAGGAATGCTAATTCTTATTGCTGCTTTAGGTTTCAGTATTGTAAATTTACCCGAAGCCGTATGGACTTGGATAAGTCCAAGTTGGCTTTGGTTGTGCGCGCTGATGTGCACGCCTATATGTGTGCTGATGTACATAGCGTTTTGCCGGAATGCATGGCGTAAATTAAGCAAACCGACAGCGGCGCCATCTAACGATGTTTACACGCTTACAGACGATGGTTCATTGCGGGCGTTGATGGTATCGGGTGAAGAGGTTTATTCGCCAGCGGTGAATCTTCATAAATCGTCATTATTGTTGCCATGGGGTCTAACCCTAAATGTGGAACGAACTGCGCGAAAATGGTACCAGCCGTATTACGAGCATGTACGCTGGGTATTAAAAGGTGAATGCTCTGAGGCAGATTATCGGCGGCTTTGCCGAGCAATAATCTTCGCTCAAGGAGCAGGCCAAACAAGGAATAACATTGATGTTTCGTGAGTATGCAAAAGCTTTGTTTAAACGTGTCGATACCCGACAGTTAATGCAATTCAAACCACCCACATTACCGCCTCGCATTTACACTAAGCAGATTAATATTGATAACAAACACTACGGTGCGTTCTGTCAAGAAGTGGCGTGGCCAGATGCAGCAACCATGCATCCTTTGTATCTGCAAATGCTGTCTTTGCCCCTTCAAATGCAGTGTTTGCTTGATAAGAAAAGCCCGTTTCCTTTGCTAGGATTAATACATGCTGCCAATCGTGTAGAAGTGCTAGAGGAATGCGATTTAAGCGAGACGTTTGAATGCCGCGTGCGATTCAGCGATGTTAGACCGCACTCGCGTGGCTGGGAAGTTGATGTTTCCTTAGACGCTTTTCAACAAGGGCGCTGTGTTTACAAAGCAATCAGTAGCTACTTGGTGAAGGTGAAAGCGGTACACGTGGCACCTAGAGCTCCGCTGCAAGATACCACTGAAAGCTGTGTCGATAGCCCTAAAAGCTTGCTTGCAGAGCTCGATGTTACGTCGGACACCGGCCGACGCTACGCGAAAATTTCTGGCGACTATAACCCCATTCATTTATTTGGACTAAGTGCCAAAGCGTTTGGTTTTAAACGCCCAATTGCCCATGGAATGTGGACACTTGCCCGCGCGTTATCATTTGTACCCGTATCGGATGGTCAGCATATTTCAGATGTGGTTTGTCGTTTTAGACGACCCGTTATGTTGCCTTGCAGCATTAATATCTATCAAATGTGCCGAGATGAAGACCGCTCCATTCTGGAGATTACCAGCAGTGATGATCAGCAAGTACATCTGGATGCAGAGGTATCAACGCTGTAGCTTCAGGCTATTGTCATAAGTCAGTATGTTGTCCTGCTGACTTTGCTAGTTTTATTGGCATGCAAAGAGTGTGGCGTATTTGAGCAGATTGTTTGAATGAAAAACACAGTTTTTAATTCGATGTTGCAAGTTAAAGTACGCACATAAATAAAAGCCCATGTCTTAATATAGCGCAGTAAACATACTGTATTAAGACATGGGCTTTTTCATATTTCTAAACTACCGCTGATGCTGTTAAGGGTAAGTGAAACTCACCCAGAACCAACCGTCAAGAAATAAGTGTCCCTGGCACCGAAGGTAGCGCATCTTTCTCGGGACACAAAAAGGTAGGCGTCGGATTTTCAATTTGCCCAGGATGATCTAGGTTGAAGTGCAGCCCCCGACTTTCTTTTCGTTGCATAGCGCAGCGCACAATCAATTCAGCTACGGTAACCAAGTTCCTTAATTCAAGAAGGTTATTACTTACCCTAAAGTGTGCGTAGTATTCGGCAATTTCTTGTTCCAGCAAGTTTATCCGCCGCATAGCGCGTTCTAACCGTTTGTCGGTGCGAACAATGCCTACGTAATCCCACATAAATAGGCGTAGTTCGTGCCAGTTATGCTGAATAATAACTTCTTCATCAGAGTCTGATACCTGACTTTCATCCCAAGGCAAAATAGCTTCTTCACAGGAAGCTGAAGGTAACGTAGAGATAATATGCTCGGCGGCAGCACTGGCAAATACAACGCATTCAAGTAGCGAGTTAGATGCCATGCGGTTTGCGCCGTGTAAGCCGGTATAGGCAACTTCTCCTATCGCGTACACATTGGCCAAATCTGTTTTTCCATTAAAGTCGGTTACCACACCGCCGCAGCTATAATGGGCTGCGGGCACCACTGGAATAGGCTCTCGGGTGATATCTATGCCTAATGAGCGGCATTTACGATAGATATTTGGAAAGTGTTTAACAATAAAGTCAGCAGGCTTATGACTGATATCTAAATACATACAGTCAGCCCCAAGGCGCTTCATTTCATAATCGATGGCACGGGCAACCACATCCCTAGGCGCTAAATCGCCACGCTCGTCAAACTTGTGCATGAAACGAGTGCCATCGGCGTGACATAAGTTCGCGCCTTCACCACGAAGTGCTTCGGTAATAAGAAAGTTTCGGGCTTGCGGGTGGAATAAACACGTAGGGTGGAATTGATTAAATTCCATATTGGCAACACGACAACCCGCTCGCCACGCCATTGCAATACCGTCACCGCTTGATACATCTGGGTTAGAGGTATATTGGTATACCTTGCTTCCACCGCCCGTCGCTAGTGAGATAAAGGGCGCGCGAATCACTTCAACATGCTCTTGTTGGCGGTTCCATACATACGCACCAATAACCCGCTTTTTATCATCCTTCGATGGAATAAGGTCGATAGCGTTGTAACGTTCAAAAACGTGAATGTTAGGGTGAGCAGAGACAGCATCATTTAATGTTATTTGCAGCGCTTCACCGGTGGCATCGGCGGCGTGAAGAATGCGTCTGTGACTATGCCCACCTTCGCGGGTAAGGTGGAAACGTTCTTCACCAGACTCCGTTGTTTCGGTATCAAAGGGCACACCGTAACCAATAAGCCAGCTTAGCGCTTCTTTTGCTCGTTCGGTAGTAAAGCGTACGGCAGGCTCATCACATAAGTCGCCGCCCGCTTTTAACGTATCTTGCACATGAGCATCGATAGAGTCTTGCTCATCGAACACCGCAGCAATGCCGCCTTGGGCATACCGGGTAGACCCTTCATTACGATCGCTCTTGCTGAGCACAATAACCTGACAGTGGTCGGCAAGCCTAAGTGCAAGGCTAAGCCCCGCGGCGCCGCTACCTATAATCAGTACATCACATCGATGTTCAATGGAATTTGATGTGGAAGTTAGTGAAGATGACACTGATTTCATGTATTTTTGTATATATTAAACGAGCAAAGGTTCGGCAAGTCTAAAGGATGAGTGGCAAAACACAATGATCCAGATGGCTTTGTCTCAGCATTTTTAACTATTTTTAATGCTTACACCGAACTTTTTGCAACAGTGTGCGTCTATATCAATGCTTGTTAGAGCTATTGGGTAGTTGAAGTAGGAGTAATGGCTCGAATGAGCGAGCAGATAACCGACCAACAATTGGTCGAAAAAGTACAGCGTGGCGATAAAAATGCATTTAACTTACTGGTAACTCGCTATCAGCATAAAGTCATGCATTTGGTATCGCGCTATGTAAAAAACAGCGGTGATGTGGCTGATGTTACCCAAGAAGCGTTTATAAAAGCTTATCGGGCATTACCAAACTTTCGTGGTGACAGTGCGTTTTACACTTGGTTGTACCGTATCGCGGTAAACAGTGCTAAAAACTATCTTGTTGCGCAAGGAAGAAAGCCACCCGCTAGTGATGTCGACGCAGACGAAGCAGACTTTTACGAAGGCAGTGATGCGCTTAAAGAGCAATCCACGCCAGAACGTAGTTTGTTAACGGATGAAATTGAAGAAACCTTATTTAAAGTGGTGGAAAAGTTACCTGATGACCTTCGCATGGCGATAACCCTTCGTGAAATAGAAGGGCTAAGTTATGAGGAAATTGCAAATGTGATGGCGTGCCCAGTAGGTACCGTTCGTTCACGAATTTTCCGAGCGCGAGAGGCTATCGATAAAGTGATTCAGCCATTGTTAGAAAATTAAATATAATGAAAATGAACTTTCATTATATTGAGCAGACTAACAGCTGTGTTAGGGTATTAATTGATCACAGTTGATCAGGAAATGAATTTATGACGCAACAGCAAGAAAATTTGTCCGCTTTCATGGATGGCGAAATAGATGGCGATGCAATCATTGATGCGATTAAGCAAGATGAAGAATTGCAGGCCAAATGGCAACGCTACCATGTTATTAGGGGCGCAATGCGCAAAGAAGCCAGTGTTGCACCGCAGTTAGATATTACTGCCAGTGTTGCGGCCGCGCTTGAAAATGAGCCTGCTATTGTCGCGCCAAAAGCTTCACGTTGGCGTTCAATTCCAGTACTCGGCAGCGTAGTTCTTGGCGGTGTAGCTCCTTTTGCAAAACAGTCTGGCCAGTTTGCCGTTGCTGCATCGGTTGCGGTAGCCGTGATTTTAGGTGTTCAGCACTTTAATCAACCTGCGCCTACAGAGCCTTTCATGACAGCACCTACGGCAGGGCCGCAGGGTGGTTTAGCGCCAGTTAGCTTAGAGCAAACTCGCGCATTGCCTCGCAATGACATGAACGAAGTATTAGAGAAAAAGCGCAAAATCAATGCACTTATTGCCGACCACGAGCAGCAAGTTAAATTGAAACAAGCGCAAGAATCTGAAACTGACGATGCCGAGGCGAGTGCAGATAACCGCCCGTAAGCAGTTCATACGACGCTTAATAAGAATATCGTTTAATGAAAATAGATTATCGTAATAACGTACCAGCGCTTTTAGTGCTGGTACGCGTGTTTTTAGCCCACGTAAAAGTAAGTATTCGTCTTCGTGCCTTCATCAAAGACATGACCTATGCCCTTATAGTGTCTTTAGGTTTATCGTTTAGCGCCGCAGCGCGAGAAAACGAATCTGTGCAAAATACATTTTCAGAACGCGCTGAAACGTCACCGTCAACGTTGACCTCAACAGCAGATGCTTCACAAACTTCGGGCCAGGCAGCACCTCAATCAGTACCTCAAGCCACTGATGTAGTTGTCGTGAATCCCCATCCTCAAACAACGTCAGATTGGCTTATGCAATTAAGTGAAGTGGTGAAAACCCAAAACTTTGAAGTTGCTTTTGTTCAAAGTCGAGCGGGCCGCGAAACCATTCCCTTTTTATGGCGTCATGGTGTGCTAGAGGATGGCACCAGTATGGAACAGCTCAATTTACAAAATGGGCCAGGCCGCGAGCAAATTCGCGTTGATGGTATTGTGAGTGTGTTTGAGCCTGATGTATCGCCTTATAGTCTTCGTTCTGAGTTTATCAATGGGCCTATCCCCAGCGAACTGCTTCATCATCCTGATAGATTAAAAAGCGGTTATGAATTTGTCTCTGTGGGCAGAGCTCGCGTTGCAGGTAGACCCGCTCAACAAATACGTATCGTTAGCCGCGACAATAGTCGCTTCAGCTACCAGCTATGGTTAGATGAAGATTCAGGCATGGTGCTGAAACTTAATATGCTTGATTTGCAGGGCGGATTGTTAGAGCAGATTCAAGTAACCTCACTTAAAATAACCGATGCCCCTGATGACTATTTCGCACGTATTAATCAAGCGTCTTTACCTAAGCCAATGGCATTAACGCAAAAGCAATCGCGCCAACCAAATTGGGAAGTTAAGTACTTGCCTAATGGTATGGAAGAAGTACGTGGTGATACTCGTCGCCTGGCCTTAACCGGGCAAGTGGTAGAATATAAAATGTACAGTGATGGCTTGGTCGATGTGTCTGTTTATGTGCAACCAGCAAAAGATGCCCTTGGTGGTGATTTAGTGCTTAGGAATGATTTGAGTACATTTTTAACGCTTACCGATGGAAATACGCAGGTGACCGTAGTGGGTGAAATACCACTGCAAACCGCAAATGCTATTGCTACCTCGCTTTCTCCTACGGCAGATAAATAATGATTACTGAAACCGCGCGTGTTGTCGCAATAGAGGGCGATCTTATTACTGTTGAGGCTGCCATTAAATCGACTTGTAGTAGTTGCCAAGCCCAAAGTGACTGTGGCACGGGTGCTATATCCAGAGCATTAGCACCTAAAACTCAGCAGCTAACGTTACGTTCACCTATGCCGGTAGCGATAGGGCAAGACGTAACCGTGGGTGTACCTGAAGAAGGGGTGTTAAGTGCCTCCGCGTGGCTGTATTTGTTGCCTCTAACGGTTTTTATCGCGGTCTTTGCCCTTGCAAATGCCACGCTATCTTCTATTGGGCTTAGCCATGAATTGTGGGGGTTGCTACCCGCCGCCGCATTTACCTTTGCAACTTATAAAGCCATCGCATTTAAACTTAAACGGCTTGATAAAGGTAAGTTTCAACCCGTACTATTGAATACTATTTAGCGTAATACTCGCGCGAATTCGGCAATATTATTACCAAAATGGCTACTTTGGCTTACATTATTCCAATCTTTGGCAATATAACCCACAAGCTTATTCGCTTTTGTGTACAGAAATGGGTAAAATCCGCACGCGCTAGCTACAACACAAACAATAGCTACCATTCTTTTTTATATTAATGAATTTTTCTGCAGGTAATTTCCAGCATTATGCAACAATCGCACATTCGTAACTTCAGTATTATTGCTCACATCGATCACGGTAAATCGACTCTGTCTGACCGTCTTATTCAACATTGTGGCGGGCTAGCCGATCGTGAAATGGCCGAACAGGTTCTTGATTCAATGGACTTGGAGCGGGAGCGTGGAATTACTATTAAAGCACAAAGCGTAACGCTTAATTACACTGCTAAAGATGGTGAAGTTTACCAGCTGAATTTCATCGACACTCCAGGACACGTAGACTTTACGTACGAAGTGTCTCGTTCACTTGCAGCATGTGAAGGTGCATTGTTAGTGGTCGATGCCGGACAGGGCGTGGAAGCACAAACCCTAGCTAACTGCTATACCGCCATGGACATGGACATGGAAGTGGTACCTATTTTAAATAAAATAGATTTACCACAGGCTGAACCAGAGCGTGTAGCCGAAGAAATTGAAGACATTGTTGGTATAGATGCCATTGACGCCGTGCGCTGCTCGGCAAAAACAGGTATTGGTATTGAAGATGTACTAGAAGTTATTGTAAATAAAATTCCTCCTCCGGGCGGTAACCGTGAAGAGCCGCTCAAAGCGCTTATCATTGATTCATGGTTCGACAACTACCAAGGGGTAGTGTCATTAGTTCGTATCGTAGAAGGTGAGCTTTCTAAGAAAGATAAAATTCAAATCATGTCGAATGGCCAAACTCACCAAGTTGATAAAATTGGTGTGTTTACCCCCAAAGCCCTAGATACAGGCGTGCTTCGCGCCGGTGAAGTAGGCTTTATTATTGCAGGTATTAAAGATATTCAAGGCGCACCGGTAGGCGATACTATAACCTTAGCGAGGCAACCCGCCGTAGGCGCTTTACCAGGCTTTAAGAAAGTTAAACCGCAGGTTTACGCAGGTATTTTCCCAATTAGCTCAGACGACTACGAAGATTTTCGTGATGCGTTAGCTAAACTAAGCTTGAACGATGCTTCATTGTTTTATGAGCCAGAAAGCTCGCAAGCGCTAGGCTTTGGATTTCGTATTGGTTTCCTTGGCATGCTTCACATGGAAATTATTCAAGAGCGCTTAGAGCGCGAATACGATCTTGGTCTTATTACTACGGCGCCTACGGTAATCTACGAAGTAGAAACTACTAAAGGCGAAATTTTAAGCTGTGACAACCCATCTAAGTTGCCAGCGGTCAACGATATTGCCGAAATTCGCGAACCATTGGTTGAAGCGAACATTCTTGTGCCGCAGGAATACCTAGGTAACGTTATTACTTTGTGTGTTGAAAAGCGTGGTATGCAAACCGCAATGACGTATCACGGTAAGCAAGTGGCAGTAACTTATGAGTTGCCTATGGCTGAAGTGGTTCTGGATTTCTTCGACCGTTTGAAATCAACCAGTCGTGGGTTTGCCTCTCTTGATTATAACTTTAAGCGCTTCCAAGTCTCGGACATGGTACGTGTAGATATTATGATTAATGGCGAGCGCGTAGATGCGCTAGCCATGATCACTCACCGTGATAATTCACAAGGCCGTGGGCGTGAATTAGTTGAGAAACTCCGTGAGCTTATTCCTCGCCAGATGTTTGATATCGCTATTCAAGCTGCTATTGGCAACCACATTATTGCGCGTAGTACGGTGAAACAATTACGTAAAAACGTTATCGCCAAGTGTTACGGCGGTGACGTAAGTCGTAAGAAAAAGCTGCTTCAAAAGCAAAAAGATGGAAAGAAAAGAATGAAACAGGTAGGTAATGTTGAATTACCGCAGGATGCATTCCTGGCAATTTTGAAGGTAGGTAAGTAATGGCCAATTACTTTTCGCTTATTTTAGTACTTCTAACGCTAACCACAGGGCTTGTTTGGCTGGTGGATAGCATGGTGTTTGCGCCAAAGCGAAAGGCGCGGTTGCAGGAATCGGCAAAAGCGGAAGGGGCCAACTTTGCAGGCGAGCCACAGCTTCCTTACTTGGTTGATACCTCGCAGCAAATATTTCCAGTTATCGCTTTTGTGTTGGTATTGCGTTCGTTTATTTACGAACCATTTCAAATTCCATCAGGCTCGATGATGCCAACCTTGTTGGTGGGCGACTTTATTCTGGTTGAGAAGTTTTCTTATGGAATAAAAGACCCTGTATTTCGCAGTAAACTGGTGGAAACCGGCGTGCCAGAGCGTGGCGATGTGGTGGTATTTAAATACCCTGAAGACACCTCAGTAGATTACATCAAACGTGTTATCGGGTTACCTGGCGACACCGTGGTATATCAAGATAAACAAGTTTATATCAAGTCTAAGTGCGAAGGTGCTGCGAAAAACTGCGGTAAGCTTACGGCTATGCCACTAGATTTTGTGGGTCGTGACGAATTTGTGCAGGATATGGCTAAGCTTATGCGTTACACAGAAACGCTAGGTGATAATGAGCACGATATATTACGCCACCCAGTTAGAGAAATTTCTTCAAGTAACTTCTATACTCAGCCAGGTACACGCAGCAATGAATGGATTGTACCTGATGGTCATTATTTCGTATTAGGCGATAATCGTGACAACAGCCGAGACAGCCGTTTTTGGGGCTTTGTACCGGATGAAAACTTAGTAGGTAAAGCCGTTGCCATTTGGATTTCATTTGAATTCGAACGCAGCCGCGACAGTGTTTTGCCAACATGGATCCCAACGGGCGTTAGATTTGAACGCGTAGGTGGCATTAATTAATGCAGGGTATTGATAAATATATTCGCTTGAGTAAAGCGTTAGGGTACACATTTAATAATGAAGCCTTGCTAGAGCAAGCGCTAACCCACAGAAGTGCAGCAAAGCAGCACAATGAAAGATTAGAGTTTTTAGGTGATGCTATTTTAGGTATGGTCATAGGTGAAACCTTGTTTAAGCGTTTCCCCGATGTGCCTGAAGGTAAGCTTACCCGTATGCGGTCAACCTTGGTAAAAGGTGATACATTGGCCGAACTGGCCCGTGAAGCGAGCATGGGTGAACTACTTCACCTTGGTCCTGGTGAACTTAAAAGTGGCGGTCATCGTCGCAGTTCAATATTGGCAGACGCAGTAGAAGCTGTGTTAGGCGCAATCTACTTGGACTCAGGGATGGATGAGGTCTGTAATGTTATATACCATTTATGGGAAAGCCGTATTGAAGCGTTAAACCCCAATGCGCACCCTAAAGATAGCAAAACCCGTCTCCAAGAGTATCTGCAAGGTCGTAAGCTACCATTACCGTCTTATGAAGTTATCTCTATCTCAGGGAAAGATCACGCTCAAATTTTTGAAGTGAGCTGCACAGTGACAACGTTAGATAAGCCTGTTTCGGCTTCTGGAAATAGCCGAAGAAAAGCCGAGCAGGAAGCAGCAAGACTTACCTTGGAGACACTCGATGACACAGCCAAATGATATAACCCGATGTGGCTTAGTCGCTATTGTAGGGCGCCCCAACGTAGGTAAATCAACACTACTTAATAGATTGCTCGGGCAAAAAGTAAGTATTACGTCGCGTAAACCACAAACGACCCGTCACCGTATTTTAGGTATCGACACGGAAGGCGATTATCAAGCCATCTACGTTGATACCCCAGGTCTTCATAGCGAAGAAAAAAGCGCAATGAATCGGTACATGAACCGAGCCGCTTCAAGTTCTCTTGCAGAAGTGGGGTTGGTGTTGTTCGTGATAGAGGGTACACGCTGGAACGACGACGATGAAATGGTGTTGTCTAAAGTGAAAGCCTCAGGCCTACCTTGCTACCTTATCGTCAACAAGATGGATAAAGTAGAAGATAAAGAAGCCTTTATGGTTCACCTTCAAGGTCTATCTGAAAAATATAAGTTTGAGCATATTATCCCCATTAGCGCTAAACAGGGCAAAATGGTGGATGACATCCGAGAGCTTGTGGCAAAGAGCCTGCCTGAAAGCGAGTTTTTCTTCCCAGAAGATTACATTACCGATCGCTCAAGTCGCTTTATGGCCGCTGAAATCATTCGCGAAAAGCTAATGCGCTTCACGGGGGATGAACTTCCTTACGCCACTACGGTAGAAATTGAACAGTTTAAGCTAGCTGAAAATGGTGTATATCGTATCAGTGGTCTTATCCTTGTAGAGCGTGAAACGCAAAAGCGCATGATTATTGGCAAGGGTGGAAAGCATCTGAAAACCATTGGTGAACATGCCCGTAAAGATATGGAAAACTTGTTTGATAACAAAGTTTTCTTAGAAATGTGGGTTAAAGTGAAACAAGGTTGGGCTGACGATGAACGTGCTCTACGTTCGTTAGGTTATTCAGACGATAGTTAGCACTCAGCAATTATCTGTTTTGGGCTTAACGCAATAGTCGTTAGCCCAAAATATAATTTAAGAACGTGTAGCCCAAATCAAAAGCCCAAACGTATCAGCTAGAAAATCAGCTAGCATCCATTAGTCACAAAGCAATAAAAAGGGGTAGGTATGGCAATTTCCGATATGCGCAGACAATATGCAAAGGGGAGTCTGCAAGATAAAGACTTAACTGCAAACCCTTTTTCATTGTTTGACCGTTGGCTAAAAGATGCCATCACCGCTGAAATTCCCGATCCTACCGCCATGACTGTGGCGACCGTTGATGCTACAGGTCAGCCTTCTCAGCGTATTGTGCTTTTAAAAGATGTAAGCGAAGCTGGGTTTGTCTTTTTCACTAATTTAGGCAGCCGCAAAGCACAAGAGCTTAGTCAAAATCCTAAGGTTTCATGTCATTTCCCTTGGTTTTTCATGGAACGACAAGTAAGAGTGTGTGGTGTAGTAGAAAAGCTTTCCTTTAAGGAAAACGCGACCTATTTCCTTTCTCGCCCTAAAGATAGCCAATTAGCGGCTTATGCTTCTGAGCAAAGCAAACCTATTAGCAGCCGCGAGCTTTTGCATACTCAGTTTGCGCAAATGAAGCAAAAGTTTGCGAATAAAACGCTACCGGCACCCGACTTCTGGGGGGGCTTTCGTATTGTTCCTCACCAAATTGAATTCTGGCAAGGCGGCGAAGACAGGTTACATGACCGGTTTGAATACAACCGTGATGAAAGTGGCAACTGGAATACCCAGCGTTTAATGCCTTAAGGGGGATTAATCCTGGCATTCTTTAATGATTGATAGCCACTGCCATTTAGACTTGCCAGCATTTCAAGATGACTGGCAGGTAGTGCTAAACCGCGCAATCAGTGCTGGCGTAACACGTATTCTTATTCCTGGCACGCAAGTGTCGCAGTGGTCTACGCAACAAGCGATACAATCCTATTCAAACCAAAGTACGCACACTATCTCGATAGATGTTGCGTTTGGTTTGCATCCTTACTTCTTATCTACCAACGAAACTGATAATGCCACTGCCTTAACCGCCCTGCAGCGACTGTTATCTCAATCGAGTGTTCACATGGTAGCATTAGGTGAAATCGGCTTAGACGGCCATATAGCGACACCTATGCCGCTTCAACAAGAGATGTTTGAAGCACAGTTGCGATTAGCGAGTGAATACGCCCTTCCTGTTGTTTTGCATCATCGAAAAAGTCACCATCTTATATTTGAAAGTCTTAAAAAAGCAGAATTTGCAGAGGGCGGCGTTATTCATGCATTTTCTGGCAGTGTAGAGGTAGCCAAAGCGTATATCGATAAAGGCTTTTATATTGGCGTGGGGGGCACCATTACCTATGACAGAGCGAAGAAAACGAAAGAAACCGTTGCTTACTTGCTTGAGCACCACGCAGACCGATTGCTACTAGAAACTGATTCGCCTGATATGCCAATGCAGGGGCGGCAGGGGAAACGAAACAGTCCTGAATACCTTTGTGATGTGTTAGCAGCGCTGGGTAAACTTGGGGAGTATGATGTACAAGCCTTAGACGCACTTACCACCCAAAATTATTTCACGCTTTTTCGTAACTCACTTTTTCGTAACACGGTGAAGAATAATTAAAAATAGGTGCGGCTTGCTGAATTGAGTTAATTGAAATTAGCGAATGCTTCACTCAAGACTGAAAAACTCGAATTATCCACGGGCGAAACTTATAAAACCCTCGTGTTATATAAACACCCACAATCAGCGCCAACACAACAACAGCGCTAATAATAAGCCACAGTTGCTGGCGAAGCGTCAGCGGGCTGGAAAGTACCACTTCAGTGTCGATGTTAACGTTCAAATAACCAATTACTTTGCCATCATCATCGAGAATTTTTTCAACATGCGTATTGGGCGCGACTTCACGTTCTCGGGCCAGTGCGACTACACTATCAACTCTTGGTAAAGGCGCTATATAAATACCTTGAGCATTAAATACGCTTAAAGAGATAACGGCGGGTTCTTCTAATGCAATGGCGATTAAACGCTCTAGCTGAATCGTGTCTTGTGCTACTAAGGCAGGCTGTAAGATTTTTGAATATTGACTACTTATACTAGTACCTGGTTGGGCCGTTTGTACGTCAACCCAATGGGTTTGGTACTGTTGATACATTAGAAACAGGCCCACTGCTAATGCCACAGCGGTAGCCATAATAATAGTATGGATTAGCCGCTTAAAGGCCGTGTAAGCAGAGTGTGAAACGCTGTGTTTGTGAGCCATGCGTTCGGTTTCTAAGTGGTTCAGCATTTCGCCTTATTTTCCTTTATCTTTATGCGCTAACAGTAGGGTAATTTTGACTAATTTGAAAGTGTGTATTTCCACATGTGTAATGTTTGGGTAGCATATGGGCAAGACTAACAAAGGTTTGAATAAATAGTGATCACGTTTTTAAACGATATACCGCCTCATGCAATGCATGATACCTCTTTTTTATCTACGCAGCTTACCACAAAGTCATCAAGTGAAAATGAAGCTGGTCTTTCAATTCTAACCGTTATTGGTCAAGCATTAACACCATACATTGTTAGTCAGGTTGTTGAAGGTTTGGGCGAGGTATTTGAGGCTACGTCAATTCACTTTCATCCGTTACACAACAAATTGGGTGATGGTGTGGTGGTAGTGAAAGGGCGTTTGAGTGAAAACGCCGGCGTTCAAAAAACGGCTTCAGTGCCAGCATTGCTGCCGTCACTAATCACTACGTTGTCGGCCCGTTATCATGTGGACTTAGGCATTCAAGACACTCAGCCATCGCTTAACGAACCAGGTCTTCTTGTGATGGATATGGACAGTACGTTAATTGATATTGAGTGCATCGATGAAATTGCCAAACTGGCAGGTGTTGGTGAGCAAGTGGCTGCTGTAACCGAACAGGCCATGCGGGGCGAAATAGCATTTAATGATAGCTTAAACCATCGAGTGGCTTGCCTAGATGGTGTGCCAGAGCACCAGCTTCAACAAATACGTGATAGCTTGCCTATAATGCCAGGCGTACAGCTACTGATTGCCATTTTAAAACAACATAACTGGAAGCTAGCCATAGCTTCAGGTGGTTTTACTTATTTTGCCAACCATCTAAAAGCCCGCTTAAATCTTGATGAAGCGGTTTCAAATACGTTGGTGATAGAGCAAGGTATATTGACTGGCGAAGTGTCTGGCGAAATTGTGAATGCCGAGGTGAAAGCGCGAACGGTGAAAGCGTTGGCTGAACGCTGGGAAATACCGAGCAATCAAACCGTTGCCATGGGCGACGGCGCAAACGATTTAGTGATGATGGCCGAATCAGCGTTAGGCGTGGCGTGCCACGGTAAGCCAGTTGTCAACGAAAAAGCGGATGTTGCTATCCGATTGGGCAGCTTACATTGCCTACTGTACTTTTTATCCTAGTAGGTTAGTGTTGACTACGGCGTAATTGACGAAGGCGTTGACTAAGACGCTGCTGGGCGTCAACTAAAACACGCAGAATACATAGCGAGTACAAGCTCTGAAGGTGATATAAGAGCCTTCAGAGCTTGTCTTTATTTGGCAAACGCTTGGTCTTGTAATAAGGCTTGAATACCGGACTGAGAGCGCTCTTCTACTTTCGCTTTAGTGTCTCGGTTAGCGGAAATCGTGTCGTCATCGAATTCATATCTAATCAATACTTCATCAGTGACATCAATTAAGTGTGAACAGGCAGCTAAGCTCCAAAGCTTATTTTCAAGTTCCTTTGCCCGGTGAATAGCATACACGCTAACGTAATTTATCTCTGTTTGTAACATAGATAAATCTGGTTTGCCTGTAGTGGTAAGCATCACGTGAATAGCAATAAATTGCCCTCTGTTTAACGCTTCAGTAATAAAGGTCTTGCGCTGCTCATTGTTTTCAAACCGGTGGGAATACCGCGGGATAATGGCCATGCGAGGGTCTTTTTGCTTGGCATCAAAAGAAATCAAAAGCTCTTGGCGCAAGGGCATATTTTCCAGCTTCACCTGCTTGATACCGCTTTGCATGAAAGGCGTATCTAGCTTTCTGTCTCTAAATAGGAATTCTAAGTTTACCTGACGCTTTTCTGTTAGATAGGTAACTAGCGTTGAAACTCGTTCATCTTGTTTTCCAATAATACCCGCTTGCGGTGTATACCTAACCCCTTCCTTGCTCATCAAGAAGGATAGAGATGTGGCATTACGAGCATTAATACAGCGAAGAGCCTGACCCATACCCGGCAACTCTTCTTCACCAGAGTCTTCTTCTAAGCTGTGTTTGTTCTTTTTAATCAATTCTTCAAAGAACGCCCTTGCACTTTTACCTGCTTCACCGTTCATGGCTTTTAAATGGAGAATGTTTTTCTCAGCGTTGTGGTAAATTACCGAATACTGCAAATGCATTACGTCAAAATTTTGCGTAATCTGTTGAAGGCGAGGGAAGGATACTTCAACTTGCCCTTCTAGCTCACCGTCGTACTCTTTATTTAACTCAACACGCAGTCCCAATCCATGCACCGAGATATCTTCACTTACGCCAACGTGTACGCTGTCGTCATGAGATAACCTAAGCTCTATTTGAGAGCGCAAACGGTAGCGAGATTCTAAACGTTGATCTTCATATTTAAATCGGAACAACTCTATGTTTGGGGTCTTCTGATTTCTTGGATGACCAAAAACGCGAAGATGAGAAAGGTTGTCGCGGTTGAACTGTAATTCGTTATATGCCTGCTGCCCATATATAGAGGTTACGTCAGTAACATGAAGCAAGTATTTTAGGTTTTTCAACTTCGACATCACTCGAGGCGAAGGCGGTGTATTTTGACGCTTTATTTTCGAACCCACAGAGTCTGGGATAGACAAGGGGGTATGAGCTTGCTCGGGCAGCATGTCGGTTAACGTGAGCTTAAATACTCGCCAACTGACCTTTTTTGAGCCAAAGCCTAAGAAAACCTGTTTTAACATGTCTTTCTCAATAAGCTGCTCGTAAGAGGCGGAGTAAAAAAAGACTTTGTCATTTTGCAAATGGGTAAAGCTGAACACGAAAATCTCGCGACGATGCGCAGGCTTAGCGTGCAGGGTGTTCAATCTATTTTGCGAAAGCAGAAAACCTAATCGACATTCATCTTCTTCATCTTGCCAGTAGCTCACCGTTTCGCGATTAACTTCGTTAACCATTGCGAAGCGTGGAATAAGACGATCTTCAATTAAATCGACATAAATAGGTAGCGTTGGGCTTCGTGGCGAAAAGTATTGTTCACAGGTTTTACTGGTGATCGCTTCAATAGTGTTGTTCATATTCACTTTATAGCGGCGTTTATTACCGTGTATAAAGCTTTCCAAAAACTTATCAAAGCTAGGCGCTGGGCGCTCTGTTGCACGCTGTAAGGCTAAATAAATAACGTCTTTTTTGCGAATTGTTTTCACAAGACGATAAGCAATGCCATTTTTCTTATCCATGGCAAACTCGCCTTCAAGCCCACGGAAGTAGACTTGTAATAGCTCATTTTGTTTAAACAGTGTTTCTTTGGTGAGTTTGACTTGCAGGCCTTCTAGGGACACATCAACGCTTAAGCCTTTAATCGAATGATTACTTTCGTTAAATAGCTCAACCGCAACAGCAAAGTTCATGCGTTCTGTACTGCGTTGACGATAATCTAGTAAGTTTACCGTTGGCACTTTGAACTGCTCTAAAATAGCCGAGCCTTTTTTGCGAGGTGCATTCGAAGTTGTGCCTGTATCGCGGGCTTCTTCGGCTTTCTCGCGAATAATACGGTAATTGTTTTCAGTATTTTGAACGGCCTCATAAACACCGAATGTATACCCACCAAAAATTCTAATTTGCTCTTCGAATTTATCGACAGCAATTTCATCCATGTAATGGGTTCTACCATCATGCAAATAGCTTTTGCATTTACCGTCTACTTGGCCACGTAAATCTATTGATCGCATACAGGGCTTCGCAAGGCGTTTCACTTCCATTTTTAATAGAAAGCGTTTTTCCTTGGGAATATCACCGCCAATTTGTAACAGAACCTTATTAAATTCAGGCTCGTTTACCAGGGGTTTCAATTGCTCAATTATGTCAGCGTATTGCTGTAAATCTTGGCTCATGTATGCACAACTTAGTTACTTTCTATTATTATAGACATTATTATTATCGGCACTAATACTAAACCCATTAATAAACAGCATTTTGCAATTTAATACCCGTATACCCTCTAGGTGGAAAATCTTACGAAACGGGTAGTCGGTCTAGTGTGCCTTGATGTCCTTTATAAGATAGAATACTCCTTTTCACGCTGGGATAAAACTGGAATATGGCAAAACGAAAAACGGCTTATGTATGCTCAGATTGTGGGGCTGAATTTCCACGCTGGCAGGGGCAATGTTCTGAATGCAAAGCATGGAACACCATTAGCGAGTTTGTAGTCAGTAGCGCCAAAACCACTTCAAAACCAACCTTGTCAGGCTATGCTGGGCAAACTGCTGCTAAAATAGAAATGCTCAATGCGATTGATTTGGAATCTTTACCCCGATTTAGCGCAGGGTTTAAAGAGCTCGATAGAGTATTGGGCGGTGGAATAGTGCCAGGTGCTGCTATGTTAATTGGCGGCTCGCCAGGGGCAGGTAAAAGTACATTGTTACTTCAGGTTATGTGTCAAATGGCACAAACCGAAACCGCTTTATACGTAACAGGGGAAGAATCACTCCAGCAAGTAGCTATGCGTGCAAAGCGCTTAAATCTACCTGATGATAAGCTAATGATGTTGGCAGAAACCAGTGTAGAAACTATTTGCGATCTGGCGCTAACGAAAAAGCCGAAAATCATGGTTATCGACTCTATTCAAGTAATGCATGTAGCTGATGTGCAATCTGCACCTGGCAGTGTATCGCAGGTGAGAGAAAGTGCGGCCTACCTAACCCGTTTTGCAAAACAACACCACATCTCAATGTTTCTTGTCGGTCATGTAACCAAAGACGGCAACTTAGCCGGCCCGAAAGTCTTAGAGCACTGTATCGACAGTTCAATGATGCTAGAAGGGGAGAGCGACGGCCGTTACCGTACCTTGCGCAGCCATAAAAACCGTTTCGGTGCCGTTAACGAATTAGGTGTTTTTGCGATGACTGAAAAAGGCCTAAAAGAGGTGAACAACCCTTCGGCTATATTCTTAAGTCGTGGTGAAAATGAAACGCCAGGATCAAGTGTAATGGTGATTTGGGAAGGCACGCGGCCGCTGTTGGTAGAAATACAGGCCTTGGTGGACTACTCACAAATGTCTAACCCTCGGCGAATTGCGGTGGGGCTAGATCAAAACCGATTGTCGATGTTGTTAGCGGTATTGCATCGTCACGGTAATGTACAAATGAACGACCAAGATGTCTTTGTGAATGTGGTGGGGGGCGTGAAGGTAAGTGAAACCAGTGCTGACTTAGCGTTACTGCTAGCAATGGTGTCGAGCTTTCGAAATCGCTCTCTACCCAAAGATTTAATTGTATTTGGAGAAGTTGGGCTAGCCGGAGAAATTAGGCCTGTTCCCAATGGCACCGAGCGCATTATTGAAGCCGCTAAACATGGTTTCAAACGTGCGATTGTGCCAAAGGCAAATGCGCCGAAGCAGGCAGTAAATGGTATGAAAGTTATTCCAGTGTCTCAGCTCAGCGATGCGTTAGATGCATTAGAATAAACCGCTTCTATTAGCGCATTTAATTCCTTCTCATTTAAATCAGCCTCTTGGCTGTTAAGCAGTATTAAGCGCCTCAGTGCGCTTATGCTGTCTACATCCATTTGAGATACTTTGCAGCCTAAAGATACTGAATCTTGGCGGCTATCATTCTGCCGATACAGTTGCTCAATATGCAAGGTGATAACGGGGCTGTCTTCATTTGCTCTGAAAGTGGCAGTATAAGGATCGTGGCTGTCGAAGGGTAATTCGTTAAGTGCATCTTCGTTTGCGCTTAATTTTACGCCTTGAAGCGAGACATCAATAATAATGACATCAATGCGCTTATCATGATGAGCAAGTGTTCCTTTTACGGCCAATGGAATACGTGTAAATAAGCGTTTGTCCGACATAAATCCCTCAAGCTAGAAAATCTTTGATTCACTCAGTATTAGTGATGTTAGTACACAAGGCAACTAGCAATAAGTGTAGTGGTGTAAAGCTATTTTTCACCGAGCCTAAAAAAACGGGCTAATAAGAGCCCGTTCTACAAAAAAGAGACGCAGCATTATCTACACCGCGCTGTCTAGGTTAATGCTACTTGGCTATGCGCTTGTATTTTAGTCTGTGAGGTTCCACCGCATCTTGCCCGAATTCAGCCTTAAGCCACGTTTCGTAGTCAGAGTAGTTACCTTCAAAGAAGTTAATGTTACCTTCGTCGCGGTAATCCATGATGTGTGTGGCAACTCTATCTAAGAACCATCTATCATGGGAAATAACCATGGCGCAGCCTGGGAATTCCAATAAGGCATTCTCAAGCGCTCGTAAGGTTTCAACATCCAAGTCGTTAGTTGGTTCATCGAGTAGCAACACGTTGCCGCCAGCTTTTAACAGCTTGGCTAAATGCACACGGTTTCGTTCACCACCAGACAAGTCTTTAATAAACTTCTGCTGATCGTTGCCTTTAAAGTTAAAGCGGCTGCAATATGCACGGCTATTTATTTCGAAGTTACCAATACGAATAATATCTTGTTCTTCCGAAATTTCTTTAAACACCGTGGTGTTTTCATTCATATGATCGCGAAACTGCTCAACGCTAGCAATTTTCACAGAGTCACCCAAGCTAATATCACCTGAATCAGGTTGCTCTGCACCGGTAAGCATTCTAAATAGGGTAGATTTACCCGCACCGTTTGGCCCGACAATCCCTACAATTGCCCCTTTAGGAACTTTAAACGACAAGTCATCAATAAGTACACGTTCACCATAAGACTTATTAAGGTGTTCAACTTCAATAACCTTGTCACCTAAACGCTCACCAGGTGGAATGAAAAGCTCGTTAGTTTCGTTACGTTTTTGGTAATCGCCCGTGGACATTTCTTCAAAGCGAGCCATACGCGCTTTGCTTTTTGCATGGCGGCCTTTTGGATTAGAGCGAACCCATTCGAGTTCTTGTCTAATACTCTTTTGACGGGCATTTTCGCTGCGTTCTTCTTGCTGTAAACGTTGGTCCTTTTGTTCCAACCAAGAAGAATAGTTACCTTCCCATGGAATACCTTCACCACGGTCTAGTTCTAATATCCAGCCTGCAACATTATCAAGAAAGTATCTATCATGGGTAATTGCCACTACCGTGCCTTCATAATCGTGAAGGAAACGTTCTAACCAAGCAACAGATTCAGCATCCAAGTGGTTCGTCGGTTCATCAAGCAGCAGCATTTCCGGCTTTTCAAGTAACAAACGGCATAAAGCAACACGGCGGCGCTCACCACCTGATAACTTGCTAACGTCTGCATCCCATGCTGGAAGACGAAGAGCTTCAGCAGCACGGTTTAAGGTATTCTCTAAGTTATGCCCGTCTTTCGACTGAATAATCGCCTCTAACTCACCTTGTTCTTTTGCAAGGGCGTCGAAGTCGGCATCAGCTTCTGCGTAAGCGGCATAAACTTCATCCAAGCGAGTTAGCGCGTGTTTAACGTCGGCTAATGCTTCTTCCACGTTTCCGCGAACATCTTTCGATTCGTCTAGTTGCGGCTCCTGAGGCAGGTAGCCTATTTTAAGGCCTGGTTGAGGGCGTGCTTCACCTTCAATCTCGGTGTCTAACCCAGCCATGATGCGTAGTAAGGTAGATTTACCAGAACCGTTTAAACCCAATACGCCAATTTTTGCGCCGGGGAAAAAACTAAGAGAGATATTTTTAAGAATTTGACGGTTCGGTGGAACAATTTTCCCCACGCGATGCATACTATAAACGTATTGAGCCATGCTGTGTCCTTGCCAGAAAATAAAGCATCATTGTACTCGTAACAGGATAGTCTGTGCCAGTGTGAACCGCCATACAACCTCATGCTTGATGGTATTTTGTTCAATTGAAGTAAAAAGAAGGCGAAAAGTGCGAATAATACGGCGGTCACCTTTAACAAATTAAGGTAAACTTCGCTAGCATACGCTTTAATGAAAAAATAGGTATTCACTGTATGACTACAATGAACAAACGTCCTTACAGCCTATCGGAACTTGCCAGCCATGTAGGCGGTGTTGTAGAGGGAGACGGCAGTGTCGTTATCTCTGCGGTAGGAACGCTGGCAGGCGCTGCCAGCCATCAAATCTCATTTCTTACTAATCCGAAATATAAATCACAGTTAAGCGATACCTCTGCCGGTGCGGTTATTCTTCACAGCAGCTTGAAAGACACGGCACCGTGTCCCGCGCTTGTGGTAGACAACCCCCACGCAGCGTTCGCACGCATCGCACAGCTTTTCGACACCACGCCAGTCGTTGCAAGTGGTATTGCCGACACCGCTGTGATTGCATCGTCGGCCAATATCGGTAGTGATGTGTCGTTAGGTCACAATGTGATTATCGAAGATAACGTAATACTTGGTGACCGCGTAACTATTGGAGCGAATACGGTGATTCGCAAAGGTACGCGCATTGGTGAAGGCAGTGTTATTCACCCCAACGTAACCATTTATCATGACGTGATAATAGGTAAGCGAGTTACAGTGCATAGCCAAACGGTTATTGGTGCAGCAGGCTTTGGCTACGCAAACGATAAAGGCGTGTGGCTTCCTATTCCGCAAACCGGCTCAGTACGCATCGGTGATGACAGTCAAATTGGTGCAAGCAGCACTATCGACCGTGGAGCCATGGAAGATACCGTACTAGGTACCAACGTGATTATCGATAACCAAGTGCAGGTGGGACATAACTGCATTATTGGCGATCATTCATGTATTTGCGGTGCTACGGGCATTGCGGGCAGTTGTCATATCGGCAAATACGTTGTTATCGGTGGAGGTGTGGGCGTGAATGGTCACATTTCTATTTGCGATAAAGTACAAGTTACCGGCTATTCCATGATTGTCCAAGATATCACCGAACCAGGCGTTTATTCTTCAGGTCAGCCAGCTACGTCTAACCGAGAATGGAAGCGAAATACCATAAGGCTGCAGAAAATAGGCAGTTTATTTGACCGTGTTAAAGCGCTAGAAAAACAGGTCTGATGTCACTGTAGCGCAGGTGTTACGTTAAACCTGCGCCATTTAAATTAAATTGGTCATAAAGCGGTATACAAGCCCTTGAAAATGACTAGAATATGCCACGAACAAGCCATCAATCAATGCCGTTAAGGAGCCCTCATGTTACCTCGCGAAATGAATATCGCTGACTTTGACCCAGAATTAGCCGATGCAATGGCAAAAGAAGTTGTCCGTCAGGAACAGCATATCGAACTTATCGCCTCTGAAAACTACTGTAGCCCACGTGTTATGGAAGCGCAGGGTTCTCAGCTTACTAACAAGTACGCTGAAGGTTACCCAGGCAAGCGTTATTACGGCGGTTGTGAGCACGTTGACGTGGTAGAGCAACTGGCTATCGACCGTGCTAAAGAGCTTTTCGGTGCCGATTACGCTAACGTACAGCCTCACTCAGGTTCACAAGCCAACTCTGCCGTATTTATGGCATTGCTTGATGCGGGCGATACTGTACTTGGTATGAGCCTTTCTGAAGGTGGTCATTTAACGCATGGTTCTCACGTTAACTTTTCGGGCAAAACCTACAATGCCGTTCAGTATGGCTTGAACCACGACACTGGCGAAATCGATTACGAACAAGTTGCTGCGTTAGCAGAAGAACATAAACCGAAAATGATTATTGGTGGTTTCTCAGCTTATTCAGGTATTGTTGATTGGGCAAAATTCCGTGAAATCGCCGACAGCGTTGGTGCTTTCCTATTAGTTGATATGGCGCACGTTGCGGGTTTGATTGCGGCGGGTGTTTATCCTAACCCACTGCCACACGCACACGTAGTGACAACCACCACGCATAAAACCCTAGCGGGCCCACGTAGCGGACTAATTTTGTCAGCGTGTGGTGACGAAGCCATTTATAAAAAGCTTCAAAGCTCAGTATTCCCTGGCAACCAAGGTGGTCCTTTGTGCCATGTTATTGCAGCAAAAGCAGTAGCGTTTAAAGAAGCACTTCAGCCAGACTTTAAAGAATACCAAACACAGGTTGTTGCGAACGCAAAAGCCATGGTGGCGGTAATGCAAGAACGCGGATACAAAATTGTATCTAATGGCACTGAAAACCATTTGTTCTTGCTAGACCTTATCGATAAAGGTATTACAGGCAAAGAAGCTGATGCTGCCCTTGGTTCTGCTAACATTACTGTTAACAAGAACTCGGTTCCTAATGATCCTCGCTCACCGTTTGTTACCAGCGGATTGCGTATCGGTAGTCCAGCGATTACTCGTCGTGGATTTAAAGAAGAACAAGCCAAACAAGTCGCTACATGGATTTGTGATGTGCTAGATAACATGGGTGATGACAGCGTTATCGACCGTGTTAAAAGTGAAGTGGTTGCCCTTTGTGAACAGTTCCCTGTTTACGCGTAAGCAACCTAGATAAGAAAGTTACCGCGCGTTAGTCTTTTTAATCGAAGGCTATCGCGTAGTAAAAAAGTAAGTTAAGGAACGCTCATGTTTTGCCCCTTTTGTTCAGCACAAGAAACAAAAGTGATTGACTCTCGCCTAGTGGCAGAGGGGCATCAGGTGCGCAGACGTCGTGAATGCGCAATGTGTCACGAACGTTTTACTACCTTCGAAAGTGCAGAACTTGTGATGCCACGTGTTATCAAACGTGATGGCTCACGGGAGCCTTTCAACGAAGATAAGCTTCGTGCAGGCTTACAGCGCGCGCTAGAAAAACGCCCAGTGAGTACAGAAAAAGTTGAACAGTGTATCTTGTCGCTTAAGTCAGAGCTTAGGGCAACCGGCGAACGAGAAGTGGGGAGCGAACTGTTAGGTAACCTTATTATGAAAGCGCTCAAAGAGCTGGATAAGGTCGCTTACGTGCGGTTTGCCTCTGTTTATCGTTCCTTTGAAGATATCCGAGAGTTTGGTGAGGAAATAGCCAGACTAGGGGATTAACCACGGGATATGCAGTGTCAATTAATACTACCCATGCGCATGTAAATAGCAGCTCAAACACCGACGTAGGCAAAAGCCACAGTAGTCGTTCAATCAGTGACTTGCCTAGCAGGGAGGTTGAAAGTGACTATTATTGGATGGCCAAAGCCATTCGACTGGCGCAAAGAGGCCAATATACTACTTCTCCTAATCCCCGTGTTGGCTGTGTCATTGTTAATAGCAACAATGAATCTATTGGCCAAGGTATACATATTCAAGCCGGTACGCCGCATGCCGAAATTCATGCCCTTCGTGAAGCTGGGAAAAGCGCAAAGGGCGCTACAGCCTACGTAACGCTAGAGCCATGTAGCCATTATGGCCGAACGCCCCCCTGCGCAGAAGCACTGATAAAAGCACAAGTCTCGCGGGTGGTTATTGCCATGACTGATCCCAATCCCAATGTCAGCGGTAATGGTATTCGCATGTTACAAGATGCGGGCATTGAGGTGTCATCCGATATTATGTCGGCAGAATCTGCCGCTTTGAACCCAGGTTTTATCAAGCGCATGCTAACAGGCAAACCTTACGTTCGAGTGAAATTGGGCATAAGTGTGGATGGAAAAATCGCGCTTCAAAATGGCAACAGCCAATGGATAACCGGGCCAGAAGCCAGAAGAGATGTACAGCACTACCGTGCACAAAGCTGCGCAGTGTTAACAGGTTCGGGTACGGTAAAAGCCGATAACCCAAGTCTATTAGTGAGACCAGACGAAGCGAAGTTTGCGCATTACCCGTTGGAGGCTATTCGCCAGCCAGTGCGGGTAATAGTGAATAGTGCCGATGATCTTTCAAGGGACTATACGTGCATGAACGATGGACATCCCACCTTTGTGGCATCTACCCAACATAACGCCGATACGGATAATCGCCAACACCTAACTGTTGATGCGATGAACGGTAAAGTGGATATCAGTAAACTTATGCTGCAGTTAGGCGCTATGCAGTTTAATGAAGTGTGGGTAGAAGCAGGACCAGGTTTAGCTGGCGCATTGATGATGGCCGGTGAAGTAGACGAACTCATTTGTTATCAAGCACCTAAGCTATTGGGAGACAAAGGGGTGAGTATGGTATCTTTACCCACCTTTACCGAATTGAATCAAGCTATTGAATTGTCGCTGATTGAAAGTCGACAAATAGGTAACGATATGAAGCTTCGTTACAGTCTCAACGCGCCTCAACAGCCCTCAATAGCCTTATAGGAACATTATGTTTACTGGAATTATTCAAGCTTTAGGCAAGATTACCAAACTCGATAACCGTGGTAGTGACATACGGTTAACGGTTTCATCAACTACACTGGATATGGCTGATGTTGCGCTTGGCGACAGTATCGCTACCAACGGGGTATGCCTTACCGTGACTGATATGGGTAGCGATTATTACTGTGCAGATGTGTCGGCTGAAACCATAAAACTCACCGGCTTTGCCCATTATGGCACGGGTTCTACGGTGAACCTTGAAAAGGCAATGCGACCCACTGACAGACTGGGCGGACACATTGTTTCGGGTCACGTCGATGGCGTTGGCGAGATCAGTAAAATTATAAAACACACCGACTATGTTGAATTTTGGGTAAAAGCACCTACATCTTTAGCCAAGTATATTGCGCATAAGGGCAGCATTACTGTTGATGGCGTGAGCCTTACGGTAAATGAAGTAAACGGTGCTGAGTTTATGCTATGGATAATTCCTCACACGTTGAAAGAAACGGTGATGGGAAATTATGAAGTAGGCACCGCGGTAAATTTAGAAGTAGATGTAATAGCACGTTACCTTGAACGCTTAATGATGGGTGATAAAGCAGCATCACCCATATCAAAAGACATTGATATGGCGTTTTTGGCTGAGAACGGATTTTTGAGAAAGTAACCCTACAAGAAGTATAAAAACTATGGCATTTAACACCTCGAAAGAAATTATTGAAGACATTCGCCTGGGTAAAATGGTTATCTTGATGGATGATGAAGATCGCGAAAACGAAGGCGATCTTATTATGGCAGCAGAACATGTAACGCCAGAAGCGATTAACTTTATGGTTACGCATGCCAGAGGTTTAGTTTGCCTACCTATGACCGAAGCACGCTGTAGACGCCTTAATCTGCCGTTAATGGTGGATAAAAACGAAGCACAGTTTTCTACTAACTTCACCGTATCGATTGAAGCGGCAACAGGTGTTACTACCGGTATTTCAGCAGCAGATCGCGCGGTTACCATTAAAGCTGCCGTTGCTAAAGAAGCGAAGGCTACCGATATAGTCCAGCCAGGGCATATTTTTCCGCTAATTGCGAAAGAAGGCGGTGTATTAAACCGTGCAGGGCATACCGAAGCGGGTGTCGATTTACCCCGTTTAGCAGGATTAGAGCCAGCTGGCGTTATCGTTGAAATCTTAAATGAAGACGGCTCAATGGCGCGTCGTCCGGAGCTTGAGAAATTCGCCGAAAAACACGACCTTAAAATTGGCACCATCGCCGATTTAATCGAGTACAGAAACCTAAACGAAACTACCATTGAAAAGGTCGCTCAGTGCAACCTACCGACAGAATATGGTGATTTTGAGCTGCACACGTTCAAAGACAGCATAGATAACCAGCTACACTTTGCGCTGAAAAAAGGTGAAGTGACCGCTGAAACCCCAACATTGGTTCGCGTGCATCTGCATAACACCTTCAGTGATTTGTTGGGCTCTACCCGCGGCATTCATCGTTCGCTTACCTTATCGGAAGGGATGCAAAAAATTGCTGATGAAGGCGGTGTGCTCGTATTGCTAGGTAAAGATGAACAAATTGAACAACAGGTTCGCCGTTTTGCCGCAGAAGATAGAGGCGAGCGCCCAACCGGTGCTGATTGGCAGGGCTCTTCACGCACCATTGGTGTGGGCAGCCAGATTTTAGCTTCTATTGGCGTTCAAAAAATGCGCCTGCTAAGCAAGCCTATTAAGTACCATGCCTTATCAGGCTATGGCCTAGAAGTGGTTGAGTACGTACACGATTAAGTAGTGGTAAATCATAAGCTCTTGGTAAGGCTCTGTTAACGAAAAGTCATTACCACAAGCCAATGCAATTTACGTAAGTAATTTATAGGAAAGGTGGGGAAAGGGCGCAGTAAACCCTCCACCGCATGGATGCGGTGGCGGAGCGTACAGGGAAGTATTTACCGCGTGTTTACGGAGCCCTATCCCCACCTTGCCGTTTGTTATTCGGGCTAACGGACTTGTCAGCCAGTAACAAAAACAATCGATTTAGTTTGGGCGTAGTTGTGGTATACTTCGCGCCGTTTTTCTCGAGGAATGAAATCATGCAAGTAGTTGAAGGTAATATCAGAGCGACCGGTAAGAAGATTGCTATTGTTGTTGCACGCTTTAATAGCTTTGTTGTTGAGAGCTTATTGGAAGGCGCATTAGACACACTAGACCGTCACGGTGAAGTGAACGAAGACGATATCACAGTGGTACGTGTTCCAGGTGCTTATGAGTTGCCTATTGTTGCTAAGAAACTTGCTGAGAAAAAATCTTTTGACGCCATTATTGCACTTGGTGCGGTAATTCGTGGCGGCACACCTCATTTTGACTTTGTTGCAGGTGAATGCAACAAAGGCCTAGCGCAAGTATCGCTAGAATATGGTGTGCCGGTATCTTTTGGTGTTATCACTACAGATTCTATTGAACAGGCTATCGAACGTTCTGGAACCAAAGCAGGCAACAAAGGCGCAGAAGCAGCCTTAGGTGCGCTTGAAATGGTTAACGTTATCGATGCTGTTGAAAAGCTTTAAGGTAAAAAATTAAGTGAAAGTTTCAGCTCGTCGTAAAGCCCGTGAACTTGCCCTTCAAGGCATCTATTCATGGCAAATGAGTCATAACGATATTCAACAAATTGAACTGGCGCTAGCGACCAGTAACGATATGAAGAAAGTTGATATGGCTTATTTTCAGGCACTGCTTCGCGGTGTGGCGCACAGCGCTAGCCATTTAGATACGACTATAAAGCCGTATTTGGGCCGTTTGCCTGAAGAACTAGATGCAATCGAAAAGGCTATCTTACGTATTGCGACACTGGAACTTACAGAGCGTAAGGATGTGCCTTATCGCGTAATTATTAATGAAGCGATTGAACTTGCGAAGTCTTTCGGGGCCGAAGAAAGTCATAAATTCATCAATGGTGCGCTTGATAAAGCGGTTCGCTCGTTGCGTAAAGACGAACGCGATTAACCTTGTCCAGTGGCATTGGATGTCACAAAGGGTTTAATAGACTATCGTGAAAGAATTTGATCTTATCGGCCGCTACTTCTCTGATGGCGGCCATACTCGTAAAGACGTTGTTATTGGTATTGGTGATGATTGTGCCGTAACTAACGTTCCTAGTAACCAACAACTTGCCGTTACTACAGACACCTTAGTAGCCGGTGTGCACTTCTTAGAAGATGCACCTGCAAAATCAGTTGCGTATAAAACCGTAGCCGTAAATTTAAGCGATTTAGCCGCCATGGGTGCTGAACCTGCTTGGATAAGCTTATCGTTGTCGTTACCAACAGTGAATGATGAATGGCTTAGCGAATTCGTAGATGGTTTATACGAACTCACGCAGTATTATTCAGTACAGTTAATTGGTGGCGATACCGTTAAAGGCCCGATGGCCATGACCATTACGGCGCAAGGGTTCATTCCACCCGGTTCTGAACTGACTCGCAGTAATGCGAAACCTGGTGATTGGGTTTATGTGACAGGCACATTAGGTGATGCTGGTGCAGGCTTAGATATTCTTCAAAATAAGCTATCGGTGGCTGGTGAAGCACGCGATGTGCTTATTAATCGGCATTATTACCCTACACCTCGCGTTGCAATGGGAACGGCACTTCGTCGTATTGCTTCCTCATGTATTGACGTGTCTGATGGTTTAATATCGGATTTAGGTCACATACTGAAAGCATCAGGCTGTGGTGCAAATGTACATGTTGATAAGCTGCCTTTATCGAGAGCGTTAACGAGCGCCGTTGATAATGCTCAAGCTATTGAATATGCGCTGTCAGCAGGCGACGATTACGAGCTTATCTTTACCGTAGGCGAAGAACAACGAGGCAACTTTGAAACCTCGATGGGCAGTAGTAGCGTAAAAGCAACCTGTATTGGTCAGTTAAGCGGTCATGTTGGTCAGCTTAATTTATTGAAAGATAATCAGCCGTTCACGCCAACTAATGAAAATGGTTACGAGCATAGTTTCTAGAAGCTAACAGAGCATTATATGCAAAAAGAATATCGCGCTAGAATTAGCATGAAGAATCCAGTGCACTTTTTAGCGCTGGGTTTTGGTAGTGGGCTTATCCCGTTTATGCCCGGTACGTTTGGCTCAGCGGCTGCACTTCCATTATTAGTATTGTCAGCGAATATGCCAGTGGTGGTATTTATCGCTTTCACTGTTTTTGCCTCAATTTTTGGCATTTATCTGTGCGGAAAAACCGCTGATGATATGCAGGTGCACGATCACGGCTCTATTGTGTGGGATGAAGTGGCAGGTATGTTTATTACCTTCTTATTTGTACCTATTACAGCGTCTTCGTTGCTAGCAGGTTTTTTGCTGTTTCGCGTATTCGATATTTTAAAGCCATGGCCAATAGGGCCTATCGATAAGCGCTTGCACGGCGGTACCGGCATTATGCTCGATGACATAGTGGCAGGTGCTATGGCTTGCGCGTGTTTACATATCATGATGAGCGTGTGGCCTGCATTTACAACCTTGTTTTAAAATCGGGCTAACCTAATCTAACCAAACCTAAGCTCGTTCGATAATACGCAAAATTTGTACATACTAAAAAGCCCGCTGCTGCGGGCTTTTTGTTTTTAAAGACTAGTGAGTGAATAAGTTACGAAACCAATTGTTAGTTCAGTAAGCCTTTAAGTGTAGCGGTAATGCCTTCGGCATCCAGCCCATGCTCTTTGTACATTTCTTGCTGCGTACCTTGTAAAATAAAGCTGTCTGGAAGCCCTAACGTACGAACGGGTTTCATAATGCCTTGTTGTTGTAAGTACTCAAGCACACCAGAGCCAGCACCGCCGGCTATACACCCATCTTCTAAGGTAATAAGCATATCGTGTTCTGCCGCTGCTTTCTCAATAGCTTGGCCATCCAGCGGCTTCACAAAGCGCATATCAATAACCGTTGCATCAATAGCTTCTGCAGCCGCTAACGCATTAGGTAAGAGTGTGCCAAAATTCAATATTGCTGCTTTTTTCGCTGGCTTGCCGGTAATAGCACGGCTAACCTTCGATTTGCCAATCGGTAACTCGGTCATCGCAGCGTCTGGGGTAATACCCATTCCAGACCCTCGAGGGTAGCGTACCGCAGCAGGTTTTTGCGCTTTATGCCCGGTATAAAGCATTTGTCTGCATTCATTTTCATCAGACGGCGCCATAACAATCATATTTGGAATACAGCGCAAAAAGGCAATATCAAACGCACCTTGGTGAGTAGGGCCATCAGCACCCACTATACCGGCACGGTCAACAGCAAATAAAACCGGCAAGTCTTGCAACGCCACATCGTGAATAAGCTGATCGTACGCACGCTGTAAAAAGGTTGAGTAGATGGCAACTACTGGGTTACATCCATCGCGCGCTAGGCCCGCAGCAAAGGTAACCGCATGCTGTTCTGCAATGGCAACATCAAAATACTGTTCAGGGTATTGCTGCGAGAATGCGACCATGCCAGAACCTTCACGCATAGCGGGGGTAACCGCCATCAATTTAGGATCTTGCGCTGCCATATCGCACAACCAATCGCCAAAAATGGCAGAAAAAGTCGGTGCAGATGGCTTGGCTTTGGGCAATGCGTTATCGGCAGGATTAAATTTAGGCACTGCGTGGAATTTAATCGGATCTTTTTCGGCAAGGGCGTAGCCTTTACCTTTTTTAGTTACCACGTGAAGCAATTGTGGGCCTTTGAACTTGCGCATATTACGCAAGGTATCTACCACCGCATCCACATCGTGACCATCAATAGGGCCAATGTAATTAAAGCCAAGCTCTTCAAAGATAGTGCCCGGTACTACCATGCCTTTAAGATGCTCTTCTGCGCGACTAGCAAACTCTTTGATAGGTGGCACATTACTTAATAGCTTTTTAGAACCATCGCGAATAGAGTTGAAGACATTACCCGTTAATAAACGGGCTAGGTGACTATTAAGCGCACCTACGTTTTCAGAGATAGACATTTCGTTGTCGTTTAACACCACAACCATATCTTTATTAATATCACCAGCATGGTTCATTGCTTCAAATGCCATACCTGCGGTAATCGCACCATCACCAATAACGGCAACCACTTTACGATTTTTACCTTCTTGCTCAGCGGCAACTGCCATACCAAGCGCAGCACTTATCGATGTAGACGAGTGGCCTACAGCAAAAGTGTCGTAGTCACTTTCAGGTGGCCAAGGGAAGGGGTGCAAGCCGTCTTTTTGTCGAATAGTCGACATTTGCTTAGCGCGACCCGTCAGAATTTTATGGGGGTAAGCCTGATGACCCACATCCCAAATTAATCTGTCGATTGGCGTATTATAAATATAATGCAAAGCCACAGTAAGCTCTACCGTGCCTAAGCCCGACGCAAAGTGTCCACTGGTTTGGCTAACACTATTTAGTAAATATTCTCGTAATTCATCTGACAACTCACGCAACTTCTCTTGCGGTAACTGTCTTAACTTATCCGGCGTTTGCGCAATAGCAAGCGTGGGGTAATGTTGGAGGTCTAAACTCATTATTTATTATCTTTTTCAACATGGTTGCAGAACTAATGGTCTCGTTTTACCAATAGTTCGCTAAACGCAATTAAACTGTCTGTATTGTAGGGTAAACGAGCCAAGGCTTGAAGGGCATTCTGATGCAGCTTATCAAGTTCTCGTTTTGCGCCTTCAATGCCAAGTTTGGCAGGAAAGGTATTCTTACCCAAAGCAATGTCAGAGCCTGCAGGCTTTCCTAATTGCTCACTATTACCTTCTACGTCAAGAATGTCATCTTGGACTTGAAATGCAAGACCAATATCATCGGCGTAGGCCAATAGGTCTGCTTTACTGTCACTATCAAGTTCTGGAGAAACAATAGATACCATTTCAATACATGCACGAAGCAGGGCGCCGGTTTTCAAATTGTGCAGCCGCTTGAGCTGCTCTAGGCTTATTTCTTCACCCGTGCTGGCTAAATCAATAGCTTGCCCGCCACACATGCCGCGATAGCCTGCGGCGCGGGCTAGCACAGAAAGTAATTCACCACGTTTATTGGTTGCGAAATCACTTAATGGCGCATCGGCTAATGTGCTAAAAGCAAGGGCTTGCAATGCATCACCGGCTAATATTGCGGTGGCTTCATCAAATGCAATATGACAAGTTGGCTGGCCGCGACGCAAATCGTCGTCGTCCATGGCTGGCAAGTCATCATGTACCAGCGAATACGCATGCACGCACTCAATTGCCATACTAATCGCCATTTGATCGCCTTTAGGCACATCAAGGGTGTTGCCGATAACCTGAACCAGTAAAGGTCGCATGCGTTTACCCCCTACCAACAACGCATGGCGCATTGCTTCTTTAAGCCGCGGTGCGTCGTGGGGAAGGTCATCAATAAGCGTATTTAACGACGCATCGGTCTGCTGCTTAACTTGCTGATGCAATGCAGTGAAATTCATAACGTACCTGTTTGTTGCGACACGAGGCTTAAGGTTGCTCGTCTTCAGGAAGAGGGTGTAATGCGCTTTCGCCTTGCTCATTAAGCAAAATTTTAACTTTTTGCTCGGCTTGCTCTAACGACTTCTGGCCTTCACGAGAAAGGGCAATGCCTCGCTCGAATTTCTCAAGTGCAACGTTTAATGGTAACTCACCGTTTTCCATCTCATTAACAATGGCATCTAATTCGGTAAGGGTTTCCTCAAACGAGGGAGAATCTGTCTTTTTCGTCACTTTCGCCACCATAGCACTCAATTTTAGGCGTTTCTTGGGATTACGCGCACATTAACTGAGGGTAGCCAATGGGTCAAATGGTTTGTCAATATATGCCCTATTGCAGCTATCTATGACAACGCGTTGTGAATCAAGCCTCAGTATCAAAACTGGCGCCTAAAGTTCGACTAACGTCATTATGTATACAATAATTAAGGCAATTTGCGATAATCTTGTTATAGAAATTCTATACAATGCCGATAGAATACGAGTAATAGTTATGCAGCGTCTGCAAAAAATGAGGAAGAGTGAGTGGATTTAGCAACCGTCATAGGTATGTTGGGCGCCATCGGCTTTGTAGTAATGGCCATGGTTATGGGTGGCAGTATTGCCATGTTCATCAACGTACCGTCTATCTTGATCGTATTTGGTGGCACCCTTTTCGTTATTTTATCCCAATACACTTTAGGGCAGTTCTTTGGTGCAGGTAAAATTGCAGGCAAAGCATTCATGTTCAAAATTGATACGCCTGAAGACTTAATTGAAAAAATTGTTGAGATGGCCGATGCAGCACGTAAAGGCGGTTTTCTTGCATTAGAAGAAGCTGAAATTGACAATCCGTTTATGCAAAAAGGTGTAGACATGCTGGTTGATGGTCACGACATAGAAGTGGTCAGAGAAACCTTAGCGAAAGATATTTCTATGACCACCGAGCGACACGAATTTGGTGCCACCATATTTAAAGGTATGGGTGATATCGCACCAGCAATGGGAATGATTGGAACCCTGATTGGTCTGGTGGCCATGCTTTCCAACATGGATGATCCTAAATCGATTGGACCAGCGATGGCGGTAGCACTATTAACTACTTTGTATGGTGCATTCCTTGCCAACATTATCTGCCTACCCATGGCGGTAAAACTCGGTAACCGCGCTCAAGAAGAAAAGCTTAACCAAATGCTAGTACTCGATGGCATTGTGGGTATTGCTGATGGACAAAACCCGCGTGTTATCGAAGGTATATTGAAAAACTATCTAGCGGCAAGTAAACGCGGTACGGGCGCTGAGGACGAATAATGGCTGAAGAAGAGTGCCCAAAATGTCCTCCCGAGGGGCTTCCTGCATGGATGGGGACCTTCGCGGATTTAATGTCGTTGCTTATGTGCTTCTTTGTACTGTTGCTCTCATTTTCAGAAATGGATGTACTGAAGTTCAAGCAAATAGCGGGCTCTATGAAGTTTGCCTTTGGGGTGCAAAACAAAATTGAAGTGAAAGACATCCCTAAAGGCACCAGTGTTATTGCGATGGAATTCAGACCCGGTCGTCCAGACCCGTCGCCTATCGATACTATTCAACAACAAACGATTGAGATGACCCAGCAAATGTTGGAGTTTCAAGCGGGGGATGAAGATTCTGCTGGCGGTAGGCAGAAACAAAGAGGCGAACAGCGTGGTGGTCAGTCACAACAAACGGCTACTGATCAGTCTTCATCTGAGTCACAAAGCTCAGACCAAACCCAGACTGCTGAGTTAATGAAAAAAGTGGCGCAGCAGTTACAAAAGCAAATTCTTGATGGTGCAGTAGAATTAGAGTCTTTAGGTCAGCAACTGACTATTCGTATTAGAGAGAACGGTTCGTTTTCGGCCGGTTCTGCATTCCTACAACCTCAGTTCCAGCCTATCTTACGCAAAATTGGGGTGCTGTTAGCTGATGTGCCAGGGGAAATAGAAATATCAGGGCATAGTGACGGACAACACATTGCAAACGAGCTCTATCGTTCCAATTGGGATTTATCGTCTCAGCGTGCCGTAGCCGTAGCCGAAGCCATGCGGACAGCCCCAGGGTTCGATGAAAGCAGAATGTCGGTAGTAGGGAAGGCCGATACCGACCCTATGGTAGAAGATGCTACAACGCCGGCTGACAGAGCGCGAAATAGACGGGTAGAGATTAATATTAATCAAGGTAAACCCATGACCTCTCAACCTATATCCGTGGTTGATGAATAAAGGTTATAAGCAGAACGCAAAACCAAAAAGGGCGAATCAGATGATTCGCCCTTTTATTTTGTAGTCGTCTTACACTTCCAACTAATCTTGCCTTAAAGAGCCAACTAACGGGGCCTTAAACATCCGACTAACATTGTTTGCACATGCAACTAGCGTTGCAGGGCTTCTCTGTGATGTGGCTTAGATATTACTAATTGCACAGTGCTAATGGTTCTTTCTAAAAAACCACCTTCGCAGTATTTTAAATAGTAAATCCACATCCGCATAAAGCGTTCATCGTAACCGTCGTTTAGTAACGCTTCTTTAGCGCTAATAAAAGCCTCGTACCAATGATTTAGCGTTTGGGCGTAATCTAAGCCGATATCATGCAAATCTCGAATCATCATGTCGCTATAGCGCTTTAAATGAGCGTTTAACTGATATTGTGAGGGCAGGAATCCACCAGGGAAGATGTATTTTTGAATGAAATCCACACTGCTTGCGTAACTTTCATAACGCCTATCATCGATGGTGATGGATTGTAGCAACATTAGCCCATCGTCTTTCAACAACGATGAACACTTCTCAAAAAAGTTACCTAAGTAGTCTTTTCCTACAGCTTCGATCATTTCTATTGAAACCAGCTTATCGTATTTACCATCTAGCAGGCGATAGTCTTTTTTCAGCAAAGTGACTTTGTCAGACACCTGCGCGCGCTCAATCCACTGCTCTGCCCAGGCATATTGCTCTTCAGAGATAGTTGTGGTGGTCACATTACAACCATAATGCTTAGCCGCATACACTGCCAAACCACCCCAACCGGTACCAATTTCTAAAAGATGGTCACCTTCGGTTAACTGAAGCTTGTCACAAATTGTTTTAAGTTTGTGATTTTGTGCCTCTTCTAAACTGGCATCAATATCAGGATAAATTGCCGATGAATACATCATGGTGTTATCAAGAAAGCGTGTGTAAAGCTTATTTCCTAAATCGTAATGGGCTTCAATATTTTTCTTGGCTTGGTCTTGTGTGTTGCGGCGGGCAAAGTGCTGAATTTTTAAAATAGGCATGGAAATCCATTTAAACTTGTTCTCCCACGCATCAAGGGTAGATAAATTACGCGCAAAAATTTGCACTACAGCCGTAACATTGTCGCTTTCCCACAGGCCATCCATATAGGCTTCACCTGCACCCACGCTGCCGCCCAATAATAGTTGGCGATAGGCTTTTACGTCTTTAAAATTAATAGTTGCGTGCAAATCGTCGTTGGGGTTACCCAAAGAGGCAATCGTACTGCCATTTTCCATGATGGTAAGTGAACCATGTGGAAGTTTCTCTAAACACTTTAAAAATGCGCGCCTACAAACCTTGTCAAAAAGAGACGCTTCTGAAGGGGTACTAAATACAGATTCACCGGAAGACATGTAGTTATTATTCCTGACTTTTCTTAGGGTGGTTATAAAGTGGCGTTCGTTTTATAAGTAACTTTAACGCCTGCCAATATATGCCAATCATTGTTCTAATGGTCATACTAGGTATACGTTTCATAACCCGACTTAGATTCGCATTATCTAATGAAAGCCGTGTTAAATTTATTCCAGCACTGAATTCTCTATCGTCTCGAACACAGTCCATTACCAATGCGAGGCGATGGCTAGGTTGCGTTATTCGCCATTTGTACATCATGTCCATAGGGTTAAACGGCGATACATGGAATGCTTTTGGTGTATCTGCTTGCAGTGCCAAATCGACCAAATAATAGTGTCGCTCATTCCAAGGGGTATTACTGACTTCTGCCAATACATGGGTAAAGGAATTGTCTTTACCCTTTAAATAATAAAAATTAACAGGGCTGAAATACATTCCCCACATACGAAGCTGCCCAAGCATGTATACATCACCGCTTAAGGTATCCTCACTTAAACTGTTCATTTTTTCTAGTACGCTTTGGTCTAATGGCGTGTTGCTATCACCTAAGTAGTCTTCACGGTTAAAGCGTACTCTTGCTTTGGTATCAACCGAAAAGTGTTTCAAAGCCGCTGGCAAGGCATCAACTTCGCTTAACTTTATCCAGAATAAATAGATATGATAGTCGAACTTATGTTGGGTAGGTGAAAAGCGTTCGTGATACACCTTTCCTTCATAAATAGCGCTATCCATCAGAGGTTAACTCCAAATCGCTCGCATACATCTAATGCGCTATGTACGCCGTCTTCATGAAAGCCGTTATACCAGTAGGCGCCACAAAAATGAAGATTATCAACACCGCATATTTGGCTTCGGCGCTGTTGTGCATTCACCATAATTTCACTAAATTGAGGGTGCGCATATTGATAACTACCCAACACCGCGCTTTTATCAATTTCATTTATGTTATTAAGGGTGACGCAGTAGGTGTTCGCAGCGTCTAATCGCTGAAGAATATTCATGTCGTAAGTCACCGAAGCCGGTCTGTCTTCTTCGCCAGCATCGTCTTTTAATCGGTAATTCCAACTCGCCCATGCAAGCTTTCGCTTTGGAAGTTGGTTTGTATCTTTATGCATAACAACGTCGTTTTGAGCAAAGCCAATGGCACCTAACACAGCTTGCTGAGCTTCGGTAGGGGTATCTAGCATGGCAAGGGCTTGGTCGCTATGGCAGGCGAAAACAACGTGGTCAAATGTGGATTGAGCGCCAGATGTGTCAGTGACCTGCCACATATCGCCTACTTTCTTAACATTGGTAACACCACAAGATAGCTTTATTTTGTCTTTAAAGCTGGCTGTTAACGGGGGGATATAAGTGCTAGAGCCTCCTTTAATGGTGTACCACTGTGGCCTGTCACTTATGTTCAATAAGCCATGGTTGTTAAAAAATTGGAGAAAGAAAGTCAGTGGGAACTGCCTAGTTTGAGCAAGACTTGCAGACCAAATAGCGGCGCACATGGGTAAGATATAATAGCGAGCAAAGTCATCGCTTAGCTTTAGCTCGTTAATAACATCTTGAAGTGTCATTGAAGACGTATCGCGCTTTTCGGCAACAAAAGCCTTGCAGGCTTTGTTGAACTTCAGAATATCGCGCACAATACGCCAAAACCTCGGGCGCAATATATTCCGACGCTGTGCAAACAGACTATTTATCGTATTGCCATTGTACTCAATATTGGCCTTTTTACTGGTAACAGAAAAGCTCATTTCGGTGGGTTGATATGCTACATCAAGCTGTTTCATCAGCTTTATGAATCTAGGGTAGGTCCAATCATTAAATACAATGAAGCCGGTATCGATATGTCGTTCAATGCCATCATCGTTAATCTTTTTTGTGGCAGTGTGCCCGCCAATGTAATCGTTGGCCTCATAAACCGTTATATCAGCCGTTTTATTTAAAAAATACCCACAAGTCAGGCCTGAAATACCTGTCCCGATAATCGCTACATTTTTTGTCATTGTAATTGTGCTCTACTGCTTTTCTCGCATCGATAGCGATAATTTCTTTTGTAATCCAACAGGTAAAATATGCATAAACCGCAGGATAAAGCCAAACATGCGGGGGAAAAAAACGGTTTGCTTGTCGGTTTCAATACCTTTTAGCATAGACTCCGCCGCTTCGGTGGCCGTAATTTTCATTGGCATATCAAAATCATTTTTGTCGGTAAGCGGGGTTTCAACAAAGCCTGGCGATACCGCTTGAACTTTTATACCCCGGTCGTGTAAATCTACCTCTAAACTTTTCGTAAAATAGTGAAGGGCTGCTTTACTTGCCCCGTAAGCCTGAGATCGGGTAAATGGAAGAAGGCGAGCCATGCTGTCTACTATGACCAGTTTATCGCCTTTATCTAATGACGGAATAAGCGCTTCTACACAGTGAACGACACCGAAAAAGTTCGGTTCAAAAACCCGTCTGAACATATCTGATTCAAATTCATCGATATCTACATATTCACAGGTACCGGCATTTAAAATGGCAATGTCGCACTTGACGTTTTGTAGCGCTCGTTTCGCATCTTCAAGAGAAGTGACATCAAATTGAAGCGGCCTAATATTTGGCTTCGTGCTCAGTTCATCTAATACATCTTGATTTCGGCCGCATGCAATGACTTGATAGCCTTTTTCTGCTGCATGAACCGCTAGCGCTTTGCCAATTCCCGAGGTTGCACCGGTAATGAGTAATGTCTTCATTTCGCTAACCTCTTTTTAATCTTCTTAACAAAGAACCCGAGCAAAGGAATGTGTTCGTAAACCATTTCCCCTAAATCATAGTAATCTTTGTGATAAACAATAATGTCATCCTTTACCGTTAGTTGGGTATTCCCATCTACAGTAATTAATTTATCGCTTTGCTTGAGTTTGAGGTTCATCGTCCAGTTAACAATATGAGTGATGCTGTTGCTACTCACTGGCGCTATCATTGATATATCAAACTGACAACGTTCGGCTTGTTCGAGTAAGTTTGCAAAATACTTCTGAACATCGTCAAGGCCGTGGTGAGTCGTGATAGGATCAACAAATGTTACGTTGGAAGCATAAATGTCTGCTAAATCATCTAGAGTGATTTGGCATATATCGGCGTACATGGTCGAAAATCTATCTAATACAGTCATCACTTCTTCACTTTTTTAAAATACACAAAGAAACATAAAATAGCTATATAACTTGTTGTTACTATTGCTAATACTGCGTGGAAGCTTGTTTAAGGGTACTACTTGAAATTACTATACACGCTATTTTGATTATCGTTCTATTATTTGAAGCGTAACCAAGTTGGTTAACGTTTTTTTAATATAGTCGTTTTACAAATAAAGCGGCGCGTCGGATCATTGCCCTTAGACTAAAGTGTGAAATTTTTTCCTTGGCGATCCAATTTGTTCACAGTGGCGTAATTGCTTATGACTAAAAGAGTTAAGAGTTTATGAGTAAGACACCCATTCCACTATTTCCGTTATCTGCCCATTTGCTTCCAGAAGGACGTATGGCGTTACGCATTTTCGAGCCCAGATACACGCGCATGGTTAAGCAGGCATGCGCTGAAAACAAAGGGTTTGTGATGTGTATGCTAAACGCATCTGGCGACAAATCGCGTAACGAGCATATTTATCCGATTGGTACCTACGCCAAGGTTGTTGACTTCGATTTACTTGATGATGGCTTGCTTGGCATAAAGGTTGCTGGATTAGAGTTAGTTGAGGTATCTGATGTAGCAGTTGAATCAGATGGGTTACGTACAGGACATTGTCGTTCTGTCGCGCCTTGGAACTGCGAAATATCACCTCAGCAGTTAGCGCCTATAAATGAGCGTTTGAAAGAGATTTTTGCGAAGTATACGGAGATAGCATCACTTTATGAAGAAACCCGGTTTGACGACCCAATGTGGGTGTTAAGACGGTGGCTTGAATTGTTACCTGTAGATGGTGGACAAAAGCAGCAGTTTCTAAAAGAGGGTGGTGGTAAGAACTTACTTAACTATCTGTATGCGTTAATTCGGTAAAACGAGTTAAAAGATAATTTCTTAAATTCCATTAAACAATTGTAATGTGGAATGAGCGATTTTTTCGAACTTCTTTCATCGTTTATTTGTAATATATACCAATCAAATCGGATAAACGGACGAAACCTTATGTTAGTTGGAATTCCTTTAGAACAAAGCAATAGTACGATTAAACCGAAAGAATGCGCGGTTGAGATGTCTGATTACCTAGTAGAAGTCGCCCAAAAGCGTTGCAAAGCATCTTTTGCGCGGGTTTTTAATTATTTCGCTCCGAGACTTCGCTCATACGCGTTAAAGCAGATGGGTAACGAAGCACTCGCAATGGAGCTAGTACAAGACACCATGTCGAACGTGTGGCAGAAAGCCCATTTGTTTAATGCAGAAAAAGGTTCGCCATCTACGTGGATTTTCACTATTGCTCGAAACATTCGTTTTGATATGCTTCGTAAGCTTCAAAATCGCAAAGAAGATGTGTGTTCTGATGACCTATGGCCAGTATTATGTGAACAAACTGCTGACTTGAATGAAGCACCACTTGATGAACAAGTTACGTTAGAGCAAATCGGTTATTTGTTTGAATCACTTCCTGTTAAACAGAAAGCAGTGATTGAAGCCATTTATATTGATGGTAAATCTCAACAAGAAGTCGCTGATGAGTTAGATATCCCGCTAGGTACAGTTAAGTCGAGAACCCGCTTAGCACTTCAAAGATTAAAAGGTATGTTACAGAGTAATGATTAGGTTCCACCCAAGTGCTCAACAACTCGTTTCATTTGTTGACGGAAATTTGTCCCCAGCGGTCTCGCTAATGGTTTCTGCACATTGTGATATGTGCAGTACGTGTCAGCGATTTGTGGAACAAGAAACTGAGCGCCTAGCTGGTTCGTTACTAGAAGATAATGGTTTTAAGCCAGTTGACCTTAAAGCCGATTACAGCGCAATGATTGCGCAAATTACCCAATCGCCTTCATCTGTTGAAGCCGATACCGGTTCACAACAGAAACAATCGCCCATAAAGCAGAATATAAGCACAGAAGTCAGTATTGCTGCTAACGATTCTATTGACCTTGATGGTAGAAACTTTGTCCTGCCACGAACGCTTCAGCGGTATAAAGAGAAGACCGGAGGTTGGTCTAGCTTGGTAGGTAAACTGTGGCAAGCCCCAGTAGATTTAGGTAGCCAAGGTGTAGCTAACTTTATTTACATGGGCAAAGGTGGAAGTGTTCCTGAACATACTCATCGAGGCACTGAATATACGTTAGTCATTAACGGCGAATTCAGTGACGGGCTCAATAACTACGATTCCGGCGATTTTATTTTTATGGATGGCCAAAATACCCATACTCCACGTTCTGACAATGCTCAAGGCTGCTTGGTTTTCACAATCGTCGATCAACCCTTACACTTTACTTCTGGTATAGCGCGCCTTCTCAATCCATTTAGCCATCTTTTCTTTCGCTAACCTTTCGTAACAGTATCTTTTGTAGTTTTTCTTAGTAAAAGCTTAAAAATAAATGCAAAAAAAGCGCAGTTCGTTATGAACTGCGCTTTTTTGATCTAGCTATCAGAATTATTAGCTAATAAAGTCACTTTCAGGAAAGTTTAGCTTTAATGTCTTCATTGCGTTTCCACGCAAATCATCCAAGCCTAATTGCTCGTAACTAGATACCATAATTTCAAGCGCTTGCTGAATTTGCGTGCTTTCAGGGAAGTGCTCAATAACATATCTACCACGATTAGCTGCTGCAACATATGCGTGTCTGCGCATGTAGAAGCGAGCAATAGCTATTTCATATCGTGCTAGTCTGTCTTTAATATGAAGCATACGCTTGCGAGCGTCTGCAGCATATTTGCTGTCAGGGTATTGCTGCATTAAGCGTCTGAAATCTTCAAAAGCTTGACGAGATTTCGAAGGATCTCGGTCAGTCCTATCAATGTTCATCAAATCTTGAAACAGGTTACTGTCAGACTCCATGTTGGTAAGGCCGCGCATATAGTAGGCATAATCAACATCTGAGTGGTTTGGATTAAGACGAATAAACCTATCGATAGTGGCCAACGTCTCATCACTTTTACCAGATTTGTAGTAACTGTAGATAAGGTCTAATTGTACTTGGTGCGAAAGCGGACCAAATGGATAGCGAGAGTCTAATGCACCTAATGTCTGGGCTGCAGCACTGAAGTTACCCACTTCCATACTTTGCTTGGCTCTGTTATATAGCTGTTGCGCACCCATATTAGCCATTACGGCTTTTTCTTCTTCGTCGGAGGAGCTACTACAGCCTGCGACAGATACCATTGCACCTAATAACACAGGTGCCAGTAATCGAATTGATTTCATAATAGTTCTTTTTTCCTGCTAAACAGTATTGATTACTTCGCTGTCTAAGCTCATGTTCTCGTATTCTAACGTACTCGCGATGATAAAAACCATACAAATTCGTAAACAACGCAGTGTACCGATTGAAAGCTTGTTATAATACCCTTTTTACACTTAATAATCGGTGTTATGACACAGTCGGACAACACATTACAATTAGAAGCAACCACAGGGGCTGAGCACTTTAGTCTTCGGTTAGATCAGGTTTTAGCTGATTTGTTCCCTGAATATTCACGTTCTAAGCTAAAAACTTGGATCCAAGGCGGAAATGTGTCCGTTGATGGACAGGTTATCACAGTACCACGCCATAAAATGCAAATGGATGAGGTGGTGACTGTTAGCGCTGAAATAGAAGTGCAGGTCACTAGCCAACCGCAAGATATTGCGCTGGATATTGTTTATGAAGATGAACATATCTTAGTGATTAATAAACCTGCTGACTTAGTGGTTCATCCTGGCGCGGGCAACCCAAGTGGCACCGTACTTAACGCATTACTTAATCATGTTCCTGAAATTGATAAGGTGCCGCGAGCAGGTATAGTGCACCGTTTAGATAAAGATACAACGGGCTTGATGGTAGTAGCGAAAACAATACCTGCACAAACCCACCTTGTAGATCAGCTGCAAACCCGAGTGATGAGCCGCGAGTATGAAGCCGTTGCTATGGGAACCATGGTAGCTGGTGGTGTGGTAGATGAGCCTATTGGCCGTCATGCAACTAAGCGTACACACATGGCCGTGCGTGAAAACGGTAAACCTGCAGTGACTCACTTTCGTGTCATTGAGAAGTTTCGTGCTTATACGCATTTGCGCTTAAAGCTGGAAACAGGTAGAACTCACCAAATTCGTGTGCATATGGCCCACATTAAGCATCCGTTGTTAGGCGATCCTACCTATAGTGGTAGACCACGCTTACCAAAAGGTGCATCTGATGACTTTATCAACACTTTACGAGGTTTCCAGCGCCAAGCTTTACACGCAGCTCAGCTTTCTTTATATCATCCTGAAACGGAAGAGTGGATGACATGGCAAGCGCCACTACCGCAAGATATGCAAGATTTATTAGCGGCGGTACGCTTAGACTCTAAAGAAAACCCTGAAGATATGATCTAATCAGTGCAACCGGAATGTCTGAATCACCAATATTAGCTACTGCGCAGCGGAATTCGGTATGATAACGCCTCAATGGAATAGCCCTAAAAACGTGGTGGCTTACACTACCACCCGTGATGGCAGTGGCTGTAACAATGAAGGCGTGGCCGCCAGTCGTGGGGAGTTTGCCCAGTGTAATGTTGGCGATCACGTAGGTGATGATAAGGACGCTGTGGCATTAAATCGCGCTAGTTTACCCTACGCGAATGCGATTACGTGGTTAAATCAGGTTCACGGAAATCATGTTATAACGTTGCCTTCAGCCCAGACAGAAGGGGATGCAGCTTTTACCACAAGTACTAGGCATTTTTGTGCTGTCATGACAGCCGACTGCGTACCTGTTCTTATTTGTGATAATGCGGGTAAAGAAGTAGCTGCCGTGCATGCCGGATGGAAAGGGCTTGAGTCTGAAATTATTAGCCGCACAGTAAACCACTTTTCAAGCCAAGCTTCAGAGTTAATGGCTTGGATTGGACCCGCTATTTGTCAGCAATGCTATGAAGTAGATGCGTCGTTAGCACAACGCTTTGCAGATTATCCATCAGCAATATACCAAAGTGATATACCCACTAAGTTTCACTTGGATTTACCAGCCATTGCTGCTCAGCAGTTAGCATCGCTCAATGTTGGTACTATTATCAATAGTCAGCTTTGCACCTATTGCAATGAAACACAATTTTATTCCCACCGCAGAGCCACCCATCAAGGCAAGCCATCTACCGGTCGAATGGTAAGTGTAATAGGTTTGCGCTAAATCAAAGGTTTACGAAACTTTAATCGTTTCTCTTGAATCTCATTCAATAAGCTCCCATAACTAATGCATAGGGTATTTTGACATTATTAGGGTTTAGCCATGCGATTAGACAGATTCACCAATAAGTTCCAACTTGCCATTTCGGATGCTCAATCTTTAGCGCTTGGGCGCGATCATCAATATATTGAACCTGTACATTTAATGACGGCTTTGCTGAACCAGCAAGGCGGCTCGGTGCGACCCGTACTCGACCAAGCTAATGTAAATGTGAATGCACTGCGCTCGGCGTTAAGTGAAGCGGTTGACCGTATTGCTAGCGTAGATGGTATCGGCGGTGACGTTCAGCTAAGTAAACAAAGTGGCATTTTGCTTAATCTGTGCGACAAAATCGCTCAGCAGCGTAAAGACGAATACATTACTTCTGAAATTTTCGTACTTGCCGCTATTCAAGATAACGGTCGATTAGGCGAAATTTTAAAGCAGCTTAACATTACCAAAGATAACGTAGAAAACGCTATCGATTCCATGCGAGGCGGGCAAACTGTAAACGATCCTAATGCAGAAGACGTGCGTCAAGCATTGGAAAAATTCACCACCGATTTAACCGAGCGCGCAGAACAAGGCAAGTTAGACCCTGTTATCGGTCGCGACGATGAAATCCGTCGTGCAGTGCAAGTTTTGCAACGTAGAACTAAAAATAACCCCGTGTTAATTGGTGAACCAGGGGTAGGAAAAACCGCCATTGTTGAAGGCTTAGCCCAGCGTATTATCAACGGTGAAGTGCCAGAAGGCCTTAAGAATAAACGGGTACTTTCCCTTGATATGGGAGCGCTGGTGGCGGGCGCAAAATATCGCGGAGAATTTGAAGAACGCCTTAAAGCTGTACTCAATGAATTGGCTAAAGAAGAAGGCCGCGTTATTTTATTTGTCGACGAACTGCACACTATGGTTGGTGCCGGAAAAGGCGACGGTGCTATGGATGCGGGGAATATGTTAAAACCCGCGCTAGCCCGAGGTGAATTGCACTGTGTGGGCGCCACAACCCTTGATGAATACCGCCAATATATTGAAAAAGATGCAGCCCTTGAACGCCGATTCCAAAAAGTCGTGGTTGATGAACCGAGTGTAGAAGACACTATTGCTATATTACGTGGGTTGAAAGAGCGTTATGAGCTGCATCACTCGGTAGATATTACTGACCCCGCCATTGTTGCAGCGGCCAGTTTATCTCACCGATATATCAGCGACAGGCAACTTCCTGATAAAGCTATTGATTTGATTGATGAAGCAGCGTCGAGCATTCGCATTCAAATTGATTCAAAGCCTGAAGATATGGACAGGTTAGAGCGTCGTATTATTCAATTGAAATTAGAAGAGCAAGCGCTTGCCAAAGAAACCGATGATGCCAGTCATAAACGATTAGAAATGATTGAGCTCGAACGAGAGCAGGCTGAAACTAAATATAATGACTTTGAAAAAGTATGGCTTGATGAAAAAGAAGCCATGCAAGGTACGCAGACTATTAAGTCGTCGCTAGAGCAAGCGAAACTCGATTTAGAAATTGCGCGAAGAGCGTCTGACTTAAATCGTATGTCGGAGCTACAATACGGTAGAATTCCTGAGTTAGAAGCTAAGCTTGAACGGGCCTCTGAAAATGAAACCCGAGAAACTAAGCTAGTTAAAAATAAAGTCACCGATGTTGAAATTGCCGATGTCTTGTCACGTTGGACGGGGATCCCAGTAGCTAAAATGCTAGAAGGCGAACGTGATAAACTTCTTAAAATGGAAGACGTATTACACAAACGTGTAGTAGGGCAGGGGGAAGCGGTTGAGGCTGTGTCTAACGCAATCAGGCGTTCTCGAGCAGGTCTTGCCGATCCTAATCGACCTATCGGTTCTTTCCTATTTTTGGGGCCAACAGGGGTGGGGAAAACTGAATTATGTAAAGCGCTAGCCGGTTTTATGTTCGACACCGAAGACGCCATGGTGCGTATTGATATGTCGGAATTCATGGAGCGGCACTCTGTGGCCCGCTTAGTTGGCGCACCTCCCGGTTATGTTGGGTATGAAGAAGGCGGCTATTTAACTGAAGCGGTGCGCAGAAAGCCTTATTCAGTTATTTTGCTCGACGAAGTAGAAAAAGCACACCCTGATGTTTTTAATATCTTACTACAGGTATTAGACGACGGTCGCTTAACCGATGGGCAAGGTCGCACAGTTGATTTCAAAAACACCGTAGTGATCATGACGTCTAACTTAGGCTCTGACATTATTCAAACGCAACATGAAGAAAGTCAGTACGAAGAAATGAAAGCGTCAGTAATGTCGGTGGTAGGGCAGCATTTCCGCCCTGAGTTTATCAACCGAGTTGATGACATTGTGGTATTCCACCCACTTGGCAAAGACGAAATTAAATCAATCGCCAAAATTCAACTGGCAGCACTGCGTGCTAGATTAGTAGAAAAAGGCTACAAGCTTAATTTATCTGGCGCGGCTATGGACAAACTCGCTGATGCTGGCTTCGATCCTGTATATGGTGCGCGGCCACTCAAACGGGCGATTCAGGTTCATATAGAAAATCCACTTGCACAAAAGTTACTTTCAGGTGATTTGGTGCCAGATTCTGTTATTAGAATAGATGTAGATAATGAAAAGCTAGTGATTTCAAATCAGTGATTAATTAACTATGCCGCGAAATTGAGCGTGTAGATAAAACAAAGCCACACATCTTGGTAGATAGTGTGGCTTTTTTATATATAAAGTAAAAAAGTTAACGAGCGTAATTAAAGACTATCGAGCAGGCTTTGTGCTTCAGGACGCTTAAAGAAAGGGCGTTTCACATTTACCGCAAAGGTTAGCTCTTCTATTGCTTCCTCGATTCTGCCTAACTTCGCCAATGTATAACCAAGATGATAGCGAATATTAGGGTCATTGGCATCTCGGGCAAAGGCGTCGCGTAATAGTTTAAGGCTGGTTTCATATTCGCCTCGCAATGCTTTTATATGACCAAAGGTATCAAGTATTTTGGCTGAATTAGGCTGTAGTTCGAAGGCTGTATTAGCGTATGCGTGGGCTGTTTCTAATGAATCCTCAACGGCCATAATAGCCAAACGGTTATAAGCCTCAGCAGGATTAAGTGTATTTGGGTTCTCGACTAACTCTTTGTATAGCGCGGTAGACTCTTCAAAATCACGAATGAAAAACAAATATTGCGCTAATAAATTTTTCGCTAATAGATTAGCGTCATTTTCTGCTATCAATTCTCTAGATTTAGATAGAAAGGTGTCTACAAATTCTTCGTTCAACGCGTAATTATAAATGGCAACGAAAGCTTGAGAAAAGCTTGGGTTAACATCCAGAGCCTTGAGGTAAGCATCGACTGCTGCCTTGTCTTGGTTCAAATTAGCTTCTAAACGGCCAATCAAATACCAATAAATTGGACTTTGCTCTTTTGCTTTTGGCATGCCATTTAACAGTGACTTAGCTTTAGTATTGTTTTGTAAGTCGAGCAGTAAGCTGGCGTACCGTAAAGAAATAAAGCTATTCTCTGGCGAAATACTGTATGCCCGCTCCATCGCGTTGAGCGATAGGTCATTGTTGCCTAGCGAGCGTATCAAATCGGAATACGTTACTAAATCTCTTGGGTTGTCGTTAATAAAATTGCGAACAATATTGAGCGTCTTTTCTGCTTCAGCACGCTGCTTTGAGTTTATGAGTAGCGATGCTTTTCGAAGTAAGTACTCTGCGTTATCGAAGTTATCCTTTAACAGTAAATCTAAATGATACAACGCATTTTTTGTATCACCTTGCTGTTGGTACAAGGATGACAGCCTTTCTCTTGAACCCACATTTGATGGGTCTAAGGTAAGTATATCGAGATAAATCTGTTTCGCTGGTTCTACATAGCCCTGTTTAGTCATGTTGAACGCTTTCAACATTAGGGTTTCACTGTGCTGTGGCGATAGGATAAGTAACTCTTCTACCAGCGCGTTTGATTCATCAACATTACCCAAACGACTTTCTGTAGCTGCTAAGTTAAACTTCGCAGGAAAGAGGGTAGGGTTTTGCTCGAGTGCTTTTTCAATATTTTCTTTTGCCGCTACTAGTTGCCCCTGTCTAATAAGAATACCGGCTTTTAAATTATAAACCTCGGCTTCATCAGGGAATAGCTTGTTTAGCAAGTTAGCCCCTTCAAGGGCTGGTTCAAAACGCTCTGCTTGCAAATTCATTAACGAATAAGTAAATAGAAAACCGGCATTCTGTGTGTATTTTGGCAGGTTCTCTTGAAGAATAGACAAGGCTTGATCTTGTTTACCTCTAGCCGCCATCAACTTAATTTTGAATAGTTGAAGTTTTCCTTCACCAGGATACTTTTCTTCTAAATTTCGAAGCAGTCGTTCAGCTTTAAATGCCTTTTTTTGACGAATGAAAAGGTCACCCAACATAAGTGCAGAGTCGGGGTTTTCCATTAAAGGCTCTTGATAGCGTTCTAGAAGTAGCAGTGCTTGTTTGTCTTGCTGGGTAGCCATATAAACTTGACTGAGCATTAGTACTGCTTGCAAGTCTTCGGGCTCTTTTTGCAGATAAGCGGAAAAATCTTTAGCTGCTGTTTCCATGTTGTTATTGAAAAAGTTAGTTAAACCACTGATATAAAGCAGCATAGGTTGAGAGGTAATTAACTCTGGATCGAGCTGCGCCATAAAGTCATTTAGCTCTTTTAGCTTTTTATTATCAATGGCCTCTTTGTTATCTCTACTTTGCAACCAGCTGTTCAACAGGATAGCTAAAGGATCGTTTGGCGTATCTTCAATAATTTCATCAACAAACAACTTTGCCGTATCGTAGTCTTTCGCTTCCAAATACAAATCAACTAAATTACGAAGTGCAATAGGATCGTTTCGATTAAAGGTAAGCGCTTTTTGTAAATTGGCAGTAGCGGCATCTTTATCGCCTTGGCGGTAAGCTAATTGTCCTTTTAATCTCCATGAAATAGCGTTTTCTGGCTCGATGGAAATAGCGTCCTGTATCAGTTGGTTGGCCTCAACTAACTCTTCGTTTTGCAAAGCAATAGAGGCTAGCCCATTTATCGCTGGCACAAAATTAGGTGAAGAGGCCACAATCGTATTGTAATCTTTAAGCGCACATTCATTATCTTCTAATCGAACGCACGCGGTAGCTCTTATCAGTAACCACTCCCGCTGAGCGTCACCAGATAACTTGTCCACATCGGTGAAATCGACGATGCTTTGATACTTGTTCATGAACAACCAGGTATTGCCCAGCAACTCAGCCAATAAATTTATATCGGCGCCCATTTCTAGCGCTTCTACAAATTCCAATTCAGCTGCGTTTAAATAACCGTTAATAAGTAAAATTTCACCCATCAACATTTTTGCAGCAAGGTTTTCGGGATCTTTTTGTAAGCTGTTTTTTAGGTGTATATAGGCTTCATCGTAAGCAGTCTCGTTAAAAGCCGAGAGTGCTTTTTCATAATCTTCAGAAGTTGTTGCGAAACTATTGAAAGCAAAAAATGAGGTTGCGATAGCCGAGACAAGTGCTCGCTTGAAAAAACCTTTTTTATTATTAACCAAATCCATAATTACCTTAAAATATTACCCAGCTGAAGCTTAAAAATAGCATAAAAAAAGGTGGCCTAAGCCACCTTATAAAGATACGTGTTTTCCCTGCGTTTTAAAACAATTAAACGCGACGCTTACGGCGGTAAGCTAAAAGGCCAAGACCTATACTCATCAGCGCAAGTGCACCTGGCTCGCTAACCGGTGTAGGAGCGGGTGGGGGTGTGGTCGCGTCTGTTTCAGTTGTAAAACCTATACCAGAAAGCTTAAGTTTAATATTATTTTCAATTTTGTTTGAATCAGCAAAATACGTATTGTAGGCGCCTACTAACCAGTATTTTGCTGAAGATAAATTACTAAATGTAGAGTTAAAGTAATAATTTTCAGCGGTATTTGCTATGCCGAAATGACCTATTGCTCCTTCCACTGCATGAGAAGCCGCGTCACTCCAAGTGAATGAATCATTACTAAGGAATGGGGAAGAACTATCTAAGTCTAGACCCGCTACGGTAATTTCCTTGTTTCCATTATCACCCTTTAGCCAATTAAACGATGCGTCCGTCAACGTTACTTCTTCGCTAAATGCTAGCAGGATCATGTCAAAATCGTTGTAATTATCGATAGCATGGCTGTCACCATTATCATCGTTCTGGATGCCGTAGCCTGACGTTACTACACCATTTGACCAAGTAGCGTTCCATTTTTTTAGTGCCGATGAATTAGTGCCCTGAACAACTAAGTCATTTCCGGCGCCACCTGTATCGGACCAACCTGTTACACCGATATAAATAGCTTCACCATTTACAATTACTGACTTGCCGTTTGAGGCGTCAGGGTTTACGGTTTGGCTAATACCGTCATTAATTAAAGAATAGGTAGCTTCATTTAGGCTGCTATCGGTTGCATATGCTGAGAAAGCAGAAACCAATAAGGCTACTATAATTAATTTTGAGAATTTCATACATACGACCTTGATGCTGATGAAAATAGATTTATATAAATTTTCATTATCTGCAGCATTTATCGTGCCAATTTCTATATGTCTGTTTTTATAATATTTTTATTAAATTTCAACTTTTTTTATTTCATTTTGTAAATTTTATTGACAGGTACAACCACTCATTAGTGATCTAAAGTCTAATAATTTTAAATGCTTTTCTTACGGCGCCACATCACAAATAGTGAACATGCCATAAGTAATCCAAGCGTACCTGGCTCAGTAACTTCTGTAGGAGCGGGGGGGGCTTGTGTCTCAGTTGTGGAAAAGCCTATGTTAGCAAGTTTGAATGCGTCATTACCTACATACCCGCCTATGTTACCGAAAACGGTATTATAAGCCCCAACTAGCCAATACTGAGAGGATTCAGTAAAGGTAAAGTCGGCGCGGTGGTCTAGCGTTTCACAATTCTCTATATCAAAAGATGCTGACGTCAATGCATCTGCAACTATATCGCTCCAAGTATTAACCCCGGAAGTCAGCGTTGAAGTGTTTCCTAATGCTGCGACAGATATTTGACTGTCGTTGCTGTCATATAGCCAAGAGAAACTTGCACCGGTTAAGGTTACAGCTTGGTCGAAAGAAAGAAGTACGAAGTCGTAGTCTCTCTCAACATTGGTTGTCCCGCTTCTGTACGCAGCGTTACTACCCTGATAATTGTAATTCAAGTTATCTATGGCGTGATCAGAGTTACCGCTATAAATTGCTTCGTCGTTGTTGGTAACACCATAGGCCCATTGATTAGATATTTTCTCTAAATCTGCACCTACTACGGTTTCGTTGTAAACACCCTGAGTATCTGAAAAGGCGGCAAGTGATATACTGACACCATCTATGCTGATACTTGAGTCGTTGGCATTTGTACTTTGATAAACCCCGTCTTCTACCAAATCATAAGTATGCTCACCCAACGCAGAATTACAGGATGAGTTTTGATTGCCACTACTATTAGAGCTACCGCTACCGCAATAAGAATAGTTGTGGTTGTTGTGATAGGTAGCTTGCGCATTGCCAGTTCCAACAACGAAGATTGCTGTGGTTGATGAGAATAAGAGTAGCGATGGTAGTGCTACTTTTTTAAATAAACTGCGCATGGCGGTGTTCCTTATAAACCCTAATTGGGCTTGGGCGCGAATACCTCTTCTTACTGAGCAGAGGTACAACCTCTAAGGCGTCGTTAAAGGTATCGCTAGTTTCAACATGGATTTGTATGATAACTGAACGGTGAGCTAAAAAAGGTATGTGGGCGTATACCTAGTTATTAGATAAGTTTGCGCATGTAAATTTAAACCAAGTTGCACAATATTATTTATAGATAACGCATACGTAGAATTTACTTTGCTAGGCGTTAAACAATATCTATGAAATAATTGCTGCATTATATATAGAAGTATGAGGACTTATGTCTGAACAAAAGCGAAAAGGGATTTATCTTCTTCCCAATCTATTGACCACTGCTGGGCTATTTTCAGGCTTCTTTGCAGTAGTGTCTTCAATGACAGGGAGATTCGAAGCAGCAGCAGTAGCTATATTTGTTGCTATGGTTTTTGATGGATTAGATGGTCGAGTTGCGCGTATGACCAATACGCAAAGCGATTTTGGTGCTGAATATGACTCAATGGCCGATATGGTGTCATTTGGTATGGCGCCGGCATTAGTGGCATACAACTGGGGCTTAACTGAACTCGGTAAGTTCGGTTGGTTAGCTGCCTTTGTTTATGTGGCAGGTGCCGCTTTACGTTTAGCGAGATTTAATACGCAGGTTGGTATTGCTGATAAACGTTTCTTCCAAGGTTTGGCTAGCCCGGCTGCAGCAGCAGTAGTTGCTGGCTTAGTCTGGGTAGGCGTTGAATATGATGCTGTAGGTACAGACTACGGAATTGTAGTTGCATTAGTCACTGGTTTCGCTGGCCTACTAATGGTAAGTAACTTCAAATACAATTCATTCAAGGAATTGAATTGGCATGGGAAGGTTCCTTTCGTAGGGCTACTTATTGTGCTACTTATATTTGTAGTGGTAGCAACAGAGCCTGCTTTAGTACTCTTTATTGTGTTTTCTCTTTATGCGCTTGCTGGCCCAATTAATACATTTAGAACCGTCGATAAAGTTACCTTGAACGACGTAGTAGGTGAGCAAGAAGAAGATGCAGACTTTGATGCTAATGCTAATGCTAATGCTAATAGTGCAACTGATACTGTTGACAGTAGCGAAGGGCAGCAAGACGAAAGGTCATCTAATAAAGTGTAAAAACACGCCTCTCAGCCATTAATAGTGATGAGTTAGTTGTATTAATATACCAAAAGACTAAAAAGCGACCTTCTAGGTCGCTTTTTTTATGAATTATTAAAAAGAGGTTGACCTTGCCGCAGAAATCTCTAGAATGCGCATCCGCTTCGACAGGAAAGTAAAATAACTTACACTGACAAAGCAAGTCACTACAACCTTAAAGGCAGTACTGGCAAGGTTTTCAAGGAAATACTTTTGAAATAAATTTTCTAAAAGTGTTGACACAAAAACCGAATCGCGTAAAATGCGCGCCTCGCTTCAAGGAGTTGGTAACAACACCGGAAAAACAGTTTTCATTAACTCTTCGGAGTTAACAACGGTTCGAAAAGAAATTTACGAAAAACGTTGACACTGAAAACGAACGGCGTATTATACGCCTCCCGCTTCGAGAGAAGCGAAGCAAGAAAGACGCTAGCAACTATATGTAGCCACGGTCCTCCTTGCGCAGAAGTCACGACCAAAAGCGTCGCGATTCTGCACTATGTTCTTTAACAATTTATAACAAGACAATCTGTGTGGGCACTCATTAAGAGTGTCACACAACGACGATTCATATTCGATATATTTAATTGAAGAGTTTGATCATGGCTCAGATTGAACGCTGGCGGCAGGCCTAACACATGCAAGTCGAACGGAAACATGTCTAGCTTGCTAGATGATGTCGAGTGGCGGACGGGTGAGTAATGCTTGGGAACTTGCCTTTGCGAGGGGGATAACAGTTGGAAACGACTGCTAATACCGCATAATGTCTACGGACCAAACAGGGCTTCGGCTCTGGCGCAAAGAGAGGCCCAAGTGAGATTAGCTAGTTGGTGAGGTAAAGGCTCACCAAGGCAACGATCTCTAGCTGTTCTGAGAGGAAGATCAGCCACACTGGGACTGAGACACGGCCCAGACTCCTACGGGAGGCAGCAGTGGGGAATATTGCACAATGGGGGAAACCCTGATGCAGCCATGCCGCGTGTGTGAAGAAGGCCTTCGGGTTGTAAAGCACTTTCAGTTGTGAGGAAAAGTTAGTAGTTAATACCTGCTAGCCGTGACGTTAACAACAGAAGAAGCACCGGCTAACTCCGTGCCAGCAGCCGCGGTAATACGGAGGGTGCGAGCGTTAATCGGAATTACTGGGCGTAAAGCGCACGCAGGCGGTTTGTTAAGCTAGATGTGAAAGCCCCGGGCTCAACCTGGGACGGTCATTTAGAACTGGCAGACTAGAGTCTTGGAGAGGGGAGTGGAATTCCAGGTGTAGCGGTGAAATGCGTAGATATCTGGAGGAACATCAGTGGCGAAGGCGACTCCCTGGCCAAAGACTGACGCTCATGTGCGAAAGTGTGGGTAGCGAACAGGATTAGATACCCTGGTAGTCCACACCGTAAACGCTGTCTACTAGCTGTTTGTGGCTTTAAGCCGTGAGTAGCGAAGCTAACGCGATAAGTAGACCGCCTGGGGAGTACGGCCGCAAGGTTAAAACTCAAATGAATTGACGGGGGCCCGCACAAGCGGTGGAGCATGTGGTTTAATTCGATGCAACGCGAAGAACCTTACCTACACTTGACATGTTGAGAAGTTACTAGAGATAGTTTCGTGCCTTCGGGAACTCAAACACAGGTGCTGCATGGCTGTCGTCAGCTCGTGTCGTGAGATGTTGGGTTAAGTCCCGCAACGAGCGCAACCCTTGTCCTTAGTTGCCAGCATTTAGTTGGGCACTCTAAAGAGACTGCCGGTGACAAACCGGAGGAAGGTGGGGACGACGTCAAGTCATCATGGCCCTTACGTGTAGGGCTACACACGTGCTACAATGGCATATACAGAGGGATGCGAGACAGTGATGTGGAGCGGACCCCTTAAAGTATGTCGTAGTCCGGATTGGAGTCTGCAACTCGACTCCATGAAGTCGGAATCGCTAGTAATCGCAGGTCAGAATACTGCGGTGAATACGTTCCCGGGCCTTGTACACACCGCCCGTCACACCATGGGAGTGGGATGCAAAAGAAGTAGTTAGTTTAACCTTCGGGAGAACGATTACCACTTTGTGTTTCATGACTGGGGTGAAGTCGTAACAAGGTAACCCTAGGGGAACCTGGGGTTGGATCACCTCCTTACCAAAATGTCGATGGTGACATTGTTAGTGTAGTGCCTACACAAATTGTCTTGTTATTAAATGAAGAACGACACGAAGTTTTTTGTAGTTATACAGAAAATGGGGCTATAGCTCAGCTGGGAGAGCGCCTGCCTTGCACGCAGGAGGTCAGCAGTTCGATCCTGCTTAGCTCCACCATCTGCATTTTAGTCCAAAAAGAGCTGAATCAAAGCAATTAATTGCAATGGTTTTTGTTCTAGGCAAGCCGAATGAGGAGTGCGCGAAGGAGCATACATGAGTATGTAACTGAGCAAACGACGAATAGAGGCGCAGCATAGGGCAAAAAGCAGAAGCAAGTAATAGGCTTGTAGCTCAGCTGGTTAGAGCGCACCCCTGATAAGGGTGAGGTCGGCAGTTCAAGTCTGCCCAAGCCTACCATTTCTACTTGGTTTTGTTATTTTCAATCGCTGCGATACTCATGTGCTAGCGCACACTGCGTTTCTCGCGTTGAAACTACCTGCACCAAGCGAACTGGCCACAAACTCGATATGCCGAAGGAAGATAGTGTCATCGGATCGAAATCCTAATGAATTTTTACTCGAATGAGTAAGCATTGATTAGGGTTTTTTACTCTAAGGAAGAAAGTAATGCTTTTAGCATGAAATCTCCAACGTTCTTTAACAATTTGGAAAGCTGATATTTAATTAGTAAATCAATCAAAATTTGAGTAATTGAGAAGTCGAAAGACGTACTTACTACTCTACTTGACTTGAATTGCTTGTTATCAATCTTTATTTGATAGCAAAGCAATTTCACGATTAGCTTGTCATGCATACAACTGAGTTAGATCTCATCCAGTCCTGATTTCAAAAGGCGGGAGAGTTCTTCGCTCAATCATTGTTTTAATATCACTTCGGTGTGTATTAGCGCAATGGGCGAGATAACAGTTTCTAGTCGACTAAATCGACGAGTAAGCGAAGGCACATACTTTTAGTATGTAACTGAGCGAACGAGGAAAATTTAGGATGAATAGGAAATGTTAACGAAGGCCATTTGGGGTTGTATGGTTAAGTGACTAAGCGTATACGGTGGATGCCTTGGCAGTTAGAGGCGATGAAGGACGTGTAAGTCTGCGAAAAGCTGTGGTGAGCCGACAAAATGCATTTGAGCCACAGATGTCCGAATGGGGAAACCCACCTATTTATAGGTATCGTTACATGAATATATAGTGTAACGAGGCGAACGAGGGGAACTGAAACATCTAAGTACCCTTAGGAAAAGAAATCAACCGAGATTCCCCTAGTAGCGGCGAGCGAACGGGGATTAGCCCTTAAGCAATTATGAACGTAGTGGAAGCCTCTGGGAAGTGGCGCGATACAAGGTGATAGCCCTGTACACGAAGTGTTTGTTTTTGTGAAATCGAGTAGGTCGGGACACGTGTTATCTTGACTGAATATGGGGGGACCATCCTCCAAGGCTAAATACTCCTAACTGACCGATAGTGAACCAGTACCGTGAGGGAAAGGCGAAAAGAACCCCTGTGAGGGGAGTGAAATAGAACCTGAAACCGTATACGTACAAGCAGTGGGAGCAGACTTGTTCTGTGACTGCGTACCTTTTGTATAATGGGTCAGCGACTTATATTTAGTAGCAAGGTTAAGCGAATAGCGGAGCCGTAGCGAAAGCGAGTGTTAACTGCGCGTTTAGTTGCTAGGTATAGACCCGAAACCCGGTGATCTAGCCATGGGCAGGTTGAAGGTTGAGTAACATCAACTGGAGGACCGAACCCACTAACGTTGAAAAGTTAGGGGATGACTTGTGGCTGGGGGTGAAAGGCCAATCAAACCGGGAGATAGCTGGTTCTCCCCGAAATCTATTTAGGTAGAGCCTCGGACGAATTCCATTGGGGGTAGAGCACTGTTAAGGCTAGGGGGTCATCCCGACTTACCAACCCTTTGCAAACTCCGAATACCAATGAGAACTATCCGGGAGACACACGGCGGGTGCTAACGTCCGTCGTGAAGAGGGAAACAACCCAGACCGCCAGCTAAGGTCCCAAAATATTGCTAAGTGGGAAACGATGTGGGAAGGCATAGACAGCTAGGAGGTTGGCTTAGAAGCAGCCACCCTTTAAAGAAAGCGTAATAGCTCACTAGTCGAGTCGGCCTGCGCGGAAGATGTAACGGGGCTAAGCAATATACCGAAGCTGCGGATACGTGTTTACACGTATGGTAGGGGAGCGTTGTGTAAGTGGATGAAGGTGAATCGAGAGGTTTGCTGGACATATCACAAGTGCGAATGCTGACATGAGTAACGATAATGGGAGTGAAAAACTCCCACGCCGGAAGACCAAGGTTTCCTGTCCCATGCTAATCAGGGCAGGGTAAGTCGGCCCCTAAGGCGAGGCAGAAATGCGTAGTCGATGGGAAACGGATTAATATTTCCGTACTTATATAATCAGTGATGGAGGGACGGAGAAGGCTAAGCAAGCTTGGCGTTGGTTGTCCAAGTGAAAGCAAGTAGGCCGAGTGTTTAGGTAAATCCGGACGCTTAAAGCTGAGATGCGAGACGAGCTACTACGGTAGTGAAGTTGTTGATGCCCTGCTTCCAGGAAAAGCTTCTAAACTTATGATTATATGAACCGTACCCCAAACCGACACAGGTGGTCAGGTAGAGAATACTAAGGCGCTTGAGAGAACTCGGGTGAAGGAACTCGGCAAAATTGTACCGTAACTTCGGGAGAAGGTACGCCCTTGTTTGTGATAGGACTTGCTCCTTGAGCAGATGAGGGCCGCAGTGACCAGGTGGCTGGGACTGTTTATTAAAAACACAGCACTCTGCTAACTCGCAAGAGGACGTATAGGGTGTGACACCTGCCCGGTGCCGGAAGGTTAATTGATGGGGTTATCTTCGGAGAAGCTCTTGATCGAAGCCCCGGTAAACGGCGGCCGTAACTATAACGGTCCTAAGGTAGCGAAATTCCTTGTCGGGTAAGTTCCGACCTGCACGAATGGTGTAACCATGGCCACGCTGTCTCCACCCGAGACTCAGTGAAATTGAAATCGCAGTGAAGATGCTGTGTACCCGCACCTAGACGGAAAGACCCCGTGAACCTTTACTACAGCTTGGCACTGAACATTGAACCTACATGTGTAGGATAGGTGGGAGGCTTCGAAGCACAGTCGCTAGATTGTGTGGAGCCGTCCTTGAAATACCACCCTTGTATGTTTGATGTTCTAACATTGGTCCCTTATCGGGATTATGGACAGTGTCTGGTGGGTAGTTTGACTGGGGCGGTCTCCTCCCAAATAGTAACGGAGGAGCACGAAGGTTAGCTAATCACGGTCGGACATCGTGAGGTTAGTGCAATGGCATAAGCTAGCTTAACTGCGAGACAGACACGTCGAGCAGGTACGAAAGTAGGTCATAGTGATCCGGTGGTTCTGTATGGAAGGGCCATCGCTCAACGGATAAAAGGTACTCCGGGGATAACAGGCTGATACCGCCCAAGAGTTCATATCGACGGCGGTGTTTGGCACCTCGATGTCGGCTCATCACATCCTGGGGCTGAAGTCGGTCCCAAGGGTATGGCTGTTCGCCATTTAAAGTGGTACGCGAGCTGGGTTTAGAACGTCGTGAGACAGTTCGGTCCCTATCTGGTGTGGGCGTTGGATGATTGATGGGAGCTGCTCCTAGTACGAGAGGACCGGAGTGGACGAACCGCTGGTGTTCGGGTTGTCATGCCAATGGCATTGCCCGGTAGCTACGTTCGGAACGGATAACCGCTGAAAGCATCTAAGCGGGAAGCCGGCCCAAAGATGAGTCATCCCTGACTTTTAAAGTCCGGAAGGGTTGTTATAGACGATGACGTTGATAGGCAGGATGTGGAAGCGTTGTAAGGCGTTAAGCTAACCTGTACTAATTGCCCGAGAGGCTTAACCATACAACGCCCAAGAGGCTTTATATCTTGAGTGTTGTAAGACAAAGCTAATAGTAAGCAGAGTAGTAGTACTCAGTGCTCAAAGATTGATTACGTGAATATCAGAATTCCAAAATTGTTAATTATTAAAGTAATATGGACTAACTAAGTCGGTATTACGCAAACGTTAAGTTTGCAACCAGTTTTTCCTGGCAGCCATAGCGATACGGTACCACCTGATCCCATTCCGAACTCAGAAGTGAAACGTATTAGCGGCGATGGTAGTGTGGGGTTTCCCCATGTGAGAGTAGCACACTGCCAGGTCCCATTCGAAAGAAGGGCTATCCTAACGGATAGCCCTTTTTTTATGCGTGATAGAAAGTGAATTGACTAGTACCACCTGACTGGAACGCCAGCTCGGTGGAGTGCCACCCAGCCACACCCGAACTCAGAAGTGATAAATGTGTCGGGAACACATTTAAACGCGCTTTAGCGCGACCCGAAGGGTGTAGGGCAGGAGCCCGAAATAAACGTATTAGCGGCGACCGGTGACCGGCGCAGGAATAGTGTGGGGTTTCCCATGTGAGAGTAGCACGGGGTGGACCTCCACACTGCCGGATCCCATTCGAAGAAATTGCTTCACAACGATTGCTTCACAACGATTGCTTTACAACGACAACTACCCTAACGGATAGCCCTTTTTTTATGCGTGATAGAAAGTTCGACTCTATATTAAAACTTTTCTATTTTGTTTAGCTGCGCTCTATAAGCGACTTACAAAAAAAGCCCCGCAGATGCGGGGCTTGAGCTATAACACTATAAAAATTAGTGTTACTGGCCCATTGTCTTAATTTCTTCAAAATATCTACGGTATTCCATACGCGTAATAAGTTCGTTGCCATCTTTATCCATAGTCATGAAATCACCTTTAATACCAGCGTTTTCAATTTCACGTTTAGATAGTTCACCATCTTTATTGGCATCGGCTTCATCGAATCGCATATTTGCAGCATCCGTAACTTCTGTACGTAATGTCTTGTTCTTTTCACTGATCACAGCACCCGTTTCTTCCATGGCATCACCATGTTTCATCGACTGTTGTGTGTCGCTAGTTTTCATTTCAGAACGCATTTCTTTATTTTGTTCACTAATTACATCGCCGTCTGCGCCTATAGAATCCTTTTTAGCCATAGCGGATGTTTTGTTCATTGATTCATGGTTTGCACTGGTTTTCATTTGTGTACGTAATTCTTTATTTTTTTCGCTAATTACGTCGCCACCTGTGCCCATAGCCTCTTTCTCGTCAATGGAATGATGTATTACACCAGCTTTGTCGTGGTTTGCTTTCTCTTTAACAACAAGTTCGTCAGCAAATTTTTCAGGCTTCGCTTTTATGTAGGCAGTAAACTCAGAGTGGTTAATCATAGCATCGCCATCTGAATCTATATTAGACATAGTTTCTTCAGTAATACTTCCCTTAACCTCTTCCTTTGAAAGCATGCCGTCGCCATTTGCATCTAGTGCCTCAAAGTCTGAAGTTATCCTAGATTCGTGATGGGCAGCGAAAGCAGAAGTAGACATTACTGCGCCAATAACCATTGCTAACGTTAGCTTTTTCATAATAAATTCCTTCTTTTGCATTTGTAATGCATTGGGTTGAACATGAGAAGTGAATGCCAAAACCGTTCTCGGTTTAAATGACTATTACAAGGCACTAAGGTATTTTCAGCCTTTACTCCTACATATCTCTATTCCTATCTTAAAAATCACATTATTTCGTTCCAGATTTATAATTCATACTTTGTGCCAAGCATTAACCTTCTGATTTAAATGGCATTTTCTTTTTTTGTATTACAGGTTTAAGTAAATAAAGTGTTAAAAGGACACATGCTGTGAAAAATATGCACTGTGCTATATGCCACAGATATTCCTGCTCGAACGTTGCACATCCTACTTAATTGATTCGAGAGTTAACCTTCCCGTAATAGAATTTGTTATTTAAATCAGTGTTTTAAGTCGTAAGGTAACCAGAAGGTTTAATTAGGGAAATTTCCTTAATCTTTGTTCCATCAATACAGCCCAGAGCTAGGGGATAAGGAATGTTTTCAACAATGCTTAGTAAAAATATCAATAAAAAACCCACAGAAAAGCTTTTTAACTTTTACCAGGACTCTTCACTTTCGCGCATGATTAATTTTCTCAATGAAGCAGTTGTCGTTATAGATGCTAACGGCACTATTGAAATGCTTAACTCTACTTCCGCCTCATTACTGGGAATAGAAAAAGATAGACTTCTTGGACATAACTTACTTGAGTTAGTGATAGATGATACAGGCAAGTCTCAGACCTATGTAATTGAGAGTTTAGATGCAGGCCAGCAGGGTTTAATTTCCTCCCCCCCTATGGAAGTTAATCTTCAAGCTGACAGCGACAACAAAACACAGGTGTGTGTGGAAATGTCGATATCAACGTTACCAGAAGCATTCTCGTCGGCTAATACATTGTATCTTTGTATACTCCGCGACCTTACGCTTCACAAGGCCGAGTATGGTTCGTTATTGCACAAAGCTAATACCGATTATCTAACAGGGCTAGCTAACCGTCATCGGTTTGCTGAATACCTTGCTAAACAGTGGGATGTTTGCGAAAAAGACGATGTGCCGTTAAGTATTATATTTATTGATATCGATCACTTTAAAAACTTTAACGACCAGTATGGCCATATAGCAGGGGATAGATGCATAAAACGAATAGGAGAAACTATTTCGTTAAGCCTTCCTAATCGAGATACGTTAGCCGCACGCTATGGCGGTGAGGAGTTTGCCTTAGTGTTGCCCCGTTGTTCAGCACAGACCGCACAATTGCTAGCGATACGTATTAAGCGACATATATCGCAACTAAGCACCAGGCAGTTTGCCCTATCGCAAGAATCAGAATTAACAGTAAGCATGGGGGTGGCAACCCAAATGGAAAACCGCTATAGCGCTAAAGAAGAATTATTGAATGCCGCTGATACATTGCTTTATCAGGCTAAGTCTCAGGGAAGGGATCAGATTTGCTTTTTGTAAACTGAGAGAGAAGCGGCGCAAACCGCTTCTCAATCTATATTAATTTCTCTTCTTATTGATAATTTGAGGATCACACATGAAGCGCACGCCGGTTTGTTTATCAAGTACCCATACTTCTATGTAAATGTCGTCGGCAACATCGTCACCGTCATCAACACCAATGTGAATGCTGGCATCGGTTTTATCTTCTAAGGTTACATCACCAGGGCTGGTTGCGGTAACCCAACGAAAGGCGTAACGGTCATTTAAAGCGGGCGAAAATTCGATATCCAATTTACGATTAGTATTGCCATCAAATGCAACTGCTTCGGGTGTGTAGCGATAGTAATAGCCTTCACCAATTTCCACATGTTTGGCATCGGCAGGCGGCACTTCATCCGGTGCCCAAAGCTGTAAGGTAAAGGTGGCCGTGTTAGTAGTTTCAGTTGAATTTGTTGTTGATGTGGCTTCTTGGGCTAACGTTGAGAAAGAGAGTAGTACCGCTAAAAAAACAACGGCTTAAGCAATGTTTTACTATTCTTATATATAGACTTCATTTTTATTCCCTTAAAAAATTGAACATTAAATACGCTACTTTTAGTAGCGCATAAAAATTATAGCAGTATTGTTTGGTGTATAGAATAGTGAGGTATGAGAGTTTATAGCTCCCATTTATAGTCTTAAATTTAAATAGGCAGCAAGACGCTGCCATCATAATACTAACTTTTCTTTCGATTAATGATTTGTGGATCTTGACTAGTATAAACAGAGGATTTAGGTGCTGTTACTAATTTCATACAAATGTTTTCGGTCGTACTGTCCGAATCTACAAAAATAATAGTTTGCCCATCTTCAGTTATACTGTAAATCAAATCATTGTCTAAATCTCCAGAAATAATAGGGCCTACAAATTGCAGCTCGCTAGAATCCTCTCTCAATGTGTACATGATGAGGGTATTTGATTCAGTTACAGTTACATTACCTGAAGTAGGGTTACCTGATGTATCGTAAATAGTATAGCGTGGTGGCGTTTCTTCGGTGTTAACGGAAACCGTGAATTGAGACAATGGAGTTGGGTTAGACATGTTTTTATTCCTTGTTGATGTAATTAAAGTAGTATGGAAAAACTAAATTATCTGCGTAACCCCGCAGTAACTCATCCTTTGCAAAATTTTGATTAATGCATTTCTTCGCAAATAGATGAGGCATTAAGGTTTCTGGGTGATATGAACGCTCAACCATAGGAGTGGTAATGTTAAGTAAACTCCTACAGAGTTGGGCTGCTACATCATAATTCTTTAATATTTTATTTTGGACGATATGAGCAATTATATATTTTGCTTTTTTGTTGTATTCTGTGAAGTAAAGCTGACCGCTTATGATAGTGTCTTCACTTGTTTTGGATAAACTTATATATTTTAAGATGTCTTCGACAGTTTCAAATTCTTTGTTAATCTGAAAGTGCTCAATTAAAGAAAAAAGTACCCAATTAGCATTTATATTCTTAATTCTATCTAGCAGTTGTTTTGGATGAATTGATTGTTTCAGTTCGGATTTTGACAATAGTAGTTGTGCCTCGATGTGAGCTAAGTCTGATTGCCATTCACTGTTGTCGATATCTTGTGATATTACAGATTTGAGAATGTAGTGTGCGTTCTCTAAAGTTTCTGCGTAAATATTATTATACGTTAATTGCTTTGCTATCGATGCCTTCTGAACTAACACCACAGCAAAGGGAACACTAATCGCTGCGTTTGAGGTGTTGGATAAATATATTTTTTCAAAAGCTTCTTCAGCCTCTCCATACAACCCATAAGCTTTTTCATACTCTCCCGTATGAACAGTGGCCGACGCAATCCACGACAGGGTATCGGCAGCATAAAGCTGAGCATCAAGGTCACCAGGGGTTTGTTCAGCGATATATTGTTTGAGCTTTAGTGATGCACTGAAGTATTCAATCGACTTACTAAATTCGAAGTTTTCATATTCAAGAGAGCCCAAAGAGTTTTGTGCGTAAGCCACCTCCATCATGGCGTCAGTATTATCCGGAGCTAGTGCTAGCATACGTTCGCTATACCCCAAGTAACGCTCGAATGCCGTTCTGGCTATGTCCATCAAGCCATCATTATAAGCAATGTGGCCCAACCAAAATGCGTTTGCCCCCGCAGCTTTTAGCAGCTCGAAGTGATTAGGCGCGTCACTCAACAGCGCCTTTATTTGCACATCCGCTTCTTCGTAAGCGTCTTTCGCAGTGGCTACATCGTCACGGTAAAATCGTACTTCTGCCATAGCTTGCAGTGAAAGCGCATGTTGAAAACGCAGTTCGAAACTAGGTTTTGGCGGGCTAATGGTAAAAAATCCATACTCACTAGATTGCTGGGCTTGTTCAACATAATGAAGCGCTTGTTCGCTAATGCCTTCCAATAAATCCATGCGCTTTACACTTCTAAGCTTGTCGGCAAAGTCACCTATCATATAACCCATTAAATTTTCAGCTTCTAACCGCTTCCTTTCGGCCAGTTGTTGCGATTGCTGACTTTGTAGCATGGCGCCAAACGAAATGACCGTTAAACTGGCAAGGGCTGCAAAGGTCACCCCGCGAATAACGCGTTTCCGTTGAGCGGTTTTTTGCGATGCCTTAATGAGGGCGAGTTCGTCTTGGGAAAGGCTTAAACTAGTGTCGCCTTTTAACGCCAAAGCATCCGTTAAGGGCTTTCCTTCTGTAAGCAAAAACGCCTTACTTTTATTATCTTGTAGCCATTGTTTGGTTTGTTGTTCTAGTCGGCCTTTGCTCACCAGCGCGCTTTGGTGCTGCTGGATCCAATCTTGTACCCGCTGCCAGCGCCTAAGCACGGCTTCATGCGCTACTTTAAAGCAGGCTTTGTCTTGATAAAGGTGCGATACAAATAAACGATGCTCTACCATTAGCTCGACAAATTTTTTCTCGTTATCGTTATTAAGTTCACTCCAAAATGCGGTGCGGCTGGTTAAGTTACTGCCATCTTGGGTAAGCGTTACAATAAGAGGAAGCACGCGGTCGAGTGCGGTTTTCACTAATGCCGACATTTGTAGATAAAGCTGTTCAGCTTTATGCCCAATTGCGCCTTCTATGCCGCCCAACTGTTTGTAGGTACTAACTTGCAGTAAGTTGTCTGTTCGCTGTAAATACAGTTCTTGTAAGGTGTATTGTAATAATGGAAGGCAGTTGGGTTCAGCCGCGGCATCGGTAAGTATAATGTCGTCTAACGTAACGTCGGTATGGCTATCTTCTTCCCACACTAGCCCTGCGGCAATAGCAGGAAGACGTATCATCTGGCTTAATTCACTGGCAGAGGGGGGCGTAAGGTCGAAATGTGCTCCGCGCTCTTTATTTTTCATTAGGGTGGGATATGCCGCTAAGTGATGGTAGAAATCATTCCTACATACTAACAACATCAAAATGAAGCCACTTTCAGCCAATGTTTCAAGCAGCGTGAATACCGCTTGCTTATGGGCGCCATCAACATGGTTGGTGGCCAAATAGGCTTCAAGGCGATCGAGTACAATTACATAGCATGGGAAAGCGACGTTGTTGTACTGGCTTGTAGTAGTAAGTTTAGCTTTCGCTATATTGATAACCGACTTGGGGTCACCCTTTAGTTTTGCCGCTAACGAATCTGCACTTTCCCCTTCAAATAAGGGGACATCGTTAATATCCCAATCCAGCATACAGGCGGCAAGTTCTTCTACAATCTGTGCTGCCTGAATATCTGCAATATCAATACTGGCGTAATCGATGGCATGAACACCATTCGCGCCCTTATTGTTTAATAACCTAGGTAATAAACCGGCGTGCACTAACGAACTTTTACCTGAACCGCTAGGGCCGATAATAAGGGTAAAAGGGCGTTTTTTTGTGAATTGGTCCCCAAGCCTAGCGAGCAGATTTTTTACTGCTGCATTTCTACCGTAATAAACTTGGCTTTCTTGTTGTGTAAACGCGGTTAAACCAGGGAACGGAGATTGACCTTGCCAATCGGTTTCTGCAGCACGTGTTTGTTCATCTTCTAAAAACTGAACATCGGCAATAACCCGATATCCCCGCTTTCGAATGGTTTCTATAAAAGAAGGCGCGCTGGCTTTATCACCCAATGCTTTGCGTAATTGAGTAATCGTTTTATGAATAGGGTTATCGCCAACAGGTGAGTCGGGCCAGCATTGAGCAACAATGTCATCGGCGCTAACTACTTCCCCCGCTTGTTGGCACAATAGCAATAAAACGTCCATTGCTTTAGGCTCAATGGCGCGCTTGGTTTTACCTAATATAAGGCTATTGGAGGCTGGCTCTACTTGCCAGTCACCCAAATAAAACTGCTTTAACATGTGATAAATTTGCTCAAAAGAAATCAATCAGAACAAACCTAACCTACTTTAGTTGTAAGGTAAACGAGTTACGCTGAGTTAGGTACTACATCGATTCTAAACTGGGACTATAAAATTTAGCTAAAAATACCTTTAAATTTTAATAATATAAAAAATATTAATAAAAAGTGAAATTTGATCACTGTCTCCTAGGTCTATACTACTATACGTGCTTACCGCACGTTAAAACCAGACTTATACTTTTGAGGGTAGATAAAATGAAACAAATTAAAAAATCTTCTGTTGCTACGGCACTTGGTGCGGTTGTTATTGGCTCGTTGGCATCTACGGTTGCTATGGCTGAAGTTAACCCATTTTCAATGCAGTCATTAGAGTCTGGCTATAGCCAATTCGCTGCTGAAGGCAAATGTGGTGAAGGTAAGTGCGGTGGTGATAAAGCCGCCAAATCTGCAGAGGGCAAAGCAACTGAAGGCAAGTGCGGCGAAGGTAAGTGTGGTGGCGACAAAGCGGCTAAAGCAACCGAAGGTAAATGCGGCGAAGGTAAGTGTGGTGGCGACAAAGCAGCCAAAGCTACCGAAGGTAAATGTGGCGAAGGTAAGTGCGGTGGCGATAAAGCAGCTAGCATGGCTGAAGGTAAAATGGAAAAAGCCAAAGAAGGAAAATGTGGCGAAGGTAAATGCGGTGGCGATAAAGCAGCTAGCATGGCCGAAGGTAAAATGGAAAAAGCCAAAGAAGGAAAATGTGGTGAAGGTAAATGCGGTAGCATGTAAAGCTACGGCAATTGCAGTATAAAAAAGGCCGTCATTCGATGGCCTTTTTAGTGTGAAATTGGGGTGAAATAATGAAGCATATTCAAGGTGCAGGTTTAGGTTTTCGTCGCGAGATGTTAGATGAGTTGTTACCAACATTGCCTAGCGAAGTCGACTTTTGGGAAGTTGCGCCCGAAAACTGGATCCCTTTAGGGGGCACATACGAAAGTCAGTTTGCCCAAAGTATTCAACAAGCGCCTTTTACCACACACGGTTTGTCCCTTTCTATCGGGAGTAGCGACAAGCTCGATATCGAATTCGTTAAAACGGTAAAGCGCTTTTTAGACACACACAATATCGATTTATATAGCGAACACCTAAGCTATTGTTCTGGTAACGGCCATATGTATGACCTTATGCCTATTCCTTTCACCGAAGACGCTGTTAACCATGTTGTAAGCCGCATAAAGCAGGTTCAAGACATTATCGAGCGGCCATTGGTACTAGAAAATGTGTCTTATTATTTGGCGCCAGGGCAAGAGATGTCTGAACTAGATTTTACTAATGCGGTATTAGCAGAGTCAGGTTGTTCGTTACTGCTTGATGTGAACAACGTCTATGTAAATAGTATCAATCACAACTATGACGCTTATGACTTCATAAACCGCTTACCTAGCGACAAAATTGTCTATGGTCATATTGCTGGTCACTTCGATGAAGCCCCAGATCTAAAAGTAGATACTCATGGCGCTGATGTTATTGAGCCTGTATGGGATTTACTGAAGCATGCCTATAACACCCACGGTGTGTTCCCTACATTGTTAGAGCGTGATTTTAATATTCCCGCTATAGGAGTGTTATTAAAAGAAGTGCAGCGTATTAAAGTGATACAAGCTCAGTGTATTGCAAGTCACCAAACCGTATTCGAAGGGCAGTCTGCATGAGCGAGAATTTTAAATCCGTTCAGCAAGAGTTTGTTAATGCGATTAAAGATCCAGATTCGTTTGAAACAAACGACGCCGACATTAAACGCCGCATGGATATTTACCAATCCCTGTTTTTTAATAATATTTCAGGTTTTATAAGCACAGGTTTTCCGGTGTTAAAATCATTGGTAAGCGAAGAAAACTGGAATGCATTGGTGCGCGCCTTTTTTATTCATCATGAAAGCCGTTCTCCGTATTTTTCAGATATTAGCAAAGAATTTGTAGAGTATTTATCAGCAAGCCCAGAACTCTCATTTCAATTACCAGCATTCGCCGCTGAGCTTGCTCATTATGAATGGCTAGAATTAGATATTAGCATTCGAAAAACTTTCCGTGATGTGGTGTATTTCAATGTGGGTGAACAGGTAACAACGGTGAGCGTTTCCCCGTTGGCTACTCTTGCTTCATATACCTACCCCGTGCATTTAATTGGCGTGGATCACATTCCCGAAGCCCCCGCACCCGAGCAACAGTTCTATGTGGTGTATCGTAATGAAGAGCAGCGCGTAGAATTTGTGCATTTGAATCCGCTTACCGCCGTGTTATTGCATACCATTGAACAGCACGAACAAGGCATAGACATAGACGCCTTAGGTGAGCAGCTTCGTAAACAATTAGACCACCTACCAGAACAAACTGTGCTTCAAGGTATGCAGCAAATAGTAAGCGACATGCTGCAAAAAGGTATTTTACTACCTAGCTGAACAGTCTGCTGAACACTAAATCATCAGTTTTTATCTGGCACTTAAGTGAAGAAAGGCTAAAGTTGTACGCGAGTGTGTAACTTTGGCTGTTAAATGTTGGGAAAGTAGGCAATTGACCACAATAGCGCTGTCAATCCGGTCTGCTTTCGATTAACATTTACGACCATTTTTTTGTTAGTTAAATTGTTTAGGTAGTGCATATGGCAGACAATTCAGATTTCAAAGAAGTCTACAATAAGTGGTACTTTCTAGCTTCTATCGTAACTTTACTCGCGTTTCCGCTGATGCATATCATCTGCGGCTGGTTTACCTTCTGGTTATAACGCAGACATTCAAGGCATAATTGTGACTGCACAGTATATAAAATCAGTTGTTAAAACCGTTCCTGACTATCCAAAGCCAGGTATTTTATTTAGAGATGTTACTAGCGTACTAGAAGACCATAAGGCTTTCAGTAGTTGTATCGCATTGTTGCTTGAAGAATTCCAAGACATGGGATTCAACAAAGTAGCAGGAACCGAAGCGCGCGGATTTTTATTCGGCGCACCACTGGCCATTGAGATGGGCATTGGTTTTGTTCCAGTAAGAAAACCCAACAAATTACCCCGTGAAGTGGTGAGTGAAACCTACGATCTTGAATACGGTACCGATACGTTGGAAATTCACAAAGATGCTATCCAGCCAGGCGATAAAGTGTTACTTATCGACGATCTGCTAGCAACGGGCGGTACCATCGAAGCATCAGCAAAGCTAATCCGTACATTAGGCGGCACCATTGAACATGCTGGCTTTGTTATCGGATTACCTGAACTAGGTGGCCGTGAAAAGCTAACCGCGATGGGTATTAAAAGCTTCACGCTTTGTGAGTTCGACGGCGAATAAGGATAGAAATACAGGCAATGAGTTATCAGGTATTAGCACGTAAATGGCGCCCGGGTAAGTTTAGTGAACTCGTAGGGCAGGAACATGTTGTTTCAGCTATTTCGAATGCGTTAGATAACGACCGCTTGCACCACGCGTACCTATTTACAGGTACGCGAGGGGTAGGTAAAACCACCATTGCTCGTATATTTTCCAAAAGTTTAAACTGCGAAGAGGGGCAGGGGTCTAACCCTTGTGGTCAATGTAATACCTGTAAAGAAATTGAGCAGGGTAATTATGTTGATTTGCTTGAAATTGATGCGGCATCACGCACGAAGGTAGAAGATACCCGAGAGTTGCTTGATAACGTTCAATACAAGCCTACCCGCGGCCGGTATAAAGTGTACCTTATTGATGAAGTACACATGCTTTCTAAGCACAGCTTTAACGCGTTACTAAAAACGCTAGAAGAGCCACCGCCTCACGTTAAGTTTCTACTGGCTACCACCGATCCACAAAAGCTCCCTATTACTATTTTATCCCGATGCTTACAGTTTAATCTAAAAGCATTGTCGCGAGAGCAAATAGTAGGGCAGCTCAATCATATTCTAGAGCAAGAAACCTTACCCTTCGAGCCGCAGGCGCTAGCGCTGTTAGCCCGCGCTGCACAGGGGAGTATGCGTGATGCCTTAAGCTTAACCGACCAAGCCATTGCACAAGGTGGTAATGCGGTTAACGCATCAGTGGTCACCGACATGCTTGGTTTAATGGATAAAAACCAGCTTGTGAAGTTATTGCATGCGGTGGTAAGTAAAACGCCAGCCGATGTTATGCAACTGGTTCAGGATATGTCGGAACAAGCACCTGATTACGATCATGTGCTTGCAGAGCTAGGCAGCACGCTACATCAAATAGCGCTAACCCAATGGGTGCCTGAAGCCTGCAAATTAGAAACAACTTCGGCCAAAGCTATTTACCAACTTGCTAAATCAATTTCTGCTGAACAAGTGCAATTGTTATATCAAATTGCGCTGCAAGGAAGAAAGGACTTACCTTTCTCATCAGACGGCAGGAGCGCATTAGAAATGACCTTAATGCGTATGATGACATTTGCACCTAGTACGCCGTTAGCCGATGCGCCTTCAGAAATAGCTGGTGGTACGGTTGATAGCTCGTTGCCTATTGCATCGGCGGAAAAAAAAACACTAATTTCTGAGCCAGAAGCGCAAAGTACGACTTCTGCCGCTAGCTCTTTTAATCCTGAAAGTGCTGAAGGCGCGAAAAGCCAATCACATGAAGAAAGTACAGAAGCTGGGTCAGCGTCAGCCGGTGAAGAGGTTTCCAACAACAAACAAGATGCTGAAAGTGCTAATGTTCTAGATGCAGCAACTGCTATTGATGAAACCGCCCACGCGCAAACTGATGTGAATTTCTCTTCTTCTGATGTAGCAGATTCAACCGCTTCGCAGATTACTCCCTCTGAACAAGAAACTTCAGTTTATGAAAAAGAGGTGCATAACGAAGTCGCTTCTCAATCGGGAGCGTCTTTTGAACAGGCAGAGCAGTCCCAGCAGGTAGCGCATTCTAAAGATGGCCAGCCTTCAGGTGCCTCTCAGCCTACAGCAAATAATCAACCTTCAGTAGATGATCTGCCTTCAGTAGATGATCGGCCTTCAAGTAATGAGCCACCTTCAAAAGAAGATGGTCAGCAAACCCAAAGCTTGTCACCAGTGCATACATCTTCAGACTCGGCACCGTTTAATGATATGCCGCCTGCTGATGCTTACATGGACGATATGCCACCGCCTTACGATGACGATAGTGAGTCGTCATTTATGCCGCCTGATTTTGCCGATGCTCAGCTTTCAAATGCACCGCTATCAGATGAAAGTGCTGATTCTCAAACTACGCCCAAGTCAACGCCCACGCCAGAGGCACAGCTGACATCGACGGCTGATATGCTCGCGCTACGGCAGCGATTAAAGCAAAAGCGTGATGAAAGCGCAGAACAAGCTGCGAAAAAGCCTGAAGCGACGAACGAAACTACTAGTTTTGTAGATAGAATGAGTAAGGCTTCAAGCCAAGGCTCACTTGCCCCTTCTAGTGAAGGCCAAGGTGATGAGCAATTTAAAGGCGAGCCTGACGAAGCTGCTGCTTCCGTCGAGACTTCATATAACAACGCTGCACCGGCTATTGCATCGGCAACTGAGCCTTCGAGTTCTGCTACTTCAAATTCAAACGTAGATTCAGACACAAATTTAAGCGCTGGCGCTAACACTACCTCTAACGTTAGCACTCAAAATCATAGCGATATGCCCCCGTGGGATACCGGTGTGCAACATAATGATGAGCCGTTTGCAGCCAACGCTAATGAGCACGATACTCGTATTGATTCACCAATGCCTGACGCGCCGCAGTATGGCGGCAATAGTGAGCCTGCTTATAACGAAACACAGCAAACCGAATCAGCAGGTAACGAAGCATCGCATACCGAATCTGTAGATCATGAACCAGGGCCAAACGAAGCCCATAATGAATTTAGTGCTGAGCCATTAAATCAATTTACTAGTGAGTATCAAGGTAAGCTAGCCGCTTATCTAGATGATGGTAGTAAGCTTGTTCATGCGAGCCAAATTGATAAGTGGAGCAATGATGTAGAGCAAATGCCTATTGCAGGTTTACTTAAACAATTGGTGCTTCATGCTTCTTTTTTGCGAAATGATCAGGGTATAACGCTTGAAATTGATAACAGTCAGGCGCATCTACTAAAAGACAGTGCAAAACAACAGTTGCTTGATGTATTGCATCATAGTTTTGGCGAAGGGGAGAACATTAACATCACCCTTGGTTCGCCAAATCAAACGCCTTATGCGTTGCAACAAGACATTATTGCTATGCGCCAAGCGCATGCACAATCGGTGGTACATACCGACGAAACGATACAAGCGTTGTTATCAGCGTTCGACGCATCAATAGTGACCGACTCGGTTAAAGCGCGATAGCAACATTAACTAACACTAAGACACAGTGAGAAAAGAATATGTTTAAAGGTGGAATGGGCAACATGATGAAGCAGGCTCAGCAAATGCAGGATCGTATGCAGAAAGTGCAAGACGATTTGGCTAAGCTGGAAGTCACAGGTGAAGCCGGTGCAGGCATGGTTAAGGTAACCATGACATGTAACCACAATGTTCGCCGCGTAGACATTGACGACTCGTTAATGGAAGACGATAAAGACATGATTGAAGACTTGGTCGCTGCCGCGTTTAACGATGCCGTTCGCCGCGTTCAAGAAACCAGTAAAGAAAAAATGGGTGATGTTACTGGTGGAATGTCTCTTCCTCCAGGTTTCAAAATGCCGTTTTAGGCAACTATCATCCTATAAACTAGAACCGCATAAAGAGCTCCATGTTCCTAAAGCGCTAGCTTGACTGAATATGAATCGAAAAAAAAAGCTCAAGAAATTAACTCTTGAGCTTTTTTGTATCAGTCTGTTTTATATTTTGCAGCAATTTATATTCAGACCTGCATTGTGCACTACTTGGTGGGCACCAATAGCAAATTAACAAGTGTTTGCTGATCGGGGAAGCCCGTTACAGCGATACCTTTTGCTTGTTGATATTGGGTAATAGCCTTCACATAAGATGTATTAAACTCGCTTTCAGCCATATCAACATTATAACCGCTCGCTTTTAACGCCTCGGTGGTCATATCAAGCACGCTTTGATAAATGTAAATTTTGCTGTCGTTAATCGTCATTTCAATAATATCTGAACGCGTCGCCAAGCGAGTTGGCAAAAACGCTTGCAGCATAATATTAGTGGCATCTAGAAATTTTTGGTCAGGGTTATCGGTGCAATGCTTATTTAGCATTAACAACATAAGCTCAGTTGTTTGCCATGGCGTAATATCGAATGTTTTTTGCTGCAGTGCATTAAACGCCGTTATATAACCTTCAAGCCAACCGCCATACAAAAACGTTTCAGCACCTTGTTCAGCATAAGTACTTGTAAAGGCTTCACAACTGCGCTTTGCCGCGCCCTTTGTATTAAATGCGCCTTCACTGTCTGCCGCTAGGGCGGAAAAAGACATAAACATAACGCTAAGGCTTAGTACAAACTTCATCATGTCATTTACTTTCGGGGTGCAATAGGCACCCCTCTCCATTACTTTGCGATTAGTGGTAATTAGTGGCGTTTAAGTTTTGCGTTAGCGAAAATTTTCGCTAACGCGTACTTACGTCTGTTATCGCTTGTGCTTGCGTGCTAGCGAAATACCAACAAGAGAAAGCAAGAATATAGCAATTGATGACGGCGCTGGCACGCTAGTGGTAGAGGTTGTAATAGCAGCTTGCGACACTGTATATGAACCCGTCTCTTCAAACGACACACCGGTAACAAACGCGGTTGGATCAGTAGGATCTAACATTAAATCTTCATTGATACCTGTTAACGTGAATGTGGTAACAGGGAAGGGAAAATCGAAGGTTTGACCTGCCATAAGTGCTTCTGTTGATTCCACTCCTAACGAGTCAGTAATGGTAATTAAATATCCGTCGGCATCGTTTACACTAAGTAAAGTCGGTGCTGTAACACTGGCAAATTGTCCACCGTTACCAGCAGTGTACGTATAACCTGTCGATACATCTGGATCGAACCAAATTGTTTCGCCAGCTTCAACTTCAGGTAGTGTAAATACGAACTCGCTCTCTTCACCTACTTCAACGTCTTCATCAGGCATTAACGGTGTAAATTCCGACTCACCATTTTCTACATCGAAATTACCGAAGCTGCTTAAGTATACTGTTGTGTCTAACGCATCGTCCGATGCATCAGCGAGTAACATAGTGAACGTATTTCCAATACTACCTGGTTCTACCGGAATATCGAATTGCAAAAGCGGAATGCCATTAGGTGCTAATAAACCGTTCAATTCTGTGCCTTCAATTGCTTCGAAATCAGGATGGTCTATTGAGATAGGGGCAAACACACCGTCTACGGCAAGCTCTGCTACAGGTGCAAAGGCTACATTCGCACCGTTAAGCAATAGCGCAAAACCGTCGGTATAATCACTATCAACATAGCCTGGAAATTCCTCAGAACCAAACGCAGCAATAAATGACACAGTATCCACATCATCAGATACATCAAAAGTAATATCTAATTGAACCGCATCGAAATGTTCAGTTTGCCCCGTAATTGGAGATAAAATGGTATTTTGTGCCGCTGATGCTGGGTTTTGAGGCACATACTCGTTGGCTACACCATCTACTGGACCAGACTGCTCATTTCCAACTTCATTCGCTTCATCTTGCTCAAAATAATCAACAGGATTGTTAGAGAACTGCGCCTCTAGCTCATTGCCGTTGTCAGTAGGTGGAAGGGGACTTTCTACTAATCCAAAGCCATTATCGATAAATTCATTCGGTCCATCGACATAATCGATAACTTGGCCTGTGCTAAACACTATACCGCCTGCACTGGGCAGCCCGTAGGTTCCTGAGTTATTAATGTAAACGCCAGCTTGACCAAATTGACCCGATAGCGATTGGTCGGTAATGGTTAAACCTGAATTGTTAATAAACAATGCGTCGGTTAAAAATTCGGCAGAGTCACTGCTTTCTATAACAATAGCATTGGCATATTGAGCAGAAAATAAAACGCTGAGTGTGAAGGTGCTAATTTTTATAATTTTTTTTGAGATAGGCATTTACTACATCCCTGATGTTCTACAAATTTTATTTTTGATTTTGATCTATTTACAAGATTCGAAAGTGCCTGAGCAAGAAATTAGCCAGTTTTTAATTTATTGAATTTACTAGTTATTATTAATTTTAAGACGCTGGGTGTAAAAATTTCTGACGATATTGGAATGGATAGGGTGGGTGTTTATTTCTATCACTTAAATTGATATAAACCTATAAACGTACAAAAATGTGTTTTAAGTAAGTTAAATACCATAATTTTAGTGGCTTATGTTTTTCTAAATATATTTTTATACAATGCAGGTATTGTTTTTACGTAACTTAACATCAGCTTTTTATTAAACGCAGCTTATACCTATTATTTTGGAATAGTCTGCTTTAACGGATTGGTCAGTAGGTTCAGCATAAAACGCTTTAGTTATGGTAGACCATCAGTAATAATACATCCCATCTTAACGTTCAGAAATATCATCATTTTCATGCTGAAAAAAAGTATTATCCTGTCGGTGACGGTAGTCGCTGTCGTAGCCATTACCCTCTTTGGCATTTCTACTCACAGGCTATATAGCAAAAAACAGTTATCCGTAGATCCTAAGTTAAACGAAATCTCTGGCATCGAGTATGACAAAAAAGGCTTTCTTTGGGCTATTAACGATAGCGGTGATGATCCTAAGTTATATCGTTTAGACGACAACGGTGACATTACCAAAGAAGTCATGGTAGCCAATGCTAAAAACATTGATTGGGAAGACATTACTCAAAATGACTTCGGGCACTTTTTCTTAGGCGATTTTGGTAATAATGATAACGACAGAAAATGGCTGACTATTTACAAAATAGAAAATCCAATCGATATTAAAACCGAGTCGACGAACGCCGAAATCATAAAGTTTACGTATCCTGAAATGGACGGGAAAACACCGGTTAAGCCTAATGATCGTAACTTCGATTTGGAAGCCTTTGTTGCGCTAGGGCGCCACCTTTATTTATTCACCAAAAATAGAACTGAGCCCTTTGATGGTATTACTAACGTATATAAAGTGGGTGATCATGCGGCTAACTTTGATGCCGAGCTAATCGACTCTTTCAAAACCTGTACTACGATGGAAAAACTGTGCTGGATAACCTCGGCGGCACTAAGCCCTGACAGAACTAAGCTAGCGCTATTGGATTCCACCAGTATTTGGTTATTCGAAAACTTCAAAGGGGATAGGTTCTTCTCTGGCGATGTTTACCGCATCGATTTAGGCTTAATTACGCAAAAAGAGGCGGTTACTTTTAAAGACGACAATACCATTATATTTACTGACGAGAAGTTTAAAGGTATTTTCGGCGGCAACGCGTATGTAATTAAACTCGATGAAGTACATAAAAAGTTGATTCGAAAGGCGAAAAAGCCAAAAGAAAAAATAATTGAGTCAAACTAACCTGTGGCAAACCTTTATTAAGGTGTGCAACAAGAACCTTTACTGAGTAGCATGCGTAGTTGTTTTGTAATCCGATTTAAAATGATAAGTAGTTTGTATGAAGTTTAGCCCGTTACTGAATGAATTAATTCAAGCGTTAACTTGCCTACCAGGGGTAGGGAATAAGAGCGCCCAGCGTATGGCGTTTCACCTTCTGGAGCGCAACCGTAAGGGCGCGATAGATTTAAGTAATGTGTTGCACAACGCCATGGAGCATATCCATCACTGCAAGCGCTGTAGAACATTTACGGAAGATGAGCTATGCGAAATTTGTCGTCACCCCGAGCGTGAGGCCAGTGGCTTATTATGTATTGTTGAAAGCCCGCAAGATGTGTTGGCCATCGAGCAAACCCTTAGTTATAAAGGGCAGTACTTTGTATTGATGGGGCATTTGTCACCTATCGATGGGGTAGGGCCTGAAGAAATTGGCCTAAATGAATTGGAAACCCGGTTTAGTGCAGGTGGCATTGACGAAGTGATCCTTGCCACCAACCCCACCGTGGAAGGTGAAGCCACTGCGCATTATATAGCCCAGCTTTGTGCGGCCCATAACGTTGAAGCGTCTCGTATTGCCCATGGTGTGCCTGTGGGCGGCGAGCTTGAATATATAGACGGTAACACCCTTACTCACGCCTTTTCTGGTCGCCGCAAACTCTAAATTGCGGCGCTTCCCCAATAATATTTTTTCTCTTTGCTGTTGAAAACTGCTAGTTCGGCCTTACCTGTTTGAAAGTAACGTGATCCATTCAACGAGGAGATATTGGATTATGGCTGAAGCAGCCCATAAAGAAACCCACGGTTTTCAGACGGAAGTAAAACAACTTCTACATCTGATGATTCATTCTTTGTATTCAAATAAAGAAATCTTCCTACGTGAGCTTGTGTCTAACGCTGCCGATGCAGCAGACAAGCTACGTTTCCGCGCACTAGAAAACGACAGCCTTTATGAAAATGATGGCGACCTAAACGTAAAAATTAGTGTTGATAAAGAAGCGGGCACGGTAACTATTGCTGATAACGGCATTGGTATGAACCGCGACGAAGTGATAGCCAACTTAGGTACTATCGCAAAGTCGGGTACAAAAGATTTCTTCAGTAAACTTTCTGGCGACAACGCAAAAGACTCACAACTGATTGGTCAGTTCGGTGTTGGCTTTTACTCAGCATTTATCGTTGCTGACAAAGTAACGGTACGCACCCGTGCCGCTGGTGCAGATGCATCACAAGGCGTTGAGTGGATTTCTGAAGGCGAGGGTGAATTTACCTTAGCAGAAATCAACAAACCAACTCGCGGTACTGAAATTGTATTGCACCTTCGTGAAGACGAAAAAGAATTCGCTGATGATTGGCGTTTACGTTCAATTGTAAGCAAATACTCAGACCACATTAGTATTCCGGTTAAAATGTGGAAAGAAGAAGTGCCTGAAAGCGAAGGCCCTGATGGCGAGAAGACGCCAGCACAGCCAGGCGAGTGGGAACTAGTCAACAAAGCTACAGCTTTGTGGACGCGTGAAAAGTCAGATATTTCTGATGAAGAATATAAAGAATTCTATAAGCACATTTCTCACGACTTTGCCGACCCATTTGCATGGGCACATAACAAAGTTGAAGGTAAGACTGAATATACAAGTTTGTTGTACATTCCATCTAAAGCCCCGTTTGATATGTGGAACCGCGACCAAGCGCACGGTTTAAAACTGTATGTTCAGCGCGTTTTCATCATGGATGACGCCGAGCAGTTTATGCCTAATTACTTGCGCTTCGTTAAAGGTCTTCTAGACAGCAACGACTTGCCACTTAATGTGTCTCGTGAAATTCTACAAGACAACAAGGTAACCCAAGCATTGCGTCAAGGTTGTACTAAACGCGTACTTCAAATGCTGGAGAAAATGGCCAAGAACGATGCCGAGAAGTACCAGTCATTCTGGAACGAGTTTGGTAACGTGCTGAAAGAAGGTCCTTCTGAAGATCATAACAACCGCGAAAAAATCGCTGGTTTACTTCGCTTCTCATCAACCAATAGTAACTCTGACGCACAAACCGTGTCGTTAGCAGATTACATTGAACGCATGAAAGAAGGCCAAGACAAGATTTACTACGTAACGGCAGACAGCCTACAAGCGGCTAAATCGAGCCCGCACTTAGAAATCTTCCGTAAGAAAGGCATTGAAGTATTACTAATGGGTGAGCGCATTGACGAGTGGTTAATGTCGCACTTAAGCGATTTCAACGAAAAGCCGTTTGAATCTATAGCGAAAGCAAACTTAGATTTAGGCGACCTTGAAGATGAAGATACTAAGAAAGCCCAAGAAGAAGCAGAGAAAGAAGTAGAAGGTATTGTTGAGCGTGCTAAAGCCGCCCTTGGCGATAAAGTCGTAGACGTTAAGTTTACACACCGTCTAACTGATTCTCCTGCGTGCATTGTTGCTGATGACAACGGCATGACCACACAAATGATGAAGTTGATGCAAGCTGCAGGTCAGCCTGTGCCTGATGTTAAGTATCTATTCGAACTTAACCCAGAGCATGCTTTGGTTAAAACCCTAGCAGAAACGCAAGACGAAGATTTGTTTAAGCAATGGGTTGGTGTATTGTTTGACCAAGCTGCATTGTCTGAACAGGGTAGCTTAAAAGACCCTTCAGCGTTTGTGCAAAACTTAAACACTTTACTAATGAAGTTAGCAAAATAAGCTTCAATATTAAAAGTTAATTAATATAAAACGGGCGTAATGCCCGTTTTTTGTTTCTAGGGTCTTTAAATCTATTTTGCACGTTAATCTATGTTATATTTTACCCGTTTAGCTAACTTCATTCGGTACGTTTGAACGTAAGCAGTGAGTTAAGACCAAAGTCGGATTTTATAACGGGCCATAAGTAGTATATATATTCATCATAAGTGTTTAGTTTCCCTCTACAGTGGGGCTTATACTTGTCACTGTGGTGCTGAATGTGTAAAGTGCCCCAAGTAAAAAAGTTCAAAATCATAAGCGGAGAACGCACTCATGCGAATTATTCTTCTCGGCGCTCCTGGCGCGGGTAAGGGCACACAAGCTCAGTTTTTAATGGGCAAATATGGGATCCCCCAAATTTCTACCGGTGACATGCTTCGTGCTGCTATAAAAGCAGGTACGGAAATGGGCCTAGCGGCCAAGCGTGTAATGGATGAAGGTAAGCTGGTATCTGATGAAATCATTATTGGGCTAGTTAAAGAGCGTATTGCACAAGACGATTGTAAAGATGGTTTCTTGTTAGATGGTTTCCCTCGTACAATTCCTCAAGCTGATGCAATGAAAGAAGCGGGTGTTTCTGTCGATCATTGTATTGAGTTTGACGTACCAGATGATGTGATTGTTGAGCGTATGGGCGGCCGTCGCGTACACCCTGCTTCAGGTCGCGTATACCATGTTGTATACAACCCACCTAAAGAGGAAGGGAAAGACAACGATACTGGTGAAGACCTTATTATCCGTGATGATGATAAAGAAGAGACAGTGCGTAAACGCCTTGCAATTTACCATGAGCAAACTAAGCCACTAGTTAATTACTATAGCGCTGAAGCTGATGCGGGCAACTGCGAATACCACAAATTAGACGGCACACGCCCAGTTGACGAAGTAAGCGCAGAGCTTGCAGAACTTCTAGGTTAATAAAGCTTGTTGATTTGTAAAGGCCGCAGTAGCGGCCTTTTTTGTTACTTGTATGTTATAAGCGAATAGCGTTTAATAATTGCAGAATAACTAATATAAACGTGGAGCTAACTCATGGTATTACCTATAACGGCGTTTTATGCCAGTCTGTTGGGGATTTGCTACTTATACTTATCATTTCTAGTGGTAGGCGTTCGTAGAAAAAATCAAATTAGCTTGGGTGATGGTGGCAACGAAGACCTAAAAAGGCTCAGTCGCGCTCATGGCAACTTTAGTGAATATGTCCCTATTACCTTAATTATGATTGCGTGTTTTGAAGCGAATACGGGGCAAGGTTGGGCGGTACATCTACTAGCATCTTCACTGTTATTCGGGCGTATTTTCCATGCTTACGGATTAAGACATCATAGTGGGGCAAGTTGGCAACGTATCGCAGGTATGTTACTGACCTTTTTAGCCATGTTAGTAGCAGCTATTGCTAACTTAATGCTAATTCACTTTGGATTGTGATTGCCTGACATTCAGGCAATCACAGTTAGCGCTAGCGTTTAGAACCTAAACGTTGCTTTGGTATATACGAAGCGGCCGCGTGGATTGTGGATACTACCCACGTACCCGTAAAGGTCGCTATCGCCATTCCCTATAGCAAAAGGGGGTTCTTCATCTAATACGTTGTTTACGCCAAGTACAAGTCGAATAGTGTCGGTCACGTTATAGCCACCTTGAATATCCACTAGCATTTGTGAGTCGACCATACGAGATGTGTTTTCTTCAAAATCTAACACGCCGTCGAAGTCGATATCGGGTGTATCTTCAAACTCACCCACAAAACTAATATTCAAATTAGCGTCAAACGCCCCTTTGCTCCACGTAGTGCCAAACAACCAGCGATGCTCAGGATAACCATATTCGCCCGTGTAATCTAAGCCGTCTTTTTCAAATTCGGTAAGGTAAGACCAATCAAGATTGAATTTAACGTCGCCATAGTCGTTAAGCGAAATCATGTAGTTTGCACTTAAATCGATACCTGCAGCTTCTTGTGAAGACACGTTTTGATAAGTATTAAATATCTTTTGGATAACCCCTAAGCTAGCGCCGCCTTGTGGATCTAAGCGTACGCAAATTTCGCTGTCTTGATTATTACACTCAGTGTCGTATACCAATCCAAATTGCTGCTCATCAATCTTGTTGTCTTGGGTGATACTCCAAATATCAACACTTAAGCCAAGCGCTTGCGTTGGGGCCCAAATTGCGCCCACATTCCACGATTCAGACTCTTCCGCTTCCAAATCTGGGTTACCTGCAAATTCAATATTGTAATCTAGCGATTCACAATCTAAACCTGTTGCTTCACAGCGGTATCTATCCACAAAGAATACACTCTTTTGTGAAGGACCCAAACCTACTTGTGCCAATGACGGCGCTCTAAATCCTTGTGCCCACGAGGCACGAAGGGTGACTTCATCGCTAGGCGCCCAACGCAAAGCAACTTTCGGGTTAGTGGTGTTACCAAAGTCACTGTAGTCGTCGTAACGACCCGCCAGTTGAAGCTCTAGTTGATCAGAGATAGGAATTGATAATTCCAGATAGGCGGCATATTGATCGCGCTCTGCGTTAGCAGAAACCGATTCGGTACCAAAAATAAGGCCTTGTTGAAATTGAATATCTGGAATGTCTGATACTTGTTCTTCGCGGTACTCTATACCCGCTGCCATCATGACCATTTCATCACCTAACGCAAATGCTTCGCCAGTAATGTGAGCATCAAAGCTTGTCATGCGAGATTCACCTCGGCGAACCAAGCTTGTGGTGATGGCATCAATTACCTCAGGTGAATTAGTTACACCACCAAAAGGATTGTAGTTACCTAGGTCAATCTGTTCCTGTAGCCAATCTACGCGAACCCAACCTTGCGATTGGTCACCGCTTTGCTCCGATCGACTTCTGCCTTTTTGTACAGACGCTTCCCAGTCGTAGTCAGAAATTTGGCCTCGTAAGCCTGCCACAAACCGAAGGGTATCTGTTTCTATATCCCAACGTCTTGCGCCAGCATCAACGGGGCGGTATCGGCCAATATCAATATCTTGTCCAAACGGGTTATCAGGATGGGTGCCAGGTACGGTTAAGCCAGCATCTTCATCAAGTGGCGTGGCTGCACCGCCAGCCTCAGAGGTATTGTGCTGTACGGCAACTTCCATAAACGCAGTAACATCAGATGAAATTTTGTAATCGAATTGGCCAATAAAGCCTACGCGCTCCGATTCAGGAATAGTGAGTCCGTATGGACCATAGTCAAACAAACAACTTCCTGATGCTGTTGCGCTATCAGCTGGGCAGTCGGGATCGATGGTTTTAACACCATCAACATAGAAGTAACCGGGATACCCGCGAGAAGAACGAAAATCCATTCCGCCATAAGGCGATTGATTCGCCGTGCCAAACCGCCCCATTTCATCCGCGCCCAACCGGCTGTTGCTAAAGTAATCGAGAATGACTGTAGCGCTGCTTTTTTCACTTTGGCTGCCCCACAGCATATTCGCTGTAGTTTCACCGTAGCTTGGCCCTGTGGTACCGCCATAGCCTACGTTTACTTCTAAACCATCATAGTCTTTCTTTAAAATAACATTCACTACACCGGCTACGGCATCTGAACCGTAAATAGCTGACGCGCCATCTTTTAAGATATCTATACGCTCAATGGCCGATACCGGAATAGCGTTAATATCGACAAATGAGTTAGTAATACTTTCTGCAAATGCACTGATGGCAACACGTCGGCCATTAATGAGAACTAAGGTGGCATCTGGGCCCATACCTCTAAGGGACACAGAGGCCGCACCATTTGCGGTGGAGTCTTGGCTATTGTTACGGGTAGAGAAAGTTCCTGCGCCGGTAGCCGGCATACGTTCTAGCAATTGTTGGAGGTTTTCATAACCCATGCCTTTTATCATGGTGGCATCTATCGATTGAATAGGTGAGGGGCCTTCAATGTCGGTTCGTTTGATACGAGAGCCTGTTACCGCAATTCGTTCTACTCCCTCAGCTTTTTCTTCTACTTCTTGAGCTTGTGAGGTGGAGATAGACGAGAGTCCAGCCAGTGCGAGTGTGAGCGCACTAAGTTTAACGCCATGTTTCATTGTGATTTCCTTATGGTTCCATTTTACTTGTTGTTTATTATTTCAGTAACGCGGATGGTTACTAATCAATCAATAGCATTAACGTGGGTAAAGTAGCAAGTTGCCAAGCTATTGTTTTTGATAAGAGTTAGTTACAAATTGTGTACAAATGAAAAATGGGGATAGGCTGGAAGTGCTGAGACCTGTTGCTAACGTATAATTAATGCCGCGTAGGGGAAAGGGGCAAGGCATATCCTATTAGGAATATGCCTTTCATATTGATATTACTGAAGGGCAAGTAAAGAACGCTCCCCCCTTGGTAAATAGTAATTTTCTTTATCTAACGAAAAAGCCACGCGGGTTGCCTGACCTTGAATTTCTTCTACGGGAATAAAACCGTAGTATCGTGAATCCACACTGTTATTTCGGTTATCGCCCATTACCAATACATGCTTTTCTGGTACAACAACGTCATTAAATGACGAGCGCGCTCCTTTAACCGGTAATAGCTGAATAGTGCGCTGACTATCACCCATATTTTCTTGGAATACATAGTTTTCGCGCCTGTGTATTACAGCGTGATCGCCATTCACGGTTAGGTTGTTGTGACTTAAGCTAACCGTGTCACCCGCAATGGCGACAACACGTTTAACTAACCGCGTATCGGCGGCACTGCTTTGAATAACCACAATATCACCGCGGGCGATGTCGCCAGTTTGGGCAAGCACCACATTAGTAAACGGCAGTTCAAAGGTGTAAGCACTTTTATCTACCACAATGCGATCACCGACTTGAATGGTGGGTTCCATGGAACCGGTCGGTACATGATAGTAATCCGCCACGCTACTTCTAAATGAAAACATCAGTACAACAAATAGAATGAACGGTAAGTTTCTTTTAATAAACGAGCCAGCTTGTTGCTTCATTTTTATTCCTAACAATAGGTGGTTAGTATGGTGCAGTTATAACCGCTTCTAAAAGTTCTATAAGTGTAGAAAACGTGAACTGAAAACAGTTCATAGTGAAAGTGTTTCAAGATGTGTGGAGTTTGTAAGGTCGCCTATTAGACAACATGTGGCGTAGGCAATTCACGTACATAACGTGAGTATGCAAACAAACCATGTTAATAGGATCTGGTTATTGGGCATACCTAATCATCCTAGTTCTCATATAACCAGATCTTTATATTGTTCTAGTGCCAGACGCAAATTTTAAAGAGGCATTTTATGTTGCCTCTTTCGCACTATTTAAATGATGACAGCTTCTTTTTAACGTTATTTCGTAACTCATTATCGATATATTCATTAAACGCTTTATTGCCCGTTACGATTGGGTTTGATTGATTAAACTCACGATTTTTCAATGTATTCATTTTTTCTATTAAGTTATTTGAAAATGGGTGGTTTGAAATACTTGCATCAACTCCCTTCTTATTCGCTATTTTTTGGAAGTAGTTTAAAGAATGCAAATAATTTTGATTTTCTTCTTTCGTATCGGGTAATCCTGTACCGCCCCACAGTGCGACCAAGTGAGGTTCGCCGTTATCTGTAACCGGTATTAATAAAGATAATCCCCCTGGGGTGTGCCCTGGTGTGGCAAGTACCGTTATATTTGCGTTACCTAACCCGATGGTCTCACCATCGGTTACTTGGCTGTATGTGTCTGGTAATGGTATTTCTGTAGAAAAATTACCGAAAGGGTCTGTCAGAACAGGGGCATTTGGATCGTGGATATAGCTCCATTCATCTTTACCCATTAAAATTGTAGCGCCATATTTTGCTTCAAAATAATGAGCACCACCATAGTGGTCGCTGTGACCATGAGTCACTATCACGGATTTGATATCTTCAGGGTCTAAGCCTAATTTTTTAAGACCTGGAACAATGACATGTTCGGCGTCGTGAGGAGTCCACATAGTATCAATTAAGATAATACCTTCTGGCGTGGTGACAACAAAGCTACCTACACTGACGTAACCTACAAAATAAAGATTATCAAACAGCTGAGTTGGTTCGAGAATGCTTGTATCAAACAAATCGCCAGAGGTAAGTGATGTCGGTAGTTTATCTAATCGCGTTTCAATTTCCTTGTCACTCAACCCCTTAACATTGCCTTCGTTTGATGCTGTGCAACCGGCCAATAAATAAATTAATACTGTGATAGAGGAAAAGCCTCTCAGCATTTTCTTCATATATTTCTCCTCAATAAATTAGTCCTATCGAAACTTTATACGACAAATTTCACTGTTGGCTTACATTCAATAATTAAAAGCGGCCTGTGAACTTATAATTGTTAATGATGGATTTTCCAGCACAACATAAGCTTGGGGAACTATTTCTTTAAACAATAGTGAATTGCATTTTTGAACGTACGCCATAACGACAGTCATCGTCATGCATGAAAAATAATGTGTGGAACGTCATTTACGTTATTTAATTTCAAGCTCCATCACAACACCATCCTCGTCGTCTTCCTCGGTTACGACAAAGCCGAACTGTGAATAGAACTTTCGCATCGCATGGTGTCCTGGCATATAGAGAATTGTTATTTTTTTACATTCAGGAATGGCGCTCATTTCCTTTATAACTTGTTCGGTCGCGACTCTTCCAATGCCTTGCCCCTGATGTTTGACGTCAACCATGAATTGCGCAATATAAAACTCGTCAGGTAGGTTTTCTTCTAACTCCTGATAATATTGGATAAAACCTACGGCCTCATCACCTCGATAAATGGCTCTATTCACGTAATGGGGATAGAAATTTGATTCGGCGATAGATTCCGAATTTAACGCTACATAGTTTTCTTGTTCTTCAGTAATTTCTAAATGAATGATATCCAGCCAATTGTCTTTAGTGACTTCCCGTAAACTAATGTCCATATAAACCTCAGTAATTTCGAAAAGAGATAACAACGTTTAGGCGTAATAATAAAGAACAACACGGCGAGGGGAGAAAAATAGATGATGAGAAGCAAGCTGTTCATTTTTCTATGCAAGGGTATTGCTGTTTTAGGTCATGGCAACCATGGCTTTATTTCTCGTGTATTTACTCAAGTTTCACACCGAACGTTGATTGTCTTATACTTCGAGCTTGATTATAAAAAAGCTTAAGGTTTTCTTAATATTGCTAATGTACCCTTAAATTTATTAGCTAATTATAGGAATGATATGCGCATACTGTTAGTAGAAGACGATAGGCCATTGTCCAGTGCGCTTAAGGTTTCATTGAGTAAAGCAAACTACGTCGTAGACTGTGTCTACGACGGTGCTAGCGCATTGAACACATTTAAGATGTCGCAAAGCGACATTGTCATTCTCGACCTAGGTCTACCAGATCAAGATGGATTGAACGTGCTTAAGCGTATTCGCAAAACCAACCCAGTACTGCCAGTCTTAATTCTTACAGCAAGAGACAAAACTACCGACAAAATCTCTGGGCTAGATGCGGGTGCAGATGATTACCTCCCAAAACCCTTTGAAATTGATGAGTTACTAGCACGCCTGCGGGTGTTGGAGCGTAGGCTAGGTACTGCATCCCAAAGTGTGATCACTGTAAAGAACGTCAGTCTTGATACCGCGCACCATACACTGACTATTGAGGGAGATAAGGTGCATCTTCCTCGAAGAGAGCTTATGCTTTTGAAGGCGCTAATTGAAAACGCTGGGCGTATACTGAGTAAGCATCAGCTTGAGAGTAAGCTCTATGAGTGGGGGGAGGAAGTAGCAAGTAACACGATAGAAGTCCACATCAGTCATTTGAGAAAAAAGGTGCCAGAAAACTTTATTCGAACAATTAGAGGCGTGGGGTATTGCATATCCAACTCTGGAGAATAACGTGACGTCGATTCGTCGCTTTCTTATTTTAACCCTTACCAGTGCCCTAGTACTTATTGTCTTCAGTGCGGCGCTGCACGGGTATCGTGCCACAATCGATATATCAACTACGTTACTTGATAATGAGCTAACAGCGTTGAGTCGCGCTATTGCTTCTTTTAATGGAGAGGCATCAAATAAAGACCACACTTTGTTATTTCAAATTTGGCAAGACGATAAGCTGATAAAAAGCTCAAGCGAAGTGTTAAAAGCGCCACTTTCTGACTTTAAAGAGGGGTTCTCAGAAAAAAATGTTTTAGGAACACGATGGCGTGTGAATACCTCTTATGTAAAAGGTGAAAGCTCTTGGTACATGGTGGCTCAACCATTGAGTCATCGCTTTACCTTAACAGATGCATTAACCGTTGCTTCCATAACACCTTTTATTATTAGTGTTCCCCTCCTTGCTGTAATTTTGTTCTTGGGAATAACGTGGGGACTTGCTCCTCTAAAACAGCTTTCCCAAAAGCTGGCTAAGCGAACAGGTAATGATCTTTCTACCATTTCACTTGATAGAGAACCCAGTGAGCTTGAACCTGTTGTTTCTACGCTCAACTCCATGTTTTCTCGTCTTAGTGCCGCGTTTGATAGAGAGCAGCAGTTTGCATCTAACGCAGCACATGAATTGCGTACACCGCTAAGTGTGATGAAAATCAATATCCATAATATCGCTGAGGATTTAGGTGATAGCGGTAAATTACTTGAAATACTTCAACGGGATACCGATAGGATGATTCACGCGGTGAATCAATTTTTATTACTAACACGCACCAGCCCAGAGACTTTTGTAGAGCAAAAGGAGGCAGTAAATCTGCACTATGTAGCCCAAGAAGTTATTAGTGACCTGTACGGGAAAATTGAAGCTAAACAGCAAGAAATATCCTTGGAAGGTGATGAGGTTTGGCTAAACAGTGTCCATTTTATGTTGTACACCTTGTTGCAGAACCTGATCACCAACGCGAGTAATTATTCTCAAGAGGGAGCACAAATTGTTGTTCGAATTGAAAAGCTAGCATCGAAAGTGATTTTAAGTGTTGCGGACTCAGGCCCTGGAATCCCCGCAAATGAAAGACCCAGTGTGCTAAAGCGATTTAACCGTGCAACACAAGCTAAGACCACGACGGGTAGTGGCCTTGGTTTGGCCATAGTGTCTCAAATTGCTGCTCTGCATGATGCTTATGTTGTGCTTGATGATGCTACATTGGGGGGCCTTGTTGTAAAGGTAGAGTTTAAAAATGAACTTCTACGTTAAAATTTCTCTGGCCCTTTTCTCATTTGCCTCTTTTCGAGTGTATGCGCTACCTGAAGTAGTGGTAGAAATTAAAGATCATCTTTTTTACCCTCAAAATGTAGTGGTTCCAGCAGGAAAAAAGGTACGTCTTACTTTTATCAATTTTGATGATACCCCTGAGGAAATAGACAGCTTTTCGCTTAACAGAGAAAAAGTGATTTTTGCCAACAGCAAAGGCATTATTTATATAGGGCCGCTGGCTCCAGGGGAGTACCCTTTTTTTGGAGAGTTCCACCCTAACAGTGCGGTAGGCAAAGTAGTTGTGCAATCGCAAAAGGAGGAGCCAGATGCTCATTAATACCGTGGTACTTTTCCTGAGAGATACATTGCCCATTTTTTTATTACTTAGTTTACTTATTGCGATACCTAGCGTGTCTCGCTTGTCACTAATGTGGCGAATAGTCTTATTGCTTGTAATCGCCGTAATTTCTTATTCATATTTAGGCGTTATCTCTGAATTGGCCGAAGGCGCTGGTTTTGAGTTACTAAAATCCTCGCTATTAGTAAGTGCGTGGATAGGCATCTGTGTACTTGTTATCTGTCCTTTTTCAAAACGTAGCGTAAACAGTATGGGTATTACGTTGCTTATGTTTGGGATAGGGCTACCTAACAGTCTGCACTTTATGGTGTACTTTGTATCAGAGTTCTCGCATAGCAGCGATAGTACGTTGCTTTTTCTTGGCACTACCATTGGGCTGGGTATCAGCATTAGCATCGCTATTTTGCTCAATATCGTACTAACTCATTTTGTAAGCCAAAAAGCGACGTTTCGTTTAACCACCATTTTTGTTGCCGCGCAAGTTGCAAACGTAGCGTTACTTCTGGAGCAAATAGATATATTTCCTACTCCCCAACAAGTTTGGGATAGTAGTCACATCATTAGCGACAAGAGCGAGTATGGGCATTTATTGAACGCATTAATTGGCTATGAAGCCACTCCTTCGATGAGTTACATATTGTTATTTCTATTTACCCTAGCTGTGCCCAACGCCATCGCTGCAATAAGGAAGCGCATACCTGCACTGTGGCAACAGGTGGAGGTTATACAATGACGCGTATAGTTATATTGCTATTTGTCCTTCTTACCACTTTTTCCGTAAGTGCTGACAACTTTACCGTAGACCGTGTCTACCAACCCTATGTATTACCTTTTGAACGGGAAGTTGAGTGGCGTCTAACCTCACGCCAAAATGATAACGGTAATGTCCTAATGCAACGCTTCTCGTTTGGGTACGCCCTTTCTGAGTTTGTGATCTTAGAAACTTACCTAGTGGGAGCTCGCGATGAAAATCAGGATTTTGGACTAGATTCTTATGAGCTTGAGCTTCGCTGGATGGTCACTGAACGTGGAAAGTATTGGGCTGATTGGGGAACCCTGTTTGAGTTAGAGAAACAACACAATACCGATGACTGGGCAGCAAAGGCGGGCATACTCACTGAGAAAGAGTTTGGCCAGTTTAGCCTGACCACCAACGTAAGTTTGGTATACGAATGGGGAGAAACTGTTACCAACGAATGGGAGGGGGAATTCAAAGCAAAGTATCGCTACCGGTGGATCCCTGAAGTTCAGCCGGGTATTGAACTATATGTAGCTGAGGACTATGTCGGCGTTGGACCAGCTTTTATGGGTATTAAACGCTTTGAAAGGCAAAAGCAATTAAAATGGGAGCTTGGCTTTATCGCGGGACTTAATGGAGACAGTAAGGATCATACTTTGAGAATGTCACTAGAATTCGAGTTTTAATTAACAAAAATGAATTACCTTAAGATTTTCTTAAGGTTTCTTTTTTACCGTATTGTGCATAGTTACTTTTAGACATCAACCTTATGCACCAGATTGAAGTTAGTGTGGTAATACCCGCAAAAAACGAAGCGAAAAACCTTCCTTTCTTATTAAAAGAAATTGCAAATTCATTAACGCCTGAACTCACCGAAATCATCGTAGTCGATGACGGTAGTGATGATGACACGTCGGCATTACTTGTTTCCTTGATGGACTCACTTTCCCCTGCTTGCAAGATAATCACGCACCCTAGTAGCTGTGGACAAAGTACATCTGTTTATCACGGTGTACTCTCGGCTCGTGGAAAGTGGGTGGTTACATTAGATGCTGATGGTCAAAACGATCCTGCGGATATCCCTAAATTAATAGCAACAGCTAAACAAGAAAGTGGCGTGCATTTTTGCATCATCGGTCATCGTCAAAAAAGGAAAGATACGAAATGGAAACGTATTCAATCCAAAGTGGCAAATCGAATACGACAGTGGATTTTAAAAGATGATACATCTGATTCTGGGTGCGGGTTAAAGCTGCTTCCACGAAGCACATTTTTACTGCTCCCTTATTTTGATCATATGCACCGGTATATACCTGCGCTTACTAAGCGTCTAGGTGGCAATATAGTTTGTGTGCCAGTGAATCACCGAGCGCGGCTTGAAGGTCAGTCAAATTACAATGCCTGGAATAGAGGTTTAGCCGGTGTTATAGATATGCTCGGCGTGAGATGGCTGATGTATCGCAATAGACTCGATACCATTAACAAGACAATGACGTATGAAAAGTAATGGCTTTCCTTTTAGAAGTACTCTCAGTTTCTTGGTGGGTACATTGATGATGGGGGGTGCTTGTTATCTATCACTTCAAGTAACCAGTGAAGTTTTCATACACAGCACCGATCCAAACTGGTTAACATCATATATAACGGAGCGTGAAACAGAAGAAGTACTCTTAGTATTGTTTGCTTTTGTTGTATTGATGACATTAGGTGTCCCCCGGCAAGCAGTTAGCTTTATTTGTGGTGTTGGCTTCGGCGCTTTTGAGGGGGGCTTAATAGCGCTATTCCTTACCTGCGTCTCTGCAAGTACAGCCTATCTATTAGTTCGCCGTTTTCTGAGAAAGCGCATAGCCAAACTTATTAAATCAGATGCTTACGCGAGCCGTTTTTCACAACTGCGTGAGAAACTCGTTCGAAACAGCTTTCGAACAGTACTCATGGTTCGATTGTTTCCAATAGGTTCCAATGTTGCAACCAATGCTATTGCAGGCGCGTTTCGAGTACCTTTTACCTCCTTTATTACGGCCAGCGCATTAGGTTTTATCCCGCAAACCTTACTTTTTTCAATGCTCGGAAGTGGCTCACGGTATATTAATGCTTTCGAGCAATCTGTCCATATAGCAGGTCTAGTGGTTAGCGTTATGCTAATACTTTCTATGATGCGCTTTACTCGTAAGGATAATGCGTAGTGACAAACATATTTCGTCACGAGCGTACCGCTTTCGTACTTTTCGTTGTTGCGGCTATCATTATTTTCAGTGGTATGGGCCTTCGCGATGCTTGGCCGCCCGACGAGCCTCGTTTTGCTTTAGTTGCCAAGGAGATGGTAACAAGCGGTCAATGGCTTATTCCAATGCGTGGGGGCGAAATTTATCCTGATAAGCCTCCTTTTTTTATGTGGAGTATCGCACTTTTCTACCTTTTGACTGGTAGTTTAAGCGTTGCCATGCTTCTACCAAATGCCATCGCAAGTCTCGTAACGCTGACAGTCACTTATCGATTATCACGAGCTCTTGCTGATGAGAATGCAGCGATACTGAGCATGGTACTACTATTAATAAGCCCACAATTTCTAATTCAAGCTAAGTTTGCTCAAATAGATGCGTTGGTTGCTTGTTTTGTTTGGGTTGGCGTTTATGGCTTTGTTCGCCATTTTTGTGTAGCAGAAAGTTGGCGTTGCTATTTTATCGCTTGGGTTGCAATGGGGTTGGGAATTATTACTAAAGGTGTGGGTTTCTTACCGCTTTTTCTCCTAGTCCCTCTTTCTTTTTTTGCCATTAAAAAGCAACTCCCCACCACAAGATGGAGAAAACGCGCATTACTCGGGCCGTTGATAATGCTGAGTGTAGTTTTGGCTTGGTTAGGACCTGTACTTTATCTAGGCGCATATAAGCAAGATCCAATAATTCAACAGTACTTATCTAATATTCTGTTGAAGCAAACTGCTCAGCGATACGCAAATGCTTGGCACCATATTGAGCCATGGTATTACTACGCCATCGAGGTTATTCCACTGTTTTGGTTTCCCCCTCTTATGGTGATGGTAGTCAAGAGAAAGCAAATTAAACGGGTTTTGATGAAGAGCCCAGCCTACTTTTCGCTAGCGATATGGGTGGTGTTAGTGGTAGCGTTTTTCAGTTTTAGCCCAGGGAAACGAGGTGTTTATATACTTCCTGCACTGCCTGCTGTTGCTATGATTGCAGGGCTTCTACTGTCTCGTGACGGTGTTTCAAAAACTATTAGTATTTTGGCGCGTTCAGTGACGCTTCTGATTTCGCTAGGGGCAATCGCAGCTGCCGCTGTACTTATATTTAACGAGCAAACAGTAAACGCATTAATGTTACGCTTTCACTGCACATTAAGCATGATAACCACATTAGGTGCTATTTTCTTCTTAGTCGGAATAATGGGTGTGAGCACGCAGTTTATAAATTTCACTAAACATCTTATTTTGTGGTTAGTGATAACAACTGTTGTTCCGTCGACAATTGGCGTATGGGTGCTCAATGATTTGCGCACGCCAACGCAGTTGCTAATGCGTGTTCAAACCCAAAGTAATATTATTTCACCCGACATCGATATTTTGGATGTAGGTATTGTCAGTTTTAAAGAGCAATACCTACTTTTTGCTCCGTTTTCCGTCACTCACTTTGGTTATCATACTGAAAAAGATAGAGAGAATGGCACTGCATGGGCATGGCTCAAAGCCCAGCCCATTCGCTATTTGTTAGCGCCTAAAGACTACCTATTTCAGTGTGTCAATTTAGACAAGGCAGTATCGTTGGGCTTTGCACATCGAGAAGAGTGGTTACTTATACCTTCAACAGCCGCTGATGTGGAATGTAAACTGCTTTCAGATGGCCCTATTTACCGTTCATAAAATGGGAACAACATTAGACTATTATTGTTCGATATGATGGTCGTAAACGTTAGTGTAGCGCGCTGCGTTACACCGCCACTGTATTTTAGCGTGATAATTTCTTTATCTAGCCTTACTAAAAACAATGATTAACTTAAGGTTCTCTTAAGCTAGCACGTCAATACTCATACTATCGAAGAGCACAAGAGTGTATGTATGAGCCTTAATTTATCGGTAGCACCTAATCTAAGCAATGATGGGTTTACTTCCCAGCAGAGAAGATTGCACTCACCGCTTACTTTTGTTGCTGCAAATGTCACTCACTCAGCAAGACAGTCAATCGAAACCTTTATTACTAATGGCTTTGCTGCGCGCTATAACGCGCGAATCACTTCATTCATGCCTATGTTGTTTGCACTTGAAGTTAATGGAATTAAGGCTGCAGTCGGTGCGAGATGTGGTGCTACTGGAAGTATGAACCACGTACTCTTCATTGAGCAATACCTCGTTATCACTATTGAAAGCGTACTGCTGCACCACGGAATTAGTGCGAAAAGACACGAAATTGTGGAAGTGGGTAACTTATTTAGTAGTTCATCGAGATACACGCTAACTCTTTTACTTTCACTGTGTTTTTTATTCTCTCAAGTCGGTAAAAAGCACCTTGTTTTTAGCGCAACCAAACAACTAAAAGAACTTCTACAAGGCGCCGGTATTTCGCTTACTGCCTTGGCTAACGCGGATGCTAAAAAGCTGGAGTCCAATCATGACGATTGGGGGACGTATTACGACACGGCACCGCAAGTAATGACTCTATCTCTTAGAAATGTGACTCATCATGTAATGCGCAGTGCACCGCTTCGTAAATATTATCTACAAGCGATTGGGCTCATCGCTGGTTCTGATAACGAACAGCAGTTAAGCGATACCTTAGTTTGTAACCAAAAAGGAGCATCCCATGTTGCTTAATCACTATTTAAACGGTGACGACAACGCCATTGCACTGAAGCATAAAGGTAAATCGTTAACGTACTCGGCACTTAAAGAAGCAGTCGCAAAACTTGCCAATTGGATTATAAACAACAATGTTAGTCGGATAGGCATCGCTATGGACAATAGTTTTGCTTGGGTGGTAAGTGATCTTGCGTGCCAGCAAGCACAAGTTTGCTGTGTACCTATTCCACTTTTTTTCAGCGAAACACAGCAGCGACATGTTATCGAAGAAAGTCAGTGTGAATACCTACTCACAAGCGAAGCATTAACGTTATTTCCTTCTTCGAAGAGGGAGATTTTAAGTGATAGCTTAAACATTATTGGCTATGCCCTTGTTTCAAACTCTACGGCAGTTTTTATGCCGACGGGTACCAATAAAATCACCTTCACATCGGGGTCAACAGGCACGCCAAAAGGTGTATGCCTTTCTAGTGAATCCCAGTGGCGGGTTGCAAAGTCTATTGATAGCGCTTTTGATCAAGATGATGTCCACCATTTGTGCTTACTGCCTTTATCTACATTGCTCGAAAACATAGCGGGTATTTACGCACCACTATTTCATGGCGGTACTGTGCAGCTTGCGTCAGCGAGTGCCAGAGGGTTTGAGGGGAGTCGTCTTGTGAATCCACAGGCATTATTAGATCTCATAGACAGTGTCCAGCCAACCTCAATTATCTTAGTACCAGAATTACTTATGATGCTTCTACAAGCCTGCTTAAAAGGCTGGCTTCCACCGGTGTCGTTGACTTTTATCGCTGTGGGCGGTGCGCATGTTTCACCTATTATACTGGCTCAAGCAAGAGCGAAAGGTCTACCTGTCTATGAAGGATACGGCCTGTCTGAGGCTGTTTCTGTCTCTACGTTGAATACGCCACAGTGCAATATGGTGGGGTCTGCAGGTAAAGCGCTAGGCCATAATACACTTAGTATCGACAACGGCGAAATTGTCGTGACCGGCAACCACTTTTTAGGGTATTTGAATCAACCAGAAAGTTTTTATCCTACACAGGTGAGAACCGGAGACCTTGGCACAATTACCGACGGGGTACTGACTCTAAGCGGGCGTAAGAAAAATATTATGGTTAACAGCGCAGGCAGAAACGTATCGCCTGAATGGATTGAGTCCTTACTAATGGGGAGTGGGGTATTGCGACAGGTACTTATATTCTGTGAGGCACGTCCTTATTGTATTGCCCTGCTAGTACCGACGTCCCCGGATATTTCAATTGATGAATTACACAAAGCCACAGCATCAATTAATCAGCATCTACCAGATTATGCACAAGTAGAGGACTTTGTGGTCGTTGCGCCCTTCACATTAGAAAATGGGTTACTTACTCAAACGGGTAAGATCAAACGAGACAGCGTGCTCGCTTATTACAGTAGCAATATAAGTGCGCTGTATGCGACATCTAGTTTTTCTCACACGCTTAAAAAAGTGCGATTCAACACATTACCCCTGGAGAGTAAATAATGTCTTTTTATCAACAACTGCAAGATAGTACCGAGCAAGCTAGAAGCAATTTTCTACAAGCGCCAATAATTCAGCGCTGTTTTAGTGGCGACTTTTCGGTTGATGATTATATCGCTTTCCTGCAGCAGGCCTATCACCACGTTAAATTTACGGTGCCACTACTTATGTCAACCGGCGCTAAATTAGATGAAGACAAAGAGTGGCTTCGTGAAGCTATTGGTGAGTACATCGAAGAGGAAATGGGTCACCAAGAGTGGATTCTAAACGATCTAGCTGCATGTGGAGTAGACAAAGAACAAGCACGTCATGGCCATCCCGCTCCGGCGACCGAGCTTATGGTTGCCTATGCGTTTGACGCAATTGCACGTAAAAACCCACTTTATTTCTTTGGAATGGTATTCGTACTTGAAGGCACAAGCATTGCGTTGGCTGATGCTGCGGCTCAACAAATAAAGGATAAGCTATCGCTACCAATATCTGCTTTCAGATACCTGACCTCACACGGCAGCCTCGACCAAGAACATATCGTTTTCTTTGAGGGTTTGATGAACAAAATATCAGATCCCCAAGAGCAAGCCTTGATAATACGTAGCGCCAATATGTTTTATCGCTTATATGGTGATATTTTTCGCGAACTTACCCCTCATCATGGCTTACATCCCATTGCGCAAATTGCATGATTCGTTCAGCGCGGTTTTAGTTTAGGTTAATTCAAGGCAAATCATTATGAATATTGAATGGCACAATCAAGTGATACTGATCACAGGTGCAAGTGGTGGCATTGGGCAGGCCTTTGCCAAAGTGCTTGATGAAAAAGGCGCACACCTTATTTTGACTGGCAGAAATGAAGCAAAGTTGAAACAGCTAAAAAAGTCCCTCAAGCATCATCATACTTTTTTAGCTGCGGATATTTCGCTTCACGAAGGGCGAGAGAAACTTATTCACGCATGTGAGCGACTACCGATAAGTATGTTGGTAAACAATGCAGGTACAACTCATGTCGGTGAATTTACAAGTGCGCCAGTGGAGTCAGTGGTAACAACGAATCTATTGTCTCCGATGTTACTTACCCAAAGGTTAATTCCATTTTTAGCGTTGCGAGCCAACGCACATGTGGTCAATGTAGGATCTGCATTTGGCAGTATTGGTTTTGCTGCTCACAGCACCTATTGCGCGACTAAGTTTGCACTTAAAGGCTGGACCGAATCACTGCATCGTGAATATCACGACAGTAATATTCGGTTTCACTATTTAGCCCCCCGAGCCACATCTACGGCTATTAATGACGAAAGAGTAGTGGCGCTTAATCAAGCTTTGGACAATCAAGTTGATACACCTGACATTGTTGCTCAAGCACTCATTAAGTTGCTAGAACAAGATAAAGCGCGGCTTAGCATTGGCTTTGCTGAGCGATGCTTTGCCAAATTAAATGCCATTTTTCCAAACGTAGTAGATAAGGCGTTGGCAAAACAGCTGTCCACTATTAAACGTCACACTTTCAGCAAAAGTGAATCGAACCAGCACATAGATAGTGTCCAACACAATGACTTATCCCACAAGTTGGTTTAATACCGGAGTGATCATGATGAAAAATATAACCCCCGTAACCCAAGTCGCTTTACTTATAATATCTTTAGGCGTTATGAGTGACACACTTGCACAAGATGATGTAAATCAATCCTCAAGCGATACATTGAAATCGTCATTCCAGCAGGCGGTTCAATCTCCGCTTTCCGAGCTTCAACATGAATGGGCGCATATCAATTATGCGTTGGCGGACAAGCAAAAAGAAAACGCCTTTTCTCCGCTTATTGAAAAAGCGAAGCTTTTTATTCAGCAAGATCCTAGCAACCCTGAATTGATCATTTGGCTGGGAATTATTCAATCAAGCGCAGCAGGGGCTAAAGGTGGATTAGATGCGCTTAGCTACGCTAAAGCCGCGCGTAAGAATTTTGAGCATGCAATGCGACTAGATGAAAAAGCCTTGGCAGGGTCGGCCATGACCAGTTTAGGAGTGCTTTATCACAAGTTACCGAGTTGGCCTATTAGTTTTGGGAATGATAAAAAAGCGAAAAAGCTGTTGGAGCACGCTTTGGAAATAAACCCTGATGGTATTGACCCAAACTATTTCTACGCCGAATTTTTGTATGATAACGGAGAGTACGATAAAGCTCGAGCGTATGTTAAAAAAGCGAGTCAAGCCCCTGCTAGAACAGATCGTCCACTTGCCGATTTAGGTAGAAGACAAGAAATTTCTCGACTTGAAGATAAATTGCTACAAAAGAGTTAACGTTTCCATTGGCCAAACAACACGGCGAGGGGAAATAACTATTGGTACTGTGCTTGAGTAGAAAGCGCGGTTGATTAAAATAAAAAGAGCAAATTACGAGAGTAATTTGCTCTTTTCTTTAGTGCGTTATATTACAGTACGTCGAACTAAACGAAGGCGGATAGCCTTAACACTTATTTTTGACGTTCACGTAATACCGATAAGGCATCATCAAGGGACATATCGCTAGCTTGTAGCAATACCGTTAGGTGATACAACAAATCAGCAGCTTCGTTTTTAAGCTCTTCTTTGTCGTGTACCGTAGCAGCAAGTGCGGTTTCCACCCCTTCTTCACCCACCTTCTGTGCAATACGCTTAATGCCTTTATTGTACAAGCTGGCGGTGTAGCTGCTTTTCGGATCTGCGCCTTTTCGGGCAGCTAATAAGCGCTCTAAATCAGCTAGAAAAGTAAAGCTTGGGGTATTACCCTTGAACCAGCAGCTTTCAACGCCAGTGTGGCACGTTGGGCCGTTAGGATGTGCTAATACTAATAGCGAGTCGAAATCGCAATCAGCGGCTACGCTCACCAAATCTAGCGTATTGCCTGATGTTTCACCTTTTTGCCATAAACGCAGCTTAGAGCGACTGAAAAAGGTCACTTTACCGCTCTCTAATGTGGTAGCTAGGGCGTCTTGGTTCATGTAACCCTGCATCAGTACTTTGCCTGAAAGGGCATCCTGTACAATGGCGGGAAGCAAGTTGTCCATTTTTTCCCATGCTAGGGTGTTACTATTTTCGGTAGTGACAATCATGGCTTTATTCCTTGTGCGTTTGGTAGGGCGTGACGCTTACGCATAGGTACGCCATTAGCGGTTAAGTTGGCTTTTAGGTCATCAATGTTAATAATGCCTTTATGGAATACAGAAGCGGCTAATGCGCCATCAACATCGGCTTGCTGAAATACGTCATTGAAGTGTGAAATTTCACCCGCACCGCCAGAGGCAATAAGGGGTACTTCGCATACTTCACGAACCGCGCTTAACTGTGCTATGTCATAGCCTTTTCGTACACCGTCTTGGTTCATGCAGTTAAGCACAATTTCGCCAGCCCCACGCGACTGTACTTCTTTAATCCAGTCTAAGGTTTGCCATTGACTCTTTTGGGTACGGTTTTCATCGCCAGTAAACTTATATACTTCGTATTGGCCAGTGGCCTCGTTGTAAAAGCTGTCTACCCCAATGACAACACATTGCTGGCCGTAAACGTCGTGCATGGCATTAATTAATGCTGGGTTATTAAGGGCAGGGGAGTTAATTGAAATTTTATCTGCGCCCATCTCTAATATACGCCCAGCATCTTCAATACTTTTAATGCCGCCAGCTACACAAAATGGAATATCGATAACTTGTGCTATGCGACTTACCCAGCTTTTATCTACCACGCGCTCATCTGAGCTTGCAGTAATATCGTAAAATACCAGTTCGTCAGCGCCCGCTTTTGCGTATTGCTCTGCTAAGGGGACAATGTCGCCAATAATCTCGTGGTTTCTGAATTGAACGCCTTTAACCACTTTGCCATCGCGAACATCCAAACAAGGAATTATGCGTTTTGCCAACATGCGATAGCCTCCTTCACGGTGAATTTACCTTCAAGTAAGGCACGGCCTAAAATAACGCCGCCAACGTTAGTAGGTTTCAACGCTGAAATGTCATTTAAGCTGCCAATGCCGCCAGACGCTTGCCAGCTAACATTAGGGAAGCGTGCACTCATCTCTTCGTAAAGCTCTACGTTAGCACCTTGTAGCGTACCGTCACGGCTAATGTCGGTGCAAAGCACATGTTTAGCGCCTACCGATGCAAAGTCGTTTAGCAAGTCTTCCAGGGCTACCCCTGAATTCTCCTGCCATCCGTGAGTGGCAATTAACTTTTCGCCATTTTCACTAATGTTAATATCTAAGGCCAATACGATATGCTCGGCACCGTATTTGGTCACCCAGGATTTCACCAGTTCAGGCTGTTTAACGGCCAGTGAACCAATTACCACACGGCTTACACCGATATCGAGTAATTGGGCTACTTCTTCTTCGCTACGAATACCGCCGCCCGCTTGAAACTGCATGCGCTTGGTATCTACCATTGATTTAATCAAGGTAAGTTGGCGTTTACTAGTATCTTTCGCGCCAGTTAAATCAACAATGTGTAACCAAGTAGCGCCTTGGTCTGCGTAGTCGTTTACCACGTCTACTGGGTCAAATTCGTATTTTGTTTTTTGCTCGTAGTCGCCCTGATACAAACGCACTACGCTGCCATCGATAAGATCAATTGCTGGAATAATCATTATAGGTTCACAAAGTTAGTCAGTAGTTGCGCACCAGCATCGCTGGAACGTTCAGGGTGAAATTGCACGCCAAAGAAGTTGTCTTTGTTAATGGCCGCTGAAAACGGGTTTCCGTAATTACAGCTAGCTAGCGTATGGGCGTACTCTGGTACGGCAAAGCTGTGCACAAAATAGAAATAGGTATCTTGCGGAATGCCTTTAAACAAGGTGTCGTCGTTATGAGAAACCGTGTTCCAACCCATGTGCGGTAAACGCAAGCCATTCGCTTCCATACGCGCCACACGACCAGGCATGAGTGACAAGCAAGGAATATCATCCTGCGTGTCTCCTAGGCGGTTCTCTAAGCTACCTTCAGCACTACTTTCTACCATCAATTGCATACCTAAGCACACGCCTAATACAGGCTGGGTAAGGCTTTGCAATGTGCTTGATAAGTCTTTTTGCGTAATGCTTGCCATGGCAGCAGCGGCAGTACCTACACCAGGTAAAAAGACTTTGTCAGCGCGGGTGATCACATCTTTGTCGTCAGATACTTCAACGGTTACACCTAAACGCTCTAGCGCAAAGCGAACCGATGAAATATTTGCGCAGCCTGTGTTCACAATGACAATTTTCTGTCTTTGCGATTTTTGTATGTCAGGCATTAAAGCGCTCCTTTACTGCTAGGTAATGCATCGCCTTGTCGCGTAATGGCTTGACGTAACGCACGGCCAAATACTTTGAATAAACTTTCTACCTGGTGGTGAGCATTCCCTTCGCTGGTGGAAAGATGAAGCGACAGCCCCATGCTTTGCGCCAATGAGTAGAAAAAATGCGGCACCATTTCAGTGGCCATTTCGCCCACTTGGTCGCGACTAAAATCGGCCTCGAATTTAAGGTGAGGGCGGTTTGAGATATCCATGATACATTCAGCGCGGCACTCATCCATAGGCAGAGCAAAGCCAAAACGGCCAATACCACGTTTATCACCTAGGGCTTTCTTAAGGGCTTCACCTAATGCCAGTGCGGTGTCTTCCACACTGTGGTGGTCATCTATGTGCAAATCGCCATCTACGGTCACGTTTAATTCAAAACCACCGTGGGTCGCAATTTGGTCTAGCATGTGATCGAAGAAACCTAAGCCAGTGTGAATGTGTGACTTTTCGGTAGAGTCTAAATCTACGCGCACTTTAATATCGGTTTCCGAGGTAGTGCGGATAACTTCAGCAATACGTGAAGACGACAATAAGATTTTTTGAATGTGGTCCCAGTTCAAGGTTTCAGGGTTATATTGCAACCCTTTAATACCCATGTTCTCGGCAAGTTGCATGTCAGTCATGCGATCGCCAATAACGTATGAGCGAGTGAAATCCACTTTACCTTGTTGAAGGTAGTCTTTTACTAGCCCTAATTTAGGCTTACGGCACGTGCAGTTATCTTCTTCAAAATGCGGGCAAATAAGCACGTCGTCAAACGTAATGCCTTGGCTTTTGAATATGGCCATCATAGCATTGTGAGGCGCATCAAAATCTGCCTGAGGAAAGCTATCTGTGCCTAAACCGTCTTGGTTGGTGACCATCACAAACTTAAAGCCTGCTGCTTTTAGTTTTAATAGCACAGGAATAACATTTGGCTCGAAAACCAGCTTCTCTAAACTGTCTAGCTGTTTATCTACTGGCGGCTCTTCTACTAACGTGCCGTCGCGGTCGATAAATAAAATGGCTTGCTGACTCATGCCGCTAGCTCCTTTTTAAATTCGTTGATCAGTTGCAATAAACGCTGGTTTTGTTCTTCAGTACCAATGCTTACTCGCAAGCAATTTGTAAGGTTAAGCTGTTTAGATTGGTCGCGTATTAATAACCCTTTGCTCACTAAATATTGCATTAGCTCGCTGGCTTTCTCGTAGCGAAATAGCACAAAGTTAGCTTTTCTATCGCCTACTAATTCAAAGCCGTCGATATCAGCAAGGGCCGCTGCCAATAGGTCTTTCTCTCTATTGATGGTATCTACCTGCAACTGAATTAATGTCAGTGAATCAGTAGATAACGCTTGTGCAGCAATTTGTGCAACAGGCTCTGCAATAGGATAGGGTGCAATCACTTTTAGTAGGGCTTGAATAACTGGCGCTTGGGCTAACGTGAACCCGCAGCGAAGTCCCGCTAGCGCAAAGGCTTTTGAAAGTGTACGCAATACTACTAGGTTAGGGTAATCCGCTATTTCATTTGCCCACGTATTATCAGCGTCAAACTCAATATAGGCTTCGTCTACCACCACTAAAGCTTTGTCGGTAAAGTGTGTGAGGACCTTACGAATGTCTTCTCTGGCAACCTGTGTACCCGTTGGGTTGTTCGGTGCACAAATAAAGATAACATTAGCGTTATCAATTGCGCATACTCCATCAACGTCTAGGCTAAAATCGCTGTTAAGTGGCACCGTTGTAATACCGACATCACAGGTTTCTGCGCTAATTGCGTACATGCCGTAGGTAGGCGGGCAAATCACTATATTATCTTTGCCTGGGGTGCAGAAAGTACGAATTAGTAATTCAATACCTTCGTCTGCACCACGGGTAACAATCAATTGTGAAGTATCGATGCCTGCGTAAGCTGCATAGCTTTCTACTACCGATGAAGGCTGACATGACGGGTAACGATTAAAGTTACTTGCATCTATTTCATACTCATTGGCATAGGGTGATTCGTTTGCATTTAGCCAATCTTGGCCGCCTGAATATAAACGCCTTGCCGACTCGTAGGGCTTCAATGGCACCAAGTTATCGTTAATGAGATTATTGATAAGAGTAGACATTATGAATCTCCCTTATCGCTAACGTTTGCTTGTTTTTGCATACCTAATTTTTGCATACGCAGTGCTACGGCTTGTTCGTGTGCATCTAGGCCTTCAGCGCTGGCTAAGGCCATAATAGCGGGGCCTAAATTGCGCATGCCATCGGCTGATAATTCTTGAATGGTGTAACGGCGCATAAAGTCGAGCAAACCCAAGCTAGAATAGTTCTTCGCATAACCGTAAGTAGGTAATACGTGGTTTGTACCCGAGGCATAATCACCGGCTGATTCGGGTGACCAAGGGCCTAAGAATATTGAACCTGCGTATTTGATTTTCGGCAGTAAGCTGCGAGCATCTTCAATTTGTACAATTAAGTGTTCAGGCGCATAGGCATTGCTTACTAAAATGGCGTCGTCTACTGAGTCAGCCAAAATATAGCGGGCATTCTCCATTGCAGGGCGAGCAATATCAGCACGTGAAAGCGTAGACAATTGACGTTCAACCGCTGCTTTTGCTGCCTCAATTAACGTTTCGCTGTTAGACACTAAAATGGCTTGAGAATCTGGGCCATGCTCTGCTTGAGAAAGTAAGTCTGAGGCAACAAATTCAGCATCGGCAAATTCATCTGCTAATACCAATACTTCAGATGGGCCTGCTGGCATATCAATTGCCGCACCATCAGCACGTAAACTTACCTGCTGTTTGGCTTCAGTCACAAAACTATTACCTGGGCCAAATATTTTATCGACTTGCGGTATAGAGTCTGTACCTAGTGCCATGGCTGCAATGGCCTGTGCACCGCCACAAAGATATATGGCTTCAATGCCGCATTTTCTTGCGGCATACGCAATTTCAGGGGCAATTAAGCCTTGCTTGTTTGGTGGCGTACAAAGCAGTTTGTTTTCACAACCTGCTACTAGTGCAGGCACACCTAACATCAATACCGTAGAAGGCAAAGGAGCACTGCCACCTGGAATATACAAACCTACTGCATCTAGCGGCGTGAAGCGCAATTCGCAGTTCACACCAGGTGTAGTAGTTAGGGCAATATCACTTGGCAACTGCGCATCGTGAAACGCTTTAATATTGTTAAATGCAATATCAATAGCGCCAGCCACTTCTGCGGTAACCGAGCTTGCTAACGTGTCGATGTTTTCTTGCGATAACACCAGCGATTGCAAATCAGGGCAATCAAACTTACGAGTGAAGTTGATAACGGCTGCATCGCCTTCACTTTCTACGCTAGCGATAATCTCGCCCACGGTTTGTTTTAACTGTTGGCTATTGGCCATAGCCGGGCGCGAAAGCGCTGTTTTTTTCTCAAGCTTTGATAGAGATGACCAGATAATCATAATCTTTTGCCTTTTAGCCCATCATTTTTTCGATAGGCATTACTAATATTGAAGAGCAGCCTAATGCTTTTAGTTTTTCCATCGTTTCCCAAAATAGGGTCTCAGTAGAAACAACATGAATAGCCACATGCTCTTCATTGCCAGACAAAGGCAATACGGTTGGGTTTTCCGCGCCCGGTAACAAGCTTTTCACTTGTTCTAGGTAAGCTTTTGGTGCGTGAAGCATGATGTACTTGCTTTCTTTCGCTAGCAATACACCGTCTACACGAGGCATTAGTCGGTTGATAAGGGTTTGCTTTTCATCGCTCATGTTGCCGTCGGCGCGTTGAATTAACACTGCTTTAGAGCGGAAGATGACATCTTCTTCAACCAAGCCGTTAGCTTCAAGGGTTGCGCCTGTGGATACCAAATCACAAATTGCATCGGCAACACCTGCACGAGGTGCAACTTCAACCGAACCGGTAAGCATGACTGCTTTGGCGTTAATTTTTTGCTCTGCAAAATAACGCTCTAAAAGGAATGGGTAAGTGGTAGCCACTTTCTTGCCTTCCAAAGACTGAATGTTGGTGTAATCCATTTCAGTAGGAACGGCGATAGACAAGCGACAACCGCCGTAGTCTAAACGACGCAATACTTCATAATCAGAAGGCTTGTTAGCCGCTTTGCGTTCTAACATTTTTTCTTCAAGCTCGTTTTCGCCAATGAAGCCAAGGTCGGCTACGCCGTCCATCACTAATCCTGGAATGTCGTCATCGCGAACACGTAACAAATCGATAGGCTCGTTGGTAGAATGCGCAATCAGCAGGCGATCACGAATGTTCAATTTTATGCCAATAGCCTTAAGTAGTGCGATGCTGTCATCGCTTAAACGGCCTGATTTCTGTATGGCAATTCGAAGTCTTTTGCTGTTACTCATTGAAACGTTCCTTACACGTTGTACTACTTTTTACTGTCTTAACGATTACGCCTAAAACGAAAAACCCCCGGAAGTTTCCTTCCGGGGGTCGAGAATTTTTTCTATCTGCGCCACTGAAAGGAATAATAGACCTTCCAGCACGAACCTGAAAGGCTATGCTTTATGATGGTGGTGATGTTTTACAGCGCAGTTAATCATTTAATTTATTTAAACCTATTTTTGAACGGCTGAAACATTAACGGTTTGCCCCCAGATTTGCAAGGCGAAAGTGAACTCTTTTTGCAGTTTGAGTCTAAATAAATATGTATATAGTAAAACTTTTTGATCTGAGCCAATGTGATCGTTTTCCCTATTAGTTAATGTACGGGATGAAATATCACAGAATTGACCCTAACGGGTTGGGGTAGCCATGAGTAATGACCTAATTTTTTCCATTTTACCGCGCAACACCAAAGTGCCCATCGAAACTGATAACCGGGTAAAAAAAGTGGCGCGCAGCGAAAAGTCAGAAGCGCTCAATCACGATGAAAAAGAGCAGCACGATGAAGTGCATATCGTTGATGAAATGGAACAGCGTGAACGGCACGAGCAAAACAACGAAAAGAATGAACACCCGAGCGAACAAGAGAGTCGCCAACAAGGGGATCGTCAACAAGAGAGTCTTCAACAAGAAGACAGTCAAGCTAATACACAAGAACTCAAGCAAAAAAACAAGCAAGACGACAAATCAATAGGGCAGCAATTGGGCGAAACTGAAAGCCGCGAATTAAATACCGCAGATGCAACGGGCACTAAATTACCGCGGGGCATTAAGCATGTGGATATTACTATTTAACTGTGCAAGTGGCTTTCGGGTTCCTTCCCGTTACTTCTTATATGTTGCCTCAAAGTAACTCTGCAGAACAAAATTACATTCAGTAAACTTATATTATTTTCTGCCGCTGCTTTTAATTGCGCGCTTTAGTTCAGTTGGCAGTAAAAACGCATAACTGATAAACATAAGCGCAATACCCGTAACGATAAATAAATCATCTGCACTTAAAGAAAGTAGCGTTGTCATAGTAATACCTATAAGCGGTTGAGAAGGAATGTCATAATTCACAACCAAATATTATCATTTCGGTGGCTACAAAATAGGGGCTGGGCACTCAACTTTAGTTTAAAAATCAAGCGTTTTTAGACTAATTGATTAATCGCAGGTTATTGGTGGTAAGCGAGGTGGTTGAGGTGGTAATTTAACGTCGTCACTAAGCAGTAAATCTAGAGCAAGGTTAACTTTCCCATTAGAACCCTTATATCGATCTGGATCGTCGGTCTCTAAAAATAAGTCGTTCTCATACACTTGCTCATCAACAACCTGTTGACGCATTTCAAAGACTCGCGCTGAGCAATCATCCATGTCATTAATTGAATGACAGCCGCTAGATAGCAGGCTGAACCCGGCAAGCACAAACAAATGAGAGCTTTTTGAACGCTTCTTCATAAAATACCATTCCCTTTTTTATGTAACCTTTAACTTCTAGGTTTGTACACAATTTACTTAATAGCGAACTTGAACATTAAGAAAGCTTCTTAAATCCCTAATTGTGAAGGCTCAACTGCCAATACCCAACATCTAACCATTCACCAAATTTAAACCCGACCTTAGGGAAATGTGCCACTTTTTTCATACCTAATTTTTCGTGTAAACCAACGCTGGCTGAGTTAGGTAACGTTATACCACCGATTACACTGTTGATACCCAGAAGTTTGAGTTTATCTAAAAGTACTTCATATAGTTCAGTGCCTAACCCTTTTCCTTGGGCTTCGTTAGAAAGGTAAATCGTAGACTCTACAGAAAAACGATAAGCCGTCCTTTCTTTCCATTTAGTCGCATATGCATACCCTATAACTGCTTCGTCTTCGACTGCAACTATCCATGGTAAGGTAGATTCTGACACTTTCCTCAATCTCTTAGACATTTCTTCGCTTGAAACTTCAGTTTCTTCGAAAGTTATACAGGTATTAGCAACATAGAAATTATAGATTTCAGCTATTTTGGGCGAGTCTTCTAAAACCGCATCTCTAATAATCATGAAGTCTCCAAGCAGTAAAAGCACATTAAAAGAACAACAATAGGGCGTATTTCACTTAATCTTCGCGAGCAACATTCATCAGACAGAAGGCTAGAAGCAAGGTTGCGAGTACACCAAACCCACCAGCAACCGCCGAAGGTAAGAAGGCGTTACGGCCAAATACAATTAATATCCCATTGGCGAGCATAGCAACAATACCCACTAGCGCAGTAACTCCACCTAAAGGCTTAGCACCATCTTGCATTTTTGCGATGCCAAAAATAAGTGCCGCAAAACCTAGCAAGAGCTTTGCTGCGTAATAGATCATGAAAGACAAGGCCACTACTGCACCCGCTAATGGCCCTAGGCTTTCGTTTTGCGTTGCAGCTTCGCGAAATGGTGTAAACAGAGTAAGACCGACACTCACTTGTACCAAGTTAAGCGCTGCACTAAATGCAATGGCAGACCATCCTACGTGGTAATGTTTTGCGCGCACCATCGCGGCGCCAGCAAATGCCATAAGGAAGGTAAAAAGAATACTTTCCGTTCCCCAGAATAGCTGGCGTGGAAAATCGATGTCGGCCACGCGAAGTAGGGTGTAAATCGCCTGCGTAGCGGCCAGTAAAAAGAGTAAATACGACGTAACCCTAACCGTGTGTTTATTTGTAAAATCCATGGTTTCCCTTTGTGTGTTTGTCTAAGACTGCTCAAGGTCAATTATTGATGTTTTAAAAGACGTTAACCTAGTTCAACGCTTCAAATAAGGTGTCGCGTGCGTGTTGATCTATAATCGCTGAATGGTGATGCGAAGGCAGAGCCTGAAATTTTCTCAGTACTAATATGTTGTATTTTGGTAATGAAATCAACGTTCGAGATTGGTAGCAGAGTATAAGCGTAATATTGCGATATGAAGCTTGCTACATACAGGTAGGTTGGGGGGGCGATTTTTAAAAACTGGCGCTGAACTTTTAAAAATTTAAAAGGGTCAGCACCAGGTTATTATTGTTAACTCAGTTTCAATTAGTTAAGTTCTTTATCTACCCAAAACTTGGTACCTTTCACGGTAGCTTGTAGGGCTAAACCACTTTCAGTCATGGTGTACACAGTAACATTGCCTAAATAGCCTTCGCCTTCTGCTGACATGCCTTTGTTACCCGCTTTAGCCGCAGCATCAGCGTTGCCACCTACTGTCCAACCATTTTCGATAAAGTAGTTCATGGCTTTTTGCGTGTGGAAAACCATCACAACGCGGTAGTCTTTCGCACCTAGTCCAAGACCAACACCGCCTTCGGCCATATTCATGTAAGTTTTCGTGCCAGTAACTTGGTTGTTCACTACACCGTAACCCGTACCGGCCGCAAAGAAAATGACGTTAATATTTGCATTCGTGAATACCGCGTAGCCTGCTGCATCTCGCACTTGAGAGCGGGTATCTGGCTTTTCAGTGTATAGCCTTGCTAAGGCGTTTTGCTGCATATCTAATATAGCTTGTCGCTTTTCCGCAACACTACCGTCACCCATTGAGGCGCAGCCAGTTACAGCCAGTAAAACTAAACCTACCAACGAAAATGAAGTTAAGCTTTTGAAATTCATATTTTTTCCTTTGATTCAATTTTAAAACGTACTATCTAAACTTTGGGCTCAGGTATTAAAGAAACCTAAGCGGGTCGGTTTAATCGTTTATTGCGTGTCATTACAATCCTAGTACGCAAAAAATGTGCTCAAAGGTTAGTTTTGAATGTAAATGTAATTGCTATTGCACCTTCTCAACGCTGAAACCTTGCTGTTCTAGCATGTTCAATACACCCAATTCACCTGGCAAATGCAATGCGCCTACTAGCACAAATTCAGTGGACTTAGTTGCCAACGCTTCTACTAAAAATTGCATCCAGGATTTGTTTCTAGATGATAAAAGTGTATCGAATATATCAGGGTATTCGGACTTGAAATCGGCCATGCTTTCTTCGTACATTTTATCGATGTCGCCTGCTTTCCAACTCGATTTCATTTTTGGTAAAACCTGTGGGAGTGTTTCAATGTCTTCAAGGGTGTATTGAATAAACGCATCTTCATCGCCATTACCCATTTTCTGAATAAACGAAAGTTGCTGTTCGGGGCTTTCTAACCAAAGAATGGTTTTATTGTCATTTTTGCCACGATTAAAGAAATGTTTATCTACGCCTTCACTGGTTAGCCCCATGATTTGAAGTTCAATCATGCTTAAGGTAATACTCAAAAATGCAGGCTTATACATCATAAAGTTAGACAGTGATAAACCACGCGCTTCCATGTGTGCTGATAAATTGGCTATGGTTTTTTCTGAAAGATCATCAGCAAGGCTGTTACCTTGGGTATAAGTTAGCTTTTTCATCATAGACTGCGCAAATTCTTGTGTTTCTAAGGCGTCTAAGTCTGTTTCAAACACTAACGTTTCTGAATGTTGGTAAGCCGTGTCGTAGGCATTTGGAAGAGGGTAATCACTTTCGCTAAGTAGGTGAAGTGTACCGCCAATATAGAGAGTGTTTTCGCCGTTACTCACCTTGAAAACCGAAGCTGAAAAGGCAGGCGTGGTGAGCCCTACTACACAAGTTGTAAGTAAAAGCGCTAAGCTAAAAGCACGGGGGCTGAACTTCATCATATTGTCCTGTTAGATGATAATCAGCCACTTTACCGAGTAAGTTACATCTATTCAACTGGGACTATTTACCCAGTACAGCTCACAACAAAGCCGTTGATCGATGGACAGTTAAATAGAGAGCTATTAAAAAGAGCTAACTATCGATGCCAATCAATTTCGAGTTCCAACGCATCTGGAATCTGTGACTGACCTACCATTTCCTCGTAAGGGGTGGATTGACGCAGCCATACATGTTCAAACTCCTCAGAATTAAAGTGGTCTTTAATCTCATTTAGACAATGAAAAGTTTTTGGCCGAGACGTTTTGTCTCTTACTAACGTGCGAGATGCACCTAGTCCTGTTGCCGCTAAATAACTACCGCCTTCAATTGACTCTATGTACAGATTCATAGTTGTTCTCCGATATAACACGAGTAGACATTACTATTTGTAGTTCATAGGCAGAAAAACGGATATTAAATTTAATTTAAACTTTGCTTCAATTCACTAAAGCTAGCGCTAAACGAAAGCAGCACGCACAAGCTAGACTGCAAAAAGTAAGAACCAAGGCTACGTTTTCCACCAATGATTACGGCATACCATGATGCCTTCGTTATCGAGTGTTTCTTTCAGTAATGCGCGATCTTCAAGATTAAGGAACGCTCCCAAGACAATACGTTGTTCATCATCCACCAAGGTGACGATGGGAAGGTGCCAATCGTTTTCAGATTCGGTAAATACAATATGCGCTGACGGACGAGTGAAAGAGAGTGTGCGGTGGCGGGTACAAAAGTGAATCTTGTGGGGCTCAATATCAAGGGTTTCCCACCGGTACGTACTGCGGGAAACCTGGTACATGATAAAAATAAGCAATACGACTTCTATGCCAGCAAAGGGTAAAATCACCCACACTCCCACCACCGCCCAACCAATAGCGATAGTGAATACAGCAACGGCAAATATCAACATCAGCCATTTAGTATCTTGCCAGCTGGCTGAACGGTTAGGCGTAAGCCTTAACCTCCTCTTACCTTGGAGTGAAATGGTTTCTAACATAAAGTTCAAAGGATAAAACGGTGACTACCTAGTAATATTAGTAGGCATTGGGCATTTTGCCGTCGTGATTTGTTTAAATAAAAGCACTAGCCGTACACGAGAGTTTCATCTCTATGCGCCATTTGAGGGGGAATGTGTTGAATCGCTTATTGCAGTGGGTAATAAAAAGCCCATTTAAAATTCTTTTGCTTGTACTGTGGATAGTGGTGATTTTTTCTCAGTCCACGCCGCTAGTGCTCATCGCCGAGAATAGCCTTTTTAGTTTGCTTGGCATCATTGGCGCTATTTTCGCAAACGCTACCGGTGCGGGTGGGGGCGTGGTGTTTGTTCCTTTCTTTAACCACTTACAGTTTTCATCTCAAAGCGTGGTGGCTACCAGTTTCGCTATTCAATGCTGCGGCATGACCGCGGGCGCTATTACGTGGTGGCGTTACAAATGCCGTCATCATCAAACCGATAGTCAATGGTGCGCGTTACCTACAAGCTTATTGCTAAGCGTACCAGCGTCACTGTGCGGCGTCTGGCTTGCGCAGTTTGGGCCAGATACGTTTACTGCTCTTTCACCTTTTAAAGGGGGAATAGAACAAATTCACTTGGGGTTTGGCGCGTTTTCTATATTGCTTGCCGTGGCTATTTTTGCCTCTATTCCTTTTTTAAAACGGGTTGCCTTAAAACAAGACGCTAATCAATTTGATATTGTGGCGCTGCCATTGGTATCTTTTTTTGGTGGAATTGTTACCGCTTGGCTTTCGGTGGGGGTGGGTGAGCTGGTGGCTGTCTATCTCATTATCAGAGGGTTCAATGTCACTATGGCCATCGCCGCTGCTGTCATCTTATCAGCCTTCACCGTATGGGGCGCTGTGATTTATCACGTGTTAGTAACCCATGCCGTAGTTTGGGACGTAGTGATATTTGCAGGCGCAGGCGCAATAATTGGTGGCATGCTAGCCAAGTTTGTTGTGTTGGCTTTTTCACCCCAAAAACTTAAGCTTTTCTTTGGCACTTGGGTGCTCTTGCTCGGCGTATCTGGTTTGCCTATTTTCTAACTGCTCAGTTTAAAGAGTCCGTTTTTAAAGATCTCAGTTTTAAAGAGCTAACTTTTTGAATGCATAGTTTTAAACAGGAATCGTTTGTCAAAAAGGAAGTATGGATGACATATCAGACAACCCCTAAGAAAATTTATCGTGTAACGCAGCCTGAATGGTCGAAACATGCCGTTATATACCAGGTAAATACTCGCCAGTTTTCTGTATCTGGTACATTCAAAGAAGTGACAAATAGCTTAAGTCACATTTGTGATTTAGGTGCCGATATTCTCTGGCTTATGCCTATCCATCCTATTGGTGAAAAAAATCGCAAAGGTGAGCTTGGTAGCCCCTATGCGGTGAAAGACTACTTAGGCATAAACCCTGAATTTGGTAATGCAGACGACTTTAAAGAGTTGGTAAAAGAGGCGCACAAACGGAATTTGAAAGTTATTTTAGACTGGGTGCCTAATCATAGTGCTTGGGACAACCCTTTAGTCGACACGCATCCGCATTGGTATGCAAGAGATCATCACGGTGAATTTCGCCCGTCTCCTTGGTGGGATTGGTCAGATATTATCGAGTTTGATTACGACGAGCCTGCGCTACGTGAGTATATGATTAACGCCATGCGCTATTGGGTAGAACGCTTTGATATTGACGGTTTTCGATGTGATGTCGCGGGTTATGTTCCAAACGACTTTTGGCATCAAGCGCGTGTTGCCTTGGATGCGATAAAGCCGGTATTTATGTTAGCCGAGTGGGAAAATCGCGATTTACACGAAACTGCTTTTAACATGACCTATGCATGGAGCTGGAATGAAACCATGCACGAGCTCGCCCATGGACGATGTTCTCTCGACAGGTTAAGAAAATACTATTCATGGAATGAGCGAGCGTGGCCGCACAGTGCTTATCGAATGACCTTTGTAAGCAACCACGATAAAAATGCGTGGGATGGTACCCAACGTGAACAGTTTGGTAATGCCCTAGAAGGCGCTATCGTGTTATCTGTTTTAGGTGAAGGTATGCCACTAATTCATAATGGCCAAGAGGCAGGGGAAACAAAGCGTTTAGCGTTTTTTGAACGTGACCCTATTGAATGGCAACCTCACTGTATCGGTGATTTGTACAAAGCCTTAATTAAGATAAAAAAATCCATCCCTGCTTTAGGCAATGGCGAATTTGGTGCCCGTATGATTCAGGTACCTAGTAACTGTATGTCACAGGTATTTAGCTTTGTGAGAATGGATGAACACAATAAAGTATTAGTTATCATCAATTTTTCCAGCTCCCAATGCAACGTTACTTTTAACGACCCCATACTGAATGGCACTTATTCTAAGTGTACGCTTGATTCAAATACCTCCCATCACGAGCCAATAAGCGAACCAGAACACTTACATATCGAGAAGCCTGTGCAAATTGGCTCGTGGGGTTATCAGGTATGGATTAGTGCTCGTTAATCGGTATGAGTATGGCTAACACGCTATTACTTCTTGATGGATGTGACAATAAGTATGAATTGCGAGTGTTTGAACCGTCGGCTTCAGAGGGGCATTAAATCTGTCATTCGGTATGGAATTTTCGCGAATACTAACCATTTTTCGAAAAACTTTGGCATAATGCACCGCTTTGTGGCCTAGCGGCCAAATCTTCACTTTTACGTTAAGTACACTATGCCAACTATCGATGACATCTTTTCTTCCACGGGTTTACTTGCTAAAACCATCAATGGCTTTGTTCCCCGAGAAGCGCAGACTGAAATGGCGCAAGCGGTAAAAGAAGCCATTGATGAAACCGGCAGCCTAGTGGTGGAAGCCGGTACAGGTACAGGGAAAACCTTCGCTTATCTTGCCCCAGCGCTGTTAGCGGAAGGCAAAGCGATAGTGTCGACGGGAACCAAAAACCTGCAAGAGCAGCTATTTCATCGCGATTTACCTTTGGTGAAAAAAGCCCTTAGCAGTAGGCGTAAAACGGCGTTGTTGAAAGGCCGTGCTAATTACCTTTGCCTACACCGGCTAGAACAACATGGCGGTAACTCCACGTTAGTGGAAAAAGAGGTGTTAGGGCAACTCTCAGAAGTGAAGCTGTGGTCTACCACCACAAAAACTGGCGACATGGGCGAGTTAAAAAGTTTGCCTGAGGATGCGCGAGTGTTGCCATTGGTTACATCTACGGTAGATAACTGCCTTGGGCGCGACTGCCCCGATTATGAAGAGTGTTATTTGGTTAAGGCACGGCGTAAAGCGTTGGATGCCGATATTATCGTGGTAAATCACCACTTGTTTTTCGCTGACATGGCACTAAAAGATACCGGGTTCGGTGAGCTTATCCCAGAAGCTGACGCCATTATATTCGATGAAGCCCATCAAATTCCCGATATTGCCGCAGACTACTTTGGTGAATCGCTTTCTACTCGCCAAATTCAAGATTTAGCCAAAGATATTACCCTCATTTTTAGAACCGTTTTAAAAGACGCGGCACAATTAGACAAAGCAGCAGATAAATGCCGCATGATTGCTGCCGATTTACGCTTGTTGTTCCCCGATACTACCCAACGAGGAAACTGGGCTGAAGCCTTGATGCGTGACGAAGTGCGCTTAGAAGTAGGTAAACTAGCAGAGGCGCTAGGGGTACTGCATGAAGTGTGTAAGCTGCATATTGGTCGCGATAAAGATTTAGATAATCTGTACGAGAGAATTGTGTCGGTGAGGGAACAACTCGACTCGTTAAGTGATGAGAAGCAAGAAAATGTGAGCTTGTGGTATGAAACCACCACTCGCCACTTAATTATGCATTTAACGCCGTTATCGATTGCTGCTAAGTTCCGCCGTTTTGTGGCATCGCCTCCTCGCGGTTGGGTTTTTACCTCTGCAACACTAATGGTTAACGGTGGCTTTGAGCATTTTCAGCGCCGAATGGGATTAGAAGACTCAAGAACATTAGGCTTAGATAGCCCTTTTAACTACCCCGAACAAGCCATGTTGTGTGTACCTCGTTATTTGCCCGAGCCGAACAGTTTTTCTATGCGGGAAACCTTGTTGAATACGGCCAAAAGATTGATTAAAGCCAGTAAAGGCCGGTGCTTTTTGTTGTTTACCAGCCACGCCATGCTGCGTGAAATTGCTGGTAAGCTGGAAGATGAAATCGACAACCCATTATTAGTACAAGGCACGACCACCAAGCAGGCACTATTAGATGCCTACTTGGCTGACGAAAAAGCGGTATTAATGGGCACGGGCGCTTTTTGGGAAGGGGTGGATGTGCGAGGGAATGACTTGGTGTGCGTCATGATAGATAAACTGCCATTCGCATCACCAGATGATCCGCTATTACAAGCCCGAATGGACGACGTTAAAAAGCGCGGCGCAAACCCCTTTGGCGTTATTCAAATACCCCAAGCCGTCATTGCTTTAAAGCAAGGTGCTGGGCGCTTAATTCGCGACCCTACCGATAAAGGAGTATTGGTTATTTGCGATAATCGTTTAGTGACCAAACCCTATGCGAAAACTTTTATAGGTAGCTTGCCGAATATGCGCAGAACCCGCAGTTTAGACGAAGTAGAGTCTTTCCTTGCAAAAATTGATGAAGAGTAAAGAATGAAAATTTTAGCCATAGACACGGCAACAGAGGCCTGTTCAGTAGCACTTAATACAGGCAACGGTATTGTATCTCGTTTTGAAATTTGCCCACAGCAACATAGTCAGCGTTTACTGCCTATGTTGGATGAAGTGTTAAAAGACGCAGAGCTTGTACTGGCCGATTTAGACTTACTGGCATTTGGTCGAGGCCCAGGCAGCTTTACCGGCGTGCGTATTGCCACTGGTATGATTCAAGGTTTAGCCCTTGGCAGTGGTTTAAAGGTAGCTGGCGTAAGCACCTTAGCCGCCATGGCGCAACAAGCGCTAACAGCTAAGCCGACGAAAACTAGGCAAACGGAAACCAAGCAAGCTTCATGGGTTGTGTGTGCTACCGATGCTCGCATGGGCGAGGTTTATTTTGCCATCTACAAATCTGAAAATGGCTCATTGGGGGAAGTGGTTGCTGAGCAAGTGTGCCCTCCTGAAATAGCCGTAGCGCATATCAATGACACAATAGTTTCTAATGAAGGTGAGGCTACGGGTGAATTTGAGCCTGTTGGTACAGGCTGGCTGGCTTATCCGGCACTTGAGGCATTGCTGCCTGAAGATCATGAGGTGTCTATTCAATTTCCTGACGCGGTTTATATGTTGCCTCTTGCTGAGCAACGAGCGCAGGAAGGCGATGTACAAGTGGCTAGTGATGTAAAACCTGTTTATTTGCGTGACAAAGTGACGTGGAAAAAGTTACCTGGCCGCGAATAAGAGTATAAACCTCAGGCCTGAACACCTTTTTAAGCGCCTGCTGCGCCATTAACTGCAGAATATAGTGTGACATGTAAATCAAGATTTAGAGCTAGGCTCTCGAGTGAGCAGGTAAGCGTTGCAGTATCTGGGCGCGATTCTTGCAATATTCTTTAAATATAGAATGCAATTTAGCGCTTTGTATCGTTAAGGAGATGGCGCTTACAACATAAACATTCGTTGTAGTCATCTCATTACGTATTTACCTATTTGGTTTCATTTAAAAGACTGACACGTTTTTGGTATGCATATAACTAACAATTTTTCGATACCTTCATCGCATCAATCAGAGCCCTCACAAGGGCGCGTTGCTAAAGTTAATAAAGATGCGCAGCAGCAAAGCAATGGTGAAGGTAAGCAACAGAATAATCATATTGTGGTGGCCCCAGACGCACAGGGCACCGACAATGCACAGGCTTATCAACGTTTCGTACGTGAAGATAGTGCGGGCTATTCTCAGCAAGCTATTGCCTCGTATACCAGTTTTGAAAAACAGCAAGAACGTGAGTCGGTACAAAGCATGTTTGGTGTAGATATTTACGCTTAATGCTTAAACTAATATAGCGTGTTGTTAGTGTTATCTTTGCGTTGTATTCGCCTGTTATAAGCAGTGAAATCTGTACCACAATGCGTTAATTACGCGCCTTCCAATCACGTGTTATCAATCTCAACTAAACTTTTTGCCTAAAATCCCGTCTAAAGATTAACAATCGTTTAAATCAATGTTCTTTATGGTATTTATTAATTATCAGTGCTAACTTTTAGGGCAAAGTATCCCACTAGTAATGTCACTTTTAATGATTATCTCTGGTGAATGTGCGGGTTAACAGTGTTACACCGTTACTCAGCGCAATATGGTTTGATTCATTACTATTTGTAGTACTATATATTTTCTCGGCGCTTAGTATCAGCTCCAAGTTAAAAGTGCTTAGGCGGCCAAAAGGAGGCTTCATGCTGGTTAGAATGTTAGTGATAGTAAGTGTGGTACTTTTCGCAGGTTGCGCGATTGTGCCAGAAAGCGTAGAAGTGCCTAAAGGTACTGAGCTAGTTTCTTATTCTAAAGCCGTTACTTCGGGTGCCAATGCACAAGGTAAAATGGCTCGGTGGGGCGGCGTTATTGTTGGGGTTGAAAATAAGCCAAACAAAACGTTCATCGAACTTGTTCATTTTCCACTAAATAATTACGGCAAGCCTAATAGTGGTGGCGAAACCATCGGGCGCTTTAAAGTGCAAATAGACGGTTTTGTTGATCCTATTGTTTTTGAAGAAGGTCGTTCTGCCACGTTTGTGGGTAAATTAGTTCCACCTACATCGGGCATGGTTGGCGAACAACCCTATATGTATCCTACGATATTGGCTGACGACTACCACATGTGGCGTAAACAAGAGGTTTACGACGTGAACATGTACTATTTTGATTATGGTACAGGTTGGTATTCACCGTTTATGCGACACAGACCTTGGGGCTACCCAAGCTACAGAAGAGTGCGGGTAACACGCTACGATAATTCTCCGTCTAGTCCTAAACCTTCAAAAAATAGGTCGAACGTTAATACCATTTCAAGTCCGAATGAAAAAATGCGCAAGGATAAAGCGAAATAAGTACGCTAACAGATGAAAATGTTCGTAAAGATAATCGTATTTGAATAAAAATATGTATTTACTAGGGAGGCAAGATTTTGCCTCCCTATTTTTTTATCAGGCAGTATTTAGTTCTTTATGGGCAAATAATTGCCGCCGTATTGTGTGAGGGAGCGACATGATAGAAACTGAATTTACAGCAGGAAATTTACACTTAGCCGCGCTAGAAAACCAGGGCGCTGGTACTGTAGTGATAGGGCTACATGGGTATTTAGATAACGCAGAAAGCTTACGGTTACTGGCTCCATACCTGCAATCTCAACGCTTTATTGCTCTTGATCTTGCCGGCCATGGTCGTTCATCCCATCGACCGATAGGCATGCACTATAATCAAGCTGATTATTTACAAGACTTGCATGCGTTGATAGAAGATCAAGAGTGGGAACAGGTTATACTGCTCGGGCATTCTATGGGCGGTATTTTAGCGTCATTGTATGCTGGGTTATTCCCTGAAAAAGTGAAGGGGGTTATTAGCCTTGATGCATGCGGCCCGTTAACGTTAGAGGCGAACACCAGCCAAGCGCAGATGCGGGAAGCCATTCTTAGCAGGAAGAAAAAACAGCGTAATAAGTTAACCTTGGTTAATTTAGATGATGCGGTGAAAGCCCGCTGTAAGGTCTCTGATATTCCAGCTGATCATGCGCGCGCAATTCTAGAAAGGAATCTTACGCAAGATGCCGGTGGCCATTGCTTTTGGTCGAGCGACCCGCGTCTTCGCACCAAGTCTGTCCTTCGATTAACCGAAGAACAGGCAGAAAACATTATGAGTGCGATAGTTTGTCCTATACTTTTTGTAGGCGCGTCAAGCAGCTTTAAAACCTTGGACAGTGTTTATGACAAAAGGCGATCTTGGTTTAAAAACGCTCGGTTTGAGCAATTAACAGGCGGCCATCATATTCACATGGAAAAAACTGATGAAGTTGGCATGTTAATCCGTCAGTTTGTTGAGCAAATGTAAACTGTATAGTTTATTTTTTTTTACACTTCCTATACTATTCGCAAGTTATTAGACCAGTTGCTCAAACGCGCGTGATACCTCATGCGCCTTTGTGTTAAAAATAAGTGAAGGAGGTTTTGGTGGAAAAAACCTGGCTCAAGTTTTACGACCCTCGTGTATCTGCAGAAATTGATGCAGATCGTTACGCATCCGTTGTCGATATATTCGAACAATCAGTAAAAAAGTTTAAAGACAAAGTTGCGTTTATCAACATGGGTCAGTCGATGACCTTTGGCGAACTCGACAAATTATCTGCACAATACGCTGCTTACCTACAAAATAGTGGGTTGAAGCGCGGCGATGCCGTGGCAATCATGATGCCGAACTTGCTTCAGTACCCTGTAGCCATGTTTGGTGTACTTCGTGCTGGTATGGTTGTGGTTAATGTTAACCCGCTGTACACAGCAAGAGAGTTGAAGCACCAGTTAAACGATGCGAATGCTAAGGCAATTGTTATTGTTGAAAACTTTGCGTGCACCCTTGAAGAAGTGATCAGTGAAACAAACATTCAAGAAGTGTTTCTTACTTCGCTAGGCGACATGCTGCCTGTACCAAAACGTTGGGTAGTGAATGCGGTAGTTAAGTATGTGAAGAAAATGGTGCCGGCTTTTAATTTGCCAGCGACCACGTCTTTCACCAGCGCAATAAAGCAAGGGCAATCGTTAACCTATACACGTCCAGATTTAACCAACGATGAACTGGCCTTCTTGCAGTACACCGGTGGTACCACGGGTGTATCTAAAGGCGCTATGCTGACACATCGCAATATGATTGCGAATCTTGAGCAAGTTTCTGGCATTCTGGAAACCGTAATAGATGAAGGCGAAGACTTTGTGGTAACTGCGTTGCCGCTTTATCATATATTCGCCTTGCTTGCGAACTGCCTGATGTTCCTTAAATACGGTTGCCAAAACTTACTGATTACTAACCCGCGTGATATGCCAGGGTTTGTAAACGAATTGAGCAAATACCCTTTCACTATTCTTCCAGGTGTAAATACCTTGTTTAACGGCTTGTTAAACACACCAGGGTTTAGTGAGCTTGATTTTAAAAACTTCAAGTTTGGCTTAGGCGGCGGCATGGCCGTTCAACGACCTGTGGCTGAAAAGTGGGAAAAGGTTACCGGTACTGTACTGCTTGAAGGTTATGGCCTTACGGAATGCTCGCCTGTTGTAACAGTAAACCCACCACAAATTGACGCGTACAAAGGCGCCATTGGTATGCCAGTGCCTTCTACCGACATCAAGCTTCTTGATGATGACGGTAACGAGGTAGAAAAAGGTGAACCAGGTGAGCTTTGGGTGAAAGGCCCGCAAGTGATGAAAGGGTATTTAAATCGCCCAGAAGCCACTGACGAAATTCTTAAAGATGGTTGGCTTGCCACCGGAGACATCGCCACGGTAGACGATGAAGGTTATTTCTATATTGTTGACCGTAAAAAGGATATGATCCTCGTCTCTGGATTCAATGTGTTTCCAAACGAAATTGAAGAAGTGGCTGCTATGCATGACAACATTGTTGAATCAGCAGCAGTTGGTGTACCAAATGAAGCCAGTGGTGAAGTGGTGAAGTTATTTGTTGTTCGCAACAACGACTCGCTAACTGCTGAAGCGGTCATTGCACACTGTAGAGAACACTTAACGGGCTATAAAGTGCCCAAGCAGGTAGTCTTCAAAGAAGATCTACCTAAAACCAATGTAGGTAAAATTCTGCGTCGGGAACTACGAGATTAATTCGGAAAGTGAATTAGGAAAACTGTAGAGCCGGCGTAAGCCGGCTTTTTATTATTATGCAATATGAATTAGTAACCACCTTTGAAAAACTCGATAGCGTGTGCACGCTTGCTCAACAACAAAAAGCGGTAGCGCTGGACACTGAATTTGTTCGTACCCGAACACTGTCACCGCATCTTGGTTTAATCCAGTTGTATGACGGGCATCAGTTAGTACTTATCGATCCTCTTGCAATTGATGATCTCTCGCCATTTATTGCCTTAATGGAAAATACCAGTGTGGTAAAAGTGCTGCACTCATGCTCAGAAGATCTTGAAACTTTCCTGACTGCATTTAATACCGTACCAACACCCGTATTCGATAGTCAATTTGCTGCCAGTATTCTAGGCTTAGGCGCATCGCTAGGCTACGCAAAGCTGGTTGAGTTATTGTGCGATGTAAGCCTAGATAAAGGCGAGTCTCGTACCGACTGGATAGCCCGTCCTTTAAGGGAAGCACAGCTTAGCTATGCGGCCAACGATGTACTGTATCTATTACCTTGCTATGAACATTTAGTCGAAAAAATAAATGATGTAGGCAAGTTAGATTGGGTATATCAAGAGATTGCCCAATTAGCCGATAAAAAGCGCAGTCAAATGCCGGAAGAATTTGCCTATATGCAGATTAAAAACAACTGGCGTTTATCAAAAGAGCAGCTTACCGTGCTTCAAGCACTTGCCGCGTGGCGACTCGCTACCGCGCGTAAAAAAGACATGGCATTGAATTTTGTATTTAAAGAAATACATCTTTATGAAGCTGCGCGTCTTATGCCTTCAAGCAAATCGGGGTTGTCTCAATTTGAAGGAATGAATCCACAGTCGGTAAGGCGTTATGGTGACACCATTGTGACACTCATAAGCCAAGCACGAGAAAAGTACGCGGCGACTTCTGAGTCTCTTAGGTTGCCGAAAGTCAGTCGTTTGATTGACGTAGCAAGCTACAAACAAACATTAGCAGCGCTAAAAGCCGTGAGCGATAAAATTGCCAGCGAAAATGATGTATCGCCAGAAGTTATTGCATCTAAAAAGCAGTTGAACCAAGTGCTAAAATGGTACTGGTTCGACAGTGACGAAACCCGAGTGCTAGGCCTCAAACCAGATGTTTTATCTGGCTGGAGAGCGCCATTGTTTGAGCCCCATTTAGAAAAGTTACTAGGCAATAAACCTAGTCTCTAACGTTAAAGAGTTTACAAAATGATGTTGTGCGCGATTTATAAATCACGAAAACGCCCAGGTACGTATTTATATGTGCCTAACAAAGACAAATTTGATGATGTGCCTGAGGTGCTAAAAGACATGTTTGGCAAGCCGGAGTTGGTCACTGTGCTATCGCTAGATAAGCATGAAAAGCTGGCAGGTGTGGACAAGCAAAAGCTTATTGCTGAGCTTGAAGAAAAAGGCTTTTACCTTCAAATGCCACCTAAAGAAGACGATTTATTGATGGCCCACCGTAAGTCTTTGGGGTTACAAGCCACGCCAGATAAAAAGTTTTAAGCATGGCTAAATGGTTAACAACATCGCTACTTGCAGTAGCGGGGTTTGTGGCAAGCATTGCTCTTGCCCAAGCCGAAGAAAAAACAGCACAAGGGTTTGCCGAATACGTAACAGCGTTAAAAGCCGAAGCCAAACAGAAAGGCTTTGATGAATCATTACTTAACGACGCCTTTAACGATATTAGTTTTCGCCCAACGGTTATCAAATCAGATAAAAACCAACCTGAAAAGAAAATTACACTCGATAGTTACTTAGCCAGTCGTGTGCCTGACTGGAAAGTGCAGCAAGCGGTTGAAATGTACAACAAGCACAAGTCATTGCTTGAAGAAATAGGCCAGAAGTTTAAGGTTCAACCTCGATTTATTGTTGCGCTATGGGGTAATGAATCAAATTTTGGACGCATTCAAGGTAATTACAGCGTGCTGTCTGCCTTGGCCTCACTTGCCTATGAAGGCCGCCGAGAAAAACTGTTTAAAGATAACCTCTTTGCCGCGCTGACTATTCTTGATGAAGGCCATACTAGCGTTGATGCATTAAAGGGGTCTTGGGCTGGTGCCATGGGGCAAAGCCAATTTATGCCAATCTCGTTTTTAAATTACGCGGTAGATTATGATGGTGATGGCAGAAAAGATATTTGGCAAACCGAAGCCGATGTATTTGCCTCTATTGCAAACTACCTTTCATCAGAAGGGTGGGATAACAACGGCACCTGGGGTAGGCAAGTGTCTTTAACCCAGCCTATTAAAGCCTTCGGCCTTTCAAAAAGCCTTTATAAGCCCTTAGCCGAATGGCAGCAAGCAGGCGTTAGACGCTTCGACGGTAGCGATTTGCCTACCGCTGATATCCAAGCTTCTCTTATTATGCCTGATGGCAGCGAAGGGCGGGTTTATCTTGTCTATAATAACTTTCATACCTTAATGAAATGGAACCGCTCCAGTTACTTTGGCGTGTCCGTAGGTTACCTTTCAGAACGCATCAAGCGAGGGTACTAATATGTATCAACATCAAGAATATCAAGGTGGGCCAATTTCACTGCCAGTAGGTAAAGTGGCATGTATTGGTCGCAACTATCTTGATCATATCGAAGAAATGAAATCGGTTGTATCAGAGTCGCCCTTGTTGTTTTTAAAGCCTAAAGCGGCATTGTGCGATATGGCCACACCGCTTGTTATTCCTACCAATCAAGGTGAATGTCATAACGAGCTTGAAGTCGCTGTATTGCTTAAATACGCGTTATGCAAAGCCACAGAAGCTGAAGTGTTAGCGGCCATTTGGGGTATAGGGCTTGGTTTGGATTTAACCCTGCGTGATGTTCAGCGCGAGCTTAAGGCGCAAGGCCAACCTTGGGAGCGAGCTAAGTCCTTTGACTTAAGTTGTCCAGTGTCAGGCTTTGTTCCAATAGATAGCACCACAGACTTACAAGATTTACATTTCACGCTGAGTATAAACGGTGAAATACGTCAGTCTGGGCATACTGCGATGATGCTGCACAAAATAGTGCCGTTAATTGCGCATATGTCTCAAACCTTTACCCTAGATGCGGGTGATGTGGTGTTAACGGGCACCCCTAAAGGGGTAGGGCCGTTACTTGCGGGTGACACCATTGAAGCCACCTTACATGATAAAATTACTGTTAATACAAAGGTTGTTCGCTAATGACTGCTCCTTTTTGGGAAACCAAAACCCTTGAAGAAATGACCCAAAAGGAATGGGAGTCATTATGCGATGGCTGTGCAAAGTGTTGCTTACATAAGTTTATTGATGATGAAAACGAAGAAGCGCAAGCGCCTACGGATTACATCAATGCCAATGAACAAATTCATTACACCAATATTGTCTGTTCGCTGCTTAATACGAAAAAATGTGAATGTACCCAGTATGCAAAGCGAACTGAGCTTGTGCCAGATTGCGTTCAGCTAACAAAAGCCAACTTAAAAGACATTTTCTTTATGCCCACAAGCTGCGCTTATCGCCGTCTTCATGAAGGACGAGGGTTACCGTCTTGGCATCCACTGCTAAATAAGGGCAAGAAACATGTGATGCACAAAAACGGCATGTCTGTACGCAATAAAACGGTGTTTGAAACCGATGTGGATTTAGATGCTTTTGAAGACTATATTGCGATTTGGCCGTTGGAAGATTTAGATTAAGCGGTAATACTGTAAAGCAGCGCATCTCGTCCGAAAATACGCTTGCGGCAAAGCCCTTCCTTTTCAGCACCAATACGTTCGGCCACGCGCAAACTGGCTTTGTTGTTAGGCTCGATTAGGCATTCTAGTCGGTGTAGATTCATTTGCGTAAAGGCTAGCTTCTTTAGTGCTTCACAAATGGCAGTGGCAAGACCTTTTCCACATGAGTCTGAACGAAGCCAATAACCCAAATTCGCGGTTAAATGGGTGTGGTGGATATAATTGATAATTCCCATGCCCAAACAGCGCTCATCGTGCATTAGCAAGTAGGTTAACCCATAACCTGACTCTCGTGCAGCCTCCATCGATTGAATACATTGTTTCGCCAATGCTGGCGTAACGGGGCACAGTGCGCTGCCTAGCCAAGGTTTAACATGATGAATAGATTGCTGTGAAGCCTCACATAAGGCTTCAACATGCTTCAGGGCTATACGCTGTATTGACACAGGCCCTTGCTCTGTATGAATAGAAGGGAGCCTAGATGGCAAAATAGAAAGGTCTATCAAAAGGGTTTCTTATCTAACAATCGACATGCAAATACTATTGCGAACACCACAAAATAAGCGGCAAAGATAATTTGCATCCAATGTGCCATTCCCATTGAAAGGAACTGCCAACTATCTGCTAAGCAATCGCCCTCGGCGGCAAATATAGCAGGTATCCACTCATGTAATTGAAGCCATGTTGGAAAGTTCGGTACTATTTCACAGCTAGCGAAAAAGGGGTTGGGTGCATTGATAATACCAAGGTGTTCTTTGGCAATTAAAAAGCCCCAGCCAGCAGATACTGCCCAGCCGGCAAAACCTACCATGCGAGTAAGGCCGTTATTTTTAATCAAAACAAGCAGTGCGGACAACACAATGCCGTACATGGCAGTACGTTGGTAAATACACATAATGCAGGGTTTTAAGCCCATGCCATATTGAAAGTAAAGCGCGGCTAATTCTAGCCCTAATGACGTGGCGAAAAGCACAAGCCATGAAGACTTGTGCTCTGCCCAGCGACTAATGCGATGTACTACTGAACGCATGTCTAATTCCTAGTGTGAAACAGCACCGCCAACAGCTTCTGTCGCGGTATGATGTTCAATTAAATGCATGTCGTACAACCATTGGGTTGCATCGGCTAAGCCTACATAGGTAGCCACCAAACCCACAATAGTAAGTACGATGGTGTATGGCAGTGCCATCATTACCATGCGCCCGTACGACAAGCGTAGTAAAGGTGCAATCGCAGAGGTTAACATGAACAAGAATGCAGCTTGACCGTTAGGTGTCGCAACACTAGGCAAGTTAGTTCCTGTGTTAATTGCAACTGCTAGCATATCGTATTGGTCACGTGTGATTTGGCCGGCTTGCAGGGCTGCGGTAACTTCTGTGATATACACAGAGCCTACAAACACGTTATCACTCACCATAGATAACACACCATTGGCGAGGTAAAACATCACCATCTGAGTTTCACCTTCAAAGCTTAGTACCCAATGAATAACGGGTTGGAATAAGCCTTGGTCGATAATCACTGCCACAACACCAAAGAATACGCAAAGCAAAGCAGTAAAAGGCAGCGCTTCTTCAAACGCTTTACCTAACGCATGCTCTTCAATAATGCCGCTCATCGATGTTGCCAATACAATAACAGAAAGGCCGATTAAGCCCACTGATGCCATGTGCGTGGCCAAGCCAACCACTAACCATACGCCAATTAGAGCTTGAACTACTAGCTTAGCCTTTTCACGTTTGCTGCGGCTTTTATCCATATGTTCGCTGTAGTCGGTAAGAATTTTTCTCACTGAATTTGGCAGTTTTGCACCATAGGTAAACCAACCTGTTTTCTCTAAAACCATGGTGGTTAATAAACCAAATACAAAAACTGGTAAGCTAACAGGCGCCATGCGGATAAAAAATTCAACGAAATCCCAGCCAGCTTTATCAGCAATAATTAGGTTTTGTGGTTCACCTACCATTGTCATTACGCCGCCCAGTGCAGTACCAACCGCAGAGTGCATCATTAGGTTACGAAGGAATGCACGGAAGTTTTCTAGGTCATTACTGCCTAGTGAATCTACGCCGTCATCACTTGTGTGGTCATGATCTGAGTGAAACTCTTTACCCGAAGCTACTTTGTGGTAAATGGAATAGAAACCCAAACCTACACTGATGATTACTGCGACCACGGTCAGAGCATCAAGGAATGCCGACAAAAAGGCTGAGGCAAAGATAAACGACAATGACAAGACCATTTTGTTCTTAACCCCAATAACTAACTTGGTGAATAAAAACATAAGTAGGTCTTTCATAAAGTAGATACCGGCAACCATGAAGACCAGAAGTAATAGCACTTCAAGGTTAACCTCAATTTCGTGCATCATGTGTCCGGGCGTTGTCATCCCAATGAACATGGCCTCAATGAGTAGTAAGCCACCTGGCTGCAGCGGGTAGCACTTTAACGCCATTGCGAGAGTAAAAATAAATTGGATCACTAATGTCCAACCCGCCAAGTAGGGGTCAACCATAAACAATACTGGGTTTATAATGAGGAAGGCGATGATGGTTTGCTTATACCAATTGGGTGCGTGTCCCAGAAAGTTACTAAAGACCGCCGAGATCATTGAGGTTTGCATGAGTTCCTATTCCTTTTACAACAAAGGCGCTAACGTTGCGTCTTTACGTTTTGAATTTCTGGTTATTGCAAACATAAACTGACTTTCATCGAGGGCAAGTGATTGCAAGTTGTCGATAATCGGGCAGTTTTGTTGCTTTCATTATAATAGTCCGAAATTAAGCGTACATGATATTACAACCTTGAGAAAGCAATTCACAGACCCCATAAAAGGAAAGTTAGCGGAATTACTCAAGTTAGGTTGATAATCAACCTAACAATGTAGTTTATTGCGTTGAGTAAGTCTGCTTTTGTGTGATAAAAAACCATTAATGCAAAGGTTTTGGGATTATTTTAATGAAATGTTAACAAATGTTGTTGGCAGGGGATTTTTCATTGTGATAATAAAAGCGCATCTGGTACAATCAGTCGCAGAATAACAATAACGTGCAGGCGATTAGTTATGATTTATAAGGCGCAGAGTCCCGCTGGATTTGCCGAAGAATACATTGTTGAATCGATTTGGAGTGGACGCTTCCCGCCGGGTACAATTTTGCCTGCCGAAAGAGAGCTTTCAGAACTTATTGGTGTAACACGCACAACCTTGCGTGAAGTTTTGCAACGTTTGGCTCGTGACGGTTGGTTAACCATTCAACATGGTAAACCTACAAAAGTGAATAACTTTTGGGAAAGCTGTGGCTTGAACATTCTAGAAACCTTAGCGCGTCTCGATCAAGAAGGCATTCCTGAGCTAGTGGACAACCTCTTAGCGGCCCGTACTAATCTAAGTGCCGTGTTTATTCGAGGTGCAATTCGTAACAACCCCAAGGAATCCGCTGAGATTATTGCACGTTATAAAGACGTGGAAGAAGATGGCGCTGCTTTTGCGCAATTCGATTACCAAATGACCCATGATTTAGCATTGGCATCAAATAATAATGTGTTTGTGTTAATGATGAATGGCTTTAGGGGCATGTACTCACGTATTGGTGGTTTCTACTTCGATCATCAGCAAGCGCGAGACGTGGCCAAAGCGTATTACGCTAAATTGCTCGATGCTGCAGAAAACGAAAGACACGACAAAGTACCTGTAGTGGTAAGAGACTATGGTATTGAAAGTGGCAAAGTTTGGCAGCAAGTGCGAGACAGCATGCCTAAAGATATTGTCGATTAATACAAAGGCGATTGGGAGAAGCGAATTCCCCCTCAAGCTAAATACGAAAGTTATTTCAGTATTATCAAAAACGTCCTATTCAGGGCGTTTTTTTGTTTTTGACACAGCTTGTAACTATTTAGTCCCAAATTCGATCTGGTTAGTGCTTTTTAGCCCTATATTAACGTTAGAAATTACCTATACTTTGGGGTTAAGTTTTATCACTTATCATCTTCCGCAAAAGGACCTATCATGAAATCTCTATGGATAGCATCGTGCATAACGTTAACGGCGAGTCTTTCGCTAGGCGCGTGCAGCGATAATAGCACTAGCATGGAACAAACCTCACAAGTAGAAAAACAACAAGGCGTTAAATTGATTACTGATATTCCAGCACCTGTTGCACAGAAAATTCCTTATGAGCTAGCGGCTCACGGTACCGTCCGCAATGATGACTATTACTGGATGCGAGATGATAGTCGTGAAGACGAGAAAGTGTTGGCGCACTTAGAAAAAGAAAATGCGTATTTAGAAACTGTTATGGCGCCATTGAAAGATAACAGAGAAACCTTGTACGAAGAATTGATTGCCCGAATAGAGAAAGATGACACGACGGTTCCTTATTTAAAAAATGATTATTGGTATTTCACCGAATACTCAGGGGAAAATGAATACCCAATTTATCTGCGCAAACCATCAATGGATGCAGAGGAAGAGGTTTTACTAAATATGAATGTGATGGCCGAAGGTCATGACTATTATAATATTGGTGACTACTCAGTAAGCAGTGATAATAATTTACTCGCGTATTCTGAAGATACGTTGAGCCGCCGCGTTTATACCATTTTTGTGAAAAATTTAGCCACGGGTGAGTTACTGTCAGATGAACTGACAGGAACCTCTGGCGCTGTAGAGTGGGCTAACGACAATAAACACCTTTTCTATGTGAAAAAAGATCTGCAAACCTTGCTAGGATTTCAGGTTTATCGTCATGTGCTTGGTACACCTCAAGCAGACGATACGCTAGTGTTCGAGGAAACTGATCCAACGTTTTATACCTACATTAGTAAAAGCAAAGATGATGACATGATTTACATTCATCATAGTCACACAGACAAAAGCGCAGTGACCTTAATAGATGCGAACCAACCTACTAAGGCGCCAGTCCCATTCTTGCCGATTAGAGAAGATGAGGAATACAGCATTGAAAAGTCGGGTGATAGTTATTTTGTTTTAACCAACAATAAAGCAACTAACTTTCGCGTCATGAAAGCGCCAGCTTCTGCAACCGATGACATGTCCAAATGGGAAGAGGTGATTGCCCATAATCCTGACGTATTCATTCAAGATATAGAAGTGCTGGGCGACTTTTTGGTGGTAAAAGAGAAGCAAGAGGGTGTTTTACGTCTTGTTGCGCACAATCTTAAAGCTGATAAAGCCACAGTAATACCTACTGATGATCCTATTTACGGTGCTTACTTCACAGGTAACACTCAGCAAAATACCAATACCTTACGTATTTACTATAGTTCGTTAACTACGCCCGCCAGCATTGTAGATATCGATTTAAACACCTTTGATAAAGCGGTTCTTAAACAAACTAAGGTCTCTGACTCGTTTTCATCAGCGGCGTATACCTCTGAACGTGTCATGATTAAAGCACAAGATGGAGCGAATATTCCTGTTTCGTTGGTGTATCGTAACGATATGTTTAATAAAGATGGCACCAACCCACTGTATCAATATGCGTATGGTTCTTACGGTGCCACGATTGAGCCAACATTTAGAAGCAGCTGGTTATCGTTAGTCGATAGGGGCTTTGTCGTGGCGATTGCTCATATTCGTGGCGGCCAAATGTTAGGCCGACAGTGGTATGAAGACGGTAAAATGCACAGCAAAATTAATACATTTACCGACTTTATCGACGTATCAAAAGGCTTAATTGAAAAGCAATATGCCGATCCTAACCGTGTGTTCGCCATGGGCGGCAGTGCGGGGGGGCTGTTGATGGGCGCAATTGCAAATATGGCTCCTGAGCTTTATTTGGGGATTTCTGCACATGTGCCCTTCGTAGATGTTGTTACTACAATGAGCGACGACACTATTCCTTTAACCACTGGGGAATATACAGAATGGGGTAACCCTGCGAATAAAGACGAATTCGACTATATTTTATCTTATTCACCTTACGATCAAGTGAGTGCCCAAGATTACCCTCACATGTTAGTGACCACAGGGCTTCACGACTCACAAGTACAATACTTTGAGCCGATGAAATGGGTAGCTAAGCTACGTGACTATAAAACGAATGATAATTTGTTGTTGTTTCAAACGGATATGGAAGCAGGCCACGGTGGTGCATCTGGTCGGTTCAAACGTTTTGAGTCTACAGCGCTAGAATATGCATTCGTGTTTTACCTGGCAGGTATAGAAATCTAGCTATCGAGATTTAAGCTAGCATCACTATGTTTTACTGACATAACGAACAGGCAAGTGCTTCAGCATTTGCCTGTTTTTTACATTTAGCATTTGTTAACACTAAAAGGAAACATGCTATGAACAGTAATCCCGTTGGTTGGTTTGAAATTTATGTTGAAGATATGCCACGCGCGCAGGCTTTCTACGAAAGCGTACTGAAGGTCTCTTTAGAAGCACTAGAAGACCCTTCTGCCGATAAATCACAAGGCGCGTTCAGTATGATGACGTTCCCTTCTGACATGGAGCATTATGGCGCCAGTGGCGCACTAGTTCACATGGAGGGCGCACCAGTAGGTAAAAATAGCACCTTAGTCTATTTTGCATGTGAGGACTGCGACGTTGAAGCGGGTAGGGTAGTTGACGCAGGGGGCGTTCTTGAGAAAGAAAAAATGTCGATTGGTGAATATGGGTTTATTGCGTTAGCGATTGATACTGAAGGGAATATGATTGGGTTTCATTCCCAAGCGTAAACTTTTTGTGGTTTTGTTTTTTATTAGTATGCGGTTTCTAATTGTACTTTGTATAGTGATTCTGTAATCGAACATTCACAGGAGCTGACGATGACAACCACTGATACCATTAAAGGTAAAATTAACGAAGCAGAAGACATGGCTCGCAAAATTTGGCTAGCAGGGCTTGGCGCGTACGGAAAAAGCGTAGAAGAAGCGCAAGGTCGTTACGAAAAGCTAAGTGAAGACGCGAACAAAATGTTTGATGACTTAGTCACCAAAGGTGAAACGCTAGAAGACGATGCGCGTAGTAAGTTTAAGTCGACCACTAATGATGTTGAAAACCGTGTGGCAGATGTACGTAAAAAACTGGGCCTAGATACCGACCCCGCCGATCATCGTATTGAAGAGCTTTCAGCAAAAATTGACGCGTTGACGGAAGCCGTAGCTAAGTTAGCGGCGAATAAATAGCACACGCGTTTTATTGTTGCTATTTTTCAGCAAGGTAGTTGTTGTCGTTTTTTGTAGTACGGTTACTGACAAAGGCGTTAGTGCAAATGCTAGCGCCGATGCGACTGTAAAACTACCTTGCCCTATTCGTTTTCGAAGCGGGAGGTTACATGCCTAATAATCACAAATCATCACCCTTATTTGGATGGCTTACAGCAGGTTCTGATTTAATATCAGCGCAACTTGATAGTACAGCTACTACAGTAAGTAAAAAAATTGATGATACTCACTCCTCAATTGAGGCTATGCAGCGCAAGGGCGCTGAAGTCGAAGGTGAGTTGAAACGTCGACTGAACCCAGTTTCACTCGTTGATAGTGCGCAACAGTTGGTGAGGTCTACGCCTCTGTTTAGCTTAATTTCTGGTGGAAAAGCTCGGGTTAAGCGTGAGCAGCAGATAGAATTACTTTCCGCTAAAGTTGATTTATTGGTAGAGCAAGTAGCATTGCTTGCCGCGAAACGAGCAGCAGAGAAAGCCCAAACGCCAACAAAAGCCCCGGTAAAAGCGGCGCCAAAGTCGACAGCTAAGACTGCTTCAAAAACTGCACCTAAAACAGTCTCAAAATCCACGGTGAAAGCCACACCTAAAACAGTTTCAAAACCCACGGCGAAAGCTACACCTAAAGCAGCCTCAAAACCTGCCACCAAAACAACCTCTACGGCTAGTAAAACCACTACGGCAAAAACTCCTGCCGCCGCGAAATCAACCACTACGACTTCCGCTGCATCGAAGCCAGCAGCGACTAAAACGACTGCCGCCAAGGCTTCAGAAACTAAGCCCCAGGCAACGAAGTCTTCAACATCAAGTAGCGGCACGTCAACTGCGACGAAAGCCAACGGTGACAGCAAGACCGATGGCGCCTCGTAAGCCTGTAGCACCTTACGGGCTAAACCGTTAGGCGCAAAAAGAGAGTAGGGCACTCTCTTTTTTTATAGTCGCGTTTGATAGCGTTGTTAATGCTTAGCCACGGGCGTTGCATCGCCTCAGGCGTTAAGACTTAGCTACAGGCCTAGTTTGTTTTGCTCCACAGATTTTGGTGCTTCTTAAAACTAAAATAGTCGTGAGGCTCCCAAAAGCTGGGGATTAAGTCATCTACTGCGTCTGGGGTGAAATTACTGGAAAGCTGGCTCATAATTTCTTTTAAGCGCGCTTTATCGACATTCATCAGCTTCTTTCTGCTAACAGGGAAATAAAGATTTCTGCCTTTCTCAATAACTTCAATATGACCGCTACTGATATGCTTTTGATTGCGGGTGGTCACTTTGCAAATTGGCTCGCCAGGTTTGGTTGGATTTAATCCTATCACCACCGCACATTCATATTGGTCTTTTTCTTGGCCGTTTTCATTAACGGGAATGAAAGTAATGCCGAAGCCTTGCGGGAAGTAACCGACCAAATCAATAAAGTCCTCCGCAAGCTTTTTATTTAACGCGCCTTTTTTAGATAGCTGCTCTATAAGCAAATAGCCTTTAGGTAGGTTTTTACGGCTATAGTCATTTTTAGTGGAAAAAATAACAGACGCATAAATTTGCGGTATTTTAATTAGCTCACCTAAACCAGTTTTAGACACAAAGGCATCTTTTACCAACTGGCTAACAAACTCATTGGCCTCATTGTGGGTCTGCACAAATCGGTCACGTTCTTCCTTCACGTTTCCCACATAGGCTGGAATGCCTAACCCTTCAGTAAGGTATTTCATGGTGAAGTGATAGTTAAGCTTCAACAAGTCTTTTCGCTGAGATTCTTCTAGTAATCGGAATTCATCTAATTTGTTGTCTGCACCGCGTAATATCGTTAATGCGGCGGGGCTTTGTAAGCCTACATCTTGTAGCAAAGAGGCAGTAATTAATGGGCGGCCTAATTCTATACGCCACTTTTCACGCCAATAGCGGTTACCACGCATACGAGAGATCGCGTCACGATATTTTGAAAGGTACTTGTGCGCAATGGTGTCGTGATCGAGTAATTTATCAGTAAGTCTTAACACCAACACGGCTTTGTAAAGCGGCTTAAAGCGCTGGTGAATGCGGGCAAACTTACCCTCGGGGCCTTGAGTGAGTAACATTAAGGTGCCAAGAAACTTTGCACTTAGCTGCTGAGTTTCTTGCCAGCTATCTCCTTCGCACAGCTTGATAAGCTTAATGCTCACCTCATCAATACGCGCAAGGCGCGCCAAGCGTTCCTCTTCAAGCTTTTGGCTAGAGTTTTTAATTTGCTTTTTGAGCTGATCTACAAGGACTTCTTTCTTAGTTGAAGCTTCCGCTTTTTTTAGCTGTACCTTCAACTCCTCAACATGCGCTTCTAGCTCAGGTGTTAAAGCAAAAAAATGTTTCGCATCTTCAAAGATTGAGCCATAGCCAACCTCTTGTGGGTACACCATGTTTATTAATTGTTTAACTTGCTGCGTGTAGATGCTGTCTGGGCTTTGAATTTGTGCGCTCACCGATATCCTTCGTATATGTTTTCAACCCCAGTGTCAGTTAGATTTCTGCTTGGGGTGGGTTATTAGGCACTGTGTCCTAATTCAACCGCTTCTCTTTGTTTCAATTTGCCAAGATAATACCGCAAACTTTCGCTAATTTTGGTATTTTTTTCAATAACATCGAGCTGTGGCCAAGTTGATTTTTCTCCACTCACAATGAGCGCATTTATACTTTCAAGACTTGGATTAGCAATAACTTGTGTCAAATTACGAATTTGTTGTTTGGGGAGAATATTTATGTTCCCTACATATTGCTGATCGATAATAGACTTCACTTTATGAATAGCAAGTTTAGCGCCCTTATTGTCTATCATATTTTCAATAATATCGATGGCAAAAATACTGTTACTTTTTAATAGCTGCCCCACGTGTCTGCTCGATAGCCCCCACAGTGATTGAGGGTTAATTCGCGCAGATTGAATAAAGGGCACGGCGAGTGGGTTGGTTTGGCTAACAATACTGTGGTTAACGCCGTACAACCTAGCAAGTCTATCGAAAGGTAAATCGGCCATTAGTGAGCCATCGGCGAAACGTCGGTTAGGAATATAGGGGACGATATCACCCGCTGGTGTTTTAGCGCGAAGTTGTACGGGGCTAAATACTACCGGTACGGCACATGACGCTCTTACCGCTTGGGTGATAATAGCATTTGGCGATGTTTTAGCGTTTAGTAGCCTAGAATGTTGGTGTAAATCTGCAGGCGATACGGTTACGGTTACATGCCGCCGGGTTTTTTTATAGGCTTCTTCAAAGGTCGTTAAATCGAATAGGCTGATTAAAGCATTCTCTAACACCGTGCTATCAAACAAACTATTTTTACCAAAGCCCGCCCAGCTTCGCCATTTTTTGAATGTTTCATAGATACTTTCAGCGCTTAATGCATCAAGCAGTTCGTCATGCGTACGTGTGCCTACCAAGGCAGCAATAATGGAACCGGCGCTTGCGCCTGACACAACAGAAGGCAACAGCTCTTTCTCATTTAGCGACTTTACAACCCCGCAATGAAAGAAGCCCAATCCAGCGCCGCCAGACAACATAAGGCAGCTGCGCCCGAATGCATGGGCAGTTTCTTCAAAAAATGACAGCTTCTCGTAAAAGTCTACGTCGTCTTCATTTGCTTGGTAAATCTGGTCAAGTGCCAGCTTGACCTCATCAATGAATTGCACGATGAGATACTTAGTGCCCATCTTGCATTTACGGCGCATAGCAGGGTTAGCAATATTGCCTAAATTCCCATGCAAGCCTTCATGAATAATTGACATAAGCGCATGCATATCACCATTGCCTCTGGCAATTTTTAAGCGCTGTACCCGTTTTTGAATAAGTATGTAGTCGTAATCATCTGATGCATCATCGGCTTTCCATGCTTCTGCACCGGAAATTTCATCATGCGCTAAGCAAGCTTCTTGGTACGCTTGATAGCTTGAAGCATGGGCAATGTCTTGGTCTAATTTTTTTAAACGTAAGTCAAATAAAGCCATATTATCAGTGTCACGAATGAGCATACAAAAAGTGTACAAAGGAAATTTAGAATGCGCTACCTAACAAAAAGTAGCCAAAATTAAGCGGGTTTTTTTTGATGTATTTTAATAAAACTTGGAAACCTTGATGCATTTACAGATAAAACATTGACCAATTCGTAAGCACTCAGTAGCCTGAAAGAGAAGAAAAATAATTCGAGCAAGTTATTCGCCATATGGAATGGAATTTAGAAACACTGAGTTTGCTGTCAATTCCGCTGACAAGCGCTCTGGTTGGCTGGTTAACGAATTACCTCGCGGTAAAGATGATGTTTTATCCCATCGAGTTTGTCGGGATAAAGCCCATATTTGGATGGCAGGGGTTAATTCCAGCTAAACGCCGACAAATGGCGGAGATTGAGGTTGAGCTTGTTTTAGGCAAGTTGCTGAGTGTTGAAGAGCTCGCGCAACGCATCGACCCTAGCGATCTTACCAAAGCAATTGAACGTCGACTTGGGCAAGTTACCCGAAAAGTCGTTAACGACGTTATGTCTGAGTCTGCCCCTCAATTGTGGGCAGCGCTTCCCGTGCAAGGAAAAAACCTTGTCTATCAGCGTATTGAAAATGATATTCCCAATGTCGTCCACAAGATGGTGGATGACTTTCAGCATAATGTGGCTGAAATTCTCGACATAAAAGAGCTTGTGGTTGAGCAGCTGGTAAATTCACCTTCGTTAATAAATGAAATTTTTCTTAACGCTGGTAGCAAAGAGTTTCCTTTTATTGTGCGTTCAGGCTTTTATTTTGGTTTCCTGTTCGGGTTACCCACCATGATTTTGTGGTACTTCTTCCAAAATTGGTGGATTTTACCCCTCGGCGGACTTTTGGTGGGCTATGCAACAAATTGGATTGCGATAAAAATTATTTTTGAGCCTAAGCGACCCTTTAAGTTTGGGCCAGTCACCATACAAGGTATGTTTTTAAAACGGCAAAAAGAAGTGTCTGAGGTGTACGCTGAAATTATTGAGCAGAAGCTGGTCACGCCTAAAAATATTACCCACGTAATAATGCATGGCTCTGGTTCAGCTCAATTTTTGGAGCTAATTGAGCTACACGTTAACGATGCTATAGAGCGCTATGTCGCCATTACTCAGCCATACTTTGCCCTAGGTGTGGGCTCAGAAAATTATCATAAAATGAAAGCGTTGGCGGTGAAGCAGATATTCGATAATTCCGATAAATACCTGTTGTATGCCTACGATTACGCAAACGATGCTATGCACGTAGGTCAAGATTTATGCGAACGAATGAAAGCCCTTAGCCCTGAAGAGTTTGAAGGGGTGTTGCGCCCGGCTTATCAACAGGACGAATGGAAGCTCATTGTTACAGGTGCCTTATTAGGCCTACTAGCTGGCTTTGCTCAGTTATATTTGGTGTTTCTATAAATGAAAACATCACAGCGAATTTTACTTACTGCGCTCACCCTGTTTAATCGCCATGGCGAGAACGGCGTTACCAGTGTGGACATTGCCATGGAGTTAGATATTAGCCCTGGCAATTTGTATTACCATTTCAAGGGTAAAGAAAGCATGGTGAGTGCGCTTATGCGTATGCATGAAAAGCAAATGCAGCGCGTATTGGTCCCCAACGCGTTAGATTCTCTTACCGCAGAAGAGGTAATGTATTACTTATATCTGTTGGTAGACAGCTTGCACGTATTTCGGTTTATTTATCGAAGCCCCGCGGATATTGTTGAAAAATATCCGTTAATTGAAAAGCCGCGGAAGAATATTCTTTCAAGTTTACATAAGCAACTTTCTCAATTACTGACTACGTTAAACAATAAGAATGTGTTGGTTGCATCGCGTTCAGATCTGACGTTGCTGGTTGATCTGCTTAGCCTCATCATTACTCAGTCTTGTCAATTTGATGAAACTAACAGCCATATGGATGAAACATCTCAACGTTATCATGCGCTGTCGCTCATGATGGTTAGCTTACTTCCACGATTAGTACTCAGTGATGCTCAGCAAAACAGTATTGTAGATGCGTTGCGTTCACATGCATTAGCCAATGTCACTGAGCATGTGCCACAGGATATGTTTAATACAAAGGAATAGTCGATGAGTAAAACACTAAGTTTTCTTGATAAGTCCTTTTGGATAACGGAATCTGATGACAACCCAAAGCATGTTGGATGCCTTCAATTACTAGAGATGCCAGAAGGGGCGCAAAGCCCTGAATATGTGCCTGCTATTTATAATGAAATCAAAGGTTTTGCAAAAGGGACTTCACCGTTTAATTGCGTTGTAAAAACCGTGCTAGGCTATCCGGTCGGTCTTTCGCCAGTAAAACATTTGAATATGGATTACCATGTTCAATTGCATCATATTGACGATGTGAGTGACCGACAGAATCTAGATGATTTTGTAGCCCAGCTGCACGCCGCACGATTAGACCCTGATAAACCGCTGTGGCAGTACCATTTCATCTTCGATAGCAATAGTAATACTTATGCTATTTACGCCAAGGTACATCATATGTATGGCGATGGCGCGACCTTAGTGAGGTGGTTTCAATCTTGCTATGTTTCTGCTTCCAATAATGCTGAATTCACGCCTATCTGGGCGGTAAAACGACTACGACACAAACGCAACGACTCACCGAGTTTTTACAAACGCTTAGTGAGTGTGGGAAGCGCCATAAAAACGGGCTTCGATTTGCTGGTTATCTTGATTCGCATTTTTTTAAAACTGTTGAGAGTGAACCCCCATTACATGCCTGTGCCTTTTTCGGGCACTAAAACCGTGTTGACGGGGCAAGTTGAAGCGGGAAGGGTGGTCACTACCACAGATATCGATTTTAAACGGGTAAAAGCCTTGGCTCGACGTACCCGTGCATCAGCCAATGAGATACTTCTGTGTGCCTTTGATATTGGGGTTCATCGGTTACTGCAAGATCATGGTCAGGTTTTCAAAAAAGCATTGTTTACCAATATGCCTATTAATCTTAGAAAGCCTGGAGAGAAAACCACAGGAAATAAAATTGCTATTGTGCCGGTACAGTTGGCGCATGGCGATCAGGACCCTTACCTTCGTTTACGCCAAATAATCATTAACCACAGAATTGTAAAACATGCTGCTATGCGAGCCCGACCAGCTTCCTTTAGCGGCTACACCATTGTGATCCAATCTCTTGCCTTGGTTTTTGAATGGCTTAAAATTTCCAATGTGGTTAAACCTATCGCTAATATTCTGGTATCGAACATACCTGGTCCACGAGATACGCGATATTTAAAAGACAGTAAGCTACTTGCCTGTTACCCCATCTCCACCATGACACCAGGTGGCGGAATAAATATCACCTTGATGACCTACGCAGGTGTGGCCAATGTAGGTATTGTTTGTTGCAATAAAAATATAAGTACATTGAAGCCATTAGCAGGTTATGTGCAAGAAGCGTTCGAGATGTTAGAGGCTTGCATCGATAACCCTCGGCTGCGCATTACTGATATTGGGGAGCATGAAGAGTCGGTGCCTGTGTCGATTGTAAGCGAACACTAAAAATAGAACCGAAGAGAGTCTTGTTCAACTCTAACGCTTTTACCATAGCGAGCAAAAAGCACTTCCCGCCATTGGTCTTCGCGCATGATATGGTGAAGAGGGAGTGTGGCCATTTTATCCAATATGGCTTTTTCAATTTGTGGCTTATGGAAATCAAGCACGGCCTGTTTCGAGCCACTTAAATAGAGCTTTAAATATTCTACTGCTTGGTCGGACGTGCCGACGGTTACCAGTGAAAATATGCTTTTAAGCGAGCGCCCAAACAAGGCATCCAAATTACCGGGTACAAAGCGGGAAAGCAAAAATTGGGTGTCCTTTAACAAGGCGTAGTCATCGTTCACCATAGTAATATTGTCTACCTGCTTATCGATAAAATAAAGGGTAGATTCATTTACGTTGTAATCCGGTGAGGCACTTAGTGTAATAATTAAGTGAGCCCGATAAATGGTCGTGTCGGCAACGTTAATGGTGATTGACGCTAATAATTGAATGCATAAGCGGTTGTCGGGGGCATTCAAGGTTAGTTTGCCACTGGTTACCACTACATTGGCTTGGCCTGCCGGTATGGCTAAGGGGAACGATTGAGGCAGATTTTCAGACAACAAAGTATTGAGTTCATCAGCTGAAAACTGATCGTAGCGAAGCCTTCCTAGCTTGATTAAAAGTTGGGAAATAAGAAGCATACCTCTATCGCGTAAACCTAGTTTCATTTTTTCATGCTATACGTTTAGTAGCTGGAACATGCTGCAATCGACTTAACTCGTTATACATAAAACAGTTTTTAAAATATATAACATATCACTTTTAGATGGGCTGATTATTTTGATAGTCTGGTCTTACCACAATGCTGCATATCATTTTATTTTTGATAATAAGTGACTAATACTAAGCATCTAATAATAAGAGTCGGCACAGCTCAGTCATGCGTCTACAATTCGTAATTGCATAGTAATACAGGCATTAACTGAGTATTTCACCGCGTAAAAGTGTTTTGGAGCAATGCATGAATGAGATTCAGGGTAAGTATGACTATATCATCGTAGGCGGGGGGTCTGCAGGTGCGGTATTAGCGGCGCGATTATCTGAAAACCCAGCCCTGAAAATACTGATGCTTGAAGCCGGTACTAAAGACACCAATCCGCTTATTCATATTCCTTTTGGTTTATCGCTATTAAGCCGTTTTGAAGGCATAGGGTGGGGGTATCATACCGCACCACAAAAAGAACTGTACGATCGTGAGCTATTTTGGCCTAGAGGAAAAACACTAGGCGGCAGCAGTTCGGTTAATGCTATGTGTTATATTCGTGGCCAAAAAGAAGACTACGATTATTGGGTAGAGCAGGGCGCAGTTGGCTGGGGTTTTGAGGACGTGCTGCCCTACTTCAAACGCTCTGAAAACTTCTTCAGAGGTGAAGATGAATTCCATGGAGAAGGTGGGCCGCTGCATGTTTCTCAACTTAAGCACACCAGCGTGCTTTCTGAGGCTTTCGTTGAAGCCGCAAGCCACGCAAATTTTAATGTTGTAGATGATTTTAACCGCGATATACGTGAAGGCATTGGCTATTATCATGTTACACAAGTTAACGGACAGCGTTGCTCAACCGCAAAAGGCTATTTAAGCCAAGCACTTCACCGTAATAATCTTACCGTGCTAACCGGTGTGGCTGCGGAGAAAGTATTATTTGACGACACCAGAGCCATTGGCGTGCAAGTGCGTGAAAAAGGCAAAATTGCGCGGTATTTTATTAATAGGGACGCGGCTAATAGTGAAGTAATACTCTGCGGTGGGGCTATTAATTCTCCGCAACTACTTATGCTTTCAGGTATAGGGCCAAGAAGCGAGTTGGAAGATAAAGGCATTTATGTCATGAATGACCTTCCAGGGGTGGGGCAAAACTTACAAGACCACCTAGACGCCATTGTTCAATTTACCTGTAAAGCACGAGAAGGTTATGCGATTGCTGCTGGTGCATTACCTTCGTACATAAAGGCCTCATACGATTACCTTTTTCACCGTAAGGGAATTTATTCTTCTAATGTGGCTGAAGCGGGCGGTTTTGTAAGTTCAAGCCTTGCTACCCGAGGGCCAGACATTCAATTTCATTTCTTGCCCGCGATATTAGATGATCACGGGCGAAAGTTTGCCTTTGGTTACGGATACGGCGTGCATGTATGTTGTTTGTATCCTAAAAGCAGGGGCAGTATTACACTGCAAAGCAGCCATCCTGCCGATCACCCCCTTATCGACCCTGGTTACCTTACGGAACCTGAAGATAGGCAAGTGATGATTGAAGGCATACGAATGGCAAGAAAGCTTTTATCCGCTCCTGTATTTGATAAATTTGAAGGCAGTGAACTGCATCCAGGCACTGATGCTGAGTCTGATGAAGCGCTTCTTGAGTTCCTAAGGGAGCGAGCTGAAACCATTTATCACCCTATTGGCACCTGTAAAATGGGTAGCGATGATGATCCTATGGCAGTGGTCGATAACCAGCTTAGAGTCAGGGGCGTTAAGGGCCTACGTGTGGTAGATGCTTCTGTCATGCCAAGCCTTATTGGCGGAAATACCAATGCGCCCACAATCATGATTGCAGAGCGAGCGGTAGATTTTATCAAAGCCGAGCATGAAGGGCTTGCTGCACCCATTTAACCGATAGGCTAGTTTTTCGGCACTTGCATAAACAAATCGGCGGCGCAGTCACACATTTCATCGATGTGGCTGCGATCCGCATAAATTCCATCAATCAATAGCCGTGCAATGCCATGCAAGGTGCCCCACGTCACTTGCGCCATGCGAAGCGCATCTTGCCCGGCTGGAAGTAGGCCTGTTTGCTGCCAGTATTTCGTCATATCTACTTGAAACTGGAAGCAGGGGTAAGCCACTTCTTTTAGCCCCTGTGTAGCGCCATTGTCGTGCCAGATAGTACGGCCGAACATAAGCTCATACATTTGCGGGTTATCCGCCGCGTACCCTATATATTCATGAATAAACTGGCGAAAGCGCGACTGTGGTGCCACATCATGTTGATCGAAAATTCGCTTAGCGTTGGTATGCCACTGGCTAAAACCTTTTGCTGCAATAGCGCTTAACAAGGCGCTTTTGTCTTTGAAGTGGTGATAGGGTGCGGTTCGCGACACGCCAGCATCTTCCGCAAGCTTTCTCAGTGACAAGCTGTCTATACCGAATTCTGCCACCCGTTTGGTTGCCGCTTCTAATAAAGCGGTGCGCAAATCGCCATGATGATAAGTTTGTGCTGCGTTTGTCATACTGGTGTAAACCAAACCCTATTTTATGGTTGAGACGAATAGATAACGTTTTATCTTGACAGTGTCAACATTGCATTTTATCTTGACGCCGTCTAGTTTGCAAAAATGTTAACAGGAGAATGAAGTGGAAGCCGAGTCAATGTCGCAAGAAAACCCGTATTCAACCCTTGAAGTAATACACGAGGGATATATTGCAAAGGTCGTGCTAAACAGGCCAGAAGCTATGAACAGTATGAACCCAGCCTTTTGGACAGAATTCCCTGCTGCCATTCGCGCGATAGACGATGAGGGCACTGCTCGCGTTATTATCATTTCTTCTACCGGAAAGCATTTTTCTGCCGGCATGGACTTGTCGGTATTTTTGAACATGGCAAAAGACTTTAAAGGCGACCCATCACGTCGCGCTGAACGCATGCGTCGCATGGTGATGCTATTGCAAGACAGCTTTACGGCCATAGAGCAAGCCCGCATGCCGGTAATTGGAGCAGTACAGGGCGGTGCCATTGGCGGCGCAGTAGATTTACTTAGCGCATGCGACATGCGTTACTGCACTAGTGATGCCTTCTTTACCATAAAAGAAACGCAGTTAGGCATGACCGCCGATGTGGGTACACTGCAGCGTTTACCTAAGCTTATTCCTATTGGTGTGGTGAAAGAGTTGGCGTATACCGGCCGTAATTTTGGCGCTCAAGAAGCCCAGCAGTTAGGCTTTGTGAATAAGGTATTTGATGATCAAGATATCATGCTTAGCGAAGTGACTAAGTTAGCGCAGTCTATCGCGATGAATTCTCCCGTTGCGGTAGCAGGCACGAAAACCATGATTAATTACGCTACAGAGCACACTATTGCTGAGAGCTTAACTTACATGGCCACCTGGCAAGCAGGCATGTTCCAAATGGAAGATGTGATGAAAGCCATGGAAGCACAGAAAACCCAATCGCTTCCTGATTTTGAGCCACTTCATGGCGCAGTAAATAAAATGAAAGACTAGCGTGCAGGCGACCGAATAGCCTACGTGAAACACAAAGTAAAAACAGAATACAAAAGCATTAAGAAACAGGCACTAGTTAAGGATTTATGATGAATACGACCGTTACCGATCATCCTGTATACCCAAGTTTATTTCGCCCGTTAGATTTAGGTTTTACCCAGCTTAAAAACCGCGTATTAATGGGCTCTATGCATACTGGCTTAGAAGAAATGCCTAAGGGCCATAAGCATATGGCGGCGTTTTATGCAGAACGTGCTAGAGGCGGTGTCGCCCTTATTGTTACCGGCGGTATTGGGCCAAACGAAGAAGGCTCAACCCATCCCTCAACTCGCCGATTAGACACAGACGAAGCCATTAATCATCACAAAGAAGTCACCGATGCCGTGCATATTGCGGGTGGTAAAATTTGTATGCAAATTTTGCATACAGGTCGCTACGCCTATAGCGATAAATTGGTAGCGCCTTCTGCGGTGCAAGCGCCCATTAACCCCTTTAAGCCAAAGGCATTGGAAGACGACGAAATTGAACAGCAAATTAAAGATTTCGTATTCTCAGCCACCCAAGCACAACGCGCTGGATATGACGGCGTAGAGATCATGGGCTCTGAAGGTTACTTCTTAAACCAGTTTATTGCCAAGCGCACTAACCACAGAGACGATGATTGGGGCGGCGAATATGAAAACCGTATCCGGTTGCCTATAGAAGTGGTGCGCCGTGTACGCGAAGCAGTAGGTAAGCACTTTATCATTATTTACCGTTTATCCATGCTAGACCTTGTTGAAGGTGGCTCAAACTACGAAGAAGTGGTTAAGCTTGGCAAAGAAATTGAAAAAGCCGGTGCCACTATTATCAATACCGGCATTGGTTGGCACGAAGCCCGTATTCCTACTATTGCTACAAAAGTACCCAGAGCTGCATTTACGTGGGTGACGGCGAAATTCCGCGAAGCTTTGAGTATTCCTGTTATTACCTCAAACCGAATTAATACGCCGGAAGTAGCCGAAGAAGTGTTGGCACGTGGTGATGCAGATATGGTGTCGATGGCACGCCCTTTCTTGGCTGATTCCGACTTCGTACGTAAAGCACAACAAAATCGCGCAGACGAAATAAACACCTGTATTGGCTGTAACCAAGCCTGTCTTGACCATGTATTCAATGGCAAGTTAACCAGCTGTTTGGTTAACCCTCGCGCGTGTCACGAGTTAGAGCTAAACGTTGTACCGGCCGATACTAAAAAACGCATTGCGGTAGTAGGTGCAGGCCCTGCTGGCTTAGCATCTGCCGTAACGTCTGCCCAGCGTGGTCACGACGTAGTGATTTACGACAGCGCCGCTGAAATTGGTGGTCAGTTCAATGTAGCGAAACAGATTCCGGGTAAAGAAGAGTTTTTCGAAACATTACGTTACTTCGCTCGTCAAATTGAGCTGCACAAAAATATTACGTTAAAGCTTAATACCAGAGTTGATGCAGCCATGCTAAATGATGAAGGCTTTGACGAAGTGATGGTGGCGACAGGGATTAAACCGCGCACGCCTGCCATTGAAGGCGTTGAGCATGAAAAAGTGATGAGCTACCTAGACGTGCTTAAAGCGAAAAAGCCAGTAGGGCAGCGCGTAGCCATCATTGGTGCCGGTGGTATTGGCTTCGATACAGCCGAGTTTTTATCACACGGAAAATCGACCCCAAGCCAAGATATCCCCGCGTTTATGAAAGAGTGGGGTATTGATATGACCTTTACCGCTCGTTCAGGCATTGAAGGGGTTAAGCCTCAGCCAGAGCCTTCTAGTCGCGAAATATTCTTGCTACAACGTAAAACCAATAAAGTGGGCGCAGGCTTGGGTAAAACCACAGGCTGGGCACACCGAGTAGGGTTATTAGCAAAAGGGGTTAAAATGATCCCAGGCGTAACTTACGACAAAATTGACGATGAAGGCTTACACATTACCGTAGGCGGTGAAAGCCAACTGCTTGCTGTCGATAACGTGATTATTTGTGCTGGCCAAGAGCCGATGCGCGACATTGTTGAAGGGCTTAATATGCCTTATCACCTAATTGGTGGTGCCGATGAAGCGCTAGAGCTAGATGCAAAGCGGGCTATCGACCAAGGTACGCGAGTGTGTGCTGCGGTTTAAGTTGATGTTGTGTGCATTACAGTGGGGTTAGGAAGGTACGTTAATATTTACTGACTCTGATAGACGCCAACATTCATAATCTTCTAAAAGGCCTATCCCAGCGAGGATAGGCCTTTTTTATTTGCTGCGTTATTTTTTTATAGATAGCTAAGCGCCAGTAAGAGCCTTTCGGGGCTATTTTGGTATGCGGCAGCTTTGTACGTTTTGCGGTCCTTAGGAGCTCAACAATTCACTTCACTTATAAAAGGAATATTGTGATTTGGATGCCGTTTACGATTATTCGACTTTATCGAATTATCGTAAACGGCACTTAATTCAATTTATGTAGTACCAAACTGTGAAAGCAAGTTAGATTGCCGAAGGTCAGCTCATTGTCTCAAGGAGCCTCTGGCGCTATTAGGCTGCTTCGTACGTGAAGCGGACGTCTAATATCCTTTCCATGAATAAATGTTAGATGTTTTTTTAGGCAAAACGGGTGTTAGTATGAAGTCTTTGTAGGCGGCTTTTAGTTAGCCCTTAATATACATGGATGTAATATGAGAGTTTTGGTTTTCTTTTTCGCTGTTTTCGTTGCAACTAGTAGTAATGCTGTAGTGAAACGGCACGATATCCCCTCCCGAAATTATGTCTTAGAAAACGCACCCAAATACTTAATTGATCTACCTCATGAGGGGCATGGGGTATTGATAAAACCTCAATGGATTGTGACAGTCGCTCATACCATTTTTTATAATTACATAGGTAAAAAATTACGCGTTGGCGATAAAGTCTTTGAAATAGAAGAGGTTCACATACATCCACTTTATATTGAACCAGATGAGGTTCTCTTCAAAGGTGATGCAGCTCCCTTAATGAAGTTTCTAGAATCTAGAAGTGACATTGCTTTAATAAAGCTATCTTCCCCTGTTACAACGAGAGAACCAATTGATATCTACCCAAACATTGATCAAGTGGGCAAAGAGATCACAGTATTTGGTCGTGGAGCAACAGGTGACGGAGAAATTGGTGAAAACCTCGAAACAAAATCATTGCGAGAATTAAACCATTTTAGAAACATTATTGAATCTTCAAAAGGAAACTGGCTCTCATATAAATTTAATAAGCCACCTGATGCATTGCCCCTTGAAGGAATGCACGGTGCTGGTGATAGTGGCGGAGCTTCAGTGATAATTGAAAACGGTAAGGCTTATTTGGTTGGTTTATCGAGTTGGCAAGTTTGGCGTGGAGATCTTGCTAATTTTAAAGGCGGTTTATATGGTACTACCGCTTATCAAGTTAGGGTGTCAAATTACCGAGACTGGATTGAAAGTGTATTGGGCAACTCGTGAGTCAGCCTAAAGAATACTTATTGTTTAGTTTCTTCTCCTTTTTGCCTAGTTTAATCAAGCATTCATATGCCCATAGGTAAAGGGAAAACGGCGGCGCCTTGTCTCAAGGACTTAAGGGCTGAAACGCACGAAAACGGAGCTTCGAGCTTTCGGCTCTGTCTATTGCCTTCATTCATCTCATGGCTTAGCAAATGCACATTATTTCTTGGCATTTATTTTTGCTAAAACGATTTGGTTCTGTTCCGATATTGGCATTGATTTAAATGCGCTGATATTGCTGCCGCCAGTATTACCATGAGGTAAAAGTCCTACTACCGTTTTAGTTATAGCTCCCAATAAGCGCACAGATTGTCCAATGACTTCGTTGAGAATCCTATAACGAACGCCAAATACCAACATCTGCCAATGAACTAGCGTATGCAGATACGTTGAACGTTGGCCGATGACATGAGCATCCTCAAGATGTTTAAACTCAGCTTTAACATCGCCTGTTTCGCGAGCTGTGTTTGCTTGATTTAGTTTTGTTTGTACAAATGGCTTTGCTCTTTCACAGTAGCCTTTTTGGTGCTTAGAACCAGAATTTCCAACGTTACGCTCACGATAACTAAAAGCTATCAATGAGAGGCTGGCTAGAAGCACAATAGGGTGTAAAACTAAGCTATGAACTACGCTTTGCCCTGTGAAAAAACCATGCACTAAACATATACAAATGGAAATTACACCAATCCATACTCCAACTGATTTCATTTCGAACTCCTCGCTCGCTTTTGCTTGCCGTTTAAAAACAAAACTATAATGTCTATACTCGGTATAGGGTCAAATAAGAATTGAAAGTTATGCAAATAGGCGAACTGGCTAGAAAAACAAGCTGCACTGTTCAAACGATTCGACTCTATGAGCGAAGCGGATTGTTAAAACTGCCTTCGCGCAGTGCAGGAAACTATAGAGTTTATGATAGCGAAGCGTTAGAAAGGCTGGTCTTTATTCGACAATGCCGCGCACTGGGAATATCAATTAAAGAGATTGCGACATTGTTACACCGGAAGGAGGCGCCCGACGAAAGCTGTAATGAGGTAAATCAGCTTATCGCAAAGCATCTTTTAAAAGTTCAGGAAAAGATACGTGAACTGCAAGGACTGCAAATTACATTAGAGCAACTATCAAACGAATGCTCAGGTACGAGTACAATTCAAACTTGCGGTATTTTCAGTAAGCTCGAATCCACTTAAACCTTGACCAGTTGATAGATGAGATAGTTACTCTCTTTAGAGACTGGTAAGGTCCGCTCTTTGTCTCAAGATGCCATTGATACTGTTTGGCTGCTCCGTACGTGAAGCGGTCATTGGCACATTGACAATAGAGCAGCGACAAAGAGCGATCACCAGACGTTCGACCTACCTCAGTCGAACGACTGCTTAGCCCAAAAATGCGGACATAGCTATTTATTGTGTATTGGTTACTTTATCTAATATCAATTAGCGAACCATGTACAATTATGAAACCTTAGGCAAACGTAAACTACAAGACTTGTAGATATAAGTATCACTCTTCAAGCAACTGCAATACCCCACATTCTTTAACTTTTCTATCATCTGTGCATGCCGAGGCCATCTCAGATAGAGTAAGTTTTAGCTCCTCAAGCTCTGCAATGCGATGCGTGACGTCAACCATATGTTGATGGATCAAATTGTTCACACTAGAACAACTTTTATCGGGATTATTTTTTGTATCCAACAGCTGTTTAATTTCTATTATGGTCAAATCTAATGAGCGACATTGTTTAATGAATCGCAGTGCTCTCAACGATGAGGCGTCGTAAATTCTGTAGTTACCTTCACTGCGATTGCAAGCCTCAAACAACCCCTGTTTTTCATAAAAACGGATCGTTTGAATAGAACACCCACTTTTTTTTGATAGCTCACCTATTTTCATAAACGTGCCTTTGTGCTGTTGACTCTATACTAGCTATAGACTTTACACTGTACCTACAGTATTTGGAATAAGAGTTAAATAATGAGTGGTTGCGGCTGTGAAGTGGAAATCAAAGATGCCTCACAAAAACGGGTTCTGTATTGGCTGCTCGGCATCAATGCGGTGATGTTTTTCGTTGAGATGACTGTGGGTATTTTGGCTGACTCTACTGCTTTGATAGCAGACTCTATGGACATGCTAGCGGATGCGGTTGTATACGGCATAGGTATTTATGCTGTGGGTAAATCTATACTTCACAAAGCCAAAGCTGCACAAATCAGTGGTTACTTTCAGCTATTGTTGGGCGTAATTATTCTCATTGATATTACCAGAAGGTTATTCTTGGGCAGTGAGCCTATCTCATCACTAATGATAGGGATGGGGTTCATTGCACTAATTGCAAACGTCGCATGCTTGGTGATTATTCGTAATCATAAAAACGACGAAGTACATATGCGAGCCAGCTGGATTTTTTCGGCCAACGATGTCATCGCCAACATGGGTGTCATCATCGCCGGAGTATTAGTGGTATGGCTTGATAGCAGAGTACCGGATCTGGTTATCGGCTGTATAGTGTCGATTGTCGTGCTGCGCGGAGCGTGGATGATCCTAAAAGACGCCAAGCAGGAAGTACTCAATAACGAAGTACAGAAAGGTAAAGCGGGTGATCTACTATGACATACAATAAAGCCGTTAAGCCGCATATCGATTCCAAATTAACAGATTACTCAGATGCAATGTCTAACAACAATGAGAGGCAGGCATTTGCAGCGCTGGAGGATGCGCATGTAATTGGTCAGCACTCTACTTTTTATCATTGTTTAATTCATTGTAAAATGCTGCGACATGGTCTTCTAAAAAAAGATTGGAGAGTCGTTTTTGGACAAGTAATAAGAATAGTTGGTGCTGCAACCAAAACAGCTATCGGCCTTGTACCTAAAGGAAACACAGGCGGCACTGACATCAGCCCCTTTAAGCGACTACCAATCAGTGCTGAAAATCAAGCGATATTGGATAAAATCAACCATGCATAATCATAACCACAGTCACAGTGATAACAGCGCATCAAAACGCATTGGCTGGGCATTTTTCTTGAATGTCGTATTCACTATCATTGAATTTATCGGTGGATGGCTGACAAACAGCACAGCTATTATGGCCGACGCAGTGCATGATTTGGGCGATAGTTTATCCATTGGCACCGCGTGGGGCTTAAATAAACTCAGTGATAAAGAAGCAACCAATACATTTTCCTATGGCTATAAACGCTTTTCTCTTCTTGGTGCATTGATCAACGGGTTAGTGTTAACGACTGGCTCAATATGGATCTTATTCGAAGCTATCCCAAGGCTTTCAGCACCCGAAATGCCGCAAGTCGAAGGCATGTTACTCCTGTCAATTTTTGGCATCGCCGTTAATGGATTTGCTGCTTATAAACTTAGCGAAGGGAATTCCTTAAACGAGCGTATATTAAACTGGCATTTGCTTGAAGATGTATTGGGTTGGGTGGCAGTGCTGATCGTATCGATTGTGCTGATGTTTAAGCCATGGCCAATTTTAGATCCAATTTTATCTATTGGCTTCACATTATTCATTTTATTCAATGTTGTTAGAAATCTAAAAGAAACCTTATTGTTATTCTTGCAAGCCACGCCCGATGCTAAGCAGATGGAGGAAGTGCGTAAAGTACTCATGTCATTTGATGATGTGGCGGATATACATCATTTTCATATCTGGTCTTTGGACGGTGAACATAGCGTCATGACGGCACATGTGGAGTTGAAACAAGATGTTTCGGTTTCTCAATTGAGAACACTTAAAGACGAACTTCGCCAAGGTCTTGATGAGTTTGATTTTGTGCACACTACCATTGAAATTGAATTTGCCAATGAAGATTGTCGTGATGAGTAATGTAATGATTGAAATACTTTGTTTAGGTTGGTCGATTGGTCTTAGTTCGATTACCTGTTAATATGAAAAAGATGAGAGTAGATAGATATGTTTAGTGTAAGGGTGACAAGTTACCTGCTGATTTCGCTGATTTTGTTTCAGTCGTTTTCTGCTGTCGCCAATACATTGGATTCTCATACTGTCGACTCACAACATCTAAATGAAATACACGAACATCAATTGGGCGATAACATCGCTACTGAACATGCGCAGGTTCAACTAAAATCTAGCGAACAACCTGATGCTGATAACGTCCCCGTAGATAAATCTCACAATCCTGCTGATTGCCACCACTGTGGCCATTGTCACGGAACCCATGCCCAATGGATTGTAAGCACCAATGGTATCGAACTCGATTCTGTTGCCACCCATCACAATTTCTATTACTTATCAAAAGTAATAGATGCACCGATCACGCAATTACTACGCCCACCTAAAGCATAACCCTGAACTAATCAAACACCGTTCGCCAACAGTTTGGCGATATATATATTTTTGATAATTTAGGAATAAAACAATGATGCATTTTTCATTGAGTCGCCCTGTGCGTGTGCACGCTTGGGTGATTTCCACGATGCTTGTCCTTTTGACAACACACACCGTGGTAGTAGCACAAACAAACAGTATCACCAATCGAGAAATGACCTTGCAAAGCGCCATACAGCGAACATTAGCGAATTCACCCGAGTTGCATGAGTTCACATATAGGCAACAAGCGATTGAGGGAGAAATTAAAACTGCTTCTCTCAAACCAGCCCTCAACGTAGGCATTGAAATGGAAAACTTCTTAGGAACAGGCGAGGTCTCTGGCATTAAGGACACCGAGTTGACTCTCACATTGTCGTCGGTCATTGAATTGGGCAATAAACTCAACTCACGTAAGGCGTTTGCTAAGGCGCAATCCACCTTAGTCGAAGCGCAAAAACAAGTGCACACCTTGGATGTACTGGCTGAAGTGACACGTCGCTACATCGATGTATTGGCGCAACAAGCGTTAATTGACGCGCAAAAAGATGCAGAAACACTTGCTCGATATACCTATCAAGCAGTCACAAAACGCGTGGATGCAGGTGCTTCCCCTGCATTTGAACAGAAACGCGCTGAAGCAGCTTTAGCAAGAGCTAGATTGGATGTGGTGACGGCACAGCAAACTAAGCAAGCCATGATAAATAGTCTGGCTATTATGTGGGGGGAGAAAGACCCCACTTTTACCTATGTTGAGGGTGACTTATTTGCGCTGCAATCGTCTCCTTCGTTAACCGCGCTTTTTACCACATTATTGGACAGTCCCAATCTTGAGGTCTATGCACAAGAATCGAGATTGCAGGCTTCTCAAGTCCGCCTTACTCAAGCAGCTAATCAATCGGATTTAAGCTGGACGGCCGGTATCAGGCGCATGAATGGCATAGATGAAACAGCCTTTGTAGCAGGCGTGAGTATGCCTCTGTTTGCCGGTGACCGAAATCTTGGCGAGTACCAAAAGCAGCGGGCAATTCAGGCACAGCTGGAACAACAAAAAGAGTCAGCGACGCAAAACCTATACCATCAGCTAAATATGGCCTTGATGGTCAGAAACAATGCGTTGCTCAATGTACAGACACTGCAAAACTCTATTATCCCACCCTTAGTTCAAGCGCTGGAATTAGTAGAACAAGCCTATATCAACGGTCGATTCAGCTACCTTGAATGGGTGAGTACACGTCAAGAACTACTCAATGCCAAACAAGCCTTAATTCAATCAGCGAAGCAAGCTCATCAGCGCGGTGCAGATATCGAATCACTGACTGCACAGCCACTTGTGGATACGATCAACACCTCTTTTTCGAGAAAAACAAAATGAACAAAAATATATTAAATAAGAAGCAAAACGCTCTGTTAGTTTTCATTGTTTGCAGTGCGTTGGGATTTTTATCAAGCACCACAATACAAGCATCAGAAGGCGAGCATGGTAAAGAGGAAGCCCATAAGGATGAACGCGTACTCATGCCTGACAGCATGGCGCAAAAAATGGGCGTGGTGACACAAAGTGTTAATGCCGGTCAACTTAATATCACCACCACAGTATATGGTAATATAGTGACCGACCCTGCTTCACTGAGTCATGTGCGTGCACGATTCGACGGTATGGTGACCAAGGTCAATGCAAATTTAGGTAAAAAAGTTAAAAAAGGCGACACACTGGCGGTAGTTGAATCCAACGAAAGCCTGAAAAGTTATCCCGTTGCCGCGCCGTTTTCAGGCACCGTGATTGCCAGACATGCCAATGAAGGCGAGTTATCTAATGGCCAAGTGTTATTTTCAATCGCAAACTATGATGACGTGTGGGCACAGCTTAAAGTCTTCCCACAACAGCTCTCTGATATTGCAGAGCAGCAAAGTGTTCAACTTAGTGTGGCAGGCTCATCGTTAGAAACCACTATCCAGCATATCTTACCCTCGCCAGATGAAAAACCGTATGTATTGGCGTATGCCAAAATAGCTAATACCTCAGGTCAGTGGCCGGTTGGCGCGGCTATCAAAGGGCTTGTCACAATCAACAAACTTGATGTCGCCATGATGGTGCCTAAAGCTTCGATTCAAGAGTTTGAAGGGGCTTCTGTCGTGTTTGTCAAAGAAGGTGATGAATACCGTCCCGTGCCCGTTACCTTAGGTCAACAAGATAACTACAATATTGAAGTGTTATCAGGTCTGCACATTGCAGATGTGATTGTCAGCCAGAACAGCTACCTGTTTAAAGCCGATTTAGAAAAGTCGGAGGCCGGTCATGACCACTAATAACTCAATGCTATTTACTTGGTCATGCGTCTCAGTTATTGGGGGACGAACACATGATTGAATCCATATTACGTTTATCCATAGAGCGACGAGGGATAATGCTGATGTTGATCTTCCTTGTGCTGGGCATGGGGATATTCAGTTATCAAAAATTACCTATCGATGCGGTACCCGATATCACTAACGTGCAAGTGCAAATCAATACACAAGCACCGGGCTATTCGCCTTTGGAAACCGAGCAGCGGATCACATTCGTAGTAGAAACAGCACTGGCGGGATTACCTGACCTGTCCTACACCCGCTCTTTATCACGCTACGGCCTGTCTCAGGTAACAGCGGTATTTGATGAAGGCACTGATCTGTATTTTGCGCGTAATCTCATCAATACGCGATTAGGCGCAATCAAAAGTCAGCTACCAGAAGGGTTAGAGCCTGAAATGGGACCTATCGCTACTGGGTTGGGCGAAATCTACATGTATACCTTGCGAGCCAAGCAAAATGCCATGCAAAAAAACGGTGAGCCGTACAATGCAATGGCGCTTCGCGAGATACACGACTGGATCGTAAAACCGCAGCTCGCACTGGTTAAAGGGATCACTGAAGTCAACGCCATTGGTGGGTATGTAAAACAATATCATGTGAATCCTGAACCACAGAAAATGCTGAATTTTGATATTGGTCTAAGTGATATCCATCGTGCGCTGGAGCGAAACAACACCAATCAGGGAGCGGGGTTTGTTGAGCGAAATGGGCAACAAATACTGGTGCGCTCACAAGGTCAACTACAGACACTTAGCGATATAGAAAATGTGGTAATAAAACGCATTAATACTGTCCCTGTTGCGGTGAAAGACATTGGCAGTGTAGCTATTGGTAAGGAGCTGAGAACTGGTGCGGCAACGCAGGAGGGTGAAGAGACCGTTTTAGGTACGGCAATGATGCTAGTCGGCGAAAACTCACGAGCCGTTGCTCAATCCGTTGCCAAAAAGGTGAAGGACATTCAATCCAGCTTACCTGATGGTATTGTCATTGAGCCAGTCTATGACCGTACCCTATTGGTCGATAAAGCTATCGAAACGGTTCAGAAGAATTTAGTAGAAGGTGCGTTATTAGTCATAGTGATCTTGTTCATATTGCTTGGCAATATTCGCGCCGCGCTCATCACTGCGGCAGTTATACCGCTGGCGATGTTGGCGACCATTACAGGGATGGTTAATACCGGTGTGTCTGCCAACCTAATGAGCCTTGGCGCATTGGACTTTGGATTAATTGTCGATGGTGCGGTGATCATCGTAGAGAACTGTATCAGGCGGTTATCCGAGTCTCAGAAACGCACAGGCGGAGTCTTGCCACTTAAAGAGCGGCTAGAACTGGTTTTTCAAGCGACCAATGAAGTCATTCGTCCTAGCTTGTTTGGTGTATTGATTATTACTGTGGTGTATATCCCGCTGTTCTCATTGACAGGGGTTGAGGGCAAGATGTTTCAGCCAATGGCGGCAACGGTCATCATGGCGCTGATAGCAGCGATGCTGTTCTCCATTACTATTGTACCAGCGGCAGTCGCGATGTTTATGGGCGGTAAAGTCAGTGAAAAAGAAAGCTTCATTATTGTTGCAGCCAAGTCAGCCTATCGCCCCATCATTCACCTTGCACTGAAATTACGCTGGATAGTGCTTGTCGGCTCAGTCGTGCTGGTAGTGGGCAGCTTTTGGTTGGCAACGCGATTAGGCTCTGAGTTTGTTCCCCAGCTTGACGAAGGAGACATCGCACTGCACGCCATGCGAATACCGGGCACAGGTATTGAACAAGCCGTCGCAATGCAAAAAACACTTGAATCTACCTTGATGGAATACGAACAGGTACTCACAGTGTTTGCAAAAACCGGTACCGCAGAAGTAGCTACCGATGCGATGCCGCCCAACGTAACCGATACCTTTGTGATGCTAAAACCACGAGCGCAGTGGCCTGATCCTAACCTATCAAAAGCTGATTTCGTGGAAACCCTTGAGCGAGATTTACAAGCGGTGACAGGCAATAACTATGAGTTTACCCAACCTATCCAAATGCGCTTTAACGAGTTGATTAGTGGGGTAAGGGCTGACCTTGGTATAAAAGTCTTCGGAGATGATTTAACCACGCTTGTTGCCTCTGCAAACGACATCTTAACGGTTTTGCAATCAATTGACGGCGTGGCGGATGCACGACTTGAGCAGGTCGATGATATCCCTATCTTCACTATCAACCCTAAGCTAGTCGAGTTGGCACGTTATGGATTGGACATGGCCGATTTGCAGGAGTGGTTGGCGTCAGCTATCGGTGGTAATACTGCTGGCTTAATTTTTGAGGGAGATAGACGCTTTGAGTTGCTTGTGCGATTTGATGAAGGTATCCGCACAGATTTAGATGCCATTGGCAGCACTCCTATCATTACATCGGATGGGGAATTTGTGCCGTTATCAGAAGTCGCTACGCTGGCTTACTCGTCTGTTCCCAATCAAATCAGTAGAGAAAACGGTAAGCGCAGAGTCGTGGTTACCGCCAATGTCAGAGAACGCGACTTAGGGAGCTTTGTTGACGAAGCAAAAATCAAAATAACCGAACAGGTTTCACTCCCAGCAGGCTACTGGCTGGATTATGGCGGCACGTTTGAGCAGCTTGAAAGTGCAAGTCAGCGACTGGCTATCGTGGTGCCTGCCACGCTTTTTCTGATACTTGTGTTACTCGTGGTGGTGTTTGGCTCATTTCGTGATGCCTTGATCATCTTCACTGGCGTGCCTTTAGCCTTAACAGGTGGTGTTTTTGCGCTTTGGATGCGTGACATGCCATTGTCTATATCTGCCGGAGTCGGATTTATTGCGCTCTCTGGTATTGCGGTACTAAACGGCCTAGTGATGTTGTCATTTATTAAACAGCGAGTACTAGAAACAGGTGACTTAATTAACTCAATCGTTGACGGAGCTATCACAAGATTGCGTCCGGTTTTGATGACAGCACTGGTAGCAAGCTTAGGCTTTATTCCCATGGCACTTAATGTCGGGACTGGCGCTGAAGTGCAAAGACCGCTTGCAACGGTGGTGATTGGCGGGATCATCTCGTCCACCATTCTAACATTGGTGGTTTTGCCTATTTTGTATCGGATGATGCACTCCAAATTAACCAGAGTGTGATTGTTGGGCACCGTATTGCAGAAAATACGGTGCTCTTCGTCTGGAAATTCAAAACAACTGAAAATGATTACTGAATTGCGTATTCACCAATAAGAAGCTGATTGTACGGAATACTACAATTACCACCAATTCAATCAAGGTCGAATGATGATCTGCACATTGGCACATACCGGAATCAAGAACCGCGTGGCCTGAACGTCCGCTCCTTGTCTCAAGATGCCCCTTACGCTGCGGGGCTGAAACGTAAGTAAAGCGGCCCCTCGCTGTAAAAGAGAGACTGCTTTTAAAATACGTTATTTGTCAGAGCGGCTGACTTACATAACAGCCCATGCCATTTTTACTCCTAATACGACTAAAAGTAGTGCGAAAAGCTTCTTAAGTATTTTGACGGGAAGCTTATGTGAGATTTTCGCACCAATGGGCGCAGTGACAACACTTGCGAGTGAAATTACTCCCACTGCTGGAAGATAAATATATCCATAAGTATTGGCAACGCCTGTGGTTTGTCCTGCACCATTAAGTAAATAACCTGCGGAACCCGCAACTGCTATAGGCAAACCTATCGCTGCTGATGTTCCTACTGCTTCGGACAATTTCATTCCTTGCCGATTAAGATAAGGCACTAACAGTGAGCCTCCACCAATAGAAACTAACGCGGAGATTCCACCGATACAAATAGACAATATACCCGCTGTGGTCTTTGTATCTTTTTTTGTCACTGATATTTGGCTGCCCTTGAATAGTATTTTGTGGGCTGTATAGAACATGAATACCGCAAAAAAAAGTGCAAGATAGATTGCACTTGTTTGTGCAGCAAAAAAAGTCGCGGCAAAAGTGCCAATAATACAGCCTGCGCCCATTACCCACACAATGGGCCAATTAACAGCTTTTAGTTTGTGATGCGCGCGTGCACTTGAAAACGAGGTTACAATAATACAAGCCATAGATGTCCCTAACGCTACATGCAAAACTTGGTGTTCGGGGATACCTTGGTAAACCAACATACTTGTTAATATAGGTACGAGAATCCCTCCACCACCAACACCCAATAAACCTGCAATGAAACCCACTACACTACCCAACAGTGCAAAAGCTAGCACCCATTCAAATGTCATCGATGAACCCCAGTTATCAAAACAATTATGATATTGCGGATAAAAACGGGTAGCATATCGACAACTAGATAACTAGTGTCGAGAATATGACAAAAAACATTTTGCTTCCGCCATCAGAAGCAAGCCAGGAACCTCTAAATGTGCCTGTCAAAGTCGTACAACGAGACATTCCAAAGCAATTTGAAATTGAAATGCATAGCCATGAGTGGGGGCAATTTGTTTATGCGAGTAAAGGGGTTATGCTGGTTGAAACACCAGAACATTGCTATATAGTGCCGCCTGAGCAAGGTGTTTGGTTGCTGCCTCATGTTAACCATAAAGTGCGTGCGCTGACGCATGTTTTTCTCACGAGCTTCTATATTGCAACTGAGATGCTGATTCACATGCCACAGGAAAGTGGAGTTCTCGAAGTTAGCCCTTTTTTACAAGTGTTAATTGATGAAGCGAAATACTTTTCCGGCGACTACACTTGGGAAGATACGCAAGGCTTGCATCTTCGTCTGATACTCCACACAATAAATAAGGCTCCTTCCGCAATATTTCAGTTGCCCTTTCCATCCGACAAGCGTCTGGTTGCAATTCTTTATGCAATTCGCGAAACACCTTCAAATAACTATAGCCTAGAGCAGTGGGGTAACACTGTAGGTGCATCCAGCCGCACATTGTCTCGATTGTTTAAAAAGGAGACTGGGCTCCATTACTCGGAATGGCGGCAACGCCTCATTATCCAAATTGCTATTGGAAAACTGAATGAAGGAGGCATTATTGCTAATGTTGCCCATGATCTCGGGTATGAGTCCCCTTCAGCTTTTACTTATATGTTTAGAGAGAAAACAGGCATGACTCCGAGTGCGTTTAAGCGAAGTACTTTCGGTTAGTCTATTGGATTTCTACACTGACTGTATGCTTCTGAATGATGCTTAACTTGTCTTTAACAGACTTCTTTAGTTGATACAGCCAGTATCCGCTCTTCATTTAATGGCTCCGACTTTTTTAGCACATATATTAGTAAGTATAAAAACATCTTATCTGCGCTAACACTTTCATCTATTTGAAATAAACTAATCATCAATAAAGCATATAATGAAACAGTAAAACCCCAGACATCTTTAAATAAAACAGGTTATTAATAAGCGCTGTTTTTTCAATTTAAGCTATCAAATTATAACGAACAAGAGACTCATTTATTATGTGGATTGTTTATGCGTTGCTCGCAACATTTTTCTTTGGGTTGCGGGGGATCTTGTATCAATGGACATCGCAAAAAAACTTAAATCGAGACCTGCTACTATTTGGTGTTTTCTGCATAGGCTTTATCATCAGCGTAGTAGGTGTAGTGTTGTTAGACCAGCGTTGGTATGGCTGGGCTGATGTCGCTGTTGGTTTGGGGCTAGGCTTTGGATCTTTTGCCGCTAATGCTGTTTTACACAAAGGGTTTTCAGTAGGGAAAGCATCACTCATCAGCGTTCTGGCAGGGTTAACGCCTTTGTTCGTCCTCATCTTTGCATTTTTAATTTGGAAAGAGACGTTAACATCCATTCAATTAATTGGGTTTGTTATTATCTTTTGTGGCCTTTGTATTATTAGATATTCTTCGGATATCTCTATTAATAATTTAAAAGGGGCGCAATGGGGGCTACTTGCTGCATTGTGCTTTACGTTTACTGATTTAATGGGTAAACAATCAACACTCTTAGAGGCAGATGTTTTTGCAACGTTAACTTCTATGTTCGGCTTTGGAAGTTTCCTTTTTGCCATGAGATGGTTAGCAAAGCGTAAGAAATTTATAGCTTCTCAATATTCAGATAAAACTCATTGGTCAGAGATAAAAACCTTCTCTTGCGGACTGATAGTCGGGGTTGCAAATGTAAGTGGAATGGTTGCAATAATATCCGCTTTTTCTATTGGCAATACTGGGTTGGTTTCCGCAATTTCAGGAATGAATATTTTACTTATTCTCCTTTATTCTCATGTTATTTTAAAAGAAACATTTAGCCGCCAAGAAGTGCTAGGGTTAACCGCCGCTTTTGTCGGCGTTATCGTGCTTAGATTGAATTAAACCTTTTTTTACCAGTACCTTTTTCTATAAGTACCTTTGCGTGCAAAAATACCAGCGAAAGCGCTATGGCCGGCGGGTAGGTTTTGCGCTTCAGGAAAGTTTAAGGAAGGTTTAAGGAAAAGAGTAGCGAACAATGCGTTTTAGTACGCTAGCGTACTGCTTCCAAAAACTGCCAGTGTTGTAGTGCATACCGTGCTGTTTAAATACGGCTTGTACTTTAGGGGCCATTTCTCGGTATCGTCTGGCGGGAATGTCAGGAAATAAATGGTGTTCTACCTGAAAGCTTAAATGCCCAGTAAGTACGTGAAATAAATTTCCGCCCTCAATATTTGATGAGCCTAAGGCCTGACGATAGTACCACTGGCCGCGTGTCTCGTTTTTGCAATCCTCTGCGTTAAAGGTTTCTACATCACCGGTAAAGTGTCCGCAAAAGATGATGGTAGATGTCCATAAATTACGTAGCAAATTGGCTATAAGGTTGCCTGACAATACCCATAAGAATAACGGGCCAGCCAGCAAAGGGAATATCGCATAATCTTTAACCAACTGACGTGCGCCTTTACTGAAAAAGCGTTTTTTAAGCTCGCTATGGGTTACTTGGTTTTTGCGGTTTTTTTTCTTCTTGCCGAAGAATACGCGTTCTGCGGCCATCTCGTGATATGACACACCCCACTGAAACATTACACTGAGCAAAATATAGGTAGCGAACTGCCAGAGGTTTTTTATCCGCCATCTAAAGTCATTCGATAAGCGGAGTAGGCCATAGCCAAAGTCTCTATCCTTACCAATAATATTGGTATAGGTGTGATGTTCGTAGTTGTGCACTCGGTTCCAACTTGCCCCATCGCAGGCAATATCCCACTCATACCGCTTTGAATTAATATGAGTGTCGTTCATCCAATCATACTGACCGTGCATTACGTTATGGCCAATTTCCATGTTATCTAGTATTTTTGCTGCGGCTAAACTTAGTACGCCAGCTACCCAAAGTAGAGGCTGCAAGAAACCAAGCATTAATAATATGCGGCCACTCCATTCACAAATACGCTGGATAAGAATAATACGTCGAATATAGGCTGCATCTTCAGCGCCTATTTTATCTTTTACTTCCGATTTTATTGCATCAAGCTGAGCTTCCAACATAGCGTAATCAGGCTTACTTGCACTATGCGGTAATGTGGTAGCTTGTTGTAATTGCGCGTCAATTTGACTAGGCGCTTCTTGCAGAACCTCGATGTTAAATGAGACGCGAGTGTTCATAGTTGAATCTCCAAATCGGTTACGGCTTGCGATACACACAGCTGAATAAGTTGCTCGGCACTATCGGACAGCTCGCCAGTGCGGGTATCTCGCACTACGCCCCGCTTTTTTACACATTGGCATTGATGGCAAATACCCATACCGCAGCCATACGTCACAGGCTGCTTCGCTTCTTGTAGCTGCGAAAGCAGCGATTTCTGATTGTTCACCGCTAAGTGCTGACCGTTGTGCACCAAAGAAAAGGTTTCTTTTTCGCTCAAACTGCCAATGTTCACAATGGGCAATGCGGCAAAATGTTCACTGTCTAATGTTGCCCCCGCCAGTTTTGCTACTGTCTGAACCTGTTCGTAAATAGTATTAGGGCCACATACCAACCAATGGGCATCGGCGAAGTGGGATAGATGAGCCTCGACATCACCGTCTTTTTGTCGAGTTAACAAGGCAAAAGTAAAGTTGTTGGTGCGTTTTCGAAGTGCGAGTAGTTCGCTTTGCAACACGTGCTCGTTGGGTTTGGCAAAGTAAAGCAGATGAACAGGCGCGCGGTGTATAAGGTTATTTTCAATGGCGTCTTCAAGCATAGCGATAAAGGGCGTTATGCCGGAACCGCCCGCAACCATAAGTACGGGTTTATCGGTATTAGGTAATGTGAAATTACCCTTAGGCGCCGAAATATTCACCCATGTGCTAGGTGTTACCGAGGAAAGGAACGGAGTAAGTGCACCTTCGTTATTGACCTTAGTGATAAGCCGAATGTTTTTCGTTTCGCGGTGAAAGCTAGCCCCGCAAGCGACGGTAAATACGCGGGTAGTAAGCCTTCCATTCACTTCAATGGTTAGCGCAATATGTTGCCCTGCAATATGACTAGGCCAAGCTTTCTCAGGCTTTAGGATAACTTCCAGCATGTCAGATTTTAGGTTTCTGACAGCTTCAACTTGCGCTCTGTAATAGCCATCTCGCCACGCAGGCTTAAATTGCTGCATAAGCACTTCCCAATATCCTCTCCATGAACCGTGATGGAGAAAGCGATGGGCTAGATTATCGAGTAATAGTTTCAACGTAGAGATCACACCTATTCATTTTTCGAAACAGACTTTGCTAAAGAGTAAAAATAATTTAAGCGTACAGATGTACGCTCACTCGGCGAACAAGTGTAAGCTTAAATTTTTTCGCGTCAAGTGAATAGTTCTAAAATACGTACTTGCGTAGGTAGGTTTTGGTGAGGCTTTTAACGTGTAGATAACGGGTGTCAGCAGATAATTTCGCGAAGAAAGCTAGCGTTTTAGAACCCAAGCCGACGTTGAGTTGGTTAACACACAGTATTAAGCTAAATATGAATGAGCGCTATATGGAACAAGCACTAGATGAAATATATTCGGTTTAATTCGGGGCTTTATTTTGTTCTCGTACTTTTAACGCTAATTCACTGTCTTGTGGGCTAATTGAAAAGTCGAATTTACCTAAAATATTCATGCCCAATAATCCATCGGCGCTAGGCAATGCATCGACAGGCAGTACGAGCGCTGAAACATCATCAAAACGAAAGCCTGCAAAATAAAAAGTAGGGATGTGTACCAAGGGCGCACTAATAGTGCCAGAGGCAGTGTTTACATCAAAATTACCAATAAAGGTAAGGCGACGTAGCCCACCCAATCGGCTGAATAAATCTGTGGTGATGGCGGTTGTGGTGGCGCCGGTATCTAGCACCATGTCAGCCTGTAGATTAAGGGCTTTTACGCCAACACGGTACTGATCGCCGTCTCGCAAAAGTGCCACTCGGGTAACATCGTTCCCTAGAAGTTCGTTGCTAGCAATACGTTCGCCAGTGCCACTTTGGTCATCACGGTTGCTTTCACTGTACGCGATATTTCGTATCGCATTAGCTTGGTTGTCGTTATAAGAAAGGCTGGCCAGAACATCTTCCATCAGCGTCACTTTTTGCTGCCTAGCATAGGCTTCGGCAAGTTGAAGAGTATACTGCCTGCTATCAGGCACCCGTTGGAATAGGGGCTCATTTAAGTTAGCCAATAAATCCCATTGTCCGTTAGCCGATAACTCATCTTGTGCTGTGTTGTAAAGGTTGGCAATTCGCTTATCAACCTTGGCTTTGCTAGTTGGCGATAGGGACAACTCTGCTAAATCATGAAAGTGTATGAGCGCATCTGATAGCGGCTTTGTTCTTACTATTAACTCAGCCTCAAGCAACAACAAGTTTTCATCGGTGGGAAACTGTTGTAATGCGCTATTTAATTGTTGCTTAAGTAAAGCGTAATTACCGCTGTTTAACAGTAGGGTGAGTTCATGAATGTAATTTTCGGTGACTTGAAGTTCTCTTTTTGACCCTTCGTACACATTACTGTTAGTTTCCGCATTACGTTCATCTGTCGCGGGCACGTTATTATTGCTATTTAGGTTGGCTGAAGATTGAATAAGCGACGCTTTGTTCGTCGCCGCTATTTCTACCGCCTGGTTCAACGAAAGAAACAGGTAGCCGTTTAACAGCAAAGATGCAGCAAGCACCACAAATAAACACGCTAATAACCCCTTGTTCATCGCTAAAATTCCCCCTGCGCTTTACAGTTAAAGGCTGGCTTCAATGCATGCATTACCATAAATTTCCTTAAACGGTTCGGGCAAGCGCTTGGGGGCGCCAGTATCTAAACTTACACAAACAAAGGTGGTTAGTGCTTCAAACACGGTTTTCTTTCTACGCTCGCAGATAAATTGAAACTGCCTTTTTAGCGTTAGCTTGTTATCACAACTCACAATCCAAGTTGCACATTGCAGGCTGTCACCTTCGTGAGAAGGAAGATGATAATCAAGTTCGTGGCGTTTAATTACCATGGCTCGGTTGAGCGACTGATAGTCAGCAAACTGCAATCCAAGTGAATTGGAATGAGACCACGCCAACGCTTCAACTTGGCTTAAGTAAGCCACATTATTAACGTGGTTGTAGTGATCTAAATGACTGGCGTCTATTTGCCATAATTTAGTAAAAGGCGACGGGTATCGCCACGGTAGTGAAGGGACTGCCATAGTCGTTAATCTCTATTGCTCATTTGAGGCAACTCATTGGGAATATATTGCCACATCACGTGTTCAGTTATCACGTGCTTGGGCATCAAAGCTTTAAGCTGTTGGGACATGAGGTAAAGGGTTCTCTCCGGGTAACGAGACTGATTCATCGAATAATGCACGCATCAGCGCTTCTTCTCGTTCCAGTACCGGGTGAATAAAGCTTTGCACATCACCAATGGCTTTAAATGAATGAAAACCATTTTCGAGTAATTCGTGCAGCGACAACAACCCAGCTAATTTGGCGGGGCGTCTAGATAAGCTTATCAACATGCCAATTCCCCTAATTTTTATCACATCACCGAGTTGCTCGCCAAGGTGCGCAATAATATCAAGCTGGCGCTGCCTATCTGTTTGCCGACCTGTGTTGCGATAGGCTAGGGCGTAACTATCTCGATTTAGTGGCGCCCCTTTGAGTTGATGCACCATTTGCATATCTAAATCGAATGAAAGGGCGTTCAGTGCTAACGCATCGTTCATGGCATTCATGGCTTTGTCGGGAAGCACTTTAGCAAGTTTTGGAATGACCCGAACTAAATCGGCGTCACGCTGGCTGAAATCTTTGGGGCCATACAGTTCATCTACAAAAAATTGCATGGCTTTTTGATAACGCGGTTGTTTGGCTAAATCATCGTGAGACACTAGCAAGCGTTCACATTGCCAATGCTGAAGTTCGTGAATACCATCCATGATCCCCACTTTAGCCGCTAGGTCTCGAAGCGCATTCACTCTGTGTATATGCTTAACGATATTCTGTGCCACGTAAATAACATCCTTCCGTAGTGCTTTAATACTAGCTTGACGCAAGCGAGTGGCGCATGCAAGCCGCTAAGCCTATTCCCGTCATATTTTCACTGTTATAATACCCGCCCTTAAATGTATGGCTAACGGAAAACGTCTTTGAATTTTAGTACTTGGTGCAATCTAACACGTCTCACTTATTCACTCGCTAATGGAATTATTCAGCGTGGCGAATGAGATAGACCCGGACGTACCTGCGCTTATTACTTTGTTCAACAGCACTTTTACCGACTTTCAAACGAAGCTGGTATTAGGTGATGACGAGCCAGTTTATCTTCCTGCCAATGAAGATATTTCCTATCATCGTATTGTGTTTGCACACGGCTTCTTTTCCAGTGCGCTGCATGAAATTGCCCACTGGTGTGTGGCAGGCGAAAAACGTCGTTTACTTGAAGATTACGGTTATTGGTATTGTCCTGATGGTCGAGATGCCAAGCAGCAAGCTGAATTTGAAAGTGTAGAGATTAAGCCGCAAGCTATTGAGTGGGCGTTTACCGAAGCCGCAGGGCGGCAATTCCAAGTTAGTACCGATAATTTAAATGGTGCAGAGCCTGATAGACACGGTTTCACGCAAAATGTTGAAACCCAGTTAGCGTGGTACAAGAAGAATGGCTTTCCCCCAAGGGCGGCACGTTTTATTGAAGCCTTAAAAAACCATACAGAGATTAACGGGAGCACAATAACCCAATGAATAAGCCGGTATTTCGATTAGGTGTGGTAGTTAACCCTTTTGCGGGTATAGGTGGCGCGCTTGCATTAAAAGGCAGTGATGGGGCCGATGTGCGAGAAAAGGCGTTAGCAATGGGCGCTGAAAAAAAGGCTAATGAAAAAATGGCCAAAGCGCTGTCTATTCTAGAGGCCCTTTCTGAACAATTTACTATCGTTACTGCCGGTGGCGAAATGGGTGAAGACGTTTGTGCTTCGTTAGGGTTACCCTTTGAGGTGGTGTACAAAAGTGCATCGCAACAAACCGAAGGGGAAGATACTGAGCGCGCAGTACAGGCTTTCCTTGGCTGTAATCTTGATGTTATTTTGTTTGCGGGTGGCGATGGTACTGCCCGCAATGTGTGTAAAATTGTGGGTGATAAAGTGCCCGTGCTGGGCGTGCCTGCGGGGTGTAAAATTCACTCGGGCGTGTACTGTGTTACCCCGTCTGCCGCAGGGCAGGTCATTAGCCAAATGATTAAAGGCGAAATTGTCAGTGTGATGGACGGTGAAGTGCGAGATATTGATGAAAACGCATTTCGAACCGGAAAGGTAATAGCAAAACATTATGGCGAGATGCGAGTACCCGCCGAACTCACTTACGTGCAAGCAGTAAAAATGGGTGGCAAAGAGGACGAAGCGCTCGTTCTTGATGACATTGCCGCTACCATTAGTGAATTAATGGACGACAACCCAGATACCTACTTTGTTATGGGCTCGGGCTCTACCGTTGGCGCGGTTATGGAGTTTCTGGGTTTAGACAATACTTTACTGGGTGTTGATGTGGTGCAAGACAAAGCGCTTGTAGCCAGCGATGTGACCGCTTCTGAATTGCTTTCGCTTACGCAAGGAAAGCCAACACAAGTGGTGTTAACCGTTATTGGTGGGCAAGGTCATATTTTGGGGCGTGGAAATCAACAGCTTAGCCCAGACTTTATTCGCGCTATTGGCAAACAGAATATGCGAGTTGTTGCGACCAAACAAAAGTTGCAGTCGCTTGAGAATAAACCATTACGATTAGACTCTGGCGATGCCGAGTTAGATGCATCGCTACAAGGTGCGTTCACTATTATTACCGGCTACAAAGACAAGGTTCTTTATAACGCCGAATAGCTTTTTAAGATTTAGATTAAGTTTAAGAATAGGAGAAATACGTGTTACCTCCGGCTTCAGCCCCCCAACAATTAGTAAACCAAATTGCAGCGATAGAGGCTGCATTAGATGATGTGGTTAATCATGGTAGCGACGATGAACTGTTTACAGCCAGTTATTTACAAGGCCATTTCGCAGTGGTATCTCGTCAGCTAGAGATGCAAAGCAGCGCAACTATGCAGCAGCTGAATTCAGATATGGCAGCAAGCTTGCAAGCCGCGTTTGATAACAAAGAACTAGAGGGCGAGGATGCTGCCCAGGTTAAGAGCCTTTGGTCACGGTTATTCGACCAGGCAAGCAATTAATCGAATAGTAAAGCGCTAGGCTTCAAAACGGATAAGCGCACTATAAATCGCCCAACTAATTGTAACTAAAGGTGCAATTAAAAGCTCAATGCAAAGTGCCTAACAAAGCGCCATACATGGAATATACAAAGTGAGACGCATGAAATATGGATAGGGTATAAAATCCGGCAAATTACGCCTGAAAGCGGCATGGCTTTGCCGCTTTTGCGCTCTCACTTCCTTTCAAATGTTCGCGTTATTTCTTGTTTTTTAAACCTGTAACCACTTTGATTGCCGCATATTTTCGTTACGTCCCAACTAGCGGGAAATGCGGTGAAATAGGGCGAAATGCGGCGTTTGGCTGTGTTTTAAAGGCTTCTAACACCTATACCAGCACTTCTTCTTAGTACCTCATCCTTTACCTGATTGCCTGCTAGCGTTAACTTTTTATCACTCGCGCTCCCTGCGCGACAAGCGCTCAAAGGATATGGTGCGAATATTGCTAAATCACATTGTCGATAAGAAAAGAAAACAAATGTGACACAGCTCGCTTTTTACAAATGGCTTATTTCTAGGTGAATATATGTTCGGTTTAATTCAACTTGCGGGTTACAAGCGTAGTGCTGGTAACACACCCATAAGAGCAGGGCACTGTGCTGCGCGAGGTTATTCGCGCTCTGGTTTGCGCTTGAGCTTGCGAGTGCTGTCTGTCGGACTCATACTTGCCATTGTTGGCGGCTGCCAATCGTCGAACGATGCTAAAGCCCAAATGTCACAGTCTGATCCCTTGGCGGTTCCTGCCCTTGGGAATGTTGAATACCACACCTACATTTTAGCCAATGAGCTGTTTGCCGATTTGCGCCCTTCTAGGCAAGCGCGCTATGCGGTAGCAGGCTTCGTGCCTGTCGATACCATGAAATATAACAAGAATGACCAACATCCTTTAATGATGCTAGGGCATCAATTAGAGCAAGGTATGATGACCGAAGCCACAAAACGTGGTTTTACTACTCAAGAATTTAAGCTTTCGAACGATATAATTGTTAATGACGAAAGCGATAGAGTACTTACGCGCAATATCGACCAATTGTCCGATATTGAACGCGTCGATTTCTACATAACAGGTACTTTGGTTTACCAACAGTCTGGGGCTGTGGTTAACGCAAGAATTATCAATGTGAGAAATAAAGACGTGGTTGCAGCCGCTACCCGCTTTTTCCCTGCTGAGATTTTCTGGGAAGAAGAGCGAGTAACGAGCCGTAATGGTCGACTGTACAGAACTGAAGGTGGAAGGTAACGGGATGAACGCACTATTTAAACGCACGGCTAAATGCACGGCATGTATCCTAGCAACATCAACGCTAGCCCTGAGCGGTTGCTCTATGATGTTAGGCGAAGAAGAAGTGGCAGTTGAAGAAACGTCTCGACCGGCCATGAACGTAGTAGATATTATGGCGATAGACCGCCCTTCGCCGCAAAAAGAAGACGATGACGAACAGTCAAGCGAGCAAGGGAGTATGGATGCGTTTGGCGCCATCGGCCAACCCACGCTTTATTCAAGTGTTCAAGGGGCTTACAAAGGCCGGCCGCTCACCAAGCATATTGGTGATTACGTTAAAAACATGACCCAAGACCTTATCGCGAACATGGAATATGTGAATGAAAAAACGCCTATTGGTGTAACGCATTTCGCGCTAATTGATACCAATCTTCAAGAAACTGATTTACTGGGTAAGCAAATGGCAGAATCATTTGTTCACGAGCTGCATAAATTTCGTGTACCCGTTATCGATTTCAAAGCCACAGATTATATTCGTATTACCGATGGTGGCGACTTCGTTCTTAGCCGAGATTATTTAGAATTAAGCAGCAGCTTACCAATAGATTACGTACTTACCGGCACCATGGCTAAACACCAAGGCGGCGTGTTGGTTAACGCCAGAATATTAGGTATAGAGTCTCGCGCGGTAGTGGCGAGTGCACAAATGTTGGTGCCATTTTATGTGGTGGAAGCGTTAATTCCTAGCGACGGCAGCCAAAAAAATGGCATGCGCGATGGCGTTAAATTAAGTAGAGGTTAATCATGAAAAGGCTTATTGTTTTGCTGGCAATGGGGTTAACCGTTAACCTCACCGCGTGTACCAGTACTGAATCAATCGGCTCTTTTTGGCTAAGCGATGACGGTGAAATCTCTCACTCCGCTGAGCCCGTTCCTGTGCCAAGAGGCTCAGGGCTAGTGTACAGCCCCGACTCTCGCGACCGTGAATATCAGCAGCATGTTGCCGTAGACCCAGGCTACAGAGACCCACTACACCAAGGCTTCTCTCCTTCTCAAACCCACAAACGCTTAAATGACTATGCATCGCAATTAGCGATGGAGTTAATGGATAACGCAACCCGCCTTACCCAGCAAGACACGGTGGGGGTAACCAGTTTTGTGCGCTTAAATGAATCTTTAGGCGATAGCACGGTGTTGGGCAATCAACTTTCTGAATACCTTATTGCCGAGCTTCAAGATTTTGGGTTAGCTGTTGTAGACTTTAAAATGGCTGGCGGCGTGACAGTAACCCCTTATGGCGACTTTGTATTAAGCCGCAAAGCGAATTCATTGGCCAAACAAGTGTCGATGGATCATGTAGTGACAGGCACCATTATTGAAGATGACAGGGGCGTTCGTATTAATGCCCGTATTGTTTCAATGCAAAACAAGCAAGTTGTAGCCAGCGCGAATATTTACATTCCTGCGTTTATCGTTACCGATTTAAATAAAGGCTTAACGGCTCACGTGCCAGTAGAATAACGCGATACCCATCGGTGGGTGTTTAACGGCCGGTGATAATTTAATTAAACAAGAAAGCGCAGTGTGAAGTGCCCTTAAATGGGCGTTCAGCACTGCGCTTTTTTTATTGCAGCTTAAAAATAGCGATAAAGGCCATCGCTATTCATCAAAGATACTTCGAATACAGTCTCTCACCATAAATCGTGCAGGATGCACCGCCTGACACAAATCGCTATTTAATGGCAAAGGCTCATGGGTTAACGTACTTGCTAATAATTCTGCCATTAGCGGCGCCGTAGTGAGGCCGCGTGAACCTAAACAACACAAAGTACTTACTGGAGTTGCTGGCAAGGGGTCAGCGGTATAAAGCGGTTTGCCTAACGACAAGCCAACATATTGAGTTTTAAGTGCCGAAAAATCCGTAAGCATGCCAGATACAGGTTGATGATCTGGTGAACCTAACCGCGTAGCCGCCCTTGCTTCGCCGTCATGCTCAAGTTGTTGTACAACATCCGTGTTCGCCATAGCTTGCTGGTGGGTTTGCAAGTTTTGTTCGCTCTCTTGAGTGCGAACCTCTGTGGTCAGATCGTTCTTAATATACGTTGAACCAAGCGCGTGGCGGTTGTTGAGTGCTGGGGTCATATAGCCTTTATGGCATATCACAGTTGTTAGCGCGTTTATGGGCGCTTGAGTGGCAATGGCTTCTACTTGCCCGCGCACTGGGCGCAGCGGCAATGCAGCAAACGCATTACTGCCCACGGCACCAGCTCCCGTAGCTAAAATAAGATGATCAGCATACAAAGTCTTATTATCTAACGATGCTTCTGTACTGCTTGTCGATGCTTCTGAGCTGCTTGTCGATGCCTGTGTGCTGGCCGTTATATTAAACGTCACCGCAAGGTGGTGTGCTTGAGAACATTCATCTGGTAAAGATGCTTTGTCATTTTCGTTTAATACACTGTGAGAACGGTACTCATGGTGACAAAGCACAGTGACATCAGCGTGCTGTTTTGCTTGCTCTATCAGCGCCTGCACCAGGTCAGGTGGCGACAACCAGCCCCCTTGCTCTATAAATAGCCCATCGTAGGGTAAGTCGATGCTCGCTTTTTCCGATAGTGCCTCAGGGCTTATTGGCTTGATTAACGCTTCTGGCCAAACACCATTTGACACCAACTTTTTCTGTCTAACTGCAACTTTCTCATTAAAGTTAAGTTGTGCAACACCACAAAAGTCGTGTGCCACAGACGTTTTTTCTATTGCAGTATTTGTTGAGGTATCTTTTTCATCAAGCAAGGTATGGTAAATATGCGAAGCATACAAAAAGCTGTGGGCTTGAATACGACTGGCAATACTGGCTTCGGAATGTAGCTGAGGGAAGAAGCCCCCTTGTGGGTTGCCCGACGCGCCTGTGGCTAATGTGTCGCGGTCATGACATATCGTCACCTTGATACCACGCTTGGCTAAAGCAAGTGTCACTGTTGCTGCCGCAAGACCGCTGCCCACTACAACAACGTGGCTTTTGGGTGTAATAGCAGCTTGGTTGAAACGATAATAGGGACCTTCAAAGGCGCGCTTTTCGGCTAAGGTAGAGGCGGCTTCTGTTTCATAAACACCCACCAACATATCTCGTTTTCTACCAAAGCCTTTACGCTTTGATACGGTAAATCCAGCGGCAGCCAACCCGCGTTTTACAAATCCAGCTGCGGTAAAGGTGGCAAAGGTAGCGCCAACTTTCGACAACCGCGCCATTTGTTCAAATAAAGTGTCGGCCCACATGTCGGGGTTTTTGCTAGGTGCAAAGCCGTCTAAGAACCACGCGTCAACTAGCCCAGCTATTGGGCTATGCCATTGGGGTAATAAATCGTGTACATCCCCAATCCACAGATCTAACGTGGTAGCAAATTCATCGAAATGACGCCTATGGCAGCCATCTAGTTCCATGGGGTATCGCGTGCTTAGTGCGGTAGCTTCTTCTTTTAAAGCCGGGAACGCCAGTAACGCCTTCAACATATCGGGCTTGGGAAGGGGAAACTTTTCTGTACTTAAAAAGAACAACTGCTTAAGCGGGTGGCTAGGGTTGGCGTTTCTAAAGCTTTTAAATGCTTGCATGGCAACCAAAAAATTGAGCCCAGTACCAAAGCCGGTTTCCGCAATAACAAAGCTAGGGGCGCTGTGTGTTTGCCAGCGTTCAACAATGTTATTTCCACCCATAAATACATACTGGGTTTCGTTAATACCACTGTCATTGGAAAAGTATACGTCGCCAAAATGGTCGGCGACAGGCGTGCCGTTTTCATTGAAATGCACGCTTGCTTGTTGAGATTTCACCGGTGTAATTTAACTCTTTATGCGGTTGATAACTGACTATTCAGAGACTATCTGATTGCGACCTTGTTCTTTGGCTTTATAAAGCCGCTCGTCGGCGACCTTGTATATTTGAGACAACCCGCCACCATTTTCAGGCCAGTGAGCCACGCCGATACTTACGGTCATGGCAGCGTCAAAGCCTTCTGCGTTTAACGTGTGTTCAACTGAATGCCGTAAGCGCTCTGCAATGCTATGTGCCTGAGCAGGCGTAACGTCGGGTATGAGTAAGCAGAATTCTTCGCCGCCGAATCTAAAAGCCCAATCGTTTCGTCTGCGCATACTATTGATAATTCGTGATACGTCAACGAGTACTGCATCACCCACGCCATGGCCATATTTGTCGTTTACCTTCTTAAACTGATCAAGATCGACTAATACCATAGAGACAGACTTTTGTTTTTCAGGCAAGGTTTCGCAGAGCATGTCGAAAATTGAGCCTAGTAGCAAGCGGTTGTTCAGCCCGGTGAGCGGATCTAACGATGCCATTTCTTGCAATCGCTTCACGGTTTGCACTCGCTTTTGCTCATAGGTATAGGACAACGCCCAAATAGCCGTCAGGGTTAGCGCAATATTTACAATGGCGATAACGGGCGTGCCAGTGTTTTGCACGATATGTCGGTATGTCAGAATAGCGCAGCCTGAAAATACATATAAAACAGAGTATATGGTGCCTAATCTAGTGCCCAACAGCAAATAGGATAGTACTGGAACAATGAATAGCCAGCTGTACAGCGCCGAGGTAAATGAAGCCGTTAGAATGCCGATAAGAATGACGGTGTATAGAGCGAATAGAAAGAGGGAAGACCATAACGTTAAGTTCGGTGTCTTTTTGTGAACTGCTAGAATAGCCAGCGAAAGAAATACAACCAACAACTCAACAAAAGCTAATACTCTGTGGCCTACTATCCAATTATTGATAGTAAAAATGCCCCCTGCAACAATGATAACAAGTAGAACAACTCTTAATACCGTACGACGAAACTCGAGTTCGTTGCCCCACAAGTTAGAAGTAGCCATGGTGATGTGTATTCCCGCACAAATTTGACTGAAGATTTTTATCTTATAAGAACCGCGCGTATTAAAACGCACCAGTGAATAGTGACACTACACAATGTTATCTGAATTGACTCAAGGTGTTTATCTTAATTGTTAAAGATAGACGAATGGATAAGAAATGTGACCAGTTTGATAAAATTAAATAAGGATATCAATAATCATCAACGCATTTGCCTTGCTGATAAACCTAGAGAATTGTTTTGAGAATTTAGTGAAGATTTTGTGAACTTGCTATTTTCTTCTAGTATTTAAATATACCTTTCATGATACATTGGACGCAGCAATTCACGTGGCGCAAAAATAATTAAAGCAAATGCATCAGGATGCGGTTAGAAAAAGTGAAGTGCTGGGTCTTTAGCTGCAAAGCAGACCACTTTACCAATCAAAATCGTTACCATAGCCGCATCAACGCAAAGGGTAAACTATGAGAAGAGCAGTTATCACCGGTCTTGGAATTGTTTCAAGCATCGGCGTCAATAAACAAGATGTACTTGCTTCATTAAAAGCAGGTAAGTCAGGTATTACACACTCTGAGCAGTTCGCTGAGATGGGCTTAAGAAGCCAAGTGTGGGGTAATATCGATATCGACCTTAAAGAGCACATCGACCGCAAAGCTATGCGGTTTATGGGTGATGCGGCGGCCTATGCTTATGTTGCTATGCAACAAGCGATTGAAGATTCAGGCCTTGAAGATAGCGATATTTCTAACGATCGCACGGGTATTATTGCTGGCTCAGGCGGCGCGTCTTCTGAAAACCAAGTGCTTTCTGCAGATATTCTGCGTGAAAAAGGCGTGAAACGTGTTGGGCCTTACATGGTACCTCGTTGTATGGCGTCTACGGTTTCAGCGTGTCTTGCTACACCGTTTAAAATTCGTGGCGTAAACTACTCAATCGCATCAGCTTGTGCCACCAGTGCACATTGTATTGGTAATGCCATGGAGCTTATTCAACTGGGTAAGCAAGACGTTGTATTTGCAGGTGGCGGTGAAGAATTACACTGGGCACTGTCAAGTCAGTTCGACGCCATGGGCGCACTGAGTTCTAAATATAACGACAACCCTTCAGTAGCATCACGTACTTACGATGCAGCCCGCGATGGCTTTGTTAGCTCTGGCGGTGGCGGTATGGTTGTGGTTGAAGAGCTTGAGCATGCATTAGCCCGTGGCGCAAAAATTTACGGTGAAGTGGTTGGCTACGGCGCAACTTCTGATGGCTTCGACATGGTGGCACCATCAGGTGAAGGCGCAATCCGTTGTATGAAAATGGCCATGCAAAATGTGTCTGCACCCATCGATTACTTGAACACCCACGGTACGTCAACACCAGTAGGTGATGTGAAAGAACTGGCGGCTATTCAGGAAGTGTTCGGTCAATCTGGCGTGCCAATTAGTGCAACAAAATCACTAACGGGTCATGCATTAGGTGCAGCTGGGGTTAACGAAGCTATTTATAGCTTGTTGATGATGGAAAACAATTTTATTGCGCCATCAATTAACATCGATACCCTAGACGATGCAGCAGCTGGTCTCGACATTGTTACACAAGCACGTGAAGCAACGTTGAACACGGTTATGTCTAATAGCTTTGGTTTTGGCGGCACTAACGCAACGTTAGTGATGCAGCGTTACCAAGGCTAAGCAATAGCGGTAAGCAAGTCTGTATCAGACTTGCTGATAGGCTTGGTGGGGGGCTTGATATTCCCCATCGAGTCATCGTTTTTCACTCAATATTACTAACCCCATAACCCTTAAGTATTCGTATCCTGACTTTTATTTTTTAGCTGCACGTCCACCTCTGGTGTTTTTCTGTCAGTTTTTACCTACCACTGCTTTTTTATCAATCTTCATCAACAAGCAATGCGAACAAAGCGTTTGGGCGACTAATCGTTATTTTCCCATAATGTAAATGCAGTAACCCTTGGCTTTGTAATTCGCCTAGGAGCTGATTCACCGTCTGTCGGCTACTGTTTATCATCTGCGCTAAAGACTCTTGCGATAAAGTTAAGGTAATGGCGCTGTCTTGGGGTAAATGCTGGCCATAACTGGTGGTTAGCATCAGTAGGCGCTTAATTAACTGGTGTTGTAAATTTAGCCCCGCGCTGGAATCGATAAATTGAAACGCGCTTCTTACTCGAGAACAAAGCAGGCGGGCAAAGTGAGGGTAAAGCTCAGGGTGTGCCTTTAACACTGCGTTAAAGGCATTTTTGGGGATAACCGCAATAACGGTATCTATTTCGCACACACTATTGTGGGTACGAGGTAAATCGTCAAACAGAGAGATTTCACCAAACCAGGTGCCCGGCCCTAGCAAGGCAAACAGCATTTCCTTGCCATTGGCGCCAATATTCATTACACGCAAGCGGCCTTCACATACACCGTAAAAACCAATGCCTTCCTCGCCTTTAGCATGCAGTTGTTGACCTGCTTTTAAATGACGAACACGTACCTTATCGAGCAAGGCGCATTGCAAGTTTTCAGGGAGTGAAGAAAACCACATCGAGCTGGTTAAAACGGTTGAGTATTCTTGAGTTAACATTTTTATTACAGTGTCGTTTATCCGACAGTTTAGCCTGTAATTTAGGCGTAAGGTAGAAAAAAATGGTGGAGACGAAAGATGAGTTCAGAAGTAAAAACTCAGGTGAGTGAGCAAGAATGGCAAACCCGTGTAGATTTAGCGGCGTGTTATCGCGCTGTGGCCATGTACGGTTGGGACGATTTAATTTTTACTCATATATCTGCAAGGGTACCAGGGCCTGAGCATCACTTTTTAATAAACCCTTACGGTATGATGTTTGATGAAGTTACAGCGTCAAGTTTGGTAAAGGTAGACTTACACGGCAATAAGGTGATGGAACGTGAGTACGACATCAACCCTGCGGGCTTTACTATTCACAGTGCGGTACACGAAGCTAGAGACGATGCGAAGTGCGTTATGCATTTGCATACCACCGAAGGGGTAGCACTTTCAGTACTAGAGGAAGGACTACAAGCCTACTCACAGCAGTCTTTGTTCCCGTTAGCCTCGTTGTCGTACCACGCCTATGAAGGCGTAGCCTTGAACCCTGATGAGAAAGCGCGCCTAGTACGTGATTTAGGTGATACGCAATTTATGATTTTACGAAATCACGGCCTGCTTACCTGTGCCGACAACATTGCCGATGCGTTTTTATTTATGTTCATTTTTCAGCGAGCCTGCGAAATTCAGTTAAAAGCACAAGCTACAGGTCAGAAGTTAATTCCAATCCATTCTGCTATTTTGCAAGGGATCCGCGCTCAAGCGTCAGAGGTAACCAAGCAAGCGGGTGGCAGCCTAGCTTGGCCAGGTATTAAACGGCGGGTTGCACGTCGATTCCCTGGTTTCGACGAATAAGCGCTAAATTAGACTAAAAAACAGTGTTGATTCATGGTGCTCAAGGTTACTAATCCGTAGGATTGAGGTAAACTTAGCATCATGAAAATACTCTTTGAAGACACTATTCCTTTAGGCCACGAATACTTCAGTGGCTTAGGTGACGTAAGTCGTTATGCATGGCAAACCCTTACTCCGGAAGATATCAAAAACGTGGATATCTTGGCTGTGCGTTCTACCACCAAAGTCAATGAAGTGTTGCTGAGCCAAGCTTCGCAACTTCAATTCGTTACCACCGCCACCTCTGGCACTAATCACATGGATAAAGCCTGGCTTGATAGTCAGGGAATTAGCTGGAATTCAGCCGGTGGCTGTAACGCCGTCGCCGTGGCCGAATATGTGCTAAGCGCATTATTTTTGGCCGACCGTGCGGGTAAAATAGACATTAATGCTATTACCGTGGGTATTGTGGGGGCAGGGCATGTAGGTACAGCCTTGGCTAAACGATTAGCCGCATTGAACATTGAATACAAGTTGTGCGATCCCCCATTAAGTGCAGCGGATGACCCACGAACTTTCGTTGATTTTCAAGACATTATCGGTTGTGATGTAATCACGCTTCATGTGCCTTATGTGAAATCAGGCAGCCACACCACAGGTAAGTTGATTAATGCTGATGTGCTAGGACGGCTTGTTAGCAATCAGTTGCTTATCAATGCGTGCCGCGGTGAAGTGATTGATGAACAGGCTTTGTTAAATAGGCTTAAACAACCAAACGCGCCCACAGTAGTGTTAGATGTATTTGAAAATGAGCCGGCCATCAACCCCGAACTAGTGCAGTATTGTTGGTTAATGACTCCTCATATTGCTGGGCATTCAGTAGAGGGAAAAGTGCGCGGTACCCAGTATGTTTACGAACAAATATGCAATTTGCTGGAAGAACCAAGCACTAAAACCCTTGGCGAGTATTTATCCGCTGTTGAACCCATCGAAGTAGAATTTTCGTCTGCGTCAGCTTCCGTTTTATCGAAACAAGATTTAATAGGGTTAATGCTACAGGTTTATAACTTGCGTGATGACGATACCGCCTTTCGGGAAAGGTTAAGGGAAGCGCTGGAAAAACAGCAAAATGAAAGTGCAGATAGCGAAGAAATTACTGCCAGCATTAGCCACACCTTTGCTACTATGCGCAAAAACTATCGGGTGCGACGGGAATGCAGTGCGTATACGCTAATATTACCCAGTAACACCTCAGATGAAATTAAACAGCAATTGAAAGGGTTAGGCTTTTTGGTGCAAGCCTAGTTTGCCAGCCTAACGCCTTCTAATTTTAAGCTATACCATTAATAGGAGAAACAACACTTATGTCACAAGCCTTTGACGTTGCCGTATTAGGCGCGACCGGTCTAGTTGGGCAAACCATCATAGAACTACTGGCAGAGCGTGGCTTTCCAGTAAATCGTTTATATCCACTAGCCAGCAAACGTTCAGCGGGAACCAGTATTAGCTTCAAGGGCGAAGATGTAGAAGTGTTGGATGCAGATACTTTCGATTGGTCGTTGGTACAGTTTGGCTTCTTCTCAGCAGGCGGCAGCATTTCTGCTGAATTCGCGCCACGTGCAGCTGATGCAGGCTGTATTGTTATTGATAACACATCTGAATTTAGATACGAGCCAGACATTCCGCTTGTAGTGCCAGAAGTTAATGCGCACGTACTGGCTGACTTTCGTAACAGAAACATTATCGCCAATCCAAATTGTTCAACCATTCAAATGATGGTGGCGTTGAAGCCAATACATGATGCTGTAGGTATTGACCGTATTAACGTGAGTACGTATCAGTCGGTATCGGGGGCAGGAAAAGAAGCCATGGAAGAGCTGGTGAAGCAAACTGCTAGCCTGCTAAATGCGCGAGAACTTGAAACAAAAGCGTTTAGCCGTCAAATCGCCTTTAACGTTATTCCTCAAATTGATGCGTTTCAAGACAATGACTACACCAAAGAAGAAATGAAAATGGTGTGGGAAACACAAAAGATAATGGGCGATGACAGCATCTTGGTCAATGCCACTGCAGTAAGAGTACCGGTATTTTATGGACACGGTGAAGCTATTCACTTAGAAACTCGCGCACCAATAGATGCTGAGCAAGTTAAGCAGCTACTCGCTGATGCGCCAGGCATTAAAGTTTATGATGCTGCTGATCAGTTTCCTACACAAGTAAGCAGTGCAAGCGGCAATGATACCGTTCACGTTGGGCGTATTAGAAATGATATAACTCACCCTTGTGGTCTTAACCTATGGGTGGTGTCAGACAATATCCGTAAAGGTGCGGCAACCAACAGTATTCAAATTGCTGAAACCCTAATTCGCGATTACCTGTAATAATAGGATAAATAGGCAAAGCTCAAAGTAGGGCATATAACATTGATTTCGCCGAGTAAGTAAACATTTTGCTTATTCGGCCGATAAGCAGTTATATCGATATTCAACAAATAGATACCGAAAACAGAAGGGCTAACTAGATTGCCATTAATAACTGGTTTATAGTTTCCTAAACCAGATTAAAAATACCGTTGGCCTAAGTGATGTTGTCGATACATCAAGAAAGGTAAAAAAATAGCGGTAAGCAATGTAGAAAATCTGTATTGATAGGGCATTTTCATTCGTGCGCAGGCGCTATCAAATGATAAGAATAAAAAGCTGAACCCGTTTGCCGCATTTAAGCGCCAATGAAAAGAGGTTTAGCTACGAATCTCCACCATGACACTTGGTGGTGTTGACGCTTGAGGGCATATAGGATTGCTATGAAATTGCATTTGACGGGCTTAGTTTTACTTACTTTATGTTTACTAGCCCCCCACAATAATGTCGATGCACAGGAACGCGCTACCCTGCTGAAAGGGCCCAAGAACGCGACCAGCCAGTATTCTGGATTAGAATACGGCCCCATTGATTCTCAAGATACCCTTTGGCGTATAGCTGAGCGTTATCGTCAAAATAATAACCTGTCGGTTTATCAGGTTATGTCAGCTATTTACGAACTTAACCCCAATGCATTTGAACAGCAGAACTTAAATTTATTAGTTGATGGTTCAATGCTGAAGTTGCCTTCAGAACGGTATATTTCTCGTATCGATGCTAGACAAGCACAAATTCGAGCAGAAAGTGACGAGCGAACCTTCGCTGAGTTGCTAAATAAACCCGGTAGCAGCGTACGAAACATCAAGCCGCCTGCGCCTTTGGTGAATCAAAACGATTTAAGCCAAACCCAATCCAATATAGAACAGAAAATAACGCGTTTAGATCAAGAGCAAACCCGTCAGTTTGATGAACTTCGGATGCAATTTGCTGCGTCTTTAGAAAACGTGGAAGCCTTGTTAAATGAAAATCGCAAACTGTATGAACGAGTAGACGAGGTCAACGGTGAACTTCAAGAGCTTCGTAATCAGGTTGAAGGCGATGTTAAATCACAAATAGATACGCAAGTGGCGCTACAGCAAGAGCTGCTCGATATGATGAAAGCCGAGCAAATGCAGCGAGAAGCAGAAAAACAAAAATCGATGTGGAGTTCGCTTTCTAGCCCGATGCTTCTGATTATAGGTTCCGGCATTCTTACCTTATTATTGGTAGGCGGGCTAATTGCTTGGTTGTTGAAACGTAAGCCAGCTGAAGCTGCGGAAGCACCTGAAGTTCCAGAAATCTCTGATGATGTGCCAGTACCAGATACTGACATGGCTGACTTGGCCAGTGCACTGGAGCCAGATCTTGGCGATAGCATGGAGCTGACGGATGACGATCTTTTCAACGACGACGACTTGCTTGATGATGTGCTTACCTCTGAACTAGAAGAAAGTCTTGATGATGATTTAGAAACCTTCGGCGACCTTGATGATGACATGTTGGTGCCAGAAGACGATACCGATGATTTATTTGAGTCGGGCAGCGAAGAGCTTGATCAGAACGAGCTAGATAGTTTGTTCGATGATGATGATTTGTCCGATAAGCTGAGTGAAGACGAAAACAACAGTTTAGAAGGGTTTGATTTATCTGGTGATGACGATGATGACCTAGCTGGCTTTGACGATTCTTTAGACTCAGACCTTGGTGAAGAGTTAGACGAAGCGCAAGACGAAACCGATATTGAAGAAGCGCCAGATGCGTCTGAACCCGACGCCTTAGATGACGACTTTGATATTGATGATATTTTAGATGGCGCAATGGCAGAAGCCGCCACGAGTGATTCAGTAGACGACATTTTTGAAGCCGCACAGTCTGCATCGAATGAAAGCGAAGAAGATACTGCCACCTTACCCAGTGTTGATGACGAAGACGAAACACCTGAAATCAGTATTGATGATTTACTTGAACAAAATGCGCCAGAGCCAACACTGTTAGATGAGCTAGACAGTAAAGATGAGCTTATCAATGAAGATATGATTGATAAGCTTGATGATGAAATTAATCAGCAGAACCAAGAACTCGATCGTATTACTGATGATTTGCTCAACGAGATTGAGCAAATAGAAATGATGGGTGGCTTAGACGAAGCCGGGGATGAAAGCGCTGAAGACGGCGAAAGCGAAGAAGATGCAATAGAGTCCGTTAGCTCAGCACCTTCGCCACAAGCCATTCAGAGCCTAGACAATATTACTGACGACCTAGATGAAATTGATGTTGAAGACATGGAGAATGCAAATGATTTCTCTGATCCCCTGTCTGATGATTTAATTTCCGAATTGCAGGCAGAAAGTGAAGAAGAGTTGGGCTTTGATGAAAATACTCTTGAAGAAGAGAGTGCTCCTGAGGAAGATGAATCTGCAGATGATGATTTTTCTGACCCATTCACAGATGACTTACTCGCCGAGCTTGAAGCTGACATTGAATCGGATGATGAAGGTGTTGAACCAGAAGCGGAACCTGAATTAGCAGAAACTGATTTTGATGATCCGTTAACGGACGATTTGCTCGCAGAACTAGAAGCGGGTATTGATTCCGAAGATGATGCATTAGCGCCCGAAGCAGCAGATGAAGCTACGCCTGCCTTCGACGAAAATGGCGACTTTGATGACCCCCTTACTGACGACTTATTAGCTGAACTAGAAGCTGAAAACCAGCCAGACGAAGCGCCTCAAGATGAGCCTGAAGAAACCACTGCTACTGAAGCTCCAGAAGTTGATGGTGACTTTGATGATCCTCTTACTGATGATTTACTCGCTGAGTTAGAAGCAGATATTGAATCAGATGAAGACGCAGATTCCGGCGATGCCCTTGCAGATGAGCTTCTTGCTGAACTTGAAGCTGATATCGACAGTGGCATCGACAGTGATTTTGAACAAACTCAGCCTGATGCGCCGTTAGACAATGAAATCGAGCCGCAAGAAGTTGATGATTTTGATGAGTCTGACCAAGACCTTGTTGACGAAGCGCCTGCTGACGATGACGAGCTCGCAGAAGAACAGCATGTTGAAGAGTCGCCGGTTGAAGAGGAGCCCGTTGAACAAGAGCCCGTTAATGACGCGCTTGCTGAGGACGTACCTGAAGACACTGCTCAGTCAACAGAGCCTGAAGAATCAAAGCTAGATGAACTAGACGAAGCGCTGGAAGATACCGCAGAAGAAATTGCGCTTGACGGTGAAGATGAAGTCGACGGGCTAGATGATATCGATACGCCTATCGAAGAAGAAGCGATAGAAGATGCTGAGTCAACAATAGATGAGCCAGCAGAGGCAGCAGGCCTAGAGCTAGACCAAGAACAAGAAGCCATTACCAGTGATGACAGTGCGCAGCCTGAGAGTGACGTTGAAGACGAAACTCACGATGCATTAGCCGATGAGTTGCTAGCGGCTGTTAACGCCGATAGTGAGCCAGAGGCCGAGCTTGTTGTTGATGAGCCGCGTCCAGCAGACGAAAATGACGATGAGTTAGTTTTAGATGAATTAGAAACTGATGAAACAGATTTAGACGACGATAAGCCTTTTGAAGAGCTCGAGTCTTTAGGTTCCGCTGATCAAGTCATTGATGATCCTGAAGCAGAAATACAAGATATAGCTTCGCTAGAAGAAGCCGAGTCGCAAGACGACGTAGATGGGTTTAACGAAGACGAAATAGTAGATGAAGCTTCGCCAGCGGAAGCTCAACTCGACTTTGATAACGATGACAGCGAAGATGCACTTGAGGATACCCGTGAGGATATTCAAGAGAACGACTCAGAAGATGCTTTAGAATCAGCTGACCCCGAAAGTGTAGATGGTGCCCACAGCGATGAAGAAATCGACAGCGATGATGAAGAAATCGACAGCGATAAAGAAAGCCAGAGCGATGAAGAAAGTGACAGCGACGAAGAAGACGAGCTACTAACTGACGATTTACTTTCTGAGCTTGATTCTGACATTGAGACGGGGCAAGAGGTTTCGCCAGACGAGCCCGACGCTGATGATGAAATTAATGAAGATGATTTAGAAGATACTTTTGACATAGAGCCAGACGCTAATGAGCCTCTTGCCGAAGCCGAAGCCGAAGCCGAAGCCGAAGCCGAAGCCGACCCGCTTGATGATGCGTTAGCGGCGTTTGATAAACAAATGATGGATGATATTCCTACATTTGGTGAGTTGAGCGATGATGCTGAAGAGCCAGAGCCAGAGCCAGAGCCAGAGCCAGAGCCAGAGCCAGAGCCAGAAAGCGACGACTATGACGACAGTATTCTTGATAGCGCTTTCGATGAAATTGACGAGTTTGAATTAGAACATGAAGTCGATGGCGTGGTGCCAGAGCCTTTAGCGAATGAAGAGCCTTCAGCGGATAAAGAGCCGTCAGCCACAGAAAAAGATCCCAGCGACTTCGACGAATTAGAAGATGTGCCAGGACTAGATGACTGGTTATCAGGTACTGAAGAATCAGAACAAGAAGAGATATTTGACGATTTAGATGGTGCAGAGTTTGATGAATTACTGCAAAGCATTGAATCAGAGCAGGCAGATGAACCAAGCCTTGAAGCTGATACCACTGAATCTACAGAAAGCTTAAACCTAGAAGATGGCCCAGAGCTTAAGTTAGATGGCCCAGAGCCTGAACTTAAGCTAGATAACCCAGATTTAGATTTAAGTGCGTTGTTAAACGATGTGGATCTCGATGCTGAAGCCGAGTCACGTACACCGCCAGAAGACTTCTTGGATGTAGAAGCGCTTATGGATGATGGCGAAGACAACGAGATAGACCCAGACAGTGCAGAACTTGATTTAGACGTAAGCCTTTCTGATTTCACCGGTGTTAATGATGCCGATGACGTGATTGATATTGATAAAGATGCTGGGCAAAACGCTAACCTCGACCTTGCACGTGTTTATCTAGAAATGGATGATATTGTTGCAGCGAAGGAATTACTCGAAGATGTGATGAATCTAGGTAGTGAAGAACAAAAGCAAGAAGCTGAGAGTATTTTAAAATCCATCAGTTAATTGCATGTTGAGTGCGGTATGACTACACTTAGCGGCTTTTCTATTTAGAGGTGTTTGAAACATGGGGCGAATCGCCTTAGGCATCGAGTATGATGGTGCATCGGTACATGGTTGGCAACGTCAAAAAGACGTGTCCAGCGTGCAAGAATACCTAGAGAAAGCACTCACCGTTATCGCAAATAAGCCTATTATAGTATTTTGTGCTGGTCGCACCGATGCCGGTGTGCATGCAACTGGCCAAATAGTCCATTTTGACTGCGATGTAGAGCGCCCAGAGCGTGCTTGGACACTTGGCATTAATGCTAACATGCCTGACTCAATAGCCGTAACATGGGCTAGGCCTGTCTCTGATGATTTTCACGCCCGCTTTTCGGCTACTCACCGTCGTTATCGCTACGTTATTTATAACTCACGTATGCGACCTGCTATCCTGCACAATGGTGTAACTCACGAATATCGAGAGTTAGACGCTAAGAAAATGCATGAAGCCGCACAGGCGCTGGTAGGTGAGCACGATTTCACTACATTTCGGGCATCACTGTGTCAAAGCAAAACGCCACACCGAACAGTGAGTAGCGTGAGTGTACATAGACAAGGTCGTTATGTGGTGTTGGATATTCGTGCGAATGCATTTTTGCATCATATGGTACGAAATATCACTGGTTCACTGCTTTGCATTGGGGCAGGGGAGCAACCTGTCGATTGGATGGCCCATCTACTTACTTTAAAAGACCGTGCTAAAGCCGCTACTACCGCTAAACCTAACGGGTTGTATTTGGTTGATGTAACTTACCCTGAGCACTTCGGCATACCAAAATCGCCTCTTGGGCCTCTTTTTCTTCCAGAATCTTAAAAGCCTGAATACCTCTGAACGGTAGCAATGGGTTACCGTTCAACTTCTTAGACCAGTTTTGTTTTTTCCATTTTACTGTATTGTGGTCTAATAGCGCGCTATATTAGGTGGTTGTACTAACGTAGTGCGTATTTTTCTCTTGCGCTACAATAAAGTAACCGAAATATTCATGTAGTACTGACACAAAGCACGAATGAAAAAACAGTGTCGGTGCGCTAATAAATATAAAGGATTCCTTTTCCATGAGCTGGATTCAAAAAATTCTTCCGCGTACGCAAACATCCACAAAAGGTAATGTACCTGAGGGGATTTGGACAAAATGCGGCTCTTGCCAAGCTGTGTTGTACAAAAGCGAGTTGGAAAAACTTCAAGAAGTTTGTCCTAAGTGCGATCATCATATGCGTATTACGGCCCGTCGCCGTATAGACGGCTTTCTTGATGAAGGTGACCGCGTAGAACTTGGTGGTGAATTCGAACCACAAGATATCTTGAAATTCAAAGATTCAAAGCGTTATAAAGACCGTATTGTCGCTGCGCAAAAGCTAACCAATGAAAAAGATGCCTTGGTTGTTATGCAGGGCAAACTAAAAGGTATGCCAGTAGTAGTAGCCAGTTTCGAATTTGCCTTTATGGGTGGTTCAATGGCCTCTGTGGTAGGTGCTCGCTTTGTTGCAGCAGTCAATGCTTGTCTTGAAAACAACACGCCACTTATTTGTTTCTCTGCCAGTGGCGGTGCACGTATGCAAGAAGCGCTTATGTCGCTCATGCAAATGGCGAAAACATCTGCAGCATTGGCAAAAATGAGCAAAAAAGGTTTGCCTTACATTTCTGTACTAACCGACCCAACGATGGGTGGCGTTTCTGCTAGTTTAGCCATGCTAGGTGACGTTAACGTTGCTGAGCCAAAAGCCTTGATTGGTTTTGCTGGTCCTCGTGTTATCGAGCAAACCGTACGCGAAAAGTTACCACAAGGTTTCCAGCGTAGTGAGTTCCTTGTTGAGAAGGGCGCGATTGATATGATTGTTGACCGCAGAGAAATGCGTGATAAATTACACGGCTTGTTACTTAAGCTGCATCATCAGAATTAGTGAATACACAAAAAAATCAAAATGCTGACTCAACAACCTCGTTGAGTCAGTGGCTTTCTCATCTTGAATCTATCCATCCAAGTGCCATTGATATGGGGCTTGAACGCGTTAAATCTGTGGCCAATGCCATGGGTATCCATTTAAAAGACGCTCTGCTTATTACCGTTGCCGGTACGAACGGCAAAGGCACGACGTGCCGCTTGTTAGAGCAAGCTATGCTTGCGCAAGGTAAAACCGTCGCGGTATTTAGCTCTCCTCATCTTGTGAGTTACTGCGAACGCGTGCGGCTAAACGGTGAATTGGCTGAAGAAAGCGAATTTTGCCGCGCTTTCGAGCTTATCGAAAAAGCCCGTGGCGATATCACGTTAACTTATTTTGAGTTCGGCACCTTAGCGGCAATGAAAATGATGCAGGATTGGTGTGTTGATGTGGCCGTATTGGAAGTGGGACTGGGGGGAAGGCTAGATGCGACTAACATTCTCGACCCAGATTTAGCCATCATTACTACCATCGACCTCGATCATCAAGACTGGCTAGGTGATACCCGCGAAGCCATCGCTCGCGAAAAAGCCGGTATTATGCGAAAAAATGGTAAAGCCGTTATTGGTGAGCTTTTGCCACCAGACTCGCTACGAGAAATAGCTTCTGAACTAAATGTCGAAGGGCGTTGGGCACAACAAGACTTTTTCATCGTTAAAAATGCTGTAGCAGATAGTAGCCCTAAGCATTGCACTAGTCGAACGTGGGAATGGAAGGGCAAGCATTCTGAATTTACCCAACTACCATACCCCCACATTCCGCTGCAAAACGTAGCTACGGCACTTGCAGCACTAGAGTTATTAGACTTACTACCAGATGAAACGGCGATAAGGCAGATCATTGCCAATACCCGTTTACCCGGCCGTCAACAAGAAATTAGTCACAACCCGCTAGTAGTGGTGGATGTCGCGCATAACCCCCAAGCAACTAAAGCAATGCAGGAATGGCTTACACGTTACCCCGCAAGTAAAATACGCGTAGTAGTGGGTATGTTAAAAGACAAATCTATTGTAGAAACCCTTGCGCCTTTGTCGTCGCTGAATGCACAATGGTACCTAGCAAGTACATCAGGCCCTCGAGGCTGCGATGCAGACGTGCTGGCGGGTGCACTTTTGGATGCTCAGCTTGATAAAAGCCGTACCCAAACCTTCTTTGATGTGACAAGTGCTTATAAAGCAGCACGAAATGATTACCATGAAGGCGAACTTATCTTGGTCTTTGGTTCCTTTGTTACCGTGGCTGAAGTGTTAGATTATACCAACGCAAATGAACAACAATAAAAACGAACAATAAGTTCAACAGGAGATAATAGTGACGTCGGCATTAAAGAATAGACTCGTGGGCACCATCATCATTGTGGCGCTGGCAGTTATTTTTTTACCAGACTTTCTCGATGGCAAGAAGCAAACCAATAAAGAACCGTTTGTATCTGTTCCTGCAAGTCCTCCTAAGAAACCCATTGTAGAGCCCGAAGCCTTTCCGAGCGAGCGGGTAGCTAAAGCTGCACAGTTGCCCGTTACGGTAACGGACGATAAGGCGCTGGATGATGAAAGCCCAACGTCAGCGCCCAGTGAGACTCAAGCGTTAGCTGAGCCCGTAGAGGCGTCAATAACGCCGGAAGACTCTCTAGCTAGTCAAACCGTTGTTGAAGCACCAGACTCATCCACAGTGGATGACGCAGGCTGGGTGATACAACTAGGCAGCTTTCGCCACGAGAAAAACGTAAAATCACTATTGAATAAGCTTGAAAAAGCGGGATACCGTGCGTTTAGTCGCCGGATAATGACTAACTCAGGCCCGCTCAACAAAGTGTTTGTTGGCCCAGACTTAGAAAAGCAAAAATTAGAGGCTGCATTGCCCCATTTGCGTGAACTCACCGACCTTAAAGGGAAGGTCACCACGTTCAAAGTAGAATAGTGTAAACCGATAGGTACACAGTACTTTTTACGCCGTAAAAATTAGAGGCTAGAAATATTACACATTGGTAATTTTTCTGGCTTCTGTTAGAATGCGCGCCATCTCGCCAACGGCATGTCGCTACTAACAACTTCCGCGACTATAACGCAATTAAGAGACAATGAACTGGGTAGACTTTTCCATATTGGGTATCGTTGCGGTATCTACCTTAATAAGCCTCATTAGAGGGTTTGTTAAAGAAGCCATCTCTCTTGTGGTATGGTTTGGCGCACTCTTTATTGCCAGCCATTTTTATGCCGACTTAGCCGTATACTTTACTGCCATCGATGATTTTTATCTTCGAAATGGCGCTGCCATTGCCGCCTTATTTGTATCAACTCTGATGTTAGGCGGCATGTTGAATTTTGCAATTGGGCAACTGGTTCAGGCAACAGGCCTGTCAGGTACCGATCGCGTTTTAGGCATTGTATTTGGAGCGCTCCGCGGAGTTCTTATCGTTAGTGCGCTTCTCTTTTTCATGGACACTTTCTCTGCTGCTGCCTCATCGCAGTGGTGGCAAACGTCGGTACTTATTCCCGAATTTGGTGTCATTATTGAGTGGTTTTTCACGTATGTGAAAGGCTCCTCCAGTTTCTTAAATCCCGCTTGATATAGGTAACGCACATGTGTGGTATTGTCGGAATAGTTGGTAAAACACCAGTAGCTCAGTCTTTGTACGATGGTTTAACGGTAATCCAACATCGTGGACAGGATGCCGCTGGAATAATGACCATCGACCAAAATATGTTTAATTTGCGTAAGGCAAATGGTTTGGTTCGTGATGTATTTCATACGCGTCATATGAAACGCTTATCGGGCAATATGGGTATTGGGCATGTTCGCTATCCTACTGCTGGCACCTCGAGCTCAGCAGAAGCACAGCCTTTCTATGTGAACTCACCGTTTGGTATTGCGTTTGCGCACAATGGTAACTTAACCAATGCTCACGATCTGCAAGAAGAAGTATTTCGAATTGCCCGTCGTCACATCAACACCACATCTGATTCAGAGTTATTATTAAACATTCTTGCTCACGAGCTACAGCAGGTGGCAGGGCTAAGTGTTACTGCTGAGCATATCTTTGAAGTCGTCACCAAAGTACATAAGAAAATTCGTGGTGCTTACGCGGTTGTTGCCGCTATTATCGGCCAGGGTATCGTGGCATTTCGTGACCCACACGGTATTCGCCCGTTAGCGCTAGGTAAGCGTATGACAGAGCTTGGCGAAGAGTGGATGGTAGCATCTGAAAGTGTGGCACTGGATGCAGTTGGCTTCCAATTCATCCGTGACGTGTCGCCGGGTGAAGCAGTGTACATTACTGAAAATGGTGAGCTTCATACTAGACAATGTGCTGAGAACCCCATTACCTCACCTTGTATTTTTGAGTTTGTTTACTTTGCACGTCCAGATAGCTTTATCGACGGTATTTCAGTTTACGCTTCGCGCGTGAACATGGGCCGCAGATTAGGTGAAAAAATTGCCCGTGAATGGAGCGATTTAGACATTGATGTTGTTATTCCTATTCCTGAAACCTCTATGGATGTGGCACTGCAAATTGCCAATACCTTAGAGTTGCCATACCGCCAAGGATTTGTGAAGAATCGCTATATTGGCCGCACGTTTATCATGCCTGGCCAAACTATGCGTAAGAAGTCTGTGCGCCGTAAACTAAACGCTATCTCGTCTGAATTTAAAGGCAAGAATGTGTTGTTGGTTGATGACTCTATTGTTCGCGGTACTACCTCTGGACAAATTATTGAGATGGCCAGAGAGTCTGGTGCTAAAAAGGTATACTTCGCCTCAGCAGCCCCTGAAATACGTTTCCCTAACGTATATGGTATCGACATGCCTTCCGCCAACGAACTGATTGCTTATGGCCGAGAAATCGATCAAATAGCTGACCTTATTCAAGCGGATGGTCTTATTTTCCAAGATATCACTGATTTGGTTGAAGCAGTACGAGAAGAAAACGATTCAATTCAACGTTTTGAAACCTCTGTTTTCGACGGCAATTATATTACCGGTGATGTAGACCAAGACTACCTTGAACGTATTGATATCTCGCGTGGAGAAAAGTCTCGTGAAGCGCCTATTCTGCAAGCAGAATTGAGCAATTTAGATATGCACAATATCGATTCTAACGACTAGGTCAATTGCCCAGCAGATAGTTTTGGCTATGTGCTTTACTGACTTGTCCTAGAATAAGTTGACACTTATTTCGGTTAAAACGCCCGATGTATTTCATCGGGCGTTTTGTATTTTAGAGCCATATGTGGCCGCCTGTCATTATAGATTGCTACGGATTCGGCGACCATCTTTCTCGCCTCCTCTAAATTACGAGGTTTTGTAAGCAAGTATTCGTTTTTCAGAATACCATTTATTCGCTCTGCAAGAGCATTTTGATAGCAGTCGTAACCATCTGTCATGGAGCATTGGACGTTATACTTGTTGTGGAGTTTTTGATACTCTTCAGAGCAATACTGTATGCCTCTATCAGAATGATGTACAAGCTTTTCATTTGTCGTTTTTTGTTTAAGTGCTAGTGTGAACGCCTTCTTAACTGATTCAGTTCTCATATTATCGTCAACCTGATAGCCCACAATCTTCCGTGAATAAGCATCAGTAATGAGACTTAGGTAACTCTCTCCACTTCGCGTCGGTAAGTATGTAATGTCCGCTACCCATAGCTGATTAGGCTTGTCTGCTTTAAAACCCGCTTTGATAAGGTTGGGATGACAACGGAACCGATGATGACTGTTCGTTGTTTTGTGATAGGCGCGCTTTGTCGGCACCAGTAGTCGTTTTTCTCTCAGTAAATTAAAGAGGTGGTCTCTGCCAATATTTATCTTCACCTTAGCAAGCAGATACTTAAGCTTCCGAGCTCCGATACGAGGCTGAGTCATTCGCTCCTGTCGGACAAATTGAATAACTCTATCCTCATGCGCTTCGCGCTTAAGGGAGCGAGCACAGTGTTGGTAGTAGGCTTGCCGAGATATGTTCAGGTAACGACAAGCTTTAGAAACGGAAACCCCGTATATCACTTTTTCCTGGATGACTTTCTTTTGCGCTTTTTTACAACGCTAACTCCATAGTCACTTTCAAGGACATTTACGACCGCTTCAAAGAAATCAGCTTTCATTTTCGTATCAGCAAGCTCTTTCTCCAACGCTTTAATTCGCTGTTCGGGAGTGAGTTCTGTTTTAGGTTTATCCACGACGTGGCCTCGCTTTAGAAACTTCGGTGTTCCATTCATCCAATCTAAACGACCATACTTACGAAGCCAAACTAAAACAGTTGAACACCCCTGGATTCCGTAGTGATCTTGCGCTTGTTTATATGTGAATTCGCCTTTTTCAACTTGGTCTACAACTGCCAGTTTAAAAGCGAGTGAATAATCACGTTGAGTTCTTTTACTATTTGGTTTCATTGCACTCTCCAAATTAAGTTTGAAAAGTGTCAACGCTATTTAGGATGGGTCATACTCATAAAAAAAGCCGCTATTAAGCGGCTTTTTTGTGTTCATTACTTTTTGGCAAAATGGGTGAAGCAATTCACATCTTCTGTTTACTTACCACTAGCTGGCAAAAATAGGGCCTGTTGTAATACCCCACAATAATACTGCGCCAGTCATTAAAATAACCATTAACACGAGCCCACAGGTAACTACTGAGCTTGAATAGATGAATCCTTTTTCTTGCGGCAATTGCATTAACAAAGGCACACCAGAAAAAAGTAAATAGACTGAATAACTCACACCTACTAGTAGTGCAGTCATAACCACCCAAAGCTCGGGATACAAACCTGCAAAGCCCACCATAAATAATGGGGTAGCGGTGTAAGCGGCTAACTCTAATGATTGCGTGAAAGTGGTTGATGATTCAAACGCTTTAGCGAGCTCGTGAATAACGACTGCCAAGGCTACTACGCCAGCAACTAAGCCAAAATACATACCCGTCGCCATTAATAGCGCACTGCTTTCACTTAATTTGATGAGCTCTCCGCCCATACTCCAGCCCGTATAGACCGTTGAGTAATACGCCACAATAGTGGGTATTAACGCAATAATAGCAATGTGGCTAAATGCGTAGAAAAATGTTTCTTGGCGTCTATCGATATTACGGCATTCTTCTTTCGGATGCGTGTACATCCCAATAACATGGTTTAAAAGCATTGTCCTTCGCCTCTGAGAAAGTCTGAAGAGTATTATTTTTTATAAGAATCAATGTTAATACTAAAGTATAAAATGCAACATTTAATTTACACGTCAATTTTGCTACAGGATGATGAATCAGTCAAATAAATAGTGTAAAAATTCGGCCCTAAAACGCACTTATTAAACTAAATTACTAAGGTGCACCAATATGGGTCGAAATCAGGCAGAAATTTAAACGAATTGAAGGCTAAATAGCTTAATAAATATAAGGATTATCTTAGGTAAGGCGGTGCTATCGACCCGGTTAGCCAAGTAAAAGAAGACTAATCAGATAAGTGCAACCAAGTAAAAGCCATCAGGTATGAGCATCAGGCGAGATCAATTAGTTGAGAGCAGCCAGATAAGCGCATTCAAATAACTAGAGAAGAACATTCAGACAAGAAAAAAGGTATGAATAAAAATAAGTAAACAAGACTCAAAGAGAAAAGGTGGTAAGAAATAATTAGTTGAAAGCGTGGCATGACACCACGCATTATCACAGGTAAACGCTTCTGGTTTTAAAGCCTATAAGTGCTTCGTCAATGCCTTAAGCTGGAAGCCCGCTATGGAATTTAAAATCGCTGTCACTGGTGGTGATTAATTCCGCCTCTACCTCACCAAAGTAAGCAATCCTTTGTGAAATGTCTTTGCCCGCAATGTCCGTGGCTAGCGATAAGTAATCTTGATAATGCCTCGCTTCAGAGCGAAGCAATGAAATATAAAACTCACCAAGCTTTGCATCAACGTGGGGCGCTAATTTCGCAAATCGCTCGCAAGAACGAGCTTCGATGTAAGCACCGCATATAAGTTTATCAACTAATGCGTCAGGTTCATGGGTTTTAACGTGTCTTAGCAACCCTTTTGCGTAGCGCGAGGGCGTTATGCTTCGATACTCAATATCGAAATGGTCCATCATTTCCAATACTTGAAAGAAGTGGTGTAACTCTTCTTTAATCAGTAATACCATTTTATCAATAAGATCTTGGCCGTATTTTGAGTCGGAACGAGGAATAACAGACTTAGACAGTTTGTTTTTAGACGGTAAGTCTCGCCAGTCGCCTTCGCGCTTGTACACGTATTGCTCGAAAGGTTGCAGCCACGCCAAAAGGGCATCGCTACTTTCTTTATCAACAGCATATTTTCGAATAAGAAACATGGCCGATTGAGATGCTTTAAGCTCACAAATCAAATGATCTAAAAGCAGCATCGAAAAGTTTTCAGGCTTGGTAGCTTCTTCAACCCACGCATCTGGTGTTGTAGCGTGTAAAAACGTATTTATAGGGGCAAGTAATTCTATCGTATTCACGGTCTTTAAAACTAAATTAGGGCTAACGTAAACCGTAATTGTACCACATTCACACTTCGAACCGATGGGGACGTAGTAAATACTAAAACAATATTAATGGGGTAAACGATTTGCTAGCTATTTGGGTATAATAGAACCATGAATTACCTCGCACATCTTTTTTTAGCCCAGCCCAATGCCGATTCTCACTATGGAAATTTACTTGGTGATTTTCGCAAAGGTATTGCACTCGACACGCTTAGCCTTAGGGTTAGCAAGGGCTTGGAAAACCACTATACGGTAGATAGATTTACTGACAGTCATGCCAGCGTGAAACAAGCCAAAGCACTCTTTAAACCAGAGCATAGGCGCTTTGCGCCCGTGGCAATAGATATGCTATTCGACCATCTATTAATTACCCATTGGGCGCGGTTTTCTAACATTTCCTTTGAAGCATTTTGTGATCACAGCTTTTTGTTATTAGAGAAAAATCTGCCTATTATGCCCACGCCTATGCAGCGCAGTGTTTCACACATGATTACGCAAAATTGGTTTGCAGACTATGCACAATTTGAAGGGATAGGTTATGCCATACAGGCAGTCGCGAAACGCATAAGATTTAAAAATGACTTTGCTCAGTGCGTGCAAGATATAGAAGCAAACTTCACAACCTTAGATAGCCTGTTTCTAAGCTTTTTCCCTACCTTAATTGACCATGTTCAACAACAGGGCCCTGAGTGCGGCACCCCTAGTGGACTCATCACGATTTAGATACGATCTTCGGTAACAACACCTGCCGCTACAAGTTGTTGTAGTTGATATTGGCAGTGCGTCCTAAGGGTATCTCTTAATAACCTTACCGCTGGCGTTATGGTTTGTCTGCTCGGGCAGATTAGCCATAATTGGGTAGGTTTAACAATGTATTCAGGCATTAACGCCACTGCGCGGCCATTAAGTAGGTCGTCACACATATCCAAACTCGATTTTACCGCCAGGCCATGGCCATTCACACACCATCTGCGCACCATGTCGCCGTCGTTAGCAGCACGGTTTCCCTGCATTTTAATTTTTACAGGCTGATTGTTGCGGGTAACTTCCCACTCGTTATAAATAATATCGCGCAGCTGGTAAAAAAGGCCGTTGTGTTTCGGTAGGTCTTCTAAGGTTTTGGGTGTGCCGTGTTTCTCTAAATAAGTGGGGGAGGCTACCAATAGCCTAGGGACTTCACATATTTTAAAACCGTACAAGCTGGCATCGTTTGGCGAGCCATACCGAAGGGCGATATCAACGGGGTCACGATAAAAATCGATATTACTGTCGCTTAAATGCAGTTTTATGGTGATCTGGGTGTGCTCATCCATAAAGCTATTAAGCCAGGGGGCGATAACATTACGGCCTAAATCTGACGATAAACCTAAGCGTAATTCGCCCTCAATATTGCCCGTATCTTCTTGCAAGTTTTGCTTTGCGTGTTCAAGCATAGTGATGGCTTGCTCGCAAATGGGTAAGTAGCGTTCACCCGCGGCAGATAAACGAAGGGAGCGAGTGGTTCGAATAAAAAGGTCTGAACCCAGCGTACTTTCAACTCGTTTAACTGCAGCACTGGCTGTTGCTGTGCGCATGTCTAAACTAGATGCTGCGGCAGTAATACTGCGAAACTCCGCTACCTTTAAAATAACAATGAGATCTTCAAGTAACATAGATTATCTATTTTTTATTGAAAATGTTTCAAATATTGTGCTGTTTAATTTGAAACAGTCAAGGCGTATTATGTTCTCATCGCATATCAATATGCACATTCGTTCAGTAAGTTAGTTAAACAGAAGAGGATTTCTCGATGAAAGCAATTGGATACACTACATCTTTACCTATAACAGATGAAAACGCACTAATGGATGTAGAGCTTGCCAAGCCTGCTGCATCGGGACGTGATGTGCTGGTTAAAATCAATTCCATTGCCGTTAATCCGGTAGACTTTAAAATTCGCCAACGTGTTTCACCTGAAAATAGCGAACCAAAAATTTTAGGTTGGGATGCCGTAGGTGAAGTGGTTGAGGTGGGTGACGATGTGCAAACCTTGAATGTGGGCGATCGGGTTTATTATGCCGGTGATTTAACGCGCCAAGGCACTAATGCAGAGTTTCAGTTAGTTGATGAACGTATTGTTGGCCGTGCTCCTAAAAGCTTGTCTGATAGTGAAGCGGCGGCATTACCACTTACCGCAATTACTGCATGGGAACTATTGTTCCAACATTTGGCGCTTGAAAAACAACAAGCGGGCAATACTAAGAAAACTGACGAAACCGTATTAGTGGTAGGTGCGGCAGGTGGCGTTGGCTCTATTATGCTTCAACTGCTAAAAACCCTAACCGGCGCTACGGTTATTGCAACCGCCTCTCGTGAAAGCTCTAAACAATGGGTGAAGGGGTTAGGCGCAGATTATGTTGTTGATCATCGCCAACCATTGGCTGAACAAATCACCGCGCTAAACATTGGGCCAGTTACCCATGTGGCAAGCTTGAATGCTACTGATGCTTACTTAGATGCGTACGTTGAAATTATGAAGCCGATGGGCAAAATTGCCCTTATTGACGACCCAGAAGCGCTAGATATTTCAAAGCTTAAGCCAAAGAGTATCTCTTTACACTGGGAGTTCATGTTTACTCGCTCTATGTTCCAAACAGAAGATATGAGTGCTCAAGGTGAATTGCTTACTGATGTGGCAACACTGATTGATTCTGGTCATGTAAAAACCACGGTGGGTAAGCACCTAGGTAAGATTAACGCGGCAAACTTGATAGAAGCGCATAAAACCTTAGAAGCAGGTACGGCGATTGGGAAAATTGTTCTAGAAGGCTTCTAATTTTTCTGTAACGGATAATCGTTTATCGAGTTAGATGCGATAGCGCTAGCTCGGTGCTTCCTAGCTAGGTGCTAGCTAACTCGGTATAATCTAACCGGGCTAATAATAATTTATCCAACGTGGCGCACAAAACGGTACGCCACGTTTATCCTATTTACATCCTTAATTACCCCTCTATTCAATGCCCGCCTGTGCAAATTTTCAGTGAAAATACCAAGCAAGACTAAATTTCAAACAAATAGTTGATTGTTTTTGCATTTTCTCGCAGTGGTCAGCTTTTATACCAGAGTGGTTCTGTTATTGTACTAATCCTCAATTCGCTATCTTCTTATTAACAATTTTTTACCCTACACCCATTGTTAATTCATTCTAAAAAAGGCGAATTGTTAAAAACGGAACTCATAATATGAATATAAAAAAATTTACCCTAACTCTGTTAACCGTTGGTATCAGCATGTCGCCGTTTACCATACAAGCAAAAGAACACCCTAATCTTATTCTTACCGAACCTGGTGTTGAGAAAATGAGAGAGCACTTGGGTCAAGTGCCTTTATTTGATGAGACACTTTCCTCGGTGAAAAGCCAAGTAGATGCGGAAATTGCGATGGGCATTGATACGCCTATCCCTAAAGATTTCTCAGGCGGCTATACGCATCAACGCCATAAACAAAATTTCTATACCGCGCAAAAAGCCGGTGTACTGTTTCAAGTATTGGAAGATGAAAAATACGCGAAATATATTCGCGATATGTTGTTTCAATATGAAGCCATGTATAAAGATTTACCCCTTCATCCGCAAGAACGTTCTTATTCACGTGGTAAGCTATTTTGGCAATGCTTAAATGACAGTAACTGGCTGGTTTACATGAGCCAAGCTTATGATGCCATTTACGATTATCTTTCAGCTGAAGAGCGTGAAACCCTCGAAAATAATCTGTTCCGTCCTTTCGCTGACTTTATTTCGTTAGAAAACCCACAGTTTTTTAACCGCGTTCACAATCACAGTACCTGGGGTATTGCCGCGGTGGGTATGATTGGCCTTGTTATGAATGACGAAGAGCTGATTCAGCGTGCGTTATATGGCATTGAAGATGACGGCTTAGTAGTCGGCGGTAAAGACAACGACGGCGGCACTATTAAAGTAGAAGGCCAACGCAAAGGCTTCTTCGCTAACTTAGAAGAACCTTTCTCGCCAGACGGGTATTACACCGAAGGGCCTTATTATCAGCGTTATGCTATGTATCCATTCCTTATCTTTGCATTGGCCATGGAAAACAATCGCCCAGACTTAAAAGTACTACAACACAAAGACAATGTGCTACTTAAAGGGGTAAGTGCTTTACTTAACTTATCTGATGCTGATGGTGAATTTTTCCCAATTAACGACGGTCAAAAAGGCATGTCGTATTACAGTAGTTCATTAGTAACCGCGGTAGATTTGGCCTATTTTTACGGTGAAAAGAACCCGCAATTACTCAGCGTAGTGGAAAAGCAAAACCAAGTATTGTTGGACGAATCAGGTTTGGCTGCGGCTATTGGTGTGCGTGATGGCAAAGCAGAACCTTTTGTTAAAAGCTCGGTGAACTTAAGCGATGGTATTGACGGCAAGCAGGGCGGTATTGGTGTATTGCGTCATGGTGAAGAAGAATTAACGCTAGTATTCAAGTATGCAGCGCAAGGTTTGAGCCACGGCCATTACGATAAGCTTTCTTATTCATTATATGAAAAAGGTGATGAAGTACTGCAAGATTATGGCTTAGCCCGTTTTGTGAATATTGAGCAAAAAGGCGGTGGTAATTACTTAAAAGAAAATACCACATGGGCTAAAACAACCATTGCTCACAATACCTTGTCTATCAATGAGAAAAAGCACTTTAACGGTGTGTATGATGTGGCTAGTCAGCATCACTCAGACCTTTTTGCGTTCGATGCCGAAGACGAAAATGTAAAAGTAGTGAGTGCGACTGAAGAAAATGCCTACCCTGGCACTAAGATGCAGCGCACCATGGCATTGATTAAAGATGAAAACTTCGAAAAGCCTTTCATGTTGGATATTATGCGTGTTAATTCAGACACGAAAAATCAATACGACTTCCCATATTATTACATGGGGCAAGTGTTAGACATGAACTTTGAATATGAATCGCCAAGTAGTTTAAGCCCGCTAGGCGATGATAACGGCTATCAACATTTGTACGTAGAAGGGCGTGGTAAAGCACAAGGCGACAATGCTAAGTTCTCTTGGTTGAGCCATGGCAAATACTACACGCTGACCACCGTAAATGATGATAACGATGAAATTTTGTTTACTCGAATTGGCGCTAACGATCCCGAGTTCAATCTTCGACGCGACCCAGGCATTATGCTTCGTAGAACAGACACGCAAGATACCTTGTTCGTATCTGTTATTGAGCCGCATGGTTCATACAGCCCGGTAAGCGAGTCATCAAAAAATTCCAAGAGCAGTATTGCTAATTTGAAGGTTGTGCTTGATAGCGATAAATATACTGGCGTTTCAATTACCGATAAGAAAGGTGAAAAGCAGCTGTTTATTATTTCGAATGTGGATGCGTCGAAAAGCGCGAAGCATAGCGTGAAAATAGACGGTAAAAAAGTTAGCTGGACAGGCCCTTACTTTTATCAGTAAGGGCATTAGATACGTGCTTTTCAAACTTAGTTTCGAAATGTACTTGGCTTAATTGCATAGCCTAACTTAACTTTTAAAAAGCTAGGCCGCACCCATCTTTATGATGAAACTAGCATTAACATGCTGCTTCATAAAAAGAGAGTGCGGCCTTTTTCTTTTTCTAAACTTATTCCTTTGTACTTGTCCCTCTTAATTTATCTCACTTGTTTTATCTCTATGAACTTAAAATAACTGAATAGCGTAACCACAAAGTGAACGACAAATATTCAGCCAACTCCCTTTGAGCAGTAATGGATTGCTGGCTGTACGGTTTAGGAAAACGCCATGTCTACACTTATTGTTAATGAAGAAACTTATCCCCTCCCTGAAGATCCAAGAACCACCTTACTCGACTTTTTACATCAGCATTTGTCCATGTTTGGCGCCAAAAAGGGCTGCGATCACGGTCAATGTGGTGCGTGTACCGTATTGCTTGACGGCGAACGTATCAATGCATGCTTGGTTTTTGCGTTTCAACTAGAAGGTAAATCGGTTACCACAATTGAAGGTATTGCTAAGAAAACTAACGATAGCGACGCTAAATTACACCCACTACAAAAAGCCTTTGTGGAACGAGATGCGTTTCAGTGTGGCTATTGTACATCTGGGCAGATATGTTCGGGCGTGGCGCTACTTGGTGAGCTAGCGGCAAAGAATCCCAGTGCGGTAACTTGCAGTGCTGATTACTCACAAAAAGAAGATATCAGCGAGAGAATGAGCGGTAATTTATGCCGCTGTGGCGCTTATCCCAATATTGTCGATGCGATAGAAGATGTTATCGCTTTGGAGCCACAATAATGAACCCTTTTAGCTTACAACATATAAAACATACTCAAGATATTAACGGTCTATCTACCGAAGACGGCGCCAAGTATATCGCTGGCGGTACTAACCTTATCGATTTGATGAAATTGCAGGTTGAGACACCATCTCAATTAGTTAATTTAAGTCAATGGGAAGATGAGCAAAGTATTACTGAAAACGATGACTATTTTCGTATTGGTGCCATGGTTACCAATACGGCACTTGCTAATTACGCCTACCATCAACCATCGCTTTCTTTACTATCACAAGCGTTGTTAAGCGGCGCGACAGTGCAGCTGCGAAATAGAGCAACGACAGGCGGAAACTTGTTACAGCGCACGCGATGCTACTATTTTTACGATACCACTAAAGCCTGCAATAAGCGTCAACCTGGTTCTGGGTGCGCTGCGTTAACTAGCATGAATCGTATTCATGCCATTTTAGGCACAAGTGACGACTGTATCGCCACGCATCCATCTGATATGGCGGTGGCCATGATGGCACTTGATGCCCAGGTTTCATTAACGTCTAAAACTGGCGAGGTGCGAAACATTCCGCTTCGCGACTTTTACTGTGTACCTAGCACTACGCCGCATATTGAAAATGTACTCAAAGACGACGAAGTTATCACTGCCGTAATTATTCCTAAGCAGCGCCACGGCACGCAGTATTATCGCAAAGTGCGTGACCGTTCTTCATACGCCTTCGCGCTTGTATCGGTTGGGGCTGGCCTTGTGCTAAAAAACGATACCATTGAAAAGCTCACTTTATCCTTCGGTGGGGTAGGTACTAAACCTTGGTATCCCGCTTCTGCTATTAGAGTACTCACTGGCGCGACATTCTCTGAAGAGGTGCTAGACCTTGCGATTGACGCTGAATTAGCCGATGCAAAGGTGTACGGGAGTAACAATTTTAAACCTGATTTGCTTCGTAATACATTTAAAAGCGTGATGCATTCACTTTATGAACATCAGCGTGAGAATGGTGACCATGAAGGAGCGCTTTATGAAAATTGATACCTCAAAGAATGTATTGGGTAAGCCCATTAGTCGCGTAGATGGCATTTTAAAAGTTACTGGGCAAGCACGTTATGCAGCAGAGCAACAGTTTGACGAAAAGCCGTTAGCAGGGTGGCTAGTATCGTCTGATACTGCAATTGGTGAAATAACGCAGCTATCAACGGACAAAGCCGAAAATGCTGAGGGTGTACATGCAGTTTTAACCTACAAAAATGCAGGCCCCCTTAAGCCATTTAGTAAGCCAGCGAGCGAAAGCCGTTTTACGCAAAGCAGAGCCGTATTAAATGAGCCTCATATTCGGCATTTTGGTGCGCCAGTGGCGTTAGTGATTGCTGATACGTTAGAGCAGGCACGTTACGCGGCAAGCCTAGTTGAATATACCATTGATGCTGAAACACCCGATTTGCTCTTATCACCAGACCAAGCTACTACTGTGCCTGACTCGTTAGATGGTGGATTTGAAGCTGATGTTGAAAGTGGGGATAGCGACCACAATAAAAATGCTGTGTCGATAGACGTAGACTACACAACACCCTCTCAAATATCAGCGGCTATGGAGCCTCATGCCACCATCGCTAATTTTGATGGCGACAAACTTACGGTGTACACCAGTGTGCAAATTATCGCATCAGCAGTGGAGGCATTAGCGGTAACTTTCGAATTGGATGCAGAGAATATTGAGGTGAAAAGCCCCTATATTGGCGGCGGTTTTGGTTCAAAGCTAGGCTTGCATTACGATGCCGTATTAGCTTGTTTAGGGGCACGGTATCTTAAGCGGCCGGTGAAGGTTGTGCTAAGCAGGCGTCAGGTATTTTATAACTCGCCTCATAGAGGAAATAGTTTTCAATCTATGCAGCTAAGCTGTGACAGCGAAGGGCTATTAGGGGGTATAAAACACCATAGTGCAATGCCGCGAGCGAAGGGTTACGAATTTGCTGAGGCCTCGGGGGCTGGTGCACGAGTAACTTATAGCGCAGAGCATATAAAGAGTACGCATCGGATTAAAGATGCCGACATCCCCCTTATTGATTCGACGCGCTCGCCTGGTGATGCCATTGGCTCACTCGCATTTGAGGCGGCTATTGATGAATTAGCCCTTAAAGCAGGGATAGATCCGCTTACCTTTCGAATTAAAAACTTACCTCAAGTTCACCCAGTGAGTGGCAAGCGCTTCACTACGCATAGACTAGGCGACTGTTTACAAGATGGCGCTCAAAAATTTGGTTGGCAGCATAAAGCTGCCCCCAAAAAAGGAAAGGTTATTGGACACGGTGTAGCAAGTGCTATGCGAATGAATGTGCTGGTGCCAAGTGCAGCCAGCATTAGCATTGATAGTACAGGGAAGCTTACCGTACGTTCGGATATGACCGATATAGGCACGGGTTCTTACACTATATTGGCACAAATCGCCGCGGGTGCTTTTCATACACAGGTGGACAACGTTGATGTGCAGCTAGGCGACAGCAGCTTGCCGACCTCCTGTGGCTCTGGAGGTTCGTTCGGTGCAGCTAGTACAGGTTCTGCACTAATGAAGGCTTGTGAGTTGTTGAAACAATCGTTGAAGAAAGCTCTGGAGAAAAAGCTGCCTGACTCTGTAGGCGAATTAGCGTTAGAGGGCGACACGCTGGTGGTTTATGCGCGAGACACCCACAGTGAACCACGCCGTTTTCTCTTAAGGGAGCTCATCGACGAAAGCGAATTCCCGTTAACTGAAATAGGTGAGGTGAGCGAGGATGATACCGGTGACGATGAACAGTACTCCTGCGGCGCCCATTTCGCTGAAGTGGAAGTGGACACCCACACAGGAGAAGTGCGTTTAAAAAGGCAATATGGCATTTTTTCAGCAGGAAAAATCCTTAATGAAAAAACGGCGTCTTCGCAAATTAAAGGTGGCATGGTGTGGGGGGCAGGATACGCACTCACCGAAGGCATTCATCATCACACTGATACTGCGAGTTTCATCAATCCAGATTTCGGTGAGTATCATATTGCGGTAAACCGAGATATCGCTGATGTGGCTTTAGACTTCTTAGAAACGCCAGATTACGAAGCATCGCCTATTGGTGCCAAAGGTATTGGCGAGCTTGGTATTACAGGGGCTGGTGCTGCTATTGCAAATGCCATAGCCGACGCAACGGGCGTAAGGGTGAGAGAGTTCCCCATCACCATGGATAAGGTAATGGAGGGGCTGAAAGGCAACAACGGAAGCTAGATGCGGTAAAGTCCAGATGGTGGTTAGTTAATAAGTAGCGCCATCATTTGGTTTTCTTTGAGCAGAACTTCTTCTATAAGCAAAATTGAGAGCAAAATTGAGACACCCACATTTGGTAAGGTCTAAGAAGTTTTGCTGATAGGCATAATTAACGGTTGTTTACTTTCTGATATTAAAAGCTTATTTCAAGGGGCTTGGAGAGGACTTTCCTAACTGAAAGATCATTACAGATGTTAGGCTTCTCTTACAAAAGCGATAACTTGCGATGCAAATAGTAGCTGAGTTGCTTGTTAACCTAGCTTAAGTTTCTGTGTTTTACCTATAGCTATATTAAGGCTTATTGACGTCGAAAATTGATTTTCAATGCCCATCACCATAGTTTGCCAGTCTATATGCTGTAGCCCCGTGCGGACTAGGATAGGGGAATAGCTATGGTCGATGCTTCCAATTTTGTTCGCCACTATCTGTCTGCCAGTGCTATCCACTAATTCTAAGTAATCCTGGAGTTTGAAGGGCAAGCCTTTAATCGTACTACTAACGTTATTAGTAAAGGGGAGTAAAAAGTTAGGTTGCATGCTTTTTTTGGCCGCCGTGATTCTTTTCTGAATACTCGTGAAGTCAGAGGTCTCAGGCGTTTTTGCTAAGCCCACTCGAAGTGGATTCAAATCGACGTATGCCATACAAGCAGCTAATGCTGCTTCATCTAACAACGATTGGGACTTGAACCGACCCTCCCAAAAGCGGCCTGTGCAGTCATCCTCTTTGTTTGCAAGACGTGCGATGTATTCATTCAGCAACCGCATGAACCAACTGATATCGTACAGACGTTGCCGATAAATATTCGCTGTTGATATTACTGCCTGAACCTGTACATCAGACATCAACATCCTCTGTTCAGTTACCACATACTGGCGTGTTAATTCAGTGCCTTTGTGAAGCGAATGCCAGCGCGACAAAACTTCCTCAGTGCTCCAGGCAAGAGCTTCGTCTCTATCGATATGCAGTACCACGTGAGTGTGGTTGCTCATCACGGCATAAGCACAAACGTTTATCGCAAATGCATTGGCTAGTTTGAGCAATCGGTCTTCAACCCATTGGCGACGGTGTTCGTAGCTTTTACCACTGTAATGATCTTCGCCGCACAGAAATGCTCGGCGGACGCAACGCGAGACACAATGATAGTAGGGAGTATCTTGTAGGCTAATAAGCGATTTTCTTGGGCGCGGCATATTGTGAAACTACGATATCAATAAGTTTCACTATTATGACTTCAGTTAAAATAGATAACTACTGACCTTGAGAATGGTTTGTATGGATGTCCAAAGCTGATTGGGAGCTTAATTAAGGTTTTTTGTCTGTGGGTGTACAAGTTAGATCTATAAACTGTGGGTGTCCAAGTTTGAGCTCATTAAGGTTTTTTGTCTGTGGGTGTACAAGTTAGATCTATAAACTGTGGGTGTCCAAGTTTGAGCTCGGGTTTAAAGAAGTAAATCATAAGAACGACCTAGGTTCCTTTAGGCAAAAAAAGCCCCTATGAAGGGGCAGTATTAGTTTAGGTGTCTCAGCAGCTGTTCAAAACTACTCAGTTAGTGCATCCGGTTGTGGCGGAGCTGGAGTGCTAGCTACTGGCGCATTGGCGGCGGTGCCTGTCAGTATCTGACTATTCCCAGTAAGTAGGTCATCAAGGGTACCACTTTCGCTATTCACCAAGCCCACTTCACGAAGCATAGCATCTACCACTGGCGCATTTGCACGGTAACTAAGGGCGGCTTGCGTAACCTGGTCGGCTAAGCCTCCCCCTGTAGCAACGGTTTGGCCATTGCCAGACGGATTATTGCCTTGACCATAACCTTGAAGAATTTTTATGCCCTCAATATTTTCAAGTGGTTTAACCGCTTGTTCAATCAGTCCAGGTAATACTTCCATCATAGCGAGCGATTTTTGCAGTTCAATTTGCTCATCTTTCAGCGTGTTTTCAGCTTCATAGAGTGCTTGTTTACCCGCAGCTTCTACAGCAAGCACTTTTTCATCGGCCTCGGCTTGAAGCATCTTAGCATCAGCGCTAGCTTTTGCTTCAGTGAGAATGGCTTGTGCAGTATTTTCAGCGGCTTCTTTCTTTGCAGCTGCTTCAACAGTAATGTTTACCGCATCACGCTCCGCTTCTTTTTGCGCATCGATGACTTCAATTTGCTTCTTACGCTCAGCGTCGGCCACCAATTTAGCAGTGATAACTGCTTCTTCTTTTTCAACTTTCGTTTTCTCAGCTTCAGCAGCTTTTGCACGAGCAGCCGATTCCTCTTCCGATTTGTTGGCCACCGCTATTTGTTTTACCTGCTCGGCAACTTCAACTTCCTGTTGTTGACGAATGCGGGCCTGCTCTAAGGCTTGGCTTTTGGCAATCTCTTGAGTTTCTATTTCGCGAGATTTTTCAATTTCAGCGGCTTCAATAGCGCGGTTTTTAGCAATTTCTGCTTCGCGCTCTTCACGCTCTTTCATTTCACGCTGCTTCGAGATTTCCGCTTTTTGCTCTTGGCGTTTAAACGCTAGAGTTTGCTCTTGCATCAAGCGAGCTTCTTCTTCATCGCGCTTAACTTCTAAAGACTGCTTTTCAGCAGCCAAGTTTCGTTGTTCAATAAGAATACGGTTTTCTTGCTGAATGTCGTTGGTTTCTTTACGTTTTTCTTCAATTATTTTAGCTAAGCGTGCTCTACCTTCAGCATCGAATGCATTGTTTTCATTGAAAAACTCAAGGTCGGTTTGATCGAATCCAGTTAAACTTACTGACTCTAATTCTAAGCCGTTCTTTTCCAAGTCATTAGCCACACTCTGCTGTACTTTTTGTACAAAGTCGGCACGCTGCTCATGCATTTCGGTCATGGTCATCTCCGCTGCCACGGCGCGAAGCACGTCAACAAACTTAGATTCCATTAATTTTTTTACTTCTTCTGCTCGAGTTGTACGCGTACCTAACGTTTGCGCAGCCATGGAAATTCCAGCTGAATTAGGCGCTACGCGTAGATAGAAATCAGCTTTAACATCAACTCGCATTCTATCTTTAGTAATTAGTGCATCTTTTTGCGTTTTCTCTACTTCAATACGTAAGGTGTTCATGTTTACAGGAATAATTTCATGTACAACAGGAAGTACTATAGCACCGCCATCTTTGATGACTTTTTCGCCACCAAGACCGGTTCGAACAAAGGCTGTTTCTTTCGTTGCCCGAGTGTACAGTTTGGCAAAAATTAGCCCAATAGTGATAAGGGATATAACAATAATACCTGCAATAAAAAGTAATGAAGGTAAGTTTGATATTTGAAGGGTTTCCATACTCAGTCTCTTATTTATTATTGATAACGGGTGGCCAACCAGCTGCGGGTGGTTTTCTTAACAAGGATAACGCGCTCACCTTGCTTGAAGAGTTCATTGTCTTCGAAAGGTTCGACTAAAACATAGTGTGGCTGTGAATAATCATCGGTGAATTTAGCTTCTGCAGGATTCCCCTTCGATGCGATGCCAATAGTAATATGCGCTACAGCGCCAATGAAGTCTTCGCTTTGAATGGCGGAAGTTTGAAACTTTGGAATTACAGCGGCAATTATTACACTCACTTTCGAAGTCAATAAGGTACCGACAACGGCGGCAAAAGGGAGAGAAACCCAAACGGGCAGGGTGATATTAGCGATAGATTGGGTGGCAAAATTAGTCACAAACCCGAGTAAACCGAAAATGGTTAGAAGCACCACAAGCCATATCAACAGTGGGACTCTATCTAAATTGAGCCAACTGCCGAAACTAAGAATAGAGCTACTTTCTACATCAATATTTGAGTTAGGCATGTCGTCAAGCAAGCCAACCATGCTTATGCCAAAGACAAGCCCCATAATCTCTATAATAAATAAAATAGCTACTGTGGCTAACGCGATGCTAAACCAAAAATTAGCGTCACTCAGCAAAACGTCTAACATTTCCACCGTCCCTGATGATGTTTTTATTAACCTTTTTATATCACATTCCGTTTATATATCCACTGAAAACCATAATAAGGAGGGCGATTTTTTGAATAGGCTTTTGCGCTTTTTATGGTGTATTTAATGGAATTAGTAATCCGGTGAGCATACAAATGTTACTGAAATAAACTGTAATTTTTTTGCCGATTAGTAAGTGAGCTAAAGCAAGGGGGCTATATTAGCGAGCTAACATCGTCTACGTGCATACTGATGCAATATGGGGGAATGCTTTGTTGAGTTCTTTTTTTAGAGAAGGCTGAAAAGAAGTTACTTAAATTTATGGCTTTGTAACGCAATATCTGTGCTAGACACACACAATGTACTGCCTTGATCGTACCAGTCACCTAAAACAATTCGGGTTGCTGGCTTACCATTTGCTATCAGCGAGTGAATATTAGGGCGGTGTGTGTGTCCATGAATTAAACGCTGCACTTTATGTAACTCCATGACTTTCACCACTTCAGTGGGTGTCACATCCATAATGTCCGGTTTAAGGTGCTTTTGGTTTTCTTTACTTTCTGCGCGGCCATTTCGTGCAACACGGCGTCTATACCACAAAGGCAAGGCCAGCATGAGTCTTGGCCACCACCAACCTCGCGATTTTTTTCTAAATTTTTGATAGGCCACATCGTTCGTGCAAAGCTCATCGCCATGGGTGATAAGTGTGGGTGTCCCGTATAAGTCTATTACGGTGGGTTCGTTTATGAGTGTCATGCCGGCTTTGTTAGTCCAGCCTTCGCGTATAGCAAAGTCGCGGTTGCCATGCATAAAATAAATAGGGATATGTTGGCTTAAGGATTTGAACGCGTCTGCAATAGCGGTATTGAACGGAGTAACATCATCATCGCCAATCCAAACCTCAAAAAGGTCGCCCAATACATATAGGGCATCTGCCTCTTTTGCTTCATTTTCTAAGAACTGCATTAAACACGCGGTGATGTCTGGGCGGTCTGCACTTAGGTGTAAATCAGCGATGAAGTAAGTAAATGACATAAAGATGGACAACTTTGAAAGGCGTTTTGAAAAGAAGAGGCCGACTTAAAACAATACGGCCTCTATTTGGGTATGTAGCAACAGTTAGCGTTTAATAAATTAATACGCTAACAAGTGATACTAGGCTACCACCGCTTTTTCAATAATAACTGGCTCTACAGGCACATCTTGATGATAGCCGCTTGAACCAGTCTTAACGCTTTTGATCTTCTCAACAACGTCCATACCGTCTGTCACTTTACCAAACGCACAGTAGCCCCAACCATTCACTGATTCGCTAGTGTGGTTAAGGAAGCTGTTATTGCCTACGTTAATGAAAAACTGCGCCGTTGCTGAATGCGGATCGTTAGTACGCGCCATCGCAATTGTACCAATCTCGTTAGCAACACCGTTGTTTGCTTCATTTTCAATGGTATCTTTCGTGTCTTTCTGATCCATGTCAGCAGTGAAACCACCACCTTGAATCATGAAACCGTCAATAACGCGGTGAAAAATAGTGTCATCGTAGAAACCTTCTTTAACATAAGCTAAAAAGTTTTCTACCGTTTTAGGGGCTTTGTCTTCAAATAATTCTAGGGTGATATCACCAAAGTTTGTTTTGAGAGTAACCATTTGTGCGTGTCCTGCCTTTAAATAAGTAAATACTCGGTAATATTAACGCATAACCAGTCATGCGGGGAAGTAGCGATGCTAAAAAGCAATGCAAAATCTTACCATTTGCCGACATACAGTGCTAAACTTTGCGGCCATTTTTATACTTAGGAATTCACTTTATGCTACACCTTTACAATACCCGTACCCGTGACAAGGCGAAATTCGTGCCGCTTCAAGAAGGGAAGGTGGGCTTGTATGTGTGTGGTATTACCGTGTACGACCTAAGCCATATGGGGCATGCTCGCACTTATCTTAGTTTCGACATACTTGTTCGATACCTTCGTCATCTAGGCTTCGATGTGAAATACGTTCGAAATATCACTGATATCGACGACAAAATCATTGCTCGCGCTAATGAAAACGGTGAAAGCTTTGAAGCGTTAACTAAGCGCACTATTGGTAAAATGCATGAAGATTTTGCGGCTATCAATCTACTTGAGCCAGATGTAGAGCCGACAGTTAGCGGTCATATGGATGACATCATCGATATTATTAAAATATTGATGGAAAAAGGTTTTGCATACCAAGCCTCAAGCGGCGATGTGTTATTTGATGTAAGCAAATTCCCAGATTACGGCAAGTTGAGTAAGCAAGACTTAGATCAACTTCAATCGGGCTCGCGAGTTGAAGTGGCATCAGATAAAGACGACCCATTAGATTTCGTATTATGGAAGCCGGCAAAAGCAGGCGAGCCTGCTTGGCAATCGCCGTGGGGTGAAGGTCGCCCTGGCTGGCACATTGAATGTTCTGCCATGAACAAAAAGCACTTAGGTGCACATTTCGATATTCATGGAGGTGGTTCTGATCTTACGTTTCCGCACCATGAAAACGAAGTGGCGCAGTCATGCTGTGCATATGACACTCCTTACGTAAACGTGTGGATGCACGCCGGTATGGTGCAAGTAGACGACGAAAAAATGTCTAAATCACTGGGTAACTTTTTTACCCTTCGTGATGTGCTACAAGAGCATGATGCTGAAACCTTGCGCTTCTTCTTAATGTCGGCACATTACCGTAGCCAGTTGAGTTATTCGCAAGATAACATCACCCAGGCGAAGGCGGCATTAGAACGTTTATATACTGCGTTACGAGGTGTGGTAATTGATGAGTCGACTGACCTTAGCTACGGTGGTTATTTAGCGCGCTTTGAAGCTGCCATGGATGACGACTTAAACGTACCAGAAGCATTTTCGGTATTGTTTGATGTAGCACGTGAGGTTAACCGTAACAAAGACAACGCGGAAGAAGCCAGCAAGCTAGCGGCCGTGCTTAAAGGGTTAGGTGCCATTTTGGGTATGCTGCAAAGCGACCCCGATACTTACCTAAAAGGCGGCAGTGAAAACGACGATGAAGCCGCAGAAATTGAAGCGCTGATAAAACAGCGTAACGATGCCCGTGCAGCTAAAGACTGGGCAGCCGCTGATGCAGCTCGTGACGCGCTTAATGCTAAAAATATAGTATTAGAAGACGGACCTGCAGGCACGACTTGGCGCAGAGGCTAGGCGTTTACGCATACATCTACTTGAAAGGTCAGCTCGTTAGCTGGCCTTTTTTATGCCTATCTCCGTTTTTATAATTTGGCTAGAAAAACAAAAAAAGGGCGTAGCCAAGTTCATCAGCTACGCCCTTATGATCAAACAGCAATTCGCTTAAAAGCGTTTTTCAATACCAATTTCAAATCTACGCTGTGCACCATACCAACAATTGTTGGTGTCGTAGCAAGCACCTACATATTCTTTGTCAGTAAGGTTGCTTACGCTGCCAGTTAGTTTCAAATCGTATTGCGGCATGTCGTAAGACAGAACTGCATCAATCAAAGTATACGAAGGAACGGTATCAGAGTTGTACTTGTCAGCTTGTGTTTCGCCTACATAACGAACACCTGCACCTAACATCAGACCGTCTAATGCATCGTCGAAAAAGTAGTTTGCCCAAACTGAGGCACTTTCTTCAGCAACCCATACTGGTGTTTTACCAACCACGTCGGGGTCTAATGTATCTTCAGTCACTTCCATATCAAGAAACGTTGCGTTTGCTTGTAGTGAAAGCGCGTTAGTAACGCGAGTATTAAGTTCTAGCTCTATACCTTTAGACTCGACTTCACCATTTTGTGTGTACTGGGCAAAGTCTGATGTATTTACTACAACGTTCTGTTTTGTCAGTACGAAGTAAGCACCTGTAAACGTCGTTGCGCCGTTACCGCTGATATACTTAGTGCCGATTTCCACTTGATCTGCGGTAGTTGGTTTAAAGGCTGCTTCTGTTACTGAATCAGTGCCTGATACTGGCTCGAAAGATTCAGAGTAATTTGCATACATGCGCCAGCCTGAATCAAAGGTGTACATGGCTGCAACGCGTCCTGAAAATTCACTTTGGTCAATTTCTGTAGTGCTGCCGTAAGGAAAACCAGCATATTCATTGGCTGCCACATCGGTGCTTTCAAATTGGTCGTAGCGGCCATTTAACAAGAAGGTGAAGTTATCGATGCGAATTTCGTCTTGAAGATAGAAACCGATTTGCTCAATATCGATAACGTGGTCTTCTTGATAAAAATCTAATGGAAGCGAACTTACATCGAAAAGATCGTTATCAATATTGCTCAAATCAAGCGCCGGGGTACCTGTGGTCAAAGTATCGCGATACGCTACGGTAGAGTCTGAATTTTGATAATCCACACCAAACAATAGGTTGTGTGCCACATCACCGGTTTGTACAAACCCAGCTACTTGGGTATCGACAGTGACACCATCGATTTCTTCATCGGTGAGGTAGGCGGAGCGGGTTAAGTAAATACCATCCGTTGGTGGTTCGCTTGAATGATAAGAGTTTTGCTGTAGTGCATCGGCATCGGTATAGCGAAACTTTTGTAAAACCGACCAATTGTTATTGAATTCATGATTTAACTTATAGCCAAGCATAAGCACTTCACGAGAATAACGGTTCCAATTCTCATCACCCGCATAAACGCTAGCATCAAGCTTTCCATAAGGCGCTTCGTAGAGTGTACCTATACCAGGAAGTGGGGTAGAGGGGACCATTTCAGGGTCATTTTGATAATACGCAGACAGCGTAAGTTCTGTGTTCTTGGTAATATCTACGGTGACAGAAGGCGCAATAGTATAGCGTTCATTTTCAGTAGTGTCTTGAAAGCCATCTTGTTTTCTTCCTAACGCTACAATGCGATAGCGCGCGTTATCAGTCAGTTGACCTGTGGTATCTACACCAAGTTCGAATAAGTTATCAGAACCTACAGCTGCACGAATCAAAGTTTCGTCTTCGTCTTTAGGGTATTTGGCCACTTGATTCACCATACCGCCTGGGGGAACCAAGCCATAAAGCGATGACGCAGGGCCTTTCAGAATCTCTAATGATTCTGTAGCGAAAGCATCCACTTGAGGATAAAGGTTCCAACTGTTGTTACTTAGAAGCGGTAAACCATCATAAAAGGTTTGGTAGGTATCGAAACCGCGAATGGTAAACTGGTCGAAAATAGTGATTGTGGGTCGGCTTTCAGTTGTTACGCCGGAACTATAGCGTAGGGCTTCTGACACGGTTTGTGCTTGGCGTAACTGTAAAAGCTCTTGGTCGATAACACTAATGCTAACCGGCGAATCAATAGGGCGCAAAGAAGACTTAGTTGCAGTACTTCTATACGACTGCATAGGGTTAACTTCAATGTGCTCAAGGCTTTCATCGTCTTGTTCTTGTGCAACAGGTGATGTAGCTACCGCTATCGCTAATGCGGTTAAGGAAGGGTAAAACCATCCTTTACGACCGTTCAACATTCTTTATTTCCTCAAAATGTAAGACTAACAACCATTGTTATTAGCCAGAAGTCTACCATATGAGCATTGAAATGATAATAGTTATCATTAAGTTTTGAGGGTGAAGGTATTAATTTATTTATCTACAACGCTTTGTTTATTGGTGTTTCCCTTGCTAGTGCTGTTACGGCATCGTAGCCTCTTTCTTCGCTAGCTCAGATTTCCAGCGCTGTTGCGCAATATGGCCTTTCATCAATTCTAAGCATTCATTTACCACCTGTAATACTTCCTTATCTAATGCATCTGCAGTCGGGGTGTAATCGTGCATACCAACAGAGATGAAATGGTCGATGCGCTGGGCGTCTATATCAGTCAGTAAATTTACTAATGACATAGTGACAATATCGGTTACCGATTCTTCCAATGTGTTCTCGATGGTTTTGCCAATAACTGGCAAGTAATTTAAGGTAGACACTTGCGCGTTTCCACGCACCGCTTTGCCAACGCTTTTGCGAACATGCTCGCGTATTACTTCACCGTGTTCATCATTGCTTATCGATTGACCGAGGTGATTAATAACCCCAGCCATCCATTGAGTGATAACAGGGCGTCGTGGCGCAAGGACTTGTTCGGTAATTTCATCAACCAAGGGCGAACCTGCAGCAATGTCTTTTTGCGCATCGCTAAGCACTTTCACCACAATTCTGTCGCTGAGTTCTTCTACAAACACATCGTAGTAAAAAGCAAAAAAGCGAAAAATAGCGGTGCGGTTTAGATCAATTATTTGATACTTTTGCAATCGGTGCAAAATTGAAAATATGCGTAAAAAACGGAACAAGCGTGTAGCACCAAGCGGGATTAGGCCCACTAAATCGTACCAATGTAGAAAAGGAAAAAAGTACCAGCGTAAGTGCTCTTTACGTACTATGGCGACAATCCATCTAAAACAAAATTCAGTAAGAAAAATGCTAATGAAGACTAAATCAACCAACAAGAAATTGTGGTGAATGGGGTCGTAAGCGTTAATTAATGCGGGAAAGAAGGCATCTATTTGAGAATAGATAAAATCGGTAGCGTACAAAGCATCGAAAATTAGCCATGCTAGGTTTAAAAATAAAATACCTAGCATGACTAAATCTAGGATTAACCAGGGCGTTTCATGACTGTTACGTAAATTATCCCGGTTAATCCTTAGCATTGGTCTTATCCTGTACTGTTTAGCCTGTGCTGTTTAGTCTAGTGACGTCTACAAACAGCTTAAGCTTCTGGCCTGGCTGTAAGTAACGTGAGGTATTGATGTTATTCCATTTTCCAATGTTACTAATACTAACATTAAATTTATTCGCGATACGGGACAGTGAGTCGCCATTTCTTACCGTATAGGTCACGCGCTTAGTAATGGCGTCTGCATTTTTTGCGTTGCTATTACTCTTTTGCCAAACCACTAATTTTTTACCAAGACGAAGCGTGTCACCAGGTGCCATACTGTTCCAGCTTGCTAACTTTTTCGTGGTTACACCGTATTTACGGGCAATATCCCATAACGTATCACCTGAGCGTATAGTATGAGTTACTTTGTACGCGCCATGCTTTTTATTTTGCACGCTGGCTAGACGTTCGCCTTGTGATAAATCGTAGTTGTCTAAAGCCTTCAATGCTACTGGCACCATGATGGGTTGGCCAATACGGATCACGTTAGAATCTAGCTCATTAACCTGTTTTATCACTTTTACTGTGGTGTGATATTTATTCGCCAGTTTCCCTAAGCTATCGCCAGGTTTTACCGTATGGCGAACCCAGTTCAATCGATCGGTGCGATCAATTTTTGCAAGCGCATCACTAAAGGCTGTGGCTTTTGTTAGCGGTAAAACTAACCGGTGCGGGCCTTCCGGTGCAGTAGCCCAGCGGTTAAAGCCTGGGTTTAACGCATGCAATTCCTTAAGTGTCATACCTGCAAGGTCGGCAGCGAACGCTAAATCGACTTGAGAGCCAATATCTACTACTTCGATGACAGCTACGTTCTCTACTTCAGGCCACGCAAAGGCATATTCATCACGGTGTTTTAAAATGTCGGCCAAGGCTAATAATTTTGGCACATATGCGCGAGTCTCGCGGGGTAAGTTTAACGACCAAAAATCGGTGGGCTTACCGGCTTTTTTATTTGCTCTAATCGCTTTTGAAACACGACCTTCGCCACTGTTGTATGCCGCCAGCGCGTGCAACCAGTCGCCATCGAACATGTTCGACAAATAGGTTAGATAGTCTAAAGCACCTTTTGTTGAAGCTATAACGTCACGGCGACCGTCGTACCACCATGTTTGATCCATACCGAAACGTTTGCCGGTACCAGGAATAAATTGCCACATGCCGGCCGCTCGGCCATGAGAATAAGCGAATGGATCGAAGGCACTTTCAACAATAGGCAATAACACCAATTCCATTGGCATATCGCGCTTTTCAATTTCATCTACAATGTAGTAAAGAAAAGGTTTCGCGCGAGTAACCACACGTTTCATGTACTCTGGATGCTTTAGATACCAGTTTTTTTGCACATCAACGCGGCGATCATCGGGAATATATAAATTAAGCCCATCGCTTACTCGCTGCCATACATTGGTAATAATGGCTTCGGTTTCTACTGCCGGATCATCAATAAGCTCTTCTGCTTCCGACAGCAAATTATCTTTAGGGTGCACTACATCAATAACGCCATCGCGCGCTATTTCACAGTCTTCAATTGCTTCGGGCGTTTCGTGTAATGTGCTGCAAGGTTCAGTTGAGCCTTCAACATTTTGCACATTCACTACGTCTTCTTGTATTTGTTCTTCGGTGATTTGACATCCACTTAGCCCTAACGCTAATAAAACGGGTGACAAAACAAACAACTTCAACTGCATGTAGAAGGAACCTCTCGAATATCTGCAAACCGCACATTCTACCTTCAGTGCGTTAGTTTTGCATTAAAACTCATCTTTCCAGCGTCGAACTGCAGCAAATACAGCTACATCGTCGCCCATGTTTTTTTCGCAATAAGCTTCGGCAGCAGTTTGTACAGAAAGTTCATGAGAACGTAAAAAAGGGTTAATTTGTTTTTGTTCAGCCAAATTTGAGGGCAGGGTAGGCATACCCATTTCTCGTTTTTTATCTACCCATGATGAATAGGTTTGAAGGGCATGGTTTTCTGGCTCTACTTCTAATGCAAAGCGTACATTTGATTGCGTGTATTCGTGGGCACAATAAACCAATGTGTTATCGGGCAAGCGTTTCAGCTTGTTCAATGAGTGAAGCATTTGTTCAGGCGAACCTTCGAACAATCTGCCACAGCCTGCTGAAAATAAAGTGTCCCCGCAAAACAGGGCGCCGTGTCCGAAAAACGCAATATGATCGAGAGTATGACCGGGCACTTCCATTACTTGGAATTCTAAATCTAATACAGGAAGCTGTAAGGTATCGCCTTGTGAAACAGATTTAGTGATACCCCGAATATGACCCCCTCTTGGGCCGATAACGGGAAGGTTGGGGTTTGCTGACACTAATTTGGCAATGCCACCGGTGTGGTCATGATGATGATGCGTGATTAATACTGCCGCTAAATGTAGGTTTTCACTTTTTAAAAACGCGAGTACTGGCTCTGCATCGCCGGGGTCGACAACGATTGCTTGCTCGTTATTGTGAATACACCAGATGTAATTGTCGCTAAATGCTTCGATTGGAAAAATTGAAATGCTGTGAGGAAGAACGTCAGTAGCCATGGTGCACCTGCTTGTGTAGGTATAATTATGCGATACTATAAGAACTTGTTGTACACAGAGCAACCTTGAGGCACGCTTAGCATCTATGAGATCAGCATTTCGCTCCCAAGCACCCCGCTACCCTGAAGACTGGACCGACTTTCCGGCAGGAGAGCAAATCAAGCAAGCCATCACGCAAGTGTGCGACGATTACACCCAACGCATTTTTGGGTATCATTTCGTGAAACTTGGTAGTTTGAGTGCGCAAATTCCGTTAAAGCAAAGCCCCATTCGCAATATTATTAGCCAAGTGCCATTTAGCGCAATGCATGTATCGAATGATAATTTAAGCGACAGTGCTAGCAGCAATGCTGAGGGGATAGAAGACGCTAAGCATCAGCATGGCAAGTTATCAGATGCCATATTATCGAGCACGTTATCGGACAGCCACACATTTTCGGGTAAAGACAGCTCAGTAAGCCCTAAAATAGTAGGACAGTCACACCAACTGCCTTTTTCAGAAAACAGCATAGACGGCTTTTTGCTAGCCAATGAATTGGACTTTGCCCAAGACCCCCACGAAATTCTGCGCGAAGTAGATAGAGTGATTACTCAAAGTGGCTACGTGATAATTAGCGGGTTTAACCCGTTGAGTTTGGCCGGCATCGCTAAGTTCTTGCCGGTTAAGCGAGATAATAAGTTACATGATGCGCGCTTTTTTACCTCGTATCGCATAAAAGATTGGTTGCAGTTATTAGGGTTTGAAATTGTAGAACAGCGCCAAATTATGTTTTCTACTTTGTTTTTTGAGCAACGTTGGGATTATTCGAAAAATATTCAGCACTGGTTATCTGCTTATCTTCCGTGGTGCAGCGCCATGTATGTGATACTGGCCAGAAAACGAGTAATGCCGATGACCGCTATTCGGCCCAAGCTACAATTGAAGCGACAATTTTCACCCGTAGGCGCAGCCAGTGCCAGAACCTCTTCGTACAACAAAGCCAAAAACTGAGACACCCATAGTTTTATCTAAAGCTGAAACTTGGACACCCACCTTTTATTGGCATTATTAAAGTGTTCAAACTGAGCTTCTTAATGTGGACAGCCACAGAAACCTTAAAACTAGACACCCATGCTAATGACAGCTGAAAGTTATGAAGAATAGTTGGACACTCAAAGTTTAACTAACCATGGACACGCACGTTAATTTGGAATTTCAATAACCTTAAAACTAGACACCCATGCTAATGACAGCTGAAAGTTATGAAGAATAGTTGGACACTCAAAGTTTAACTAACCATGGACACCCACGTTAATTTGAAATTTCAATCAATGGATGTCCTCATTTTATACATTTCATCTGGGAATTTAAAAGGTGGGTGTCCATAGTTGATTTGGGACTTTGAAAAGTGGATGTCCATCGTTTATCGATTGATTAGGTGGCGTTAAAACATGGATGTCCATTCTTAAGCTTAAACTGATTTTCAAACTAGTCAGAGAACCAAGAACACTTCCATCTTTTCCCAAAAACAAAAAAGCCGCGTTGATATTATCAACACGGCCTTCAAGTTTTGTAGCGGGTGGCTTGCCTTGAGGCAGCAACTACATATTACTTAACGCGCATACCAGGCAAAGCGCCTTCGTGCGGCTCTAAGATATAAAGCTCATCGCCACCAGGGCCTGCCGCTAATACCATGCCTTCAGACATACCAAAGCGCATTTTACGTGGCGCTAAGTTAGCGACCATCACAGTATGCTTTCCGATTAGCGCTTCAGGCGAGTAGGCAGATTTAATTCCAGCAAATACTTGCTTCGTTTCGTCGCCCAAATCTAGCTCTAAACGTAAAAGTTTATCGGCTTTTTCAACATGTTCAGCATTAGCAATACGTGCAATACGTAAATCTACCTTAGCGAAATCGTCGAATGAGATTGTCTCGCTAATAGGATCTTTACCAAGCGGGCTGTCTGGGCTAACCGCAGGTTTCGTTGGCTCTAGGTTTTCTTTTGAATCGTCAACCATGGCGTCTACTTTCTCCATTTCTACACGTTGCATCATTGGCTTAAACTTGTTGATAGCGTGGCCCGTTAATACGGTTTCAAGTGATGACCAAGTAAACTCATCGTTCAAGAAGCCTTCCGCTTTCTCTGCCAATACTGGGAGCACAGGTTTTAAGTAAATGACTAACAGGCGGAACATGTTAATACCCAACGAACATACATCATGGGTGAACTGCTGTTTGGTTTCGTCTTTAATGGTTACCCAAGGGGCGTTGGTATCAATGAACTGATTGGCTTTGTCTGCCAATGTCATGATTTCACGTATTGCTTGGTGGTAACGACGACGCTCGAACAAGTCAGCAATGGTGTCAGCTGCATTTTGGAACTCGGCAATAAGCTCAGGTTCTAAAACGTTGTCAGACAATTTGCCGTCAAAGCGCTTAGTAATAAAGCTAGCACAACGGCTAGCAATGTTGACTACTTTACCCACTAAATCTGAATTCACTTTTTGTGCGAAATCGGTAAAGTTTAAGTCGATATCCGTTACGTTATCGCCAAGTTTAGACGCAAAGTAATAACGTAAGTATTCTGGGTTTAGGTGGTCTAAATACGTGCGGCCTTTAATAAAGGTGCCGCGAGACTTAGACATTTTCGCCCCATTCACAGTAACAAAACCGTGAATATTCACACCAGTAGGTTTACGGTAACCCGCACCTTCTAGCATGGCAGGCCAAAATAGGCAGTGGAAGTAGGTAATGTCTTTACCGATAAAGTGGTAAAGCTCGGCTTCTGAGTCTGCGCCCCAAAAATCGTCGAATTCCAGATTGTTTTGGTCGCAGAAGTTTTTAAAGCTGGCCATGTAGCCAACGGGGGCATCTACCCATACATAGAAAAACTTATTCGGCGCGCCAGGAATTTCAAACCCAAAGTAAGGTGCATCGCGGCTTATATCCCACTGCTGCAAGCCTTCGGTAAACCACTCTTGTAGTTTATTGGCCATCTCTTCTTGCAAGGCACCAGAACGGATCCAGCCTTTCAGCATGTCTTCAAACTTAGGAAGGTCGAAGAAGAAATGTTCAGATTCTTTCAATACTGGTGTAGCACCAGATACCACACTGCGTGGGTTTTTAACTTCTGTAGGGCTGTAAGTAGCACCGCACACATCACAGCTATCGCCGTTTTGATCTTCAGCACCACAGCTAGGGCATGTACCCTTAACGAAGCGGTCTGGCAAAAACATTTCTTTTTGCGGATCGTATAATTGATTGATAGTGCGTTTGCTAATGTAACCCGCGTTATCTAAACGAGTGTAAATTTCTTCACACAAAGCCTTGTTTTCAGGCGAATGAGTTACATAGTAGTTGTCGTACTCTACATGAAAATCGAGTAAGTCTTGATGATGCTCTGCACGAGTTCTGGCAACCATTTCTTCTGGCGTAATACCCAGTTCCTGCGCTTTAAGCATAACAGGCGTACCGTGTGCATCATCGGCACAAACACTGTAACATTCGTTTCCACGCAGACGCTGAAACCGTGTCCAGATATCGGTTTGAATGTGTTCAAGCAAGTGGCCTAAATGAATAGAGCCATTGGCGTAGGGCAACGCACTGGTTACCAGAATGCGGCGATTTTCAGACATAATAACGTATAGATTCTTTGCGTTTCAAAATGGCTGCAAATACTAGCGGAAATCCGCTTTTTTTGCATTACGAAATTCACAAAATACCCCGTAGACAGGATAATTTATGTTCTTTTCCCGTAAAGCTAAGCCACTCATCGACAAAGTTGCCGCTATTTTAGCCAGCTACTTCAGTGTTGAAGCGACCATTACCGCGAAATGGTGTTCAGATAAGCTAGATGCAGATAAAGCCACTGATGCAGTAAAAGTTGACGACACAAACCCTGCCAACACATTCACCATCAACTTACCGTTTTGTTATAAAACCCAGCAAGCGAACGTAAAAGCCCATGTGCTAGAAGCGCTAAAAGGCGAGCTTACCGAACAGCAATTGATTGTTAGCCAACGTATAGCGTCGGGTGAAACTAAAAACTCCGCCGTAAATAACATTAAAAACATCATTGCTGTGGCCTCGGGCAAGGGCGGGGTGGGGAAGTCGACCACTAGTATTAATTTGGCCTTTGCGCTTATGCAAGAAGGGGCCAGTGTAGGCATTTTAGATGCTGACATTTACGGCCCATCGGTGCCTATTATGCTGGGCAATACCGATGCACACCCGCATAGCAGTGATAACAAACATATGCAGCCGTTAAGTGCTCATGGTTTGGTGGCAAATTCCATTGGTTATTTAGTGCCTCAAGAAGACGCTGCGGTATGGCGAGGCCCAATGGCAAGTAGGGCATTAAAGCAGCTTATTGATGAAACCTTGTGGCCCGTACTGGATTACTTAATTGTAGATATGCCACCTGGTACAGGTGATATTCAACTTACTATGGCACAGCAAGTGCCGCTTACCGCTGCGGTAGTAGTTACCACACCACAAGACTTGGCCCTAGCCGATGCCCAAAAAGGTATCAGCATGTTCGAAAAAGTGGGCGTGCCAGTATTGGGGCTGGTTGAAAACATGAGTTACTACCAATGCCGCGCCTGTGGCACCAAAGACTATGTGTTTTCAAAAGATGGCGGCGAAATACTTGCTGAGCGGCACGGCTTACCACTGCTAGGCCAATTGCCACTAGATATTACCGTTCGCGAACACGCCGATGCCGGTACCCCTTTGTTGGTGAGTGCACCAGATAGCCCATTAAGTGAAAGCTATCGCGAAGCAGCTAGAGCATTATCGATGCAATTAGCGTTAACCGTTGCCCCTAGAACCCAGCAAAACAAGCATATTAAAGGCGACCCCATTGGCGTAGCCAGCAAGCTTTAGACGGCAAGCTATAAATTACAAACCTAAACAGAAATTAGTCACTTTTAATCGTTTCAGTTATTAATTTTGGTATTTAAAGTAAATAGAGCTTATAGCCAGTTGATTGGTGTGAGCTACATACGCATAATACCGCACACTTTATAGTAAGGACTTACCGCTCATGCGCCTTTGCGACCGCGATATATACGAACATTTAAAAGCTGGGAAAATAAAAATAGACCCAACACCCGACTACGAAGAAATTAGTGGGGTGACAGTAGATATTCGCCTAGGTAATAAATTTCGCGTATTTGAAGACCATCAAGCACCTTACATCGATTTAAGTGGGCCTAAAGCGCAAGTGCAAGAAGCGCTAGATCACGTAATGAGTGACGAAATTGAACTGCCAGAAGGCAAAGCATTTTTCTTGCACCCAGGGGAGCTTGCATTGGCCATTACGCATGAATCGGTTACCTTGCCTGATTATATTGTTGGATGGCTTGATGGGCGCTCATCGCTAGCACGCTTAGGCTTAATGGTGCATGTAACTGCACACAGAATCGATCCAGGTTGGTCGGGCAATATCGTGCTGGAGTTTTATAACAGTGGAAAATTGCCATTAGCCCTTCGCCCGAAAATGAAAATTGGTGCGTTAAGCTTTGAAGTCTTATCGAACCCCGCCGAGAAGCCCTACAACGCGCGAGTAGATGCCAAATATAAAGGGCAAGACGGTGCCGTAGCTAGTCGTATATCGTCAGACGATAAAAACAGCGCATAAAATCTTTAGCGCGTAAACTATATAAAGCAAAGCATGTAGCAAAACATGAAGTAAAGTATAAAAAGGGTATGCAATGAGATCTAATAAGCCGTTCGACAAAAGCTCGTTTATTATTCTTATTGCCCTTGTTACTTCGCTAGCGCTTGGCTCAGGTATTTATTTTTCAAATATAAGCGCTGATATTGCACTTACCGCAGGCATTACCTTGTTTGTGGCAATATTATGGGTAACGGAAGCGTTGCCCATACCCGCAACCTCACTCATTCCATTTGCACTTTTTCCTCTAGCTGGTGTGTTAACGCATACCGAAGCGGCTTCGTCGTTAGGTAGCCACGTTATTATCTTACTAATGGCCGCGTTCATGCTGTCGAAAGGGTTAGAAAAAGCTAACCTGCATCAACGTTTCGCTATTTACATGTTGCGGGTAACTGGGGCAGGTAGCCCACTAAAGCTAATCTTAAGCTTTATGCTGACAACCGCTATTTTAAGCATGTGGATAAGCAACACTGCTACCATTTTGATGATGCTACCCATGGCCATGGCAATTATTAATGCTATGGAAAATCCCCGCTTTGGTGTGGCACTCATTTTAGGTATTGCTTATGCCGCAAGCCTAGGCGGCGTGGGCACGCCCATTGGCACGCCGCCCAATATAATCTTTATGAGTGTTTACGAAGAAACCCAAGGACATGAGTACAGCTTTATTGAGTGGATGAAAACTGGGGTACCCATTGTACTAGTCTCTATTCCGTTAATGGCGTTGTGGCTAGCGCGGGGATTAACGCAAGTGGGTAACATTGCGTTACCTCAACCGGGCAAATGGACAGTGGCTGAAAAGCGCGTTTTGGCAATATTCGGCACCGTCGCTATGGCGTGGGTATTCAGGCCTTTTTGGAGTGCGTGGTTAGGCATTGCCACCATTAGCGATAGCACCATTGCAGTAGCTGGTGTGGTCGCCATGTTCATGACCAACAACGGTGAAACAACGCCTGCCACCGAAACGCGCAAAAGCCAACACGATAAATTACTCGACTGGAAAACCGCCAATAATATTCCTTGGGGCATGTTGTTATTGTTCGCTGGTGGTATTTGCATTGCCAAAGCGTTTAAAGCATCAGGTTTAAGCGTGCTAATGGGGGAGTGGCTTACTGGGCTTTCAACCTTACCAGTAATTTTCCTTATTCTGGGTATCTGTTTATTTGTAACCTTCCTAACCGAGATAACATCGAATACCGCTACAGCCACTTTATTGATGCCTATATTAGCGGCAGCGGGCTTTGCGGTAGGCGTAGATCCAAAACTGCTGATGATACCCGCCGCTATAAGTGCCAGTTGCGCCTTTATGCTGCCAGTGGCAACCGCACCAAATGCAATAGCCTATGCCACCGAAAAGTTTGATATAAAAACTATGGCGCGAGAGGGCATAGTACTAAACGTGATTGTTGCCTTGGTAGTAACCGCAGTGTGTTATTTAACTTTATAAAAACGATGTTCCACACCGGATGTGCAGTTTTATTTTACAAACTGATTAGCAATTAAGCGCTTAACCAAGGATTTGCACAATTGTCGTTGCATTGTGACTAAAAATAAGTAGACTTATCGGCTCTTTCGGTCGGTGTGTGGCGCAGCTTGGTAGCGCACTGTCATGGGGTGTCAGGGGTCGGAGGTTCAAATCCTCTCACACCGACCAACTTCTCCTTTCTTCATGACGCTTATAGCCTTTACAGCTCTACCCCATCAATGAGGGATCAGCATCCACCTCACTCGATTGATAACAGCATCCTATTCGTTAACCGATGTGCGCAATGGGTCATCACCCTTATTCTGTAATTTTCAACGTATCTAAAACCATCCGAGCTACTTGATATCATTTCAATTTTTCAATGTAAGCGTCGTCGAGAGCGCTATAATTCATCACGCATCACTATTCTCTTCTACAAAATGAAAGTTTAATAGTTTGAACTGCGCTTGAAAGCCAAGCTTAAGGTAAAGAGGAAGGCCCATTTTAGATGCCTGTAACACCATAAATTCAGACCGTTGTTGCTGCGCACGAGCAAGTAACAAATACATGGCGCTTTTTGCTGCGTTTTGGCCTTGAAAAGCTTTTTTGACACCCATCTGATGTAGTCCAGTGACGTTGCCTGTCTTATAGAGTAAGGCACTTACGGCAGGTTTCTGGTTAAGGTAGCCTAGATAAATTTCGATGTCACAGTCAGTCAATAAAGGCTTAAACACTTCTTGATCCATCTCGTAGCCAAACGCTTCACTACTTATTTGCAACCATTGAGTTAGGGATTCGGCATCTTTGACTATGCGCAAATCTAGGTTGTTTTGTTGTTCAGTTGGCAGTGTAATTTCATTCAATTTCAGATGCATGGCTGTTTGTTCAAACTCTAAATGCCAGTTTTCGTCCAAGCGAGAAATAGACGCCACATTATTTGCTTCAGGCAAGGGGTAAGGCCAAGAGGTAATTCGGTGGCTTTTGGGAGTAGCAGATATTTGTAGCGCTAGGCTTTTTTCACCTTCCAACCAACTGCGATAAGGCCACCCTAGGGTTGCCAGTAATGTACTGTTTCCCTCATGAGCAATGGACTTTGTGCCGTATTTATCCCATAACGCGGTCAGGTTATGAATGTTCTGTTGATCAATAGACATTTCTCGATCCCCCGTTTATAAGGTTAATGCCAATTACCATGGCGAAAATACCCATGATAGCTTTGGGAGTAATAGGTTTAATTGGTTGCTCAAACCAGCCAAAATGCCCCGCGACAATTGCAAGAATTAACTGTCCGCTCAGTGCAAATGACATCATGCTGCCCACACCCATTTTCGGGATCAGGTAATAATAGCTGCCAACACCAAACGCACTCAGAATACCGCCAAACCATAAGTAAGTTGGAATAGACTTAATATCCGCATATACCGGAAGTTGCCTTTGATTTATCAGCATAAACAATACGGTAAAAAAGCAGGCAAATAAAAACGCAATAGCTGTCGCTAGCACTGGGTTTTTAAGAAGAACTCCTAAACGAGCGTTCATACTGGCCTGAAAAGTGATAGCGGCACCGGCGAGTACTGCTAATGCAGGGAAGGCCCACATATTATATCTCCATCACTAGATGTTGATGATCAAAACGAACTTTGCGGCGTTGGCTGTATTTATCATTTGGGTCACGAATACCAATAGGGCAAATAACCGTGGAAGCGAGGTTGTTGGCTGTAAGATTGAGTATGGCGTCAAATTCTTGAGCGTCGAATCCCCCAATTGGGCAAGTATCAATTTTCATCATAGCTGCGCTGGTCAACATGTTTCCTAGTGCGATAAAAGCCTGCTGCTGTGCCCAGTGCAAACCTTCTTTTGTATTCATAGTTTCTAGCGCTTTTTCAGCCATTGCAGCAAAACTTGTTAGAGATTCAGAAGACGTATCATTGTTTTTCGATGCCTGCTGAATATAGTCACTGACTAAGTGGGAACCAATATCAGTCCTGGCAGCGAATACAAGTAAATGAGAGCTTTTAATTACTTGCTCTTGGCCATAAGCAAAAGACAATAAACGTTGCCTCACGCTTTTTGATTCGATAACGATGACCTTATAGGGTTGAAGTCCGTAAGAAGAAGGGCTCAATCGAGTTGCTTCAAGGAGTTCGCGTAACTGCCATTGCTGTAGCTTTTGTTCGGAAAAACTTTTAACTGAATAGCGCCAGTTTAATGCGTTTATTACATTCATGTCATATCCCGTATTTTGTCTTTGTTGTACTTCAACTAAGATTATCGGGGTATGAAATGTACTTCCTTTACATAGGTTGATTTTGAAAGTTATTTTTCATTATTGAGACTTTTGCGTATCCGGCTTAGTTGTGTTGGCGTTACGCCGAGGTGTGAAGCAATTTGGTATAGTGGCAGCCTGTCCGCCAAGTTGGGAAACTCAGAGGTAAATTGCTGGTATCGTAGCGTGGCATTATGCTGAACTAGTTCTATTTCTCGAGCATCTTTGTGCAGTAACCAATTTTTTTCCAGATAAATGATTTGATATTTCATCAACTCGTTATTGGAAAAAAGTAATTGGCGAAAGCCTGCAAAATCGATTTCCAACAACAGACTGTCTTCAACAGTCTCAAATGCCAAACGAGAAGGTTGCGAGGTAAGTAGGGCTGTCATTGAACCGGGAAACTGCCCTTCGACAAAGAAGTTTTTATTGTATTCATGCCCTTGCTCACTAATAACATACCCTCTGACCAGCCCTTTCACCACAAAAGCAAAACTTTTTGGATGTTTTCCCGCTTCATAGAGAAGAGCCCCCTTTTTTAATGTTCTTACTTTGCAAAGATTGGAGAAGTTATCCCAGGTTTCATTTGATAGGGGAGCGTAGCTTTCCATAACAACTTTTAACGCTTCAAAACTTTCTTTCTTCACTTAAAGAGGCCCTTTACTAATTTCTGCAAAAACGTGACGGTTTTATTTTTATTAATGATATCGCTTATAGTGGGGTTAAGCCTTTGCTCTAGTTTTCCAACAATACTAACATCACGCTAACACCCACCAAGTCGGAGAATTAAGACAATTTCCGTTCAACGAAACGTTTTAAACAAGCCCACTCTTTTTTTGCTGAAGTTTTCGTACCGTCAAGAATGGTAAAGCTGGCAAACCAGCCTAGCATCAGAACCATTAGCACAGCTCCATTAGTGTCTTTATCATCAACCACTAACGCCATTGCAAGCATTACGCTAGCCCATATTATTGCGTGACCTATGACCAAAGGTGAATCTGAAGAGGGATTGCCTTCAATTTTATTTAATACTCGACATATTCTTTGGATAATTTTGGCTCGGCCAGAAGATGCCTTAATTTCTGCTTCGGGATAGCCTAAATCACTGGTCGCTTTTTCAAAAGCGAGTTTTTCATCGGTGCCCGAATTGACATCTTGTTCGATAATGCAATATAGGTGATCTTTCAATTCATCAATTTTATCTGCATCCCAGATGTTGTGAGAGACAACCTTATTACACCAATTTTCAACAGCGTTATCGAGATCAAACATACGTTATTCTCCTTTGAAAGACATAAGTAAAGTGTATAGCTGATGCCACTGATCTTGCATCTTAAGTAGTTCTTTGCGGCCTTCATCCTGCAAGGTGTAATACTTTCGCTTTCTACCCGTGTCGGCCTTACCCCAATAGGATTCAATGAAGTCGTTTTTCTCCATGCGATGCAAAATGGGGTATAGCATTCCATCTGCCCATTCAAGCAAACCGTTCGAATGCTCTTTTACCTGCTGAATAATTTCGTAACCGTAACTGTCTCCATTCTTCAAAATAGAGAGGATTAACGGCGTTGCTGAAGCAGCGACTAAGTCTTTTGCAATTGTGGAAGCCATAGCGTCTCTTTGCATAGGAGTGTTATGTATAAATTACATAGTACTTCTATGCATTGCAATGGTTGTTTTTTAAGCAGAGGCTAAGGTGTTAAAAAGTAATAGAAAATAGAGCTTTTATTTTAAATTATAGTCCGTGTTTAGCTATTAAAATGGAAGTAGACATACAAGATAATGCAGAAGAGTGAAATGATGAGTGAAATGAGACACCCACATTATAAGCGGGAGCGAATTACACACACGAACTGCTATCAGGTTTGAACATAGCCTTAGTATTTCGAAGTGTTACGGTACTCGGAAAACCTACCTTTTACTCACCGATTACAGTGGGTGTCCATATAGCTTTTCATAAATCGGATATAAAATCACTCGACTCAATCGTAATATTTACTGACAATTAAACTGCTTTTTGTGATTTCATTTTGTGATATAAAAGCTAATTAAAAGCTGTTGTAGTAATCGTTTAGGAGTAGGTAAATGGAATTAGAAACCTTATTAGGATACGTTTTTTCGTACCAAGTCATCTTACTTGTGCTTATTGTTATTGGTCTTAAATCGTCAATAAAATTTGTACCTCAAAACCGCGCGTACATTATCGAACGTTTTGGTAAGTACAACACCACCTTGGAAGCCGGTCTAAATTTTATCGTTCCCTTTATTGATACTGTTGCGGCAAATCGCTCTTTAAAAGAGCAGGCGGGTGACGTACCTGAACAGTCTGCCATTACTAAAGACAACATTACGTTAAGCGTTGATGGCGTGTTGTATTTTAAAGTCGTTGACCCTTACAAAGCCACTTACGGTGTAGAAGACTATACATTTGCGGTAACGCAGCTGGCACAAACCACCATGCGCTCTGAGCTCGGAAAAATGGAGTTAGATAAAACTTTTGAAGAGCGAGACTTATTAAACACGAATATTGTGTCTGCGCTTAACGAAGCCGCTGCTCCGTGGGGCGTTCAGGTGTTACGTTACGAGCTAAAAGATATTAACCCGCCGAATTCAGTGCTAGATGCTATGGAACAGCAAATGAAAGCGGAACGATTGAAACGCGCACAAATTTTAGAATCTGAAGGTGATCGTCAAGCGGCCATTAACCGTGCAGAAGGTGACAAACAAGCTATAGTGCTTGCCGCAGAAGCTGACAGAGAAGAACAAATATTAAAAGCCGATGGTGAGGCTCAAGCTATTATTCGCGTTGCACAAGCGGATGCAGAAGCTATTGATACTGTAGGTAAAGCGGCAGCCACGATAGAGGGCCAAAAAGCGGTACAGCTTGAACTGGCGAAAGGCGCGATTCAAGCAAAAGAGAAAATTGCCAAAGAGTCTTCAATTGTATTGTTGCCTGACAGCGGAACAGAAATAGGTAGCGTTGTAGCGCAAGCAATGACTATTGCGAACGCAATAGGCAAAAAGGCATAGCAATGGATAATATGTTTACCAACTTACCTCATTTTTTAATCGGCATAGGCTTAGCATTGCTTATTCTCGAAGTAATGATGGGGTTCACCACCATATTACTTTTGACGTTGGGCATCTCCATGATACTCGCGTCGGGCCTTATGTATATCGGGATTTTAGATGAGGAATTGTTAGACGCATTTATTGCTATAGCTATTATCGATTCGGTACTTACCTTTGTGCTGTGGCGGCCAATGAAGTTGCTACAACGAGATCGAGCGCCTAAAGAAGTGAAGTCAGACTGGATTGGTACCCAATTCGAATTAGAAAGTGATGTAGCGCCTGGCGAGCCGGGTAAAGCGCGCTTTTCTGGCGTGGTATGGTCTGTTAAGTCTTCGTCTATTCTAAAAAAAGGTGCAACGGCTGAAGTGGTGAAAGTGGAAGTAGGTGTTCTACACGTTAAACCTGCATAACAATCGCTAAAAGGGGCAGAGTTAACTTACGGTTTCAAAGTACTCTGATCCTCTTACTTCCTTAGCGTTTTCTCCTAAAGGCTTTCCTCTTCATTAAATACTGGCGGTGGGTGTCCACAAAATTAACCCAAAATTAGTCTCCACAAAATTAATCCCACAAAGCCTCTACAAAACTCCTCTCAAATTTTAACTCGATTTCGACATCTTTATCTCCGTGTTTGATGTAAAATAGTGTTATCACGCATAAGGTGTTGTTCTAGTTTATTTGTGCGAAGGCATCTGAGTATAAAGGGTGCGCTTTTTCCTTATCTTGCCTTAATTTGCAAACTCGGCAAGAAGTTGAACCGCTACACATCTATTCACGTTGAAAGCTAGAACCGCTGTAATATTGAACATACAAAATATGAGATTTATAAATGACAAAATTTGATGACAGAGTTAAAGAAATAGTGGCTAAACACCCTAACTTAACGCAAGAAGAAGCGATTAAGATCGTAACCGATAAAAACGAGCGGAAAAAAAAGAAAAGAGCCGAGCGCTCTGACAAGAAATAGCCCGTTTAAAACCTAGCGATAAAAGTGGGTGTTTTAGGTGTGATTGATATTTAGTTGCTACGTTTGAATATGCCAAAACTAGCGCTGAGATTCAGCCTTGTTAAAAACTATACTATTTTTCCCTTGTTCACCCATATTCATTTTGCCTCGTGATATGGAGACTATCGACTTGTGTGGGGGCAAGGGACAATGGAGACGCAGTTTAAGCGTAACGTTACATCCACTACTAATTTCAATTAGACGAAAAGCGTTTAGAAAATTACACCAATTAATAATAAAACTACACGAAGAGATAAGTAAGATAAACACCAATCTGCTTTATCAAGGTATCTGGACTTGTTCTTTACCTAAAGAGAACAGGTAAGACTTTGTTTTAATTGGATTGGCAATAATGTCGAACATGTAATCGCCGTTCCATTCAATTGTTCCAACATTAAAGCCGTCAAAGCATTCGAAAGGGATCAAGTTGAAAGCTTTAAGTATTACCGCGAAGCGCTCAATACCACCGAACGGGTAATTTCCAGTAGAGAATGCTACCTCTCCCTCGACATCGCTAACGTATGACAATGAGTCAATTTCTACTTCAAAGTCATTCTCGATGTAGCTGAACATATTCTCTAAACCGTACCCATAAACCTCAGAACGCTTAGCAAATTCATGAATTGCGTCTTGTACGTAACTGGGTAACTGTTGATTTAATCTTAATTCGGTAGGGTCTTGTAAGGTGCGCTGTGCGGCTATAGATATTTCCTCTTCAGTCATATTGTCCCAATCATAATCTGGCGTCTGGACATCAAATTCGTAATGTGGAGCTCGCACTTCCTGCATATAAAAAAACAAGGAAGTAAAGTCTTCAACCCTTGAAGAAGAGCTGATACCGAACTTAATATAAAGCATATGCTCATAAATCCTATGGCGATAACCCTAACAATCAGCTGCTATGATAGATTTCAGTAGGGTTTTAATTATATCAGGAACCGGTTCACTAATAACTTGTTCGGCAGCTAACGACACTTTGTAATTGGCACTTTGCCCCTGCATAACGAGGGCAGCATTAAGATCGTCAGATAAGTAGGGTTCTACAAGGGTTTGAATGTCTGACCACGCGATGTCTTTGCACTCCACTATAACCTTGTGCGATTGCCGTGCTTGCTTGGGATCAAAAGCATAGCTGTTTACTGAAAGCGTTATAAATAAAAGTAAAAATGCAAAGTATCTCAATATTTGTGCCTTATCGTTTCAATTAAGGGCGTTGTAAAAAGTTACACTATTTAAGTAAGCAATAGCCAATGGTAGTCTCGGCTTACTTCAGTTCAATGAAATAGTAAAAGGGTCTTTAAATTGGGCTCTAGGGTTTTCGTTGGCATCCGTTTTCCTAATTAACCACGCTTGAACGGTCATTTTCACTATACCGTCTATCTTGTTAAAGCCTATTGTCATCATGTGTTCATTCGTTCTTTCTCGCCAATATGAAGAAAACCATCTGCCCTTCGTGGTGGATAGTTTGTATGGTTTATCATAATACTCAACATCACGTTCAGGCCAATTTATGTCTAACTTGGCTTTTGGGTCGGGAAACTTTTCAGGGCAATAGCTTGGCTCAGATGAGGCAACAGAGTTAACGCCTGTGAGGTTCGATGTTGGCGAAGCAACTACTTCAATGAGTTTTACGCCCTGTGTACCAATATCTACCGAGCATATACGGCCAAAGTGCACGTCACCCGACAGCACAACAATGTCATGGCTGGCAGTAGCAAGGGCATTTAAAAGCGCGGTATATTGTTTTTTAAAGCTGAGTAAATTGCGTTCTAATTTATTTTCTTGGGTAACTAAAACTTGCGGGATGACCAATACGCCAGGCGTGGTAAGTGTGGTTATCCATTTGATAAGCTCCGCAAACCCCGCTTTGTTGATAAACTGGGTTTTTGACCGCGAAGAGCGCAAATCGGCAATGCAAAAAGACAAATCATTGCCAATGGTGAAAGTGTCAACCAGCGCTTTGGTTTGCTGAATGTGCTTTACACCATCTTCAGATGCACCTTTCCACGCAGCGCGAATTTTAGGAATCTTTAACATGTACAGGGTAGGTACAATGCCATCGTAAAAAGGATAATCGTTCCAATACTCGTGATCGTCGGGCAGCATCCACGCCCCACCTCGCGAAAGCATGCTCCCTAATGCCTGCCAATGCTTGGCGTAGTCATCAGCAATTCGAAGTCTAACTTCGTTGGTTAGCGGGGAAAGAGAGTCTGCGCCAATATCTAAGTAAACTTGGTCGCCTACCATGAACTTTATGTCTGGCTTAAACACGTTTTTATCATTGGCGTAAAGCATCTTGAAGGCCTGGGCAGTTTGACCATAGTCTTTGTGTTCATAGAAGCAGCTGCTTAACGAAACCGTAAATGCATCATTTTCGCTAGTGGGAAGTGCCAAAGGTAAGGTGCTGAAATAAGCCGTTTTTAATAGAAGCCAATCGCCAGCGTAATTTAGAGCATCGTCTTCTAATTGTTGAAAAAGAACCGCTTTATATTCTTGATTTGGCTGTAAGTTATTCAACGTCAACAGCGTATAGAATCGCTTACTCACACGCCTAAAAGGTCGCTGCCATTGGTCTAGGGTAATATCTATTCGGCTTACTTCTGTATTATTGATATAAACAATTATACGGCTAAGCGCTGGTTTTCTTAAATAAGGGAATAAAGTGCCCGCCCAAATCTCTGCAGTGGTTTCAGAAACCTTATGAGGCACTAGGCTCCAAACTGATGTGTCAGAAAGTACATCGGGTATTTCGTTCTCGATACTGCTTCGATTGACTATTTCCATATAGCAGCCCACGAAAGTTAGCGGAGGGGGAACAGCAATTAGTTATTGTTAGCATAGCGCTAACACATTAATTGCGCCATTTTTTCGTACTGTCATTAACATAGGTAGACGAAAGTATAATGCCTGGTCGAGCACAGGGTACATAACCAAAATTTTAACAAAACGTCGTTGATAATCGTTCATCGGTTAAGTAAAGTGTATCGCAAAAATAACTAGAAAAAATCAAAGGAATGAACTGCGTGAAAGCTGTTTTACTAGCAATATTTGCCTTATTTTCTGCTGAGGCATTTTCAGAAATAGAACCCCTTGGGCCTGATGAAGGGTACGTTGCCATTGCACTGTATTCTAAAGGCTACTCAGAAAGTATTGTTTTGAAAGGCAATGGTTTCGGTAACAAGCTTACGTTTGGTCCATTAAACTACTCCCAACATATCGAAGTTATAAAAATGCCAGCAGGTACCTATTCGTGGACCGAGGTATACGAGCGTACGGGATCCAGAAAAAATGGTAATTTACTAAAGGTTTATTACGATTTATCTGACGATAATTTAACCTTTTCCGTAAAGCCGGGTGTGTTGAACTACACTGGCCTACTGATGATTGAAAAGCTGGGCAGCCGACTTCAGGTTAGACAGCTAAACAGAGCATCGATTATTCTCAAAATTCTAGAGCAAGATCACCCTGGTTACATTGGCAAATTCGATGTAGTAAACAGTATTTATCCGAACGATCATTATATCGATTTCTATCTCACCCACGCATTAAAAGAGGGGGAGTAAAATATGTCACATCTTAAATTGATATTTTTGGTAATGCTTTCAAGCTTAGTATTACTTTGCGAACCCGTTCTGGCTGCAGATAAAGAAGCCGGTGGTGAAAATATAAGCGACTTTTTCAAAGCATCTAAGTACAAGTTATTTTCTATAAACCCTTCAGGCACAGCGGTAGCATTTATTGAGCCTAAAGAAGCTACTTACGACCTTATCGTTTATGACCTGAAACGGGGCACTATGGACGACCCCATAACGTTCGAGCGTCAGCAGCTTCAAGTTCAACATAAAAACAAGATAATGAGTTGGGAAACTCACTATAATAAAATTTATGAGCTCAAGTGGCTCTCAGATAGTTTTCTTTCGCTTAAGCAACATTCTAATGGCCGCTTTCACCGCTATGTTCTTGTTGAGTTCGCAGACAGAAGCCAGCAGCCTAATCCAGCTTTTAGACTTTCTTATCTTTCCCAGAATGGTTATTGGGTTGATACATTGCCTAATCAGGCACACAAGGCTATTTTTGCCCGTTACGAACATTCTGATGATTACGATTATTACATCGACTTATTTAAGCTAGATCTTACTGAAAAGATTTCTGAGTCAAATTTTCGTAGAAAACTACGACTTAATAAAACGGGGCCGAAACTTCACAATTGGGTATTTGACAGTAAAGGTTGGCGATTGGCTGGTACACGAACTGTTGATGAAGTCACTGAGCTGTTTGCAAGAACAGGAAGCAAGCCCAGGAAATATCGTTACAAATCTGTGTGGAAGAGTAAAAAAGGTGATGTTCTAAAAGTTGTTGGTGGTAATGCGGAAAAGCTACTTTTGCTCACCAATCACAATAGCGACAAAATCAATTTACGTACCTTCGATATAGAATCTCAACAATTTGCTGAGGTTGTTTTTGAGCACCCATTTTACGATTTAACTGCTGCCATTAGGCATCCTGAAACGAAAGATATCATCGGTGTGTCTTTTATTGAAAAAGGCATGGCGAAGCAGGTCTATTTTTCTGACGACTACAACGCGCTAACCACTAGGCTTAGTAAATCAACGGAAATCGAAGGGGTTTATGCAGTAGATATGGATAAGTCGGGGAACAATATTATTTTCGTGGCGGATGATAGCGCGAACCCAGGCCAAACTTACTATTACAATCGAACTACTGACAGTTTCAGTCACCTTATTGATTTGTATCCTTGGCTTTCCAATAAGTCGCTTAGTAAAACAAAGCTACTGCGCTTAGAAGCGGAAGATGGGGTAACGTTAGAAGCGTTCCTAACCCTGCCAAGTACCAAAAATCCTCCCTTGGTGGTTATTCCTCATGGCGGCCCTATAGGCGTGAGTGACTCGCGTCATTATTCGGGCAATATACAAGTATTGGTTGATGCAGGCTTTGCCACACTGCAAGTTAACTACAGAGGCTCTGCAGGTTATGGAAAGGCATTTAAACAACAGGGGCTTCAGCAGTGGGGGCGGCTTATTGAAGATGATATTGAGCAAGCGCTCGCCTTCACTAAAGATAACTACGAGGTAAATGCGAACCAAGTGTGTATTGTGGGAGGCAGTTATGGCGGCTATTCAGCATTGTACAGTGTTATTCGCTCTCCTCAGCTCTATAAGTGTGCAGCGTCTTTTGCTGGAGTTACCGATCTTGCTTTACGGTTCCAACGAAGCGATGCCCAACGGGATGACATGATGCGAGCACTGACAGAGATAATGGGCGACCCTAAAACTCAGCAAGATGAGTTATTTAAATACTCTCCTTTATATCAATTTAAAGGTATCACAAAGCCTGTCTTTATTGCCCATGGCACAGACGATAATAATGTCGATATCGAGCATTCTTATCGTTTGCATTTTGCATTGAAAGACCATGGTATAAAACACAAGTGGATGGTGATGGACGACGTGGGCCACGGCTTTTCAGATCCTAATGATGCGGCGGTATATTACAATGCACTCATTGAGTTTCTTAATACGCACCTTGAAGAAGAGCAACTGGTTCTTAATCACTAATCCTCTACTTACGCTTGTTCACGGGTTATCGCTTCAAGATAACCCGTGTATTTAGCGATACGGCTTTATCGTTTTTCATTTCATTGTTTCCTATTTCACTTTTCCTCTTTTTCTATTTCATTTTTCATTGTAAATCAATGCCCTTGGCAAGTGTTTTGCTTTCTTCCATTTTACTTTGCACTATAAACCCAGTGTCTTGCATTGAAGCCTGAGAAACAACAAAACAGAACAAAACAAATTGAGGAATGGGCATGGTGAACAAACCACTAAAACGCCGAGCGTTTATACAAGGTATTGGTGCGGGTTCATTAGCAGCATCACTTGCCGCGTGCACTGCATCACCCACTAAAACCACAACGAACAAAAGGTTTCAGCGCCCATTTTCCCGCAAGCCCATGGTGGCGCCGAAAATTTCTGCCAATAATATCGTGACTGAAATTGTGGGGCATCGCCCTTATAGGCCCGAAGGCTTTGTGGTGCGAAGTGAAGTATTCGGGAATAAAACCTTGGTGCACAATTATGGGCATGGAGGTGGTGGTATTTCACTATCTTGGGGCTCTTCAGCACTGGCAGTGAATGAAGTTGCTAATTTTGAAACTAAAGAAGCGGCTATTATCGGTAGCGGGGTAATGGGGTTAACCACAGCTCGTTTGTTGCAAGAAGCGGGCTGGAAAGTGACCTTGTACACCAAAGCGATGCCGCGCTTTACCACGTCGCAAGTGGCAGGCGGAGAATGGGGGCCATACAGTGTGCACGACCCCTTGGTATCTAGCAGTACGTTTAAAACCCAATTACAGCAAGCAGCAAAAATCGCACACAGCACTTTTGCGAAAATGGTGGGGAAGGATTACGGTATTCAATGGAAAGAGTTATATACCGCCGGAAATACAAAGCCAGATAGTGAAGGAGCTTTTCGCCAATACTACCCTTACACACACGTGTATGGGCCAGATCAGCACCCATTTCCAACCGATTACTGCACATCATCTGCCACTATGTTGGTGGAAACCACTACCTTTTTAAGACGCTTAGTGACCGATATTAGATTATCGGGTGGTGAGTTTATAATTCGTGACTTCAAAGATGAAGACGACATACATTCGCTTGCCGAGCCCATTGTATTTAATTGCACCGGGTTGGGCTCAAGAACATTATTTAACGATGAAGGTATTATGCCAGCAAAAGGGCAGCTGGTATTGTTACCGCCAGACCCCGCCGTCGACTATTTAACGGTTGGTGGCGGTTCAGACGTTTTGTACATGTTCTCTAGAAACGACTATATGATTTTAGGCGGAACCTACAAACTGAACGACTGGACTACCGAGCCGGACCCGGTTGAAACGGCGCGCATAATAAGTGAAAGCCAAGCTTTCTTTTCAACCTTGTAGTAAGAAGGGGGCGATAACCCATTATAATTCGATGTTAAAACCGCTCACTCGCTAACGGTAAACAATTTATTTGGAAAATTACGTGAAATACATAAGTACGTTACTGCTTATTTTGATAATGAGCGGCTGTCAGTTTAATCAAAGCCAGTTTAATCAAAGCCAGTTTAATCAAAGCCAGTTTAATCAAAGCCAGGTTCATCACAACCCAGCTCAACAAGGCATTCAAACACAAACGAATAGCAGTATGTCGCCGGCGTTCGAACTTATTACCTTAGGCGATACGGGCGGCATTGAAGACGGTAATTTAAGTTCGTTTTTACTACGTAGCGTAGACGATGAAAACTTTATTGGATTAGACGCGGGGTCGTTAGTGAATGGCATTAACGTGGCGCTTCAAAACAATGCGTTTGATAGCTTAGCTACCACACCAGACCCTGCGTTAAACCCAAACGGTAATATTCTGCATCATCACGTTAAAGCTTACTTGCTTAGCCATGGACACCTTGACCACGTTGCCGGATTATTGATTGCCTCTCCTGATGACAGTAGCAAGCCTATTTATGCCCTTTCGTCTGTAAACCAAACCATGAGCGATACTTACTTTAATTGGCAGGCATGGGCTAATTTCACCAACCGTGGCATAGCCCCAATGTTAAATAAGTACGACGTTATCGACCTAGCGCCTCAAGAAACGGTAGAAATTAAAGATACCGCACTTACGGTAACGCCGTTCAGCTTAAGCCATCCATTAGAGTCCACCGCATTTGTGATTGAGCACAATAACGATATGTTTGTGTATTTTGGTGATACCGGGCCTGATGAAGTAGAAAAGCAAGGAAAGCTAGATGCAGTATGGCGTTATCTCGCACAGCAAATGCAGCATAAAACCCTTCGCGGTATTTCCATTGAAGTGTCGTTCGATAATACACGGCCTGATAACCTGTTATTCGGCCACCTTACACCTAAATGGTTGATGCAAGAACTCACCAAGTTTCACGCCTTAGTAGAAGACAAATCGCAGCTTACCAACATGAAGATTATTATCAGCCACATAAAATACAGTTTAAAAAGTGGGGCTGATCCGCGCGCTGTAATTGCGCAAGAATTAGAAGGAGCTAACGCATTAGGCTTTAACTTTATACTAGCGAAACAAGGGCAGGTGCTAGCGTTATAAAGTAATTTTTTGACTAAATGGTCAATATTTTTGTGGGTGGCATTGTTGTTTCGGTTTTAACTAGGTATAAAAGAGTATTACTAGCACCTAGGTGACAGAATTGAATCGAATTTTTCTTACCGCAATAGCGTTCATTAGCTACATGATAATGTCGGGTTTACTCACCCAAATTGGCATTATTTTGAATGCTGTGTCGTCTTCGTTAAATGCCACACCCGCCGCCACCGTTGGCGTGTTTTCATGGCTAACTGGCGGGGCTTTATGTGGAACATTCGCCTCACTTTTCTTGTATGCTCGCCACTCGCTGAAACAAGTGCTTATTGCAAACTACACGCTATTTTTGTTGATCATGCTGGTATTGGTTGTAGTAGCGCCTACTTCGTATTGGCCCCTTGCCGTATTGCTTTGGGGGCTTGGTGTAGGTTGTGGTTGCGGCCTTGCGGGTGGGGCGGTCATTCTATCCAAAATTTATCATGAAGCAAAAAGAGCGTCAGCATTTTTAGCCACCGACTGCGCATTCAGTGCAGCAGGGTATCTCTTTCCTTCCTTAGCGGCTGTGATTATCGCCGCGCAATTTGATTGGGTTTATAGCTATGGGGCGGTAGGTGCGCTGGCTTTGATACTATGGGCCACACTATTTTTTGTTCGCTTTCCTACCACAGAGGCTGACGATACCAATGCTGCCTCTGCATTCTTACAATTTAAAAGCGTATTAACCCCTAGGGTGTGTTCAATCGCCGTGGGCGTTTGTGCTTATTTAGTTGCGCAAACTACTTTTCTTACGTGGTCACCTAATTACTTACAACATGCATTCGGAGTAAGCGAAAAAGTGTCGGCGCAGGCCGTCGGGAATTATTGGGGCATGTCGATTTTTGGTTTAGTTATCGCAGCTATCTTTGTAAATAAAATTCCGCAGCGTTTTTTATTGATGTCGGTTACCGTGCTAGCTAGCATAATCACCTTCTCGTTTATGCTGGCTCCCTCTGCAAAATGGTTTCTATTTACCAGTTATCTATTTGGATTTATCACTACCTGTATATATAAAATTGCGATATCTGTCGGTTCACAGCAGCTTGCGTCAGCACCCGCCGTGCTAGTCACTTTTTTATTATTCAGTGGCAACGTAGGCAGCACTATTGCGCCCATGTTATCTGGTTGGGTGGTGCAGTTATTTGGCGTACAAAGCGCGATTATTATGACTTGGGTAGGCTATACCTTAGTGGCGCTTGTGTTCGGCTTTTGTTTATTGTTGGAACAACGTGAGCTGCGAGCCCACGCGTAAGGATTTAAAAATGGAAAAGATTATTTTTGATACCGACCCCGGTATTGACGATGCCATGGCGATTTTGTTTGCACAGGCAAGCGCTGATATTGATTTGGTGGCCATTACCACCGGCTTCGGGAATGCGAATATCGACACCGCCACACGTAATGCTTTATACCTTAAAAAACGCTTTAATCTTAGTGCTGACGTAGCTCGTGGTGCTAAAGAACCTCTGGTGATACCGGTAGATGAACCCGCTGATTTTGTCCATGGTGATAATGGCTTGGGTAACGTTGAAATAGATGAATCCAACTTACCAAGTGAAGTGTCGCTTGCCGCTCACGATTATATTATTGAGAAGGTGAAAGCCAGCCCAGGTGAAATTACACTAGTGGCTGTTGGCCGCATGACTAACTTAGCGCTGGCACTTCGAAAGTGCCCTGAAATTGTTAAGTTAGTGAAGCGAGTGGTGATCATGGGCGGAGCATTTGGTTACCATGGTAATACAGGTAACGTTACCCCCTTTGCCGAGGCAAATATTATAGGCGACCCTCATGCCGCCGACGAAGTACTTACCGCTGACTGGCCGGTAACCGTAGTGGGGCTAGATGTAACCAAAAAGGTGATAATGAGTAACGATTACTTGGCAAACCTTGCCGAGTGCTCGCCTAAATATGGGCCATTCATTTATGACATTACCCGCTTTTATGCGAACTTTCATCAGCAGACAGATCAAGTCGATGGCATATACGTTCATGATTCATCAGCGATCATGCAGGTAATAGCGCCCCAGTTATTTGCAACGGTAAGTGGCCCAATTCGTGTTATCACAGAAGGTCCTGCTATAGGTCATACTATGCAAAAAACCGTAGCAAAGCGTTTTCCTATCGATGAGTGGGCCGATTATCCTGCTCAATCGGTGTGTTCAGAGGTAGATGTAGAAGCCTATCTGGCTAAGTATAAAGACATACTTAGCCAAGCGGCTTTTGATTAATGAGGTGCTAGGTCACTTATTTCAGGGGACTAGATTAGCTAACTAATTGCGCGGCCACTGCTCGGTGGCGCGCCATAAGTGTTTGGGTGTCTAACCCTATTATTTGCCCTTCTTTAACTCGCCACTTTCCGCCAATCATCACTTGCTCGGCTTTATCTGCACCACATAATAGCAGTGCAGAAATAGGGTCATGGCTGCCACTAAAACGCAGTTCATCCAGCTTGAAAAAAGCAAGGTCGGCTTGTTTCCCTACGGCAATTTCGCCAATGTCACTTCGGCCAATTAACGACGCAGAACCCTTGGTAGCCCAGCCTAAAATTAACTCTGGGGTAATTTTCGCTGCACCATATTTTAAGCGCTGTAAGTAAAGTGCTTGGCGCGCTTCATACATCATGTTCGATGCATCGTTAGAGGCAGAACCATCTACACCTAAGCCAATAGGCGAACCAGCTTCAATGAGCTCAAGGGTAGGGCACATGCCGGAGGCTAAGCGCATGTTTGAAACGGGGCAGTGAGTAATGCCTGTGCCCGCTGCGCCCAAGCGGCGAATTTCATCTTCGTTAAAGTGAATACCATGTGCCAGCCAGGTTCTATCGCTTAGCCAGCCCACACTTTCTAAATAATCGACGGTGCGCATACCAAACATCTTCAAACAGAAGTCTTCTTCATCTAACGTTTCCGCTAAATGGGTATGTAACCGCACATCTTCGTCTTTTGCCAATTGCGCGCTGTCAGCCATAATTTCTCGAGTCACCGAGAAAGGGGAACAAGGCGCCAAGGCTATTTGCATCCACGCGCCGTCACCACGTTCGTGGTAGGTATCTATAAGCCGTTGGCTGTCTTTTAGTATTGCATCACCACTTTGCACTGTGTGGCGTGGAGGAAGCCCTCCTTCATCTTCACCCAAGCTCATTGAGCCTCGGGTAAGTAGGGCGCGCATACCCATACGTTTTACAGAGTCTACTTGCACATCTATGGCATCTTCCATACCGGTAGGGAACAGGTAGTGATGATCGGTCGTGGTAGTACAACCAGACAGTAACAGTTCAGCTAACGCCACATCGCAGGCTAGCGACAATGCATTAGGGGTAAGCTTTGCCCATACTGGATATAAGGTTTTAAGCCATGGAAATAGCGGCTGATTAACCACAGGCGCCCATGCGCGGGTAAGGGTTTGGTAAAAGTGATGGTGGGTATTAATAAGCCCTGGAAGCATAACCAACTGAGATGCATCTTCTGTTGCATCGATAGGCGTTACAGGGGTTTGACCCGCACCCACAAGCTCAATAATTTTGCTACCCTGTACAACAACGCCGCCCGCGGCATCGAGATCGTTACCCGTAAAAACGGCTTGCGGGTTTTTAATCCAAAGTGTTTTAGATTTCGATGAGGACTTAACTTCAGGTGTCGCTAAGGGCGAAAATTCAGACATAACTTGGCTCCATAAAATAATGATATTAAAGATGCCAGCTCAGTTATGCCCTGTCTGCTGATCCAGGGAGCGTGCCTTATTGATTAACTCCACTTATCAATGATTAACGCCAATTCGTTATGTAATGCTAATGCATTTTAAGTTTAAGTTAAAGCGCTTCTACAAAGGGAGAATTGTACTGTTGTGGTATTACGCTAAACTTGATTTTAGCTGTTACACTAAAAGCAGCAGCCTAATGGAGAGATGGAAACCACATGCCTGACAATAAATTTAGACTAGTTACTCGAAGCGATTTTGATGGATTAGTTTGTGCCGTACTGTTGAAAGACTTAGATCTTATAGACGATATTTTATTTGTGCATCCTAAAGATATGCAGGATGGCAAAATAGATATTACCGAAAATGATATAACCACAAACCTTCCTTATGTGGCGGGTTGTCATATTGCGTTCGATCACCATCTTAGTGAAACAGTTCGAAATGCGAGTGATATTAAAAATCATGTAATCGATCCTGAAGCACCTTCTGCTGCGCGTGTGGTATACGACTATTATGGCGGTGCAGAAAAATTTCCTAATATCTCCGTTGATATGATGGATGCCGTAGATAAAGGTGATGCCGCGCAATTCTCTGAAGAAGAAATACTGGAGCCAACCGATTGGGTATTACTGAACTTCATCATGGATGCCAGAACGGGTCTTGGCCGTTTCCGAGATTTCAAAATTTCAAATTATCAGTTAATGATGAAGTTAATTGATGCGTGTAAAGACAAAGACATTGAAGAAATTCTGGAAATGGAAGATGTTGCCGAGCGTGTTGCTTTATACCATGAGCATAATGAGCTAGCGAAGGTGCAATTAGCTAAATGTGCAACCGTTCATAAGAATCTTGTGGTGCTTGATTTAACAGAAGAAGAAACCATTTACGCTACAAATCGTTTTGTGATTTATGCCATGTATTCCGACTGTAATATCTCTATTCATAAAATGTGGGGCCTCAAAAAGCAAAATGTGGTTTTCGCTATTGGTAAATCAATTACCAATCGTAGTTCGAACACCAACGTAGGCGAGCTATGTCTTAAATACGGCGGTGGCGGTCATTTAAACGCGGGCACGTGCCAAGTAGAAACCAGTAAAGCGGAAGCGGTGCTAGATGAGATAATAAACACTATTACTTCTGATGGTTAATCCGTACCTGTAAAACTACGCTGGGGGGGTTGTTAAAGTCATTAGCACCCCCCCCATACGTTACCCCCGAATACATATCTATAAAAACAAACAATCCATTATCTGGTTAGCGCTTATTGCATACCTATCTGGCTGTGTTTACTCTATTTTAACAATTGAGAGTAATGACTAAGATAGGAAGTAAGTATGAACTTTGCTGAATTTGCTGCATCACGTAAAAGCGTGCGTGGTTTTACTAAACAAGCTGTCACTAAAGAAACCGTAGATGCCATTATTAATGCAGCAAAATGGGCCCCTTCATCTTACAACACCCAAACGTGGAAAATTCATGCGGTATCGGGTGATGTGCTTGATAAAATTCGCGAAGGTAATACAGAAAGAACGTTAGCGGGAACACCTTACGTAAGAGACTTTCCGTACAAGGAAGATTATGACGGCGTACATAAACAGCGCCAGCGTGATGTTGCCATGCAGTTATTTGATGTAATGGGCATAGCCAGAGAAGATAAAGAAAAACGCATGGATTGGATGATGCGTGGGTTTCGTCAATTCGATGCGCCAGTATCGCTAGTATTAACCTACGATAAAGCCTTAGAGCCAGCGGGCATCACGCAATTTGGGTTAGGTTCTTTGGCGTATGGCATTGTATTAGCGGCATGGGATTTAGGTCTTGGTTGCGTGATTAACGGCCAAGGTATTATGCAGTCAGACGTTGTACACAAGCATGCACAAATTCCTGACTCTGAAGCTATTATGATTTGTATTGCGTTAGGGTACCCCGATGAAAACTTTGCTGCTAACGACGTAAGGTCGGTACGTGCCGACAATGAAGAGTTCGTCACGTACCATGGGTTTGAATCCTAGATTAAAACTAAACTAAGCCCTAGCTAATCTTCGGCGGTTAATTTTCGGGAGTTAATATTTAGAAGTTAACTTTCGAAAGTTAGTCATCGGAGGTAATCACACCGTAAGCCGCAGTTCCCCACAAAGGCACTGTCGATAGGCTGTGTTTATAACTTCCTGATGTTTCTTTTGTAGAATACGAAAGATACATCAGGGTTTGTGACTTAGCGTCGAATATGCGTCTCACTTTCATGTTCTTAAAGAAAATACTTTTCGATTTTCTAAAAATAATGTCGCCTGAATCTGACTTGTCGATATCTCGTAGCATTTGTGCGGTAATCTCACCGGTTTGACGACAGGCTATAGAGCTATCGGAAGGATCAGACACATCTAAATTCGCTTCAATGCTAGAGATGTGGCAAGTTACGCCAGTCACGATAGGGTCTTGCATGGCATCTAATTTAATATCTTTTGTGGTGAATACACCCAACGACACATCTCCCACCTCATTGTCGGTACATGCGCCTAGCCCAGCTACCGCGACTAACACGGCTATTATCTTTTTCATTTTTATATCCTTTTAAAACACGTTCTAATAGTGCGTCTATCACCAATACGGTAATCACTTAAAAATAGATTTTTCATACCCAAATGATACGGCACTCTAGCATGGGTGGTGCACAGTTTTATTGACTCACTTGAGCTTGTTTACTATTAACTCGGCCACTTGGTCGCAAAAATCGAAACCTGAATAGTCTGGGTTAAAGCCACTAATATACGGTACCGCCATAACAAAGTAGCGCTCATTCAGACTACCGTTGGCTAGAATGGGTTGAAAGTCATCGTTAATAGCAAAACCACCTGTTTCTAAATAGTATTCATCGTCAGAACCTATGCATACACTTTTGGGGTTTTCTTTTAAATGGTGTTTACCTTGGTGTTTATCTTTAAACCGTACCTTAGCCACTAATGGCTCGGTATCTTCAAACATAGATTTAAAGGGAAATGCATCTATTGGCAGCGACTTCTGTCCCGTGCAATCGACAAAGGTTTTATATGAGTTAACAACCGGCTTGTTATCGCTGCCCTTATAAAAAAAATGAAAATCGCAGTCGCCTTCAATTTCAAGGTGGCTGCTGCTATCTACCGCAATAATATCGAGGACGCCGCTATCGTGTAGGGCAAGCAATTGTGCCGCTGATGATTGGGGAATGTTCGCAATCATAAGGCCAATAAGCGGTAAAAGATGGTTGCGTAATCGTAGGGTATCTTCTGCACTAAAGTATTTAGCTGGGTGGTTTATGGTGAAGCTCAGCAGCGCGATGGCTTCTTTCCATTGCAATGTGTGTTTCTGTTTAATCGACTGTTCAGCTTGCAGATACTCAATTTTAAACAAGGTGAAGGGCGCATACGCTTTACGCGACTCAAGCATCCATTGGCAAAACGCTTCTATATTTTTGTTCGCTATTTTTTGATAAAAATCCGCGTCCAGTTGTTTCAAAGCCCTTTTGAAATTGTGCTCAAAAATAAAATCTAAACTTAAGAATCCATCATTATCGGCCCTATGCTGAGCAATCTCTTGCTCACTTAGCATGCCCTCATCAGATACCAACGGATCGTCTAAGTGAAAGCGGATATTCGGTAGTAAGCCCTCTAAAGAGTGCATGATTATTTTAAAATTTGGAACGTCGTCAAGTAAACGATATTTTAGTTGGTTATCAGTTTGATAAAACTCGCCATTAGCCTCGCTTAGCGTTCGAATTGCATCAATAGCAGTAAGGGAGCTGCCTTTAAGCGCTATGGTATGGTTGTATTTTCGCTGTAACTTGGTGGGCGGGTAGGGAGAGTCAAAATACCCTTTTACTTTACCTTCATGGATTTTCGGCCAAATGTGGCCAGTGCACACCACCACGTTATCAAACCCTGTCACCCATCCACTGTTAGTCAAAATGTTGATGCCTGCATGGCTATCGCCGTTTTGAAGCTCAGGGCTGTTCTCATCCTCAGTGCTGGGTTTAATGTCCAAAACGTTGCACTGTAGGTGCACGTTAACCAGTATTCCTGCTGCACGGCATTTGCCAATTAGTGCAAAAAACTGTGCCTGTAAATATTCACCAAACAGCAGCCGTGGTACCACGTGTTTCTCATGAAGATCCGCTTTACAAATGTGATATTTCGCGAGGTACTCAGGGCTTTGCTGGCGCAACCATTCAAGTAAGGTTTCGTCAAACGGTGCCAGTTCATCGGATGAAATATTGGTAATATGTTCCCACGACGCCCCATCTTTACTGTAGGGCATGCCTTTACCTAGCGCGGTGTTGCGCTCAAAGATATCGAAGGATAAGTGAGGAGATGCCCTGCCATCAGAGTTCTCGATATCAAAGCACTCGCCATCCGCAAACTGCTTGCTAAACAAGCTTAGCGCTTTTTTAAGAATAGAAAGGGCGCTGGGGCCGCCGCCAATTAACGCAATCCTTGTTTTGTTCATCATCATCCTACCCGTAATAAAACACGCTGTTTAATTGAAACGTATTATTTACTCAGTGTTATCGTGCTTGTATTCCACGCATCCAACGCAGGCTATTCGCATTGGCAAACACGAAGAGCAAGTTACTTAATCATTTTAACTAAGCAGGTTATATGCCTAATTTCAGGCTGGTATCGACGATTTATCTAGAATGGTTGGCGGTTAATTCGCAGAGGGTTACTGATTTATTGGCAGTACTATCTGCACACTTAAACCGCCATCAGCAGGGCTAGTCATGAGTAATTTACCACTGTGTTTTTCAATGGCTTTTTTCGCAATGCTTAGGCCTAGTCCGAATCCTGAAGTATGCATTTGATTACCAGCACGGTAGAAAGGTTGAAGCAACTTTTCGATTTCGTCACTATCAACGCCAGGCCCATGGTCGCGAACAGTTATCACGATAGCGTTGTGTTGTTTTGTGGTCGATACTTCAACAAGTTTGCCTTTAGAAGAGTACTTGCAGGCATTACCGATAATATTTTCTAATGCTTGGTGAAGGGCTTCTTCAAAACCGGTTATGGCTATATGCGGGGCGCACTCAAGACTTAGCGGGATACCTGGATAAAGTACAGCCATGTCATCGGCAATTCTTTCGCACAGCGCATTAATGTCACAAATTTCAGGCGTTGGGTTCCCTTTTTCTAACTTTGAATAGTCCAATATTTGTTGAATAAGCGCATCCATACGAACGCAATCATTATGAATTTGTTTTACATGGCGACTATCAGGCGTGTGCTGCTCAATAATGGCTGCCGATGCTTGCAAGCGAGCCAGCGGCGCGCGAAGTTCATGGGATACATCATGTAACAGTTGTTGCTGATTAGTAGCTGCTTGATGGGTTTTATTAACCATAAAACTGATGTCAGCAGCTAAGTCGCCTAGTTCATCACCACGAGCCATAATAGCTTTAGGCGGCGTAGCAACTTCTTGTTGGTTGGCATACCGGCGACTAAACGCGCCTAGATAGTTAATAGGACGTACAATGCCCCAACTCAATAGCGCACTAACAATGGCTGAGGCAATAAAGATAAAAACGAACTGCAAAGATTGAAACCGGTAAAGTACTTGTTTGTAAATACGAGGCGCTTCTGGCAGTCGTGTTTCTACTCGGTAGGGAAGTGTAGATAAACCATAAACTAATTTTACCGTACGATCCCTTTTGGGTACCTTGCTCATTCGATAGTGGTAGATGGTTCTACCAGTATTGTCCGATATTTCCATCGCAATAAGATCGCTGCGATGCCTGACATTATCATTTATCCAATCTTTTATCTTTCCTTTAGGAACATTACCGTTTGCAAGGTCTTGTTCGTATCGCCACACAATACGTTCTGCTTGGCTAATTACCCCATTAAAATATCGCTGATTGTATTCATCTGACGTGTACTTACTGACCAGTACATAGCCGGTGGCAGTCATCACCACTAGGCTAGCTAACCAGAAAGTAAGAAATATTCTCCAAAACAATCGTTTAAACCCAAACGTATGCTTTATTGAATGCCACATTTCTGAACGCTTCATTTTATGCCTTATTGCTCTGACGGCTGAGTAAGCATTTGATAGCCCACGCCACGAACCGATTTAATCACATCGTTTATACCTACCGCAGCTAGCTTTTGACGTATTCGGCTTACGTGCACATCCATGGCGCGGTCGTAAGCTTCAAGTGGCCGGTTAAGCACTTCTTCGGTCATTTCTTGTTTAGTGATGGTTTGCCCTACGCGTTCCATCAACAAGCTTAATGCGTTGAACTCTGCGCCCGTTAGGGGCAAATGGGTGTTGTCTACTAACGCCGTTCTAGCGCCACTATCCAGCACAATGCCGTGAAGTTCTGAATGCACAACCGCTTGGGTTGGCGTATTGCCATTTTGGGTACGGCGAATAATGGCGCGAATACGCGCGCCGAGTTCCCGCGGGTTACAAGGCTTCGCTAGGTAATCATCGGCACCCATTTCTAAGCCAAGAATTCTGTCTATGTCGTCACCACGACCGGTTAGCATAAGAATAGGAGTCTGTTTTTTTGCGCGTACATTGCGCAGCACATCAAGGCCCGACATGCCGGGCATCATAATGTCTAACACGACCGTATCGAATTCATCGCTTTGTAATAAGCGGGCAACGGCGGCATCGCCACTATTTAAGGTTTCAACTGCAAAACCGTCGGTTTGCAGGAATTCACTCAGTAGCGCGCAGAGTTCTGCGTCATCATCTACCAGTAAGATTTTGTATTTTTCATTTTCCATAAAATAGAGATTAACCGTTTTATTTTGAGGACTTTTCAACTTTACTGAACTTTACACTAGCTTAACCCTACTTATCGAATCGTTTATGCATACTTAGCTCCGTTGATGAAACAAAACAGACGAAACAAAACAGACGAAACAAAACGTTTCCCCCATGTCATGCAGCATCATGACCAAAACAAGTAGGAATATTAAGATGAAAAAATTAATTGCCGGTGTTTTATTGAGTGCATGTATCGCCACTACAGCTTATGCAGGTGGTAAACATTCTGATGACCGTAAGGGTCCTGACTTCTTTCCCATTCACAAAATGACGAAAGTGCTAGATTTAACTGACGAGCAGCAAGATGCGCTAAAAGCGTTGAAGGCCGAACTTAAAGCGGAGCGCAAAGCAAACCGCCCAGAGAAAGGCAGCGAAGACTCTTTCAGAGCACAATTTAAGGCGCTCGATCCGTCAGACGCTAATTACGAGCAAGACTTAAATGAGCTTGCAAACCTAAAAGCTGAAAAAGCGAAAGCACGTTTTCTTAAAATCGCCGATGTACGTGTGAAAGTGAGTGAAATTCTAACTGACGAGCAGCTAGAAAAGTTCGAGTCGATGAAAGAAAAGCGTGGCAAGCGTGGTGAACGCGGCGACCGTGGTGACAAGCGAGAAAGAAACAGCTAGTCGTAACATAGACATGTGTTCTTAATAAAAGCCCCCGCAGTTGGAAAGCCCAACGAGCGGGGGTTATTTCGTTGGCTATTACCATTTTACGTTCAGTAAACTCGCTTGATGTTCTTTATAACTTAGCGCTATTAGGTTGTTGAACTTGGGCGTATGTAAAAATAGATGAAGGAACCTTGGCAACTTTTTCTAGCGCCTTACGGTTAGTGCTTGGTGGAATCGACGTTAAGCCCATCCAGGTATTACGACAGTTGTTTTTCGCGCCATAAAGCGCGGTATCTGCAAGTCCTATTGTAGTTTGCCAATCAAAAATATCGTAATGCTGCTGAGAAAGTGGATAAGCCGCATAACCAATTGAACAGGTGACATGTTTACTTGTTTCTTCTGTAAGTTGAAATTCAATCGACCCCACTATATCTACCGCTCGCTCTGCCAACACACACGCTTCTTCTCTAGGTGTGTTGTGGACGACGACTAAAAACTCCTCACCGCCCCAGCGAATAAGATAATCAGTTTCACGAAATATACGCTTCAAGCGTTTTTGGGTTTCAACTAAAACCTTGTCACCAGCCTGATGACCATAAGTGTCGTTGATTTTTTTAAAGTGGTCTAAATCGATAACGAAGAACAGTATGTCATAGTGGTTTTTAGGCTCGGTGTACGTTTGATCGCAGTTAGCGTAATAACGCTGCACAAGGGCAATATCGCGCTCAATATGTTGTGTTAGATAGCGCCTGTTGTGTAACCCCGTTAGTGGGTCAGTCAAACTTGCCTCTTTAAGCGCTGCGGCCTGTTCACTGAGTTGCTTATTAGCTATCGATAATTCAGTAGTTCTCGCATTCACGAGCTTTTCTAGAAATGCTTGACGGTGTCTGTGATGTTTTACCCCCAGTAAATGACCTATGTACACAGCGACACATAAACACAAGATAGCGACAAATTTTGCTAGTGCGGTTTGATACCACGCTGGCATAACAAGTAACTTTCGATGCAATGCATTTTTTTCCCACGTTACTCCATCGTAAGAATACTCAATTTGCAAAGTATAGTCGCCAGGCTGCGGCATCGTAATGACTGCTAAACGTTGCTCAGCATTTGCCTGAATCCAGTTTCCATCTAACCCTAATACACGATAACGATAGTGAGTGTGTTCAGGAGTAAGATAATCAAGTGCCGTAAATTCGAAGGTTATTCGTTTTGTCAGTGGAGGAAGGGTTAAATCAGTCGCGGCTTGCCCCAGCGATTCGATTGTATCGTCATGGTGAACCAAAGTAATATCCGTAAGCACGACTGGCAGAGGCGGCTTCGCAAACGTAACGTTATTACTGTCAATAATGGTTAAGCCGTTAATGCCGCCAAAAACAATGTCGTTCTCATTTGTTATTGTAGCTGCTGAAGGTGCATAAGGCGCATTCACCACGCTTGGTGCAACGACAGCCCAGCTAACAGCAAATTTATGGCGGTTTATTGCGGCAATGCCTTGGGTAGTACTTACCCAAATATGATCTTCACTTTCTCCTGCGATTGCAGCAATGTTATTGCCTGGCAAACCACTAGTGCTCTCTATTTGAATCCAGTCTGCGTGTGTAGGTTTAACAAATAAACCTGCAGAGCCTGTACCGACCCAAAGGTAACCATTATCGTCAACGAATAAACTAGATATATATTGCTGTTTTAAAATGGGGTGAGCAATGTAACTTGTCGCCAAGTCGATAGTTTCACCCATTTGAATGTCACCTTTGACCAATCCTTGCCATGTTCCAATCCATAAGCGATTTTTATCAATTGCTAACGACGCAATACGCCGCTCTGCGATACTGTCAGCAAATTCAATGTGTTTTTCTGTAGCATTGTGCTGCACCCATAAACCGTCTGTACCGCCTAGCCACAAACTCGTCTCTGTGGATAAAAAGGCAGTGGTAAATGTTGAAGGATGGCGTGTTGATACCGCTAACAATAGGGCTTGCTTAGTAGCAGAGTCTACTTTCACTGATGCAAAGTTGCTAGACGCATATACGTCACCATTTTTAGCCACATGCAAGGTTTCAACGGGGTTTTCTGATGTTTCCCAACGCTGTTCTATTTTGCCTTTTACCGGTGACAGGATTTCGATGCCGGCATTACCGGAACCTACGAACAGTTCGCCATGATGGGACTGTACCGAATGTACTTTTCGGTAACTCAAGCTTTTATCAATATTTGCACCACCGAATATATTAATTATCGATTGGTTATTCGCATCGAAAATATTAAGCGTGTGCCCAGCGCCAATCCACACTAATCCTTTGCTATCGGTAAAGGTAGACCAAATATTGTCGTCAGCAAGCGAGGCTGGTTGAAGTGGGTTGTGCAAAAACTGGCGGGTTTTATGAGTATTAATATTCACTTCTATCAACCCTTGCCCAAAGGTGCCAAGCAGCAGTAAATCAGGTTTTATTTCGCTCATAGTAAAAAGCCAAGGCAATGTCGTGGTACCCATTGCTAATTGGCGAAATGATGCATCTTCATTTTGAATAAACAAACCTTTGTCGGCAGTGCCTACGACAAGGGAGCCTGAAGCGGTCGAAAGGATACTACTGATACGAGGTTTTTTATAACTACCCACTTCTACCAGTAGCGGAGAATGCTCAACGCCGCTACTTGCGATATCAACGAGCGGAAACTGAAACAGCCCTTGTCCAGACCCAACCCATAATTGGTGCTTGCTATCTACATGAAGTGCATGGATCCTCGCTCTATGAGGTAGTTCAAATCCCAATAGTTTTTTCGTTGTATCATTGAAAATAAACAACGCTCTATCTGATGCAAAAGTGAAAATCTTATTGTTGGCAATAGAAGTGACGTTGAGGTTAAGTATCGATACATCCGAAAGTAAACTTTCCTCATATGCATTGAGTTGTAGTTTTTCTTGATTTAAACGGTAAAGGCCTTGTTGAGTACCTACCCATACTTCACCGCTTTTGGTAACAAAGGTGGCTTGAATTTGCGGCGAAGGCGTATCGCTTTGCTTGTTTTCAAATGACACCGCTTTTAAAGACTGGGAATCCCATCGCCATAATCCTTTGGAATCAACAATCCATATAAACCCATCGTTAGTTTCCAATACAGATAGGATTGGGCCGTCAATTAGTGAAGTCTCGGCTAAAGGCGTGTAAAACGTGGGCTGATGAAGCGTGTGCCAGCTAGAGGTAGCTGAAGCGGGGACACAAAAAAACAATGGCAACACTGATAAAGTGCAACACAGTTTTAAAAATTTAGTTAACAAAGTAGCGTACCACGTTAATCGTTACTATTAACCCAATGCATACTGATGCACTAAATCACTTTCGTACTTTGAGAATAAAGCGTTGCCATTCGCGTTGCAACGAGAAACAGGCCGTAGCCGAATTAATGTAGGCTTTATTTTATAAGTGCTTGTTTGCGTAAACATTACACATTGCGAGTTAAATCGTTACATCTATTCAAAAGCGTCAAGAATGTCTATATCACTAAATTCTTCTTAATGTCTATTTTTCATGGGGTTACAGCGCGTTAACCACTTGTGGTGCAAATTATGCTCCTTTTAAGGGTAAGTCGTAATGCAAGCTCGTTTAATAATTGCACTGGCTTCATCAATACGAATTTTAAGCAGAGAAGGAGAACGCTATGAAAAAGCTTACATTAACCGCCATGGTAGGAGCAGTATCACTAGCCTTAAGCGCAAGTAGTTTCGCCGGTCATCATGAGGATGAAGGGAAAAAGATTATGATGAATAATCTGAAAACAGGCGAAGCTATCGGAAGCGTGATGGTAAGTAGCTACGATGACGACGGTGTGGTGTTTACACCAAAACTATCAGGGCTAACCCCAGGTATTCACGGCTTCCATGTACATGAAAATGGCGACTGCTCAGCAGCAATGAAAGATGGTAAAAAGGTTTTAGGCGGTGCTGCGGGCGGGCACTTCGACCCTGAAAATACGGGTAGTCACAGTGTACCTTGGTCTGAAGAAGGTCATGAAGGTGATTTACCAACCTTATATGTTGATGAAAGTGGCAATGCCACTCAACCTGTATTCGCACCTGAATTGGAGCTTGAAGATATTGAAGGGCGCGCCATTATGATTCATGCAGGTGGCGATAACTATTCAGATTCCCCAGCCAAACTTGGCGGTGGCGGCGAGCGAGTGGCTTGCGGCGTGATTGGTAAATAAACAGTATTGAAGGTCAATATTAGTTTTGACCTTCAATATTAGTACTTAGCAAAAATGAATAACCAAAGCGGCAGAAATGCCGCTTTTTTTTGTGTTTAAGTTACTCAGCGTAAGCCGACAAACCTGAAAAGGGTTAAGTAGAGAATAGTGAACTTGCGTTTTACTTCAATGCACTATTGAATACGGCTATAGACGTTTAAGGAGAAATAAGGTGTTTACATTTAAGTTCGTATCTAATGCGTTAAAGCCAGCGTTGAAACCGGTATTAACTGCATTAGTAATATTAGCCTCAGCAAATGTGTTGGCTGCAGATAACATTCCAGATGTTGTAGGGGAAATTAGCGGTGAAGCATTGCTTGCACAGTATCCAGCTTTTATGGACGAATATAAGTCGTACCAACCTAGCGACGCAGAGATTAAAGCTGTATCTGCTTTAGAGGACGATACGCTACTCATACTATTTGGCGCATGGTGCCATGACAGTGAAAGGGAAGTACCCCGACTATTGAAAACGCTAGATGCTAGCGGATTAGATGCGCCTCAATTTACGTTATTCGCGGTTGACAGGAAAAAGAGCGATCCTGAGGGTATGGCAGAAAAGCATGCGCTTAAATATACGCCTACTTTCATATTAATGCGTAATGGTGAAGAAATAGGACGAGTGGTAGAACGTGCAGAAACTAGTTTGACCCAAGATTTACAGGCGCTGGCGGCAGTGGCTGAGTAGATGCACGGGTAAAAGTTTGGCAGACAAAGAAGTGGTAAACAAAATAGCCATGAATAAAAGCATCAGCAGGCATTCGATCAGCCTGCTGATTTATCCGCTATATTGATACAGTAGCCTAGATCAAGAGCTAAGCGCTGAGCCCTATCGCAACTGCCTCATTGCGTAATGATAAAGATTACTACTTCAACGTGTACTCAAGGGTGATTTTCGTATCTAAAAGCTGTGAAACGGGGCAGTTGTCTTTTGCTTCCTGAGCAATTTTAGCGAATTCGTCTTCGGTAATTCCCTCAACGATCGCTTCAAGGCTTAACGCTGACTGACTTATTTCATAACCATCGTCTGTCTTATCTAAACTGATTTTAGCGGTAGTGTTTAGCTCTCCGTCATCATAGCCTGCGCCTGATAGTGCAAAAGATAAGGCCATGGTGAAGCAACTTGCGTGCGCCGCCCCTATTAGTTCTTCGGGGTTGGTGCCTTTGCCATCTTCAAAGCGTGTATTAAATCCGTAGGGTTGATTAGATAATGCGCCTGTCTCGGTAGAAATACTGCCTTTGCCTTGCTTACCTAAAGGTTTGTATGCTGCACTGCCTGATTTAACTATGCTCATTTGCTATTTCCTTACGTTTTGACCAAACCGGTTATATGGTTTGAATTTTAAAAACTTAACGATGCAAGTGCTCTGCCGATGTCACCGATTTTCTGCAAACCAAGGCCATGCGGGCGATAGCGTTGAAGTAATATGAGTTAACGCACCTAGTATTGGTAGTGTAATGTCGTTACAACATGCGTAGGTTACAGGGCTAAATGAAAATTTTACTCGCAATTATAATGACTCTGAAAATGAAAGTTTTTAGGACTTAATCCGTTCTTTATTAGTGAGCTGTATGTTTTTATCTTCGATAGTTAATTTTAAGGTTAATAATGAAATCTATTTTGCCCGCATTATTGTTAAGCACGTTTATCGCTGCCCCAATTGCCACTGCTGACGAGACTGTTCTGGCTGGTGGATGTTTTTGGTGCATGGAATCTGATTTTGAAAAATTAGAGGGCGTAACCGATGTGGTCTCGGGTTTTACCGGAGGAGCAGTGCCTAATCCTACTTATAATGGTAACCATAAGGGGCATTATGAAGCTGTGAAGATAACTTACGATGAAAGCAAAGTGTCGTATCGAGAAATACTCGACCATTACTGGGTGAATATTGACCCATTTGATGCAAGGGGGCAATTTTGTGATAAAGGCCCCAGTTATTTAAGTGCCGTATTTGTCGCTAACAATGAAGAACGTGCTATTGCACAAGACACTAAAAATGCGGTGAAAGCACAATTTCCAAATCAAACCGTGGTTACCCCAATTTTGGATTCATCGACATTTTATCCTATTAAAGGCGACGAAATAGGTCATCAAGATTTCTATAAAAAAAGCCCGGTGCGTTACAAGCTTTATCGCTGGAATTGTGGCCGCGATCAGCGCCTAGAGGAGATTTGGGGAGAGAAAGCAACAGGTAAGTCTTAGTTACTTGCTTCTTGTCATCATTATTACGTAATGCTGCGGTAGACTTAAATACAGGTCTGCTGTGTGCAGCATTGCGCGGTTTTTAGTTTTATCTCGGTATTTTTTCTTTATAGTAATTTAAAGTATAGGTAATCGTTGTTTAACACTAAATAGCGATGAAATAACCAAAACGGCTGGATGTAGTACATGAAAAAGTGCGTTTTAATAAAGCTTATCTTGCTGTGTTTGGGGCTTTCGTCTTACTTTAGTGTGGCCGAGCAACACCCAAAGCCGCCACCGCTTGATAGCGATACCCTATTAACTACGGGTTCAAGTTACTTCCCTTATGTTGATAAAGATGCGCAAGATGGTGGCTGGTCTGTTTCATTGGTAAAAGCTGTTTTCAAGCACATGAATACCCCCATTTATATCGACATTTTACCCTGGCAACGTGGTTATAAATGGGCACTTGAAGGCAAGTATCAAGGAACATTTCCCTATGTTCATACCGACGAACGAGCCAAGTCGTTTATTTACTCTAAACGCATTAATTCAATTCCCGTACGTATTTACACCTCGAAAGAAATGAAAGTTAATACATTAGCTGATGTGACAGGGGCTCGCCTTTGTTTGCCATATGGCTATAGCTTAAGCAGCGAACAGTCAGAGTTTATCAACGCTTATAAGCTTTCTGTTCAACGAGCGGTTGATGCAAGAGGCTGTATTGTTCAAGTATCAAAAGGGTGGGGCGATATAGGCTTTACTAATGGTTACTTGAAAAGAGATCATAATTCAAAACTCCTTGAAGTATTTGACAGTGTCAGCATTATCGATATTCCTGTAGCCACTATTCCGCTTTACTATATTGTTTCTAAAGAGCTTGAAAATGCGCAGGCGCACATCGATGAATTTAACGCTGCATTAGCACTCATTGAACAGTCTGGCGAGCGCGGCCAAATAGATGCGCGTTTTGAAGCCATAGCCAATCAAAAGTAGTACCGGTTGAAAATGTTTCTAGCCATTAAGCGCTTCTATTGCACTTAAGCAATCGTACTATGCGCAATAGATAGCCTCATTCAATTACCGTAAATCGCCAACTACATTGAGCCTAGGCTAATGTTAATTGACTGAAATTTATGATTATCCGCATGCTAATAGCGTGATAAGGTTGGTTGGAGTTGTGTTAAAAGTAGTATAGGGAAAGGGGGCGATATGGCCATTGATGGTGTAGTACTAGCAGGTGGGCTTTCAAGCCGAATGGGGGAAGATAAGGCGCTTTTGAAACGTGATGAGCGCGATATGCTTACTTACACTGCGGACTTAGTTTCTTCATTGCCTATTGAGCGTTTATTAATTAGCCGAAATGAAGCGACTACTGTTAGTTATCAGTCTAATAAATATGCTGATAACTACAAAGTGGTGAATGATGTAGTGGCCAATATTGGGCCTTTGGGCGGAATATATTCTGTTGCTAAACAAAGCAACGCGGATGCACTGATTATCACGCCAGTCGATTTGCCCCTGTTGCGAAAAGATGATTTAGAGCAGCTTATCGCCAAAGGCACCAGCGCAAAACGGCCTGCTTATTTTTCCCATCACTATCTACCCTTGTTTTTGCCGTTAACGACAGAGGTTCGACAGTACCTTGAAGGTGTTGTTAAAGGGCAAGTGGCGCAACGTTCAGTCAATACCATGTGTACAAATTTTGATGCAATTGAAGTCTCGCCGGAAAATAACGCGCGGTTAACCAACGTGAACACACCAGCGCAGTGGGATGCCGCTAAAAAATTGCTATCTTTGGCCGGAAATTAACGACACTTCAACGAACATGGCCGTACTTGTTAGTGTGTTTATTCATCAGCTAGCTTATGATTTAAACGGTTGTTACCAAGCCGCTTATAGTAAACGACTTGTATAAAATAGTTTGTACCAAAACGCTTGTGCTAAAACGTTAGTAAGACAAAGTTCATCAATTACACCAAATTCAATATTGCTCGTTCAATACATTTAAGGGTTAACGCAATGCTTTGTATCTCTTTACCATCCGCTAAATCTTTTATGCAGATAGCTGGCTTTTGCATTGGCAGCGTAGTGGTTTCTTTCACGGTGAGTGCCGCTAATGTCGAGCGCCAAGCCAGCGTTAGAAACCAAGCCTCGGCGAATGGTCAAGAGCTGCTATCCCCCAGCTTGGTTAACGTTGAACGCTATTCTGAAGCAGATGTTAGCCATCCGGTTCCTCAATTCAAGGTGGATGCAAGCTGGCCTAAAATGCCGAAAACATTGATTATTGGTCAGGTGCCAGGGTTGTCGGTAGATAAAAACGATAACCTGTGGTTACTACACCGACCGAATTCACTAAGTAAGCTTGATGTCGGGCTTACCAACAATATGGGGCTTTGCTGTGAAGCTGCCCCTCACGTTTTACAATTTTCACCACAAGGCGACTTACTGAATGCGTGGGGCGGGCCTGAAATATCACCTTCAATAAACGGTGAAAACCAGTGGCCAGCAACGGTCCATGGATTATACGTGGATGATGAAAATACGGTGTGGTTGGGCGGAAATGGTGACGGTGACCATGTGGTGCTTAACTTCACGGAAAAAGGGGAATTTATTCGCCAGTTTGGTACTCGCGGTAAAACAGACGGAAACTTAAGTAAATCAACGCTAGGTAACCCTGCCGATATTTTTCATAACACCCACACTAATAAAGTTTTTATTGCTGACGGGTATATAAATAAACGGGTGACGGCGTTTAACACAGAGGCCAACGAGTTTGACCAATTATGGGGCGCGTACGGTACAGCACCTGGCGGCGGCACCCGTGAAGGTGCGTTCGATGTTTCTCAAGCCACGGCGAATGCCAGTGCTACCAGCACACAAGCACAAAACTTTGGTGATATCGTACATTGTGTTACTCAAGCAAGTGACGGCAGAATATATGTGTGCGATAGACGAAATAATCGGATTCAAGTATTTAAAGCTGATGAAAGCGGCACGGTTAATTTTATGCAAGACGTAATAGTGGCGGGCGAAACCGGCGGCTTAGGCACAGCCTCTGATATCGCGTTTTCGCCCGACAATAAATACATGTACGTGGCCGATATGATGAATGGTCGCATTTGGATTTTATTACATGAAAACTATCAAGTGCTAGGTAGTTTTGGTCGACCTGGTCGCTATCCGGGGCAGTTTACTTGGCTTCATAGTGTGGTAGCTGATAGCGAGGGTAACCTGTACACCTCAGAAGTCAGTACAGGCCGACGAGTACAAAAATTTGTACTAACCGGCTTTGAGGCTACTCAATAAGATTAATCTACAAGGCTAGTCAATAAAGCTGGGCAGCAGAACTGGGCAACAGAGCTAGCGCTAGACATAAATCCAAACACTTAGCACTCGCGCTAAGCCGAAGAATAAATAGCAGTAATAGGGATGACAATGGCTCGCCATTCAAGCGTTAAATCATATTGTGTAAGAAGTAAGCGTAATAAAAATTTGAGCCTTGGGGCTACTCTATTTATTAGAGGGGCATTTATTAAAGGGCTATTTAGTACAAGGCCGTTCACTACAAGGCGGTTCACTACAACGCTATTACGTTCAATGCCAGTAAGTTCGGTGCTAGCAACATCAGTGTTATCAAGCGCATTACTATTAAGCACAGTGGCTGATGCCAAATTAGATGTAGCTGAACATAATCAAAGCCTAAGCCATTCTGCAGCCTCAAGCCAGAGTGTAAACTTAAGCCAAAACATAAACTTGAGCTCGGGAGCCAAAGGGGTACTGGAAAAGTCTAGCTGCACCGCTAACAATGATACCAACCTTGAAATAAAAGGCGCGGTACTGCTAATACACGGTTGGGCAGGGCAAAAAGATGAAGTGGGCGACTTATATAAAGATTTATCGCACCAGTTAAGCGCGCATTGTATTGCTTCTGTCAGGTTTGATGTTCGAGGGGAAGCGGAACGTGAAGCAAGTAATTATACGCTATCGAGTACCTTTAAAAGCCGGGTAGAAGATGCGCAGGCCGGGCTAGATTACTTGCAAGCGCAGTATCCTAACACGCCATTGGTGGTTGTAGGGTTTAGTTTAGGGGGCGCGACGGCTATGGAGTTGGTTAGTACGCACCCTAAAACCTTTGATGGCATGGTGTTATGGTCTACAGCGCTAAACCCGAATGAAATAGTGACGAATAGTCAAAACTTTAAAGAAGTTCGACAGGCTTTAGAACAAGGGCAAAGCACATTAAAAAGCTGGGTTGATTTAACGCTCACCAGAAAGCATTTGTTGGGCATGTTGGGCTACAATCCCATTCGAAACTTAGGTGAATTTGAAGGGGAACTATTAGCGATAAGAGGCTCGAACGACTATTTACCCGCTCATGAAAAGGTTATTTTTGATGCGAGTAATGCGGTGCGTGAAGATGCCTATTACATAGGTGGCGCCGATCATATCTTCAACGTATATGAACCTAATAAAAGCAAAAAAGAAGAAGTGCTGAATTTATCTGTTAATTGGATCAAGCAGCTACTAAATTAACGAAAGTTGCTGTTTCAGCAAAAGACTGAAACCATCAATTGAATAATTAGTTTCAGAAAGTCCAGCTCACAAGGCCCAGCTTAGAGCGCCCAGCTCAGATAACTCAGCTAAGAACGCCCAGCTCAGAAATGTCAGATCAGTAAGCAAGAGTCGGATAAAGGCGAGGATATAAAAGCTGCTGTGTTAAGTGTTACGGCTTTTCAAAAATTCCATTAACGCGTTTTCGGGTAAGGGTTTTGACCAGAAATAGCCTTGCCCAGTGTCGCAGCCAAGTAACAGCAGCTTTTGCAAGGTCTCTTCATCTTCAATTCCCTCAGCCACCGTCTGCAAGCCTAAACTGGCTGCCATGTTGATAATAGCGCCTACCAAAGACTCATCGTGCTCCGAGAAACACAACGGGCTTATAAACGATCTATCTACTTTAAGCTTTGAAGCGTTAAAGTTTCGAAGATAACCCAAGTTAGAGTAACCCGTACCAAAGTCGTCAATGGCAATGGTAATGCCAAGCTTGCTCAGTGAAGCGAGTTGCTTTTGTATTTGCTCGGTTTCATCAATCAACAACGATTCGGTTAACTCTAGTTCTAATGCTTCTGGAGGTAAGCCCGCTTCATACAATGCACTTTCAATAGTGCGTTGAAGCTGGTCATCTTTAAATTGCATCACCGATAAATTCACTGCCATACGTATGTCAGAATGTCCCTGCTGGCGTAATTGGGCACAAAATTGGGTGGCTTGACGCACTACCCAGCTACCTAACTCATTAATTAAGCCACTACTTTCTGCCAAGGGGATGAATAAGTCTGGCGGGATCATACTCCCATCAGGTTGAGGCCAGCGTAGTAATGCTTCTAGGGTTTTAATGTTGCCACTCTTTAAATCTACGATGGGCTGGTAGTGCAGCTCGAATTGTTGTTCACTCAGCGCTGGGCGCAAGAGTTGTAGCATTTTAAACTTGTTTTCGCTGGCTTTGTCTAAACTCTCATCGTAATGGTGATAGGTATTGCGGCCATCTTGTTTCGCTTTATACATAGCAATATCGGCTTTTCTGCATAGCTGCTTAAAATCGGTGCCGTCTTTTGGTGCGCTAGCTGTGCCTAATGAGGCTGAAACCCTTACTTGGTTTTGAAATATATCGAAAACAGATGCGCACTGCCCAATCAGAGCATTAGCGAGCGATGTCAACTCATCACTTTCAGGGTTGAAAGGGGCAATAACCAGAAATTCATCACCACCGAAGCGGATGAGATATTGTTTTGGCGACAAGATTTCTGTGAGCTGTTGGGTAAGTGATTTAAGCAATTGATCGCCCGCCGCATGGCCTAACGCATCGTTAATTGGCTTAAAATTATCTAAATCAATAAACAGTAATGCTAATGACTGCCCATGTTCTTCACACTCGCTTAGCGATAAATTAAATAGGGTTTCACCATACAGCCGATTAGGTAAATTGGTTAGGCTGTCGTGGTGCGCCAAATGCTGAATTTGCGTGCGACTTTGCGCCACTTTGATATTTTCGCCCTGAAGCGATGTCATTAAGTCTTTGATATCACGAACTAAAATGTAAACACTAAAACCTGTGACGATAAATATCACTAGTGTGAAAATTAAATGCTCCCAACTAGTTGAAGGGATATGGGGTGTAATAATACCTTGGAGCGACAACCCGACAATAAGCACACATTGCAAAGTAACAAAAGAAAGTAGCGTTATGAACAAGCCTACACCGCCTAAAATAGCGGCGAAAATTACTAGGGTGGGGTAACCCAAAATAGCTATGTCGAATAACCCTGCACCGGTTGCAGCTAGGGCGAACAACATGGAAGATAATGACACCAGCAGGGTAGATGCTGAGGCAAGTACTTTATGTTTATATGCGAACACAAACGCGGCAATTAAGCAGGTAAGGCCGACGGCAATAATAATAAAGGTAACATTGCGCGCCACAGAAAGAGAAGCCACCAGCCCGAGAGCAGACACTCCACAAATTTGCATGAGTCTACGACGACGTATTTGATTAAACGCGTCTTTATCTATGGTTAAAGCAAAATTTGGAATTGTAAGCTCTTTCTAGTGACTAATGGTATTGAGAGATATATTTATAATAGCGCACTTTCCTAGTAGGGTAGATTAATTCCAGCGCTTGTATTAATACCTTGTGCCGCTTGCCGATACTTTTGTGCAAAGTGAGAATGTGCTATTGATGGTGTAAAAGCACTTCTTGGTTGCTAGCCCTGCTGCTCTAACAATTTTTTACTCTGCCACTCTGCCACTCTGCCACTCTGCCACTCTGCCACTGGGCTAGTTCAATATATTTGCTTCAATACAGTAGTCACTTCTTTTGACACTTTTTCATACTCTAACGATTCCACAAAGCCTATGGAAAATGTTTTAGGCGTATTCAAAAACTTGTTTTTTTCTTGGCGGCCAAAGCCGAGCACAGTCATGTAAGGGCGGCTTACGTAGTTGTCGGGGTGAGTATCATCGTCATGGTTTAACAAGAAAATCATTCGTGGAGATGATTCATCGCCAAAGGCATACCATTCAGGGTAAGGTAAATCGCCCTTGAATGAATCATTGATAGGGTGGCGTATTTCAGTAGCAGAATTATACCAAAAGTCGGTGTCATCCATGCTACCGCCAGGCACACCTTCATATTGCACCCAATAATGATAGCCGGGGCTTACCGTTGTCATTGTGAAATCACAATGGGTAGGGTAGAAGTCCCACTGTCCTACCCATTTCCCATTCCCGGAAGTAAATGCTATGCGTACGTGATTGTCCTTTTCAAAGAGAACGGTACTTGTGGCACTGTCAGTCCCCGCATTCATGGCGTGAAAATAACTGCCATCTTGTTTATGGATGGCATTGGGGAAGCCGCGGTATTCACCTTTGTGGCCTGAACCCTTAATGTTGTTAAAACCAATCCAGTCTACCCCGTCTTTATCAAGCATGCTCGATAACCCACCACCTTGCTTTTCAAGATAGTAAGTGGCCGACGGGGTTGAAATAATATAGGCAGGTACAGGCCCAGCCGACTCATCTATACCCTCAGTTAAGTTTACCCTGTAATTCTCATTACTCATTAAGCAACCGAAAAGCATGAGAGAAAGTAAACCCATACCTAACCAGTGTGCCAATGTTTGTAGGCTTGATACACAAGTAAAAAACTTGCTTATAAACGCGGTAAATAGCTTTATTCTAAGCATGGCTTTTTACTCAACGATGCGGTGTTACGGGTAAGCTCTTTTTTGGCACTGTGTTTAAGCAGTAAACCTATGGTTAACATGATAAAAGCGCAACCTAAAAACATGAGTCTGCCCCACAGAGGATTAGGAATTAGCATCATAACGAGCATGCCCGCACTCATAATAATAACCATCACACCTAATTTATTGCGTTGTTGGCGGTCGTAATCGTCTTGCTCAAAATCTGCAATTACTGGGGTTTCCACATCGTCAAAGAAACGCTCGGTTTCTGCTTTATGCGCGTCTTTTTCGGGGTTGTAAAACAAGGAGGTTGCACAGAAAAAGCCAGCGGTAATAACCAGTTGAGCAACGATAATAAGCATGAGATTAAGATCAATTGACTCACGGCGGGTAAGTGCTTGTTCTAGCCCAATCCAGCTAGCAAAAAGCTCAGGTGTGAATACATTCATCATTAACCAAGAAACGGTTAGGCCTATGGCGACGGTTACCCAAGGCGCCCACTGGGGCGTTCTTTTAATAAACAGGCCAAATATTAAGGGAATGAGTAGCGGAACTTGAATCATCGTAGATACATTCATCATCAACTCAAACAAACTTAGCTCTTTTAATGATTTAAAGAACAGTGCAACGGCGATAACCATAATACCGCTAATAAAACTGACTAAACGGCTAACATTCAACAGGTGTTTATCTGACACTTGTTTCTGTTTTTTCAGCAATAAAGGTTGGTATAAGCTTCGTACAAAAATACCCGCGTTTTTATTAAGCGCTGAATCCATTGACGACATAGAAGCCGCGAATAACCCCGCCAGCAACAACCCAACAGTGCCAAGGGGCATAGCATTACGGGTGAATACAAGATACACCGCATCGCCCGCTTTATTGCCTAACTCAGGGTAGGCGGTTGCGGCATCAGGATACAAGATGGCCGATGCCCAAGGGGGAATAAACCAAATAATACTGCCAACGCCCATCAATACCATGGCAAGTAATGCGGCTTTTCGTGCGTTAATGGTGTCTTTTGCGTTTAAAAACCTAAACGAATCGTTCAGGTTCATAATGGTGATCAGTTGTTTTGCCAAAAAGAAAACAAAAGTGCCAACAAGCAGTAGGCCGTAGTTCATGTCTGGCCCCATAACAAAATCGACAGGGAAATCGGTTACTAAGGCAACGGGTCCACCTACTTTTACAAGCGCTACAATGGCGCAGGCTATCGAGATAATAGCCACAATAAGGGTTTGTACAAAATCGGACGCTACCACGCCCCAGGCGCCAGACAATACCGATACAAACAGCACGGTAAGGCCAGTAGCAATAATGGTTACACTGATATCGGCATTAAATACGGCACTAGAGAAAACACCAAGGGCGTTTAACCACACGCCAGCGTTTATCATGCTAAAGATGATCAGCGCCCAAGAGAAAAACTGTTCGTTCTGGCTACCGAAGCGACGTTTAATGCCTTCGGTGGGGGTGTCCACACGCATTTGTCTAAAGCGAGCCGAAAAATAGAGCCAGCCACAAAAATAGGCAAAGGTATTAGCGAAGAATACTAAGCTTATGGCAAAGCCATCACTAAAGGCTTTCCCCGCTGCGCCCGTAAAGGTCCAAGCAGAAAATTGTGCCATAAAAGCGGTTGAGCCAACCATCCACCATAGCATTCTACCGCCACCACGAAAGTAGTCGCTGGTGGAATTTTTGGCCATCGATTTAAACGCAAAACCGATACCGAGGATCAGTAAAAAGTACCCTGCAATAACGAGATATTCATAGACCATGGGACACCTTTAATTACAGTTGGCTAACGTCTATCCAATTGTCATTTCGACGAATGAGATCGATGAGTTGCTGGTATTGCGCTCCTTCTTTAAAGGTTTGATAAGGCGCAACGGTTTCACCTTTCACATCGTTCACTAATTCGCGAATTAAATAGCGCCAATTACGTTCGGTGTCACCTTCGCCTTCGGGAGTGTTGTCTATGATGTCTTGCGGTAGTGGCAATTCAGTCCACTGGTTGTTTTCATCATAATAATAAAGTGGGCCGCTGGCATAGTGACCTTTTATAAAGATGGCACTCTTGCTGCCGTAAACAACGATATGGTCGTCGGTAAAGCGGGGTTGTAAACCACCATGTTTAAACAACACCGAGACCGGTTTTGCTGCACGTTCACTTTTTAACTGTGCTAGCACGGTGTACGACCATTCTACATTCGATTCCCCCCATTTGAGATTGGGGTCGTTAAGGTCATTGGGAATAAAGTCGCGGCGCTTTTTGAAGTTATGTACGCCTTCAACAATCGGGGCTTTACCCAAATCATCCCGTACTTCACCCATCATAGATAAGATTTCTTCACCCACAATGGAAGTGACAATTGAAAGCTTATGGGTAAAGTTGTTATTTAAGCGCCCGCCACCGTCTTCTTTGCGGTGCGACCAGCCAAAAGGAATGTCACGCTCTAAGTTAAAGTGTGAAATACACTCTACTTCTAGTGGCTCACCAATCATTCCTTGTTCCACTAAACGTTTGGCGTGAATAACATGAGGCATGTAGCGAAAGCTTGAAGCAAAAGCGGTTTTCACCCCTTTTTCTTTGGCTAATTCATACAGTTTTTTAGCAGAATCACCGGTGGTAGACAGGGGCTTGTCACTAAACACATGGCAGCCAAATTCAATAGCTTGAATAATGGGTGTTTCGTGGGCGCCGCCGGGGGTGGCAATAGACACTATGTCTGGCTTGCAATCTTCAAGCGCTTGTTGCCAGTCGGTACTGAAGTAAGGTATTGAAAGTTCTTTCGCTACGTTCTCTACGACGCTTGGGGTTCTGCCCACAATACCAACCACTTCTGCACCCGCATATCTAAAGGCTTCTGCATGCCCTTGGCCTGCAAATCCAGTGCCTTGAATTAATACCTTAATAGGGTTACTCATGTTCTTTCCTTTATCGAATTTGTTATTACAGCGCTAAATAGCTTTACCAGTTCCACACAGTGCCATCTTCTAATCGGCTCACCGGTAAATAAGAGCGTTTGTAAGGGTATTTTTGCGCTGCTAATTCATCAAAATCTACGCCCAAGCCAGGTGCGTCTAAAATGGCAACCGTACCGTCTTTAACTTCATAGCGATGGGGAAAGATTTCGTTAAGTTGTGCATTACCAAAACCAACGAACTCCTGAATACCAAAGTTTGGTGCCCAGATATTTAAATGCATATGGGCAGCAAAGCACACTGGCGATAAATCGGGTGCTCCATGAGGCGCGGTTTTCACATTATAAATATTGGCAAAATCGGCAATGCGGCGAAGGCCGGTTATACCGCCCGCATGGGTAGCTGCTGTACGGATATAATCAATAAGCTGATCTTGAATAAGGTCTTTGCATTCCCAAATGGTGTTGTAGGTTTCACCTATGGCCAGTGGGGTAGTGGTGTGATGCCTAATTACCTTATAGTTTTCTTGGTTTTCAGCCACGGAAGCATCTTCAAGAAATAACAGGTTATAAGGTTCTAATAGCTTACCCAGTCGCGCCGATTCGATAGGGGTTAGCCGGCTATGCACATCATGAAGTAGGTGAACGTCATTGCCTAAGCGGGCACGGGCTTGCTTGAAAAGGTCTTCCACCATATTAAAGTATTTTAGGGTAGACCAAGGTTCTTCCGGAGGGAGAGGGCGGTTGCCTTGTAATTCAAAGTAGTCTTTCTTATCGCCAAGCACGCCGTAAGTAACCCCTAACCCGGGGATGGCAGTTTGCAAACGTACGGCTTTGAACCCCGCATCAATATGGGCTTGCGCTTTATCAATGGTCTCTTCAATAGTGTCGCCGCTCGCATGTGCGTACAAGGTGACTGCCGTACGGCTTTTTCCGCCCAGCAACTGATAAACAGGCATATTAGCGGCTTTGCCTTTTATGTCCCACAATGCCATATCAATAGCAGCAATGGCGGCCATATTTATCGGGCCTTTACGCCAATACACCCCTTTGTAAAGATATTGCCAGATATCTTCGATGTCGTGAGCATCACGGCCAATCAAGCAAGGTGCAATATGCTCTTCAAGGCATGTGACCACCGCCATTTCTCTGCCATTTAACGTAGCATCGCCAATACCGTAAATTCCGCTATCTGTAATGACTTTCACGGTAACGAAATTACGTCCCGGACTGCACACAAATACCTTAATTTCTTCAATCTTCACCAGTCTTCCCTCAGCGTTGGATGAAAACATAAAACGTTTTAGTAAAACGTTTTAGTTGACTAAACCTAGCATACAAATGCATAATGTCAACAAGTTGTTAACAATGATTCAATGAACCTCAGGCTCTTCGAAAAAGCTATGCAAAAAGTGAAATTGGCGGATGTGGCGCGCCTAGCCAAAGTGTCGAACAGTACGGTATCTCAGTACATTAATGGGCGTTTCGACTATATGTCGAAGGAAACTGAGCTTCGAGTTCGGGCTGCTATTAAAGAATTAAACTATACGCCTAACCGCTTTGCTCAAGGTTTAAAAACCACTAAAACTAAGACAATAGGGGTTATCGTTCGTGATATTACCGGTTTTGATACCAGTCGAACTATTCGTGGTGTGGACGACTTCTGTAAAAAAGCGAATTACAACGCACTTATTTACAACACTGATTTTGATCCCGTGGTTGAAGCCAAGTCGCTAGAGGCATTATTTCAGTTGCAAGTAGACGGAATAATCATAGCGTCATCGGGTAAAAACAATGGCCTCATTGAAGAGTATATTCATAAGGGGCTGCCCATAGTCCACGTGCAATTAGAGCATGACGGCAGCGAGAAGAATCTTGTTTTATCTGATTACCGCAAAGCCGCTTTTGATGCCACAGACTATTTAATCAAATTGGGGCATGAGCGAATTTGTTTTGTGACACAAGAATTCCAGAACGTTAAATCGAGGAATGAGCGTTATTTAGGTTATACCGATGCGCTTAAAAAGCATGGTATTCAATACAACGAGGCGCTAGTGCAGTATTGGCAACGAGAAACAGGATTTGAGCATTCACCAAAGGAAATTCTTCAATCAGATGCGGCACCTACCGCGTTTTTTACTCAGCATCTTGCCATTACTACAGAGCTTTTAGCGCATTTAAACCAGGAAGGAGTGAGTGTTCCTGATGATGTTTCTTTGTTAGGTTTTGATGATATTCCCATGACAGAGTTTTTCAAAGTACCTGTTACGGTAGTAAAACAAGAACCCTACATTATAGGAAAGGAAGCTGCCCAACTTCTTCTTGAATTGATAGAAGATAAAGACAGGCATTCACAAAAAATTATGATTTCCTGTTCCGTAACACAAAGAGACTCTTGCGCTAGCCCCCCCAAAAAAAGGGGGGGGCGATAAACGCTAGCGGAATACGTCAAGCGTGATGTGAGGCGTAGGAATATCACTTTACTTATTGGAAATAAAAAAGCGCTTTCAATGTCCTCATTAAAAGCGCTCTTGTTGCGTTAGTTTATTTGGTTAGAAGCTACCGACTACCGTGACAGAGTCGTTCGCTAAACTCTCATCCACAAAGCCAATAGTATTGGGATTATCAGCAACAAGTTGCAGCATTTCTTCTTGTGTAGATACCTCTTCAGGAGGTGTGCCTTGGCCAGTAAAAACTAATTTAGACCAAAACGCAGAATATTGGCTCTCCGACTTACCTAAAACGCCCGTGTTAAAGGCACCACGAACTTCATTACCTTGTTCAAATGTTAAAGGAAGTGCTTTGCTACCGTCAGGAAATGCTTTCATTTTACCAAGGTAGATTCTTTTGACTGCTTCGGCATCGATACCCGACCCATTTTTTGCACTAACGATAATTACGTTTGCTGCACTTACAGGAAGTGCAAACATTAAACTAAGTAATAGGACCGCTTTCGCTTTCATTTTCATTATTCCTTAAAATACTAAATCTAAAGATACTGCTATTGCAGGGAGCATTTGCTCTATCGTAAGGCGTTAGCGCCGCTGCATCTGTGTCGTCGAATCTAGCATGTATCCTGCTAGGTGCGATAATATGAATTCATTCTTCGAACTCAGAATAGTATAGGTTCGATGTATTATCAGTGAAAGTTTACGAAAAATCTTAGACCTTCTGTACTGAGCGTTAGTATGCCTCTTCCTTAATCAACAAAATAAGTAAAGAATCAAGCTAAGGTTACTGCAAGTCCATGTTAACTATCGCTAAACTGAATACTTCATACAAATGACTGAATACAAGTATAAGGATAGGTTCCTTATTATCATAATAGGTGAAGTTTTCGCGAACTTCCATTTATGGCAGGCTAAGCGTGAACAAACTTGATTGGTATGTTGGTGTATTATCTAAGATTAACCAATGTAGAAAGGTTTCTTATTACATCTACAGATGTTCAAATTCATCTTTGTGGTAAGCAAATTGATTAATAAAGTGGGAATATGGCAAAACCGAACAAGAAAGGGCCAGTTCGAACGGTACAAATAACCTGTGCGAAATGCAAAACGCCTATTTTCAAATACCGAAAAGGTGGCAAAGGCGCGCTGGTTAAGTGCTTTAAAGAGCGTATTGTTGAAGATTATACCACTACACCCTGTATATGCCCTAGGTGCGAGCAACCCTTTGCACGGGAAGCCACAATAAGAGGCGCGCCTGCGTTTAAAATTATTGGTGGGAAAGTGCATATGAAGTAGTGGCAAAGCGCTCGAGAGATTAACGCTTCACCACTATCTAGAGGAGGTGATTTCAACTCCTTTAACGGTAGAAACTTATATCGCGGCCTGTAATTTTTCGTACAGCGTATCTTTTAGCACGGCACGATCATGCTTCAATTGATGCAATGTTTCGTCGGTGGTTGGGCCACCCTTTAGCTCAAGTTTGCGAATTTCTTCATCTAAAGCGTTGTACTGTTTGTTTTCGCTGGCAAACGTACTGTCACTTTCTACCAGTTTCTCAATGGTATCTTTGTATTCGGGAAAGTCAGATTGCAATGAGTGAACTTCACCTAACATAATATGCTCCTAAATTTTTCGATGCGTTAATTTGATTGGATAGTGTTATTTAATATCTTGTACGGCGACGACTAGATCATTCCAATTACGTTGATTTTCCATGTCGTATTCCATGCCTTTAATGTCTGCTTCGTTAAAACGTTTAACAGCGGGGGTTTTACTGGTGGCTTGATATAACCAGTAAGCTTCTGCACGTAACGCTTCATCTATAGGCTTGTCGATAGATTCGTATACCGCTTGTTTACAGGCATTAATCGATTCTGCGGGAAACAGGGCAATGCGTTTAGCTAGGGCATCGACATAAGGACCAATTTCGTCAGGCTCCAGGGCTTTATTAATGGTGCCGTAAGCTTCGGCTTCATCGGCGCTGAAATCACGAGCACTTAGAATAATTTCTAGGGCGCGGCCTAGACCGGTTTGGCGCGCCATGCGAGACGCACCACCGCCGCAAGGCAATATGCCCATGCCGACTTCCATTTGCATAAACTTGTATTTACCACGCGCGGCGAATCGCATATCGCAGGCCAGTGCAAATTCATGACCGCCACCTCGGGCAAAACCTTCAAGTTTAGCGATCGTGGCTTGAGGTAATTTGCTAATACGTTCTAATACCACTTGAAGGTCGAGCAATTTTACATCGCCACGTGCTACCGCTTCTGTAGACATGTCTTTTAGCAGGTTGGTGTCATAGTGACATACCCAAATTTCAGGGTTAGCTGATTGAAATGCCACCACCTTAACGGTGCGGTCGCGCTCAAGGCGCATGGCAAGACCCATTAAGTCTTCTAACATCTCTTGACCTTGCACGTTAACAGGGCCGAAATCGAAAGTAATGGTGAGTATTGCACCGTCTTGCTTTGCGGTAAAAGTGGTGTAGCCGTTATAAGCCATGTTCATATTCCTCTGGTCGCATTCGTTTGTTAATTCATTTTTTAGTTGTGTTTAACTTGCCAATGAAAGACTAGCAGCGATTGAGTGGCTTAATAATCGGTAAAACCGTGAATACAGTTTATGTTTTTTGTTGAAGGTAACAGCTAAATAGGGGATAAGTTGTGATTCAGACATAAGAAAACGGGGGGATATAAAGTGTAAGAGGAATTTTATAAGTTGAACGAACTATCTGTTGCGCTGGACATTTTTCGTAACAATTTCAAATATCATTTGCGACTGCCTACGTTGCGTGACACGCTAAACCTGATTATGCTCCTTCGCGATTATACCTAGGGCAATGCTCCCTTTTTACGGGCAATACTCTCTTTCAAAGGGAATACTCTCTTTAAGGGGCCCCCTCTCTACATGGAATTATAAGATATGAGACGAATCATAACGTTGTTTAGTTGTGTTTTGGCGCTGCTAACGACTCAAGTGTTAGCAAAAGATGTGGAATACCGTTTACCATCTTCCGTTACGCCAACCTTTCAAGACATTCATTTAAACCTAGATCCTGATGCACCAAACTACTCGGGTTCTACCCGCATTAGCATTACGGTTAATTCAGCCACAAAAAAAGTGGGCTTTTATCAGCAAGACCTTACCGTTACACATGCCGAGCTTAGTCAAAATGAGCGCGTAATAGCACTTAATGTTGAACAAGGTGAATACAATATTAATTGGGGCATGGCTGAAGCTGACATTGCGCCGGGCAAATACACCCTAATCATCGACTTCGAAGGCAAGGTGAATACGTCATCTGATGGCATGTATTTGTCTCGATTTGAAGAAACAAACTACATCTTTACGCAGTTTGAAGATATGCATGCACGTAAAGCCTTTCCTAGTTTCGACGAACCCGCATTTAAAATACCTTACCAAATGACCATCACGGCGCCCGAAAAACAAGTGGTGGTATCGAATACGCCGGTTGAAAGCCATGATGTAAGCGAAGGCATGCAGACCGTTAAGTTTGAAAAAACCAAACCTATGCCAACCTACTTAATTGCTTACACTGTAGGGCCATTTGATAGTGTTGAACTAAAAGGTTTGTCGGTACCAGGTAAAATCTACGTACCTAAAGGCTATGCAGACAAAACTAAGTTTGTGGTGAAGCACACCCCTGAAATTTTAGCCACGCTAGAAGACTTTTTCGATATTAAATACCCTTACAAAAAGCTCGATTTTGTCGCTGTACCTAACTTCACTCATGGTGCAATGGAAAACGTTGGGCTAATTACTTACCGCGACAGTTTGTTATTGCTAGCAGACGAGCCGGGTTTAACCGAACGTAAAGGGCCGCTTAACGTTATTGCACATGAGCTGGCGCATCAATGGTTTGGTAACTTAGTGACCATGGCATGGTGGGATGATTTATGGTTAAACGAAGCATTTGCCTCGTGGGCGGCAAGCTACACCATGATGGAACTATACCCAGAGCTTAATTTTGCAGATCGTATTGTGCAAGAGTCTGCGTTTGGTGCCGATGCTAGCCCTACGGTTAAACCAGTTAAAAAAGTAGTGCGCATTCAACCCGATGTTATGGATGGCTTGGGGCTGAACTACTCAAAAGGCGAGTCTATTCTGCAAATGATAGAGTCGTTAATTGGTACTGAAAAGTTCCGTGAAGGCGTGCGTAACTATATGAATACCCATGCATGGGGTAATACGGTTGCTGATGATTTGTGGGCTGCACTTGATGGTGTATCAGACATTAATTTAAGCGCCATGATGAAAGCCTATTTAGAACAACCTGCTTACCCACTGATCTCTATAGACGATAAAGGTACTATTACACAGGAGCGTTTCCATTACGCGGGCGCAACCGTAGATGCACAAACGTGGGCAGTTCCGCTTAAACTTACTTATAAAGTAAACGGTGCAATAAAGCAGGAAGTGGTATTTATTGATAAAGCCAAAACTCAATTGCCTCAACTTGCTGAAGCTGACTGGGTTTTCCCTAACGATAACGCCACAGGCTATTTCCGCTGGGCAATTACAAGTAAGCAACTTGATAACTTACTTGGCGATTTGAATGTGCTTAACAAGCGCGAAAAGAAAAACGTGCTTTATAATATGCAAGCATTGCTTAACGCGGGTAAAGTTAACATTGATAGCATAATGCCAGTATTAAATGCCTTGGCGAAAGATAACGACCCAGTTGTTAAACGTGCTGCGATAGGTGTTTTGGCTGAGTTTGATTACTTAGTTAATGACGACAATAAAGCAAATTATGCTGCATTGTTGAATCAAGAGTACTTGCCTTTGCTAAACGAGCTTACGCTTCAGCAAACTAGCGATGAATCGGAAAGCGTTATTAGCCTACGTAACCAGCTTTACAGCCTGCTTGGAAATAGAGCAAACAACGAAACCTTGATTAAGCAAAGTGAATCGCTTGCTAAGCAATACATTGAAGATAGCAGTGCCGTTCCAGCGGGTATTGCCGGTACCGCTATTGGGGTTACTACGAAGCATAGTGAAGAAGCGCTATATGAAACATTGGTAGCTGCATTTAAAAAAGCACAACTTCCTAATGTTAAACGCACCTTGCTTTATTCAATGCGCTATACCGATGAAGCCACGGTAAATAAAATGCTAGATTTAGCATTAACCGACGACATTACTCCGGCGAATACACTTTATATGTTGGTAAGAGTCTCGCGTAATTTAGAGCTTAAAACCGTGTTGTACAAATGGTTAAACTCAAATCTAGATGCATTGATTGCGAAGATGCCAGATTACCATGTATCGCGTATGCCTGAGTTTGTATCAACTACCTGTAGTGCTGAAAACGTAGACATGGCTAAAGCATTCTACGAGCCAATCAAAGATAAGCATGAAGGCATGGCCCGTAGTTTCGACATTATGTTGGATGAATCGAAACAGTGTTTACGTTTAAAAGCGACATACCAAGAAGACTTTAATAAATTCTTAGCCAAATACGGCAACTGAATATAAGATTAAATTAATATCTTTATAAATCAACAATATTACTGTGATTCGACGCAAGAGGCTGCCATCCGGCAGCCTCTTTTTTATTTTCTACCTCAAAATGTCACAAAAGAGAGCACTAAGCGTCAATTTTGTTACAAGGCCACTTTTTACACAGAATTTGCACAGTTAGTTTTACCTGTACCGAAGTACACTTGAGTTAAACAAAAAATAAACTTATTTAACTAGCGTAAGTTCATGATTTTCATTGTTAAATAAAAAACTGATATTATTTTGCACAAGTTCTTGCTGTGTATACGCAAGTATATAATTTTATACGTTCCTAAAAAAAGTGGACAATAACAACATGGCACAACTGGGTAAACAAGGGCGAGCGAAGTTGAGTAAGTCAGCTTTGTGCGTAAAATTAATATTGGGTAGTGTGCTAACTCTGCCACTTTCTTTTAACGCTTTATCAGATGTAATTTGGGAAGAGAACTTCGACGCAGCCGCATTAGACGGCAAGGGAGCCGTTGGAGGCGACACAGTTACTATCGATATGGATGGTGTATCTCGCTGGAGTATTGATGTTTCAGATGCTGATTTAACGGCGGCTTCTGATTGGTTTAAAGTCGATGGCGGTCAATTAAGTGCTCGTGATGTAGATGGCGAAGCAGTGTGGTTGTCTGAAGTTATTGTCGTAAACGGCTTGACCGACTTGCAGCTTGATGTCGAAGTATCAGAAAGTGGTACGCAAGAAGACTTAGATTATGTTGATGTGATGTACTCAGTTGATGGTGGAGAGTTTGTCTTAGTCACTAATACATTGGGTACAGACACTCATACTCTGGTAGATGACTACACTGGTATAACCGTTAATTCTGCTATTCCTGATGCAAGCACGGTTCAAATAAAACTCGCTATGAAGAACAATGCTGGGACAGAATCTCACTTTGTAAACAGCGTTGTTTTATCAGGCTCAACTGGCTCAGAAGACGGCGGTAGTGAAGGAGAAGGCGGCGATGATGGTGAAGTATCTGACGACACACTTCGTACGTTAACCGAAAGTTGCTTTAACTGCCCTGATTTAACTGCGGTTAAATTACCCAGCGAATATGTTGAGGCTGATTATTATGCGCAGCTTGATACCGCAATAACGAACAATGAAAGCGCTGAAACACTTAAAGCGCTGGCACAAAATATTATCTCGCTAGACCACCATCAGCTTTCTTATTCAGAAGCATGGACTGCCCTTACCGATACCGATCAAGACCCAGCCAACCCAGACAATGTAGTTTTGTTCTACATGGGAACGTCGTTAGCTAAATTTAGTAACGGTAGCGGTACCCAAAGCAGCAACCAAGATAACTGGAACAGAGAACACGTTTGGGCAAACAGCCATGGTTTCTCTAGCAATAGCCTTGCAGCCTACACCGATATTCATCACCTTCGGCCAACCGATATTTCGGTAAATGGTTCTCGGGGTAATTTAGACTTTGATGAAAGCGATGGCGAATTATCGGAAGCGCCAGCGAACAGCATTGATAGTGACTCTTTTGAGCCTCGTGATTCAGTAAAAGGCGATGTAGCGCGCGCTATGTTTTACATGGACGTACGTTACGATGGAAGCGATACCAGTGAATCGGAAGAAGATTTGGTATTGGTTGACCGTTTAACCAGCACTGACGAAGCGGCTCATGGCAAGCTTTGCGTATTGTTGCAGTGGCATGAAAGCGATCCAGTGGATGAATTCGAGGAAGAACGAAACAGTAAAGTTTTCGAATTCCAAGGTAACCGTAACCCGTTCATTGATAAGCCTGAGCTTGCTTCACTAATTTTCAATGCAAGTTGTGATGGCAGTGACGCTGGTGATTCAGATGGCGGTGGTTCAGACGGTGGTGATACAGGCGGTTCAGACGGTGGTGACTCAGATGGAGACACTACGGACGGAAGCACAGGTTCAGGGCATGCAGTATTCATTTCTGAATACATTGAAGGCAGTAGCTTCAGCAAGGCCGTTGAAATTTATAATGGTTCTACAGAAGCCGTAGATTTAAGTAACTATAAACTTAAGCTGCTTTCAAACGGCGCAACCGCAGTAGGTGATGAGAAAGTACTAGCGCTTAGCGGCACATTAGCGTCTGGTGCCGTGGCTACCTTTAGTCATGAGAGCGCTGATGACGCACTGACAACAGGTTCAACGCTAAGTAGCTTTGTGATGAACTTCAATGGTGATGATTACATCGAGCTAAGTTACGGCGATGTGACTATTGATGCTGTGGGTACGTTTGGGGTAAAAACTAACTGGGGTAAAGATGTAACCCTAGTGCGTAAAGCTTCTATTACCGAAGGTAATGCAACCCGCAACCCCGCTTTCGATCCCACTAGCGAATGGGATAGTTACAGCCAAAACACCTTCGATTATTTTGGTTCTCACAACGGTAGTGTAGTAGAACCTACAGATCCAACCGACCCAACTGATCCGACAGACCCTGTTGATCCAGTTGACCCAGTCGATCCGGTAGACCCAACGGTTGAATTGGTACTTATCAGTGAACTGCAGGGTGACGGTGATGCTTCACCATTGGCTGACACAACCGTGATTATTGAAGCGGTTGTGACTAAGGTAGCTGAAGATTTATCTGGTTTCTTCGTTCAAGAAGAAGCGGCTGACTCTGATGGTAACGATGCAACATCTGAAGGTGTGTTTGTGTATGCAACTTCGCTTGATACTTACCCTGGGGTAGGTGATTTAGTGCGCATGCAAGGTGATGTAGTTGAGTATAACGACTTAACTGAGTTTGTATTATCAGGTGAAGTTGAAGTATTAGGTGCGGGCGGCAGTGTGTTATACACCGAACTTAGCATGCCATTTAGTGCTGATACTAACCTTGAAGCCTATGAAGGTATGCAAATTACCTTTACACAATCTTTGTTAGTGAATGATGTGTACAACCTAGGCCGTTACGGTCAGTTTAACGTGGGTTCTGAACGCGTGATGATCCCCACTAACCAATATCCTGCGGGTTCTGCTGGCGCGCTAGCATTAGCGGAAGAAAATGCCCTTAATACGTTATTGGTAGATGATGCTTCAAACAGCCAAAACCTAGATGGTATTCCATTCCCAGTAGGTGGGCTAACTCACACCAATCCACTTCGCCTAGGCGATACGGTTGAAAACCTAACAGGTGTCATGCATTACTCGTTTGGCGAGTACCAATTATTGCCTGTAACCGACCTAGAGTTAGTACGCACAAATGCACGTACAGCTTACCCATTAATCGGCTTAACTGGCGATGTGAAAGTGGCTAGCTTTAACGTACTTAACTATTTCGATGGACCAGACTTCCCGACGTCTCGCGGTGCCACCAATGAATTTGAATTGGTACGCCAAGAAGCAAAAATTGTTGCAGCATTAGCGGCAATGGACGCAGATGTTGTTGGTCTTGTAGAAGTTGAAAATGATGGGCACGGTGAAGATTCTGCTATTGCAACGCTAACTGCAGCGGTAAATGCTGAAATGGGCGGCGATGTTTATAGCTATGTGTCAATTGCTGAAGCGTTGGGTACTGATGAAATTGCAGTAGGCATGATTTATAAGCCTGCAGTAGTTACACCATTTGGTAATGCAGTGACGTCGTCTGAAACACCGTTTGACTATGGTAACCGTCAACCACTTCTTCAATCGTTTACAGTGAACGCCAATGGTGAAGCATTTACTCTTGCCGTAAACCACTTTAAATCGAAAGGAAGCTGTTCTAGCGCTACAGGCGATAATGCCGATTCAGGTGATGGCCAAGGCTGTTGGAACGCATTGCGTACCGATGCGGCAAACGGCTTGGTTGCTATTGTAGAAAACAACAGCGATACCTTGTCTGACCGCTTGTTGATTATGGGCGATTTGAACGCGTATGCCGCAGAGGAGCCTATTTTGGCCCTTGAAAGTGCAGGCTATACCAACCTAGTTAACACCTTTGGTGGCGACTCGGCGTACTCATACACCTTTGATGGCGAGCTAGGTTACCTAGACCATGCACTATCAAGCCCTAGCTTAACCGAATATGTGGTTGATGCGACGGTATGGCACATTAACTCAGATGAGCCTCGAGTGTTTGATTACAACGAAGAGTTTAAAACGGACGCGCAAATCACCGATTATTATGGTGCTGATGCGTATCGCTCTTCAGACCACGACCCAGTATTGGTAGTACTTAACTTCCCAGATGCGGTTCAACCTGGTGATTTTGATGGCGACAACGACGTAGACTACAACGACATTATGGCGTTCTACGGCTTGTTCTTATCAGGTGGCGCGAACGATTTGGCAAATGATTTTAATAACGATGGCGCGGTGAGTTTTTACGATATCAACGCCTTGATGGCCATGTGTACCCGCGCTGGCTGTGCAGTAGAATAAGTAGGAATTAGAAAATGAAAAAATTTATTATTGGTTTATTTGCATTAGTTGGTTTTAGTGCTCAAGCAGCGGTTATTAACATTAGTACTGACCAAGCATCGTATAGCGTGGGTGATACTGTTACGGCTACTGTTAATCTAGATGTAAATGCATTCTTAGCATTGAGTGGAACTCTACCTATAATCGGCTTAGAAAACATTTTTACATATGATCCGATAAGCTTAACTTTTACAGGCGGTTCTGTAACTTTTGGTGACAGTTCAGGTTTTACCTTCTTTGATGGGCTGCTCCCCGGTGTTCCAGGAATGCTAGCAGTGTCTTCAGTTGGTTTCTTTCCGCTTTCTTCAATGTTGGAAATTTTAGAGGATCAGCAATCTCTTGCTGGAAGCTTAGATTTATACACGTTGAATTTTTCAGCAGTAAGCGCTGTGAACGACTTGGCATTCGGTGTTAGTGGTACTGTTCTTAATTCTAATGGCGTACCGTTACAGGCGACGACTTCTTCATCGCAGTTTTCAATTACTGAAGTACCAGCACCAAGCACCGGTGTCTTAGCACTACTTGCTTGCTTCGGTATGATGGTATCGCGGGTTAAGGTTCGTCGCTAATCGAGATATCCTAGCGATAAAGTGAAATAAGCTTTTTACAAAGCGTTTTAATAAAACCCAGCATCTGCTGGGTTTTTTATATTTTAAAACTCGCTAATCATCTTAAATTTCTCGTTCAAGCGACCCGTAAAAAATACGATCAAATTTCTATTTACAACAAGCTTAAAATAAACCACACTGGTTAAAAATACAGTTTAGTGAGAATGTTATGTCTGCCACCCAAATGCGAGGTAATGAAGGGCGAGAATTCGGCCTTAACGATGCTTCATCTTCAGAAAATGCCAATCTTGATACCATTAGTTTTGCTCAGCGTCAGCGGTTGGCGTATATCGATTTTTGTTTGCTGTTTAAAGGGGCGATTTATCGCCAAGATTTAATTGGGCGTTTCGAAGTGGGCTTGTCTGCGGGCTCTCGCGATTTCAGCCTGTATAAAGTGCTGGCGCCAAATAATCTAACCTACGACGCAAGAGATAAGCGTTACTTTCAAACCGATACTTTTGTACCTTTGTTCGAGCACGATCCCCGTAGAACCTTGGTGAAGTTGGCGAACGATATATCAGACGGTTTCGATGCTATCGGAGATATTCATTTTCCGGTAGAAAGTGCATCGTCGTTAAATGTGCCCGATATTTATGTGGTAGCAAAACTAGTGCAAGCCATTGTTAATAATAAAGCGGTGAGTGTTATATATACATCGCTTTCCAGTGGTTCGGGGGCGCGAGAATTGGTACCCCATAGTATTGTAGATAATGGCCAGCGTTGGCATGTACGCGCGTTTGATAGAAAAACAGGAAGCTTCAGGGATTTCGTGCTAACCCGTATTAGTAAAGTCACCTTAAAGACAGCACCAGCACTTAGTGAACAAAGTCTTGCCGATGAAGCTTGGCAACGAAAAATAGCCTTAGAAGTGGTGCCGCACCCGAAGAATATAAATCATCCTACTGCCATAGAGCTTGATTATGGTATGGAAGAGGGGGTACTTCAGCTTGAAGTTCGCGCCGCTATGGCAGGGTATTTACTTCGCCGGTGGAATGTAGATTGTACTAAACATGCCAGTCTGCGAACGGGTGAATACCAACTGTGGTTGCGAAACCAAGAAACGCTGGAAAATACCGATAATCTTGCCATTGCACCAGGGTATATAAGCGAAGAAAAACGCTACGAGTAACAGGGTGTCTGTTACATGGCGGTATATTGATAGTTTATGGGCGCGTTACCACTTTTGTGTAAATTGCTTAATGCTTGAAAGCAGCAAATCTTTATTTAATGGCTTGGTAAGAAAATCATTCATACCTGCGTTTAAGCACTCTTCTTTATCTTCAGGGAAGGCATTGGCCGTAAGGGCGGCGATAGGGGTGTTCACCTTTAATCCGTTGCGAATGATGCTAGAGGCCATAATGCCGTCCATGACGGGCATGTTGCAGTCCATTAATATGAAATCGAATAAGTGCTTAGCACAGGCGGCAACGGCTTGCTCTCCATCTTTTACATGCACAATTTTATAGCCTTCGCCTTCAAGCATAGCTTTCACAATTTCGGCATTAATATCATTGTCTTCTGCAATAAGAATGCGCAGTCGTGGCGTTGCCTTAACGGGAAAGCCGGCAGGCTTACTTGCATGCGACACGAGCTTTTGTAAATCGAGTTCTAAATCTTTACGTATGATCGGCTTAGCATGTGAGCGCCAAATAACGTCTTTTACGGCTTGTTCGCAGTTTAATTGTTCTAGTTCTGCCGAAATCAGAATAATTTTTGGAAATGGCGAGATGTCTAGTTTCACCAATTCGCGTAATAAATCAACGCCGCTCATCTCTGGCATTGCTAAATCGAGAATAATAACATCGTATTTGTTGGGCGTATCTTCTAGAAAGTCCTTGGCGCTTGAATAAGACGTAGGAATAAGCGACATCGCGGCAACGACGTGTTCTAGGTATTCTCGGCTTGTCAGTAAGTCATCCACAATAGCGCATTTCAATGTGGCATCGGTTTTAACTTCGATGGCGGGTAGAGACTGTTCAACCACCGGAAGGATTAGCGTAAATTCACTCCCCGCTCCTAAGGTGGAGGTGGCTAAAATATCACCGTCCATTAATTCCGCTAATTCTTTAGCAATACTTAGCCCCAGTCCAGTGCCCCCATAATGACGGGTGGTAGATTGGTCTGCTTGTTCAAACTTTTGAAAAATGGTCGACAATTTATCAGTATCGATACCTATGCCGGTATCTTTAACTGAGAACCGCAGGGTATTGCCATTCGCTGTCGCAGCCTGGCTAACCGATAAGGTTACGCTACCTGACTCGGTGAACTTAATGGCGTTGCTTAATAAGTTATGTAAAATTTGTGCAATTCGGGTGATATCACCTTGAATAACGGGCGCTAGTGTTTGCTGTTTATTATAATGAAATGCTAAGCCTTTGTTCTGGCAATAAATGCGCTGTATAGATACCACCTCATCAAGCAGTTGAAGCAAGTCGACAGGGCTTTTCTCAACAACAATTTTTCCCGCTTCAATTTTTGATAAATCTAGAATGTCATTTATAAGGGTAAGTAACTGTCGTCCAGCGGCTTTAGCCTTTCTTAAGTAATTTTCACTCTTGCTTGGATTATCCATCGCAAGTTCAATCATGCCAAACAACCCGTTCATAGGCGTGCGTAATTCGTGACTCATGCTCGATAGAAATTCAGATTTAGCTCTATTGGCTTCGTGAGCCTTTTGCGCTTCTGTTTCTGCTTTGTCTGATGCTTCATACAAGTGTTGTATCGTCTTTTTAATTTTTCTATCCATAGGCGCAAAAATGAAAAAAGCTTCAACCCCTAGCAGGAATAATGTGGCAAGCCACAAATAAAACTCTAGTGATGAGACCGCATCAACATTGCTTTTAGCCTCTTTTTCAAAGATGTAAACTACAGTATTTAACTGCTTTAGCAGCCCCGTGGCTTGTTCTATAGGAATGGTAATAGAGGATGAACATTGGGGCGTCTTAACAAGTGCCCTTGCTTGCGCAATGTATTGATTAACTTTGGCATCGAGTTGGCTAGCACCGAAATACATGTCAGAAACAGAGCTTGGTAAAGAGGGCAAAGAAGTAAGTTTTTTATGATTACTTGAAAAGGTACTAATAGCCGCTTCAAGTATGTCAGTAGACGAATCGCTGTCTTCGCCACAGGCATTTATTTTTTGTACAAGTAATGCAATACGCTGGGAGAGCATTCGCTGCTGTCCTGCAATATTGATGATTTCTGCATCGAGACGCTGATCGTTCAGCAGTGTTCGCATTGTAAACACAGATGCCGTGACAAGGCAGGCAATGAGAAGCAGCGCTAGCGTGTACCGTATGCGAATGGACATAAAAATTACGTTTTTCTTAGAGTACCTAAAAGATAATTGATACCAAGCATTTACGCAATTTAAGATCTTCTGAATTAGCCTCAAGTAGTAGATATTGTGCTTACATTGGGTGCCAGTTTTGTAAAATAGCTGCTTTATTGTAAAAGAGGCTTTCTACGTCAGTAAGGGTAGGGCGTGCTTCGTTCTCAAGTGCGCCAGGGCCATGGCTCTTAAATTCAGCAAACCTAGCATCGGTAAGCGGACTAAAATATTTTTTACTCCCTTCCTTTGTCTTACCCGACATGCTACTCCAACCGCTTGTTGAAATGTGGGTGTCCATATAGGTGTTGATATATAGTGAGTGTCCAATAGCGTAAGGTGACGCATACTTTCCATCTGTAAAAGCGGTAGTAGGATGCCAAGGGCGGCCAAGGGCAACGGAATGGTTAGGTACACCGGCTTCACGAGCCAAGTTGCAATTAAAAAATACAAATCCAAATGGCCGAGTGTTAAGGGTGCTTGGCGCCGTTATATAGCCTGTAACGCCTTTCCCAGTATGTCGTTTTCGTGAAACAATATCTACGCTATCGAAAAAAGCGGTGCCACCACCGAAGATAAAATCAATATGTCCTGCCACTAAGCCACCTTTCATGTAGGCTCTGTTTCCTTTGAGATAAAGTGTATCTTGATAGCCCCACAGCTCGATATTATCTAAAAGCGTTTTATCTGCGGTTACTGCGGTTTTTAACGCGACCGCTTGAGTCCCTGATACGCGATTAAGATCATCTTTTGCGCGAATTTCATTCGCAGGATAATCAAAGCTATTCAATATGCTTAGGTTTGAAAGGTGAACGTTTGATGCGGTTATCTCGACGGTGGCGGTTCTTCGAGTGCCAAAAACCTCATCGGTATCTGGATGTATTACCTGACCAGCATACCGAGAAAAGACGATTTTAGTTGTCTTTCTTTCTAAGCCTCTAAGGTGAACGTTAGGCGTTTGAATTACTACCGATTCCTGATAAATGCCAGGTTGAACTTCAATGACCCACATCCCAGAATGCTGGGTAGGAATGGCGTTAATTGCATCAGTTACCCGCGTGTATTGTGGAAGGGGGGAATCCAGTGTGACTTGGCTAACAAGCGCATTTGCTTCGGGTTTTTGCGTTGCTTCTGCGCAACTCATAAAACATAAAAAAAACAGGGCCAAGCGCTTTTGTGAGAAAGCGCTAGCTATATAAAATGCTAACTGAATCCGCTCCTGACATTTACCTTCAATTATTACGCGTAGCCGTTTAAGCATCACGCAATCCCACTTGGTTTCCTGCAATGACAATATTAGATGTCTGTATTGCCTCCACGTTCTCAATGACAGATGGTTTTTCAACAGAGGCAATAGAAATGTCGTGTAGGGACAACCCTGTAATTGGGGTATGATCATAGCCTCTTAGCATAAAGGCTCGGTCTGCGCGTTTTACTGTCATATGCTCTACTGTAATTCCCTCTAGTTTCGGTGGGAAATTTCCAGCATCTCCCTCTTCATAAAAGAAGTTAACTACTATTGCGTCTTTTACATCGCCAATTGAGATATGCCGATAATTCAGATTTTTAAGATGACCGCCTCGTATACTGTTGGTTTTAATTCGTATACCTCTGTCTAAGTTAGGGCTACTCATCACGCAGCGTTGTGCATAAAGGTTACGAACCCCGCCGGAAATCTCACTCCCTATGACTATCCCGCCGTGACCGGCTTTCATTTCGCAATCTTCTATAATGATGTTTTCACTCGGTTGATTTAGCCGTCGGCCGTCTGCATTTCGTCCCGATTTGATGGCAATACAATCATCACCAGTGTCAAAAACACAAGATTGTATGAGAACATCAGTACAGCTTTCTGGATCACACCCATCTGAATTAGGGCCAAAACTTTGGCAGTGAATATTGCTTACCGTCACATTTTTACATAACACGGGATTAACTAACCAAAAGGGAGAGCGCAGTATGGTGACTCCCTCAATTAATACGTTTTCACACAGGTAAGGTTGAATAAAAGGAGGGCGAAGATAGTTTTCGTCAAATACCCGTTCAGAAACAGGCGTGCCATCTTCAACCATAACTTGGAGTGTATCTCTGGTGTACTTTTGATTCTCAACGGCATGATCGCCCCATTCAGAAGTTTTCCACTTTCCTTTCCAAGGCCACCAATTATCGGCAGAAGCCCCGCCATCTAAAGTGCCTTGACCCGTAATGGCAATATTCTTCTGCTTGAAAGCATAAATCAAAGGGGAGTAGCCCATTAATTCCATGCCTTCCCAGCGGGTGTGTACATAGGGCTTGTAGTGTTGACTATCAGTAGAAAAGTGAAGCGTGGCTCCCTCTTCAATATGCAGATTAATATTAGATTTTAAGTGAATGGGCCCTTTGCAAAAAAACTCCCCTTTGGGCACCACGACCTTACCCCCCCCTATAGATACGAGATGCGCGATAGCCGCATTGAGCGCGGGTAGGCTATCGCTATGTAGTGCATTGGGTAAGGCGCCAAACTGCTCAATGAACACGGTATTATTGGCAAAGGTGGGCCTAACTACACGGTCTCGGATTAACTGTGCCTCTTTATCCCACTGTGCTTGGCTTCTTGTCGCGTTTGAGGGCGTACTTGTAGCTGATATAGAGCAACCTGCAGAAAATGGGATAACAGGGGATAACGTAGCGGCCAGCCCTGCTTTTAAAAGATGACGGCGGTGTCTATTTAATGTCATAAAAACTCCGTGGCGGAACACTTCTCAATGATTAGAATTACTTGCCTAGGTATAACGCAGCCAGAATAAACGGACCTACGCCTTTTGCATCATTAGCGCGAATAGGCTCACTAAGGTAATAATCAAAAGAGCCATCTCGATAAGGTTTGCCGCCAAGTCCTGCAACTGCGCAAACTTGGTTTAAGCTGATGACATTATCGGATGGGTTTACGGAAATCATCTGATCAATAAGTCCTGCAAATCCCTTTTCCGCATGGTCTCGGTAATGCTCTGGTAACAGTTTCAACGCTACACCCTTTGCGATAGCGTAGGTGATCATCGACGTCCCAGAGGCTTCTAGATAATTCCCTTCTCGCTGTGCTAAATCGGTAACTTGATACCAGGTGCCCGTATTGTCTTGATAAGCAAGGGTGGCATCAATGAAGGTTTGGAATTTTGATCTCAGCCATACTGATTTAGGGTGCTTTGCTGGCACAATTTCTAACACATCAACCATTGCCATGGCATACCAACCTAGCGCCCGTGACCAATGATGTGCGGATAAACCGGTAGTTTCATCTGCCCACTTCTGGGCTTTCGATGCGTCCCAACCATGACGAGGTAAGCCAGTTTTTTCGTCGTATAGGTTAGCTTCTATAAGTTCAAACTGAAGAAACACATCGTCTAGTTCTGCCATGTCGCCATATCGAACGATATATTCGGCATAAAACGGAGCGCCCATATAAAGCCCATCTAACCACATTTGCTGTGGGTAACGCTTTTTGTGCCAAAAACCGCCTTCGTTGGTTCTTGGATGGCTAACAAGTTGCTTTCTTAATAAATCCGCTGCTTTTTTATATTTAGTTTGCCCCGTTTCTTCATATAAGAAAAACAATACTTTTCCTGGGTTTACCATATCAATATTATATTTCTCAATATCGTATGTACTAATGCTCCCATCGTCATTCACGAGCATGTCGTAGTAGCCAAGTATGTAGTCTAAATAGCGTTGGTCTTTTGTATGCTGGTACACTTTAGAGACTGCCAAAAGGTTCAGGCCATGAACATAATCCCACTGGGCCGATTCATCCCAATCTATTTGCCACGCTTCTGGAAAACGCACCATTTCAGATTCAATCATCCGTTCCGACCATGGTTTGGTGTTATCCAATATTGATGGCTGTGCAACAACCTGTGGGGAAAGAAGTAATACAGTGGCGATCGAAACCACTTTGGCAATACGTTTAATCATAATATGACCTTAAAACAAAGTTAAAACTATAAATGCTACCGGTAGCATAATGAGGTGCATTTATTATCCTGTCAACGAAAAAATACCATAATCTTAACAGCTTGTTTACGCGGTGTGTTTGTCGTTTAAATTGCATTAACTATCTGAAAATAATAGATAATAATTGTTTCGATTACTTTCTTGGCTTAGTTTCTTCTTATTCCCGTTTTTAAAGGGCTGTAGAGGATTAACAAGTAAAGGAATGATAATTTAATAAAAATCGTTGCCACCGGTAGCATTTAAATATAGGATGTAAATCAAATGTAAAGCGTGTTGTTTTTTATACATGGTTTATGTTTTCCCGAGAAGCTAATGTATTTAAGAATTACATACTGTATTGCCCTACAGGCCTTAAATTTTGTCGGGTTATGAATACTGGAAGTTTAAAACTAAAAGTTAATTGGTGTGAAGTTATCAGGAATGATTAAAGGCATTTAAGATAATTGATAAGTCGTCTGTGCTACCGTATATTTACTCAGTTTGTAAATGAAATGTTTCACGGTGGCAAAAGGCTGACGGTCTGTATTTTTAAAAAAGCCACACAACATGACGTTGTAATTCCTGCACCTCAATAAAATATAAAAACCGGAGAAACAACCATGGTACTTAGAAGAAAACAGCTTGCTGTGCTTGTTGCATTAGCGTTGTCAGGTGCGCACGTGAATGCTCAACAAGTCGCTAACGAAAGCGCCGAACCACAGGACGAAAACCTAGAGATTATTGAAGTTTCAGGGTTTCGCGGCTCGCTGAACAAGTCGCTTATGGAAAAGCGTACTTCAGTTAATAATAAAGAATCTATTGTTGCTGAAGACATAGGTAAGTTTCCCGATTTAAATATTGCTGAGTCAATTCAGCGCGTGCCAGGGGTTGCTATTTCGAGAGAGGGTGGAGAAGGAAGACAAATAACGCTACGTGGGCTTAGTCCCTCATTCACCCGAACCACTTTAAACGGGATGGAAGTTCCCGCAAGTACAGATGGCACAGATTCAGGCGGTGGTGTTAACGGCGGTCGTGGGTTCGACTTTAACGTATTTGCGTCGGAGTTGTTTAACCGAGTAGACATTCAGAAATCACCTACAGCCTCAATGGAAGAAGGAGGTATTGCAGGTACAGTCGATTTATATTCTGCCAAGCCTTTCGATTACGAGGGGTTTAAGCTAGTTACTTCGGTGCAGGGTGGTTATAACAATGTGACAGAAGAAACTGATCCTCGTGCCGCATTTATGATTTCAAATCGTTTTGCTGACGATAAAGTGGGTGTGCTTTTCTCCGCAGCGATGTCTGAACGTACGGTTCGACAAGAAGGCTTCGGTACTGTTCGTTGGACTAACCCCGTCCAAGATGGTGGTGGGTTGTATGCAGATACATCTGACACGGTCGTTTCCGGTACACCTGATGTTGGAAGTTGCATAGACGATGGCGTTGAGGTAGACCCCCTAAATTGCCTGTGGACACCACGATTACCTCGGCCAGATTACTTTGGCAATGACCAAGAGAGGGTAGGGTTTACTGGTTCCATTCAGTGGGCACCAAGTAACGATTTAACATTTACGCTTGACGGTTTAGTCTCATCACTAGAAAACACGCGGACGATGTATAACTTTTTCCACATGTTCAGAAGTACGTTCGATGAAATTACGCCTACCGCAATTACGGTGCATCCGAATGGCAAGCAAGTACTTGCAGGCTCTTATGAGGGCATAAAGTCAAGAATTGAAAGTCGATTACAAGAATCCACGACGGATTTTAGCCAGTTTGTTTTGTCCGGTGAATGGTTTGCTTCAGAGAACGTAAAAGTGGAAGCGATGTTTGGTACCGCTGAGTCTGACGCACGTTCAGAGCAGTACCGTTACAACATGACGCTGTTAGAAAGTACAACATATGGCTTTGATTTTACCAACAATGAGAATGCACCAGTGCTTACTTATGGTTACGACGCTAACGATGCTAGCAATTATAACCTCAGTGATGGACGCTTGCGAGCTACCGATGTTGAACGTGAAAATGACACGTTCAAAGTAGATGTTTCTTATTTTGGCGATGAAGTAACCATTAAAACAGGCTTTGCGTATAACGATAGAGTGGTTACGTACGCTGAAGAACAAATTAATGGGTTCCCTGATCAAGATTCAGCGGTAGGCTACGCTGAAATGATGCCGGTGGATGATTTTGGAAGTGGTTTTGACGGCCCTCTTGAGCCTTTCCTTGTTGCTGATTTTGATGCCATAAATGCCAACTTGTTGGATGTGGTTTGGACACCTCGTTCGGCCCAAAGTTGGCAGGTAGGTGAAGAAACCAGTGCCTTGTATTTTGAAATGGATACAAGTTATGAGATTTCGGATATGTTGCTACGTGCCAATTACGGTGTGCGATATGTGAATACGACCACAACGTCTGAAGGGTTTGTTCAGGGAGAAGCGGTTCAAATTGAGAATGACTATAGTAATTTTCTTCCTGCTGTAAATTTAGCGCTTGAAGCCACTGATGATGTAGTAGTTCGACTTGCGGTCACTCAATCGATGACCCGTCCTAGCCTAAATTCATTGAACCCTGGTAATCCAAGCTTCGATTACATAAATGGTTCTGTTTCTGTCGGTAACCCTTTCCTAGACCCTTTCACATCAAACAACGTGGATTTCGGTGTTGAGTGGTATTTCGATGATGAAGCATTATTAGCCGCGACGGTTTTCTATAAAGATATTGATAACTGGATCGTGCGTTCATCAGAAGAACGATTTGTTGACCCTGCTTACTTTGACTTTATCGATAATGATGCCCAGTACGACCCGCAAATTGCGTTAGATCCTCGTGAAGTAGCATATGAGCACAGTAGTCCTAATAATGCAGACGAGCGCAGTATTAGTGGTTATGAACTTATTTATCAGCAGCCACTTACCTTCCTGCCAGGTGTTTTTGAAAATATGGGGGTGGTGTCTAACTATACTCGTGTTAACGCCGATGACATCGAAGGAATGAGTAAGACGTCATACAACTTCACGCTTTATTATGAAACAGATGTTTACGGCGCTCGTATATCGGTCAATAAACGAGACGATTACTTAACAGATTTCACAGGAAGTAATGGAAATGTCGCTCATGGCACGACAGGGCCAACTCAGGTGGATTTCTCATCGTTTTATAACTTCAATGAGGCACTTACTTTTACGTTAGAAGTCATTAACCTTACCGATGAATATGAGAGATTGTTTACGACAGGTGATGGTTCACTAAACCTTGTTCGTGAATATAACCATACCGGAAGACAGATTTTCTTAGGGGCACGTTACTCCCTTTAGCCTAGTGTGTGTGCCGCAACTTGCGGTTGTGTCCTGGCCATCATTTATTGATGGCCTTTTTTTTAATAATGGCAACACGAATAAAACAATGGAAAAATAATGAGACAGAAACGAGCGATTGCGCTTTCACTATTAATTGGAATGGCCAGTGCAAAGGCTGAAACACAGCTACCATCAATTAGTCTTCATCTGGTGGGCGACTCTACCATGTCCAACAAACCTAACTTAGCTTATCCAGAGCGAGGTTGGGGGCAAATTTTACCTGAATTTGGATTGCCTCAGCTTAGCATTAAGAATCACGCAGCCAATGGCCGTAGCACCAAACGTTTTGTCGATGAGGGCAGATGGAGTAGTGTGCTTTCATCACTATCTGCAAATGATTATGTGCTTATTCAATTCGGGCACAATGATCAGAAAAGCGAAGATCCTACCCGTTATGCCAGCGCCGATATAGATTATGCTAATTACCTAAACCAGTTTATAAATGACGTTCAAGATAAAGGTGCCCACGTCATTATTGCCAGTTCTATTTGCCGGCGTCATTACACGGATACTGGCACGCTGAAAAGAACATTAACTGACTATGCAGCGGCTGCACGGCGTGTTGCGCGTGAAAAATCGGTTTTATTTGTGCCCATGAATCATCAAACCTGCCATTTCTTAGCAAAAATAGGCGAGGCTGAAAGCCAACAATACTTTATTCAGGTTCCACCCGATTTATACGGGCGATACCCAGAGGGTAAGGTCGATAACACACATTTGAATGTAATGGGCGCAGCTAAAGTCGCCCAGTTTTTTGTAAGGGAATTAAAAACGTTAGACCACCCCCTTAGCGACTACTTTTACCGAGATACCTTATAAAGCGCTCAATTGAGCGCAGCGTTGGAGGTAATCAGCATCTTTATTGAGAGGAAGGCGCAGTATTAGTTAAAGGCTATGACTTTAGCGGCGGTATGTGACTTGAAAATATACCTGAAGGAATAATCGCGCCAGGGTAGGTAATCACTGTCGCGGCGACTTTTGCCCCAAAACTTGCACTTTCGACAGCAGGTTTGCCTGATAAACGAGCAGCCATGAAGCCGGCATTAAAAGCATCTCCTGCTGCGGTCGTATCTACTACTGCGCTGACGTGTTCGACGGGCACAATACATTGCTCTTTTTGTGCAAGAATGTGAACGCCAATCGCACCGTTTTTCATTACCACTTCGGTAATATTTTTATCCTCGAGGTAGGCGAATATATCATCAGCACATGTGTGACGGAAAAGCATCAAATGATCATCTGCGCCCGGAAATGCTAAATCTGCTTCTTGGTAAGCTCGGGTAGTCCAATGTTGAGCGGTGTCTTCATCTTCCCACAGGCGAGGGCGATAGTTCGGATCAAAGGCGATTTTACAGCCTTTTCTTTTTAGTTTTTTAATTAAACTAAATAGATTTTCACGCTGTGCATTGTCTAAAATTGCGATTGAAATCCCACTAAAGTAAAACCAGTCGGCACTGATATTATCATCAGGCATGAGGTTTATGGTTTGCGTGGCGGCAGACTGAGCGCGCCAATACGCGAAGGTTCGTTCACCCTGATTATCATTACGAATCATATACAAACCCAAGTTGCGCTCGGTAGAGCGAAACACAAGGTCGGTGTTAATCTCGTGCTCCCCCATTTTTAGTAGCAATTCATCACTTAAAAAATCGGCCCCAATGGCGGTTAAGTAACTTATCGATGATACGGGTAAGCAACGCTTGAAATACACTGCAGTGTTATAAGTATCTCCGGCGAAACTTTTAGCCATTGTATCGCCGTGTTGGGTGCGAAGTTCAACCATACACTCGCCAAAAATAATCAGCCTTTTCATACTAATGCCTCACAAATACTAGCAGTAAAATGTCTCACAATAGCTCTCCCAAAAGTAGTTGTAATGTTTCATCAACGCCGCGTGAAGACCATGCGCTTAATGATTTTACTTGCGCTAATACATGGCCGCGAAATACCGAATTTGTACTAAGTTCAGCAAAGATTACGGTTTCATTAAGTAAAGCATTAGTGACTGCAATGGGCTCAAAGGCATTTTGAGAGGCCAAGTTGATTAGTGTGGATGCTTTCGGATCGGTAATGGCGTCACCCGATCTAGCTTTGTGAGTAACAAACAAGCACCATGCTGCGATAGGAACGCACAGCAAATTAATCTCTCGTTTGGCGTGTAGATTGTCACGAATGGTGTCTAGTATTCGAAAAGGCAGTTTTTGTGAGCCATCCCACGCAATTTGAGAAAGCATGTGTCGAATATGCTTATTATGATATCGAGCGACAATATCGTCAGCATACTGATTAAGGGTTTGAATGCTATCGGTTTTAATCGACGGTATAATTTCTCTTTCCAAAAGTTCGCTAATTAGGGCCTGTATTGCAGGAGTAGAAATAGCGTCATAGACAGTCTCCTTGCCAAAAAGCAGGCCAACATAAGCCAGTGTAGAATGGGTACCATTCAGTATCCGTAATTTTGCTTTCTCAAAGAAGGTAACGTCCTTGGTAAAGGTAACGCCTACTTTTTCCCACGGTGGTCGAGGTCCTGAAAAATGGTCTTCTATGACCCATTGAGTGAAGGTCTCACGCTGAATGGGCCAGTCATCTTTAAGTCCTAGGTTGGCACTCACGTTAGATTTCACTTCATCGTCAGTTGCAGGGGTAATGCTATCTACCATAGTGCAAGGAAAAGCGATGTTGTCTTGAATCCAGTGAGCCAATTCTGGTGAAAGGTAATAAGCAAAATCAATGACCGCTTTTGCGAGCTTCTTGCCATTATCGGTTACGTTATCACAGCTTATGATGGTAACGTCGGCATCGCCAGAATGTTCTCGCGCTTTTAAAGCTTGGGTGATAAGGCCTACAGCACTAATGGGAAAGTCTGGGTTTGCAAGATCGTGTTGAATATCAGGGTTCTCTACATCGAGGCTTCCGGTGTTATTTAAGCAGTACCCTTTTTCGGTCACGGTTAAAGATATTATCTTAGTCGCAGGGGAGCATAATGCAGCGGTAATGACACCTCTATCTTCACTTAGCGTAGAGAGAGTCTTAATCGCACCTATCACACGTAAAGATGGCGTATTATCGACAACCGCAAGGGAATAAAGATTGTCTTGGGGGGCCAGTGCTTTTTTCAATGTATTGCTTCGCATCGACACGCCGTGAATGCGCCAATTCCCACCGTAGGCCAATGCTAAATCAGTATAATAAGCTTGATGTGCACGGTGAAAAGCGCCGGGACCAATATGTACAATACCACATTGTGATTTATGCACGTCGTAATCAGGAACGGCAACGTCACGGCTTAGTTGATCGAGTGTTTTTATACTAAGTTGCTTTTCCATGCTTATCCCAACTTATACGCTTGTTTCGCAAAATCGTATGTGACCTTTTTAGCAATACTAGCGGCTTCGGTTTCGCTGATGCGATGCTGAACAACTAGTTCTGCTAAGAATCGACAATCTATCCGCCGGGCAACGTCATGGCGAGCAGGAATAGACAAGAAAGCGCGAGTATCATCGTTGAAACCGACGGTGTTAAAGAAACCTGCTGTTTCGGTTACTTGGTGGCGAAAACGTAACATACCTTCTGGGCTGTCGTGAAACCACCAAGCAGGCCCTAGTTTTAAACACGGATAATGGCCAGCCAACGGCGCTAATTCACGACTATAGGTGGTTTCGTCTAAGGTAAATAAAATAATATTTAAACTAGGCTCATTTCCATACTTTGAAAGCAAAGGGCGAAGCGCACGAACGAAATCCGTCTGCATAGGTATATCGTGACCTTTATCACGGCCAAACTGGTTAAACAGTGTAGTATTGTGATTTCTAAACGAGCCCGGATGAATTTGCATAACCATGCCATCTTCAACGCTCATGCCTGCTAATTCCGTTAGCATTTGAGCCCTAAATAGCTCCTGTTCTTCGGCATTACTTTGCCCGGTGCGAACCTTATCAAACAGAGCAATACACTCGTTAGTACTTAAATCAGCGGTATTAGCAGTAGGGTGGCCATGGTCGGTGGCAGTTGCGCCGTGGGCTCTGAATACAGTGCGTCGGGCTCGAATAGCGTTTAAGTAACCTTGCCAAGTCTGAGTGTCTTCGTTGGTCAATGCACCTAATTTTTCTATATTGGCAACAATATCTTCCCGCGAAGCATCAACCACATCGTCAGGTCTAAATGTGGTGATAACGCGTTTATCCCACCCAGTACCTTTTAATGCACCGTGGTGAGGAAGCTCATCAAGCGCCCCTTCAGTGGTAGCGATGAGTTCTATATTGAATCTGTCCATCAAAGCCCGTGGTTTGAAACTGGCGTCCTGAAGTTTGGTGGTAATATGCTCGTAGTATTCGATGGCATTATTGCTGCACAACATGTCGGTAAGACCAAACACGTCATGAAAGACGGTATCTAGCCACATTCTTGATGGAGTAGCGGCAAACAAATAATAATTGTCTGCAAGGATTTGCCAAATTTTGCGCGGGTCAGACTCAGTCGCCCCGCCATCCCACCGAGGAACGCCTAATGATTCTAGTGAGATACCTTGGCTATACAGCATCCTGAAAACATAATGATCGGGGGTGATGAATAGCTCAGTGGCGTTAGTAAAATTTTTATTTTGTGCAAACCACCGCGGATCGGTGTGCCCATGAGGACTGATAATCGGTAAATCTCGTATTTCTTGATAAAGCGTACGGGCTACTTTTTTAGTGGCCGAGTCAGATGGGAATAGTCTGTCTTCATGTAATAAAATTGATTCCATAACAATCTCTTCTTAAAGCGTGACGCCACGTTTCCAAATAGCAATTTCATGGCTGCCATTTTTCTCGTTGCAGGTTAATTGACCCGATGCTACTGCAAGGCATTGTTGGAGCAGCGCGTTGGCACACTTATCGATAGACATGCCTTCCAACACTTGACCGGCGTTAAAATCTATCCAATGTGGCTTCTTATTAGCGATATCTGAATTTGACGATATCTTTATTGTGGGTACAGGGAAGCCGAGGGGAGTACCTCGACCTGTGGTGAATAAAACAATATGTGCGCCAGACGCGGCCAATGCAGTTGCACTAACTGCATCGTTACCTGGCGCCTGAAGCAAATTTAAACCGTTAACCGTTCTCGGTTGACCGTAGTTGAGTACAGACTGCACCGTCGATTGCCCTCCCTTTTGAACCGCGCCCAATGATTTCTCTTCTAACGTGGTAAGACCCCCAGCTTTATTGCCTGGTGATGGGTTTTCGTAAATGGGTTGATTGTGGGCAATGAAATACTGTTTAAACTGGTTAATTAAGGTTTCTATATCGTCAAAAACAGACTTGTTTTTGGCGCGGTTCATCAGGAGTTGCTCGGCGCCAAACATTTCTGGTGTCTCAGTAAGAATAACCGAGCCACCTAATTGACACGTCAAATCAGTGACTCGACCCACCGTCGGGTTTGCGGTAATACCGCTAAACGCATCGCTACCGCCACACTTCATGCCTAGCACTAACTCGTTGGCACCAATAGGCTCCCGTTTATCCTCATTAAGTGTTTTCAATAAGGAGTAAACAGCATTTACGCCAGCTTCAACTTCGTCTTCAACTTCCTGCGCATTGTAAAAACGCAGCCTCGAGTCGGGCTTATCAATTTCAGGTAACATCGATTTAAGCTGATTGTTCTCACACCCCAGCCCAATAACTAAAACGGCGCCAGCATTTGGATGCGAAGCTAGCGAGGCGAGTATCGTTCTTGTGTCATCTAAATCGTCGCCCAATTGAGAGCACCCAAAAGGGTGGGTGAATGCTCTAAAGCCATCACACTCGCCAAAGTATCGACGCTCACATTCTTGCGCAATGCGTTCTGCAGTTCGATTAACACAACCTACCGTGTTGATGATCCAAACTTCGTTGCGGATCCCTACTTTACCGTTCTCACGGCGATACCCCATAAAAGTGGGGATATGGGCAGGTTTAGCTAATGCTGCGCGTGTCGGTGTGTATTCGTATACTTCACTGCCATTAAGTTTGGTCTTTAAATTGTGGCTATGTACGTGCTCTCCCAATTTAACACTTTGCGTGGCGGCGCCAATTTCAAAGCCATACTTAATAACTGGGGTGTTAACCGAAATATTGCGAAGTGCCACCTTATGACCAGCAGGTATCTGTTCAGTAATAAAAATTTTGTGACTTTCAATAAAGGTACGTGCGGCTATGTCCTGTGTTGCCACTGCAACATTATCACTGGCATGAACTTTCACTAACAAGGTTTGTAAACTCATCGCGTACCCTCAGAATTTGCGTTACTAGCACCAAAAGCTTGGGCTAACGGACGTACTAAACAGATTGGTTGTTTTTAACACTTTGTAATATACGTGCCACCGGTGGCATAGTAAAGGGAAACTAATCATTTTTAGTCGAAGCGGCTAAAAATTAGACTCTTTTTATAGAATCACGAATAATAAGGTGGGGTTTAACTAAGTAGGTCTCTGTTTCACTCACTTCAGTGCCTTCGATTTGAGCGATTATTTTCCGAGCCGCTAGTGCGGCCATATCGCCGACAGGCCTTTGAACTGTAGTTAATGCAGGAATTACACGTGCTGCCAGCAAGTTGTCATCAAAGCCTGCTACCGACAATTCATCAGGAACAGTAATGCCCATTTCATGTGCAACCTTGAGTACACCAGCGGCCATCTCATCATTGTTAGCAAAAATAGCTTTTACTCGAGGCGATTGAATGAGCAAGGTTCTGGCGCACTCAATACCACTTTCGTAACTGTTTTTACCTTCGATAATGCGGTCGATGGGAACTTCAACTTGTAAGTCATTCAACGTTTCCAAAAAGCCTTCAAGTCGCTCCTTAGATGAGTAATAGCGTTGTGGCCCGCTAATAATGCCGATGTCCCTGTGTCCTAAAGACACCATATAGCGGGCTAAGTCACGAAGAGCTGCCCGATCATCAGAGACAACAATGTTGCTGTGGTCATCTAAGTCCACAGAGGCCATTCGAACGTAATTAATCTGCTTTTCTCTGAGTGTTTCAGCTAACTCTTTCGCTTCAGATACCGGTGGCAATATAATGACACCATCTATTCGAGAACGACTGACGAATTGGATACAGTTACTAATAAAGTCGTCGGTATTGTAGTTGCAAGGGTGAACAACCAGCTCATAACCTTTTTCAGAGCAGACACTTAGTACGCCACGCTGAACCTGATCGATATACAGTGCATCGGGGTTATCGTAAATAAGCCCGATAAGAAATGACCTACTGGCAGCAAGCCCTCGGGCTTGCTTATCAGGTGAAAAGCCGGTTTCCTTTATTACTGCATCAATTCGCTCTCGCGTTGTTTTGCCCACATTAGATGCGCCATTAATGACCCGAGATACCGTTCGTTTCGATACGCCAGCAAGGCGGGCTACATCATTAATTGTGGGGCGTTTGTTCATTATCGGTAAGTTTCCGCAGGTTGAGTATTGAATTTACTGAACATTATTGAATGAATAGTACCATAAAATAAAGTCATTCCATTTGACACCAGTTCGTTGTCATATTTTAAAAGCCTAGCGCCCTGGGTAGGGCTTCACTAAACCAGGGAACGTAGGTAACTAACATCAATACAACAAACATGGCAAAGTAGAGAGGGAGCAACGGCTTGATAATATTTTCTAATTTTGTTTTTGCAATCGCACAGGTAATAAAAAGCACCGCACCTACTGGAGGAGAACACAACCCAATAGACAAGTTTAAAACCAGCATTATACCGAACTGTAGTTCAGACATACCCAATTGAATGGCAACAGGTAAAAATATGGGCGTAAAGATAAGTACGGCCGGCGTCATATCCAAAAAGGCACCCACGACAATAAGCAACAAATTGATTAATAGTAAAATTAGAATGGGGTTGTCGCTAATTGCCAGCAATGCATTGCTTAAGGTTTGCGGAATATTTTCATACGACAGTAACCAACTCATTGCGGTAGATGCTGCAATTAATAGCATAACAATCGCTGTGGTTTCTGCGGATTTCAACAATATACTAGGAAGTGCTTTAACTTCAACTTCGCGATAAAACACCACTGCAAGTAACAGAGCATAAACCACGGCAATCGCGCCTGCCTCGGTGGCAGTAAAGATACCGCCCACAATTCCGCCGATGACTAATACAATGAGAAATAATGAGGGCAGGGCAGCCCCTACTTTCTGTAACACTATTGATAAGGGGAGTCGGGCAGACAGTGGATAGCCTTTGGCTTTGGCATAGCAAAAACACACAATCATTAATGCTAGCCCCACCATAATTCCTGGTACATAACCTGCCATAAATAAAGCGGCAATTGACACACCGCCACTGGCGATGGCGTAAACAATGAGGATATTGCTAGGAGGGATTAGCATCCCTGTAGTTGACGCGGCGGCGGTTACTGCAGCGCTGAAATTTGGTTCGTAGCCTGCCTTTTTCATTTCAGGTAGCATAAAGCTGCCAATAGCGGATGTGGCAGCAACCGCAGAGCCTGATATAGCGCCAAATAGCATACAAGACACTACATTGACCAGTGCCAAGCCTCCTGGTAAGGCACCAATAAGCGCCATAGCACATTCGATTAATCGCTTTGCAATGCCACCTCGACCCATAATCAGGCCTGAAAGTACGAAGAAAGGGATAGCCAAAAGGGCGAAACTATTTAATCCTCCAGCCATTCGCTGTGCAATAGTAATGGTTGCAGGGGCTAAATCCATACTCATTAACATCGCGATTAGAGTGGCTAATCCTATACTGATAGAGATGGGGACATTGAGAAGTAAGAGTAAAAAGAACCCGACAAGAAGTACTAAGCCTGTTAATTCCATTCGTTAAGCTCCTTTTCAGGTGAATGCCAAAGCGTAAAAATGTTCACTATGCTGTAAATAACGATAAGTCCGCCTGAAAGGGGAAGTACTAAATAAATTAATCCCATCTTTATGCCTAACGCCGCAGAAATTTGATCGAGTTCTAGTGTTAACATCACTAATTCAGTTCCACCGTAACCCATAACCATCGCACAGAAGATGATGACGCATACTTCGACTAAGGTTAATAGAACGCGCTTTACCACAGGGGATTGACGCTCTACGAGTAAATTAAAACCAAGATGAGCATGTTGGCGATACGCGTAAGCTGCGCCTAGTATGCCTATCCATATGAGAAAAAATCGTGAGAGTTCTTCTGTCACAGACGCGGGATCTTGTAAAATGTATCGCGATATTACCTGCCAAATTACGGTGAATAATATACTTGTCATGGCAATAATTAAGGTTCCAGCCAGTAACTTGTCTAGCGTTTTAATAATCATCAACTTACATCGCTTTTATTTGCGTAATGAGCTCACCAATATGGGTGCCGGCGAAACTATCGTGAAAGGGTTTGACCGCGTCTACGAATGGCTTTTTATCTGGACGAATAACGGTCACCCCTTCTGCTTCAACTTGTGCCAGTGACTCTGAAGTTGAGGTTGTCCAAAGCTGGCGCTGAAACTGAACTGAATCTTGCATTGCTTTGGTTAGCCATTCTTGTTGTTGTGTGCTTAAGCCTTCCCAAACGGGAAGTGAACAAAGCATAACGTCGGGAACACTGGTATGTTCGTCTAAGCTGTAGTATCCAGCTATTTCGTAATGCCTAGAAAGGTGATAACTCGGCGGGTTGTTTTCTGCACCATCTACTACGCCTTGCTGGAGTGCAGTATAAAGCTCTCCCCAAGAAACAGGCGTTGCAGCGCCGCCCAGAGCTCTTACTGTTGCAACAGCGGTAGGGCTATTGAGTACCCTAATTTTCATTCCTTTTAAATCGCTAGGTGTGCGGATAGGGCGATCGTTGGTATAAAAGCTTCGACTGCCCGCATCGTAATAACCCAACCCTTTCAAACGAAAATCTTCAACGCCACTTAACAGGTCGTTACCCAGTTCACTGTTTAGCACTCGCCAAAAATGTTCATTGTTTTTGAAAATATAGGGAATACTGAAGATTTTCATGTCAGGTGAAAAGCCTTCAAGGGGGCTCGCCGAAACCTTGGTCATCGCCAAAGATCCAATTTGTAATAGCTCTATCATTTCCCTTTCGGTACCTAATTGGCTACCGGGATAAATGATGACTGTCATCTTACCATCTGAATAGTATTCAAGGCGTTCACCCAAAAACTCCATGGCTTTATGCACTGAGTGCTGGGTGTCTAGGGTATGACCTAAACGCAGTACGGTGATTTCGCCGCTATTTTCATGCTGAGAGCACGCAAAGAGCGTAAAAACGCTAATTATTAAGATCATAAACTTGCTAAAACACTGCATAATACTATCCATGCCATTCATTAACGTAAGGCTGAAGGTGGGAACTTGTCCATGTCATCGTAGTCGAGGTTTTCACCCGCCATACCCCATATGAACGCATAGCTTCCTGTACCTACGCCACAGTGAATGGACCAGGGTGGGGAAATAATGGCTTCTTCATTTGCCACGAACAAATGACGTGTTTCATTGGGTTCACCCATAAAGTGGCACACACGATTTTCTTCATTCATATCAAAATAGAAATATACCTCGTTCCTTCTATCGTGCTGATGCGCCGGCATTGTATTCCAAACACTGCCATTGTGAAGGCGTGTTAGCCCCATTTGTAATTGGCATGTGTCTACAACGGTATTAATGAGTAATTGCTTAATATCTCGCTCATTAGAGGTTTCTTGGCTGCCTAAATGCAGCACGTTGGCATCGTCCTTACCTACTTTTTTACAGGGGTAGGCATGGTGAGCAGGCGCTGAATTCATGTAATATTTAGCGGGGTTATGCGCATCGTCAGACGCGAAAGAAATCTGCTCATTTCCCTTACCAATGTACAAGGCTTCTTCGGGAGCAAGGTGGTACTCAGTACCATTAACAGTGACTGTGCCTGCACCACCAATGTTGATGATGCCAACTTCACGGCGTGCAGTGAAGTAAGGCATTTTTAACTGATCTTCAATAGTATCAAGGGTTAGTACATTGGTGGTTGGTACTGCGCTTCCCAACATGAATCGTTCATAATGGGTGTAAATCCAAACCACTTCGCCCTTCGACATGAGAGAGGAGGTTAGAAAAGCATCTCGTAGTTCTTCGGTGTTATAAGCGTTAGCTTCTTTTTTGCCAATGGCATAACGAACATCAATATCTGGATTCATCATCTTGTCCTTAATTTATCTTGCGAGAAAACCGCCATCCACCGCGAGGGTGTGGCCGCTTACGTAATTGCTTGCTGAACTTGCTAGAAAAACAGTTGCCCCAGATAGATCGTCAACTTCACCCCATCTCCCAGCGGGAATTCGAGAAAGAATTTCTGCGCTGCGTTTAGCGTCATCTTGTAGGGCTTGGGTGTTATCGGTTTTGATATAGCCCGGCGCAATAGCATTAACTTGAATGTTCGAAGCTCCCCATTCATTGGCGAGCGCTTTGGTTAAGCCCGCGATAGCGTGCTTGCTCGCCGTATAGGCCGGAACCGTTACACCACCACTAAAGCTCAGCATGGAAGCAATATTAATAATTTTGCCGCCACCATGAGAAATCATATGTTTTCCAATGGCTTGACTTAGTAAAAATGCAGCGTCAAGGTTCACTTTCATCACTTGTTGCCAAGCATCTAAAGGAAACTCTGTAGCAGGAGCTCGAAATATAGTGCCGCCATTATTGACCAATATATCGACTCGTTTGCCATGTTTGATGGCTGATTTCGCTAAATTCCCTACTGCGTCTAGGTCGCTTAAATCAGCACTGATCGCCTGTGCACTACCACCTATAGCTTCTATTTTGTGAAGCGTGTTTTCACATCCACCTTCTTGTGAACTCGAGCATATAACGTGAGCGCCAGCACCGGCTAAGGATAAGGCCAGTGCCTGACCAATTCCCCGGCTTGCTCCGGTAACGAGGGCGGTTTTCCCTTCTAAATTAAAGTTCACCATATTCATTTCCTCTCATTTTCAGAAAACGTGTTTTCACTCTAACTAAATTTACACATTAAGTTAACAATTTATAAAATAATTGCCACCGGTGGCATTTGTCAATATATTGTTTGATAAATAATGCATTGTTAATCAGTGATTGGAGATGAAAATATGAGATTTATTATAGGTTTAGTGCTAATTTTGCCAATAATATTAACGGCGTGTTCTGAAGGCGAAAATAATAATATACCCAGTGTGATGGTTAAAAACCCAACAGAAGGTGGGTTTGTCACTCAAGAGGTTTCAATACCATTGGAACAAAAATATCGTGGTTGGTTATTAAAAGAGGTTGCATCGGAATGGCGAGAGAACCCAAATGGTGAGGCCACTTTGTACGCTTACATCGAGATGAAACCCGGTGCAGAAAAAAAACTCTCTTTAGTTCAAACCAAAGAGTCGGTAACCGACACCGCCCACGCTGAGCTATCAGTACGCTCAGGGGGGCAATGGGAAGGCGCGGCTTATACTGCAGGTGGTTTTTCATTTCAGCCTGTAGAATCTTTTACAGCACCTTCACAGCTTACTGACCACTCTTACTTTTTAAAGTATGAAGGACCCGGTTGGGAAAATGACAAGATAGGCTATCGACTGTACCTAGACTGGCGAAATGCTATCGATGTTTTTGCTAAAACGTCGGATGAAGTGATATTGCCACAAGTAGGCAACGATGGTTATGACGCTTATCATAAACTTGCTGATTGGGGCGGTGATGCGTTGAAAGTAGGGAAGTCACTTGGGCTGGGCGCACTAGGAAGACAAGTCGAAGAAGGGGTTCTGCACTTTCAATATGTTGACGATACCCGATGGGCATTAACTGAGAATACCCATTTAACTGCAGCCTTCAATGTTAGCTACAGTAATTGGCGTACACGGGAAGACTCAAATGACGGGGTTGATGTGGAAACCCGCTATAAGATTAATACCGGAGATGCATCAACACGTATAACGGTTAAAACGTCATCTCCTACATCGAATATAGTTACAGGGTTAGTAGCACATGACGGAATGACGAAAATCGCATTTGAAGAAGGCAAATGGGGCGTTATTGCTACATGGGGGGAGCAGAGTGTGTTAAGTGACAGTGACTTACTTGGCCTAGCTGTGTTTTATCAACTAGATGAGGTTAGTGGTGTAGCTAAAGGTGAGTTCGATCATTTGATTACTTTTAAACCCGTTACCTCGTTCGAGTATGAAATTATGGCGTACTGGCCTGCAAGAGATAGAGCAGAAAACCCAAAGGCTAGCTTCGAAACCTTATTGCTTCAAAAGGTTCGGGCGTTAAACCACGGTATACAAGTAATGTAAATTGCAATTGCTGGCGGTTTAAACAATCGCCAGCAAATTGAACGTTATGCGGTGTTTGCTGTAAAAGGGTATTCTCATACCGAGTAATGCCTATTTTGAGATGGCATTATTAGTTTTGCCTACAACGCAGGCAAAATTTCAAATTGAATAGGTTTATAGCGAAAGTTATTCGATTCGCCCGCAGAGCATGCGGTAAGGCCTACAATCATATCCATTTTTGCTTCAAAAATAGTGTAGTCACCAGCTTTACTTGTAGGCGGTAACACGGCAATTTTTCCTTCGGGGCTCACATCCACGTTCATAAAGGTATTGAATGTTGTGCCAATGTGATGTGCAGGAATATCGAACTCAGCAAAAGCGGCCACTAGGTTGCCATGGCATCCAGGTACGGGAGTTTCACTAGGGTAGAAGTGTTTGAAGGTATCCACACTGCAAGGGGTTAAAAGAAAATCGTGTTCTTCCACCGTATCTTCAATTATATCAAACATCACCTGACTCTCATTGGAATAGAGCTTACAGCCAGCTGCAAAATGGGTACTTTCATTATAATCTAGCGAACGGCCTGACGACATGAACTCATTTTTATCGTGGGCATTAAAAGCATATAAATCGGCAACTTGTTCCCCTTCAGGATCAATAACTTTAAGTCTTTCACCTTTTTTAATGGTGAATGCTGTGCCGCTTCTTGGTTGAATGGTTTGTCGCATTGCTGCCTCGTTATTTTCTTTATTTGAATTTGTGTAAATTAGTTTTGACTTGCGTGGAAAGGACATTGCCAACGCTTGGGTTGCTGCTTTCCGCTGTATTGATAAGCTTCTGACTGCTCACCGTGATTTTGCAATAAGGTATTTTTTGACCCACAGAAGGCTTCGTCTTGCTGACGAATGTGGTCTCTTAAATCTTCAAACTTGCCTTGCTCACGAAGTAATTCGAATTGTTCGTGAAGATTAAACACCAGTGCGGGGCGTTCGAAGCGTCTGCTTTTTCGCTTCGCACCTGGGTGGAGTCCAATGATAAAAAACGCTTTACCACCCAAGCTAAAACTAAAGTTAGGGCTATGCGGATTTTCGTCTACTTGGTTATCCCAGTCATGCATACAGGTGTCGATATCATGAAGTTGCTGAAGCTTGCGCCACAGTAATTTATCAAAAACAACCTCGCTCAAAATTTCCGGTTGTTCAAAAGTTAGTACCAGCGAGGAATACATGTCTTTTTCTAGCTCAAAACGATGAATGAAGTCGTAGATGTCCGTCAAGATGTCGGTGTCATTCATGTCGCATCGAAAATTATCGTACTGTTTTACCGTGATTTTACCTTTGTTCAAAGCAGTTTTAGCCCCCACGCAGGGGTACTCAGCTTGATCAATAAATGCAGCAACCTTGTGTTCTAAATCAGGTTTTAAAATAGACATACTCACTCCTTGATTAGTCTTCCCACGAGTTTTAAGCAGATTGCTTAATCATCGCTGTATCGTGTTCTTGCGATGAATTATCGTTTTCAAAGGCCGGTTTTTCGCGCTTAGGCAATTGCAGAACATGAATGCCAGCGGTTTCAAAATCTTCATTAATGTAACCGGCTTCTGCATATGCATTTAGCACATCGATACAAGGGTTAACGCCCCATTTCGCGTGATAACGCTCGGCGTTTCTGACAAAATCTAGAAGGTGATTAATAGGGCAACGGTAATTAGGTCGCTCTGGAGCAAAGGTCTGCAATTCGATTTGATTTAAAGAAAAACCCAGTGAACGACAATTGGTAAAAAAGTCTTCGTCGTTTAGTCCGAAGCCGTCGTAACCTTCATCGAAACCGCCGGTTTTCTTAAAATCTGTCTTGCTAATAAAAAACACTGTAGAACAAATGCTATCGTCACTAAACTTTCCATGATCATCTTCCTGTTGTCTTGACGGAATTTCGTTATTGTCTTCGTCTGGTAATTCTTGGCTTTTAATGTGGCATAAAGTGTCGTGGGGAAAAGTCCATTGTGACTCTGGAACGAATGTCACTTTGGTAAATACCACTGAGCCTGGACACCACGCGTTCATCCCCTTGGCGATGAAATTTTTATCCACGATGGCATCAACATTTATGTAAGCTAAAAGATTACTCTTGGCTTCTTGTAAGCCTCGGTTGCGTGCTCTAGCAATGGGTAACGCGCCGCTAGCCACAAACTTATGCACGATGTTAAATTTCTCACTCTTCGCTAGTGAAAGCGTTGAAGGAGAACACATCCAAACAATGACAAGTTCATCGGGTAGTGGGTTACACGACTCAAGCTGTTCTATGAGTCTGCAGAGTTTTTCTGTACGACTTTTTACTATCGTGACAACACTGACGGGTGAATGCATGTAAACCTCCTAATTTCCCTTTGGTGAGTGATTGATAACTGAACTTCTGTCATCGCTATCAAACGTCGCACTAACTGTCTTATCTGTAATGCTTACTTGCAGGTTAACTAGCAATAATTAGACCTTAGTCTAATATGTTGAAAAGTTTGGAGATTATTTCTTTTGGCGGAAGGCGGTAGCGCTTAGGCTTGCAAAGAATTCACTCAGTGTGAATCTATTTCATAGTTTTAAAATAGGGCCAATACCCCATTTTAGAAAAGGTTTTCTGTTTACTGGGAGGACTCCTACTCACTGGTGAAGAGTGTTAGTCGCATTAACATCACTGGCTTTAGCAGTAACTGGTTGCGGCGTACTTACCTGATTTATTTTAGCTTCTATCCCTATTTCATCTGGTAAGGTTTGTGAATATTCGATGGGTTCATTTCGAACACATAAGGTCTTTAAATTGAAAACTTGGCAGCTGCCTTTATAACGCTGGGTATCGGCTACAAGGTAATGACATGCTTCGCCCTTCGTTTTTGTTTTGCAGGCTTCAAATGCTTCGTTGTGAATATGACCGCTGTGAGCCAAAACTGTCGTCGAGCATGTCATCGCTAGTACCGTTACCAATGAAAGTAGAGGTAAACGTTCGGGTGACTTTTCAAATAATATCTTGAGTGATTTGGCACATATAGACATCATTCATTTACCTCTATACTGCCTTGAGCACCTTGGTAGCAGCCGATAAACATATTTTCTGCCGCACTTGCTGCATGATAGTGATAACCTCTTGTATCGTCCTCATGGCCTCTACATTCATCAAGATCGTAGTCTTCCTCTCCATTGGCATTCAACATGCCGTAGATACCGTAGCCATCAAGTGCATAGCCCATTAGGTTGGCATGCTCATCAATACTGGTTACTACTTCGCTACACCCTAATGACGCGTGATAATGATAGCCTTCAGCGGGGTTCACGTGGCCACCACAATCGTCGAATGCTGCAATGGTATTTGCCGCCAGTATTTGGGACACAGGAGCAGGGCCTGCTATCACTACGCCATTGAGTGAAACGCCCAAGTCAGCACCAATAGAGTCAGGGTTTGATAAAGGCACTGGGGTAACTGGAATAAGAATAGTTTGTTGCATACCGCCGTCGTAATAACTAATTGAACACTGAACGCAGTGATTTTGATATTCTGCTGCTACATTTGGGCGGGCTGCAGCTTCACACGCCACTTGTGTATCGGTCACAAAAATATCGCCAGTATCTTCATCGTATAATTCCCAGTCATCGCCATAAAGGGTTTTAACGTCAACAAAGAATTGCCCTTCCAGCTGATATACGTCGCCACTTCCGTCAAACCATATACCGCCTTTGGTGGCATCGTCTGCAATATTAGAAGGGCAAAAGGGGCCAATTTCCGTATTGGCAGGGGCTCCATTGATAATGACTTTGTAGCATTCGGTAGTGGTACCATCCGTAAGCGTACAAGCTGTGGTAGTAATAGTTTCGGCCAGGCCGGCGGCTAGGAAATAGTCTGGGTTGGGGCCAATAACGACATTGTCGGCGTCGCTATCACCATCGCTATCGCCATCTGAATCTGAGCCAGTGGAAGTATCGCTTGCTGTTGTTGAAGTGTTATTGGAATTGTCGCTATCAGAGCAGGCGGATGTGCCTAGCAACGTAAGTACAAGCAGTGCGTAAAATGACGTCTTCATAAAATGCCCCAGAACTGTCTTTTAGGTTTGAATATTTATTGGAATACCAAATCAAAGACTATCGCTAAAAAGTGCAGTTTAAGTGCAGGTTCAAAGAGGCTTTAATGAAGATGTATAGCAGGCTACTGTACTTTTTTACTGTACTTTGTAGCCTATGCCGTATACCGCATGAATAGGACTGATGTGTTCTGCCGTAGCTAACTTGTGACGTAGGTTTTTCATATGGCTGTCGATAGTGCGGTTACTGACCACTCTGCCATCTTCGTAGCCAAGTTCCATAAGTTGGTCTCGCGAGTAAACGACACCGGGTTTCGTCATCATCGTTTTCAACAACCGAAATTCTACCGGCGTAAGCTCAATAATGTTGCCATCCACAGCGCATTCAAAGCGAGACATATCCAACTCGATGTGGCGAAAAGTGAGTTTTTCTGATGAAGACTCCGTTTTGGTTTGTTGGGTACTACGCCGCAATACAGCTTGTATTCGTGCTACCACTTCACGCGCTGAAAAAGGTTTACATACATAGTCATCGGCACCCGCTTCAAGACCAATAAGTCGGTCTATTTCATCGACTCGGGCGGTCAACATGATAATGGGCACCATGGAAAAACGACGTAACGATTTGCAAATGGTGAGTCCGTCCACACCGGGCAACATCCTATCAAGAATAATGGCCGCGGGAGCTTCTTTTTTTACCGTATCAACCACATGGGTGCCTTCGTTCAGTACGGTAGATGTGAACCCTTCTAAGGCTAGAAACTCAACTAAAATTTGCGCAATTTTATCTTCATCTTCAACAATGAGTACATGTTTGTGCGATGTCATTAGTTATTATCCGTAGTGAAATGTTTGGGCAGCTCTGCTGTAATTTTAACGCCGCCGAGTGACGAAACTGACGCGCTAATTTTGCCACCATGGGCCTCTATAATTTGTTTACTAATGGATAGACCAAGGCCGGCACCTTGCGTTCGACGCCTACGTGAGGCATCTTCTCTAAATAAAGGTTCAAATAATGCCGCTGCATTTTCTTTCGCAATGCTGGGCGCTGAGTCTTGTACAATAATAACAATAAATGAAGGTTGTTCTGAAACCAATAACTCTACAGTACCGGGCGCATCGGTGTACTCACATGCGTTAACTAACAAGTTAAGCATAAGTTGCTTCAAGCGCTGGTGATCGGCATTAATAGTGATGTTGGGCGGGCAGGAAAACGTGAAGGTAAGCCCTTTTGTATCAAAAATATGCGCAAGGCTTTCGCTTTGTTGCGCTATTACTTGGCTCACATCCACTGACGAGAAATGATAAGAAAGCCCGCCAATATCTGACAGTGATAATTGATATAAATCTTCAACCAATAAAGACAAGCGCGAGACCTCTTGGTCAAACGAAGCCAGTTGTTTTTGATCAAGTGGTCGAATTCCTGCTTTTATCAGTTCAATTTCGCCAGACAGTATGGTGAGGGGCGTACGAAGTTCATGAGAAATATCAGCTAGCCATTGGCTTTTAGTATTTTTATGCGCTTCAAGGGTATTTCCCAATGTGTTGATGTGGCGCATTAGCTCGCCAAACTCATCAGGACGGTTTTCTGGCAAGTTGGTTTTATATTGATGTGCGGTAAGGCCTTTAACGCTTTGTAATATAGCCTTAAAAGGGCTTAGCATGCGGGGCGCAACGCCTAATGCCAGTACAAGCGAGGCGATAAGTGATACTAGCCCTATAAAAATAATGGCGTGCAGCTGTTGTGCAGAAAAAGCACGAGCCACATCTGAGTCAGGTGTTTGGGGTGGGTAACTGGTAAGCCAACCTATGAGCTCTCCGTTAACTTCAAGTTGTAAACTGACTTCATTTCGTTCGTTTTCGTCAGCATAGGAATCTTGCCCCGATATGATTTCCCCAGAGGCATTAGTCAGTAATGTAGGTGGGCCGGCAGATATATCGTCAATCTGATGCCTAGGGGGAGGGAATCCACCGGGTCGAGGGCGCATGCCGGGGCGGCGATGAGGCATGCCAGTAGGTGCAACACGCTCTATTTCGATATTTTCCCAACTATTATTATTGCTGCGGTACTCTGCAATAAGCACGCGACGTAAACTCATCAGGCGCTCTCGTTCCTGATTTTGAATAAATTCATTAAAGCCTTGCTCGAAGCTCCATCGTGCAAGTGCTAGTGAAAGCGACAAAGACACACAGGTAAAGCCAACAAGAATAACAAGTAATTTATGGGATAGTTTCATTGTGCTGAGTATATCTATGCTTGTACGTTGCTAACAATTGTTTCTGCTTTTATTCCGTTACTTCTACATGTTCTCTGCACTGAATCTGCACATTTAACGCGTATGCTGAATGTGAGTTAGTTAATCTTCTTAGGAAAAGTCATGAAATTGTTAAAGCTTGTATTCGTTGCCACGCTTCTCACAGGAAGTTTAAGCGCATTTGCGCAACAGGGTCGTCCGAATGGTCCGCCACCTGAAGCTATTGAAGCATGTGAAGATAAATCTGAGGGTGATACAGTCTCTTTTGAAACCCGTCGCGGTGACAGCGTGGAAGGTACTTGCGAATTGGTTGAGGAACAACTGGTAGCGGTTCCTGAAAACCATCGTCAACAACGTTAATTTCCCCAGTATATTATTTCTTTACCCATCTAAAAACGTAAGCTGGCAGTGTAAATATGCACCGTCAGTTTTTGCTTTGTTATTACAGAACGCTCTAACAAAAAAATACCGAATATGTCATACTAGTCAATCATTAAGCTAAGCATTAATAGCGCGCCCTTTTGTTAGGTTTTTCACAGCGCATTAGCTTAAAATATCTTATTGGAGGCCTAGTATGCAATACAGTGACGAGCGCCTTAACGAGCTAGTAAACGCCAGAAATTCAGAGGTTCCAGACGTATTTAGCATTCAGTGTGATGGCATTGAACTTTATGTTCACGTTAGCCCTTACGTATGGATCCGCCCTTGGGAAGGACGTGACCACACGGCTTTTTCAGTGGGACTAGCGCCAGGATGCCCAAATGCCTGTAGGTTGTTCGGTAAAATTGATGTGCCTTATTTGCATATTTCGCTAGAGGCCCTCAAGCAGGCCGCGGTTAAGCGTGTATCTGAAGCGGGAATATCGTTTTTAACCAAACGAGGAGCAGGGGTGAAAAGCTTTGCTATTCACCCTAGAGGCGGTTTGACATCAGTAGACGAAAGCCGTGCTTACCACGACGCTTACGTAAATGGATACCGCTATGTAGTGCATGTTTATCAGTTACGAAGTGGCGGGCTTGGAAAGCGCTTTGCTGAATGGTTTTTTTTCGGAGAGCCAGAGCCGTCTGTGATCTTAACAAAATTACGTCGTCAGCAAGATAATCTTGCAGACTCAATGCATTTTGAAATATGTCAATTGTCGACGGAACTTCCTAAGTCAGCGTAAATCTTAATTAGTATAATAAACTATGGTTCACTTGTGAGCGTATTCAAATCTTTATAAAGTGAGTAAAAGTCAAGTGGAGAGAGTTGTGAACTCTGAATCGGTAGTTGAACTTCGCAACTATGAAAAAAGCCAGTTAAAACAAGTTAGTGTTATTTCTGGTATTTCACCCAATGCCATGCGAAGGGTATTTGGTGGATGGATATTATTTGCTGCATTAGTAGGAATAATTGTTTCTGTTGCACCGGATTTAGACAGTCAGTTTATTGGTTTAACCTTGTTTGTTTTAGTGGCCTTCACCGTTGTAATGTTTTGGCAGAGCCGAATATCTGAAGGGTGGCCAGCCATTATTTGCGATGACGATTACATAGGTGTGGTACGAGATCCTGTTCTGCGTGAATATGTGTGCGTCAAAAAAAGTATTATCACCGATGCTCAACCTTCACTGATTAAACCGAATAAGAAAGCGGTTGAAATGAGTTTAGACACCAGCGCACTTAGCGAAACCGACACCGCCATTTTGAAACAAGCGGTGTGGCCTCGAGAAGACAAACTTATTGGTCTTGCACACTTTAAACGTCGTGAAGAAGCATGCGAAAGCGTAATGTGGTGTGTTAATCACAATACGAAAGCGGTTAGGTCAGTTCCAGCACATCGTGTGCCTACCTAGTCGTAAGCCTTTTCAATATTAAGCCGCTTTATAGCGGCTTTTTACTTTCTGTATTTAGGCTTTTGGCTTTAGTTTCAACCGCGTTAACAGCGGGTAATGATCTGAGCCAATATCAGGTAGTTTCCTAATGTCTTCAAGCATAAAGTGACTTGAATGAAACACATGATCCAATGGCCATTTAACTAATGGGTAGTGGGCATGAAACGTATTGAAAAATGCACGACCAATTCTTGGGTCCAGCATACCGCTTATTTTCTTAAATTTTCGGGTAGTAGGTGACCATGCCACATCGTTTAAGTCACCCGCCACAATAATAGGCCCGTCTTTTTTAGCTATTTCATGGCCTACCATAGTAAGTTCCACATCTCTGGGCTTAGCCGTTTTGTTTTCTGTGGGGCTAGGAGGCTTCGGATGTAAAAAGTAAAGTGTCACATCTTGTCCATCCATATCGATAGTAACAAGCATGGAAGGCACATCATCTTCTACTAAATAGTTGAGCTTGGCAGTTTTCAGTGGGTATTTACTGTATAAGTGCATGCCATACAGATTCTCTAACGGGCAATGCTGCTGGTGAGGATGAGTTTCGTTTAACGCCGATAGGGCTATTTCCCAGCGCTTGTTAGATTCGAGAGTAACGACGAAGTCTGGATTGGTGTCACGCACATGCTTCAATAGCTTGTCGTAATCTTCATTGGGCATAAAAACATTGCTAGATAAAATACTAATACTCTCTCCAGCATCTTGAGAAGATGCTTTAACCACTTCCTTTTTATAAAAGAAGGTATAAGGCAAGATCCAAATAGCTTGGTAAATCGCGCAGGCAATTAATCCAATATAAAGCAATGCGATGATAAGCGTGTTAAATGCAGAAAGTTCCGACGGATACATAACCCCTCGGGTAATCAAGACTATCACCATTAAACCTAGCAGCTGTAGCCGTGGAAATTCCCATACCCTAACCAGCCAATGCTTCGACGGGAGTGAAGGCGCTAAAGTGGCAGCGATAAGAAATATCGCCATGGTGTTCAGTAAAATATTCATTGTCGTTCCTGACTAAGTTGTTTTTTGCATTATTAGCTTGCTTGCAAACGCTTTAAAAAAGGCAAACTCGGCTATTGTTGGATTAATAATAAGTATATTGGTTAATGAATATTCAATTTTCGTTCCGGTTAGGCAAATTGTAGGTAAAAAATGCTCATAGGCCGAAAAGTTTGCAGAGATGTTAACAAGTGATAACTAGGATGAAAGTAGGGTAACTTGTTATAAATCAGTTGTTTGCTATGTTGGCTCGAGTTTCGCATTGGTTATTGGGAGTTTCAACAAAGGAGAACTGTTATGAAACGCACATTACTTTCTATACTTGTAGCGACCTCGATGACAACCGCAGCTTTTGCTGGTGACATGGAGACAGATAACAAATGGGAAAAAGGCGCTAAGGATGCGTGGATAGACGGCAAAGCCGAAGCAACATTACTATTCAACGGCAACCTTGATTCATTCGATATCAATACAGATGTAAACAACGGCAATGTTGTTCTAACAGGTAAAGTAGATCATTCAGTTGATAAGAAATTAGCGGAAGAGCTAGTTTCAAATATTGACGGTGTTATGTCAGTAGACAACCAACTTTCTGTTATTGAAGAGAAAGATATGGAAAAAATGGCAAGCGACATGTCAGATGACGCTGAATCAGAATATGATGAGCAGACGGGCACGCTTACTGATGCCAAAATTGCTACCGTAATTAAAACTCGTCTATTAATGGATAGCGACATCTCTGGCTTCGATATTGATGTAGATGTTGAAGCAGGTAACGTTACACTAACAGGTAACGTAGACTCAGATGCCGAGCGCCAGCTTGCTGTTGAAATAGCCAAAAACGCTTCAGATGTGAAAAACGTTGAAGACAATTTGCAGGTTATTACTGAAACAGCAATGAAAAACTAAGCAGTTATTAGTGAAATAAAAGGGGCCAATGGGCCCCTTTTTTATGTCTGGATAACGGTAGATTTCTATAATAACACCCTGTATTAAGTCAAGAAGTGTTGTTAGCCACTTTTTTCTATATCCCGTTTTTTCGCAGCAATATGTAGTATTTTCCCATCCACTTTACAACTTTTGTCTTACAACCTTTGTCGGATTTTCTTCCTATCCATTGCTGCGTATACTCTTCGCGGTAATGAGGTAGCGTTAAGAAATTTGGAACACAATGTGCAATACAAGTTGTAATTAAGTTTTTAAGTTACAACGTGCAGTAGTCATTTAGAACCAATGCGTTCTTACATGGATAATCGCAAGTTAGTATAAAAGGAAGTGAATGATGAAAGTATTAAATTGGTTAGTTTCAGGTGTGTTGATTTCAATGCTTATTGTACTTGCAGGCGTGTTAACAAATAACATGGCTTATGTAGGTAAAGCGAACGCTGATGATTCAAACAAAGCCCATCACGCCTCTATCGTAAAAATAGAGCGCATACTTGCTCAGACCGAGTTCGATGTATCTCAAAAGCGTGATTTATTACGTAAAACACGTATCGAGTTTTACCTTGCAGAAGCAAAGCAGGCAGACCTGCGTAATTGGACGTTCAAGCGTGATGATTTGATTGACCGCGCAAAGAATATTTTAGTTCACCACCAGACACAGTTTACTGCAACGACAACTGAGTTTGCGAGCATTTAAGCTCGCCAACTCTGTATCAGGTAATTTAGCAACTGTCAGTGGTTTAAAGGCCACGTTGGGTTTCTAGATAGGTAGCAAAGCTACCAAGCCAATGACTCCCCATATAATGCATATCGTTTATAACAGAATCTACTCCCGCTACCTTATGTGCACGTGCTGCACTATTTATTGCTGCTACACGCTTATCGCCTGAAGGCAGTGCTGAAGCGATACCTTCAAGCATCCATGCACGACTTAAATTTAAGCCATCTAAGTGCGCAAGTTTACCATCACTTTTATCCACTACCGTCGCTAGGGTTATCCAAGCAGCATCTCCATCAGTTGGAATGCTGGGTAAAAAAGAAGATAGCCACGTTGCATAATTCTCACTTGAATACACTCGTCGCATCAAATCGGCTTCGGCAATACAGGGGGATAAGAAATCTTGGCCTGATGGTTCATAAGCCAGTGGGCAATTCACATCAGTTGCGTATAACCTGGTGATGGTTTTAGTGAGCAAGTTTTCAAATGCAACATCACCAGCCGTGCGGCTCCAGTCCAACATAAGGCCGAATGCAAACGCGGTTTGACTATGTTCGCCCACGCGAATCGGAAACGACAGTTTAGGAAGCCAATCTGTTACATTAGCCACGATTTTTTGCTCGAGTGGGAGTAGGGTGGTTAGCCATTTTTTTGCCTCAGGTGAATTCCATTCACGTAGTTCACTGGTTAATTGTAAAAACCAAGCAAGCCCATAAGGACGTTCGAAGCTTGTGCCTGTACCCTCACGGTTAAAGTAAGCGACTTCACCAGCGATATTCTCTTCGGTAAAACTGATGTCGAGGTGTTTTATAATGTCTTGGTAGTGAGGCGTTTCTGGATATTGGCTTGCAATTCGGGTTAATAACCAATGCCCATGTACAGATGAGTGCCAATCAAAGCAGCCGTAAAACGCAGGATATAGCTGTTTAGGCGGCTTAACGTGTTCTGCCCCCGTCATCATGTGTTTAATGATGTTTGGGTACTCTTTATGAACACAGGCTAATGCGAGTTGGGCAAAGCGGTTTGCAACCGTTAAGTCACTCGATGATGCATTAGAGTCGGCGTTGTTCGCCATTAGTGATGGAGAGACTAGGGTGAGCACCAGTATAAGCTTACGAAGCAGGGTCAATTTCATAAAATAAATGCCAATGGGTTTTAAGAATGAAAGTGCCAAGTTATTTCCTGTAAGGGTAAAATAACTTGGCGGCAAGAATGGGACTATTTGCCTAGGCGCTTATAAAGGCTTAGGCAACGATGCGATATAGGCTTCAACAACTGTTTTTACGAAGACTTGGCAAGCTTCTGCTGTATCAGGGTTATATTCACCGTGATTGGTAATGTTGTTAGATAAGATACGAATACCAAGAAACGGTACGCCATAAGCATGGGCAATTTGCGCTGCCGACGCAGACTCCATTTCCTCTACGCTGGTACCTAGATTCTTGTGAAGCCATGCAATGCGATCAATTTCGTTGTTCCAAAAATTACCGCTGCCAATGGTGCCTTTCACAACGTTTCCAGTTTTGTGCTCCTTACTTAACGACATGGCGAGTTCAAGTAAGGTTTCGTCACCCGCATAAAAGCGAATTTTTTCAGCATCTGTTGCACTGTCACCTTCGCCGGCACTGCCTTCTGACGCCATTAAATCCATAGGGATCCAATTCAGAGGGCGAGAGCCTTCACCCGCTTCTAGTTTGGGGGTCTTGAAGTTACTCGCATTAACGCTTTTTTCGCCCAATACGATATCGCCGACATTAAGTTTAGGATCGTGCCCGCCTGACGTACCTTGGTTAATGATGATTCTTGGCTGGTAACGGCTTATACCTATGGCCGTTGCCGCAGCTGTATTTTCTAAACCTTTCCCTGTTTTTGCCACCACGATAGGGTGGCCATTTAATGTTCCTAAATAGAAGGTAGCGTTACCTGAGTGCTCAACACGTACGTCGGTTAATAGTGACGCGAAGTATTCTGCTTCAATTGGCATTGGCCCTTGAATCATGATTGGCGCTAATGGGGTTTCAGAAGAGGTTACTGTTACGCTTTTCATGGAAGATTCAGCCATGGTGTTAGCGCTAAGTAGCGCAAAAAGCGCGGAAAAAAGTGGTGCCATTATTTTCATTATTATTCCGTTTAAGTAAGAGTGGTCAGTAAAACTGCAAGTAAAAGACGCCATCCATTTCTACCAGTTCAGTATGTAAATTACAATGTGAATAGGCGGTAGGTGCAGGTGAAATAGCATGATGAATACGCATAAAAAAAGGCAGCCACTGGCTGCCTTTAAAACGTTTTAAGTGCGAATAACGCTTATTCTACTTCGACAATCTTAAGGGTATTAGTTGCCCCAATTTTTTCCATTTCATCACCGTAAGTCAAAATGATGTTGTCGCCACTTTGCACTAAACCTTTGGCTTTAAGTGCCGCCACTACATCATACTTTAACTGACCAGGTTCGCTTTTCGATGAATCGAAATAAACAGGCTTAACACCACGGAACAACGCCATAGTATTTAGTGTGCCTTCATGACGAGACATCGCAATGATAGGTAACGAGGTAGTAATACGCGACATCAATTTAGGCGTGTTGCCGCTTTCAGTTAATCCTACAATCGCTTTTACGCTAGGTAGGTGGTTAGCTGCATATACTGCTGACAACGCAATTGATTCGCTGGTAGATGAGAAAAGCTCATCCATGCGGTGCTTTGAAATTTTAACGCTAGGATGCGTCTCTGCACCTTCACATACACGGGCCATCGCTTGAACAGTTTCAATTGGGAAGCTACCTGCCGCTGTTTCAGCAGAAAGCATAACCGCATCTGTGCCATCGAGAACTGCGTTAGCGACGTCCATAACCTCTGCGCGTGTAGGCATAGGGCTATCAATCATCGACTCCATCATTTGCGTCGCGGTAATAACGATTTTGTTTAGCTGGCGTGAACGGGCAATCAGCTTTTTCTGAACACCCACTAGCTCGGCATCACCAATTTCAACACCTAGGTCACCACGCGCCACCATTACCGCGTCTGAAGCACTGATAATGTCAGTAATAGCTTCATCAGTGGCTACGGTTTCAGCACGCTCTACTTTGGCACAAATTTTCGCATAACAGCCTGCTTCTTCAGCCAGCTTTCTTGCGTAATTAAGATCTTCACCACTACGAGGGAATGAAACCGCAAGGTAATCAACGCCAATCTCAGCCGCTGTGATAATGTCTTTCTTATCTTTTTCAGTCAGGGCTTCAGCAGATAAACCACCGCCTTGACGATTAATGCCTTTGTTGTTTGATAATTTACCGCCGACAGTCACTTCTGTTAGCACTTTACGGCCTTCTACGCCGGTGACTTTAAGTTGAATACGCCCGTCATCAAGTAACAAAATATCGCCAGCACTGACGTCATCAGGTAGCGCTTTGTAGTCGATACCAACTTGCTTAGCATCACCAGCATCGCGGTCTAGTTCAGCATCAAGCGTGAAACTATCGCCGATAGACAATTTAACCGGGCCTTCAGCAAAACGTGCAACCCGAATTTTCGGGCCTTGTAAATCGCCTAAAATGGCAACGTACTTACCTAAATTTTTAGCCGCTTCTCTTACGCGTTTTGCACGCTCGATATGATCTTCTGCTTGTCCGTGTGAAAAGTTCATGCGAACCGTGTTTGCACCGGCGGCAATTAGTTCTTGGATTTTTTCGAGTGAATCAGTGGCAGGGCCAAGCGTTGCAAGAATTTTCGTTCTTCTGGTCATTAGGAGTCCGTCGCAATTTTTAAGTGATGTAGCACAAATAGATATATGGCTAGCCTGTGTAATTTGTACAAAGGTTAACCTGTAATCGCTTTACGTAATTTTATTACAGAATAGTAGATGAATCTGACATAAATGTGAATGAAAGATGAAGAATTGGGAACTGAGCCGACCAGTTACGTCATTCATCTCAATAAAGAGTGTTAATGCCATTCACTGCCTTTTCTGTATTTTAAATAATCAATAGTTAAGCTTGTTTCCACTTAACTAGGGTAGCAGGTATGGAGAGAAAATGTGGTTAATTACCGAATAGGGTAGGAAGCTAGTCGCTTAGCGACGTTCTTAAAATGTAACGAATCCGAGTTAGTCTCCTCAGAATGCAGCAGAACATAAAGATAGACTGACTCGAATGTAATAAAGAGAAATGTTTATTCGTTGCGCTTTTCGTAGCGCGAACCGCGCAGGGTGTCTTTCACCCGCTTTAAATTCTCTCTGAATTTGTTACCGCGGCGTAATGTGAACCCTGTAGCGAGCACGTCAATAAGCGTAAGCTGCGCAATACGTGATGCCATTGGCATATACATATCGGTATCTTCCGGTACCTCAAGAGATAATACGTACGTACATTCATGCGACAATGGACTGTCGGCTGAAGTTATACCCACTACCGTTGCATCGTTCATGCGAGCAATTTGTGCAATCTCTACCAAGCTTTTGGTGCGACCCGTATGTGAAATAAGCACCACAACATCGCCAGTCGAACAATTCATGCAACTCATACGCTGCATCAAAATGTCTTCAAAGTAGACAACAGGCACATTGAAACGGAAAAATTTGTTTAATGCATCGTGTGCCACAGAGGCGGATGCGCCAAGCCCAAAAAACGAAATCTTCTGTGCTTGAGTTAACAAATCTACAACGCGATTAACCACTTGCACGTCTACAGACTGACGCGCAACTTCCAGAGAAGCCATGGTCGATTCGAAGATTTTGTTGGTATAATCTGCTGGCCCATCATTTTCATCAACATGACGGTTTACGTAGGGCGTTCCATTTGCGAGACTTTGTGCTAAATGAAGTTTAAAGTCTGGAAAGCCTTTAGTATCTAAACGTCGACAAAAGCGATTAACTGTCGGCTCACTAACATCCGACATTTTAGCCAAGGTTGCTATACTCGAGTGAATAGCTGTTTGCGGATTCGCAAGGATCACATCAGCCACTTTTCGTTCTGATTTGCTGAATGACGCTTTATTTTGTGTAATTTTTTCTAAAATATTCATACAAAAATGGCAATTAGTAAGGGAAAATTGATGTAGGTTACCCGACTCATAGTACCCAATGTGACGGAAGTGACAAGAAAAATGTAATTTTTTGACATTTTTTATCACTTGCGGGGAACAAAAGGGGGCTGGATAGGGTACTAACCCGTTAATATACAGAAATGAGATTCAATAGTTTCCAAAAGTTGTAATTTTACTACATTTGGTGTTAACTATATGCTAATAACACGTGGATGGCGTTAGAAGGTACGTCTACCTCACGTTAGTTTCACACATACATTTAAAAGGTCGACGAAAATGGTATTGGAAAATTCCTACGAACCCTGTGATTTCGTGCTATTTGGCACATTGGGTGATCTTTCACGACGCAAATTACTGCCGTCTTTATATCAGCTTGAAAAAGCAGAGCTCATTCATCCAGATACAACCATTGTTGGCGTAGCCCGACATGAAATGGAATTAGAAGACTATATAGCCGAAGTCCATACAAACTTAGTAAAGTTTGGCGATAAAGAGCTTTGTGAAGAAACTTGGGAGCGTATGAAAGCCCGTCTTCATTATGCATGCGTCGATATGAAAGATATCGGTAGCTACTGCGTTTTAGAAGATCATGTTGACCCAGCGCGCACCATGGTGTGTTATTTAGCAACACCGCCTTCTATCTATGGTGACATTTGTCGTGGTCTTCACGGCTGCAAAATTATCGATTCAAGTGTACGTGTTGTACTTGAAAAGCCGATTGGTCACGATCTTGAATCGTCAAAAGTGATTAACGAGCAGGTTGCTGAGTACTTCGACGAGAAACAAATTTACCGTATCGATCATTACCTAGGTAAAGAAACCGTACTTAACCTTGTTGCACTTCGTTTTGCTAACTCTATTTTCGCCACCAACTGGGACCATAACTGTATTGACCATGTTCAAATTTCAGTAGCGGAATCAGTCGGTATTGAAGGGCGTTGGGGTTATTTTGACGACGCGGGTCAAATGCGCGACATGGTGCAAAACCACTTACTTCAAATTTTAAGCTTAGTGGCCATGGAGCCACCAACGACACTAGATGCAGACAGCATTCGTGATGAAAAGCTTAAAGTACTTAAAGCACTGCGCCCGATTAATTCATCGAACATTAGCGATAGCACGGTTCGTGGTCAGTACACCGCAGGTTTTGTGAAAGGTGAAGAAGTTCCAGGCTACTTGGAAGAAGAGGGTGCTAACACCCAAAGTAGAACGGAAACCTTCATTGCAATTAAAGCAGAGATTGATAACTGGCGCTGGGCGGGTGTTCCGTTCTACCTTCGTACGGGTAAACGTATGCCGTCGAAAGTCAGTGAAGTGGTTATCTACTTCAAGCGTCAGCCACATAACTTGTTTGGCGATAGCTTTAAGAACTTGCCGCCAAACAAATTGGTAATTCGACTTCAGCCTGATGAAGGCGTTGAAATTACTGTTATGAACAAAGTCCCGGGCTTAACCAGCTCTGGCTCAATGGATTTACAAAAATCTAAGTTGAACTTGAGCTTCTCTGAAGCCTTTGCCGACGATCGTATTCCTGATGCCTACGAAAAGCTGCTTCTTGAAGTCATGCTAGGCAACCAGGCGCTGTTCGTTCGCCGTGATGAAATTGAACAAGCCTGGACATGGGTTGATTCAATTCTTGAAGCATGGAAATCGTCTAATGAACCACCAGAGCCTTATCAGGCTGGCACGTGGGGACCAGTAGATTCAATTGGCCTTTTGGCACGAGCGAATCGCAGTTGGTACGAAAGCAAAACGGTAAGGAAGAAGAAATAATATGGCTTTAACAACCCTTTCATTTGATACACCCGATGCGCTTACCTCAGCATTTGCTGAAGACTTGGTTAGCATTCTTAAAACTGGTATTAAAACCCGCGGGCGTGCTTCGCTTGTGGTAAGTGGCGGCAGAACGCCTCTTGCACTTTTTAAGCAGTTGAGCGAAACCGACATAGAGTGGGACAAGGTAGATATTACCCTTGCTGATGAACGTTGGGTGGAAGAAGGTCATGAAGCCAGTAACACCAGCTTAGTTAAAGCGAATCTTATTCAAAATAAAGCCAGTGCAGCGCATTTCGTTGAATTAAAAAGCGATGTTGCTGATGCTAGTGAAGGCGTAAATGCTGCTGAAAAAGCGATTGCAAGTATGTCCCAGCCTTTTGATGCGCTTATTTTAGGCATGGGTGAAGACGGTCATACCGCATCGCTATTCCCCTGTTCTGAACAAGTCAATGATGGCTTGAGCATGAACAGTGGTCGCACATGTATTGCTGTACAACCTACAACTGCACCCCATCAACGTATATCACTTACGTTGCCGGCGTTGCTAAACAGTCGACATATTTTTCTGCATTTAACCGGTGAAAAGAAAAAGCAGGTACTGCTTGATGCACTGGATAATGCTACCGAAGCGCAAAAGCCCATCACGGCCGTGGTAAACAGAGCCCCGGTAACCTTGATGTGGGCGCCATAGGAGACAATGATGGATTCAAGAATTGCAGAAGTTACGCAGCGTATAATAGAGCGTAGCAAAGACAGCCGTAAGGCATACTTAGAAAAAATTGAACACGCACGCCGCCAAGGTCCTCACCGCGGAGTGTTGTCGTGCGGAAACCTAGCGCACGGTTTTGCAGCGTGTGGAACAGAAGATAAATCTGATTTGCGCTCGATGACAAAAGCAAACGTAGCGATTGTATCTGCTTACAACGACATGCTTTCTGCACACCAGCCTTACGAAACGTATCCTGCGATTATTCGCGATGCAGTTAAAAGTGTAGGCAGTGTGGCTCAGTTTGCTGGCGGTGTTCCCGCTATGTGTGACGGTGTTACTCAGGGTCAAACCGGTATGGATTTGAGCTTGATGAGCCGTGACAACATTGCCCAAGGTGCTGCTATTGCGCTTTCGCACAACATGTTCGACTCAACCCTTATGCTAGGTATTTGCGATAAAATCGTACCTGGATTATTAATGGGTGCGTTAAGCTTTGGTCACTTACCAACGGTATTTGTACCAGCCGGTCCTATGCCTTCAGGCTTACCGAATAAAGAAAAAGCCCGTGTTCGTCAGGAATACGCAGAAGGTAAAGTAGGCCGTGATGCGCTACTTGAAGCTGAATCTCAGTCTTATCACTCTGCGGGTACATGTACTTTCTACGGTACTGCAAACTCTAACCAGTTAGTGGTTGAGATGATGGGCCTTCATTTACCTGGATCTTCGTTTGTAAACCCAGGTACAGAGCTTCGTGATGCCCTAACGAAAGCGGCTTCAATTCAAGCGACACGTATTACTGATTTAGGCGATACATACCGCCCAATCGGTAACATTGTTGACGCCAAAGCTATTGTAAATGGCCTAGTAGGCTTGCTAGCAACAGGTGGTTCAACAAACCACACTATGCACTTAATTGCCGTTGCTCGTTCAGCTGGTTTCATCATTAACTGGGATGATTTCTCAGATATTTCTAATGCTGTGCCATTGATTACTCGTATATACCCTAACGGCTCTGCCGACATTAACCATTTTGTTGCCGCTGGTGGTATGTCATTGCTTATCAAGCAATTGCTAGATGCTGGGTTGTTGCATAATGACGTTAATACCATTTGTGGTGAAGGACTAGACTTCTACACCAAAGAGCCAATGTTGAAAGACGGTGAACTTGAATGGCGTGACGGTCCTACTGAGTCGTTAGACAAAGAAGTCCTTGCTACGGTAGAAGCACCGTTTAAACCAGATGGCGGATTAAGTGTACTAGAGGGTAACCTTGGTCGCGGTGTAATTAAAACATCAGCGCTTCGCACCCCACATTGCACCATTAAAGCGCCAGCGGTTGTGTTTGAAGATCAGTTCGACTTAGACGCTGCATTTAAAGCGGGTGACCTAGACAAAGACTGCATTGTTGTCGTTCGTTTCCAAGGGCCTTCTGCTATTGGTATGCCAGAACTGCATCGCTTAACACCGCCTCTTGGCGTGTTGCAAGACAAAGGCTTCAATGTGGCCTTGGTTACTGACGGTCGTATGTCTGGTGCCTCAGGGAAAGTACCAGCAGCAATCCATGTTACCCCAGAAGCCTATAAAGGCGGCTTGCTTGCAAAAGTTGAAGCGGGTGATTTGATTGAGCTAAATACAGAAACAGGTGCATTAACCTTGCACGTTGATGAAGCTACCCTTGAAGCCCGTGAAGCGAAACCTGCTGATATTGGTCACCACCATATTGGAATGGGCCGTGAAATGTTTGGCGGCATGCGTGCCATACTTACTGGCGCTGAAGAAGGTGCATGCTCGTTGTTCTACAACCAGGAGCAGGCGCTATGAGCCAGAAGTTTGTGGCCGATGTAGGGGGCACTAACATTCGCGTTGCTCGGGTTACCGAAACAGGCGTTACCGATATAAAGAAATACATGTGTAATGATTTTGCCAGTATCGACTTGGCAATTTCACAGTATTTTAGTGATATGCCTGAATACCAATTCACCGAAGGGTGTATTGGTATTGCTTGCCCAGTATTGGGCGACCAAGTCGTGATGACTAACCATAGCTGGGCGTTTTCGCAAAACGCGCTACGCTCGCAGTTGAAGTTAGACTCATTGTTTGTGATTAACGACTTTACCGCGGTGGCACATTCATTACCGGTTCTGAAAGACTCTCAAGTTGTTCAAATTGGTGATGGCACGGCGAAAGCCGGTGGTAATATTGCAGTATTTGGTCCAGGTACTGGCTTGGGTGTAGAGCATATCACGATGACCTCTACTGGGTGGCAAACCCTAGACGGCGAGGGCGGTCATGTTGACTTCTCTCCTGTTGATGAAACCGACGTTGTGGTATGGCGTCACCTGCAAAAAAGTTTCGGCCGTGCTTCTGCTGAGGAAGTGATGTCTGGCAGGGGATTACATAATATCTATACCGCACTAGCACAAGATGCAGGTAAAGAAGCTACATTCGCTGAACCTGCTCAAATTACAGAAGCCGCATTAGCGGGTACCTGTGATATTGCTGCTGCCACGTTAACGCAGTTCTGCAGAATTATGGGCAGCTTTGCCGGTAATTTGGCGTTAAATATGGCCACGACAGGTGGCATTTTCATCGGCGGTGGTATAGCAAACCGTTTCCCTGAATTCATTCAAAATAGTGACTTTAGAGCCCGTTTCGAAGCAAAAGGGCAGATGAAGCACTATGTGAAAGATATTCCTACTTATTTGATAGCAGAGCCTGATCACGGCTTATTAGGTGCAGCTGCTTATCTTCAACAACATACTGCGAGCTGATTTATGACAAGTAAATGGAAATATTCGCCAGCTGATATCTTTGCTGCTGGCCCTGTTGTACCTGTATTGGTTATCAACGATGTGGAAAAGGCAGTTCCGCTAGCAAAAGCGCTTATGGCCGGCGGTATTAAAGTATTGGAAGTAACCCTTCGTACACCAGCTGCTATTGACGTAATCAAACGTATTGCTGATGAAGTGCCTGATTCTCTTATTGGTGCTGGGACAGTAACAAACGCACAGCAGCTTAAAGCGGTAATTGAAGCGGGTGCCAAATTTGCAATTAGCCCTGGTATGACAGCTGATTTGTTAAAAGCGGGTATGGAAGCAGAAATTCCACTTATCCCAGGTATTTCTTCAACGTCTGAACTGATGAAAGGGAAAGACGCGGGTTACACCCATATGAAATTCTTCCCAGCTGAAGCATCTGGTGGTGTGAAAGCGATTAAAGCTATCAGTGGTCCATTCCCTGAATTTACATTCTGTCCAACTGGCGGCATTGGCCCAGGTAACTACAATGATTACCTAGCCCTTAAGAATGTTGTTTGTGTTGGTGGTTCTTGGTTAGCGCCAGACGATGCGATTGAGTCAGGTGATTGGGATCGTATTACGCAACTTGCTAAAGAAGCGGTTGCGGGTGCCAACATCAGCTAATTAAAAACATTAAAAAAAGCCCCGGTAATGGTGACTGATATGACGTCATTTATTATCGGGGCTTTTTATTTAAGCCGTTAAACGGCTCGCTAGCGCATTACACAGGCGTTATCGTTTGCACCATGGCATGAGACTCACTTGGCTGTAGTGTCTTGCCTTGGGTGATAGACGACTCTACACACACCATATGTTTATAACCAAACGGATCCATATCAGAAATTGACGCAGCGCCTTGCCATGGGTTCCATACCACCAACGAGTCATGACCTTTTGAGCCAACATCGGTAAAAGGGGTATCGTTTACCACAATAGACGCCTTTTCTACCGCGCTCATATGAATACGGTCGGTTTCACCGGTAAAAGTATAATTTTCAGGTGTGGGTTTTATCGCCCAGTCATCCAGTTTATCTTTATAGTCACCGGTTATACCGTCAAGGCGAACCGCTTGAATATGATCAACATGAAAGTAACTGTGTAACGCGCAGTTGTAAGTAAAAGGCACTACGCCTGTGTTTTCTGTAATTAACGATACGGTGAGGGCGTCACCTACAGTAATTGATAGGGTAACTGCACAGTCATGTTCAAAGCCTTCCGCTCGCGTGAAGGAAGGGGTAAGTGTAATATGCGTGCCAGTTTCATCTTCGCTTGATGATGTTAATTGCCACACTTGTGTACGCAAAAAACCATGGGCAGGCAGCTCACCTTTCGCTTTGCCATGATCGTCACTAAACCATGGCCAACACACAGGTATTCCACCGCGTATAGGGCGTTCACCGTTAAGGTAGGCATGGGGGCTGACCCATAAGCGTTCTTGCCCATCTTTTTTTGGAATAAAAGATAAAACATGTCCGCCAAATAAACTGATTTTTGCTGACCCGAGGTGGTTATCTACCTCTAAAAACGTCAATCCGTTTGATTCGCTTACTTGCAATGATTCTGTTGACATAAATCCTCCATGAAGCAACGTGTTGATTGTACCGTTGTCGAGATTTCCACAAGGTCTCGCATTCCCATTTAATAATGGCTTATTGTGCTATGAAAACAAAAAAGGTGCGAATAGTATTCGCACCTTTTTTTCAGTCTATTAACAATGTCTTCAATAACTGAGCAACCGAGTTGCCGTTATTGATAAACTTGATTACTTAGAAATGTGAGCAACCAAGTCTAGAACTTTGTTTGAATAGCCCCATTCGTTGTCGTACCAAGAGATAACTTTTACGAATGTGTCGGTAAGTGCAATACCCGCTGTTGCATCAAAAATTGACGTATTAGCGTTGCCGATAAAGTCATTTGATACTACTGCGTCTTCAGTGTAGCTCATGATACCTTTAAGCTCGCCTTCAGACGCTTCTTTCATAGCCGCACAAATAGCGTCGTAGCTAGTTGGTGTAGCTAGGTTAACAGTAAGGTCAACCACTGAAACGTTTGGCGTAGGAACGCGGAAAGCCATACCCGTTAATTTGCCGTTAAGCGCAGGAATAACTTTACCTACAGCTTTAGCTGCGCCAGTAGACGATGGAATGATGTTTTGGCCAGCGCCACGACCACCGCGCCAGTCTTTCATAGAAGGACCGTCAACCGTTTTCTGTGTAGCTGTCGTTGCGTGAACTGTTGTCATTAGGCCGTCTACAATACCGAACTTATCGTTAAGTACTTTAGCTAGAGGCGCTAAACAGTTAGTTGTGCACGATGCGTTTGAAACAATAGTTTCGCCTGCGTAACTTTCATCGTTAACACCCATAACGAACATCGGCGTGTCATCTTTAGAAGGTGCGGACATAACCACTTTCTTCGCACCCGCTTCGATGTGCTTAGCAGCCGTTTCTTTTGTTAAGAACAGACCTGTCGACTCTACAACTACGTCTACATCTACTTCATTCCATTTAAGGTCTGAGGGATCTCTTTCAGAGGTGATGCGGATAGTTTTACCATTTACAACTAAGTCGTTGTTGTCTACTGTAACTTCACCGTCGAATAAACCGTGCGTTGAATCGTATTTTAACAAGTAGGCAATGTAATCTGTATCTAATAAGTCGTTAATAGCAACTACTTCGATGTCTTCACGGGCAGCAGCCGCACGCATTACTAAGCGACCAATGCGACCAAAACCGTTAATACCGATGCGAATTGTCATGACGTACCTCGATTATTTTTGAATATGAAAATAAATTACGTAAAGTATGGATCAAAATGCCATAATTGGCAAAACAAAAACGCTAAACTGTTGGAAAATTACGAACAACAGCTTATGCAATCGTATTCAGTTTTCATAGCGCGACTGTTTCTAGAATAATGTTAATATTTTGTACGTATAAGCAAATTTGCTTAGTGCAAATCAAGCGTGCCTCTCACAGGAATACAGGAACAAGTTACGATGACACAAGATCTTCTGCAACAACTGGTTGAAATGCGTGGAATAGAGACTCAATACGTCGACGCATGGGGCAAACCAGCAACCATCGCAGAGTCAAGTAAGGCAAAATTACTTAACGTGCTGGGTTATGACACCGCCAGTGAAGAAAAGATTCAGTCGCAAATTATAGACGACATTAGCTCAGTATGGTTATCTCCTTTGAACCCTGTTCAAGTGGTTCGTAGCGATGAAGCTATTGTTATCGTTGTGCGCCTACCTATAGAGCTTGTAAACGATGAGCATGTGATTACAGTTCACTGTGAAAACGGAAAAATTGAAAAACATACGTTTATACCGGTAGACCAAGAAATGACGACCATGGCGCACATCGACGAGGTGGAGTTCCATGAGTATGTAGTGTCGTTGCCACTTAACTTACCGCTTGGTTATCACACCATAGCGTTAAGTGCGGACGATGATCAGTTTGCAGAGTCTCGCATTATTGTTGCACCAAAAGCCTGCTATACCCCAGAGCCTATTGCGGCTGGCAAAAAGATTTGGGGATTGAGCGTGCAGCTTTATTGTGTGCGTAGTGAGAAAAACTGGGGAATAGGGGATTTCACCGACCTCGCAACGCTAATTGAAAAAGCAGCTGGCGTAGGGGCAGATTTCATCGGGCTTAATCCTATTCATGCACTTTATCCTGCCAATCCAGACGCGTGTTCTCCCTATGGTCCTAGTTCTCGCCGCTGGCTAAACTACTTGTACATTGATGCTTCTGCTATTGAAGGTTTTGATGACGAAAGTGTTCAGGCCGTTGTGAATGCTGAAGCGTTCCAAAACACGCTGACCCATGCCCGTGAAACAGAACACGTAGACTATGAGGCTGTCGCGCATATTAAATTGGCAGCGCTTAAAGCGGTGTTTGATGTTTACGATGCTCGCCATCTTCGTAAAAATACCAAGCAAAATAAAGCATTCAAAGTGTTTGTTGCCGAAGGCGGTGAAAGCTTAGATATGCTAGCGGTATACGATGCGCTTCAATCTCACCTTAAAGCGAAAGGGAAAGACTGTTGGGGATGGCCTGTATTCCCTGAAGAATACAAAGATTACCATAACCCCGCCGTCGCGAAATTTAAAAAAGCCAATGCTAGCGAAGTTAAATTCTACCTATTCTTGCAATGGATAGCGGCGCAACAGCTAGAAGCGGCAAGCAGCAAAGCCACTGACTGTGGTATGACAATTGGTTTATATCGAGATCTTGCTGTAGGAGTAAGTGAAGGTAGCGCTGAAATTTGGGGCAACAAAGATTTATACTGCACTGATGCAAGCGTAGGAGCTCCGCCTGATATCTTAGGGCCGTTGGGGCAAAACTGGGGTCTTCCTCCAATGGATCCCCGCAAGCTTTATGAACAAGCTTACCAACCTATCATCGACTTATTTTCAGCCAATATGGCGTCGTCAGGCTCGCTTCGTATTGACCACGTAATGGCTCTGCTACGTTTGTGGTGGGTAGTGAAAGGTGATGATGCGAAAGAGGGCGGTTATGTGTATTACCCGGTTGATGATTTGTTGGGTATCTTAGCCCTTGAAAGTCATCGTAACCAAAGCTTAGTTATCGGCGAAGATTTAGGCACCGTGCCTGAAGAAATTCGCAGTAAGTTGGCAGACAATGGTGTGTACTCATACCGAGTTTTCTTCTTTGAGCAAGCAGACGACGGTGGTTTCTTCTCGCCAAGCCATTACCCTGTGCAGTCTATGTCTACGCTCACCACGCACGACATGCCTACACTTATTGGCTACTGGCACTGTTTAGATTTGGCGCTAGGTAAAGACATTGGCCTTTACCCTACAGAGGAAATTCTGCAAACCCTTTATACCGACCGTCACGCGAATAAACAGTCTATATTAGACTCGCTACATGGCCATCACTCGGTAGCAGATAATGTGGGTAGAGATGTTAACGCTACTGGCATGACAGCGGAACTTAGTAAAGGTATGCAAGTACATATGGCTGGCGGCTCAAGTGCTTTATTAAGCTTACAGTTAGAAGATTGGTTACAAATGGACAAGCCTGTGAATATTCCAGGTACATTTAATGAGTACCCTAACTGGCGTAGAAAGCTGACCAGGAATGTTGAGGCTATTTTCGATACTCATGATATAACAGAGTTAGCAGCTCAATTAACGCAAGCGCGTAAGCAAGCTAGCGCTTAAGTTATAATTTCCATTTTTAAAATGAATATGTTGGCGTGCAATTACGTGCGCCTTTGCCTAATATTAGGGCAGTAAACCCGCGTTTTGTTGCGGGTTTTTAATAGGAGTAGCAGATGCAGGTAACGCGGATAAAACAGATAGCGCAGCAATTAGAACATGCAACATGTTCTCAGCCGTTTTCCGTTCTTGGACCAATTGAAACAGGAAGTAAAACTAAGATTCGAGTATGGCGTCCAGACGCTTCATCCGTCGAAATAAGTTGGCCAGATACCGCATTGCCAAAAATTACTCTGAAACCTATCACTGAAGGTGGTTTATTTGAGGGCGAACTCACGAAGGCCCAAAGCGCGCAGGTTTACTCGGTGACTATCACCACTAAAGCGGATAGCTATAGCTATTGCGACCCTTATCAATTCGCTGACAATGCTTATCATGCTGTACATTACATCGACAGCAAACCAGAGAATTTGTATCACCAAGCCGGTGCTCAGCTCATTACCGTTACGCCTGATGAAGGCGAAGCACTCGCTGCCACCCGTTTTTGCGTTTACGCACCAAACGCCTCGTCAGTTTCACTAATTGGTGACTTCAACCAATGGGACGGGCGCTTACACCCTATGGAAAAAACCTCACTGGGGTATTGGGTATTAGTGGTTCCAAACTTAGGCGAAGGCGAACGTTATAAGTACCAGATAAAAGATGCCCACGGGCATGAGTTACCACATAAAACCGACCCATTAGGGTTTAGCGCTGAGCAATATCCTTCTCATGCATCGAAAATTTTCAACCACGACAAATATCAGTGGAACGATGACGCATGGCTAGCATCACGTAAGCAAAATAAATACACGAATCCTATGAGTATTTATGAAGTGCACCTTGGCTCGTGGAAACGCCCTGGGATTGAAAGTGGTCAGCGTTATTTAACCTACGAAGAGTTGGCTAACGACCTTATTCCTTATGCAAAAGAGATGGGCTATACCCATCTTGAACTATTGCCGGTTTCAGAATTTCCGTTTGATGGTTCGTGGGGATATCAGCCAGTAGGCATGTTTGCCCCAACCAGTCGTTTCGGCAACCCAGATGCATTTAAGCACTTTGTCGATAAATGCCACCAAGCTGATTTAGGGGTAATTATTGATTGGGTGCCTGCACATTTCCCAGAAGACGGTCATGGCCTTGCACGGTTCGATGGCAGCCATGTTTATGAGTATGAAGATCCAAGACGAGGCTGGCATCCTGATTGGAATTCGTGCATCTATGATTTTGGTAAACAAACCGTTCGCCAGTTTCTCGTCGCCAATGCATTATTCTGGTTAGACAAGTTCCATGTAGATGGATTAAGAGTAGACGCTGTTGCCTCTATGCTTTATCTCGACTACTCCCGCAATGAAGGCGAGTGGATACCGAATGTCGACGGTGGAAACGAGAATTACGAAGCTATCAGCCTGCTGCGTTGGATGAATGAAGAAGTGTATAAGCACTACCCTGATGCAATGACTATCGCCGAAGAGTCGACTTCTTTTCCGGGAGTGTCACGACCGGTGTTTGAAGGCGGATTAGGTTTTGGCTTTAAATGGAATATGGGGTGGATGCACGATTCTTTAACCTATATTGCTAAAGATCCTGCCTACCGTAATTATCACCATGGCGAAATTACTTTCAGCATGGTTTACGCGTTTGACGAAAACTTTGTACTGCCAATATCTCACGATGAAGTGGTACACGGTAAAGGTAGCCTGTTACACAAAATGCCTGGAGATGAATGGCAGCAAGCCGCCAACTTACGCTGTTATGCTGGCTTTATGTTTGGTCACCCAGGTAAGAAACTAAGCTTCATGGGTAATGAATTTGCACAAAGCAAAGAATGGAACCATGACACCAGCTTAGATTGGCACCTTCTTGAACATAAAAAGCACAAGGGTATTCAAAGCTTGTATAAAGCCTTGAATCAGTTTTATACCCACACCCCTGCCATGTACGAACAAGATCACAGTCATAATGGTTTTGCATGGATTGACCATGAAAATGCAGACCAAAGTGTGGTGTCTTTTGTGCGCACGTCTTTAGATGGTAAGCAAAAAGTATATGTAATTTGTAACTTTACGCCTATTCCTAGAGAACATTACCGCGTAGGTGTAGATGGGGCAGGTGAGTTGGCGCTTGCACTAAATACAGATAGTCAGGTATTTTGGGGTAGCGATTATCCTGTGGACGGCCATGTAACGCCTACTCCGATAGCATGGAATAACCGAGACCACTCAGTTAGTATTAATTTACCCCCATTATCTACCGTATTTTACATTACGAAATAGGAATTACGTTGGACGCGAAACAGAACGTCACAGAGACAAGCCATGTTTTATTGGGTGAAGCGTTTCCACTAGGTGCTACGCCGTATGATGATGGGTGCAATTTCGCAGTTTATGCGCCAGATGCGAAAGCGGTGGCGTTATGTCTCTTTCACAACGATACCGAAGAGCCTATGGAAGAAATATTACTGCCTGAAAAAAGCGGCGATATTTGGCATGGCTTCTTTCCCAATGTAAAAGCAGGCCATTTATATGGTTACCGTGTAGAGCGTGGGGAAGGGCAACTTCACGGCGTGCCTACCGATAAACTACTTATCGACCCTTATGCGAAAAAACTCAGTAGACCCATTCATTGGGATGCAAGGCAATATAAATTCGACTCGCAATTTATGGTGCCAAAGTGTGTGGTGGTGGCTGACGCCGATTACCCTGAAAGTGCTATTCGCAAGGTAGATATTCCAAAACACAAACGTATTGTTTATGAAGCGCATGTAAAAGGGTTAACAAAGTTACACCCCGATGTGCCAAAAGAACACAGAGGCAAATACCTTGGGGCAAGCCATCCTGCGGTTATTGCCCACTTAAAAGCACTGGGCATAACCACGGTTCAGTTCATGCCAATGTGTTCGTTTATGCCAGAGCCTTACATTACGGAAAAAGGGTTAACGAACTACTGGGGCTACAACCCCGTTAACTTTTTCGCACCTGAACCTCGCTATGCCAGCAAAGATGCATTGGCCGAAATTAAGCATATGGTTGATGAATACCATAAAGCGGGGCTTGAGGTGATTGTAGATGTAGTTTACAACCACACGGCAGAGGGCGGTAAAGGCGGCCCTATTTTGTCGTATAAAGGTTTCTGCCCCTACCAAGCGTATTTGTTAGAGCAAACTAAGCGGGGAGAGTTGGTTTATTCGAATCACTCTGGCTGCGGTAATACAGTACACACTTCTCATCCTTACATGATGACCCTCATTTTAGACGCCATGCGTTTCTGGGCAACCACTATCGGGGTAGATGGCTTTCGTTTTGACTTGGCGGTTACCCTAGGGCGCGAGCCTCAAGCCTACAACAAATATGCGGGGCTAATTCGTGCCATCGGACAAGACCCGGTTTTAAAGCAAACTGTATTACTGGCTGAGCCTTGGGACATTGGGCTTGGTGGTTATCAGGTGGGTAACTTCCCCACGCCTTGGCTAGAAGTCAACGATAAGTACCGAGACACGGCGCGGGCGTTTTGGCGCGGTGATGAAGGTCTAGCAGCCGATTTTGCTACGCGCTTTATGGGGTCTCGCGACTTATTTCATAAAGGCTACCGTCATATTTCCACATCGGTAAATAACATTACCTATCACGATGGTTTTACGCTGCATGATTTAGTGAGTTATGCCGATAGGCATAATTTGGCTAACTTGGAAGAAAATCGAGATGGCCACGGGCATAACTTATCGGCTAACTATGGCGCTGAAGGTGAAACCCAAGATAAAAACATATTAGCGCTACGTGAGCGGCAAAAGCGGAATTTATTCGCCACACTTATTTTCTCGCAAGGCACGCCGCATATTTTAGGTGGCGACGAGCTAAGTCGTACGCAAAACGGTAACAACAACGCCTATTGCCAGGATAATCCAATTAGTTGGACGCAATGGGAAATGAACAAGCGTCAACAAGATTTCCTTAGTTTTTGTCAGTATGTTATTCGCCTAAAACAAGGCTCTACCTTGTTAAGCGAGATAAAACTAGAGGATGACCCTTACTCGTTATCCAAAAATGTCAGCCAAATTAATTGGTTCAAACCTGATGGCACCGATAAAGCGTCTGAAGATTGGAACGCAGCACACAACAAAGCTTTTGGTGTCGAAATCAGAGGGTGCGCGGTGGGTGAGCAAACCCCAGAACATTGGTTTATGTGTGTAAACGCCAGTGACAACGACGTGAGATTTAATTTGCCAAGTTTGTCACCGAAAGGAGGGTGGTCGTTGCATTTAGATACTCGTTACGCCTCACTTAGCGAGCAACCTAAAATCTGTATTCAAAAGGTCTTTTTACAAGCGGGTAGGTCTCTTACCTTGTTTAGTTTTAACGAATTTACCTCGTAAGCTTTACCTCTGACGAAAAAAATAGCATACCGAACGGATATCGGCACGGTATGCTGTTCTTTATTGGTACAGGTGGTATTATGCTCTCCCATCTGAATGTGAGGGTTTTTCTATGCAAAATGAAGGTGGAAGTAAGCACGCCACAACAGCGTGTGATATTGGTTTTATCGGTTTAGGCGTAATGGGTAATAACCTTACAATGAACTTGGTAGACCATGGTTATCGAGTAGCATGTTTCGATTTAGATCAGCACAAGGTTGATGCGATTCTTGCAAAAGACGCCAGTGAGCGAGATGCCAACGCTGAACCTCGCGTAGAAGGTTGTAGCTCTTACACCGAATTACTTAGCAAACTAAAAGCCCCTCATCTTATTATTCTTTCTGTTCCAGCTGGCGACCCTGTCGACCACGTGTGCAATCATCTTATTGATGCGGGTATTCATGCCGACGATATCGTGGTTGATACTGGCAATAGCTTGTGGACAGACTCCGTTGCTCGCGAAGAGCAATACAAAGGCAAGTTTATCTTCTTTTCTACTGCTGTTTCTGGTGGTGAAGTAGGGGCACGCTTTGGGCCATCATTAATGCCATCAGGTAACCCTTATGCGTGGACTCGCATTGAACCTGTACTTAAAGCGATTGCCGCTAAGGTAGACCCAGAAACGGGTAAACCTCTCGAGAGTTTCGTGCCAGGTAAACCTATATTAGAAGGCGAACCTTGTGCTACCTATATTGGCCCAGTTGGCGCAGGCCATTATGTGAAAATGGTGCATAACGGTATTGAATACGCCGATATGCAGCTAATTTGTGAAACCTATCATGTTATGCGCGAAGCATTGCAAATGTCGCCTTCTGACATTGCAGCCGTATTTAGACGCTGGAATGAAGGTAAGCTAAATAGCTACCTGATGGAAATTAGCGCTGAAGTGCTAGACCAACTCGACCCTGATACCCAGCAGCCTCTTGTTGACGTAATTCTTGATAGAGCAGGGCAAAAAGGCACTGGCCTTTGGACTGCGGTAAGTGCATTGCAAGTGGGTAGCCCAGCCCAAACCATTACGTCTGCCGTTTTTGCGCGCAGCATTTCTAGTTTGAAAGATGAGCGTGTGGCAGCAAGTAAGGTACTTAGTGGCCCTGAACCTGTTGTTCATTCTGATGAGCAAAAAGAAGACATCATTAATAAACTAGAGCAAGCGTTATACTGCTCTAAAATTTGTGCTTATGCGCAAGGCTTCCAGCTAATGGCTATTGCTGCCAAAGAACACGGTTGGCAGTTAGAGTTTGGTGAAATTGCCAAGATTTGGCGTGCAGGCTGTATTATCCGCGCGGTGTTCTTGCAGTCTATCTCTAAGGCATACGAAAACAACGAAGAGTTGTCGAACTTGCTGATGGACCCTTTCTTTGCCAATCAAATTTCTGAGTTCCAATCTGATTGGCGTCAGTCAATTGCGCAAGCCACTATTGCTGGTGTGCCGTGCCCCGCTATGATGTCATCGTTAAGCTATTATGATTCATACCGCACTGCAGTATTACCGGCTAACTTGCTACAAGGTCAACGAGACTTTTTCGGTGCCCATACATACCAACGTGTAGATAAGCCTGCGGGTAAAAAGTATCACTTAGAATGGAGTGATCCCCAACGTCCGCAAACTTCTATAAAGCGCTAACACGGTCCCTGTACCAAATTGAAAGGTGTGCCAGGTTCTATTGGCGCACCTTTTTTCTTTTTGAGGGTTAAATTTTAGGAGAAACTATGTCTGAGCAAAAATGGCAAGAAACGCTGTCTGAAGAAGAATACCGAGTGTGCCGCAATGCCGGGACAGAGCGACCTTTTACTGGGGCATTGTTAGATGAAGCCCGGGAAGGAACCTATGTTTGTAAGTGCTGTGGTGCTGATTTGTTTTCATCACAAACCAAGTTTGATGCTGGTTGTGGTTGGCCCTCTTTCTTTCAACAACTTGAAAACGATAACGTTGGCTATCGAGACGATAATACCCATGGTATGCATCGCGTAGAGATTTTCTGTAAACAATGTGATTCCCATTTAGGGCATGTGTTTCCAGACGGGCCAGAGCCAAGCGGGCAGCGCTATTGTGTAAATTCAATTTCACTGACGTTTAAAGGCAATGGTGATGTTGTGGTAAAAGGCTAGGCATAAGCGCCGTAGCTAATACATTGAGTAAGTGATTTTCACAAGGTAAACAGTCGAACAAAAAATATACAGTTATGATTGCCTTGATGTTAGAAATAAAAAAATCCGCCTTTATTTGGCGGATTTTTTCTTTTTTTAACACTTATTTTATGCGAAAAAAATGTAATTCATTTTCATTATCACAGCCTATTTAGCTTAAGTGCACTTGCATCGAACTGGCTATTATCAAGAGCAGAGACTATTTCACTCACTACGCTGTCTAAAATATCAATCGGTAAATTAAACTTTTGACCGATTGATTCCCGTCTAGCTGAGGGGATTTTTTCGTCAAAGTATTCACTTACGCCTAGCCATACATAAGCCATTCTGTAGTTTTCTTTATCCATGCCTAACGACACCAATGAGAGGTAAACCGCACTGTCTATATCATCTGCATCCTTGTATAGGCTTAGCGCTTTATACAAGGTATCGATAGTGCGCTCAGGATCGGTTTTAATTTGCGCCGAGGCCAAAGAGATGAGCAATTCAGGATCTTTAACTTTGTTACTCGCGGCATAGCGCTCAAACCGGTGAAATGCCTCTTTATCATTGTGACGAGACCAATGGTAGTAAGAAAGGTAAGGGTCGAGGGAACGTTTCGTTTCACGGGCTAATCGAGTAAGTTCGCGTTGAGCAGTCATTACTCCCTTAAGGCGGGTGGCTTCTTTGCCTTTACGTTTCACGTGTTCAATATGCTGAACTTCTTCCACACACACTAAGTAATCTTCAAATGCTAATAATAATGGGTATTTGAATGCTTCTGAGGTGTCTGCTTGGTGATTGTATCTCAACCTTATAATATCAGCACGTTCATGACGACAACGTGCATCTAGGCTCAAATCTAAACACATCTCACTGTGGGTTTCGCAAATTTCACTAATAGTCGGTTCGAACCAATCGCTACATCCAGACAACATGACGATCATCGATAGCGTGGCAATAACATTTTTATAACCTGTTGGAAAATTACTAAATAAAGTGCCTAGAACTGGCGAATTTTGTGATTTCATGAAATTTATCAACAATTTGGTCATCCTTGTTTGTTTCTTTAAGATACTGCTCGTCACCGTCAGACGAAATCTTCACCTAGTGTACCCTAAAATATTAAAAAACTGACGTGTCACATACCGTTAATTTACGTCGATAAAGGCAAAAACATGAACCAACAGTTTGAGCAGGAATTACAAAGCAGCTGGCAAGAGCGTCAGGAATACGCGGAAATGATGTTGCCCCTTATCGGTAAGCTATACCGAAATAGCGCAGTAGAAATTTCAGTTTATGGCCGCTCTTTATTAAATGCCAGTGCGACTGATGTGATAAAAGCGCATCGCAAAGTACGCTTGCACGAGGGAGTAAAATTGCGACTTCGGGAGAGTTTCCCAATTTTACTCGCGCTAAGCGAAATGCAGATTGCCCCTGCTCAAATTGATATTGGTAAATTGGCCTTCGACTTTAATTACGGTTCGGCGGTAGACAACGACGACTTAAATGCATTTTTAAGTGAGAAGTTAGGCGACGTTATTGATAAAGAGGACGATCAGAAGCCTCAAGACGTTGTACTTTATGGCTTTGGTCGTATAGGTCGTTTATTAGCGCGTTTGCTAATAGAACGCCAAGGTAAAAACAACAAACTACGTCTACGTGCCATTGTGGTGCGTGGCGGGCGCGATGGCGATTTAGAAAAACGTGCTAGCTTGCTTCGCCGCGACTCAGTGCACGGGCCATTTAATGGCAGTATCTCTATTGATCATGAACGTAATGCATTAAAAGCAAATGGCTCATTTATTCAAGTGATTTACGCAAACAGTCCAGACGAGGTTGATTACACACAATACGGTATCGACAACGCGATTATTGTTGATAATACCGGTATTTGGCGTGACCGCGATGGTTTAGGTTTACACCTTAAAGCGAAAGGTGCGTCTAAAACCGTACTAACGGCACCAGGTAAAGGCGATATTAAAAACATCGTTCATGGGGTTAACCATGAAGAGATTACGCCAGACGATACCATTCTTTCAGCAGCAAGTTGTACTACCAATGCGATTACGCCTGTGCTTAAAGCGTTGGATGAAGAATACGGCATTGAAGACGGTCATGTTGAAACCGTGCATTCATACACCAATGATCAAAACCTCATTGATAACTATCACAAGGGTGACAGACGTGGTCGCAGTGCGCCGCTTAATATGGTTATTACCGAAACGGGTGCAGCGAAAGCGGTATCGAAAGCTTACCCTAAGCTTGCTGGCAAGCTAACCGGTAACGCTATTCGGGTGCCTACGCCGAATGTATCATTGGCTATTTTGAACCTTAACTTAACGAAAGGCACAGATAGAGTAGCAGTGAATGAATTTCTGCGTGATGCCGCACTCTTTTCTACCTTGCAACACCAAATTGATTACACGGCCAGTAAAGAGATTGTGTCTACCGACTTAGTGGGCTCTCGAGCAGCGTCAGTGGTCGATTCCCAGGCGACGATTGTAGCCGATAAACGCCTTACGCTTTATGTTTGGTACGACAATGAGTTTGGTTATAGCTGTCAGGTAATGCGTGTTATCCGTGATATGGCAGGACAAAGCTTCCCAACATTGCCGCTTTAATATTCAATTTGAATAAAAAACCGACCACCTAGGGTCGGTTTTTTATTTGTGTAAACAAAACCGTGCCTTCAAGTGGCATAAATAGCGCATTGGCACATGGTATTTGTGTTGCTGACTATGCTAAATTACCGCTCAAATAAAGAGGGAAACGACAGTTTATGCATATTTCTAGTCTATTCGACAGCGGTAATATTGAGGTGCTAAGCGCACAATCACCTGAAGACATTCGTCTTGCTATACCTAAAGATAATCAATCTGAATTTGCTCAATGGTTTCACTTTCGCTTAGTTGGCGAGTCGTTTGTTACCCATACAATGACTATTACTGACTTGGCAAAGTCAGCTTATCCAGATGGTTGGAAAGGCTACAATGTGCTTGCGTCATACGATCGCCAAACCTGGTTTCGTATTCCCAGCGAGTTTGACGGCGATAACCTCACATTCTCACTTACCCTCGAACAGCCTAGCGTTTATTTTGCTTACTTCATCCCTTATAGCTACGAAAGGCATCTTGACCTAGTGCACGATGCGCAGATGTCATTGCTATGTGAACATCGCTTTCTAGGTTTAACCCTAGATGGTCGCGATATGTCTATGCTAGTGATTGGTGAAGAGACACCGAATAAGAAAAAAGTGTGGGTTACCGCCAGACAGCATCCAGGTGAAACCATGGCCGAGTGGTGTGCAGAAGGGCTCATTTACCGTTTGCTTGATGAGCAAGACGGACTGGCGCGACAATTGCTGGATAACGCTGTGTTCTACGTCGTCCCTAACATGAATCCTGATGGTAGCGCACGCGGTCATTTACGTACCAACGCGGTAGGCACCAATTTAAACCGTGAGTGGGCAACGCCTAGTGCAGATAAAAGCCCCGAAGTGCTTTATGTGATGGACGCCATGGAAAAAATTGGCGTAGATATGTTTGTCGATTTGCACGGTGATGAAGCATTGCCGTACAATTTTGTGGCAGGCTGTGAAGGTAACCCAAGTTACTCTGACGAAATCAAAGCGTTAGAGGACACCTTTAAAGATGCATTGTTAAATGCAACGCCAGAGTTCCAAGACGAATTTGGATACGACAAGGACGCGCCAGGTGAGGGGAACCTAACCGTGGCAGCCAATGCAGTAGGTGAGAAGTTTAACTGCATGTCTTACACCGTTGAAATGCCGTTTAAGGACAACGCAGATGTACCAGATGAAATTTATGGCTGGTCTGTTCAGCGCAGCAGACAGCTTGGCGAGGATTTACTTATTGCCGTAAATGCCGTAGTAAAGAAGTTAAATGGTTAATACGTTAAATTAGCATCACAAAAAAGCCCCTTTTCAACGGGGCTTTATTAATAAATACAATAATAGAAATCATAACAACAAGATAATAAAGGGGTGATACCTTGGAAGGGTTATATAGTTTTCTCGTCATACTGGATGGTTTTTTAGGCGGCGCAGGGTGGTTTCCTTACGTATTGCTAGGTGTAGGTTTGTTCTTCACTATCTACCTTAAATTTCCTCAAATTCGTTTTTTCAAACACGCATGGCAAGTGGTAACTGGGAAGTTCGACAAAGAGAGCGATCCAGGTGATACCACCCATTTCCGCGCACTGACTACCGCGTTATCAGGTACGGTTGGTACCGGTAATATCAGTGGTGTGGCGTTCGCCATATTCTTAGGTGGTCCCGCCGCTTTGTTCTGGATGTGGGTAACTGCCTTTTTAGGTATGACTACGAAATTCGTTGAGGTAACCCTTTCTCACAAATACCGTGTGAAAACCGAAGATGGCACCATGGCGGGTGGTCCCATGTACTACATGGACAGACGCTTAAACATGAAATGGTTAGCGGTGGCGTTTGCTATTGCCACTGTAGTGAGTTCATTCGGAACAGGTAACTTGCCGCAGAGTAACGGTATTGCGCAAAGTATCGAAGCCACGTTTGGTTTTGAGCCTTGGGCAGTAGGTAGCGTGTTAGGTATTTTACTTGCGCTAGTTATCCTTGGTGGTATTCAACGTATTGCTGCCTTTACTGCGCGAGTCGTGCCGGTAATGGCGGTTATTTACCTTATTGGTGCGTTAGCGGTAATTTTTGCCAACATCGAAAATATTATTCCGTCATTCACGTCAGTAATCAAAGATGCGTTCACAGGGTCAGCAGCTGCAGGGGGCTTTTTAGGGGCGTCACTTGCGTATGCATTTAACCGTGGTGTAAACCGTGGTTTGTTCTCGAACGAAGCGGGTCAAGGTTCTGCGCCAATTGCTCATGCTGCGGCGAAAACCAAAGAGCCAGCGTCTGAAGGTATGGTGTCGCTACTTGAACCTTTCATCGATACTATCATTATCTGTACGGTGACTGGTTTGGTTATCTTGTCTTCTGGTGTATGGAAGGAGAAGCATGAAAACGTATTCGACCGTTCAGACATGTTCTTCGTTCAAGGCCAATATGATGACAGCGATCAGGCCGATGTCGATAAACTTTACGGTTACCTGAATGATGTAGAAGGTAACGAGATAAAAGCGTACACAGGTAGCATCACGGTAGTAAATGGCACTGCGGTTAGCGATGGCTTTACCTTGTTAAATTCACGCTCAGTTGCTGAAGATGTTAAATACAACATTGGTAGCGAAGACTTGTTTACCGGTACGCTTAAAATCGAAGAGGGTAAACCCGTACGAGACAACCTAGAAGTAAGCGGTAAATCATTGGTGCACTCTGCTGCACTAACGACCATTGCCTTTACACGCGGATATTTCGGTAACTTCGGCCAATACATAGTGTCTATTGGGCTTATGCTGTTTGCGTTCTCAACCGCGATTGCGTGGTCGTATTACGGTGACAGGGCGATGACTTACTTGCTCGGCCCCCGCTCGGTAATGCCATATCGTGTTATTTACGTAGCTGGCTTTGTATGGGCTGCCTTTTCCGATACCACATTGGTATGGGCACTGTCGGCAGTGGCCATTGTAGTAATGACTTTACCTAACCTATTTGGTATTGTGCTGCTCAGTAAAGAAATGAAAGAAACCGTTAATGATTACTGGTCTAGACACAAAAAATAATCGTTAGTGTGAATGTGGTGTGCAAGCCAACGTGGTAGCCTTTTAAGTTTGGCTTTCACACCACAATTTCAATTAAATTATATTAATGCTCATCTGCCTTTGAATAGGCTTTGCAATACGCATTTCAATACGTAAAATACTCACCTCTAAAACCAATGCTACCTGGTTATTTCCGCATCATTCCTACAGGAGCAAACTATGGCACTCGTTGACTGCCCATCGTGCAATAAAAAAACGTCTGACAAAGCAAAAATATGCCCGCATTGTGATTTCAAAATAGGCGATGCTTCCTCAGAAGATATTGAACGTAAGAAAAATCTACAAAAATTCAAAAAGTTACAGAGCATTCAAAATCAATCGCTTATTGCCATGATTATATTTGTGGCGGGATTCGGTTTTATGTATTGGGGCGGAACAAGACCCGGCGACTTGCAACATAATCTCGCTATTGTAGCCAGTATTGCAGGCTTCGTGTGGTATCTTGTCAACCGCGTAAGAATTGTACTTATTAAACGATTCCGTTCATGAATATAGAAGTATTACTAAATAGTATGACGCCAGAGGTGTACGAACGCCTGCGTCAATCGGTGGAAACCGGTAAATGGCTTGATGGAACACCGTTAAGTGAAGATCAGAAAGCCAGCTGTATGCAAGCAGTTATGCTGTATCAAGCAAAAATTGAGAAATCGTCGGAACATATGACGGTAAATGAAAGCGGCGAAATAGTGCATAAAAGTAAATCAGATTTTAAACGTGCACTTTCCAAGCAAGAAGATGATAACAACACTATAGCGCGGTTTAAACAGGATGATATTTAGTCGGTTCTTTGCTCCTTCTCACACCAGTCAGAATCCCGAAAAAAGATTGGAAGCCATTCAAAACCTGTCGCCGGAAAAGCCTACAGACAAAACAATTTTACATGAATTGGCATTTAACGATGCCAATGCTGATGTCAGCCTTGCAGCCCTAAGCAAATTAAATACTTTTGTATTGTGGCTTAAAATGTCACAAAGCGCGCAACATGCGAAAGTGAAAAAAATTGCTGAACGCACCGTTGAAGCCGCATTGATGGGGCAGGGTGATGTCAATATAAACGCGAATGAAAAAGCTTCATTCTTGCGCGAAAGTGCCAATGGTGAATTAATTCAGACCGTGTTGGTTAATGACGCAAAGTTGTTGGCAGACAAAAGCTTAGTAATGACATTGCTTCACAAAGTCGATAAACCTGCTTTTACTCAAACCATTTTTCTTCAACATGCAGATAACGCACTGCAACAGGCTATTTTAGCCACAATTGAAGATAGTAGTGTGCTACAAAAGCTGGAAAAGAAATGCCGAGATAATGCTATTTACGGCGCTATCGTTGCAAAACTTCAGCTATTAAAAGCCCAAGCTGAAAAGCCTATTGAGTTAATGCGACGTGTTACTTTATGTTTGTCTAAGTACCAAGCGTTGGTAGATAAATCAGACGTTGAAGATATTGATAAGCGCCAAGCTGAATTGTTAGCTGAATATAACGACTTAATGTTAGATGCATCGATATTAAGTACAGAAGAAAAGACCGCAGTAGACGCTAAGTTCGCCCGTATTAGCGAAAAAGTAACACGTCACTTATCGCGTATTCGACCTGAATGGGAAGCGCAAAAAACGGCAAAAGAAAAAGCTGATATAGAAGCCCTTTGCAAGCAGCACTTATCGCATGCCACCACGCAAGTTAATTGGCTTTATGGTGAGCGTTTATGCGAGGCTACCCTTGCTGATGTAGCGGTGGTAAATGAATCGGTACGCGCGTTAGAAGTAAGCGCAGAACACATGGCTTCATTAGGTGGCAGCAAAAAACTGCTAGACGAAGTTCGTGCTGGCATAGCGGCATTAAACAACAGTTTAGAAGCCTTTTCGATGCAGCAGCAGTACGGTCAAAAACTTCTAATTTGTTTGTCTCAAGTAGAATCTCTTGCAGAAGAGTCCCTTGCAGAAGAGTCTAAGCAGCAGGCGGCAGGTACGCCTACTGAACCAGCAACAAGTGCCCAAGACGCTAAAGAAAAAGGCGAAACAGAACAAACGACTGACGTGTTAGAAGCTGCAAGCACTGATGCAACTGAAAGTGCTTCTGTTGAAGGCGAAGCTGTTCAAGCCAAAGTCGGTCAAGCCAAAGCCGCTCAAGACAGCAACGTTAGCCAGAAAGCGCCAGAATCGATTGAGGCTGAATTTAAAGCGTTAAGTGAAAAGTATCACGATTTACGCAATGAACTCATTGCAGTACCAAGCGCCCTTAATAAGCGCTGGCATGCAGCTTCCCGTGTTTTCAATCAGAAAAAACAAGCTAAAAAAGCAGAGGTAGACCACGCGCTTCGCCAGTGTAGAAAACAAATCAGTGTGGTTGATAACTTGATTGCCCAAGGTAAATACCGCGCGGCTATTACCAAGTTTGAAAAGCTATCTGCAAGCTTCGAATCTGTGCCTGAGAATGTGAAAAAACAATTGGCTAAGCGTTTTGAGAAAACCGCTGAAGATATTGCTCACCTTGAAGGCTGGCAAGATTATATCGCGGCGCCTAGAAAACCTGCACTGGTAGAAGAAGCGCAGGCGTTAGCGGCAACCCCTGTTGAAGATATTAAACAGCGCGGTGAAGCTATTCGTTATTTACGACAGCAGTGGCTTTCGTTAGGCGCTGGCAGCGACGATGACACACTACAACGTGCTTTCGATGCGGCATTAGAACTTGCATTTCAACCGTGTCGCGAACATTACGCAGCATTAGATGCCGAGCGTGAGAAAGCGCTTAAAGCTCGTCAGGCATTAATTGAGCAAGTTGCTGCCATCGATTTGTCACAAGACGAAACGTTGTTGGCTAAAGTGTTCGATAGAACCGTTAAACAATGGCATGAATGTGGCCAAGTTGAAAAGCGTGATTACGAGTCGTTAAAGCAACGTTGGAATAAAACCATTAGCCCGCTGCAAACGAAAGTGAACCAGTGGCATGGGATGAATAAAAAAGCGAAGCAGGAACTCGTTGCTAAAGCATCAGCGCTGTCAGCACAAGAGGATATTGCTAGTGCCACTGAAACAGCGCAGCAGTTGCAACACGATTGGAAAGCCATAGGCCATGCCGGTAAGCGTGATGAAAGCCGATTGTGGCGTGAGTTCCGCCTAGCAAATGATGCATTGTTTGGACGCTTAAAAGAGCAGCGTAAGGCACAGTCATCTGCATTTAATGAAACCTTTAATACCCTTTTTACTCAATTAAATGCTATTGACTCGGAATCTGATGAATCGGCGATTGCTACTTCAATTCAGGATATTGAAACACGTGCGAAAGATTTGCCTGGTGCAATGCGTGCAAAACTCGATAAGAAAATAACCGGTATTCAAAAGCAGCAGCAAACACGCGCTCAGCAGCGCCACGTTCGTAAAGTACAACAGCGGGCTCAATCGGTTATTTCAGTGTTAAGTGAAAGTTTGCGGGCAGGCGACTTTACTAGTATCAGTGATGATGACGCTGACCTGCTAGGAAAGCGTTGGAAGTCTGCGCTGTCTAAACCTACACCTGTGCAACAAAGTCGTCATTGGCTAACCGTTGCGTTGGAAGCCGCTACTGATATACCCAGCCCCCAGAGCGATAGCAGTATGCGAACCAATGTACAGCTAACCATGATGACGGCGAAACTTGAGAAAGGCGAGAGCCTATCTCCTGCGCAGTTGTTGGAAGATTGGATTGCGCATGGGAAAGTTGATGACCAAGAAACGCATTTACTTGAACGAGTAGTGAATGTATTGGATAACAATCCAGAGGTGGTTGCTTAAAATGAAAAGCCAAGTTGAATTTGGTTTTGCCAGTGAGATGACGGCATATCGTTTTATCAACACGGTTAAACATATGGATGTTGATTCACTTGTCGTGAAGTTTGGACGCAGTGATCGTCACGTGTTGGTATCTTACCGTTACGCGGTAGCTGAGTTTGATAGAACGTTATCAGAGTTAGACGATTTAGCGCGAGAGCTTGGCGGGGAAGAAGTATAAAAAAAAAGCTGATGGACAAAGTCCATCAGCTTTTTTCATGATAAAGCGTGAATTAACAATCTTTATCTTCGGCGTTTGCGCCTTCTTTAACATCTTCACAAGCATCTTCTACTGCGTTGCCTGCATCTGTTACAATTTCGTCTAGCTCTTCGCCTGCATCTTCTGCGTTGTTATCGCCGCATGCGGCAAGTGTTAGTGCGAATGTACCAGCTGCTAAAAGTTTTAATAATGATTTCTGTGAGATCATGTCCGTTCTCCTGTTTCCTAAAAGTATCTTAAAGATTTAAAAATATCTAAAAGCGTAATAAATTTATGCTCGTGGTGACCGACCGCGTAAGGCATTCGCGACTAGTGAAATGACTAGTAAGGCGATGAACACAAAAAATAAAAATTGTGCGATACCTGTTGCTGCACCTGCGATGCCGCCAAAACCAAAAACTGCTGCAATAATGGCGATAATGAAAAAAGTAATTGCCCAACCTAACATAGCTAAATCCTCTTTTTGCTCCGTTACTGACATAGATACTAATGCGAACTCCGTGCCTAAATGTTAAGCTTATGATTTAATACGTTTTATTTTTTATTTGTGCTACTTTAGGCTAGTAATTTCTTTGTGGGATAAACAAGGTTTACAGAGCATTTGCACTTTTTACATAGCTAAAGCAGGTAGGAAGCAAAGAAGCATTCACGATTTGCAGATGCTACTATCACTTTTTAACTCTCGTTATACTAAAGGGCGCGAAATGGCAAAAACTCACTCCGCATTTATAGGTTTAATGCAACGGGCAAGAAATGTGAAACGATGGCCTTTAATGGCACAGTTTCAAGAGGAGATGTTGTCTACACACATCTACGAAGCCTCTATGGTAGCGCATATGCTAGGCGCAATAGCCGCGGATGTGTTTAACGAAGATGTCGACCCTGACCGAGTTGCTGCTATGGCTATATTTCATGAAGGTAGCGAAATTGCGGGTATGAGTGATATTCCAAGCCCTGTGAAATATCACGACCCTGAAACTACTGCTGCTATTAAGAAGCTCGAGCGCAGGTTTGAGGCTATGCTGATACAAACCTTGCCTGAGCCGCTACAGAAGCGTTACCAGCCTTTAATAGAACAAGATAAAGATGACATTCACGTGCGTCTTGCTAAGGCGGCTGATGTTTTATGTGCGTATCTTAAGTGTGATTATGAGTTGTCGAAATCCAACTCAGAATTTTCAAATGCTATGTATGAAATGGAAGTGCAATTGCAACAGTACCGAGAACGATTTCAGTCAGTAGAATATTTTTGTAAAGTTTTCTTAGAAGATGCCAATGCGACGTTAGATGAACAAACAAAAGATCTGGATTGGGTCGAACGTGCTAATACATTACATTTAGACTCCGAAAAAAGTAATAAATAGTATTGCATGTTGAAAATAGAAAGACCGCCAAATGGCGGTCGTTTAACTACACAATATTTGTCAGCTGAAACGCTTATTTAGCGTTGTCAGCCTGATTTGCCAAAATTTCCTGAACAGACATCGCGTTTTTCCCTAAGCTAGCTTTGGTATTGTTCATTCTTACCAAGATAGAAAAGTAAACATCATTAATTTGAGTCTGCGTAACGGTATTTTGTCCCTGGCCTGGTGCAGGTTGTGCCACTTCTGTACATCCTGACATGGTACATTGCTGGTTAGTTGCAAACGGTTGGGGTTTATCCGTGCTGTGAGTTACCGCTCTGGCCATAACAGGTTTTTTATCAACATCGGTTTTAACAATTGCCAACCATTCGTAGTTTTGTTTGTTTGCGAGTTCAGCTGCTCGGCGCAATGCGAATTGCTGAATGACATCGGCAGGGGTTCGGTCAGTAGCTTTAAATAAAACTCGGTATTCATTGTCGGTTAGCTGAACGCTTGAGTAACCGTAACCTTCTTTAGTCACCGCAGATTTGTACGGCGTAGGGGAAGCTATAGGTGTAGTAGTGCACGCGGTAAAAAACACACTGCATGCTAGAGCCGCTATTTTCATTTTTATTGGAAGGCGCATGATAATTCCTAGTATTAAATTTGGTTACTATTATCTTAGAAATGAGAGCGCGGTGGTGCGCACAAAAGTCATAATAGCTTGATTTCTTTTGCTCTTGGGGGCATCAGTATTAATGCCCTTGTAAGCTCCAGCAGCAATAATACCTAATAATACTTCAGGTTTGCCCATAAGCAGCCGACAATCTCGTTTCGCTTCTTCAAGTGATGCTTCTGCGTGATGTTTTTGTGCTAAGTAGTTATGCTGGCACTGTCTAATGTCTTCCAAGTTCTTCTTCAGAAAAATATTCATGATAAGTGCTCCATAGTTGTACGCTGTCGAACGGCAATCCCGTAGTTAAGTGTCGCTACTTCATTAAAGATTGCATTAACGTTGCGAGCCGTTTTAGGTTGATAAAGCGAAACGCACTTTGTGCATACATAAATGCGATGACGCTTAATACACTATTTACGAGTAACAATATAATCATAATAAGAAGTGCCGGCATGCCAGCATGATGCATAGCCAATCCTATACATGAATTGAGTAAAATCCAGCAAAAGCCACCTAATGCAAATGCAGTAAGTGCACCAAATATGGTAACAAAAATAGATTTAGTAATGAGTTGAAGTTCGGCGTTAACCAAGTCAACTAATGCAAAACCTTGATATTTTTTCTGGGTGAAAAGTGCCTTTAGTGAACTAAATGCTTCTTCAAACGAAATGTCTGGGGGAGTGGCGGTAGACGAAGTGCCGGATATGTCTGACTGGTCAGTGCGAAATGTCGCCTGACTTCTCGGAGAAGTCAGGCGAAACGGATTTTCGCTGCTCAGCGTGTATGTGGCATTACGAAAATCTGGTAAAGGCTGCATGCTTTATTTCTTGCGAAACAATGAAGTAACTAACATACCTGCTGCGAATGCCATACCAGCAGTTGCTAATGGGTTTTCGATAGCATACTTACGTACACCAGAAGATTGCCATTTTTGCTCAGCTAAACGTTTTCGTTCAGACATATTGTCGGCAGAGCGACTTGCAGTATTTCGAATATTGTCCTCAGCTACGGCTGCACTATCGGCCAGTTTATCAACTGACGAATGAAGTGTTTCTTTTAACTGATCCGTGACTGGGTGACTAGGCTCGGTTACGCTATTCGCTTTCGCTGTTTTTGGCGTAGTAGTTTGTGTTGCCATAGTACTCTCCTTAAGTTTGCTAGATTGCACATAAGAAGTTGCAACGGTTGTACCAATATTGCAATTTGTTTAGGCTGCTGTTTTTAAAGGTTTTTATTCTTTCCTTAGCGTTGAAGTTAATTCTAAAGTTAAATTCAACGTAAGAGTTTCAAGGTAGGCCGTGTAATTATTTCGTAATTATTTCATGGTGAACAAACTGGGTGGCGTAAAAAGTTAGCAATTTATGGTAACTAACTTAGCCTGGTGGCGTCTTGTTAAGACACCACACTAATTAAATCTTCTTTACTAACAGGCTTTAGAAGTGACTGACTCACGCCTAAATGCTTCATAGTATCTTTATCCGGCTCGTTGCCACTCACAATAACCAGTTTCGCTTTAGGTTGAATTTGATTCAACTCGGCGGCTAGGTCATATCCATGGTAATCAGGAAGCGTTAAATCCATCAATACATGGTCAAATACCACTTCGTTCATACGCTCGATAGCATCCGCGCCCGTATTTGCCGTAATGACATCATGGCCTTGATGAACTAAAAATAATTGCAATAACTCTGCAGCATCCTCATCATCTTCTATTACTAATACTTTCTTTGAAGTCGGTTGAGGTTGAGTGCATTGGGTGACTGTTTTAACGGTTTCTATTTTTGACACGGCTGGTCCTTGAGAGCGCACCAAATATTGGTCGAGCACTTCAGTAAGCGCTGCTCGTTCAATAGGTTTACCAATAACATTATTAAATCCGTCATCCATTAAAGACTGTTTTAATCCTTTACGGCTAGCGGCTGTGACGGCCACAACAGGTACGTTGCTCTTGTGTCGCCTAATTGCATGAAGCGCTTCAATGCCATTCATTACAGGCATATGGATGTCCATTAACACTAAATGAAAGGGGTCGTTATCTTCTTCGGCTTGTAGTACTGCCTCTAACGCTTTAACCCCGTTTTCAGCATAAGCTACAGTAGCGTGACATTGACTGACTAAATGCCCTGTTAAGCGACGAATTTCACGAATATCATCAACAATTAGTACTTTGCCGGTAACTTGTAAATCCAAATTGTTCGATTCTGTTTTGCTAGGTGGCTTAAGCGTAAGATGTGTACGACTTTGCTCACTAATATCACCAGGGTCGATGGAAAATGAAAATCGACTGCCTTTGCCAAACACGGAATCAACACTAATGCTACCACCTAGCTTAGTGACAAGCTCACGGCTTATCGCTAAACCTAATCCAGCTCCGCCATGGTTCGCGCGCATAATATCTTCGATTTGTTCGAAAGGTTGAAAAATTTTATCTAGCTTATCTGGTGGCATGCCAATACCAGTATCTTCAACAATAAAGTGTAATCGCTCATTCGTTTTGCCAGGCGCGGGTGGACGAATCTCTACTGTAACCGTAATTTTTCCGGTATCGGTAAATTTTACGGCATTGCTGACTAAATTGATTAACACCTGGCGCAAACGGGTAGGGTCAGTTTTAACCACTTCTGGAATCTTGGTTTCTGCAATAACGTCGAAAATAAGATCTTTATCTTTGGCGGCCAATCGCATCAATGAGTGAATATCAGTGAGGAAAGGGCTTAAATGTACCTCTTTGATATTCAGCTCAAGTTTGTCTGCCATAATGCGAGACATATCCAACAAATCATTTAACAAGCTTAGTAAATGTTTTCCGTTGGAATGAATAATAGAAAGCTCTTGCGCGAGAGGATCATTACCTTTGTCGTCTAATAGTAGTTCTGTATAACCTAGAATAGACGTAAGCGGGGTGCGAAGTTCGTGACCTAAGTGGGCCAAAAACTTATCTTTCGCTTTATTTTGCTGTTCAACTTTATGTCTTTCTAATCGTTCGTTTTCTATCTCTCGTCGAACCATGGCGTAACGAATGGTTCGCATGAAACGTGGCGACTCAATTTCTGTTTTTTGTAGGTAATCGGCTGCACCTGCTCGCATTACCAATTCGTCAACTTGAGAGTCTGACTGACCAGTTAGAATAACAACAGGGAGGTTGAACTGATTCGATTTTAGTACTTCCAACACATCTACTGCGTTTTCAGCACCTAGCAAATAATCGAGTAAGCACAAGTCGAAATTTCGACGCTGTAACGCGTCTATGGCGTCAGCACTGTTGGTTACCCAGGTAAGCTGGAAACGGGGTTCTTCACATTGAAGTAAATAATCCGATGTTAGGAAATAATCATCTTCGTCATCTTCAATCAGTAAAACCCGGATAACTTCGGTCACTGTGCGCTCCATAAAACATTTAGCCGTAAAACTTAGCGCTGAATAACCAGCACTTTAAAACATTACGGCCCTAATAATTAGCGCCGTACAACTTGAGTAACACTTTATTGAGCCCATCAATATTGACTCATAACACGTTAAATCGGATGAAAAGGGCGATTAATCGTGGGGCAATTCTACAAACTCAATCCAGTAGCGACCTAGCGCGCGCATAAGCTCGACAAGTCCCTCGAAATTCACAGGTTTGGTGATATAGGAAGCACAGCCTAAATCGTATCCGCGAAGCATGTCTTCTTCTTCTTTGGAGGTAGTAAGAATGACTACTGGGATCCCACGTAGTTTAGGGTCAGTTTTCAATTCTTGCAGCGCTTCTCTGCCGTCTTTACGTGGCATGTTAAGGTCTAACAGAATTAAGCTAGGGCGGGGGAATTTGCTGGCATCTGTGTATTTGCCTTCATGACGTAAAAATTCGAGTAATTCCACGCCATCTTCAACACAAAATAAGTTGTTTAACACACGGCTTTCTTTCAGTGCGTCTACGGTTAATAGACGATCGTCCTCATCGTCATCTGCCATAAGGATATTAATAGGTTGGGATTGTTTACGCGTCATGTGTGGTATCTCCATTATTATTTAGAGAGCCAAATGGCTCGCTGTTTGTTGGCAGAAGGATAGTAAAGGTTGCGCCTTCTCCTGGCGAGCTTTTTGCCGAAATTTGACCATTGTGCCGCTCAACAATGCGTCGACATACCGCTAGTCCGATCCCCGTTCCTTTATATTCGCTTCTTCCGTGTAAGCGTTGAAAGGGGGCAAAAATCTTTTCTGCAAAACCTTGCTCAAAACCAATACCGTTGTCTGAGATTTGAATTTTAATCCAGTCATATTCATCAGCTAACAATATGTCTTTCATGTCAGAATCACTAGGCGGGGTAGCGGTAATTTCAATAAGGGGTTCTTTGTCGGCGGTTTGAAATTTTAGCGCGTTAGACAGCAAGTTTAGAAACAGCTGATCAATTTGTGATTTGTCTGCGCGAATAGTCGGAATGTCCTGCACAATCACTTTGGCGCCTTTTTCTTCAATAGCTATTTCTAAGTCGCCTAACACGCCATCGATAACCTCACTAACGTTTACCTGTTCAAAATCTTTACCCCGTGTAGACACGCGAGAAAAAGACAAAAGATCAGATATCAACATAGACATACGCTCTGCCGCATTAAGCATACGGGCGAGAAAGTCTTGCCCACGTTCGTCCATTACATCTTTATAGCCCGAGTCTAATCGATTACCAAAGGCGCGAATTTTCCGAAGTGGCTCTTGCAGATCGTGAGACGCTACAAAAGCAAAATCCTCGAGTTCTCGGTTACTGCGGGCTAACTCATCTGAATAAATACGTAATTCTTGGGTTCGTTCTGAAATTTTATGCTCTAGGTCTTCATTAACATCTACAAGCGTATCTTTGTGTTTTTCATTTTCTCGAATGTTGGCTTTTAACAACAAGAAAATCGAGATAATAAGAAACAGGGTGGTACCTGAAGAAATTAATAAAGTATTCACTGAGTCACGTCTTAGCTTCATTAAACTGGCTAAGTGCGTACCTTGAATATCCCTTTCAGAGGAATCGATGCGCTCGAACATATTTTCGAAGTCGTTGTATAAATCTAGACCTCTGTCACTTTCAAGCAACGTGAAGGCTTGCTCTATATCACCTACTCTTACTAGCTCTACAATTCGCACCATACCGTTAATTTTAACGCGAGTAAGGGCGAGTAGCTTTTCTATCCGCTCTGATTGTTCCGGCAAATCAGACGCCAAAGCACTCACTTCAACTTCATCAGCAAGGGCAGTAAAGTTATTCAGTGTTTGTGTGTACTCCTCCAGATAAGCTTCATCTTCAGTAAGAAGGAAACCACGTTGACCTGATTCGGCGCGCAAAACGGCCACGTGCAGCTTGTTTACTGCACTTATTACGCGACTGGTGGTAAACAAGCGCGCTTCTAGGGCCGATAAGTCATCAAGGGTTTGCACCACATAAAATGAATTCGCAGTAATAATAGCAATCACGAATACCACCATGATTACCCAGCTGTATAGCGAAGACAAAACTTTGTTTAGCATTACATCAATCCAATAATGTGTCGCCAAAATCTGAAGTCATTTCAGAAAGGGAGTCACTGCAGTCTTTAGCACTGGAAATTATTTTATCCAATGCTGCCATCGCTTTTTGGGCGGGAACTTCACCATTAAGCGCCATTTTTACCAATTCAGCTTGCATCGAAATGCGATTCAGCGGTTTGCGTGCATCGTGTACATAGGTGCTCAATCGGGCAAACTCATCTTCAGTCATAACTTTTGTCCTGCCTTACTAGTCTTCTTTGACCAAATCGCCATATGCGTGAAGTCGGTTGTATAGGGTCTTGGTACTTATGCCCAGCATGTCAGCGGCCATGGTTTTATTCCCATTAACCTTCTCAAGCGTGGCATAAATAAGTTCCTTTTCAACATCTTCAATAGTACGTCCTGCTTGAAGTGCTGGTGCTGTACTTTGTTTTTTAGCAAAAGGCGATTCAATCGTTTTAGGAAGCTCTATGACCTGTTTTGTCGGGTCGCTCATAATAGCAGCACGATGAACAAAGTGGCGTAATTCACGAACATTACCTGGCCAATCGTAGGCTTGTAACGTGTTTAGCTGACTTTCTTGCCAACTAAATTTAGAGCCATTATCTTTATTAAACTCTTCAATAAAGGTTTTTGCTAATAAAGGAATATCTTCTTTGCGTTCGCGCAAAGTGGGTATGGTGATTGGAAACACCGCAAGTCTGAAATAGATATCTTCACGCAGCACTTTGCTTTGTGCTATTTCTTCCATGGTTCGGTTGGTCGCTGACACTACGCGGCAGTTAACCGGAATAGTTTTAGTACCGCCAACACGGATAACCACTTTGTTTTCCAATACGCGCAGTAAGTTTGGCTGCATGTCGATAGGCATTTCAGTGATTTCATCTAAGAACAAACATCCGCCCTCAGCTTGTTCGAAAACACCTTCTTTACGGCCAACAGCGCCTGTAAATGCGCCTTTCTCGTGGCCAAATAATTCACTACCAATCAATTCTTTTGAAAAGGCACCGCAGTTAGTCACTACGTAAGGGCCTTCACTTTGTGAAGCGCGGTGAATGGCGGCTGCAACTACCTCTTTCCCTACACCACTTTCGCCAAGTAGCATAACGTTCGCACTTGTTCTGCTTACTCGTTCAATTAATTTGTAGAGTTCTCTCATTGGCGCAGATTCGCCAATAAGCAAGTCGAAATGCTTTTCGATTTTTTCGCTGGTATCTTCAGCAACTTTAGGTTTCCCCGTTAATACTGCTTCAATGTCTTCACGTTGAATAGGCTTAACAAGGTAATCAATATTGGGGCCGCATAAACCTTTAATGACACCCTTTACCGATGGGTGCCCAGTAATAAGGGTAATGCGTGGACGTTTGGGAAGTGCGTTAAGTTCATCGAACAAGTGTGCACCGCTGCCATCAGGCAACATGAAATCAAGTAATATATGATCAAAGGTTTCTTTCTTTAACCAGTCTCTCGCTTCACCTAATGTGGCAGCAGTTAGGACTTCGTGACCGAGAAACTCAATAATAGTGCAGGCCACCTCGGTAAACTCGGCATCATCATCTACAAGCAAAACAGTTAACACTTGAATATCCCTTTTTTATTGACCAACCACTTCCTGATAGCTTGTCTCAGCACATTGGGTGGGTAAGTTGACCAGATTTTATAATTATTTGTGCATTATTACATTCAAACGTAGACGTTGTCGCATTCATACTCAACTTTGGTTGAATAAGGCAGCAATATCTTGGGGCTGACCTCAAGATGCGATCCTCGCATCATGTAAAAGAGGGCTAGCTAAATATAATCCACACACTGACATATCTTTAGCTGATAAAGCACATATTGTGCCGATTGCTACCAGAAAAGCGCAAATTTGAACGCTGACCCACTTCAGTGGCACAGTTATCGCATTATTAATCTCATAGTAGCTTTGTAACCGAACGCAAAAATTCAGCGCTTGTGCGTATTTTTCTGAAAAATTTATCTCAGATTTTTACTTACGGGTCAGCGCAAAATATAAGCGTTATGTACGGTGATACTACTGAATTAATTTAATTTTTGATGGAATACCCAAAGCGTATTGCGCTTCGCTATCACCCAAGACGCATAGGTTTCAATGGAAATTAGGCATAAGCCTTAAGCCATAAATAGGGAATAAAAATGTTTGAGGAAACTGGCGCAAGGTCAATGACACTTTATGAGTTGTTGGGCAAGATGCAGCCCAAAAACACCACCGACGTCATGGCGTTTTCGGAGTTCTGGAATGCCATGGAAAAGAGGGGGTTTGGACCTATGTTGGCTTTGCCTGCGTTTATTGCAGCAACCCCCATAGGTGCCATTCCTGGTGTACCTACCATAACCGGTGTGACAATTTTACTTATCGCAATGCAAATTTTACTCGGTCGCCGTCATCCGTGGCTTCCTGCTACCATTATGAAAATTGAAATGGACGCCGATCGAATTGAATTTTTGGTTAATAAAATGAAACCTGTGGCGGTGCGATGTGACCGATTCTTAATGCCACGGTGGTTTTTTATGCGCCAGCCTGTGTTTCGCTCATTGATTGCACTTAGCTGTGCGGCGTGTGGATTGTTGATGGTGCCACTAGAATTAGTACCCTTTATGGGGTTAATACCGGCGTTTGCGGTATTGATTATGGCTATAGGTATGGCAACGGATGACGGCGCTGTAGCACTCTTTGGGCTATCCATTGCTCTATTTGGTTTCTTGTATGGCGGCCAACAGATAGCATTAGGGATTGGGTAACTTAAGCATTGGGTAAATTAAGTATTGGGTAAATTAAGTATTGGGTAAACCAAGCGCTGGCTAAACTTAATATCGGGCAAATTAGATATTCGTTAGATACCCGAGTTCTTGCTTTTTAGGCTTTGCGTTAAGTACAGCTTAGCTATAACACTTTGCTTTAATTAAACTGCCACAGCTTATGCTATCGATGCAGAGACTCTATGCATTGATCAAGCATGCCATCAGCAGAGGGAAGCTGCATCGATTGATATCTAAGTTCACCGATAAAGCTTCTTGCTGCGGGCCCAAGGCCGTCACCATCTTCAAATGTGAGATAAAGCATAGCGCGACGCAATCCACTGTTGCTATCAATAGGAAGCGGAAGCAACAGCCCTTCTTCTAATTCTTTTTTAATGATAGCGATAGGGAGCCAAGCAAACCCAAGCCCTTGAGAAATCATATCTACCGAGGTTCTAATATGGCTCACCGTCCAGCGCTGCTCGGCGCCAAGCCAACCTGCATCAACTTTACGTTCAGCCGATGAATCTCTTACTACTATTTGACGATGCGACTTTAGATCTTCTAACGTTAACGCGCGGTCAAGTGCGTGCAGAGGATGATCGACATGTGCCACCGCGGCAAAGTCTATCTCGCATAAATCTTCACTGAATCCGCCGGGGTAGGGGAAAGGTGAAATCGCGATATCGACATTACCACTATCAAGTAGGGAGTTTGCCCCGCTTAATACGGTTTCTTCAATTTCGATACGTAGCAGCGGGAACTCTTCAGACACTTTGCTCAGTACGTTATAGAGTAAGTCTGATGGAAAAATAATATCAACGGCGATACGAAGAAGAGTTTCAGTTCCCGCTTGTAAACTAGCCGCTACCGCTTCTAACTTTTGAGCTTCATTTAAAACGAACGCTGCTCGACGATACATCAACTCCCCTTGAGGAGACAGTTTTACCTTGCGTCCACTGTTTTCGAACAACACAACGCCAATGGCATTTTCTAATTTTTGAACCGCGTGATGCACACTAGACTGGCTTTTGTGAACCAATGCGGCAGCTTGATTGAAGCCTCCAGCATCTACCACAGCTTTAAACATGCGCCATTGTTCTAACGTAGATTTTAACATCGCGAGCTCTAATTGATTATTCTGTCACTGTATAGAGCGGTTATACCACAAGCGGCCAGAGGCTGTCAGCGCTTATGCGTCGGTGGCTTGCTTAATATCGCCTATTGAACAGGTTACCACGCTCACATTGTCATACCCCATGTTCATTAGCTGTTCGGCTGCCAATTTAGCGCGAATGCCCGAGGCGCAATGAATATAGATTGGAAACTTGGCATCTTTACATTTTTCGATAACTTTCATTTCGAGCACGCCACGAGGAATATTTAATGCGGCTTCTACAGGGCTAGATGCAGCCTCGGCGGGCTCACGAACATCAAGTAATAAACCATGATTAGAAGATATTTCCTGCATCGCTTCTTTAGCCGTAATACAACGCAGCGGGAAAGGGATATTAGCGAGTCTAGTAGTGATATCAATTAACATTAAAACACCTTGAAAAATAATGATGAGTTTACTATATAAGGAAATTGCTATGTTTTCTAGCACGTATTTTCATTATATATTTTATAAAAAAATGACATTGAGTTTTGGCGTTCGCCGCTATAGTAGTATACTTTAGTATAAGAAGGCGGGTTGGTAGCTCGTCTACGTAAATTTAAAAGTGAGTTGTTATGACTGATAATCTAGCCGTTGATAATCTATCTGTAGATACGAGCGAAATGGCTCAATATACAATGGAAGCTGAGCTTTATCTAAAGCAGTTGGCGAATAAAACCCGTTTAATGGTTTTATGCTCTTTAGTGGACAAAGAGCTATCTGTAACCCAAATGTTAGACCATGTAGACGTTTCTCAGCCTGTGATTTCACAACATTTGGCCCTATTAAGAGAATCTAAGATGGTGGCCACACGCCGGGACGGACAAACCATTTACTATCGACTAGCCGACGAAAGAGTGAAGCAAACCATTGGTCTGCTCCACAAGTTTTTTTGCGCGCAGAACGATTAACCTTAGTTGACGTAAATCTAATTTACTCAAAGGCAGTTAATCGCTCTTGCTCAAATGCTACTCGACTTAGCTAGACAAGCTTCGCATTCGCTATCAACGCCTCTACGTATGCAATATCACCCAACTTATCAAGGTCAACTTCCGGTCTAGCCATCAATCCCTCGTGGGTGAGGTTGACCGAGACATTATGAGAAGACCAATCGATACTTTTGATGTCTGAGGGCAGTACCGCCAGCTTTTTACCACCCGGTAACCAGTTGTTTGTATCTACCACTAACAACTGAATTTTCCAGCCATCAGTATCAAACACAAAATCGCTAATATGCCCAACGTTGTCGTCTTGGGTTGCCACTTCGTAGCCACTAACCTCGCCACAAGCTCTTAAGTGATTCTCAGGTTTATTATCTAACTCTTCTTTACCCATGGCTGCTAGCTCAGGATCGGCTAGTTCATTTGGGTGAGCGAAATCGCCCCACGCGCCTGGGCCAATCCAGTAATAGCCATAACCAAAGTAACGAAACAGCGTTTCTTCGAACTCTCTTGAAACCGGTTTGTGCTCGTCAATTGATGGGCTGTTTTTAAGCGTGTCTGCCGTCATGGAAACATCAACGGTTTCTTCTTCCTGATCAACACGGGTCACCGAGATAGGTGAGATCACCACTTTCCTGCTAAGAGGAAGCCACGTATTCGTATCGGCAACTACGTACCTAACAACGAAATCTTTATCGTCGAAAAGTATGTCTCGTACGCCGCCTATGTCCTTATCGGTAGCATGAATTGAAAAATGTTTAATCTGTTTATATGACACCATCATCGCTGCGCCTCCTTTGCCTTCAGGCTTGGGTAATTCATTAGATATTGTTCTACTATTTTCCAACAGCGTGGTTTGCGTAAAATAGCAATTTCACAATGCTAAGTTATTAATATAGAACCATCTGTTTGAAAATTACAAATATGCAAAGATTTGTTCGGGCACAATCTAGATATGGATCAACAAACAGAAGAATAGCGAGGGAAATATCACAAATATAGGCAACCAGCCCGATTTGCTCTGGGCTGGTTGTTAGTAGGTCGAATGCAAAATTAGGCTACATCGAATGCTTCATCGCTGTAATCTTCATCGTAATCCGATTGGTTACTCGCAGCGCTGCTATGCAATGTGTAGAAGTGTTTCTTGCCTCGAGATAAGCGTACGTACTTGGCCCAAGTGCGCTCTACAGCGTTTTCAGCTTCCACTTTACCACTAATAAAGTCTAGAAAATGAAGCTCATCATCTGTCTCTGGTGATAGCTCCCCGCATTCTAGTGCCAGTAGGGTCTTTCCATAACCGGTTAGTATATCTGCTTCACCAATACTGAAGTCGCCAGATTTTCGAAAGCCATAAGGAAATTTTTGTCTGTCTATAAAAGGTTTTTGAGAAACGCGAATTGATAAATTTTTCATGGTTGTACCCAGCATTGAGTTGTCTTCAAGCGAACTTTTAAGACAAAAGAATCAGAACATAAAACAAAACATTTTTTTCTTCTCAATAAAAAATTTTGTTGGAAAATATAACGCGCAAAAATGTACAAATTTATAGGGTGTGAAAAGCGTGGTTTTGCAAATATCGCTTCTTTCTAATTTGTTTAAGTTATTGATAATTAATTGTTTTTATGGTTTTCTAGATGTGGCAATGAAAAAGCGCTCAGGTCTAGGAGGATTGAGGCAACGAAGCGAATTACATGACCAAAACCCACTACAAAAAATTATTGTCGCAACGATGATAAAAATTCGTTTTCTATTTTTGGTGCCAAGATAATAATGACGAAGTGGCAATAACCTAGAGATAGACATGAGTAAAGACTATCGTTACCAAAGTGAAGAATTGGACTCGGTAGAAGAGGAAGACTTTCACACCAAGAAGGTGGGCACTAAGCGCCACCAAAGCGTAAAAAATAAACAGAATCGTGACTTACAACGTCGAGAAAAACAGCGCCGTTTAATGCACGAAGGCAGTTGATACGCTTCTTAGTTGAAAATAAATACAACGCACTGCTTTAATAGCAGTGCGTTGCTGTGCTTTTGTGTTTACATGCCGTATTATCTGTGACAGTTTACAATCACTTATTTATCGGTTTTGTAAGAAGCATGGATATACGCTTTCTCACCACATTTATTGAAGTTGCAAAAACCCGACATTTTGGCAAAGCAGCTGAAAATCTTTATCTAACGCAATCTGCGGTAAGTGCGCGGATCAAGTTGCTAGAAGAATACTTTCATACCACGCTTTTCATACGCCAGCGCAATAGTATTCAGCTAACCCAATCGGGGGAGAAGCTGTTGCCGTATGCACGCCAGCTTTGCAGTACGCTAAATGAAGCCAAGCAAGAACTGCAAATTCAGTCTTCTGAATATGTGGTGTGTGGGGCAACGCAGTTAGCCAGTGAATTAATGTTGCCTACCACTTTAAGTCACCTTCACAACACATTTCCTGATTGGTCTGTTAAAGCAGAAGTACTTTCTCTCGATGGTTTGTCCCGTCAATTGCACGAGCGTGTAACCGATTTGGCTTTTTCAACCGAACCGCTAAAGTCAGAAGAAGTTAAAAGTGAAGTGTTATTAGAGAACCAGTTAGGGTTATACCGAATTGGTGAAGGCAGTGATGTAGTAGACGCGGCAGAGTTTGTGGCCATTGATTGGGGCAGCAAAGCCAGAGATTTATTGCTTACGTTATACCCTCAACTTCGTGATGCTAAATTACGTACGAACTCGCTCAACTTAGCCCTTAATAACCTACAATATGAAGGTGGCGTTGCTGTACTTCCTAAAGGAACGGTAAATCAACTTGATCCAACTATCACTATTTCACTAATACAGCCTTTAGAAGGTATAACCATGAAAGTTTATCTTCACACCATGAAACAAGTCAGGCGTGTAGGGCTAGAAGCCTTAATTACCAGCATATCGACCATACACCCTGCCTAATAGCAAAGAGAAAATTATGACAACTCAACACCCATTATTACAAATGAACGCGTTCGAACGCCTAGAAGCTAGCGTTGAATTAATTAAAACCTCGGGCAAACTTTTCATTCTTAAAGATGAACATGGTTGCGTGATGTTAACGACAGATGATGAAGATGGCATTCCAGTATGGCCGGAATCATCTCTAGCTTTGCTATGGGCAACTGAAGATTGGTCAGACTGTGAAGCAATGGAAATTTCTACCAAAGACTTTCTTACCAAATGGGTGGGCGGCATGACGCAAGATAACCTTACGGTTATGGTTTGTCCGGTACCAGGAGAGGAGGGTGAAGTGATGGAACCAGAGGAATTTGCACAGCAAATTTAATGATCCCATCATTTGATTTTAGCGTTTCAATATTAACGGATTATTATGATTGAAGAGGAGCTACCATGTTTACTGAACAACCGACTATGAACAGTTTGTTTGAACAGTTAGGGCTAGATAGTAGCGATGAAGCGATAGACAGTTTTATTGAAACGCACAAAGGATTAAATAAGAGCCAACATATTTTCGAAGCGCCGTTTTGGTCTGAAAGCCAAGCGGCTTTCTTGAAAACGGCTATTGAAGATGACGCTGATTGGGCTGAAATTATCGACCAACTCAACGTACGTTTGCATTAGTCGCCTGACGATAAATCATTAATTCTTGATTCTAAATCGGCAAGGGTGGCTTTTACTTCTAGTAAAGCCGCCTTTAGTGTTTCAACGGTATCAGCACTTTCGCTTGTGCTTTCACTTTCACCATTATTGTTATTCGCATTTGGCTGACAAAATGTATGGTTGTAGCGTATCTCTCTTTTACCCGACTCTCTTGGTAGTGAGTAAATAAGTGCATCTGGCTGGTAAGCAAGTAAGCTGCTGATGGTTGCTTCTACATCGCTGATATCAGCAAATTGCGCTAAACGCTGGCATCGGCCTCGCAATTCACCGGGTGTTTGAGGGCCGCGCAGTAAGAGTTCAGTAATAATGGCCTGCTGATGATCGCTAAGTTTTATATCTCCAAATTCGGTATTACAAAAACGGTGGGAATATTTGTCTACTCGGCTACCATAGCCTGATGAAGCTTGAACAATTCGTTTACCTTTCAATCCATCAAGTATTTTAATGACTTCGTCTTCGGTTAACTGAGTGACAGGTAATCGGTTACTTTTTTGGTTACATCCATTGGTGAGCGCATTAAGCGATAACGGGTACTGTTCGGGCGTAGTCACCGACTTTTCAAGTAGTACACCAATAACACGTGCTTCCATATCAGATAAAGTCGTGGTCATGATAAATATTCGGTCTTTAAGTATTTACGTATGAAAGTATAGTAACAACTCTCATGGAAGTTTTATATTCTAACCTGAAAGCAGTTAAAGGAGTGGTTAAGGTTTGATAACGCCGAAAAAAGAGGAGCTTTGGTTTTTGCCGTTAGGGGGAACTGGGGAAATAGGCATGAACCTGAACCTGTATGGGCATGATGGCAAGTGGTTGATGGTAGATTGTGGCGTGTCGTTCGATGAACCGCTTATACCTCCTTATCGCTATACTGGCACAACCAAGCAAACCCATCACAGGGTGGTGGCGCCAGATCCCACCTTCATTGCGGCGCAAAAGGAAAATATTGCCGGCATTGTTATCACCCATGCGCATGAAGACCATGTAGGCGCATTGCCGTATTTATGGGCGCGTTTTCAGTGCCCCATCTATACCACTTCTTTTACTGCCGAAGTATTACGTCGTAAACTTGCGCAAACCAAATTAGTTAATAAAGTACCCATAGTAGAGATAGCCTCTGAGCAAACGCTGACATTAGGGCCCTTTGATGTGAGCTGGTTATCGGTAACCCACTCGCTGCCCGAACCTTATGCGTTAAAAATAGCCACGTCAGCGGGCACGGTTTTACATACTGCCGACTGGAAAATCGATGCGCAGCCAATTACCGGTAAGCCTTTTGACAGTAATACCTATCGCGCACTAGGAGATGAAAACATTCTTGCTATGGTTGGAGATTCTACCAACGCAACAAAACCAGGTTTTTCTATCTCTGAACGCAATTGCTACGACGGTTTGTTAAGCACAGTTAAACCACTGCAGGGCAGGGTCGTTGTGACGTGCTTTGGCAGTAATATCGCGCGATTAATTACCCTTGCTAGGGTGGCCCAAAAAACCGGGCGTTATATTGCTTTGTACGGGCGCTCACTTATCAATATGTACAGCATTGCCCGCCAACAAGGAATCTGGCCTGTAGACTTGCCCGTGGCAGATGCGTTTCATTTAGGCTACTTGCCACCATATGAAGTGCTCGGCGTGGCAACTGGCAGTCAGGGAGAGAAAAATACCGCCCTTTCTCGCATGGCCAATGACAGTCACCCTCATTTGCAGCTAGACAAAGGGGACACTGTTATTTATTCCGCTATTGCCATACCGGGTAACGAAGACAGTATTAAGCGAGTAAACAGTGTGCTTAGTGCTAGAGGCGTTAAGGTCATAATGAGCGAAGATAGCCAACTGCCCATTCATGCAAGCGGACACCCATGCGCTGAAGAACTCAAACTCATGTATCACTGGGTAAAACCTCAAATTGCTATTCCTGTGCATGGCGAAGAGGTGCACCTTAAAGCTCACGCCATGATTGCTAAAGAATGTGGTGTAAAAAAACACTATGTGGGGCAAAACGGTGACTTGTATCGGCTAGCGCCTCAACCAAGCATTCGACGGCAAGTTATTAATACTGGGCGAATTCCTGTTCAACAAGATTAATAAAGTTTAACGCAAGCGCGACTCAGTAACTTAATGGTACTGGCTGCAATTTACTCAAACATTCTGATACACTATAAAAAATAATAATAACGATTCATTCATACGAGTTGTCATGCGCTGGTACCTAATCTCAGTTTTATTTGCTGTTTGTTTCGTTAGCACTGTTAGCTACGCTGAGTCTCCCCGTCTTTCAAATCCAGTATTCCAATCGCTGTCCACTAAAAATGGGCTTCCACAAGATGTTGTGAACGATATTGCGATAGATAAAGATGGCTTTGTATGGATAGCCACTGATGGCGGCGTGGCGCGATGGGATGGCGTAAGAACAAAAATTATAAAGGGTCCCAACGACCTTTTCGTCAATGCTTCAATAAACAAAATTAGCTTAGAAACTGACAAAGCACTGTGGATAAGCACATACGCATCGGGTGTTTACCGCCTTGATTTCAGCACCCAAGCTATCACCAAACAAGTGGCATTACCGTTTTCAACCCAAGAAGATTGGTTTCAGGATGTGAGTCAGTTTTATTGGCAAGATGAAGCTACCTTGTTTATTGCCATGCCTGAACAAGTTGTCCGTTTTGATACTCACACCATGTCTTACGAGACGGTTTTCACACTAAGTGACGAACTCATTGCACAACGGCATTTCATTCGAGATATTATCGTTGTAGACGGCTGGCTATTACTGGCCACCAGTGATGGATTAGATGCGCTCGATTTATCCAACGCTGATGCAAAAACCGTTTCCGTTAATTACCTGAGTGGCGTTGAGCCCGATGTTGATAACCTAAACACTAAATTTCTGATGCACGACACGGAAGGTAGGATTTGGGTAGGTACGGTTAATGGGCTATTTCAAACCACGAAAGTTGAATTATTGTCTCATGTGGGTAGCGATAAGCCCTCGGGGTTCCAGCAAATAGTCAGAAGCCGCAATATCTGGACGATGGAACAGCGTGACGACAACGCATTTTGGTTTGGCACCAACGAAGGTCTATTTGAATTACAACTTAGTCAAAACAAGTGGCTAAGTGAACACATCCTTGAGCCTCATAACGGCAGAACCGAGCTCTCTAACAAACGCATTGTTGATATTGAAACCGATTATGCTGGTAATTTATGGTTAAGTTCGGTTTACGCGGGGGCATTGTATTTTGGCGTAAAAAGCGCCGAAATTTATGCTATTCAAAACAACCGAAATGACAAGAGTACCACCCTAAGTGATAGTGTGGTTTGGTCTCTAACCCAAACCGATAAAGACGTGTTATGGATTGGTACCGAAAACGGGTTGAATCGATTCAACCTCAAAGCGCGCACATCGGAACAATTCATTACCTCTGATAGTGAATTTGTGGCCGAAAGAGAATGGCTAATTGAAAAGTTAGTTCCCACAGGCGATGGCAGGTTGTTTGTGCAAACTTACATGGGGATCCGGTTGTTCGACCCCAGTACAGGAAAATTATCCATACCACCATTGCAATCATCGTTTGATAGCGATGTGTTCAATGCGTGGAATTCAAGTATTACTATAGGCGCTGACGGCGACTTATATTTTGTCGGTAATCATTACTACCGCTACAACTTAGAAGCGGAAAAATTAGATATAATCGATTTGGACGAGGATATCTTCGATATTAATTTTTCCATTGGCTTTTTAGGTGCCTCTCCTTATCACGATAACCGTCTGTTTCTCGCCATGGTTGGCGGTCTATGGTTGGTCGACACCAATACCTTAGAGCATGAGTTGGTATATCGCTTTTCAGAAAAACAACGCGCTAATGAGCGTTCGATAACGTCGTGGGTTATCGATAATACCGGTGTATTGTGGCTAGCTTTTAGTGGTTATGGGTTATTCGGTGTAGATGCCGATACCTTTGAACCGCTTTATAAATTAAACGAAAGTAACTTGCTGCTCTCCAACATCGTTTACGGCTTACAAAAAGACAGTAACGGGGATATTTGGTTTAGTTCGCATTCTGGACTGCACCGATATTCGCCAGCCTCAGCGCAAGTACAAAACTTTATTTACGGCCGAGAATTATCAGTGTCGGAGTTTAATCAAGGGGCATCACTTGAACTTATTGATGGGCGTCTCGCTTACGGCTCAACATCAGGTGTTGTGGTTTTCTCTCCCGCGTTGCTCAAACAAATTGGCAGCAATTCGAACCTCGTTTCCAGACAAACAGCAATTACTGATGTGAGTGTCGATTCACGTGAGCTTATGCTCCCATTAGGCAATCTAAACGGGCAGAATATCAGTTTAGATTATCAAGACTACGGAATGACTATCCATTTTTCATCCTTGTCGATGAATGGAGTAGGTAAAGCCAAGTATCACTACACCTTATTGCGCAACAAACAAGTGGTTAGTGATGGCGTGTCAGAAGACGATAAAATTACCTTAACTAACTTAGAGCCAGGCCGTTATCACTTTACCGTAGGCCCTCTTGCCAGCAGTGTAGAATATACCGTTTTACCCGCCACGTTAACGTTTGATATGCCTTATGTCCCGTGGCGCTCGCCCTTTGCCTATGCAATGTATTTCACCTTGATACTACTGATGATTATTGCGTACGTGGTTTCACGTCAGCGTCATTTACATCGACTCCAAAAAGCGCAGCAGCAAGCGTTACTTTTCAACGATGCGTTTCGCCAAACCCGCGACTGGGTGCTTATTTTTGATAAAAATAAAGTACCTGTAGCTGCAAACCCCGCATTTGAAAACGTATTTGATTTTAACGCCAAAGAATCGTTAGCAAAGCAGATTGACAGGCTTTTCACTCGTTACCCTACATTGGAATGGCAGCTATCTGGTAAGCTCAGTGATCTCAAAGGGGGAGAGTTCTGGAAGGACGAAGCAATTATTGAGGGTGCTGACACTAAGCAGTACGACGTACTTATAGATATTAGTGCCGTTAAAGGAAGTGAAAAAAGCAACGAAGCTGACCATTATTTGCTAGTAGTATCGGACATTACTGAACAAAAAAATGCGGAACGGAAACTGCTTAAATTAGCTAATTATGATGGTTTAACAGGGTTAGTTAATCGCAGTTTGCTGCTGGACAGATTAGAACATGCCATTGCAGGCGCGCGTCAACAAAACACTCATGTAGCAGTATTGTTTGTTGATCTGGACCGCTTTAAAGGTATTAACGACTCACTTGGCCATGATTATGGCGATAAGCTACTTAAAGTGGTGGCAAATCGGATGCGTAATCTAGCCTCTGATGCAGGTACCGTAGCGCGTTTGGGCGGCGACGAGTTTGTGATTGTTATTGAAGATATGGAAACCACCGATGGGCTTACTTCTTTTGTGGCGCAGTTAATCGAGTCGGTTGAAACACCTATTTCGCTGGCTAACGAAGTGCTTCGAGTATCATGCAGTGTGGGTATTGCCTTTTACCCCGACGATGCCACAGAGCCCGCCGAGCTTATCAAACAAGCCGACGTGGCCATGTATTCTGCAAAGAAAGACACCCTGAGTGGTTTCACATACTTCACAAAAGACATGAACGACAGAGCGAAACATAGGCTCATTACAGAAAACTTGATAAAGCGGGCTTATTCAGAAAAAAGTTTCTTTAATCACTATCAGCCCATTATTAATACTCACGACAAAACCACCATCGGGGTTGAGTTGTTATTGCGTGGTGAGCTAGATGGTAACCCTATTTATCCAGACGTATTTATTCCCGTTCTAGAAGAGCTAAGGTATATCATTGAGGTGACTCGGGCGGCCATGCGTAGGGCTGCCGAAGATTTAGCTATTTGGTATGAAGAGGGTTTTAAAGGGTTTGTTTCAATAAATTTATCTGCTCTTCATTTTAAAACCGAATTTGATTTAGAGGGTGTTTTTTCCTTGCTAGAAGAATTCAATCTGCCAAAAGAAGCGTTTCGTTTTGAAATCACGGAAGGTGTATTAATGGATGATAGCGACAATGCGCTGCGTCAAATCGAGCGCTTCGTTGATGCAGGATTCATTCTAGCGTTAGATGATTTTGGCACAGGGTACTCGTCACTAAGTTATCTCAAGCGTTACCCGCTATCGGTACTCAAAATTGATAAAAGCTTCGTTAACGATATGGCACCAGGCAATGCTAACGATGCTTTGGTGTCGACCACAATAACCCTCGCAAGTAGTTTGAATATGTTAAGTGTTGCTGAGGGCGTAGAAACCGAAGAGCAGGCGTTGAGTTTGTCTGAAAAAGGATGTGTGTTACATCAAGGCTACTTTTACGCTAAGCCTATGCCGAACGGTGAACTTTCCTCCTATCTGTTTAAGCAATGGTGAATGAAGCGTACTAATTTAAGTGCGCCGTTATCTTCTAAAATGGTGGAATAATAGGTATTTGCTTAAAATTAACGCGTATTAGATCATCATAGAAGTTAAGTCTAAACTATAAGAAATCTAAATTGCAGGCGCTACGCCACGTCATTCATCGCATGAAATGTAAACGTCCGTTTAAAAAGCTTGTTATTCATCTGAAAATAAGGCTTATTAGAGATCTGTGAAATGATTGTAAAAATAAGCTACATTATAACAACATATGAGTGACCTATGCCGCTAGACATGACAGCAAACGCAAACAGCACTGAAGTGATTAAATCGCCATTAAGTATGTTGTACCACTGGGAGCAAACCAGTGGGGACGACGTTTTCCTTACTCAGCCTGTTAATGGTGAATATCAAGATTATACGTGGAAGCAAGTGGGTAACCTTGCTCGCCGCGTAGCGAAACGACTTGAAGAAATGGCATTGCCTGCAGGCAGCCGTATCGGTATTTTTTCGAAAAACTGCGCCGAATGGTTTATTGCCGATTTAGGTATAATGATGGCAGGGCACGTCTCAGTGCCGATTTTCTCTACTGCCGGACCTGACACCGTACAATACGTTCTCAAGCACGCCGACGTTCAATTATTGTTCGTAGGTAAGTTAGACAATACTGCAGAGCAAGTAGCGTCTATTCCAGCTGAATACAATACTGTTGCCTTTCCCTATCCGAATATTGATACCAAGCAGCAATGGAAAGAGTTTATTGATTGTTCGCCTATAGACGATTCTCCTGTTCAAGATATGAACAGCATCATGACCATTATTTATACGTCGGGTAGTACGGGTCAACCGAAAGGGGTAGTACATAGTTATTACACAATCTGCTGGGCTGCACAGCAATCGCTAGAGCAACTTGATGTTAACCGTGACGATAGGCTTCTAAGCTATCTTCCTCTTGCTCACATCACTGAGCGTGTGCTCGTTGAATTGGCAAGCTATTACAGTGGCGGTAAAATTCACTTTGTTGAAACGCTATCGTCGTTCCAACGTGATGTACTTCATTGTGAGCCTACATTGTTTATTTCTGTGCCTCGTCTTTGGACTAAGTTCCAGATGGGCGTATTGGCTAAAATGCCGCAGAAAAAACTCGATACCTTACTTAAAATCCCCATTATTAATAAGTTAGTAGCGAAGAAAGTACGTAAAGGTATTGGTATCGACAGTGCACGTTTATGGGCCAGTGGTTCAGCGCCGTTAGCACCTGCTGTTATTGAGTGGTTTGCTAAAATTGGTGTTTATATCTCAGAAGGTTGGGGTATGACGGAAAACAGTGCTTATGGTACGAGTAGCGTGCCTTTCCGCCACGACAAAATTGGTTGTATCGGTAAAGCTTATCAGGGCGTAGATGTTCGCATTTCAGAAGAAGGCGAGATTCAAGTTAAAGCGCCATGTAACATGCTGGAATACTATCTTGAGCCAGATAAAACAGCAGAAGTTTTCACTGAAGATAAGTACCTTCGCACGGGCGATAAAGGTGTTATTGATGCAGACGGTTACGTTAAGATCACCGGCCGATTGAAAGATATTTTCAAAACAGCTAAGGGGAAATACGTAGCACCAGCGCCTATTGAAGCTAAATTCATGGAAAACCCAATCGTAGAGCAGGTTTGTGTAACGGGAAATAATCTTCCTCAACCTGTGGCTTTGTTGGTGCTAAGTGAAGATGCGCAAAAGCATGATAAGCCCAGTGTTGAAGCTAGTCTTAAAAAGACTTTCGAACATATCAATGCGAAGCTGGAAAGCCATCAAGTGATGGATCGTGTGGTTATCATGAAAAATGAGTGGAGTATTGAGAACGACTTACTTACGCCAACGCTTAAAGTGAAACGCCATGTGCTTGAAGAGCGTTTTGACGGTGTAATTCAAGGTGAATACAAAGAAAAATTAGTATGGGTAGATGCTTAACTCAATAAGTTAGCAGCGTAAATAATGATAAAGCCGAGCATATTATTATGCTCGGCTTTTTTGTAAGTGCAGCTAGGTAAAAGCGAATAGCCCAATGTCAGTTAAATTAGGCTGTGTATCTTGCCTGAAGCCCTTTATACACGTTGTCACTGAAATTAGCGTCTGATAGGTTTAAGTCATTCATGACTTCAACCAAATGTTCGTTATCTTCACGTCCTTGCCATTCTTTTTTGTAGGTGCCTTCTTTATAACCGTTGTCTTGACGGAAAAAGTTTAGAACGTTTTTGCCCACGTATTGACGATAAAGTTCGTCGGCATGCATATCGCACTGCTCAACAATTTCCATGAAAAGCGGCACACTAAAACGTTTAGCGGCACAAAGCCCTGTCATCAATTCTAAGTTGTCTAACAGCGATTGCTGTTTTGGTTGGTAGTCTCTACCGTCGAAAGTAACGGTTACATCACCTAAAGCTAATTGTGCGGCAATGCTTTCAGCAGCAGTACTGACTTCACCTTCAGAATCGATGATGCACGCAGATAGCGCGAAGTGCCAAATATCGACCAATTCCATTTGCAGTTGTGGCAAATCTTTTTGCTGTGCTTTCCACCATTTCCAGCCGTGGTGTTCAATCGCTTCAACAGATTCCACCATAGCGGCTCGCAAATAACCGTAGCCTGCATTAATCCAATCGGGATTAACTTTTGTGTTCATTTTGTCTTGTAGTGCGAGCATGGTGGCAAGTTGTTGTTGTGTAAGCATTATTATTCCTAAAACGATGTCTTTATCAAATTAAGCGTTACGTTGCGGTAAGCCTAATTTCTAATTGAGGAAATTGTACTGCAATGCGAAGAGTCAGTGAATGTTTATTGATGACTTATTTAGGGTAATGCTGTTGCAGGTTTAGTCCGAAACACGGGCTGAATTCATGGTGCATAAATGGTGCACCTGCACCATTAGTAACCTAAGGAAAGACTTATATAAAACACAGGTTTAATTAAGCTGTTGATTTTATTTGAATTAAAAGTTGGCACTTAACCTGCAAAATCATTTTTGTTAACTGTGTTATGCAGTAGCGCTAACGTGAATGAGCGCCAGGCAACGCTTATTCACGTTGCTACTGGGTAACCCGTAAACCTTACCCATACAGGTTTTTCGTGTCCTGAGGCCTGTATGGGTTTTTTTCTTTTTATTGTCTCTTCCTAGTAGTCATCAACTAAACGCTTTCCTTTAATAATATCGCTTAAATCTGTTTAAATTCAGCTTACCTCTTCATTGAATTACGATACACTCAATATCATAACGCCCGCTGAATACGACAAAGGATTTTCCGATTGCTCGCGCTTTATCCATCGAACAAACTTGAACACCTCAGCTTCCTTCTTACTACGCTAATCAAGCATCAACCTAATGGCGTTTTTACCCCTGAAACCATACTGGTAGAAAGCCCAGGCATGCAGCATTGGGTAAGTATGCAACTTGCTAAAGAGCAAGGCGTGGCGATGAACCTTGATTTTCCTTTACCGGTTCGCTTTATGTGGAACACGGCAAGGTTAGTGTTGGGTAAAGATAAAGTACCTAAGCAGTCGCCTTACCGACGAGAAGTGCTTGCATGGCGCATTGATGCACTTTTACAGGAACCATCTCTACAATCTACAACAGCGTTTGAGCAGGTTAATAAATACTGGTTACAAGCGGGAAGTGAGCAAGAGCAGGGCGTACAGCGATTGCAATTGGCAACCGCATTAGCCGATGTATTCGAGCAGTACTTATTATATCGCCCAGATTGGTTGTTTGCGTGGGAAGAAAACCAGCGCAAAACGAATGATGAGTCTGAAATTTGGCAAAGTGAAATATGGCGTCATCTAGCCAAGCAAGAACCTTTGCACCCAGCAAGGCTACACCAACTTACCCTTACCGCGTTAAATAACGACGGTCATCTTGAAAGCGGCGTTAGCGAATTACCCAACCGTATTGTGGTGTTTGCTATTAACACCATGGCGCCGCAGTTGATTGCCTTTTTCGATGCGCTAGCGGCGCACATCGATATTCATATTTTTCATTTGAACCCCAGTGTTAATTACTGGGGCGATGCGAAAAGCGATAGCGAACTCGCAAGGCAGCTGCGCATGGACGGGCTAGAGAAATGGATGCAGACGGATCAAAGTAACCCGTTATTAGGTAATTTGGGTCAACAGGGCAGAGAGCTTTTTAATTTGCTCACCGATTTAGACACGTTTGAAGTCAGTGCCTTCGATGCCCCCATTCCAGCTGATAGTGAAAGCGGTGAAATCTTATTACTGAACCAAATTCATAACGATATATTAGAAGCGTTACCGGCAACGCCTTTCGCAAGTATAAAAAGCACAGAAGCAGACGCCTGTGGAAACACGGATGACAGTGTCACCATTATGTGTACCCATTCAGCGCTACGTGAAGTACAGGTGCTGCACGATCATTTACTGCACTGGTTATCGCAAGACACTTCACGAACGCCATCTGATGTGCTGGTGATGTGCCCCGCGATAGAAAACTACGCCCCATTTGTAGACACGGTATTTCATCGTGTGGGAACCAAAGCGCTAGGGGGCAATGGACCAGTGCGCTTGCCATGTTCTATTGCCGATAGAAGCCCAATGGATGCAGAGCCTCTTATTGCTGCTTACATGACACTCCTTCATTTGCCAGATAGCCGTTTTGGTGTATCAGATATTGTCGATTACTTGCAACTAGATGCGGTACAAAAGCGCTTTAGTATTGCGCAAGATGATATTGACCAAATGACAGTATGGCTTAAGCAAGCTCATATTCACTGGGGGTTAGACGGCAGCCACAAAGCCAATGTATCGGCAGGAGCCACCCATGAAAACACTTACAGCTGGTGGTGGGGAATTAGGCGTTTATTGTTAGGTATGTTAGCGCCTGATAGCGAAGGTATTATCGATGACATGCTGACCATTCCCGATGTGGAGGGGCAGTCGACGGTAACTCTAGGTAAGCTTATCCATGTTATCGAGCTGCTTGGCAGATTTGCTACTGAGCTTAATACCCCGCGAAGCCCGAATGCGTGGGGTGCCGATTTATTAGCACTGCGTGATACCTGCTTTACCCCAACCAAAGAGCAAGAGCACAGCTGGGATCTTATTGCTAAGGTAGCCGCTGATTTGGCTGCTCGATGTGAAGAAGCAGGTTATACCTACGATTTAAGTTTACGTCAGGTGAGGGAATTACTGCTAAGTCGTTTCTCGTCTCCCGATGCAGGTAACCACTTTATGACGGGGCAAGTCACGGTGTGTTCTATGCTGCCTATGCGTAGTATCCCGTTTAAAAAAGTGTGCATATTAGGGCTTAACGATAGCGAGTTTCCTCGTAAGTCTACACCGTTAGGCCTCGATTTAATGGCGGGGCCTGATAGAAGAGTAGGCGACCGTTCCCGTCGTTTAGAAGACCGCTATCTGTTTTTAGAAGCGATTATTTCGGCCAGAGAAAGCCTGTATTTAAGCTACCAAGGTAACGATGTAAAAAATAACAGTGAGCGTCAGCCTAGCTTAGTATTGGGCGAATTTCTGGATATGTTAGATACGGGCTATCAGGTAAATATTGGCCATTATTTAAAACATGCGCCATTGCACCCGTTCAGTGAAAGTGCGTTTACCGGCACACTTCCTAGCTATGAAACGGGCTGGTTGCGCTTAGCCCAATCACTACGTGATGCTGTTTCGACTGCCGCCGAAACCGAAAGCCCTGAAATAGAAAGCCCTGAAATAGAAAGTTCACTCACGCCTTTGGCGGTAGACAGCACACCTGAAAACACCAGCTTTCAGTGTATGCAGGTGGCACGCGCGTTTCGCGACCCACTAGAGTTCTTTTCGCAGCAACGATTAGGGGTAAACTTATCCCAGTCATTCACCTTGTTAGACAATAGCGAACCTTTTGAAACAAATGCGCTAGTGCGATACCAAGTACTCGATGCTATGTTTTCTTCCAGTGCTTCATTTGATGATGCGAATGCAGCAACCCTTCAGCACAGCGATAGAGTAGTGCAATTCGCCGCGCTTCGTGGTGATATTCCCAATAACCCTGTGGCTCAAGAGGAGCTAGAGCTGTGGAAGGAAAGCGCGGTAGCCCTTACCCAAGCGATGGGGCCCCATGATGCCGAACCTAAACGATCGCAATTTGCAGGCAATCACTTTACCTTTACTGCCAGTGCGCTTGAAGGCGGAAACAGCCTAATGCAGCCGTGCGCAGGTAAGGTGAATGATATAAGAGCCTTAGGGTACTTTATGACCCAGCTGGTGTTTAGCGCAAGCGATGAAGTAACACCCCACACTCAATACCCGCTAGATATCTTTTACTGCGATTGGGTAAAAGGTGAAACCAAGTTAATGAAGCGCACGTTTCCAGCAGTGGACAAAAACACTGCCCGCCAAATTTTGTTAAGTATTGAATCATTATTCGTTGGCATATTAAGCGCCCCAACGCCCGTGTATAGCTCATTAATGAGTTCTGTTGTAAGTGGTACTAAGAAATCACCTGGCACCCTTTTGGCAAACAAAGTCACCTTACCCACATTTCTTGCTAGCCTTGAGGCCCACGGTATACAAGGTATAGAAGATATTGGTGATCAAGGTAGTGTTGATACCGAAAACTCAGAGGAACTCGGCAAGTCGCTCATACCTGATATACGCGCATTTTTTGCCAGTGATGATGCCCAGCGCATACTTAAAAATTGGCTACAGTCATCGGGGCAATTTACCGCTGATATCGCGAGTAACCCTTATGTTAAATGGTTATTTCCTGATGGCGTGAGTTGGGAAGATGTGCCAACCACACACGCATTTTTAGTGTTTGCTTTGGTCGTTAACATTTCATCAGAGGAGCAGTTATGAGCTTTTCTAACCGTGAAGCATCCACAAGTACTTTGTCTACAAGAGCCTCGTCCACAAAAGAAGCCCAATTGCTAAACGTGCCAGCCATGCCATTAAAAGGACGGCATTTAATTGAAGCCAGTGCGGGCACGGGTAAAACCTATAACATCACTCGTTTATACTTACGCTTATTGTTAGAGAAAAAACTTAACGTAAAAGAGATTTTGGTGATGACCTTCACCAAAGCGGCCACCGAAGAAATTAAAGGCCGTGTGGCCAAAACGCTACGAGAAGCCACCGCGTTTTGGGAAGCGTGTTTGGAAGTCGATGACTCTGATACAGGTGTTAGCAGTACAACTGATGAGAATGACAATAGCGCTCTCGGTTTAAATGAAAACACTGACTTAGCTGCGCTATTAAACAGTACCGATCCTGTTTATGCCCATTTATATCGGGCCTGTTCACCTAAAGACAGTTTGGCTCTGCTAAAAGCCGCGCAACTTGAACTCGATGATGCATCTGTCTTTACTATTCATGGCTTTTGCCAGCATGTGATTGGGCAATTAGCGTTTAACAGTGGTTTTGCAATGGCGCTGAACTTAAGTAAAGACACTAGCGACCTTTATTTGCAAGCGGCGCAAGATTGGATAAGAAAAGTCTCGCAGAATGAAGCCGACTTCATGTTGTTGGCTGAACAAGGCTGGCATGTGCCAGAGAGCCTATTAAATGAATTTTCTTCAAGTGTAAGAAGCGCACTTACACCGGTTTTGTTAGATGAAGAAACCATAGAGAAGGCTTTTACCGCTAGCCTGCACGAAAACGAGAGTACTGCGCCTGCACAGTTTACGTTCCATTTTAATAATATTGTGGATAACGAAACGCTTATACATGAGCAATTACTTAAAAAGCCTGATCATAAGGCCGTGCGCACGCCTGAACTCGCTGCACTTAAATCTTGGCTTGAAAGCGCTGAATATGAGCCGTTACCGCCAGAGGGCGCCGCGTTTCTTGATGGCCGCCGGTTTGGACGAAACAAGTCTGGGGTAAAAGAAATTCTTGCGCCTATCAAAGGCTTTGCCGATGCCATATTAGCGGCATGCAAAGAAAAGCAAGATAACCTCGATAAAATTCCTGTTTTTACTCTGGTTAACGATGCTATTAGTTTTATTAAAGCCAATGTGGCGGCGCAAAAGCAGCAACTTGGGGTTATCGATTTTGACGACCTTATTCGTATGCTCGCCGATGAAGTGGTTAAGCCTAATAACAGCTTAGTGCCCGAGCTTAGAAAGAAATTCCCCGTTGCCTTAATTGATGAATTTCAAGATACCGATGCCAAGCAATACGCTATTTTAGATGCGGTCTACCCCAACGCAGACGCTAGTGTCGTCGATGTGAATGCTCCAGAAGACACGGGCTTCGAACCCGGCTTAGCTTTCGAAAAAGATGCTGGCGTTGAATCAAGTGCAGGCAAGCGAAACAGTGACAACGCGCTACTCATGATTGGCGACCCTAAACAAGCGATTTACCGCTTTAGGGGCGGCGACATTTTTACTTATTTAAAAGCAGGGCAGCAGGCGGATTATCGCTGGGTAATGAACACCAACTGGCGTTCGGTGGCCGGCATGGTGAAGGCCTATAACCGGTTGTTTTACGGCGCGCCGGTTCCGCAAACACCTGCGCTACAAGAGCCCGACCTACAAGAACCAAGCTCGCATGCGTCAGTTCCAAAAGAGTCTAGCGCTAGAAATGTGTTTGGCTTTAATATTCAATATAATCCGGTGGAATTTACACCCAAAGCCGCGGCAGCAACGCACCCACTTCACGATCCTAATGCTGAGCGTGATGCAATGAATTACGTGAGTTTTAGTTTAGATGAAAAAAGTGATGCGAATACGCTGCGTCGTGGGTTAGCGCAGTGGATAGCGCAAGAGATTTACCGTTTGTTTAACGAGGTGACTTTTGTAGATGAAAAGAAACCCGCTAGGCCAGTAAAACCTGCTGATATTGCCATATTGGTAAAAAACCGTAATGAAGCCTCGGTAATTAAATATGTATTACAGCAACAGGGGTTAGCCTGCGTTTACTTAAGCGATAGAAGTAATTTATTTGCTACCCCAGAGGCTAAAGATGTACTGCGATTACTCAATGGCGTGTGGCACAACACTGATACTAGCAAGGTGGCCTCTAGTTTGGCTTCACCTTTATGGGGATACACTCCGCAAACCCTCGTTAACTTGTTGTATCACGAAGACGATGCGCTATGGGATGAGGCTTACGACAAGGTCACCTCACTACGTGATATGTGGCTGCAAAAAGGCTGTATGAGCGTATTACTGCACCTGATGCAAGAGAATTACACGCCATATGGTTCTGAAGTAGAGCGTGCGCTTACTAATTACCAGCATCTAGCGGAAACCTTAGAAAAAGCGGGGGCAACGCATCAGCGCCCAGAGCAGTTACTTGATTGGCTACACAAGCAAATTCATCAGCCTGAAAGCGATGAAGAAATGACCCTTAGGCTCGAAAGTGATAGCCAGTTAATACGCTTGGTGACTCAGCATGGCTCTAAGGGCCTAGAGTATCCCATTGTGTTCGTCCCCTTTGCTACAGGTTACCGTGATCCAGCGAAAAGCGGAAAGTCTTACTCGCAAATATTTACTTACTACGATGAACAGAGCCAAGAATTGCAGCTGCAATTGGGCCGCACTAATACGGCAATTGAACGGGTACGCAAAGAGGGCGACGCAGAGGAAATGCGATTAGCCTATGTCGCCGTTACCCGAGCTGCCCATCGATGTTATATGGGCGTATTGCCATTAGACGGGCATGAAAAAAGCGCCTTGGCCCATGCACTTAACATCAACGACGATGAAGGCCGTGATTGGGGCACTATGCTAGACGCCATTGCTAATGAAACCGATGCTCACGCCACTCACATTAGTGCCGATTCGCTAGCGCATGAGTATTCAAGCTTTGACAGCACAGAAGTGGTTGTTCCCTTAAGTACGTTAACTTTTGAAGGGACAAGTAGCGAAGATTGGCGGTTATATTCTTTCTCGGCCATTAGCCGCATGACGGTAATGTCAGCAGGCCAAGCAGCAAAAGAGGTTAGCCAAACAGTACACAGCATTCCTGTTATGCAAACAATGCGAGACGAGGAGATAACATCAGATGATGGTTTTGCGGTTAGCTCGGTTGAGGTTGTTTCTGAGAACCAAATACGCTTTACCTTACAAAAAGGGGCGAGCGCCGGTAATTTACTGCATGACTTACTTGAGCTTAACGATTTTTCAGCGCCCAATTGGAATGAAAATGGGGCTGAACTTGCCGTTAGATTTGGGTTAGAGGCATCGCGTACTGAAGATTTATATACCTGGTTAGACGAAGTACTGGCTACGCCACTGGGTACAAACCAGTCGCCAAGTCATTTAACCCTGTCGGATCTTTCACTGGGGCAAACCCTTCGGGAAGCGGAGTTTTATTTTCCAATGAACGACAGTAAATGGAGTGAACTAAAACACATATTGTTTGAGCATAGAAAGTCTGTGGCAAAGCAGCTTGCATTAGATAACGGTGGCGAATCTGATACCAGTTTATCGATATCAGAGGCTCTTCCAGCAGAGCCAGTACCAGCAGCGCCTGTTCCGTCTTTAATGATGTCGGCTCTTGAAGGCATGATGCACGGATTTATCGACTTAATATTCACCCATGAAGGTAAGTACTATGTTGCCGATTATAAATCTACGTGGCTGGGCGATAGCGTATCGCACTATATGCCTCAGGCATTAAACGCCAATAATCAGCATCATTTGTACGACTTACAGTATTTAATCTATTGCTTAGCACTGCACAGATACCTTAAAAATGCCATTGTTGACTATACGCCGGAAGCGCATTTTGGAGGCGTGTATTATTTGTATTTACGGGGCATGCACCCAAGCAATAAAAACGGGGAGGGCGTCTTTTTCACGCCCATAGATTCGGTAACGCTGCAGGCTTTAGATAACTTGTTTTTAGGCCCAGTGATTTCAGAAGACGAGGCTTCATCAGAAGAGACCTCAGCCCAGAAGCCTTTAAATAACGAGGCATCAAGCGAAGCGTTTTCAGAAGACAAAGCCTCAAATGGCCCGTCACCCGATGCAGTACAAGGGGAGTTGGACCTATGATAAACAGTAACGAGTATTTAGAACAACTTTTCGGTATTGAAGCAATTGATCGTTTTGTCGCACTGGAATTCGCGTATTGCGAAAGGCTAACTGACGCTGAGCAGGTCATTTGGTTACATTTGCTGGTGACGTTGTCATTTATGCAGCGCAGCGGCCACAGTTGCTTATTACTGACTGAAATCGCAGGAACTCGGCTGTTTGTTGAGCCCGAGAGCAATCCAGAGAGCGAGCCCGAACTTGAACCCGGCACTGTTATTCAGTCACAAGCAGAACCTGATCCTATAGGATCAAGTACAGATACATCATCTCGCAAATTAGGCTACGCATTTCCGGGCCTGACCGAAATGATCAGTGTGATTAAAAAGGCACTGGGCAGTGAAAAAGGTGACAAGAATAACAAGCTATTCCCGCTATTTGTCTATCAATCAGGCAAATTGTACAGCCGCCGCTACTATAACTTTGAACAAGAGATTGCTGCCAGTATTGCAAATAGAACGCATGTAACAGCGCTAAGCGAAGACGGTCTATCACGGGTTAAGGCGCTATGGCCAGCTATGTTTCCAACTAACACCACTGATGAGCAAGACTGGCAACAAATCGCGGTGGCGAAAAGTTTAGTGCAGCAATTTAGTGTTATTAACGGTGGCCCTGGCACAGGGAAAACCTACACCGTACTCAGGCTGCTATTAGCGCTGCAAGCATGTAACCAGAATGAGCGCATAGTACTGGCTGCGCCCACCGGAAAAGCGCAGCAGCGCATGACCGAATCTATCGTGAGTAATTTGGAAACCTTAAGGGGTAAAATTGATGACAACCTGTTAAACAGTGTACCTACTGATGCGGTTACGCTTCATAGGTTATTAGGATTACGGGAACACACCATTGCTACGCGCTACAATCAGCAAAGCCCGCTTATGCTCGATGTGCTTATTGTGGATGAAGCGTCCATGGTTGACTTGGCGCTAATGGCCAGAATTATTCGCGCTTTACCGCCTCATGCACGTTTGTATTTTATTGGTGATGCCGATCAGCTGCCTGCTGTAGAGCTAGGTAACGTACTTGAGCAACTTGTACACGATAGCGACGAAGCAGAATTTGCCGAAACAGGTATACATGACAATAGTCATAGCCTAGGCGCAGTCACTAGTGAGCTACGCCAGCATATCGCCACTCTTTGCCCACATCTGCCTTTGCTGCCCGTGAACGAGAATGCCAAAACCTGGGTACATACCTTGCAAGCGCCTCAGCGATTTAAAGGGCAGGTGGCTGAAGTTGCTAGCGCTATCCAGGCCGGAAAAAGTAAACAGGCGCTTGATGCTATGCATTCGGAGGCTCCCGTAGACAAAAGCCCAAGCGAGAAAAAACACTGGCTACACGATGGTGTATTTATTCAACCTGAAAGCCGGTTTACAACCAGCGCGTTAAAAAAACTGGCACAAGAAAGCTACGAACCCGTGTTTAAAGCGCAAAGCGCCAAAGAAGCGCTTAGTTTGCTCAATCGCGTGCGATGGTTAACCCCAGTTCGAAGAGGCGACATGGGCGTTGAGGGGTTAAATATATTGGTGTTCGATGCAATCAAACACAATATTAAACGCCGAGAAGGTTTTTTCTACCAAGGCCAACCCATTATGATTGTGAAAAACAATCATCCACAGCGCTTATCAAACGGTGAGGTGGGAATTATCTGGCCTGATACTAACGGTAAACTATTGGCTTGGTTTGAAACTCAAGATGGCGGCCTACGTTCAATTTCGTTATCTCGGGTGCCTGCGTTTGAAACGGTATTTGCAATGACAATACATAAATCCCAGGGCTCAGAGTTTAAATACGTGGTGTTGTTACTGCCTAGGCCTGAAAGCGAAAAAGCAGCGGGTTTGTTTCATAGAGGGCTGGTTTATACTGGCCTAACACGGGCGAAAGATGGGTGTTTGGTTATAGCGAACACCACAACATTTAGCGCAATGGTAGAGCGGCGAGATAAGCGTTTTTCAGGTTTGTCAGAGGCAATTAAAATGCGTGTGCTAGAAGATGAAGAACGTGTTACCACTCCCAGTTAAAAGCTCAGACGAAACGCCAGTAGCTAAAACTTAGACGCTAAACGCAGGTAGGTTAACGGCTCCTGCTCACCTATTTGCGCATGGCTATATGTTATTAATTACACAGGGGTAAAGTAACATAATCCATATTCTTGAATGTCTCTGGGCGTTTTCGCTAGCAGGTATATGCGAAGCGCCGACGTAAAGCGTAATATTCCATTTTCCGCGCTAATAAATTGTGATGGTAGTGTGGTGGCAGTATTGCCTTTCACATTATCCATGCCAAGGGGATGCTGACCTGAACAAATATTAAAATAAACCAATCCCCCCATATCTACCCATCCTAATAAATTGTCAGGTTTAACAATGAAGCTGTCGTAAGTAAGTAGGTCTGTGTGAAAAGTAATACTCGCACCAAAGACCGGCTTGCTCGCAACCGCAATATCCGCATTACGCGTTAAGCTAAGTTTATACAAGCCATGATGTTCGGCACGAATGTCGTGGTTTGTATTGCTGTTGTCTACTAACGAGAGCATACACACATTGTCATAATGGTTTAAAGATAGATGTAGTGTGGTTTATGTCAGGCAAAATAGCGTTGATATGGATCAAAACGGGCTAAATCTCTCTTTATAGCTTAAGTCCTCGCAAATTATCTGTTTAAAAAATGTACAAATCTGTTTGTGTGAGCCATACTTATTTATCTTAATTCGACATGGATGTATGGATTATGCACACAGGCAGACATGAAGCCCTCAAACGTTACAGCCTACTTTTGCTCATTGCTATTTTGGTGGGCTCTGCATACTACTTTCTTCGAATTCAGCAGAATGAAATTCAGCAAAACCATGGTTACCTGCGGCAGTTAAACGAGGCGGGCAAGAGCCTACAGCAGTCTATTGATATGCTTTTAACAAGCGTGAAAGAAGAGTTTAAGCCTCAAGAAACTAAAAACGAAAGTGGAAATGAGAGCGAAAATAGAAATGAAAAGGTCAGTGAGTTTAAAAAGCGTATTAGTTCGAATGAAAACTTTAAACACCTTGTGATAGTGAATAGTATCACTAAAAATGAAGTAGAAAATGATGTTAGTACTGAAGAACCCGCCAAGGTCGAAGCAAATAAAGAAAATGGCGAATTTGACGCAAAGTCTCGTATTTTTAAAGTTCATGTAGCGCATAACACGGTAACAGTGCCCATCGCTGACCTTATCTCGAGTCATTTAAGCCCGTTTCCATTGCTTGTCATCAGTGATGAGAATGGAGAGGTCATTGCGGAAAAAAGACATAGTAATTTCGCGAAAGCGCTATCTGATCTTCGCTTTTCAAACGTAGAAGAATTACTCGGCGAAAAGGAAAATAATGAAACGGGTGCTAAAGGTAATCTAAAGGCGAGTGATTCTGTAGATAGGCAAATTGCTGGGCTATACCTTCGGGTTTATCGGCAACCCATTACAATAACTGGCCTAAATGCTGGAGGTACAGACGATTCGAAGACTCTCTACCTGTTAGCCTTCGTAGAAAAAAAAGAAGTGGTCCTCAATAACCTTAAAATTGGTAACAATACGGCGTTATGGATAGTACTTTTTTTAACACTGCTCGTTGCTACACTTCCTATTCTTAAAATTCAATACTGCGCTCCCACCTATAGCTATACGCGTTCTGATGTTACCCAATGTATTTTAGGATTATTTATTTTACTTGGGGTTGCCACGATAGCGATAAGTGATCAGCTCTTTTTTAGATATTGGCTTCAACAAAAGACGTTAGATTCTGCACATATACATAAAATGATAAGTTCAGATTTCGATAAAGAGTTATCGGAACTGTTGCTATTAGATTCTCGTTATTTTAAGAGAAGCCAAAGTGAAGTCATTTCAGGCTGTGTAGATTCAGGCGGTAGCGAAAAGAGTGATAACGCTACTGGTTTCTTGAATTGCTCACTTATCAATGAGCAATCAGTCGCTGATACCAGCGCTTATTTTATTGAAAACTGGTTCTTGCTCGGCAAAAGCGGTGTGGTGAGTCGCTATAAAGAGAATAGGCCTGACATGATTTTTCGCCCGCATAAAAACCTCCATAACTTTAAAAAAACACCTTTGAATGAACGGGAGTACTACAAACGAGCGTGGAATGAAGGTATGTGGCGCTTAGACACGCAGCTTGTTGGTAAATTTCACTATAAAACCACAGGGCAAAAAGTTTGCTGTGAACAATTGCTTGAATCCACTAACTCCATACCTCAGCAATTTTTCATTGAACGAATACGCAATATCGATGATGCAAGGTTTAATAGCCAATTGGTTTTCGAACATATCGATAAAGAAGGTGAAAATGGCACAGGCGAAATAACCAAGCGTATAAGCTCTATAGGTACGCTACTGACCAGCTTAAATCAGCGCATAATGCCGAAAAATATAGGGTATGCCGTTATCGACCAAGTGGGGAAAGTGCTCTACCACAGTAACGAAGAGCGAAGTTTAGTGGAGAATTTCGTGGCTGAAAACGGACACGATTTACAGCTTTTAACGACGCTATCCAACTTACAGAATATAGACGTTTACCAGCCCGCGCAGCTACAGTTAGATTATCGCGGAGAAGAACACAGCATGGTTATTGGGCCATTGCACTCTACTATACCTGAATGGGCGCTTGTGGTGTTCTACAACCAAGAAGAAGCGTCGCAAGTTAATATGCTGCTGGTGTTTCTAGCGGTTATCCTTTATTTAATACTTTTAATTCCCTTAGTACTTATAAGCCGATATGTTAGCTCGCAAGGTGTGTGGGCGCGTTTGTTTCATTATCAGTACGATGATGAAAATAGCACCACATCTAACGCAAACGTCATAGGGGGAGAGCGTAAAACCTATCGCTGGTTGGCCTTATGGATTTGGACTGCCTGCGCTATGCAACTTTTCACCATTGGCATTATCGATACCGTTATTCCACGGTTGGCCTTTTTGTCTTTTACGTTAACTTTCATGCTCATCATTTTGCAATTTATCTTTGTGCCCGTTGAAGTAGAGGGTAAGAAGTTATCATTAAAGGCTTTAGCATGGCGATACGTAAGCACGCCTAGTTTATTAGTTCGAATGCCGTTCTTTATTCCGTTGGTTTGCTTCGTCATGCTGTCTTTACTGCTTTTATCGGGAGTTTTCGCAAACACTGAAAACAGCCATGTATCGCATTCAAACTTCGAGTCGTTACTTTTTCCACTAATCGGAATAGGACTATTTTTGTTTAGTACTTATTTGATGTGGATGAAGTCTGTGCGCGAGGGAATTGCTGTTCAACCAAATAAAAAGCCCAGTACGTTGTCTGAGCTGAGCAGTCGCGTGCCGAACAGCTACATTTGGTATTTAGCGGGATGTATTTATCTTATTACGGTGGTACCTACGGTTATATTAGTGAATAGCGTAAACAGCTACATGCTAGAAGGGCAGGCAACCTTCCAGAACCAACATCTATTAGAGATGCAGCAACATGTCTCATTGGAAAGCCAGCAGTATCGAGCATTAATGTATCAAGAGCCATTGAGCTCAAGACAAGGGCTACCCGCTGCTAACCCCGAGATCCCCTTCAAGACTATATTCCCAGCATTAGAACGAGAGAATTGGGTAACATTAGATAAAGCTGAAGACTATTCATCGGTATTGAACAACAACACTGATACTTTTATTAACGCTATTGTCAGTAGTTTAGCGTTGCAAACGGATTCTGCAGCCGAGTATCGATTCAAAGCGGGTACCGATATAAAAACAACCAGTAACCACATACTCCATTACTCTTCACAACGCTTCATGCGAGCATCCAGTGCCTTTTATATTTTACCTGTGCTAATGATTACTGCTGTTTTCGTATTCAGTGTGTTTTGTGCAGCCCTATTGCTGATTAGTCGCAAGCTGTTAGGTGAGCATATCTTTGACAGCTATCGCTTGCGCCCGCCCTCTGAAGCAGAAGAAAGCGAGTATATTTGGAAGCAATTGACGCCACAAAATTCTACACGTATGCAGGTGCAATTTATCAGTCAACTCAGCCAATCTGACTTAGAAAACGCATTTTTAGCCCACGAACATACAATTTTCGAGAATAAAGTAGGTGACATTCAAGATTGGCTCACTCGAGTGAAAGAACCCGATTTCAATAAAATAATTAAAATAGATGAACTTGAGAACACGCCAACCATTATTTTAAAAGGGCTAAATAAAGCACTGCTTGATCATGCCGAACGGGATGCCGCATTTGAGCTTATTCAAACTCTTCAAAAACACAAGTGTCACTTGATATTAGTATCTGAAATGTCGCCGATGCAGTTACTTAGCCACGCCGAGAGCTTCCCTGCGTTTGAAACTGAACATTTACCGAGTAAAAACGAGCTATGGCAGTGGAGCAAATTACTTCGCAGTTTTTCTATACATTATTATTGGGTGGCCAGTAAGAAAAATACCCTCACCACATCGCCTACCGCCATTTCGGTACTGGCGCATGAATCTACACATTGGCCCGATTTACTCGATGTGCAACGGGCGTTTTTAGTTTACCACCTAGAAATAAAACTAAAGCGCTCAGCAGAAAATATTGATGCAGTATTGTCGGCGCTTAATGGCGTTAATGTGACTCACCTAAAAGAGGTGCAACACGCACTTAGACTGGACGATTTCTGGTCTCCTCAGCAAATAGTTGAGTTTTTTGTTCACCATGCCCGGCCTGCTTATCGCATGCGGTGGGAGCAATGCACAACGAACGAGCGGCTTATTCTGTTACAGCTCGCTCAAGGTGCTAAGTTAAACCCAGCCAGTGCTGAAATTGTTGGGCATTTACAACGAAGAGGTCTTATTTATCGAGATTGCGGATGGCACTTGGTGAATGAGAGTTTTAGGCAGTTTGTCATGAGCGCAGAGTCTGCGAAGCACATTGAAGTATGGCTTACAGAAACACGGTCTAGTATTTGGCATAATTTGCGGCCACCATTATTAATGCTGGTGGGGCTATTATTTCTGTTAGTGATTTTTAGTGCCAATATTGCCTTCGACTCTATCATTACTACATTAGCGGCGGTACTAGGCGTGCTACCCATGCTAATTACGAATTTGTCGAGCCTTAGAACATTGGAGATATTGCCTAAGGATTAACAAATTAAAATAGTAAAAGAATAAAAAATCACCTATTTTTTTTGATCTCGACATGCACCAATATGCACCAAATCACAGCATGATTTTTATCGTATTCGGTGCACTTCAATGAATTTGTGATTTAAGCAACTTGAAAAGGAAATGATGAAAAATAAGACCATTGCAACTCATGCTTTTATGCGCCTTTTAGCCCCAATAGTTATATAAAAGCGTGTAATAACTATAACCAGGGTGATAATAACTATGCTGCTAATTTAGGCTATTTTCTCTTAACTTCTAAGATAATAGTCAAAACACGAGTGATGAAATTTCGGCACTAATCCCTCTTCTTGCCAGATAACGGGCGACATTCTATCGTTGCACAATGCCATGTTCCCCTATACCTAAATACCAGAGTTTCACCGCCTTATATGTGGATTCTACGAAAGCTTATGTAAGGAAGAATTAAAAACACAATTTAGCTATTTATGAGCAATGTACATTTTTGAGCATTGCGCGCACTAAATAAGTGCAATGAATTCAGTGGGTTACTTAAAATTCTCACTTGCATGCCCGCTTGTTACCCATTAGTCTAAAATTCGGTGTACATATAAGGCTTAGTGGCAAATGAAACAAGAATTAAAAAATAATCCATCAGTTAACTCATCACGTCGTAAATGGTTAAAGTCAGTTGGTCTAGGTGCTGGCGCAGTTGCGCTAACAGCATGTGTAGACTCTAGCGTTAAAGAACTTAGCGCAGCAGGTATGAAAACGGATCATTTTCCTACTGCTACCCCTAATGTGAGTGACGGCCTTGTTCGTTTATCGTCTAATGAAAACGCCTTTGGCCCTTCAGCTAAAGCCGTAGATGCCATGCAAGGTGAATTATTCAACTTAGCACGCTACTCAGATGCTACGGTGGATGTGCTTAAAAGCAAAATTGCTGCACAAGAAGGGGTATCTGAAGATCAAATTATTGTTACCAATGGATCTTCTCCAATCTTATTTGGTTACGCCGATTGGATTACAAAAAACGGTAATAAACTGGTAACTTCAATGGCTACTTACGAGGGTGTACCTCGTGGCGCTGAATTCATGGGCGCTGATGTAACTTATGTTCCGCTAGATGCAGATATGAATTTCGATTTAGACGCGATTGAAGCTGCTGTCACTGAAGACACTACTGCCGTGTATATCTGTAACCCTAATAACCCAACGGGCACAGTGGTAGATGCTGCTAAGCTTACCGCGTTTGCAAAGCGCGTGTCTAAAAAGGCGCAGGTATTTATCGATGAAGCTTACATCGAAATGTCAGACGCTTATCCTGCTAACGTACAATCAAAGTTAGTGGCAGAAGGGCATGATGTCGTTATCTGCCGTACTTTCTCTAAAATTCACGCCATGGCAGGTCAGCGTTTAGGTTATGCCATTTTACCAGCGGAACAAGCTAAGAAGATGGGTGGCATGTTGCGCATGGGTGGTGTGAACTACTTAGCATTAGTTGCGGGTATGGCCAGCATGGAAGATCATGCAAACCTAAATACCATGCGCACGCGGGTAAAGGTTGAGCGTGAGAAGCTAACAGCCGCAGCTGAATCACTTGGGCAGGCTTATGCGAAAAACCCGCAAGGCAACTTCATCTACATGGATACCGGTATGCCACATGACGAGTTTGCAAAGTTAATGAAAGCGCAAGGTATTAAAGTGGTTGGCCGCACATGGCCTGGCTACGACACATGGTCGCGAATTAGTGTAGGTATTCCTGAAGAAACTGACGCGTGCGTAAAAGCATTAAAAACAGTGTTAGCATAATGCCGAAAGGTCTTTAAGGCCGGTAAGATATTAGAAAGACTAAATGCTGGTGAATTTGTTGTTGGCTTAATTGGTTCTAACAACAGCAAAATCACCGGCTTTTTATGTAGCCTTGATATAGCCTAGACCGACACACATTAGCATTACATACGCTTGTTATTTATTAATAAGGTTGCGCTCAATTTGCTATTAATGGTGTCGTAATGCGTCAATTAGCTCACCTTTGCTCATGGTTGAGCGACCCGAAATACCGACTTCTTTTGCTTTGTCGTACAGTTCTTGCTTCGTACGTTCTTCATACTTTTTACTTTCACCACCTTTTTTCGAGGGCGACTGCGCATCGTTGGCTTGCGCATTGGCAATTCTGGCTGATTTTTCTTTGCTGTAGCCTTTATCCCGAAGTGCTTCATACGTGTCGTCGTTTTTAATCTGTGCAGCGTGTTGGTTGGCCATGGTTATCTCCTTTACTCTTTTTCTCATCGGTAGTACCAAAAAAGTCGATAAGATTAATTTAGCCTTACTTTGTATACTTCAACTTGGCAATTTTGGTGCACTGATAGGTAAGAGGTAATAAGAGTTAATGAGCTAATGTGCGGAATAAACCCCACGTGTTCCTATGTGGCTAGTACCGATCCCTTCATCCATTTGCATACCGAGGGCAAGGATCTGCGAGGGGGCAGGCATCTTGTTGTTCAAAGGTTAGGAGTGAATAAGACGAAATCTGTTCAAACCTTTACACTTTGTTGGCAATTATCTGCTATGCAAAAGATAGGTGAGCATAAGCATGAAGGAATAGGGAGAGTGATAAGACTTAAGGAAAAAAGGCTAACTGAGGAGGGAGATGCAAGTGTGTAAAAAACAAAAACGCCGCGTGAAAAGTGACTCACAGCGGCGTTTTAAAGACGTAGTGTTATAGCAGTAGATTATTTCTCGACGTTAAACGTAAGCCCTGCTTTTTCAGTGAGACGAGAAATTAATTTATCGCCCAACGCAGATGCAGGTGTAAAGAATCCGCCAGAAAGTGACACATCTTTACAAAGGCAAAGGGCAGATTCTGAAATCATTTTACTGGTTGAGCCATAACCTGGGTCTTTATCACCGGTTACCGATACCGCCAGGGTCTCGCCATTAGTTGCCTCACCAATAAACATAACATCGTAAAACCCATTTTCACGTTCTTCTTTACTTGGGCCTTCACCCGGCTTAGGGCCACCCTCACCACCTAATGACTTGTCTTGGGCAACGTGGTTCGCCATCGCTTCGCCTTTCTCGCCCGGGCCAGTAAGCATCATTTCATCATACTGGAAGGCTTTACCGTAGGCGAAGTTCGCCAAGTAGTTAGAACGGTGTACGTTCTTAGTATTAATAGCTGCCATAATAAAAGGCGCAGCCCACGAACCTAAAGACTCGTCGTAGTATGGCTTGGTGCCATCGGGTTGTGGGTGACTTTGGTTAGCATCGGCAAGTGAGAACGGGTTAATAAGTGCAGACATGATTGATTTGTCTTTATGTGCCGCTACCATAGTCGCTTTTAAGCTGGCTGCTGTACCTCCAGAAAACGTACCCTGCATTTTTCTTACACGGCCTTTAACATATTCAATCGCTGCACCAGTTTGCTTTTTAGCGTGTTCTTGTAAAAAGTGAACGCCCAAATCGAAAGGTACAGAGTCGAAACCACACGAGAACACAATATTAGCACCAGTCTCTTTTGCTTTGGCTTCGTACTTGTTGATCATCTGGTGCATCCACGCAGGCTCACCACATAAATCGGTGTAGCCAGTGCCGTTGTCAACGCAGGCTGAAAGTAGTTTCTCACCGTAAATTTGATAAGGCCCTACAGTGGTCAGTACGACTGAAGTACGCTTAGTCAGCACATCTAGTGCTGCGTCGTCATCACCATCTGCAACAATACTTACTACCGCATCGCTAATGCCCAATTCGGCTTTAACATCGGCAAGCTTAGCTTCGTTGCGACCGGCAACAGCCCATTTTACGCTACTGTCGCTGCCATATTGGCGTTGAAAATACTCAGCTACCAATTTACCTGTGAAGCCTGTGGCACCAAAAATTACAACATCAAATTCCCGTTGATCGCTCATAAATATCGTGTCCTATTTTATTTTTCATGGAAGACTTATGTGCAACCAATATACGCAATCCATCAACCTTAAATTATTTTTTTAGGTAATAATTGAGTATTGATTTGGGTGTGAATACAAATGAAATTCACTACCAGTATAAAATGCGCACTCTTTCTTAAATTGATAAAGCAAAATAGATAAAGCAAAACAGTTAAATCGACATAGCTAAAAGCAAAAAAATAACGGCTAGCCAGTATATGTTTCAACAAATCGTTTTATCCGGGCTAAGCCTTCTTTTAACCGGCTTATCTCTGTGGCAAACGATAACCTCACATAACGGGTGGCATTGTGTTCACCAAAGTCATCACCGGGTGTTAATGCCACATATTCTTCTTCCAATAAACGGTCACAGAATTCAATGGCGGTAAGGCCAGTGGGTTCAATATTGATATACGCATAAAACGCGCCGTCTGGTGTGGCATCAATACTCAAGCCCATGTCTGCAATGGCTTGCATCACAAACGTAGCGCGGGTGCGCAATAGTGCTTTCTTCTGTTCACATTGGGCCAGTGATTCTGGTGTAAAGCAGGCGAGCGCCGCTTGCTGAGCAAGGGTAGAAGGGCAAATAAATAAATTTTGCGCTAATCGCTCCATAACTTGTGTCATGCCTTCGGGTACCACACACCAACCTAAACGCCATCCCGTCATACCGAAGTATTTGGAAAAGCTATTAATTACAATGGTATTGTTATGAAGGCTCTCATTCGCCAACACTGTGTTTAGTGGGGTAGGTTGTTCTGCAGTAGAAGGCGAGCCTTCACGTAAATCTAAGTTTAGGTAAATTTCATCAACAATAAGAAAACCATCGTTTTGCTTACAGGTTTCACCAATACTATATAATTCATTTTTAGCAATAGCGGTGCCGGTTGGGTTAGCGGGGCTGGCGATGAGGACGCCTTTGGTTTTACTATCCCAGTGGTGCGTTACATCGTTATGCGTTAACTGAAATTGTTGTTCGCTTGAAGTAGGCACTAATGTAACTTCGCCGCCAAAGGTGTTTAAAAATCGACGGTTACAGGGGTATGAGGGATCGCCAAGTATCACCTTATCGCCGTTTTCAACTAACGCTGCACTCACTAATAACAAAGCCGCAGATGCGCCAGCGGTAACCACAATGCGCGAAGCCGGAATATCAACGTTGTGCTGTGTTTTATAGAACTGGGCTATGGCGCTGCGAAGTTCAGGCAAGCCTAGCGCTGAAGTATACGGGTAATCAGCCTGAGACAGCGACTGCTTCATGGCTTCAACAACCGGTGTGGGCGCGCCAAAATCGGGCTCACCCAAATTTAACCGTATAACATCGTGCCCTTGATTGCTAAGCGCAGTGGCTTTTTCACCATAGGCCATGGCTAAAAAAGGAGATAGGGTGGTGGCTCGTGTAGCGTACTTCAACATGCTTTATTACAACGTGGGGTGACAATGCCCAGTACTATATCAATTGTGCAAACCTAATTACCAACAAAGTCGCCATACCTAATAACAAAAGCAGGTAGCGTTAACGTGTAGTCATTATCAATAGCGGTGCTAGACGCAATCTTTAATAGCAATGCACACAAGTATTAGTTACCAATGGCTAGGCTAGCACCTCACCTATTAAAAATTCCCTTAATTCACAGTGTTTTTCGATGAATAGCCATATGCATAATCAATCACTTACGATAGGGTAGAAGAGGTATAAGTTGTGATGATATAAAAAGTAAAATACAGCGTACGCGTTATTTAAAAGGAAATCAGTCGTGTTGGTCGAAAACAAACAAGGTAATAAAAAGGCGAAGGGTGAGAAGCCGTTCTCATTTAGCGCTGTTCGGTGGTTAATGATTGTCGTCGTGTCCGCTTTTTTCGCGACACCGGTATGGGCAGCCTTACCTACTATCAGCGAATTCACCGAAGAGATGTCCGCCAAAGATGGGCTTATCCCCGTCTATTATGATGATGAAACTGACAAAGTGTATTTATCGATACCCAACGATGAGCAACAGTTTTTATTTCAAAGCAGCTTACCCTACGGTGTAGGCTCTAACGACATTGGCTTAGATAGAGGCCAGTTAGGACGCACTCGCTTAATTACCTTCGAACGCTTTGGCAATAAGCTTATGCTGAAGCAGTTAAATACCAAGTACCGCGCAGCCCATGGTAGCGCAGCTGAAAAACAGAGTATTAATGAGGCCTTTGCTAGTTCGGTATTAGCCGGCTTTGTCATAGTGGCAAAAAGTGATAGCGCTAATTTAATCGACTACACACCTTTTTTATTCAGCGATATTCATGGTATCGGCAACCGGTTGTCAGCTAAAAAACAAGGCAGCTTTAAAGCAGACAAAAACCGCAGCGGGGTGTATTTACCACGCACAAAGGGTTTTGAGAAAAACACCGAGCTTGAAGCCTTAGTCACATTCGCTGGCAGCAAGCCTGGTAACTATGTATCTGATGTCACGCCAGATCCTGAGAACCTTTCCGTACACCTTCATCATTCATTTGTTGCATTGCCTGACGATGGTTATACACCGCGTGCTTATCATCCCTACTCAGGGTACTGGAAATTCCGCTATTTTGATTACTCAACGGCAATTAACGAGCCTACTGAGCAGCGTTTTATCACCCGCCACCGTTTAGCCAAGGTATCACCACATGCACCTATAAGCGAAGCGGTTGAACCTATTGTGTATTACCTAGACCCAGGTATTCCAGAGCCGGTGATGTCTTCATTGAAAGAAGGCGCAAGCTGGTGGAACCAAGCTTTCGAAGCAGCAGGCTACAAAAATGCATTCCAGGTGAAAGTGTTGCCTGAAAATGCCGATCCTATGGATGTACGTTACAACGTGATAAATTGGGTGCATCGCGCTACCCGTGGCTGGTCTTATGGTTCATCTGTGGTCGACCCTCGCACCGGTGAAATTATAAAAGGCCATGTGACGCTGGGTTCACTGCGTGTCCGCCAAGATTATTTAATCGCACTAGGGCTTACCAGCCCATTTTCAGGTGACAATGCGAGTTCGCCAGAACAAGAAGTTATGGCGTTAGATCGCATTAAGCAGCTTTCGGCTCATGAAGTAGGCCATACCCTAGGTATAGCGCACAACTTTGCTGCCAGTGAAAACGAAATGGCTTCAGTGATGGATTATCCACACCCTCGAATTACTTTAAAAGATGGAAAAGTAAGCCTTGAAGGGGCTTATGATAAGGGCATAGGCGCATGGGACAAACACGCTATTGTTTATGGTTATCAAGAGTTTGGTTCAACCAATGAAGAAGCCGAAGGCTTGGCTAAGCAAATTGTTAAAACCCGTAATAAAGGGCTGGCGTTTAAATCAGATTCAGATACAAGAAGCTCTCGTCATAGTTCAGCTAACGGGCACATGTGGGAAAATGGCGCCGATCCGCTAGATGCTTTTGATGAAATCTCTGCGGTTAGACGTCATGCGCTTGATCAACTGGGAATGGATACCTTAAAGCCCAATGCTAGCTTATCTTCATTGGAGAATGCGTTAGTGCCCATTTATTTACTGCATCGTTTTCAACTAGAAGCGGTTGCAAAGCAAGTGGGCGGCTTAATATACGAATACGAGCGTAAGGGAGATTACACTACGCCTCAGGGCCAGCAAGACGTAGCGCCACAAGTACAGCAACGTGCCATGCAGCAGCTTATAACGGCTACTACCGTACCTTATTTAGCTATTCCTGAAGCCGTATTGGCACTTATACCACCCACTGCCTATGGTGACGATGTTACCCGCGAGCATTTTCAAGGAAAAATGGGGCTAATGCTCGACCCAGTATCTGCAGCTGCATCTGCCAGTGATTTTGCATTGTCTTTGTTATTGCATCCAGAACGTTTAAACCGCTTGGCGTGGCAAAGTAGCCGCACAAAAGAACTCATTGGTGTGGAAGGGCTTGTACGTCAAATATTGAACGTACATTGGTATCGTGCGAAACACAAACGCGGCGGTAAAGGGGATTTAGTTGCTACCCGCCTACAATTAGTTGCATTGAATGCCATCATGAAAGCCGCAACGAACCCAGCACTAGCGCCTGAAGCTAAAATGGCCATGCACAGTGCTTTGCTTGAGTTTGATGAATGGCTAGATGATGACAGTGACAGAGATGCTGACGAAGTATTGCACACGTATTTCGATACTTACTGGAAATCAGGGCACTGGTCTGGCGCGTTTGATGTGAAGCCATTACCTCCGGGGTCACCTATCTAACTTCGCGTTAAAAGCGTTGAATGTTACGCGTACATTTATCACTAGCAGCTAGAGCGCAACAGCTAGCACATAAACATAAATAAAAAAGCGGCTAACCTAACAGGTTAGCCGCTTTTTTCTTTTTTAGTTTAGTTGTTAACTGAGTTCTTAGCTTAGTTTTTAGCTTCGTATCTATTTGTGTTATCAAACTCAACGCTATTTCGTCTATTAAGCTAAGTCTATTAAAGCTATTAAGCTAAGTCTATTAAGGCTTTAACTTTGACTTTTTAAGAGCGTCAGGTTTAAGCCTCTTTTACAAACTGCTCATTTAATACCTGATACAAATATTCTGGCTTAACGGGTTTTACAATGTGTGCATTCATACCCACGGCGAAGCTTTTTTCTATCTCTGTTTGCATGGCGTGAGCTGTCATCGCCACAATTGGAACGTCTAATTTTAATTCTTCTCGAATTTTTTGAGCTGCAGTTAACCCGTCCATTACTGGCATCTGCATATCCATTAGAACAAGATCGAAGACGTTCTCTTGCTCCAACATTTGCAAAGCAATTAAGCCATTCTCTGCAACACTGACTTTTGCCTTTGTATCGGCTAAAAATAGCTTAGCAACTTTACGGTTAATCGCATCATCTTCTACAAGCAGGATGTTTTTCTCAGAAAAATCGGGTGGCACATTGGCATCGCTTTCTAATGTCGCCATTTGAGGTTTACCCTTGGTAGACATTTTCAATAAGCAATTCTGCAATGAGCTGCTATTAACGGGTTTTTGCAAATAATATTCCACACCCACCGGGCGGCCAAGGGTCTTAAGTGACTCGATATCATAAGCTGACAGCATCGCTATGTTCGGCTTACCTTGGCTGAACTCTTGGTTAATAATTGATGCTAATTCGATGCCATCAATATCCGCCATTTTCCAATCAATAATAATTAAATCATACGGTGCGTTGCTTGCCATAGCGGTGCGCAGATACATTAACGCTTCTTTACCACCAGTGGCCAAGTCTGGGTTTATATTAATACGCAACAAGGCTTCCGCTATTGCCTGTCTTGAAAGCATAACATCGTCAACCACCAACACTTTTAAATCGGATAAGGTTAAGTTTCCTAAGCTACCGGGCTGTGGCATTTGATTATGCTTTTCAACCAACACCGTAAAGAAGAAAGTAGCGCCTTGACCCAGCTTGCTCTCTACCCATATTTCCCCGCCCATTAGCGAGACAAGGTGCTTACAAATTGATAAACCTAACCCCGTTCCACCATATTTACGGGTAATCGATTCGTCAGCTTGCGTAAAGGCATCGAACAGCGATTCTATTTGATTTGTTGATAGGCCAATGCCTGTATCTTTTACTGAAAACTCAAGTAAAACACCGTGTTCAGAGTATTTTTTATTAACCGATACGAACACCATGCCTTCGTCGGTAAATTTAATCGCATTGCTTAGCAGGTTATTCAGCACTTGCTCAATACGCAGAGCGTCACCAGAGACTTGCAAGGGAACATCTCTTGCCACGTACTGTAATAATTCAATACGTTTCTCTCTGGCATTTAACCCGTGCAACCGAATGACTTGCTCAACCAGTTTGTCGAGTTCAAATGCCTCAGATTCAATATCAAGTTTACCCGCTTCAATTTTTGAAAAATCTAGCACATCGTTTATTACCCCTAGCAGGGTTTGAGACGACTGTTCAATTTGGGTTAAGTTGGTTTTCTGTTCTTCATTAACGACAGATTTTTGTGTCAGCTTGGTAAGCCCCACTATCGCGTTCACGGGCGTTCTAATTTCGTGGCTCATACGGGCCAAAAATTCTGACTTCGCGTCGGTGGCTTTTTGTAGATTTAACGCAAGCTCTCGCAATTCTCGCTTCTGTTTAAGTGTGATAACAAACATAAAGAATAAAAGAACAGCTACGCAGCAAATAGTAACAATGATGTACACTTGAAACGTACTATTTTGTTCTGACAGTTGCTGACTAAGTTCTAATTCAGTAATTTTTTGTATCTTTTGATCGGTTTCCAAACGTGCTCTATTAAACGCTAATTGCTCTGATTGACGCGTATCAAAAACCTGCTGCTTTAATTCTGAATGTTGTAAAAGAAATTGGTAAGCATCACGATATTGGCCTTGAAGTAGCGCAATATTGGCTTGTATCTTTAAGCCTTCATACTGATATTCAGTAATATCTAAATCTTGTGCAATTGATAAGAACTTCAACACCGTTTGGGTGGCTTCATCAATACGTTCTAACTTGAGTAAAACCTCTGACCGCAACGCAAGCCCCGCAAGCTCTCGTTGGCGGTGTTTTCCAGTAACTGCATACTTTATAATATCTTCAGTAACCGCAAGCGCTTCTTCATGGTTACCTAATTGAAGGAGGGTTTTTGCCAGATAGAAATTTAAGATGGGAGCAAATTTATCGGGATCAGTATTTACTTGGTCAATCAATGATTTCGCTTGTTTTATTTCTCCCTTAGCCAACAGGCCCGATACAATAAAACCGTACCCTTGCTCTTCATAATAGGCGTTGCCGCGTTTAATTGATTCAGCAACCAGTTGTTCACCTGTATTTATTAGGTTATCTGCCCATTGATTCGATTTCGCATACAAATTTCCTATGGCTTGCAGCGTATTCTGTATGTAGGTGGTGTCTAACGACTGATGGATACTCAGGCTATTAAGTAGTAATTCTAATGATTCACCGTATAAATCAAAGAAATAAGTTATTATTCCTTGTCGTCTTAACGCTTCGGCAAGTTGCATCTGGTTACCAGCTTCTGTGGCTAGCTTCTTTGCCTGTGTTGCCTTTTCGTAGGCAAGTTGATAGTTACCCTCCAGAATGTACGAATGACTTTTTAGATTAAGCAAGTGAGCTTCATAGGCTGGAAGGTCTTTGTCTGCTAAATACCTCTCGGCTTGGGTAAGAAGCTTCTTTGCGAGGGTGGGGTTAACGAATACATTCTTATCGGCAGTTTGTAATACCTTATCAATATCAACCGTTGCGTCTTGAGGAAACACAGGAAAGCTGGGCAGTGCTAAAAGCACTACCCACAAAAGGCGCAACAATCTCATGAAATTATATCCATCTAGCCAGCATCAACCTATTTCGAGTGACTAATTTCTAGGTTATCTGCGCCTTCAGCCTCACATCGGCTCTTTATCGCATTAACATCGTTTTTAGCACATATTTGAACATCTTCATCAGATAGACCAAATGCTTTAGCCGTGCCTTTAGGATCGCTTACATACTGCTGTTTTAACGTCTCATCTTTATCCATAGCGATTAAAAACTTTACCAACAAATCATTCATTTTTTATTCCTTTATTTTATGTGGTTAGAAATTTAGGTTTTAGCCAAATAGCTTTTGTTCAAAAAGGGCAGGGGTTAAATCTAGTTCTGCCATCGATTTCATATCAAAATCTGGTAACCCTTTAGAGGGGATAACCAACGTAGTAATAGGTTTTGGTATTACAGCGGCCAAATCTTTAAGTTCAAGATATTCTATTCGAGGTGCGGCAATGGGGATAGTAGAGGCTTCATAAACAATAATGGTGTGCTCAGGAGAAAAGTACTTTAACAATTCGTTTCTTAGCTGCGTTAAGCCCGGGTGCGATGCACGATTTTTGTTATGCGTGAAATCGGCAATACTGCCAATCTGCCAGATAATCTGCATCATATGAGGATCTAAGGTATATTGCCTTAGCAGAAACTGAGTTGCCTCATAAGACTGGCATCCATAATGTGCGGGGTCTAGCCCTAAATCTGCTACTAAGCAGTCTTCGGCAGAAATCCCAGGCAGCATTTCGGCGTCATACCCTTCGCTTTTTAATTGTTTAATGGCCTCATGTGAGGGATTGACAAATACCCCAGGGTGACCATAAAACGCCGCCACCACTTTTTTTCCTGCTTTGACTTCATCAACAATGCGTTGGGTCATTTTTTGGTAGGTGAGTGCCCGAGACTTGCCTTGCTCGTAAAGGTGGCGTAAACACACCACATTCGAGTTAATCATTTGCAGATTCACAAGCGCTGACTCTGTTACAACGCTCAATACGATATCGGCTGTTTTAAGTAGGCTTTCCGTAATTAAGGTCATTTGGCCAGATACAGTAATACCTGTACCAACTACTACCAAAGATCCTTTTGATTCTATGTTCATTCCATCCATTTCCATTGAGAGTGGGGTACGTATAGCCTTAATTGAATATAATGGAAAATATATCCATTGTTAATCACTTTGTGGTTATAACCGATATGGTTTTGTCGTAAAGAAAGCGAGTGACTTAACGTTAACATTGATTCGCGCTCATTGGTGACCCTAAATCTATATTACATGCTGGTTAGTTCCAAACGTTTTATCGTTCAGTTTAAAAATAGTATTGTGCAGTTAGAGCACTAAGTTCTGCATTGCCAAGTGGTAAGTAACGTTAGTTAATTTAGGGATTTATAATGTTTAAACATGGTGGTATGACGAAAACCAGTTCAGTTATAAAAAGCTCAGCTTTATTTCTAGTGGCACTGGGCGCATTGTCCACACTGTCTGCTTGTACGTTTAGTCATGATCCTCGTGCTGAAGCCGAGAAGCCAGTTTGTGTTGCAGTTTTAACGAACAAGCTCAATTGCGAGAACGAACCGCTGGCTTATAGTGAAACCAATCCTCATAGTGATTTTGACCAGCAAATGCTTCCGGTCAATCAGCGTGAAGACATGATTGAAAGTGAGTTGGAAGATAATAGACGCAATCGTTAGTACCAATATCGCGTTGCATTTACTTTATTATAAAATGCAACGCGCATGGGTTAATCTTCAATAAGCCCCTTACGGCTGATAAGGCAATGAAGATTGATGCAAAATAATACGCACTTTGCCATCTTCACATTGCTTAAAGACAAAACTTTTGTTCACAAAGATGTGACTGTCGTCTTCCCCAATAAAGTGAACATTGCACTGCACAATGGCTAGTTCACCATTTAAAATAAAATTTTCTTTGCTGTACCACACTTTAACCCAAGGCTTAAGCTTAAAACCGTTGTCGTCGGGGTAGTCGCTGTTTCCACCTACAAAATACGAAAGCGCGCCTTCTTTAGTCGGGCGGAACGTTTGCTGACCAAACGTCAAAGTAGGCTTAAACAACACATGACCATTGTCATAATCATAGCTGTCAGAAAGTACCTGAAGAGAAAACGCTTGAACGTCTCCACCTTCGGTATGAACTTTTCCAACTTTTACTACATTGTCGCACCAAGTTTGTAGTGCCGTATGCACCATCTCTTTAGTAAACATAATGTATACCTCTCCTTTAAAATATCTTTTGTTGGCCTTAAAGCTGGTTACCAAATTTTAAAACGATTTGGGCATTTGCGCAAAACGCCGGCACCGTTTTCACACTTCGTTACTACATAAAAAACGTCGGGTATTGATTAATAATTTATGTTTTTGTTATGTGATAATATAACAATTACAGCTTAAAGATTTGGCTACAGTTAGCAATAGTAATTGGAGATAGCTTTTATCTATCAAGCATTAATGAGCTTCTATTTCATCATCAGTAACACGAGTTAACACAAACAGATTTTTTTATAAATATGTATTGGCATATTAAGGTGCACCCAGTGTGCAAAATAATAGTTACGGTGCGCTTGCCAACGGGGTAGTAAAACTCGAATAGGCTTTTGAAAGCGCTATAATGGCATTTGAAAGCAAGCAAGTTAGGTTGTGGAAGGTTAATAGTAGAAGCGGATAACCTTGGCCATTATCGTTAGCTTGCACTTGGCGAAAAAAAGGCGGTAACAGCCGTGCGCTAATAAAGCGTCAACTTTAAATAAACTGATAGTTATGATTTCTCGGTTTTTGTCTTGCTATCAACGGTTTTTTTTTCTGCATCGACTCGCTCACTAATATGGCCATGCCTTCGAGTCACTTTATCTCGACAACTATGGTATTGTGCTTCGGATTCCTCCCAGCATTGACTTTTATTTCCATCCAAACATTGAGTCAGAACAGCAACTGCCAGTTCTTTACAGGGAACAAATTCAGCGTTTGTTACCGATGCTGTCACCGAGTGGCAAACAAATACTGTTATCAAAAATAGGTAATGTATTTTAAATTTCATATGAACAGCCTAAAAAATTGAAGTCAGTTTTGTTCAGTTTAGTGAGTTTTGCCATATTACAATACAAATAGCGTTTATTGCTAATACGGCTAACGAGGCTAATTCGTTAATAAACCGACTGAGTTTCTAGTCGATGAGGCAGAACCTGAAATAGGTTCAACCATTATTGTTAGATGTATTTTACTATTTGCCACCAGCAATATCGATAAATGATCCTGTCACGTAAGACGCTTCACCTGATAATAACCACGCAATAGCATCAGCAACCTCTTGGGCACTACCACCGCGACCCATTGGGATTTGTGAGCTAAGGCGATTTACGCGGTCGGGCTCCCCTCCGTCTGCATGAATATCAGTGGCAATGAAGCCAGGGCGAACGCTATTGACTCTAATATCTTGGCCGGCAAGCTCTAAGGACATACCTGTGGTGAGTGAATCCATAGCACCTTTCGATGCTGCATAGTCTACGTATTCAAACGGGGCACCTGTACGAGATGCAATCGAAGATACATTCACAATTGCGCCATCACTTTGAACTTGTTTTACAAAAGCTTTCGAGCAAAGAAAGGCGCTTAGTACATTCGTAGTCAATATTGTTTTGAAGCGCTCGGCACCGATATCACAAAATGCAGTTTTGGTAAAAAGCACGCCGACATTGTTCACTAGGTGCGTAACAGCGCCGAACTCAGCGTTTACCCTGTTAAACATATTCTGGACCTCTGCCTCCACGGAGACATCCGCTTTATGCGTAACTGCAACGCCGCCGTTGTCATTAATTGAAGTACACAAAGCTTCTGCATGGTTTTTATTTTTAAGGTAGTTAATGCAAACGCGATAACCTTGTTTAGATAGCGTAAAAGCGGTAGCGGCACCAATACCTCTGCTGGCCCCTGTTATTATTGCAACTTTGGTCAAATTTGGGTCCTTACTAGTCTTACGAGGCACTGTAGCGTATCTGAATGGGATTAAACCAACCATAGGTCGATTCAGCGAAGTACTCTTTATTGTTTACCGCCTTTTTAATAGTAAGTGTTGTATCTGACTCCCACGAAATAATAGGGGCAGCATCGTTAGGGTGCCCATCCATACGAAATATGTTACCAACATCATTTTCCAAGGTTTCATCAGTGTCCAAAATAGAAACCTGAGTGCTAAAACCTGTGGTTGCCCCGCAATCTCTTTGAAAGATTACTGCTTTTAGTTCGCCATTAGGAGACAACGTTTCAGAATAAAAATCGTTACCGCACATATCAGGAAGCCAATTGTAAAAGGTCATGAAAGCGATCACACATATGACAATGGCTATTTTTCCAATGGTATTCAAACGAGAATCCTTTTATGAATTGCGCTTATTTAACGTACATAAAATTCATTCACATTTCGAGCTATTAACGCTACAGCCAGTTGATGGCTGCTACTCAAAGGGCTAGTTATTATTTACCGTCGACACTTTGAATAAACTGCTTATACAAGTCTTCTGAGGGCACTAACATCTTGTAATTTAGCAGGTGGTCTAATTCTGGGGAATCAACATGCTTACAGCGAGATAGCTCGTTTTCTGTCATACGTTGGCAGATAGAAACCGCCATAGAAGAGGATGGCCATATTTCATCCATTCCCCCCGAATATAGCACAACATTACCGCGAATATTCTCAACTGCGATTGTCGCACTTCCGCCATCATTTCTATTTTCTAAAGATTGAGAATATAGGTCTAACAATCCTTCAACAGGTCCAGTTGGGTTGAAGGCAACAAAGGGTAATTCCTTTTCGTTTTGACTCCAGCTGGAGCCAGGTACCGTCTGCCAATCAGCTAGAATACCCGCCCACACCACAGAACTGGGCGCAATGGCGATTACACGATCAAATACAGTGTCGCGGGACGCAAGCAGCAACGCCAACTCGGCGCCTTTAGACCAACCAACCAGCGTGATATGTTTTTGTGCGGGGTGTTTTTGTTGAAGCCACGCTGTTGCTTTTTCGAAATAGGCGAGAGGAATTTTCTCTAATTCTTTGGGAAGTGTAGCGGCTTTAAAATAAGCAACGGCTAATGTTGGGTGACCATTTTCGGCGATGACTTTGGCAAGCTTTGTGGGAATTCCGCCTTCTGAACCACCAAGCACAATAACCGGCTGCTTGTATGAATTGGCGGGTTGCTGATAATAGTGACCCACAATACCATCTTGCTCAACGCTAAGAATTTGAGGGGCTGCACTTGAAGTAAATACTGTCACGAACGAGAATAAAAATAGTAAATAATGCTTCATTTCCAATTTCATATTTTGCTTTACCCTTGATAGCTCTAATGCTGAAAATACCCTTAAACCTTAAGCATTTTACAGAAGAATTAAAGGGTTATGATAAAGTAAATCAGCACGGCCTTTTAACAAAAAGGTTTTAGGAAATGTTTCCGGCAAAACCCTGTCTCGTACTTTTTATATGCAATATATTTAGTGAATGCTGGCGCTACTCTGAGCCAAATATGCCACGAAAAAGGGCGGTAAATACACCTGACATACTGTCTTCTATGGCATCGGTTTCGGGTGAATTCTTTTTAGCGTGCATTACGTTTGATTCTTCTTGTTCTCTTTTTTCTGCGCTAGAAGATGCCCCGTCAAGAAAATCACTCACCGTTTTGTTAGAGGTGGATGCGCACCCTGACGAAATGGCTGACGCTATCAAAACGGCGATTAATTTAGTTTTCATTTAATTCCCTTATTTTGTAAGTATAAAGCGGCAAAATAGAAGCGCTATAATACGAATCAGCGCCCATATTTGCACCCTAGCTTTAATGTTTCAATCTCATTGTTATCTTCGCATTGGTTTATCTCAGCCAAACCAAGATCAATATGCGCCACTATATAACCGTACTCTTTTTTTGAGAGTAAGCCTTGTTTGAATTTTGCTTTGGCCACTGAATGATCCCATTTTTTGTCACAAGGTGGCTGCGGGATTGAGGTGTTTACGCCAATCAGGTATTCATTCTCATCATCGATAGCATAGCCTTTAGCAATAAAGTTTTTCGCGCACAAGCTAAGCGCATACTCCACAGCAAATTTATCTACGCTGGGCAAGCCAGTAAACGCTACATCACAGCCTAAATTGCGCTTGCCACTTTTGTCGGTGTAGTAGAGCTTACCCGTGGTACAGCCACCAATAAATATGAAAATGAGAACGATAAATATAAACTTCAAGTGTTCCACTAGCCTTGTTTATCTAACTAATTCGCCAAGAATATTAACGTGCAATACACTCGCTTTCCTTCAGCGCGATTATTTGTCTTAGGTACTCTGTTCTTTGTATTGCGGCATTTCCTGTTACAAAGATATTGGAAGCCAATAAAATGGCTAGATAACCATTACCAATAGGGGAGATAAACACGTTGTTGATGAGAATAAAAATTACAACGAATAGAAACGCAAAACCGGGGACGTAGTAGGCACGAGAGAATTTTTTCTCTAAGTTCTGAATTTTAGTTATCTTTTGTAAAGCTAATTCAGCATCAATATTGTCCATCTTTTAATAGAACGTTCCTGATTAAATTAACGAGAAATATAACACCCAACTAGCGTTGAGTGGCTACAGCAGATTGTTACAAGACATTTCACACACTGTTGATAGTTTCTTTTCCCAACTCTAAAACGTATTTTTTCTCTTAACTCATATTTTCAATTTACTCCAATCCTTGCATCAAAGCCTAACCAGTTATTAGAGCGCAACTACTTGTGGGCGCGATTAGGGGAGTCGGTAACAGGTAATTACTCCAGCTTGCGGAGCGGATATTTTTTATAGCCAATAGCAACTTACTTTTAAATAAGCAGCTATCCTAGATAAACCCATTGTCATGCAACTACGCCAAAGATTCGACCTACAACTGCTGTTAATGCCATTGCAAGCGCCCCCCAGAATGTCACTCTGATTGCACCTACTGTAATAGATGCTCCGCCAACACGTGCGGCAGTAGCACCCAGAGCGGCATTAAGGCCTCTTCCTTCGTATATCTTTGCAAGTTCTTCTATTTCAGACTCGAAATTCTGTTCCAGCGATTTTTTTTCAATGGCGAGGTCGGCGTTTTCAGTATCTGACTGAGAACTAACCGAAACATATTCACCAGCAGCCATAGACATAGCCCCAGCCACTAAACCTGCAGCACCTGCGAGAAGAATCCCATCATGAGAAGTGCTAGCAGCTGCAACGCCAATAATAAGGCTTGCAGTAGATACAATTCCGTCATTTGCACCAAGTACTGCTGCACGTAACCAACCTACGCGTTGTGAGCGATGTATTTCACTATGAGTCATATATTTTCTCGATGAATCTTTTTACGGATATCGATTAAACAGCAGGCTAAGACATGCAAACCTCTAATCACCATCCGAGCTAATATCTGTATTTCCTGGTGAATTAACCAAAAGTCCTTTTTCTGGGATATCAGTGTTTAACCCTTTAATTATTCCAAAACCAATTATTGGGCCTATGATCGGAACTAACAAAACCAAAGGCTTATGAGCTTTTAATTCACTAATTTTCTGTGCTGTGAATTTGTTTTTCTTTTTATGTTGTAGATTGGATATTACTTTTGAAAATTGAAATAATATCGAGCTTGCTAGAGCAATGTGCACTAAAAAAACGATTGCTAAAGTTATGACAAAGTTCAAACCATTCATTGCATATAGCCTTCAGCGGCCGAAGTGAGTGTGTTGATTGGGTTGTTATGTGCGTACAATTTTAAACCTTTTACAAACCCACTTTATAATAAAAATAATCCTAGCTACAAAGTGGATGGTATTTGTTTTAAGTCATTATTTATTTGCCCATCGGTAACAATAAAACCACCCGACGGGTGGAATCAAGAAGTTGAGCAAGACGGCGTAAATGGCAACCAACCCGATATTGTCAGCCTTTCCTTTAGCAAATTTGATGGTAAAGAAAATTACAACTAACGCGAGAATGAATAGTGCTTGTCCCCAAAACGTTGCATTTAGATTCATAAAAATCCTTATTGATGAAGTTCCCAAGAAGCATATAACTTTTAAATAAGGGGCGTAGACGTGTGGGCTAAAATCCGAACGAAGTGAGCAGCCCACATGTTTGCGTCCCAGCCCGAGCTGCGGGCGAACTTAAATTTTTTGTTATGTTTCAAACCTATGAAGCATAAATGAATAATTCCCTTTTAATGTAATCCGTTTTATCGCGTTGCGAGCTTTAGGCTGATATTCGCGCCAATTCCAATGATTGTCTATGAGAATAATTTTCGATATGCCAAATCGTTCTAAATCATCTAAGCTGTAATCCCATCCTATTAAATCATTGCCAAAAAGAGATGTTAATTTATCCCACATGGTCATTTCATTTTGTCCGTACACAGTAATAAGATTATCGACTCCTATTCTATGATAAAAAGCAGCTTCTCTTTTTCTCATTTTGGGTAAATAGCTAGAATAAAATGATTCGTCAGAATCTGTGGTATCCCACTGTTTCTGCCAAGCACTTCCGTGCCACATTAAAATTGTGTCTTTATGCAAGTATTTAATATTACCTGCGGGTAAAACATAGTTTGCACACGAGGATAAACAGAGATTTTTTATTTCTATATTTAGCTTATTGCTGTGTATCCACTCACCGAGGTCCATCCCTGCACTAATTTCTCCACCTGAACTTGAAATAATAAGTATTTTTGGCTTTTCCTTTGACTTTTCAAATGCTTGAAAAATCGCTAAGTTCGAAGACTTAGTTATCGACCCTTCGTATACTAAAACGTCATTTTGGATGCCTACAAAGAAATTGCTTTCTACATCATTTTTTTCAGCGTCCAACGACGTGCAGGCTACACTCCCTAAAAGAACAAAAATAAAGAGAAATTTCATCTGACATCCACTTGAAACATAACACTAAGTTTTGGGGAGCAGGCACGGGGTTATAATCGCGAAGCGGCCCCGTGTTTGCGTCCCAGCGAACGAAGTGAGTGACAATAGCGTTTTGTTATACGCAATGATACTACCAACCATTGGTAATATATGAAGCAAGGTCAAAAAGTGCGTCTACCTTGTCGCTTCGTCTATGCCAGTTGTCATGTTTATGAGGAAGACCTTTAACTTCGATTCTCTCGTGTTCTTTCATCAACTCGTGACGAAGAATTGCTCGATCCTTTTCGCTGAGCATCAAAGACTGCAACTTTTCAAGTTCGCCAGTATCCAGCCATATTGCACCACAACCTGGGCATTCATCTATTTCAACAGCATGTAATGGACTATAGAAACGTCGTAGCATTACTGTGTCTGAGCACACAGGGCAACTTACTCTTTGCGTAAGATCAGCTACTTCATTATGGAATTGACTTAAATGGTTAGCTAAAGCCTTTCCTCGTTTGTCGCTCGGGCATTCAAAATTTTTGAGAGTTTGATTTTCTAAAAGTACACCGCCACAAGCTTCACTTACATATACGGATACCCTGCCAACATTGACTTTTTTAAGAGGTGTTTTCGTTCTAGGGCAATACATAATTTATAAACATCCTTATTGCAACTAACACCCCAATAACTGGTAATTTCTTGCTGGCGAAAATGGCGCTGCCGCCAGCGAGGAATTGTCCGAGCACGCCGAGCGTGCGTTGTTTATTGGCTTGTTAGGCATCATTGAGCCTTCGTTTTACAAGGGGGCCAACTAACGTGAGTAAGCTGTAAATAGCTAAACTAAATACACCCACCAGTATAAGAGGACCGCTAGATAAGAAAACTAGCATATAAAGAAACTGACCAACAATAGTACCAACATAGATGCTAGCTAACGAAGCGGTTTTAGGGATAGCAGCTATAAAACCCATGATGATCAAAGATACTGAATAGAATAGAGGGAAAGCATCCCAAGGCTCTACTTCGCCAGTTATATAAGGAGACAAGAACCAAACAATTGCGCCTAAAAGTGCTGCAAATATTGCATTTGAAGTAAAATTTTTCATTGTTCCTTCCATGGTGCCTAATTTTAAGCTAACGGGCAGTGACGGAATGGCACAATATGCGAAGCATGCCATTTTGCACCTACCTGATATTTGGTTAGGTGTCTACTTTATAGGGGGAGCTCTCCAGCGAGCCCGCGAGCGAGTTAATGCGTTTGTTATATTTTTTTGCCCTCAACTTTTCAACGAACTGCTCTGTAAATCGAAACCTGCGAACATTTTTCCCGGGCTCCGAATTTTCCGTTACAAAGCCATGAGACTCTAAGATTGCCACTTGATTTTCCAGACTTGAATGTTTATCAATGTAATAAACAAGATAAGGGGCATCGAAGTTGAACATCCATGAGCTGTCTAGTAGATAAAAATTCCGGTGATGTATTAAATCTGGATTTTCTAAATCTTCTTTCATCTCTTTCAGTAGTGGAAGGTGCTGGTTCCAAATGTTTTCGAAAAGAGATGCATCTTGTTTGTTCTTTTCTTTATTTCGTCTCTTATCGGTATATTTATCGGCAAAGTATGTGCCTCCTGCGCCTGTTGCTACACCTATTAGAAAAGCAACTCCAGTTGTAACTATGTCCATAATTGTCACCGAAAAATATAACTTCTAGATAAGGGGCGCAGGCATGTGGGGCATAATGGCGAAGCCGCCCCACGTGTCTGCGTCCCAGCGAACGAAGTGAGTGAGTTGATTGTGTTGTTAGGCTTTGCCACTTTAGCTTATTTAAACCTCATGTTGCATAAGCGCCCAATTTTTATCTTGGTTTTCCATAACGAAACACAATGGTTCCATTTTTTGATTACCTGTAGAGTATGTTGTTACAAAAACACAACCGCCGGACTCTCTAGCTATAACACCTGTGACAAGTGAGTTAGCACCTTCAATTCCATACATGCCAATCTTTTTACGAAAATCTTTTGCAATTTTCTTTATAGTTTTTGACTTTGGTGCGTTGAAATACCAAAAATGCCAAGAGCTCCATCGAATCATAATGCATTTATACTTCTCGTGTTCTTCTTGATTTAGTAGCCGCGCTACAGAATATAAAGACCCTTGTGGTGTGAAGGATAAAAACTCTTGAATGAACCTAGAAATTTCCTTTTCCATTATAAAACCAGTTGCCTATGTGAGAAGCCTAACACCTCGCATAACGGGCACTAACATGGCGCGCATAATAGCCGAAGGCGCGCCGTGTTAGTGTCCCAGCGAACGAAGTGAGCATGTTTATGCGTTTGTTAGGCCTTGTCAAAACGAAGCCACTGAGTTTCTGTGCCTGCTATTGGAACAAAGAACAGTGTTCCAATAGCCCCCTTTTTCTTTGACACAATCAATGAGTCTGATTTGAAGTATAATGTAAACTCCCACCATTCTTTTGCTATGGCACCGCCGCTGTTAACAACTGAACTGCGAGCTACAACAAAACCACCATTTTCACACCCTTTGAATTCGGATGTATTTATACTAAGTGTTTCAACTATTTCGGAATCTAAAAGTAAATCAATGCTTATAGTGCTTGCGGAAGCGACAATCGATACTCTTAACTGATCTGCGAGATGACTATATTGAGCATCGGGGACGAGCATTGCTGATAACTTATCATCTCCATACTCAGAAGAGCGTAAACCCTTGTTGCTCACCAATATGGTTTCGTCTGAACAGTCAGAAAGCAGAGTCCCCCACTCACTAGGATAATCGTCTCTCATTGAACATGAGCCAAGAAATAGAGAAAATAAAATGATCGTCACTGACTTCATCAAAATAGGCCTAACACCCCACTTAGGGGCAAATACACGTAGGCTAAAATTGGAGCGAAGCGACTGAGCCTACGTGTATTTGTCCCAGCCCGCTTGCGGGCGACTACAGTGGATTGTTATGCCTTTTTACACCAAAAAAGCTCCAGATTGAGAATGCGACAACAACCATAAAGAGTAACGCCCCTGCTGAAGTTGATTTACCCACAAATTCATTTTGTGAATAAATCTGACTACCGTTTATAGATACCTCTATTACTTTGCCAGAAGTTGGTGAATCTTTGAAATAGCTAAAGGATACGGATTTACCGATTATTGTGCTTTCTTTCTTCCCAGAGCATCCTGTCCGATAGGCAAATTCTTTAATAACATGAAATTTTGTCTCATCGCCTTTAACTTGAAAAAATGGCCTTGCGTATTTATCGGTAGGACATTCGGCATAATCAATGCGCTGTGCTAAAAGTGACTCTATTGGTTTCTGTACGGGATCACCGTACATCATTTTTACGGAAAGAACTCCGAGCAAAACTAAAAAGACAACTTTAAAAATGAGAACTAATTTTTTCATTTACCTGAGGCATAACTTTTAAATAAGGGGCGCAGACATGTTGGGCATAATGGCGAAGCCGCCCCGCGTGTTTGCGTCCCAGCGAACGAAGTGAGTGACTTGATTTTTTTGTTATGTTCTAAGCCACTGAGATTACTCAACACCATTTTTACCGAACGTGTAACCACAATTGGGCCATGTATCATTGGGTAGTTTAAACCGCTTTAACGAAAGCACAACCTGATTTCTTTTACACTGTGGACAGAAGTGATTAAGCGAATTTATTAATATTGCTATAGCGAAAACGAAGCTGCCGATATAGAACGGGTTAGTATAAAAAGTCATGCTTGGTGCAGAAAACTGAAAGCCAACAATACAGACAATTAAAGCTAATAACCAAAGTTTAAATTTTCTGCTTTTATTCAATTCACTAAATCCATTTAAAGAACATAACTTTTAAATAAGGGGCGCAGGCATGTGGGGCATAATGGCGAAGCCGCCCCGCGTGTATGCGTCCCAGCGAACGAAGTGAGTGGCTTAATTTTTTTGTTATACGCGTTTTTCAACGAAGTGCATACCCCAGCGGTTTGATGCAGAAAGCATAAAGGCAAAATAAACGATTGAAAATACACAGCCCAAGAATGCTTCACTTCCTGTTTTAATGAGTAGAGATTTAAAGAAATTCACTATGAGGCAAAACAGAGTTATAAACCAAATTGCTTTTATAACGTTGTCGTAAGTGTGGTTTTTTAGAATGCCGCTGTGTTCTTGGAAGCTGAAGAAAAAGCCTGAAAGTTTGCAAGTAAGCCAAGTTAAGAAAAAAGATGAAAATGAAATGAAGATTGCAGCTGCTATTTCTTGAGTAAACACGCCAATTAAGAACGCTGAACCACACCAAACTAGTGGTAACTTAAGCCCTAACTTTTGAGTAATGAGAAGATACTTAGGTTTTTTAAGCTGCATTTCTATCCTTGATGCTCATAGCGTATAACTTTTCGATAACGGGCGCAGGCACGTGGGGCATAATGGCGAAGCCGCCCTGCGTGTTTGCGTCCCAGCGAACGAAGTGAGTGACTTAATTTTTTTGTTATACGCCACTTTTTGATTCAATACACTTATTAAGATAGTTAATTAAGCTTTTAATTTGTTGGACTGTCACGTAACTACCTAGAAAGCCGGTGCTACTGAAATAGAGGAAGCCAAGAATATAAGCTTTAACTTTAAACCCTTTTTCTTCATCATATTTTTTGAAACTCAGACGAACTGACATAAATCTACTGACTCTTATTTTTATTGTAGCGCGAGGCTTATTAGGGGTTAGTTGGCTTAATTTTTCGACAATTACTTTCAGTCCGTTAAGGTTACTGGGATCAAACTGTTCTACCGAGTAAGAGCTTTCTCCAGCGCAAAAAATTCTATAACAAAATGAATTTGGTGATTCCTTCGGAGCGCCGAATGTGAAAATAGCTGAATCGATCTTAATTCGAGAATATACCTGCTCAAACTGCAAAAACTAAAAACTCCATGGCGTATAACGCTAAGCTTTGGGGCGCTAGCACGTGGGCTAAAATCCGAGCGAAGCGAGTCAGCCCGCGTGTTAGCGTCCCAGCGACCGAAGGGAGTGGCAACAGCGTTTTGTTAGGCGTACAACTGAAAGTACGCAGCTTTGCTGCCACCACTAGCCAATTAGACCGCGTGTTTAAATTATTAAATTTAAGATAAAACAACCCTGTGCGAAATGCCAGATGTTAACGACATCGCTGGATAAAAGAGCGAGTTTAGAAGACTGGTGATGTTGAATGTTGGCGTTTCGGTGTTGATAAAATGCGCGTTGCTAAAGCCGTTGAAACGACCGAAAAAGCAAGCCGTAAAGACAACCTAGCGAATCAACCTTGTTGCTGGAATGTCACGGCTGAACCTACTTTTGGATGCTGTAAGTAAATGACGCCTAACACCCCGCTTAGGGGCAATAACACGTGGGCTAAAATTTGGAGCGAAGCGACTGAGCCCACGTGTTATTGTCCCAGGGAGCTTGCGACCGACTACAGCGGTTTGTTATGCGTTGTTTAACCTGTCGATCAACGCTTTTCCATTACGATTTTTAGGTAGTTTTGTAGAACGATAGATTAGCTGATCCGGCTTCACTTTCCCGGACTCTATACCTAAATCTCGAACAAAGGAAAAACATTTGACCAACAAAGATGTTAAAGACTTGTAGGTTATATTTGTAGCGAACTTTTTCTTGCGCATATATGCACTCAAATCATTGTGAGCATAAAGTTTATTTCGAATTTTTTTTAAACCTGTTTCTTTGAAATCAGATTTCAAAGATTCAAGTACCGAATGTATTTCTTTTGAGTCGGCTTTATCGCTAATACTAACTAAATAATCTAACGTTAAGTTTTTGTCATTCCCAGAAGAAGCAGGATCAAATAGAGCACTTATTCGGCAAATAATTTCAAAAAAAAGCGCCTCTTGAAGTTTTGCAAAGCATTCAGGGAAAGTTTTGTTAAGGGAAGCTACCGATTCTTCAGTCCCATAAAGTTCTTCATAGAGCTCGATCTTTGTTTGTATTTCCGAAATCCTTTTTTCAATTAGGTAAAATTCGTTCACAGATCCTTCCTAGACGCATAACTTTTAAATAAGGGGCGCAGGCATGTGGGGCATAATGGCGAAGCCGCCCCGCGTGTTTGCGTCCCAGCGAACGAAGTGAGTGACTTAATTTTTTTGTTAGAAGCCTGCACGCCGTTGTTCCTTAAGAGGATCGTGTGGATTTACATTACCACCAAATGTTTGTTTATACACTTTGCCTAAGTCTGACGTGATTTCCAACGTTATAAGATAGGGTGAGCCCAGAGCCGAACGCCAATAGTGATACTGCTTTTGATATTTTTCATTAAAGCTAAAAGTAACAGTAGCTGACGTAAGCCATGATGAGGGAATTTTATGAGAATTCAGCATATTAATGAGTGATTTCCGCATGCTTTTAGCAAAAGGTTCGAAGTGGTTTTTTAAGCTGTTATGCTCTATTTCTAACAGATTGATTGATATAGAAGAGATGTTCTGTTGCTGTGCGAGCAAGCATAGTTGTCCTGTAGTCCAGTAACCAAGATGATCGTTATTGCGGTTATTTAGCATGTGAGCAAAGTTTCTTACAATTCCTTTGAATTCTGAACGACGAGCCATGATTCTCCTTGGCTTCTAACTTTTAAATAAGGGGCGCATACATGTGGGGCATAATGGCGAAGCCGCCCCGCGTGTATGCGTCCCAGCCCGCGCAGCGGGCGAACTTAATTTTTTTGTTAGATACGTTTTTACTATGCAAAAGGAATTGAGGCAACAATACATCCAAAGCCAATTGCAAACATGACTCTAATATTTTGCTTGCATTGAATTAGTAGAGTTAGGGCTTCAGAATTTGTTTCGTTAACTAGAGTATTAGAATTTGAAAAAGCTCTATTCTGTATTTTGTAATAAAGGCTCAATGTGCTTCCGTTGTACCCGATTAGTTGTTTTAGTTTCGAAGCAATTAGTAAGCCTCTGCTACCAAAAAATAAAAAATTAAGCATGCAAGCCAAAAAGAGAAATAATGTCATGGATACCTGCGAGTATCTAACACCCACATAAGGGGCGATAACACATGGGCTAAAATTAGGAACGAAGTGACGCAGCCCATGTGTTAGCGTCCCAGCGAAGCGACTTAATGTGTTTGTTATGTTTCGGTGCTATGAGCACACTTTGCCTCTTCAAACTCCCACACGCCGGCAGATTCTCCTGATTCTAAAATTGAATAAGCTTTAAATATATCAGTTGAAGGCGGTACATCAATACTTAGTAACTTTGATTGAGAGCCTTCATATGTACAGCCAATATTTTCTAGTTTCTGCCAATATTGCCTGAATCTATCACTTTCAAGAACACCAGCTTTGAGCAGTACTCGATAAGTTGAATGACCTGAGTTTTCAACAATTTCTACAACGTCCGGAATTCCATTACCTATTGCTTTTACAACATCAAGATAACTAAAACCATAAGCTGCGAACGGCGAGTTCTGTAGTCTGTAATGACCGTTGCCCAAAGGCTTTGCCCACATAGTTTCTGTACAGGCATTTTGAATATTATCCGATGTCAGCGTAATACTGACTTTTACTAAATTTTCCAAAATATCTTCCGAGAAACATAACTTTTAAATAAGGGGCGCAGACATGTGGGGCATAATAGCGAAGCAGCCCCGCGTGTTTGCGTCCCAGCCCGCGCAGCGGGCGTACTTAATTTTTTTGTTATAAGCCATTTTTAATACAACCTACTTTAGCTAAATTAATCACTACAGCCACCACCAGAACCCTCATTACCCGAATATAAGTTGCTACTACCAGAATTGTCCGCAACTGGATTGCCGCTATTTACTTTAGGGTTTATTGAGCGAAGGACAAGCAAAGTAATAGCAGGACCACCTACCGGAATAAACCGATTAACAAGTAACGTAATAACTCGAGAGCTATTATTGATGAACAATGTGCTGTTAACAGCTAGAGTATTAAAAAATGCCCAAGCCAAATGAAAACAAACAATTCCAGCTAATAAGTAAACCATGAGTTAGGTTTTCCTGGTAGCATATAACTTTTAAATAAGGGGCGCAGGCATGTGGGGCATAATGGCGAAGCCGCCCCGCATGTATGCGTCCCAGCGAACGCAGTGAGTGACTTGATTTTTTTGTTATGTGCGTCCCTAAAATTACCTAGAATTTGCATTTAATCTGATACTCCTTTTCTCCAGTTTTCCATTTTGCTGACTAAACCTGGATAGCGCCAGTCCATGATATAGATAAAAGGCGATAAAAAAAGAACAACCAAAGCCAATAACAACAGAGATTCTCTAATAGAGCTGATACCCAATTGGTCAATTTTGGTTTGAATAATAGATAGGAAGAGCAGCATGCCGAAAATAAAAGGTAGCATTAAAAGATAATGCTTAATCAAATTAGAAACTGTTCTTTGTTTAGCTATATGGCGAGTTTGAAGCCTGCAATGAAGCTCTACAGTTAACGCATTTAGGATAGTTGCAATTACTGCTATTAAAGCTAATTCAAACAATTAAAATATCCATATCATAGAAGCACATAACTTTAAGCTAAGCGGCGCAGTTGCGTGGGGCACAATGGCGAAGCCGCCCCGCGTAAATGCGTCCGAACGACCGAAGGGAGTGACTTAAGCGCTTTGTTAGAAGCAGAGCCTATTCCCTTGGCATTTTTAAAAACTAATAAATCCAGCATACGATTGATTATTAACATAAACAAGTAGAACGACTGTGCAGTGATGTAGTTGATTTGACTGAAGCAAGCCGCCCTATGAATTACCAAGTGCAATGGCGCTTGCTGACTTAAAATAAAAACTAGGCGATGAAGCGCCTATTGCACAACCTTTGAAGTAAGCGCGGTGACATTAAAACTACCAATGCTAGGGCGATGTTGGAAACAACAGAATAGGGTGGTTGAACTGATATTTTTATAAAGCCAAACGCAGTTTAGGCTGCCGCCTTCTAACTTTTCAATAACGGGCGCAGGCGCGTAGGGCATAATGGCGAAGCCGCCCTGCGTGTATGCGTCCCAGCGAACGAAGTGAGCGAGTTAATTGAGTTGTTATGTGCGTTCACGTCATTACCCCGTTTAGCAGCATTCCAGGCATGAAAAAGCTAAAGGCGAATATACCAGAGCCTGTCAAAGCTAATGCCAGACAACAAAATGATGCTTGTAATGCGAAGACGCTAGGTTTTGCAGAATTACTATGCCTGATAGAAATTAATGCGAGATTAAGAATGTTTTTAAACTGTACGTAGAAGCGTTGTAGCCAAGCCGAAAGAGGTTGAAAGGCGACAAGCAAAAATGCAAACGCTACTTCGATACCGCCAAACTGCAAGAGTAGCGCGATTTCGGGAGCTAACGCTGCAATTACCAATATGCAGATGCCTATTACAGCCTTCTGAATGAATGTTAAATTTTCCCAATTTCTCATATAAATCCTTTTAGCACATAACTTTTAAATAAGGGGCGCAGGCATGTGGGGCATAATGGCGAAGCCGCCCCTCATGTATGCGTCCCAGCGAACGAAGTGAGTGACTTGATTTTTTTGTTAGGTGCGTGCCTAAACCAACCTTTAATCAACTTTTTATACTTCCATCTGTAGAGTGGCAGTCTTTGCGATTTTAGAATAAATCATTGCATGGTCATTGTCATTTTGCTCCAAGTATAATTCCGAGATCTCTGTAGCAACCGATACAACGTATGAAAGCAGGTTGTACTTTTGCGCTAATTCAAGAGCCTTTAAATACACAGCTAATTTCACTTCACTATCCACAGTGAAGTCAGCAAGAGTTTCCCACTGAAACGGGTGATCTAGAGCTGAGTTCTTGTGAGTTTCGCAAATGACTCTAAGCTTATTATGTGCTTCCCAGTAAACTTTTGTTGAAGGCTCGTTGGTCATAGTCAAAGCGAGTTCTAGTATTTGTTCATGGAAAGGTGGTTTGAATGCCATTGAAGCACCTAACTTCCCACTAAGGGGCGATAACACATGGGCTAAAATTAGGAACGAAGTGACGCAGCCCATGTGTTAGCGTCCCAGCGAGCGAAGCGAGTGCCTTGAGTGGTTTGTTATAAGCCACTGTTTAAATTAACTTAGTACTAGCCAAAGGCCAAATAACAACGCAATAAGTTTTAATGCAAGTTCCCCGACTGACAGTAGAGCAACTTTTTTTGAGGCATCTGGATTAGACCAACCACCGGCGAGATCCTCATCTAGTGTTACGAAATGGCCCAGAAAAATTAAAAATAAAATTATCAGACCTGGTACACCTGAAATTACCTGATATTGCTCTATTCCTAACAACCTGAACAAGGCAGATAGCATTAGGGAAATGAAGATAGTAGTACCAAAAATAATCTGAAATTTTTTCATCTACAACGTGGCTTATAACTTTTCAATAACGGGCGCAGGCACGTGGGGCATAATGGCGAAGCCGCCCCGCGAGTATGCGTCCCCGCGAACTAAGTGAGTGAGTTAATTGAGTTGTTATATTCGTTCATAAATCGCACCGCAAATTGTAAAAAGTACCAAGCTAGTCCATATCCATAAAGCCACTATATTTGATTTATATCCGCCTTGGCCAAGCTTTGAGCTACTACCTGCAAGTTCTTTGAAAGCCTCTGAAAGAGTTTTCTTTCTAATAAAACCGAAAGACACGGGTAAGCCTATAGATAAAATACAACCAATTGTGAGCGGCCATATCTGGTCATTTGGCACTTCAAAAAGATTGTAAATTGCGATGCCAACTAATAACCCAGATAGAAATAATAGGAAATGGCATAGACTAATCAGCACTGACGGCTCGCGCTCATGATTCATGGCCAAACTTTCCTCAAAGAATATAACTTTTAAATAAGGGGCGCATACATGTGGGCTATAATGCGAAGCAGCCCACGTGTATGCGTCCCAGCGAACGAAGTGAGAGACTTAATTTTTTTGTTATGTGACTTTGCTAATTTAATCTTCGAACTCTTCGGGTATTTCTTGTTTGAATATTTGGATAGCTTTCTCAACAAGAGCAAGCGGTAACTCTTTTTTGTATAAAGTTACTTCTCTTGTTCTTTTCGTATCATCTCTGAAGATTTCCATGATCATTTTTCCATGGCAATAAAACTCTACTCCTATACCATCTCTGTCGCCTACATCACTAGCGATGGTATAAGACTGTATTTCCCAAAATCCCATTTCCATAAGGTCAACAACCAGTCACATAACTTTCCAATAACGGGCGCAGACATGTGGGGCATAATGGCGAAGCCGCCCCGCGTGTATGCGTCCCAGCGAACGCAGTGAGTGTGTTGATTGGGTTGTTATGTTTCATTTGCCTGAGACTGCCACCAAATTGTTCTATTTTTGAATGCATACAGTACAAGAACCAAATAAAAGGTAGATATGATTAGGTAGTTCAATACACTGAATTCATCTAACTCGTAAATCCCGAACAGTTCGTCAATTACAGCGATTACGAACACAGATTGCCAGAACAATCTGGTAAAACACTTAAATCCTACTGAGTAAAATAAACAACCAACCAAAACAAGTGTCGTAATTGAACTTCGAATAAACTGTAACGAATCTGGCGAATCTACGAAGAATGAGTACTTTACGTAGACATAAAGATGAAAAAGAAACCACGGAAACCAGATTAAGCGAAGCGACTTCCATTTAGTGAACTCCATTAAAACTTCCTTGAAACATAACTTTAAGCTAAGCGGCGCAGTTGCGTGGGGCATAATGGCGAAGCCGCCCCGCGTAAATGCGTCCGAACGACCGAAGGGAGTGACTTAAGCGCCTTGTTAGAAGGGAAGCCTATTCCTTTGGCCTAATTAAAAACTAATGAAGCCAGCATACGATTGATTATTAACACAAACAAGTAAAACGACTGTGCAGTGATGGTTTTGATTTGACTGAAGCAAGCCGCCCTATGAATTACCAAGTGCAATGGCGCTAGCTGACTTAAGATAAAAACTTGTCGATAAAGCGCCTATTGCGCAACCTTTGAAGTAAGCGCGGTGACATTAAAACTACCAAAAGCCAGAGCGATTTTTGAAACAACAGATGAGGGTGGTTGAACTGATATTTTTATTAAGCCAAACGTAGTTTAGGCTGCCGCCTTCTAACACTAAGCTTTGGGGCGTAGGCACGGGGCTATAATCGCGAAGCGGCCCCGTGTATGCGTCCCAACGACCGAAGGGAGTGCCAACAGCGTTTTGTTAGTTACCATACCAATACAACCTATAGATGCCAAAGATTAGACAATAGAAACCTGTCACTGAATATATAACCTGAAACACGGTAAATGAATAAGGATGTTTGTCCAAGCTTATCTCAATAGCACTAAATGTTTTTGACACTTGAATAGAGGAATACAATTGCCAGAAAGACAACGATGAAATAATAAATGAGAGTGTCGTGGTAAGTTTGCGATCAAAGGAATTAGTTAAGTAAAAGAATAGCAAAGCAAGGAAAAAGCCCAAGCCAATAATAATAACAGCCCTAGCAATATTGGGAGATGATTTGGCTTTTGAAACTTCCATAGTTCTCTACTTGGTAACTAACTTTCCAATAACGGGCGCAGGCATGTGGGGCATAATGGCGAAGCCGCCCCACGTGTATGCGTCCCAGCGAACGTAGTGAGTGAGTTTATTGGTTTGTTATGTACGTGCCAATTACAACCGCACAAACTTTGTCACCTTATTCTTTAAAAGACGAACAAGTTCGGGCTGCATGCGCTCGTAATTGTCTGGTATGTCTAAGCAAGCCAGTTTTTTACCTTTAAGTAGATCTTTGTACTTTTTGGCGACTTTGATTCTGTGAGATTTTTCCATAACTAAGATGGCGTCGGCCCATTCAATAAGATCGCCTGAAAGCGGTGTTTCGGCATCTGCATTTGTGCCGCACCCGATTGCGTTGATTCCTTCATATTCAGAGAAAACTTCCTCACCGGTTGGGCTACGCAAACGATTTTCTGAACAAACAAATAATAGGTTCATATTTCCTTGAGTACATAACACCCCACTAAGGGGCGATAATACATGGGCTAAAATTAGGAGCGAAGTGACGCAGCCCATGTGTTAGAGTCCCAACGAGCGAAGCGAGAGGCTTGAGTGGTTTGTTATAACTCGTTGTTACCACTACGATTCTCTTTATCTATTGTATCGATTTTTGTGTTTAACTCATCGATTGATAGCTGAATTTGACGCAAAACTGGGTTCGAAAAAGCGTGGTTTCTTATTTCCTCTTCCCTAAATCCTAGCTTTGAATCCAAATAGCCTAAAATTAAAGAACAAACCACAAACAGAACCAATATCACAGGTACTGCCATAAGAGGTCTTTCAATAACGAATTGACTAACAGGGTTGTTTTCTAGTGAGTTAATGAAAACAAATATGATGAGTAAAAATTGAATATAGCCAATATACATCTTTGAACGGTCAATATAGACCTTCCATCGAATCAAAGTCCGTTTATTAAACTTTCCTTTCAAAAGTTTCTCCTAGAGTTATAACCTTAAGCTAAGGGGCGCTAGCGCGTGGGCTAAAATCCGAACGAAGTGAGTCAGCCCACGTGTTAGCGTCCCAGCGACCGAAGGGAGTGAGCTTTAGCGCTTTGTTATATTCGCTCATAAATCGCGCCGCAAATTGTAAAAAGAACCAAGCTAGTCCATATCCATAAAGCTACTTTATTTGATTTATATCCTCCTTGTCCAAGTTTTGAACTACTACCCGCAAGTTCATTAAAAGCCTTTGAGAGTGTTTTATTTCTAACTAACCCGAAAGACACAGGTAAACCTATAGATAAAATACAGCCAATAGTTAGTGGCCATATTTGATTATTTGGTACTTCAAAAAATTTGTAGATTGCGATGCTAACTAATAACCCACATAAAAATAATAGGAAATGGCAAAAACTAATTAGCACTGTAGGCTCGTGCTCATGATTCATGTTCGATATTTCCCCAAAGAATATAACTTTTAAATAAGGGGCGCAGGCATGTGGGGCATAATGGCGAAGCCGCCCCGCATGTATGCGTCCCAGCGAACGAAGTGAGTGACTTTATTTTTTTGTTAGGTGCGTTTATGAAAAATGACACAGACCTGCCTTTTTAATGTAAGGAGCTAAAGCCGCTATCGTTGTGTTGTCACGATACCAAACAATATAAGTATAATCCCATTCCTCTGAGATAACGCATTCTAGTTCTGGAATTACAAACTGATAAAACTGTGAAGAGTCTTTATTCAATGATTGTTCATAGCTATCAAGAACAGTCGAAACGTTGGTTATTTTAGTTAGTGTTTCAGTGCTGCAATTTGCCTTTTGAATTTGAAACTTACTTTCTAAAAGAATTAAGAAATTGTGAAATCTTTGCCACTCATGCTCAGTGACCGAATCCAGTTTGTACTGGTTGTTTTCACCAAGCCAACCAGGCCATAAGGAAATGTATTCCTTTCGAAATTCCGATTTTACGTCCGAATCCTGAAAATATTTGTGATACATGGTTTTACTTGAAGCACCTAACATTTAAGTTAAACGGCACGCTTGCCGAGCAAGAGAAACCCGCCGTTGGTATTCGTGTCCGTTTGAACGTGTTGTTATACGAGCACGAGAATCGATGTAAGGTCTTTTATTTAATTAATTCCGTGTACCTAGCAAATTTTCCCTGTTACTCAGCCGCCGCGCGAGCAGTCTCTCGCAGTTTGAATGCTACACTTTTAGCGTAAGCGATGCCTTTATCAAGCCGCGTCTTATACGGCATCGCTTACGCTAAAAGCGTGACATAAAAGCTCAAACGTTACTACTGACCTTTGGGCCTGTTTACGCAGTTTGTTACGAGTCAGGTGACCTTGGGAACCTGAATGCTCGTGCCGTATAACTTTAAGCTAAGGGGCGCAGTTGCGTGGGGCATAATGGCGAAGCCGCCCCGCGTAAATGCGTCCCAGCGACCGAAGGGAGAGGCTTAAGCGCTTTGTTAGAAGCAGAGCCTATTCCTTTGGCCTTATTAAAAACTAATTAAGCCAGCATACGATTGATTGTTAACACAAACAAGCAAAATGCCAGTGCAGTGATGTAGTTGATTTAGCTGAAGCAAGCCGCCCTATGAATTACCAAGTGCAATGGCGCTTGCAGAATTGAAATAATAACTCGGCAATAAAGCGCCTATTGCGCAACCTTTGAAGTAAGCGCGGTGTCATTAAAACTACCAATGCTTGGGCGATGTTGGAAACAACAGGTGAGGGTAGTTGAACTTATAATTTTATAAAGCCAAACGTAGTTTAGGGTGACGCCTTCTAACTTTAAGCTAAGGGGCGCAGATACGTGGGGCATAATTGGCGAAGCCGCCCCGCGTATAGGCGTCCCAGTGACCGAAGGGAGTGGCTTAAGCGCTTTGTTAGAAGCAGAGCCTGCACCTTTGGCCTTATTAAAAACTAATAAGGTCAGCATACGATTGATTATTAACACAAACAAGTAAAACAACAGTGCAGTGATGTAGTTGATTTGACTAAAGCAAGCCGCCCTATGAATTACCAAGTGCAATGGCGCTTGTTGGCCTAGAAAAAGAACTTGGCGGTAAAGCGCCTATTGCGCAACCTTTGAAGTTAATGCGGCGAAGTTAAAACCACCAAAAGCCAGAGCGATGTTGGTGAAAGCAGGTGAGGGTAGTTGCATTGAGATTTGTATTAAGCCAAACGAGGTTTAGGCTGGCGCCTTCTAACTTTTAAATAAGGGGCGCAAGCATGTGGGGCATAATGGCGAAGCCGCCCCGCATGTATGCGTCCCAACGAACGAAGTGAGTGACTTAATTTTTTTGTTATACGCGCTTTTCAACGAAGTGCATACCCCAGCGGTTTGATGCAGAAAGCATAAAGCCAAAATAGACGATTGGAAATACACAGCCCAAGAATGCTTCACTTCCTGTTTTAGCGAGTAGAGATTCAAAGAAATTCACTACGAGGCAAAACAGAGTTATAAACCAAATCGCTTTTATAACGTTGTCGTAAATATGGTTTTTTAGAATGCCGCTGTGTTCTTGGAAGCTGAAGACAAAGCCTGAAAGTTTGCAAGTAAGCCAAGTTAAGAAAAAAGATGAAAATGAAATGAAGATTGCAGCTGCTATTTCTTGAGTAAGCACGCCAATTAAGAACGCAGAAGCACACCAAACTAGTGGTAACTTAAGCCCTAACTTTTGAGTAATGAGAAGATACTTAGGTTTTTTAAGCTGCATTTCTATCCTTGATGCTCATAGCGTATAACGCCCGCATAAGTGGCGCAACAAAGCTTGGCTATAATAGCGAAGAATGAGCGAAGCCAAGCTTTTTGCGTCCATCCTTAATGCGATTGTTATATTCACTCGTTAATATCGGGCAAAACAGTTGCGTCAAATAATATACGATGTTGGCTCGGATTCCTTTGGCAAAGCAATGTATGCTTTTTATAGTTTTTAGGACCCACAATACATAATTTCATTTCCGATTGACACCATGGACAATCACATGTGATTTTCGAAAGATAAATCCCATCTTTTGTTCCCGCCTCCAAATTATTTAAGCCCCAAAAATGGGTAAACCTAAATCTTTTTAAAGTAAAAGAGAGCATTACAAAAGTTAAAGAGATGCCTAAACCAATTATGAATAAATGAGGGATGTAGCTCAGAGAAGTGAAATATGGGAGTAAAAAACCAATAATGCTCGCAAGACTTCCCCAAGTTCCTAATTTTAAAATAGAGGAACGGTTAGCAACTTTACCATTTGATGACCAGGGTAGGTTTACTAAGTGACGCTTTATATTCAGGATATTCGGATCAATTTTATTCGAGTCATTGTAATTATCGCCAATATGAATAGAGCTATCGACAATTTCTGACCCAATTGTATTTACACTTTTTTTACCACTAGAAATCGAGTTACCACTAGCTTCTTTTTTTGTGCCGCACGAAGAACAAAATATATGTTCAACAGCCATTTCATTACCACAGTTTGAACAAAACACAGATTTGAATACTCCTTGTGAATATAACAATTTAGTGTACGGAAAAAATCCTTTATGCAAGGTGGAAAATTTCCATATTTCATTGATTTATTAACCGAGTCTATTTTTTAAGTTTCTGAATGGCAAGTCATTATTAATAACCCCTGAACCACACCATGGGAAAGGCGGAAAAATTCCGTAATAGATCGAGTATATGCAACTGAATCTTTAACTGTATAAAAAAAACAGTGTTTGTGCGAAGTTATTTTAGTTTGATAAATTCTAAATTACCGCAGTAGTCATTCACTTGCTATGGGTTAGAGTAAATGCGCTAAATATAACTATGTTGATACAAATAGGCAGTTTTTAGCGACTATTACGCCTGCTAAATCTTGTATTCGAATACTATAATGCACTACATAGAGCAGCTTAAACCTTAAGCGCGTCACCAATCTTTTAATAGTGCTTACCTCTGGCTAGGCGGTGACCGCGTAATCAACTTTGGCAGGTAATTTTATGGCGACTAACAACCAATTTGGCCCTAAAGGCTGGACTCCCGAGCGTTTAGGATCTCTTACGGAAAAAGCGTTTCTCATCACTGGCGCAAATACCGGCGCAGGATTTCAGGCTACGCGAATCTTGCTATCGAAAGGGGCTAGTGTGGTAATGCTAAACCGTAACCCTAGCAAATCGGAAGCTGCCATAGCCCGGCTAAAAAGTGAATTTGGTGATGAAGCTAAAGTTAGCTTTATACAATTAGATTTAGCGGAATTGGCGTCAGTAAGGCGCGCGTCGAAAGAAATATTAGAAAAGGTGCCTAAAATCGATGCACTGATGTGTAATGGCGCAATCGCTCAAATCGCCACGCAACAGCTTACCGTTGACGGGTTTGAAAGTCAGTTAGGGGTAAATCATTACGGTCACTTTTTATTATGTGGTTTGCTTTTTGAAAGAATTGACGCATCACATGGCAGAATTGTAGTGGTGTCTAGTGAAGGCCATAAAATGGGTTTAAAAGCTATTCAATTCGATGACATGAATTGGGACAAAAACTACCATCCAAATAAAGTGTATAGCCAAAGTAAGCTAGCTCAAATGATGTTTGCCTATGAACTGCAAGACAAAATCAAAGCGGCTGGGAAGAATGTGAAGGTCTACGTTTGCCACCCTGGGGCTTCAAATACATCCCTTATCAGGGAAAGCGCGAGCTTTATGACGCGGATCTCTTGGGCATTTATGGTTAAAATCGGCTTAGCGCAAACCGCAGAAAAAGGCGCTTACCCAGAGGTAATGTGTGCAACCGAAGAAAACTTAAAAGAGCGTGCTTATTATGGGCCAACTGGCATCATGAATTTTGGTGGCCCAGTAGGTGAGGGTAAGCTTGAATCATTTGTTTTGCAAAAAGACGCGTTAACTCGATTGTGGTCGCTTTCTGAAAAAGAAACCGCTATTGATTGGCCGCTTTAATTTAACAAGTAAGACGCTTTGTGTTTGGGCTAAAAGATGAAAAGATTAATTTTGGGTGTGGGTATCAGTATGTTAATTACAATGAATTCATCGGCTAACGATAGTAGTAAGTTTGCCGATACTCAGCAGGCTGTTCAAAGCTCGGAACAAAGCTCTGATCAAGGTGCAATACAAGATGTTGAGGGCAACGTTTATCGTACAGTTAATATTGGCGATAGAGTATGGCTGGCTGAAAATTTAAGGTCGACTAAATTTCAGGATGGCACTGCGGTAAATACGGGCTTCATTCCTGATGATAACGACAAAAACCTATCAAGCTATGGCAGGCTTTATGATTGGAATGATGTTTCTGACGCCCGAAATATTTGCCCTGTGGGGTGGCGAGTTGCATCAGATGAAGACTGGAAAGCGCTGGAGTCTGCTATTGGTATTGCCGAATCTGATCTGGATAAAGAAGGGTGGAGAGGCGAAAACGACATTGCGATTACACTTAAAGCTTCACAACCAAATACAGTGTTTAAGCGTTTTGACCAGTCCCAAGTAAATAAGCATAAATTTTCTGCCACGCCAGCGGGTGTGAAGTTGGGTAATTGGTATATTACCCAAGGCATGTATACTGAGTTTTGGACAAGCAGCAATGCAACTGAAAAAGAGGCGTTTGCTAGAACACTTGCATATTCGTGGTGGAACTCTCATAAAGGAGAAATTCGCCGCGCCAAACTCAAAAAGAGTTATATGTCCTCGGTTAGGTGCGTAAAAATTTAGGTTTAATAATGTTCCTTTTAACGACTACAAAAACCGTTGCTGTAACGGTTTTATTGCTAATGCTTTTTCATACTGCGGGTTGTGCTAATTCTGAAGCAAAGTCCCTTAACTACCAAGTGGATGATGAGCTGGTGGTGCTAGCCCATGGATTAGGGCGAAGTGATTGGGCGATGTGGCGTTTTGCCCAGCGCTTAGAACACGCGAACTATAAAGTATGTCGATTAGACTACGCTACCATAGGGGTTAGTGTGGCGTCGGTATTAGATGAAACAACCAGCCAAATTGATGCGTGCTTACAAAATGCCCCCAAAGTACATTTTGTAGGGCACTCCCTTGGTGGTTTAGTCATTAGGGCGTATCTGCAAAACCACGAAGAAGCGTTAGAAGCTGTGGATGTGGGTGAGGTAGTACTAATCGGTACGCCAAACAAAGGCAGTGAACTGGCCGACTACTATAGTGATTCTTGGTTGATGAGCCTAGGTGGCGGAGTTAGTCGTGCGTTGGTAACAGGCACAAGAAGCTTGGGCAATAACCTTGATGCAATAGATTTCAATATAGGCGTTATTGCCGGCACCAAGCCATTGGGTTTAACGAACGACAGGTTCAAGGGGCCAAACGATGGTTTGGTATCAGTAGAATCAACCAAATTGGAAGGCATGAGTGATTTTATCACCATCGAGGTTGGCCATTCTCAAATGCGATATAGCGAAGAAGTGGCAAATCAAACTATTCACTTTTTGCAAAAAGGCGCATTTGACCACTAGTACCTAGCACCACACCGCTCACCTTTTTTAGGTGAGCGTTTCGTAATTAGTAAATACTTTATATAGCTGTGTGCCACTTAATACCGATGCCGACGGAAAGTGCAAAATAGGTATTAAATCGCATGGGGCGTTCAATAAACGGCTGCCATTATCGTTATCAAGCTCGTCGATATTTAGAATTTTAGCTAGGGGCTCACCAGCCTTAATATTTTCTCCCGGTTTTGCCATGTATTCCACCATACCGCCCCAGTCAGTAAACAGGGTTTTATAGTCTTTCAGCATTACTCCCAACCGAGTCATATCGTCAGGCTTAACATCACAATTATGCAGTGCGCCTTTTGCGTTTAAGTAACTGAGTATACTTAGCGCATCCACATCGCCTTCGGTGAAATTAATCACCTCCTGGCTACCCATTTCAAGCGTAAAAGCTTCAACGTTAAATTCAATACTTCGCTGCAGATTTGCTTCAATACTTTCTTGTAGCGTCCACCATGGACAAAAAGTAGCTTCATCTAATGCGCCAGCGAAAACGTTGGGAATAAAAATGCAGTGGGGAATATTGAATAGGCTAGCGCTGGGCTTAGCGTACTCAGGCACATAAATATGGCGTGTGGAAACAGGGCCGTTATGTAAATCTAGTACAAAATCAGCATTCACTGCTAATTGCTGTAATTTTAAGTTAAGTTGCTGCGTTAAGCCTAAACCCCAAGGTGTGGCAAGTTTAGTATCAATGGCGCTTGATAAAAACGTTCTGAAACGTTGTTTTATGCCTTGTACCGACTCTTCTGGAGTGACGGTGTTAGCAAATTGCTCAACACTGTCTTTGTCGAAATGATAGCCTCGGTTCCAATTGGTGCCGTTTACAGGATCGAAGCGGCCCATGGTGTACTCACCGGCTTTTATATTCGTGCCCACAGGGTTGCAATTGGGTACCAAGATAACTTCACCACAAATATCCATGTCTTTTAAGCGTTGGATAAGGTGGTAAATCACTACGTTACCTTGTACTTCGGCGCCATGTATCGAGCTTTGAATGTATACGGTGGGGCCGGGTCTTGCGCCTCGCATTCGGTAAATAGGTACATTCATGTTTCTGCCAGAGGCGTTTTGCGCCACGACAATATGTTGTTTAACAACCTTAGTTGTCATAACTCTCTCTTTTTTGTTCGTTGTTATTCATGTCGTTATTTGTTGCTGATGATTTCGCAATCGCTCATCTAAGCTGTTGTATAAGCGCTTACTTTAGCGTATCGCTGATACTTATCATTACTGTCATGCGCTACCGTCGTTATTGTCGGTATCTTTATTTTGCTCACCGCAAACATCACACTGCATAGTATTTGGTAAGGTCCATTGTTGCCATTCATGTTGTAAGCCGTCGAAGGTTAACAAGGTATTCAGCGGCACTGAACCTACTCCCATCAGTACTTGCATGGCAAGCAGCGCTTGGTAGGTGCCTACAATATTCACGATGGGCGAAAAAATGCCTGCTTCTGTACAGCTTAATTCGGGAGCGCTAAACAACCTGCGTAAGCACGCATAGCATTGGCTCTCGCCAGGTTTGGCTACAAATAATTGACCTTCAAAGCGAATGGCCGCACCGGAAATTAAAGGTACGCCGTGTTTATAACATAAGCGGTTTATGAGGTCGCGGCTTTGAGTGTTATCGGTACAATCCAGCACAATGTCGTGCTCGCTAAACAGTTTGTGGGTAGTTATTTCAGTTTTCTCTATTTCTGTAGAATCTGTCTTAGTAGCATATACTCCAGAGTCGCCAATCCCAGAGCTATCTATCTCAGTGCGTTCTGCACCAGAGCTATTTACCCCAAAGTCGTCTTCGCGAGTTAGTGGCGTGTTATCTGGTTGCAAACTCGCTTCAATACCTACAATGTCGCAATCGCTATTTATTTGCGCCAGCCTAGCTTTTGCCGCCATCACTTTTGACTGTCCAATTTGGCTTTCATCGAACAAGGTTTGGCGGGGAAGGTTGGTGTGTTCAACAATATCGTTGTCTATGAGTGTAATTTTGCCCACACCACTGCCACATAAGCTTGTAGCCGCCGCATTACCTAAACCACCTACACCAATCAGTAGAACGCGAGACGATGCCAACAATTCCTGCCCATCTATATCAACTTGAGGCAGCACAATTTGTCGGTTGTATCGCATTACCTGCTTAGTTGATAGCGGGGTTTTCATTTACACAGTACCCTTATAGATGAATTGGTGTTGTTCACGTTGTGCTTTTAAGCCCTACCACTATTTTAAATCATATTGGTACATGGCAATGCGTCATACGACCAACACACAACAATTTTCAGATTAGGCGCTGCATTTTACAAAATAAGCTTTTAAAATCGACGCCTTGTAAAAACGCAGCGCCTGACTAAAAAACCGAAGCGCCGCTAGTGCAGTATATGTTGCCGCATACATCAATGTGGTAAGCTGAACGTAACATGATGTATTAATTAGGCGTACTTTATCAAAGCCTGAATAAATGTCGCATATCAATTTAGGATTTCTTATGTCTGTAGTTAGTCAGCCGCTTAATTTGGCGGTACTTACCATTTCTGACACCCGCACACTTGAAAACGATAAGTCAGGGGATTATTTAACTGGCGCATTAGAAACAGCTGGGCATAACTTAGGCGACAGAGCCTTAGTAAAAGACGATATCTATCAGCAACGCGCTATAGTGTCAGCGTGGATAGCAAACCCCGACATTCACGGAATATTAATTACCGGTGGCACCGGCTTCACGCATAGAGACTCTACGCCAGAAGCTATCAGTGTTTTATTCGATAAACAGGTTGATGGATTCGGTGAATTGTTTCGCCAAGTAAGCTACGAAGAAATTGGTACTTCTACCATTCAATCTCGCGCTATTGCAGGTTTTGCCAATAATACCGTCATCTTTTGTTTACCAGGTTCTACAGGTGCCTGTAAAACCGGTTGGGAAAAAATCATTGCTAGCCAATTAGATGTCGATTTCAAACCTTGTAATTTCGTTAAACACTTGGTGTCGTAATGGCCACATTTAGTCATTTAAACGCGGGCGGCGAAGCTAACATGGTGGATGTTAGTGATAAGGCGGTAACGGTCAGAGAAGCCACTGCTCAAGGCTATTTATATGCTAGCGCAGAGGTTATCAGCCAAATAAGCAATGCTACTATTGCTAAGGGCGATGTATTTGCCGTTGCACGTATTGCAGGTATTCAGGGCGCAAAGCGATGTGCCGATCTTATTCCTTTGTGCCATCCACTAGCGCTCTCGAAAGTCGATATTAACTTTGCCATTGAGCCGGAAAATAACCGTATAAAAACCACTTGTTTTTGTAAGCTAAGTGGAAAGACAGGGGTGGAAATGGAAGCCCTTACCGGCGTTAACGTGGCTTTGCTTACCTTGTTTGATATGTGTAAAGCTATCGATCCTGGTATGCGCTTAGAAGGCATTCAAGTGCTCGATAAAAAAGGCGGTAAAACGGGGCATTGGCAATCTATCGGTGAACCAGTTAGCAGCCATATCAAAGACACGAACCCATTAGGTGAGTAATTTACCTTCATAGGAATCAACATGAATGTAACCGTGAAAACCTTTGCGCAATTACGTGAAATTACCCAAGAGGGCAGCTTTACCTTAACGCTGCCTGATAGTACCGTCACTATGGGGGATGTTATTACTTTGCTAAAAAGCCGAAGTGACAAATGGGTGCAAGCCCTTGGTGCCACTGCTGATAGCGATAATAGCAGTGTACTAATGGCGCGAAACCAGCAACTGTGCGATATACAAACTCATGTTCAACCAGGTGATGAACTTGCCTTTTTCCCACCAGTAACGGGGGGATAATCATGTTTGCATTAATTGGCGATGCCGACTTCGATCAACAATGGTTATATAATCGCTTACGCCAAGAAGCTAGCCAAAAAGCGAAAGGCAACGTAGGCGCTATTGTTACCTTCACCGGCTTGGTACGAGATAACAATGCTGATGGCAATATTTTAGGCATTGAGCTTGAGCATTACCCTGGCATGACAGAGCAAGCCTTAACCGACTTAGTGCAACAAGCCATCACTCGATTTTCGCTAACCTCGGCAGGCGCGGTGCACCGTGTTGGCCGATTGTATAACGACGAGCAGATAGTATGGGTGGGTGCAGCCGCACCCCATCGCGCCGCGGCCTTTGAAGGCGCTAACTTTCTAATGGATATGCTTAAGCAATCTGTCCCCTTGTGGAAAAAAGAGTTTACCCGAGATGATTCACGTTGGGTTGAGGTAAAAGCCTCAGACGACAAGGCCGCTTTGGCGTGGTTACGAGAAAAATAGAAATGGCGGTTAGCGCAAAGATACTTGCTTGTTCACGAATAATACCCGCGAGTTTGAGCACGGGAGTAGGTAAACTTATAGGCAGCGCGGGTACGTTTCTGTCTGTTGTCTTTTTTACTCTGAGCTTTGCTTGCAATGCGGTAGTATCAAACACGTATCTTGAGTCGGATAATGATTCCGCTAATTATGGCAAAGCAGTGCCCATCTTGTCTTCGCCATTACGGGTAGCAGTAGCCGCAAATTTTGCCAAGCCCTTACGAAATATCGCCAATGATTATTTTAAGAAAAGCGGGCAGGAAGTCAGCATTACCGTTTCTTCCAGTGGAACCCTATTTGCACAGCTTACCCATGGTGCACAGTTCGATGTATTCCTCTCTGCCGATACTGCTAGGCCAAATGCGCTGGTAGAAGCCGGGCGTGTTAACGGTGAAGATGTGCATGTTTATGCTAAAGGTAGGTTGGCCTTTCTGTCATCGAATACCACAGCTTCAACACCTAATTTTACCGCTGCTTCCTTGGCTGGGAAAAAGCTGGCTATCGCAAACCCTAAACTTGCTCCTTATGGCAACGCAGCAAAACAGTATCTTGTTAATACCAAGCAATGGAACACTGTTTCCCCGCATATTGTGATGGGGAAAAACGTACTTCAAACCTATCAGTTTTTTACTACAGGTAACGCCGACTATGCCTTGGTGGCATACTCACTTACACTGACAGATAAGCAAATTAATGAGGCTGGTGGGCGTGCTGCTACGGCATTGCTCATTCCCGATACCCTGCATCAGCCTATATTACAAAGCCTTGCGGTTACTGCTGCCGCCGATAGAAAAGCCGCAGCGTCAGCATTTTCTCGTTATTTATTGTCGTTAGAAGTACAGGAAACCTTACCCAATTGGGGTTACCAACCCGCTAATGATTCACCACCGGTTAGCGGAAATTCGCGTATTAGTGAGAGCAAGAAAGTAGACAACAGTGCCACTAGAGGCTTACCGTAAATGCTAGAGAATAACGCCTTTGCCGCAGTAGGCTTAACCCTAAAATTGGCGTTTTTAACCAGTGTGCTATTAATGGTACTGGTTACGCCTTTGGCGTGGAAGTTAGCAAATTGGCAGCATAAATTAAAACCCGTGTTTATGTCGGTGCTTGCATTACCCTTGGTACTTCCGCCCACCGTGCTCGGGTTTTACCTGCTGGTGGCGTTTTCGCCGCAAAGCCCAGTAGGGGAAGGGTGGCAATGGCTCACCGGCCATCAACTTGCGTTTAGTTTTGATGGCTTAGTAATAGGCTCTTTTATTTACTCGCTCCCTTTTGCGTTACAGCCGCTGTATAGCGGCTTTACTCAACTCGATAAACGGTATGTTGAAGTGGCGCATTCATTAGGTTTTGGAAAAATTGAGACGTTTTTTCGCATCATACTCCCCATGTGCAAAGCGCCGTTTATAGTGGCATTTGGCCTTAGCTTTGCCCATACCATAGGTGAATTTGGTGTGGTGCTAATGATTGGAGGCAATATTCCAGGTGAAACCCAAGTGCTCTCAATTGCGTTGTATGAGCATGTTGAAGCCTTAGAATATGGCCAAGCACATGCACTTTCGTTAGGGCTACTGCTGTTTTCATTTTTGCTGCTTACGCTGCTGTATCGCTTTAATGGAAAAGGAGGGCAAGGTTGGAGTTCAATGTCTCGTTAGTAAACCGCATTAGTGCGAAAGCCGTGTTGCCAGATTCCATGCAAGTTGTGGGTATTACCGGGCCGTCAGGTGCCGGGAAAAGCAGCTTGCTTCGCGCGTTAGCGGGGTTCGAGCCTGAAGCGACGGTAAGTGTTAATTGGTTTGGCGAAGGCGCTAAATCAATAGCTAACGCTAAAGCGGGTTCAGCTACAAAGACGGTAAACGCGATAAACAAAAATAGCGCGCTTGCCCCCGTGCGAGTGGGCTTAGTATTCCAACAACCTATGCTATTTCCTCATGTAAATGTAAAAGGTAATTTAGCACTGGCGCAACGTCATGCAGGCAGCAAAGCGTTAGCGCTAGAGCATGCCCTTGCTGGGTGTGAGTGCGAACACTTGTTGCATAAATCAATAGATAGCCTTTCAGGTGGCGAAGCGCAGCGAGTGGCGTTAGCGCGAGCACTAGTTAATGGGCCAGATGTGTTAATGCTTGATGAGTCGTTAAGCGCATTAGATGCTACGTTACGCAGTAAAATCCTACGATTTTTAGTAAAAACCTGTGGGCGCTTAAATATAAAATTGATCATGGTGTCTCACGATGTTCAAGACTTAGCCTTATTTTGTGATGGGCTAATAGCTATTGTAGATGGGGTGGTAGACGTAACCGGCTCAGTAGCTTACGTTATGGCAAAAATCGCCAGCCAAGGTAGCGTAGAAAATCCCTGTGCCATATTAGAAGGTGAGATAATTCGAAACTCGGATGATTTTCCTCACCCGTTTACTCGTTTAAACGTAAGCGGCAATATATTGTACGCTAAAGCGACCGTTCAAAGTGATAACGAACAAAATAACTACACTGAACATGGGCTAAACTCGAACCCGCGTCAAGTGCGAGGAAAAATAGCCGTTTTTGCCAGTGAAGTGAGTATCGATACCAATACACAAGTGAACGTACCCTCTAGTAGTATTTTGAATGCGCTACCGTGCGAGGTGGTGAAAATTTATCACCCTAAAATACTGCAATCAAACAACCCGCAATCTAACAGCCAGCAACTTCAAACCGCAATCGTAATACTTACCCACGGTGATCAAACGCTATATGCCAGAGTAAGTACTTTATCGATTGAAAGGTTGAAACTTGAACCTGGTTTGTCCGTGGTGGCCAGGTTCAAACTTCAGTAGATGTGCAGCGCGCTTTAAAGCGAGGCGTTTGATATTTCCGCGATCTAAATTCCCACGACCTCCATTCTCGCGATATAAATCCTCGCGATCTGAACTCCTGCTTCCTAAATCGCAGTAGAATAGCGCGAGATATGATGGTCTTTATTAAGGTAAGCATCAAACCTTGCACATATTGCTCTTATGTAAATCCGAGACTTATCTGGAACACTAATATAACGGTCGCTAAGCTCAATAATACCGTCGGCCACCAAGGATTTAAGGCTTGTTAATTCAATACAGAAATAGCCATTGAAGTTAATATCGTACTTATCTTCAATGTCTTTTTTGTCTAAATACAAATTGCACATTAAAGACATGATCACATCTCGGCGGATACGATCGTCTAAGCTTAACGCAATGCCATTGGCCGTTAGCGGTGAGTCGTTATCTAACCGGTTATAATAGTCTTTAAGTTGCTTAGGGTTCTGACCATACGCATTGCCTATTGTGCTAATAGCCGATACACCTAAACCAAGTAAGTCACTGTTTTTATGGGTAGTGTAGCCTTGAAAGTTTCGGTGTAATACATGGTTGTGCTTAGCCATGGCTAAAGTATCACTGGGTTTAGCGAAGTGATCTAAACCAATCATCTCAAAACCTGTTTTAGTAAAGCTCTCTACTGCCATTTGGTGCAGTGCCGCTTTTTCATCAGGGGTAGGTAGAGTATCTAACGGTATTTTTCGCTGGGCTGCGAACCTATCGGGTAAATGGGCATAACTAAAAAGAGAGATTCGGTCGGGAGACATGGCTTTTACCGCCACTACCGTGGTGCGAAACTTCTCCATAGTTTGTTTGGGTAAACCATAAATCAAGTCTAGATTAACCGAGGTATAGCCTATGTTTTTTGCACTAAACACTAATTTTGCAATGTGAGCCGTACTTTGAACCCGATTGATAGACTGCTGAACATCCACATTAATATCTTGCACACCGAAGCTAACGCGGGTGTAACCTAACTCATTTAAATCCTCTAAGTAATCACAAGTCACATTTCTAGGATCTAACTCAATCGAAAACTCTGCATCACTGGAAATAAGAAAGTGTTTCTTAATCAGATACATTAAATAGGTATGTTGTATTGCTGAAAGGAAGCTAGGAGAACCTCCACCTAAATGAAGCGCTACCACTTTTTTATCTTTATATAGCGACTTTTTCGCTACCATCTCTTTTTCAATATAGCTAAGGTAATGGTCGGCTTTTTCGTTGTGGCGGGTCACTATTTTATTGCAGCCACAGTAATAGCAAAGCGCTTCGCAGAAAGGGATGTGAATATACAAACTTATGGTATCGGCACCGCAGTTTTCAGACGCGCTCTCTAATAAGCCGTCATTCACCGCCTCAAATTTAAGTGCAGTAGGGTAAGAAGTGTAACGTGGCGCCTGTTGTGCATACTTTGTAATTGTACTTGTGGCTTGTTCAATTGGCGAATTCATAGTTATCTTCTGCTTAGTTTGCTAGTAAAGTAGCGAAAGACCCACATACACGGTGTCTTTCTTTCGTGTTAAACCCATTTCATCATTAATAGTAATGCAAACTAGTAAGGTGTTTATTGATCTCGTTCAAGGTTTTGCTCTTAAACATACTCATTATAGTCAGTTTTCCAATTTTGCTAGTGCAAGGCTTGCGGGTAAGGAAAAAAACGCTCAAATTACCGGAACCTACGGGCAGTAGAGTGGGCTGTTGCCATTGCATTAACAAGGTCGCGAGCAAAGCAGATTTTAAAGACCATGCGCATTCAAAATCTTCATTGGCGTTATTAATTGCGGGAGATTCCGCCGCCGCTGGTGTGGGAGTATCTACCCAAAAACAAGCACTATCTGGGTGGCTAGTGGAAAGCTTATCAGCAAATTACTGCATTAATTGGGAGTTAAAGGCCAAGACAGGAGCTAACAGTACTGATTTGTTATCCATGTTGCAGCGGGCTAAACCAAACTCTGAACCTACTGTTGATTCTAATTCAACGCCGCCTTCACTACTTACTTCTACGCAAATACTCAATTCTACCTATGACTTCCACACGCCTATTGAATGCAGAGCGTTTGACGTGGCGGTAATTTCAATAGGGGTTAATGATGTTACTGGTTTTACTTCTTTGCGGAAGTGGCGTAGCAACCTAACGCAAATAATTGAAATACTAAAAGCGCGATACCAGTGTAAGTTTATTGTATTTACTGCGCTGCCTCCCATGCACGAATTTCCCGCGCTACCTCAACCATTACGGTGGGTATTAGGGCAAAAAGCGAAGTACCTTAATGCAGCCTTGCTAAAGCTGGTGAACAAATATCATGGGGTTAACGTACTCACCCTAACGCTAAATCCAATAGATAATAGCCAATCAAACAACACACACAATTACATGGCCGATGACGGTTTTCATCCGCAAGTTGCGGGCTATCATCTGTGGTCTAACGCTGTTGTGAAGTTAGTGAACGAAGAACTTGATGAATTGGTCGGTAAAAATAGCCATGTTGGTTGAAGCTGGAAGGTTCACCCCTACAATGCATTATTCATTTATCAGGTGTTGAAAAAACAACAATATTTAACGGCTTCGCGCTGGAGGTGCAATGAAAAAAGTAACAATAGATATGGTGTCAGATGTAGTTTGCCCTTGGTGCATTATTGGTTACGAACGTCTACAAAAAGCCATCGCGCAATTAGACGATATAGAAGTAACCATTCAATTCCACCCGTTTGAACTTAATCCGAACATGCCGCAAGAAGGCCAAGACGTTCGTGAACATATAATGGAAAAATACGGGCTTACACCAGCACAAAGCGATCAAAACCGACAACAACTTATTGATGCAGGTGCATCAGTTGGTTTTGAGTTTGATTACTTCGACGGCATGCGCATGGCGAATACCTTCAATGCACACCAAGTGCTGCACTATGCAGGGGAAAAAGGTAAGCAAGAAGCGCTAAAATTACGCTTGTTTGCCGCATATTTCAGCGAAAGAAAAAACGTGAACGATACTGACGTGTTAGTAAGCGAAGCCGTGTCTGTAGGGTTAAACGAGCAAGAGGTACGTGAACTTTTGGCTAATCAAACTTACGCCGATGTGGTTCGAGAGCACGAGAACTTATGGTTGCAACGTGGTATTCAAAGTGTGCCTACTTTTGTGATTGGCAATAATGGTGTTGCAGGCGCACAAGACCCAGACACTTTAGCGCAATTTATTGTGCAAGCATCAACCGAGCAATGAGTAACCAGCTAATACACCTTTTAGCCCAGTGGCATCCGCTAAAGGATTCTCACCAGTGGGTGCTGGGGCTTATTTATAAAACGGAAGGCTCTTGTTACAGAAAAGCCGGGGCTGTGATGTTGTTCAGCGACGCAGGGCACCAGCTTGGTGTGTTAAGTGGGGGCTGCCTTGAGTCAGATATCAACAAGCAAGCCCAGCGGGTAATGCAAGATGGTAAGTATCGCACAGCGGTTTATGATGATAACGACGAAGAAGATATTGCCTTTAAGTTAGGTGTCGGCTGTGGCGGGGTTGTGCATTTAGCGCTGCTGCCCGTAAATAGCGATAATCATTATTTACAGTTACATACTGTGTATTCTCATTTGGTAAGTGGGAAGGCTTGCTTATGGAAGCAAGAAATCAATGGCCAGCTTTCCTCTTCTGTTAGTGTTTGCGACAGTCAACAAGCCAGTTCAAGAGAGCCGGCTGGCACTACCTCTTTGGTGAAGGCTGAAGTTAAAAAAGTGGCTGCTTTACTGGATACCCAAAACGGAAAGCGCTTTTTAACAGTACCTTGTCAACCGCCTCCACACTTACTTATTATTGGCGGTGGATACGATGCAACCTTTGTGGTGAAGATGGCGGTACAGCAAGGATGGTCGGTGAGTGTGTGGGATCCTAGGCCAGCACAGGCAAGGGTAGAGCACTTTACCGATGCTAACTTTATTGTCGAGTCTACTGAAGCCGAAGCACTCAAGTTGCATATCGCAGAGCATAATATTGATGCAGCGGTGCTGATGTCCCATCACCGTCAAATAGACAGCAAAGCCTTAGCAACATTAAGTCGGCACCCGCTGAAGTACGTGGCAATGTTGGGGCCTGTTCATCGTAAAGAAGAAATGTTTGCGCTAGCTGGGGTGACAGAGAGTGACTTTCAGGGCTTCTTTGCTAGCCCGGCTGGGTTTGATATTGGCGGCGATTTACCTGAAAGTATCGCGTTGTCGATTATCGCTCAGTGCCACGCAGTGCTAGCTCAAAAGCTACCATCATTAAAGCAGTAGTGTGGAACTCGCGGTTAATATACACAGCTTTACAAATCGACAGCCCCATAGGAAACGAGAATATGGGGCATTTTTAAATATTTAAAACGCATTAACTTAGCAAAGGCAAACGTTAAAAACGCTTTCTTACCGATACACCAAAGGTGCGAGGTGCGCCGGCGTAAGCCATAATTTTTCCTTCTTGCACTGGCACATCAAAACCGCTTCTGGCGATATATTCTTCATCTAAAAGATTTCGAGCCCATACAATGACTTCGCTGTCCCATTCATCAAGATGAAGTGCAAGTCGAGCGTTAATAATCTCGTATGAACCAGACTGTTTATACGGGTCGTTCGAATCATCCAAATATACATCGCCCGTATATTGATAATCTGCGCTTATTGTAGCGTCGTAACTCGCCACTGAAAAATGGTGGTCTAGCATAGCTGAAAAGCTGTTTTGGGGCTCGAAGCCCACCCTGTCACCGTCTCGTGCGCAATATGGGTCGGTAGGTGACGCTCTGCCCGGATCGTCAATACCAGTATGCCATGAATAAGCCACCCAACATGTACCCTGTTTGAAGGTATCGAAATTGGCTAACGTACGTGATGCATTAAGCTGAAGTTCTGTATTTGCGCTTATCAACCAAGTAGTTTCAACCTCCAGTCCTTTAACATGAATGTCGCCTGCGTTTTGTAGGTTAAACCCTGTGCCAGTAAAAGTGGTCGCTTGAAAATCTTTAATAGTAGAATAATGTGCCGCAACATTTACCCGCACACCATATTCAGGCCAGTCCTGTTTTAACCCTATTTCTGCACTGCGGGCCTTTTCAGCCTCAAAAGTGGCATCTAAAGACGGTGAAATGCGGTCGGTATTAGTGCCGCCAGCCTTATAACCTGTTGCTAAACTAGCATAAATCAGCTGGTTTTTATTAGGCTGATAAGCAAGCTTTACTGTGCCCGTTAGCTGGTTATCATCTATTTTTTCGTTTAAATCGGGTCGTGGAAGCACCGCTGATGATCCTAAGAAGAAATATCCCCAGCCAGCTTGTTGAAAAGGCGCTAGGGCATTTAATGAGGTTGGGCTAATGGCACCTCCAGTACTAAGCGCTGCGCCAATATCGGTTAATGCGATTAACGCCGCTCCTATGTTCGGTTTACTATCGGGGGCGCCGTTTAACCCATCAATGGCAGGGCCTTGTTCGGTGTACCTACCATCTATCGACTTCTTTTCATCGGTAAAACGCAGTCCAGTCGTTAAGGTAAGTGAATCAGAAAGCAACCAGTCAGCTTGAGCAAAAAGAGCAACACTGTCTTGTTCTTGATTTGCTGTATGCATAAATACGGTATTGCTTGGAGCAGCTACCCCAGAAGGGGCGATCAACCCACCTGTGGCTGCGCTGAGTCCATCAATTGCATTTGCCAAGGGAAGTAATTGGGCACCTGCAATGCTAAAGAAGCTATCGAATGCCGACTGTGTCGTGGTATTAAAGGTTAAATCTAAATTTTGGCTGAAGTAATATGCACCCAAAAGTCCACGAATTTTGTCGCTTTTATAATGCAGTCTTAATTCTTGAGAGAAAGACTGTTGTTTTGCATCGTTAGTGGCGGTTAGCAGATCCGCATTTGAAAAATCTGTATCTACATTATCTATGCTGTCAAAAGCCCGATAGGCCGTAATTCCCACTAAAGACCATTGTGTATTAAGAGCTACATCAATTTGAGCCGAGACACCTTTATCTTCCATTTTTGAAAGAGGTGGCTGAGACAACGACGTGGTGAAGTCATAAAAATCGTCTTTGCTATAAATGGTGGCATTAAAGGGAGGCTGTGATAACAACGCATCGGTGCCATATTTTCCAGGAATTTCATTTGCCTGAAAATTATTTTGCCAAGTAAGCGCACCGCAACAACGCTCGTTTAACTCACCGTAATCGGCAATAATACGAACGCTCACGTTTTCTGTTGGCGTATAAAGCCACTGAGCCTTTACCGCTGAGCGATTTTTATTGTTTAAACTTTGCCCAGAAGTGGCATCGGTAATATAACCATCACCCTCGGTCTTAAAGCCAGAAATACGCATGGCTAATACATCACCAATTAACGAGAATGAAGCACCAGCGCTTACTCTCAATAATGAATCATTGCCCGCCAGTACTTCTACAAACCCATCGGTATCAGTATGACTTGGCGCCACAGAGGTAAGTGTCATTGCGCCCGCTGCGGTATTTTTACCAAACAAGGTGCCTTGGGGGCCGCGCAGTACTTCAATAGCGACAATATCGACTAAATCGTTTATAAGGGCATTTTGCCTTGAACGATAAACCCCATCCACATATAAACCCACAGAAGATTCGAAACCGAAGTTTTGTGAAGATGTGCCAATACCGCGAATAGAAAACCCTGAATTAGTCACGCTTTGATTTTGAAAAGCACCAAAAGCTGGTACATAGTTTTGTAAATCAAAAACGTCTTTAACCACAGTTTCAATTAAATCGTCTCCAGATAGGGCGGTGACGGCAACAGGCACTTCTTGTAAATTTTGTGCTGTTTTTTGAGCCTGAACAGTAATGTGCTCTAAGGCGCTATCTTGGCTGTAAGCAAGCGAAGATGTGCAACTCGCCGCAATACCTAGTGAAACACCTAGTGCGACAAGTGTGTGCTTGGGCAGCAATTTTTTCATTTTTATTTTTACCTAACATCTAACCCATTTCAAACGAATAGCGTCGTTTGACTACAGCTAGAACCTTAGCAGTAATTTTACGCTTTGCATCATTATGCAAAAAAGAACGTAACAACCTAGTGTTGTAGTAATTTTAAGTCGTTATAACAATGGTACGCATATTTCGAAAACCAACCGTTTTAACGACATTGTGGCGTGTGTATCCGCCTTATTTCCCCATAGCCTAACATGATGTATTCCCATTCAAAATATCAATTAAACTTATGGCGCTACTTTTCTTACCATGGTTAACATATTGATAACATCAGAGAGTAGTATGACTGACATCTACCTAGTACGCCACGGGCAAGCATCTTTTGGCGCAGCAAACTACGACAAACTCAGCGACTTAGGTGCACAACAGTCCGAGTGGCTTGGGCACTATTTCAAGCAGCGCGATATTACTTTCGATAGTGTTTTTATGGGTGACATGGTGCGCCACAGAGAGACCGCCGAAGGTATTGCAAAGGGGGCAGGTTTTTTACCCCAAGCAAACATCAATAGTGAACTGAACGAATTTAACTTCCAAGCTGTGGCAACGGCATTTTTAACCCGATACCCAGATCAAAAAGTCCCCGAAGGTGCGTCTCGCGCTGAATATTATCGCTTGCTTAAAAAAGCCATGCTGGCATGGGCAGCCAATGAACTGGACCATAACCTGTTAGATGAAAGTTGGGCGGGCTTCGAAGACAGGGTTGCCACCATGCTAAGCGCACTTCAAAGCTCAGAAGCTAAGCGAGTGCTAGTGGTGAGTTCAGGTGGTGCTATTGCCATGATGTTAAAACACATACTCGGATACGACGCTCCAATGGTTATTAACATGAACTTGCAGATTAGAAATGCGAGTTTTTCTCAGTGCTTCGCGAATACTCGCGGCGTGCATCTGAACAATTTCAACAGCGTACCACATTTAGATGTTGTGGATAGATTACACGCTGTGACATACAGCTAAACAGCGCTATCAGCGGATAAGGACAGTTATGAACTTTGAATATAATGAAAGAACACAAACGCTTTTAACGAAATTAAGAGCCTTCATGCAAGAAGAAGTGTACCCAATTGAAAAGGAATATGTTCACGCGGTAGAAAATGGTGAGAACCGGTGGCAAACCCCCGATATGATGCAAACCCTCAAACAACGCGCTAAAGACGCGGGCCTTTGGAATCTATTCTTGCCCGAGGAATACAAACCTTATGGGGCTGGGTTATCAAATGCTGAGTACGCCCCTTTATGTGAAGAGATGGGGCGCGTGTTGTTTAGCTCAGAAATTTTCAATTGTAGCGCGCCAGATACCGGCAACATGGAAGTATTGGCGAAGTACGGAAATGAAGAGCAAAAAAAACAATGGCTAGAGCCGTTGCTTAATGGCGAAATTCGTTCGGCATTTGCCATGACCGAGCCAGCAGTAGCTTCAAGTGATGCGACTAATATTGAAACCTCTATTACCCGCGATGGCGATGAATACGTAATCAACGGACGCAAATGGTACACCAGTGGTGCCATGAACGAAAATTGCAAAATCATGGTGGTAATGGGTAAAACTGATTTTGAAGCTGCTCGCCATCAACAACAGTCGCAAATTTTAGTGCCAATGGATACTAAGGGTGTCACCATTGTGCGCCCAATGGCTGCGATGGGTTATTTTGATGAACCAGTAGGGCATGCGGAAGTATTGTTCGATAACGTGCGTGTTCCAGTAAGTAACTTATTACTTGGTGAAGGCAGGGGTTTTGAAATTGCACAAGGTCGCTTAGGGCCAGGTCGTATTCATCACTGCATGCGTTTAATTGGCTGTGCGCAGCGCGCCTTAGATTTAGCCTGCGAGCGAGTAGAGCAGCGTGAAGCGTTTGGTAAGCCACTTAGCAAGCAGCAGTCAGTGCGAGAGAGTATTGCGCAAATGCATTGTGACATTGAGCAAGCTCGCTTATTAACACTTAAAGCCGCCGATAAAATGGACAGATACGGCAATAAAGTCTCTCGCGATATTATTGCTGCGATAAAAATTGTTGCACCTAAAATGGCGTGTAAGGTTATTGACGAAGCTATTCAAATGCACGGTGCTGCCGGTACAAGCCAAGACTACGCCTTGTCAGCCATGTACGCGTACGCCAGAACCATTCGTTTAGCAGATGGCCCTGATCAAGTGCACATGATGCAACTGGGTCGCAATCTTATTGCCGAAAAGAACGCTTAAGGAGTATCTGTGGCTACGCACACACTAGATATAGACACGTTAAATCGCTACTTAAATAAGGCGTGCCCAGAAATAGGCACGGTATTGTCGGCAGAGAAATTCTCTGGTGGGCAATCTAACCCTACGTTTAAATTAAATGCTGATTCTGGCGTTTATGTGCTGCGTCGCCAACCGCCGGGGAAACTGCTTAAGTCTGCCCATGCGGTTGATCGCGAGTACCGCGTGATTAATGCACTCAGTAATACAGAAGTACCTGTGCCTAAGGTTTATCACTTGTGTGAAGATGCCGACATTATAGGCAGTATGTTTTACATCATGGCTTACGTTGAGGGCGACATCTATTGGAACAGCGCCTTACCGGAAGTCGATAGCCCCAAAACCCGTGGTGCCATGTACGATGAAATGAACCGCGTGTTGGCAGTAATGCACAGTGTTGATATTGAAGCCGCTGGGTTAACGAGTTACGGCAAACCCGGGAGTTACTTTTCACGTCAGTTAAGCCGCTGGACTCAACAATACCGTGCGTCTGAGCTAGAACACGTTGAAGACATCGAACAGCTTATTACCTATTTAGAAGAAAATTTGCCTGAAGACGACGGGCAGATAGCCTTAGTTCACGGTGATTTTAGGTTAGATAATATGATGTTTGATATGTCTAACCTTGATGCACCTAAAGTGATTGCGGTACTTGATTGGGAACTGTCTACCTTAGGGCATCCATATGCTGATTTAGCCTATCAATGCATGCAATTGCGTTTACCGAGTGACATTGCCCACGCTTCCGGCTTAGGCGGGTTAGACAGAGACGCGCTAGGGATTCCTAGTGAAGAAGAATACGTAAATGCCTATTGCAAACGACGGGGCATCGACAAAATAGACAACTGGACGTTTTACCTCGCGTTTAGTTTTTTCCGTTTAGCGGCCATCCTGCAAGGGGTGGTAAAACGAGCCCATGACGGGAATGCATCAAGCGACAAGGCGATGCAATTAGGCGCTATGGTGCGCCCTTTGGCACAAATTGCGAATAAAACAATTCATCATAACGGGTAAACCACCGAATACGGTTGTGAACCTTATTTACTTTGAAACGGGCTTGAACGCCATGCGGATGGTGATTGTGCTCACTCGCGGTACTAATAAATAGGCGCGAGTGGGATTACTTAAGCGCTAATGAACAACTTGTCGCCCGTTGATAAACGAGCGGTAAGCAAAGAAACGAATGATAAGGAGTGGCTATGAAAGCGATTGTATGTGAGGCATTTGGACCAATAGACGATTTAAAATGCAAAGAAATTGACGATCCAGTAATCAAGCCAGGGCACGTAGTCGTGAATGTAGAGGCGGCTGGTGTAAATTTCCCTGATGGGCTACTGGTGCAAGGTTTATATCAAATGAAACCGCCATGCCCATTCGTGCCAGGAAATGAAGTGGCTGGTGTGGTAGCCGAAGTGGGAGAAGGTGTAAAGCATATTAGTGTAGGACAGCGCGTTATTGCATTGTCTAACCTAGGTGGCTTTGCCGAGAAAGTATTGGTGCCTGCTACGCATGTTATGCCATTACCCGATCCTATCGATGTAAAAGAAGGTGCTGCACTAGTGACTGCGCACGCTACTGCCCACCATGCGCTAAAACAGCGAGCCAAAATTCAACCGGGTGAAACCCTTGTGGTAACAGGCGCGGCTGGCGGTACTGGCTTAGCGGCAGTGCAAATAGGTAAGGAAATGGGGGCTACGGTTATCGCCGTTTGCTCTACTGAAGAAAAGCTTGCGCTGGCCAAAGAGCATGGCGCAGATATACTTATTAACTACAAAGAAAAGAACCTAAAAGATGCCATTAAAGAAGCCACAGACGGTAAAGGCGCTGATGTGGTTTACGAATGTGTTGGTGGCGATACTTTTCACGCCTGTAGCCGCAGTATGGCGTGGGAAGGGCGTTTGCTTGTAGTTGGTTTTGCGGGTGGTGAAATTCCTCAATTCCCTGTGAACTTATCGTTAGTGAAAGGCTATTCAGTAGTTGGCGTATTTTGGGGTTCATTCACCCAGCACGATCCAAAAGGCTTTGCCGCTAACATGCAAGAGCTTTTAACCTGGTATGTGCAAGGTAAAGTGAAAGTTGTGGTAGATGAAGCCTTACCCATGGACCGTGCTACCGAAGCCATGGCTAAAGTGATGAACCGCGAAGTAAAAGGCAAAATGGTTATTACACCATAGCGTTTTGGAAAAATAACCTGAAAGCGTTATTAGGTATATACGAAAGATAAAAGCGACAAGGCATGGCTAACGACAGCAGATCACTCTGCTGCCTTCCATGCCTTTTTTATTGTTTAAGACTTTTGAAGCTCAGTGATATGCAATAGTTCGCCGCTAGGGCCCCACAGATAAAATACCTTTCCCCACGCTTCTATCGAAACGTCTGATATCTTGAGTTTATCGGTGGCTTTTTTACATAATGAATGTGCCGCTTCAATATCCTTTACGCAAACCTGCAGCATGAAGTTTTTTGCCAAATCTTCCTGATAGAAATTCTGTAAAAAGAATTGGCAATCGCCATTTTCAAATAAGGTTAATTCATCGGAAACAAATTCACCTTTAAAACCGATTTGGCCGTAAAAACTTTTCGATATTTCGTAATCTTTACTGGGAATGAATACTTTGATGTGGTCAACAACCATGCGCTTCTCCAACCATTGTCTAACTGACTTTTAGCCGTATTGTGGCATACTAATGATGTTGATTATAGGCCGCCAAATGTAGATGAATACAGATAAGTGTAGATGAGAAACGGCGCTTATATCAGCAATGTATTTAGCTGTTGGCTATAATAAGCACATGCCAATAGGCTTAAATAAGCTGGGGTCGAAGCAGGTTGGTCGAGCTAGAAGCAGAGCGGCAATTGCTTACAGGTATGCAAATATTTATGGGCTTACAAGCATTGACTGGTAATTACTGAGCTACAACAATACCTTGTGGCAAAGCTGTATGGAGTAAGCGCGTAGCGTTAGATGCAGAACGCTTTTGTGTTGAAACAGAAATCAAACGTTTAAGCGCAAAAGAAGAAGACTGGCTTCGTACTTTCTTAACGGTAACGGGTGAATTCTGCGTAGGGTTTACAAGCTGAAACCCAGATGTTGATGCTGAAGCAGACGTTGCGTATTGCGTTGATAGCTCGTTGGCTAAACCGTTCGAAGATAGGCCTAAACCAACAACAATGCTGCTCATAGTAATGAAGTGTCTTAATGTCATTTTCATAAGTACTCTTAGCGTATAGCTTCTTAGCGCACAGATTGGCTAGGTAAAAAGTCAGAAGCGACTAACAAGTCGCTTCGTCCGAAGGTTTTGTTTGTTCCGCTTCATTACAACTAAAGTCGCACTAAAACAAAACATCACCCTTTATACTAAGGTATGAAAACTTATACTTTTGGATGCCTGTTTAAACCAGCAACAGGCATCCGCCAAGCGCTTACCATGCAGTGACGCCGCCATCTACCGCAATAGTTTGCCCATTCATGTAACTATTACCTGGTGACAACATAAGGATCATGGCATTTACAATTTCTTGAGGCTCGCCTAAGCGTTTCATTGGGCTTCCCATGCCAAGTTGAGTTTGTGCTTCTTTGGTGTTGTAACCGTCCACATTTAAAATGTTGGTAGGGCTATAAAAAGGGCACACTGCATTTACACGTACATTCTTTCGGCCATATTCAACAGCAGCAGTTCGAGTCACGCCTGCAACCGCATGTTTAGCGGCGGCATACGCGCCACCTTTCGGTGCGCCGCCTAAACCGGCAAGGGAACTCACATTTAATATATGTCCTTGCTTCTGCGATAACATCTGCGGTAATTGATACTTCATGCCAAACATCACGCCTTTTACGTTCACAGCAAACTGAAGGTCTATTATCTCTTCGGTCATTTCATGCATAGGGGCAGGAACATGGGCAATGCCGGCATTGTTGATGGCGATATCTAAGCGACCAAATTTCTCTTTTGCTAACTCCACCAAGGCTTTGTTCAATGCCTCACTGGCAATATCGCCCGCTTTCGTTACCACATCGGTATAGCTTGCAACGTCAGCGCGACATGACGCTAAGTTTTCTTCATTAATGTCCGATAGCACCAGTTTGGCGCCTCGACTCCCTAAACCTTCTGCTAATAAGCGGCCAAAACCGCTGCCCGCGCCGGTGATTAATATTACTTTGTCGCTAAAATCTAACAATGAATCCATGGTGGTTCCCTTAAGCTTGTCCAGTTGCGTTAATAAAAGTGATAAGAAGATCGGCCAATTCAGGTCCTTTATCTTCTTGTACGAAGTGTCCGCCTTTCACTACCGTGGTGTGCTGCACACCTCGACAGCCAGGTATCAAAGACTGCATGAGTTTGTCGCCCCCAGCGGTTACCGGATCGCTGTCACTGAATGCGGTCATAAATGGCGTATTAAATTGTTTTAATCTTTCCCACGCATCTCGGTTTGCTTGGTTTTGGGGATCGTCGGGTGTGGCGGGTACTAATAAAGGAAACTGTCTGGCTCCTTCTTTATATTCTTCAGAGGGGAAAGGGGCGTCGTAAGCATCTAATGTTTCTTGAGAAAGCGTAGATACGGTTCCACCTTTAATTACACCTGATACGGGAAATATCGGCACATCCTGTGAGAATCGACGCCAGTTTAAAAACGCCTCCGGTGGTGTATGTTCACCAGTTGGTAAAAAAGTGTTAGATGCCATAACGCCAGCAAAACGATCTGGCATGTCGGCGACTAATCTTAAGCCCAACAACCCTCCCCAGTCTTGACAAAAGAGCGTGACTTTTCCTTCAATGGTTTGATTAAACCAGTCTTTCAACCAAATAAGATGTCGGGCATAAGTGTAATCTTCCCGCCTGGTGGGCTTATCTGAACGGCCAAAGCCAATTAAGTCAGGCACTAAAACATTAAAGCCTGCATCGGCCAATATCGGAATCATGGTGCGATACAGATACCCCCATGAAGGCTCGCCGTGCAAAAGAAGGATAGTGTGACCATCCTCTGGACCACACTGATAGTAGGCCATGGCTATTTCGGCGCTAACCGTATCGGTAACCTGAACGTACTTCGGCTTATAAGGAAAGTCGGTAATAGAAGAGAATGCACTTTCAGGGGTTTTTAAGACTTGCATACTTGCCCACCTCAAATGTAAATTGTATGTAACAAATTGTCGTGTAAGTTAACAAAAACACTAGTAAGGTAATCTGTCAAATCTTCCTTATACCCTATCGAATATGCGCTCAAGGGGAGTTGGGCACAAATAAAGGGGTTGCTGTCTATATTAAATATTGTGATGAATGTCTATAACACCAATAAACTTGGATGATTGACAACACTGCAATAACATCCGGTTAACGTGAATAACAGGATACCGTTATGACAGAGATGGAAAACAAGGCAGTGGACTACGCAGTCCAACAGGGCGTAGCAACAATCACTATGCAAAGTGCGCCAGTAAACGCACTTTCTCGTGCAGTACGAGTGGGTCTAATAGATGGCATAGAAAGCGCATTAAGCGATGACAGTGTTAGCGCTATTGTAATCACTTCTTCTCTCGCCCTATTTTCAGGCGGCGCTGATATTAGTGAATTTTCCGGTGGCGATTTATCGCCAAACCTTCCTGAAGTACTCGACAAAATCGAAAATGCAACTAAACCTGTAGTGGCTGTATTGCCCGGACCAGCATTTGGTGGTGGTTTAGAAGTGGCGCTAGCGTGTCATCACAGAATTACCTTTGCTGGCAACCAGGTTGGTCTTCCAGAAGTTAACCTAGGCATATTGCCAGGTGCAGGTGGAACGCAGCGTTTACCACGTTTAGCCGATCCTGCTACCGCTTTAACAATGATAGTTACCGGTAAGCCTACTCCGGTAGTGAAGCTTCCAGGTGTATTCGACAAGATTTCTGATAAACCGGAACATTTGCTTGAAGACACTAAGCAGTATCTTGGTGCATTAACTGCTGAAAACGGTATTAAACGTACCAGTGATATTACGCTGACAATGTCAGAAGAAGTGCAGGGCGTATTTGATGCCGTTACCGCCCAAACGAAAAAAGCAGCCCGTGGATTTTTTGCTCCACTAAAATGTATTGAAGCGGTAAAAGGCGCTTATACGTTAGCCTTTGAAGATGGCCTTAAGCACGAAGGTAAGCTGTTCATGGAATGCATGAACACACCGCAAGCCCGAGCTCAGCAGCATTTTTTCTTTGCTGAACGCGCTGCAGGACATGTAAGTGACTTCGATAAAAACACACCTGAACGAAGCATAGAGAAAGTTGCCGTTATAGGCGCTGGCACCATGGGTGGCGGTATCGCCATGAACTTCGCGAACGCGGGTATTCCAGTCACCATGCTAGAGCTTAAGCAAGAAGCGCTAGATAAAGGCTTGGCGCTTATTCGTAAGAATTACGAAAACTCAGCGAAAAAAGGTAAGTTAACCCAAGAGCAAGTGGAAACACGTATGGCGCTACTAAGCGGCACCACCACGTATGACGACCTAGCAGATGTTGACCTTGTTATTGAAGCTGTATTTGAAAAAATGGAAGTGAAGAAAACTGTTTTCACTACCTTAGATAAAGTCTGTAAGCCAGGGGCTATCTTAGCATCTAACACGTCTACGCTTGATGTAAACGAAATTGCTGCGTGCACTTCACGACCTCAAGATGTTATCGGTCTTCACTTCTTCTCGCCTGCTAACGTTATGAAGCTGCTAGAAGTGGTTAAAGCACAAGATACGTCAGCAGACGTTATCAAAACCTGCATGAAGTTAGCCAAGCGCATTAAGAAAGTCGCGGTATTGGTTGGCGTATGTTTTGGGTTCGTTGGTAACCGCATGATTGAACCATATGGCCGTGAAGCTAACCGTTTATTGCTTGAAGGCGCAAGCCCTGAGCAAGTCGACCGTGTGCTTACACAGTTTGGTATGCCTATGGGGCCATTTACCATGGGTGACATGGCAGGGTTAGACATTGGTTACTATGTACGCCAGTCTCGCCAAGCCTTTATTTCACATGACCCTTCTTACGGTGCAGTGGCTGACCGATTGGTAGAGAAAGATCGTAACGGTCTTAAAACGGGTCGTGGTGCTTATCTTTATGAAGCTGGCAGCCGTGTTCCAATTCCAGACCCTGAAGTACTAGAAATTGCTAAACAAGAAGCTGCGCGCCTTGGAGTTACCCAGCGCGATGACATTAGCGATGAAGAAATTCTGGTACGTTGTCTATACACCTTAATTAACGAAGGCGCATGCATTCTTGAAGAAGGTATCGCGGCTAAATCTAGCGATATCGATGTTATCTATGTATATGGCTATGGCTTCCCAGTTTATCGTGGCGGCCCTATGCAGTATGCCGATGAAGTTGGCCTTGGGGAAATCGTAGATAAGCTATCTACCTACGCTGAAAGACTGGGTGACTACGGAAAAATGTGGTTACAACCAAGCGACCTATTAATCAAGCTAGCGCAAGAGCGCAGTAGCTTCGCAAAATTTAAAAACTAAGGAGTACGCTATGCGCGATGCAGTAATAGTTAGTACCGCAAGAACGCCTATTGGCCGTGCCTATAAAGGCGCACTTAATAATTTACCAGCCCCTACATTAGGTGGTCATGCTATTCGCAACGCGGTACAACGTGCAGGTGTCGATCCTGCCAGTATCGACGATGTGATCATGGGCGCAGCCCTAACGCAAGGCAGTGGCGGCATGAACATAGGTCGCTTAGCGGCATTAGCAGGCGATTTGCCGGTGACTGTTGCAGGTATGACTTTAGACAGGCAATGTAGCTCTGGCATGTATGCCATTGCTAATGCGGCAAACAGTATTCGTACTGGCGATACCAATATTATGGTAGCGGGCGGGTTAGATTCTATTTCTTTGGTTCAAACCAAAGCCATGAACATGTCTCGCGCGGTAGACCCACAATTAGTGGCAAAGCATAAAAGTATTTATATGCCTATGCTGCAAACTGCTGAAGTTGTGGCACAGCGTTACGGTATTAGCCGTGACGTGCAAGACGAATACGCTTATCAAAGCCAAATGCGCACTGCGGCAGGTCAAGAAGCGGGTAAGTTTGACGACGAAATTGTGCCAATTACGGCCACTAAAGCCATTTTTAATAAAGAAACTGGCGAGACAAGTGAGCAAGAAGTGACGTTATCGAAAGACGAAGGTAACCGTCCCGAAACCCAACTTGAAGGTTTGCGTTCGCTGAATCCTGTGATTGAAGGCGGTTGTATTACTGCGGGTAATGCGAGTCAATTGTCGGACGGCGCTAGTGCTACCGTGATTATGGATGAACACTCTGCCGCTAAAGGCCAAGCGCAACCATTAGGCATTTACCGTGGTATTGCGGTAGCAGGTTGTGAACCAGATGAAATGGGTATTGGCCCTGTGTTCGCTATTCCTAAATTGTTAAAGCAACACGGCTTAACCATGGACGATATTGGTTTGTGGGAACTTAATGAAGCCTTTGCTGTTCAAGTGCTTTATTGCCGCGACAAGCTGGGTATTCCTGATGAATTACTAAACGTAAACGGTGGTGCAATTTCAATTGGTCACCCTTACGGAATGAGTGGCGCACGTATGGTGGGTCATGCATTAATCGAGGGCAAACGACGTGGTGCTAAATACGTTGTTTGTACTATGTGTATTGGCGGCGGTATGGGTGCTGCTGGTTTATTTGAAGTTATATAGGTATTTGGTATGGAAGGTTATAAAGCTCCACAACGCGACGCCATGTTTGTTACACATGAGCTATTAAACTATCAAGAACATTATCAAAAGCTTGGTTTTGACGAAGCATCAGAAGATTTAGTGTCAGCTATCTTCTCTGAAGCGGCTAAGTTTTCTGAAAACAGCCTAGCACCCATCAACATGTCTGGTGACGAAGAAGGGTGTAAGTGGGTAGACGGTGAAGTGACTACGCCTGCTGGTTTTAAAGAAGCTTATCAACAATACGTTGAAGGCGGCTGGCCAAGTATGTCTCACCCTGAAGAGTTTGGTGGTCAAGCATTGCCATACTCACTGTCATCTATTATTGCTGAATGGTTCTCGGGTGCTAACCACTCATGGGCTATGTACCCTGGCTTAAGCCAAGGGTGTATGGAAACCATCAAAGCACACGGTACTGAAACACTACAAAACCAATATTTACCAAAGCTTATCAGCGGTGAATGGACAGGTACCATGTGTTTAACAGAAGCGCATTGTGGCTCTGATTTGGGTATGCTTAAATGCCGTGCAGAACCACAAGACGATGGAAGCTACAGCTTAACGGGTACGAAGATTTTCATCTCAGCCGGTGAGCACGATATGTCTGAAAATATCGTTCATATTGTACTTGCCCGTTTGCCTGGCGCCCCAGAAGGCACTAAAGGTATTTCGTTATTTGTAGTACCTAAGTTCAACGTTTCTGATGAAGGCGAAAAGCTAGATCGCAACGGCGTTGCTTGTGGCAGTATTGAACACAAGATGGGTATTAAGGCTAGCGCCACCTGTGTGATTAACTTTGACGGTGCGAAAGGCTTTTTGATTGGCCAGCCAAACCGTGGTCTTAATTGCATGTTCACCTTTATGAACACTGCCCGTATTGGTACTGGCCTTGAAGGCTTAGCAGCTTCTGAAGCGTCTTTCCAAGGTGCATTGCGTTACGCTAAAGATCGTATTCAATTTCGTTCTTTAACTGGTCGTAAGAACCAAGATGGCCCAGCAGATCCAATTATTGTGCACCCTGATGTTCGCCGCATGCTACTTACGCAAAAAGCCTTTGCAGAAGGTAACCGTGCATTAGCAGCTTACTGCATGCAGTTGGTTGATGTGACCCTTTACGGTGATGATGCACAAGAGAAGAAACTGGCTGATACCAAGCTTGCTTTCTTAACACCTATCGTTAAAGCCTTCTTGACAGAAACAGCGCAAGAAAGCACAAGCTACGGTATGCAAGTTTACGGTGGCCATGGTTTCATCAAAGAATGGGGCATGGAACAGTTAGCACGTGATACCCGTATTTGTACCATGTACGAAGGCACTACAGGTATTCAAGCTATCGATTTATTAGGCCGTAAAGTGATGGGCTCTAATGGCGAATTGCTTAATGTTTTTGTGCAAGAAGTGCGTGAATATTGCGAATCGCTTCGCGGTAAAGCGCAGTTCAGTGCGTGGACCAATGCATTAACGTCTCATTTAGATGAGTGGCAGCAACTTACCATGGATATTGGTAAAGCGGCAGCCTCTAATCCTGATGAGATTGGTGCCGCGTCGGTGGATTACCTTATGTACTCAGGTTATGTGACAGTCGCTTACTTCTGGTTGAAAATGGCTGTTAAATCACAAGAACAACTTGATGCAGGTAGTACTGAGACCGAGTTCTATAAGAGTAAAATCTTAACCACTGGTTTCTATTTTGATCGCTTACTAACGCGCACCCGTTCACTTGTATCAGCCATGCACTCAGGCTCAGACAACCTTATGTCTATGCCAGAAAGCATGTTTGCTATCGAGTAAATACGATACGTAATGAAATGCCGAGCACCTGCTCGGCATTTTTTTCTTTACTGTTTTGCGAAAGGCTAGATATGCCACTAAACGCAGTAACACCTCACACCATTTCTATTCAACACCACCGTATTTATTATCTAGAAAGAAAAGGGCAAACCTCAGATAACCCGTTACTTATTTTATTTCATGGATTCCCTGAAAATGCCCATGCATGGGAAGCGCTCATCAATGCCTTGCCAACTGATTATCATATTATTGCGCCTGATTTACCGGGCTACCATCAATCAGAGCCGTTAACAGATAGCAGCGATTACCAAGTTCCTTCCTTGGTTTCTCGAATGGGGGAATTTGTTGAAACAGTTAGCCAAGGTCAAAAAGCGATATTAGTAGGTCATGATTGGGGTGGGGCGATAGCGTGGCCGTTAGCCGCTTTTCAGCCTAATTTATTTCACAAGCTGGTGATTTTAAATGCAGCGCACCCAAGCACCTTTACCCAAGCGCTTAAAACAAGTAGCGCACAACGTAAGAAAAGTGAGTACATAAAAGCGCTAATAGCAGACGATGCTGAGGTTGTCTTGCAGCAAACCGATTTTGCGTTGCTTAAGGGGATGTTAGGCTCTGCTATGTTTGACGGCGCCATGCCCAAACACGCCATGTCCAAAAATAAAGACCATAAGGCTAGCCCAGATAGCTACGGGCAAAGACTACTTCGTAGTTGGCGCAATACTCCAACATTGTCAGCCATGCTGAACTATTACCGAGAAATGCCACAAACGGCACCCGATGAGCACGCACCTGAAACAGAATTGTCACGCTTACGTGTCCCGGTTCTACGCGTCACTTTACCTACATTGGTATTATGGGGGCGTTTAGATGATGCGTTTGATGAAGGTATCTTAGATGGTTTAACAGCGTACGTTCCCGACCTACGAATTGTGTATCACGATACGGCAACACATTGGGTTCATAGAGAGCAAGCGAGTTGGGCTGCAAAAGAAATAACTGATTTTGTAACGTAGGATTTTTTAAAAAGAAGTATGAGAAAAGCGATATTGGAAAAGGGGCGTGGCCCCTTTCGGGGCCACAAGCACGGCTTCCTGCCGTTACCATGTTGAACTGCTGTATCTTTACATGGTGCGAAGTATCTTAAAAACTAGATACGTTCGTTAAGTTCGCTAGAGATAGGGCTTGATTGAAGACCTTGCTCAGCAATCCACGCTTGAAGTGTTTTACCGTCTGCTTCTGGGTTTTGTAGTTCACGGCTTGGCATTTTCTTAACCAAAAGTGTACCTACATCTACCGCGTTGTTTACGATAGCAGTACGGATTAGGCTGTTGCCGTTACACGAAATACCTGAATAGTAATCATGCAATTTTAATTTGAAATCTGATTGTACACGACGCATCTTTTTACGTAGTTCGCCTTTATCGTCTGCTTGAACGATAGTACAAATGTTGGCTAGCGCTTCGTTTACATCGGCTTGTGCTGCGTTAGAGAAAGCTAGAGTAGATGCTGCGATAACTAAAGAAGTTTTAACAATTTTCAACATGGTTAATTTCCTTTCGTATTTAATGTTTAATTTAAAGTTTGTCTGTTCGGTTCGGGAATAATTAAAAACCAAATGGGCAAGTCAGAAAACATGCAAGCAAATAACAAGGTATCCCAAAGTATACCTTATACGAAAGTTGTAGAGGTGTTGCTAGGTTCTAGCCCTTTATTTATAAGGTGCCAACTAAAGTATAAGAAAAAATTGAAACGGCAAACCTACGTCAATTTATCGGTGAAAAAAGCGAAAAATAAATTTGAAAAGGTAAATGAACGTGGTTTTTGCTCACCTAGCCAGCTCAGAATCGCTAATTTTTTACGTTTTATTTGAAATTTGTTGGATAACAAGCAGCGTTTAAGGAAAATTTGGCTTTATCAAGAAGAGTGGGCGTGGTGGTGGCGTTATTAATAAGCACTATTGATTAGCGTTGTTGATAAGCACTAATAATTAGCACAATCGAATGGCGGTGTTGAACTGCAGCATTGAATTACATTGATAATAGGCGTAGATAAGTAACCAATACGATGACTCATCTACGCGCTAAGAAAAAACGCACTAAAAAATACGCCCTAAGAAAAAAGCCCGTTAGCTATTAAGCAAGGCTTGGGCAGTGGTTTCATTGGTAATGAGTGAATTGATAAGCTTGGAACGCAAGGCACCTAATATGGCATCTTTTTTATTCATACCTGCCGCAATTCCCACTACTGGTTTTTCTGAGGCTAGGGTTAATTTGCTACTGGTTACCCTTCGATTCACTTCACAATCAACAATAGCGCCTTCACGATTGTAAACCCAACCGATAATCTCTCCAGTGGCACCCAAAGAAGACAAGCTTTGCGTTTCGTTATCATTAATGAACCCATCTACATGCAGTGGAGATGTGTTCCCCAAATTACCAATGCCTACAAAAGTAATATCTGCTTGTCGAGACAGTTTGTGAATACGCGCAATGTGAGCTTGTTGATGCAATTGTTCGCGCTCGGTTTCCGAGCCAGCAATAACAGGTAATGGCATAGGATAATGTTGGGCTTTTACTCTATCGGCAATGTGCACGGCTACATCATAGCGAGTAGCCTCACCGTTGTTGGCAATGTTTCCCACTAAAGACACAATTTTGTGCTGCGGGCAGCTCATCAACGCCAGTTCGTCAGCACACGCGCGTAAAACGCGGCCAGTACCAAACGCAATAGTCTGTGGTGAGTCAGATTTGAGCGAGCGCTCTATGGCACTGGCACCTGCTTGCCCCAAGCCTAAGGTAGAGTTTTCGTCGCCAACCACAGAGGGCACGACCTCACAAAATTGCAGACCAAAGCGCTGTTGAATAGTTTCAGCTAACTCCATGCAACGGGCAATAGGGTGCTCGAGTCGCACCTTCACTAGCCCTTCAGACATGGCCAGCGCCACTAAGCGCTGGGCACTTTGTCGAGAGGTATTTAAACGTTTCGCAATTTCGTCCTGTGTCTTACCGCCTACATAATAAAGCCACCCAGCACGAGCAGCTTCGTCAAGACGTTGATTTTCTAGTTGTTGTTTTTTACTCATTTATTCTTGTTCCATCAATCAGATACCAACATAGGGTAGGCTTGTATAAAGTTATCCCAATGTGAAATGGTTGTCGTGTGGTTTGTTGGCATATCCTTCAAATGACTTCCCCCCGTGTAGTGAATAACCTGCATGTTTGCGGCAATACCAGCCTCAATACCCGCAGGGGAGTCTTCAATAACAATACAGTGTTTAGGCGTAACACCCATTTTTTCAGCCGCGTATAAAAAGAGATCGGGGGCTGGCTTCCCGTGTTTCACAAGAGAACGTGTAAATATATTGCCAGTGAAATACTGGCTTAAGCCAGTACAAGATAAAGCGTACTCTGTGCGCTCCGGCGAACTGCTAGTAGCAAGACAATAGGGAACTTTTAGCCTAGATAGTAGGCTTTCAATGCCCAGAGTCGGCATTAAATCATTAGAAAAGCTTTGCTTAAGCAAAGTGTGAAATTCATCTTTAATTTGAGTGGTGACAGTCAGGCCAAAATCATGATGAATTTGCTGTTCAACATGTTGCATACTTTTACCAAGAAATTTACTGATAAAATATTCCGCGTTAATCGACACGCCATAAGTCTCAAGCAAGCGCTGCCAGCTTTGCATTGATAACACTTCACTATCAATTAACACGCCATCACAGTCGAAAATGACAAGGCTGCTTTCTATTGTCATGTAATTCCTTATGCCCACTTATATATTGCTAGAACAAATTAAAGCCCGAATGAAAGCCTAAATAAAAGTATCGCAGTGTATGCTATCCCTATTGTTTCCTAGGTGTTATTTCCAGTGTTCATTCTAGATACGCATGTACTCTACAAAGATGAAATTTTACGTATAAGCCCAGCAATAAACCACTTCAAGTTTACCTAATTAAGCTATTTATCACTTTTTATGACTATTTCTCACCATTCTTGTCAGTAGAATACTGCCACTAAGGTAAATGAGAGGAGAGTATTAATCAGGCTGCCAGGCCGTATTACTCTAAAATACTTATTTTACTTACGCATAACATATCGTGCCCTTACCGTGTTTTTAAGTCAACAAACCCCTGTGGACATAGCAATAGCAGTTCAACTTAAACAAGAATGAACCTACAAGTAATGACATTTATTGGATACAAATTAACTTGTTAACCGAATTATAACGTTAGGCTTGTTAATTCCGTTTACATTTAAACATCGATATGTAAGTATTGCCCATGAGAAATAACTCACGGCAGTGGCAAATGCCCATTTGAGTTAACGGTTACTGAGCCAAACCTAAAAATTTCTAATTATGTTTTGGGTGTAGGCGTCGTTTTTATGAGTGTTAACGTACTGATAATAATATTCATAACAAGTGTAGTTTTGGTACCTAGCAGTAGAATGCGCAGCGGTCTTACCAAAGCGGTGAATAAAGTAGCGAGATAGAAAATGAAAACAGATTCAAGCAATGTCGACATTGCACAGATAGGTGACGAGCAACTCCCAGTTGCTAAACACCAATTGAAGGGCTGGAAGCACTTCATGGGACTTTATGCTGGTGAGCACGTTGCAGCCACCGAGTTTGTGTTTGGTGCTACCTTTGTTGCCCTAGGCGCAACCATGACCGACATTCTGTTTGGTTTACTTATCGGTAACATATTAGCGGTACTTAGTTGGACGCTAATCACTACGCCCATCGCCGTAGATACACGCCTAAGTTTATATACTTACTTGCACAAAATTGCAGGTGATTCGATGACGAAGCTCTATAACTGGGCCAACGTCATCATATTTACCGTCATATCTGCCGCGATGATAACCGTATCAGCGACAGCGGTCAGATTCGCATTGAATATTCCCGCCCAACTTGATTGGTATCCAACGAACCTTGCGTTTGTAGGTGTTGTTGCAGCGGTTGGCGTTATCGTGGTGTTTGTTGCCATGTACGGCTTCAACGCGGTGTCTGACTTTTCGCGTATTTGTGCACCATGGTTATTCACTATGTTTGTGTGTGGTCCATTAGTGCTTATGCCAGCATTGGCTGATGCAGTGATTGGTCAAACATTCTTAACAAGTTGGGCTGACTTCATGCACATAGGCTCTGTGTCGGTATGGACGGGTTTAACCCCCTCTGGTGAACAGGGCATTGGCTTACTTGAAGTTATTGGTTTCTCTTGGGCTGCCAACACCATCACCCATTTTGGCTTGATTGATATGGCTATGCTTCGTTTTGCAAAGCGTAAAGTATACGGTCTTACTACGTCAGCGGGTATGCTTTTTGGTCATTATGTAGCATGGATTTCTGCCGGTATTATGGGCGCAGGTACTGCTATCATCGTTCAAAAATCTATTACAGAATTAGATCCAGGTGACGTTGCATTCCACGCGCTAGGTTTATCTGGCTTGGTCATTGTTATCGTTGCTGGTTGGACTACTGCGAATGCTAACTTGTACCGTGCAGGCTTAGCAGCGCAGGCTATTTTTAAAGATAAATCTCGAATTAAAACCACCGCCACAGTAGGCATGGTTACCGTTGTTATCGCGTGTTTCCCATTCGTATTTACTAAACTACTTCCTTTATTAACTTATGCTGGACTATTAGTCGTTCCTGTTGGCGGCATTGTATTCGCTGAACACGTCATCTTCCCACGTATTGGTTACACACGCTATTGGGCACATTTCCAAAACTTAACGCACAGTACACCTGCGGTAGCGACCTGGGGATTAGGGCTTGTATTTGGTTTTGGTCTTAACGCATTAGATATTATTTCTTTCTACTATCTGTTTATTCCAACGTGGATATTCACCATCATTGTTTACACCTTATTGGCAGCAAAATATGGTGCAAAACGCCAATACGTTGAAGAAAAAGCAGAAATGGATGCGTTCGATAAAGAAGTTGAAGTGCAGCAGGAGCGTCAAGCCGCCGAGCTTCCAACCCCCGCAATAGACACTTCAATGTTATCGAAATTACTGCAAGTTGTGTCTTGGGGTAGCTTATTGGTGACGACGTTATTAGCCATTAATGCCTTCTCGTTAAGCCCAGATGTAGCCAATTACGAAAGTAACAGAGAACTGTTCTTTAACTTAGCTTTCGTATGCACAATTATTTACTTTACTACTGCTTACTGGTCAATGCGTCGCCACAAAGCACTTGCGAAATAGAGGTTTTTTATGCAACCAGCAACTAATATGCGTTTGAACCGTACTGCGTTATCTTCTCTTGATGAGAGCATCGCTGTACCTCAGTACGATGTATCTCGTGTAGAAGCCGGTATTGTTCATGTTGGCGTGGGCGGCTTCCACCGTGCCCACGAAGCCATGTACGTAGATGCGTATATGAACGTAACAGGTGACACGTCATGGGGTATTTGTGGGGTAGGGCTGCGTGAAGCCGACCGCCATATGCAATCACTATTAAAAGAGCAAGACTACCTTTATACATTGGTAGAAAAGCACGCAAATGGTGAACGTAAAGCCCGTGTTATTGGTGCCCTTACCGACTTTTTGATTGCGGGCGATAGCCCCATGGCCATCATTGATAAAATGGCGTCCGAGGCAATTAAAATTGTTTCGCTGACTATCACGGAAGGTGGGTATAACTTCGACCCCACTACCGGTGAATTTATTTCACAAAACCCTGATGTACAGCATGACTTAGCGAACCCAGAATCACCAAAATTAGTTTTCGGTTATTTAACGGCTGCGCTTAAAAAGCGTAAAAAAATGGGTCTTGCACCTTTTACTGTGATGTCGTGCGATAACATTCAACATAATGGTGATGTACTCAAAGCCATGTTGCTGTCTTATATTCGTCTTGCGGATGATGATTTTGCACATTGGGTTGAGCAAAACGTAAGCTTTCCTAATTCAATGGTCGATAGAATTACCCCAGCGACAACCGATGAAGACAAAGCAGCATTAGTTGAATCAGGTATTGAAGACAACTGGCCTGTAGTATGCGAACCGTTCGATCAATGGATTATTGCTGATAAGTTTTGCAATGAACGCCCAGCGTTTGAAGATGTTGGCGCACAGTTTGTTGATAATGTGGCACCTTACGAAAAATTGAAGTTGAGAATGCTTAACGCGGGTCACTCTGTGTTGGGGTTAACGGGTTCACTTGCCGATCTTGATACAATTCATGAAAGTGTAGCCCAAACAGAACTTCGTTCTCTGCTAGCTACCTTCATGGTAGATGAAGTCATGCCAACTCTAGATCCGGTTGCAGGTATTGATGTTCACGATTACAAAAATATTTTGCTAGCACGATTTGCAAATCCGTACATTAAAGATTCACTGTCTAGAATATGTTTGGAAAGCTCTGCAAAAATTCCTGTGTTTTTGTTACCTACCATTCGTGAGAACTTAGCAAATGGTGGAAAAGTCGATATTAGTGCCCTAATACTTGCAGCGTGGAGTTTCTATTCAGATAAACGCACGTCGCAAAAAGGTACGCCGCTTGTTATTCAGGATCAACTTGCTGATGAATTGCACAACGCTGCTTCACGTTACCAAGATGATGCTTTGTCTTTCTTGAAAGTGAACAGTGTTTTCGGTGATTTAAGTGATGAAGCAGGCTTCACGCCTGTATATCAAGATTACTTGAGCCGAATTTATAGCGGTGAGTCTATTTTAGAAATAGCTAAATCGCTAATAAGTGCACCAAGCGAGCCAGCGCTCGTCTAGTAGATACAAAGAAAAGAGGCGACCTTGTGGTCGCCTCTTTAAGTGCAGATTACTCTGCAACCATGTTGAATCTTTTCACATGGTATGTGAATTCTTTAACTACAGCTCAAGGCGGTTTATAAGCGTCCGTTCAGGACTGTGGCAATTTCATTACCTTCCAAGCCATTTTCAGAAACCCATGCTTGCAACGTTTTACCGTCAGTTTCTGGTGCTGATAAATCACTCTTTGGCATCTTCTTAACTAGCAGTGAACCTGCTTCTACAGCGTTGCTTAGCATTGCGGTACGTATCAGGCTGTTGCCGCTACAGCTAACACCTGAATAATAATCTTTTAGTTTAAGGCGGTAATCTGATTCTACAGAACGCATTTTCTTGCGTAGCTCACCTTTATCATCTGCTTGTACGATAGTACAAATGTTTGCTAATGCTTCGTTTACGTTGGCTTGCGCCATGCCAGATACACCCAAAGTTGCTGCGATAACTAGCGAAGTTTTAACGATTTTCAACATGGTCAATTCCTCGGTTTAATTTAAAAGTATGTTCGTTCGTTGGGTTCTATTAAACGCAAAATAATTGAGGTTAGAAAGTCTGGGTCTAATACTAAGGTATATAGTTTAATATCTAAGTGGCGTTGAAAAGAGAGGCGCAAAAAAAAGGCACACCACTAAAAGAGGTGTGCCTTGGAGAATAATGAATAAACGTTAGTGGCTTTTAAAGTGGCTCGACACTTCCATAATCTGCTCACGCATCCACATATGAGCGTAATCGTGATCTGCACTCACGTGCCAATATAAGAAATACTCGACGGTAGGTAGGTCGAAAGGTAATTCATAAATGGCTAAGTCGTAATGCTTTGCCAAATGAAATGGCAAACAAGCTATAAGGTCGGTTTTCACAATTGTGCTGGGCACAGTTAGAAAGTGTTGGCTTCGCATAACTTCTTTACGGCGTTTACCCATTCTATCTAGCGCTACATCAATAGGGCCTGCACCTGATTTACGTTGCGACACATTAATGTGACCTAAGCGTAAAAAGGTGTCTAAATCTAAACCGTTCTTTAAAGCAGGGTGATTCTTTCGTGCTAACACCACAAATCTATCTTGCGCTATTTTCTCTTTGCATAAATGCGGATCGCTGAATGTAGACGCGTCGGCGAAGAAATCCAAGGTGCCGCTTGCCATCGCAGATACTATCTGACTACGAGGGATCTCGTAATTAGTTAGGCTAATATTGGGCGCTAGGTTTTGTAACCGCGACACCAGTCTTGGCATAATGCTAACTTCTAGTAAGTCTCTGCTAGCAAAATTAAATGCCTTTTCTGCAGTTAGAGGGTCGAAGGTATGACTCTCTTGCACGCTTTTTCTTAGCAAGGCTAAGGCTTGTCTCGCAGGTACAATAATATTCTGTGCAACAGGGGTGGGTGTCATGCTATGACCAGTTCTTACGAACAAAGGGTCATTCAACATTTCCCGCAAGCGAGCCAGTGAATTACTCACCGCAGGTTGTGTAATACACAATACATCAGCTGCTTTTGTTAGGCTTCCCGCTGTATATATGGCGTCGAATACGGCGAAAAGGTTTAAATCAATTCTATTAAGATTCATTGCGCAATCCTTGTCTGGCGAGTGCCAGTATGAAAATACCAAAAAGTTACCGGCGAATTCTTTGGGTTAATATTATTTTTACCTTATTGTAACAAGATTATTTATAAATACCTATTATTAAAAGTTAATTGAAACATTCAATACATCAATAGTACTGTTCGTCTTAAATTAACTACCATTGGTCAAAAATTATGAAAACTCTCATCGACTTAGAAGTTGGGGAAACCCTTGAACAAGCTGAATGGCTCACCATTTCGCAAGACATGATTAATCAATTCGCTGAAGCTACGGGTGACTATCAGTGGATACACCTTGATACTGAACGGTGTAAAAAAGAAAGCCCATTTAGAACTACTATTGCGCATGGCTTTCTAACCGCGTCGGTTATGCCTAAGGCCTTTGAAGGTGTACTTGCAGCATCTGACAAAATTGCATCAACCATAAACTATGGTATCGATTCATTACGTTTTTTAGAGCCGGTGAAATCAGGTGATGCAATCAAATATCACTTCAAATTGGTAGAAGTCGTCAATAAACCCGCTGGAAAGCTATTTAAAATGGAATCAAGTTGCGTGCTGGCCTCGTCAGGCAAACCAGCACTGGTGGGGACTTTTCTCATGTTGGCAGTAATGCAACCTAGCGAGTAAGAAAGTAGCTGTGAGTACTCTATATTTGTACTCTACCGGCTAGGAGGCTCGTTAGCGTTGTTGGGGATGTTGGTAGTTTGAACATCAATACGCGGACTCTCTTGGTCGGTATTAATGGCGCGTATTGGATAGGGAATAATAATCCCTTCTGCGGCATATCGCTTATGTAATGCCTTTATAAACGCTGATTTTATGAAGAAGCGATGGAAGTATTCTTTTGCTCTTAACATCACCGTGAAATTGATGCTGGAATTATCAAAGGTGTGGTACACCACGAAGGTATCGTAATCGTCTATTCCCCATTCGTGAGAAACCAATATTTCTTTGGCGACCTCAAGCGTGACCTTTTCTACGTGCTCAAGATCAGAGTTATAATGTACACCTACATCGACCGGTACTGATAACTCTTTACTCGGGTAGAAATAATTAATTATTTTTGATTCCGCTAATACACTATTTGGCACAATAATAGTGTTATTGGGTAACATTTTTATCCATGTGGAGCGCCAACCAATACGCTCTACAAAACCTTGTTCTTTACTCTCTAATTCAATGAAGTCGCCTACTCTAATAGGCTTGTCCATAACCAGCTGTACCCCTGAAAAGAAGTTTTCCAAAGTGGGTTGAAGGGCAAGCGCAACGGCCAGCGATGTGATACCTAACGACGCGATAATGGGGGTAATTGAAATGCCTAACGTACCCAACATAATCAATATACCAATGCCTACGATAAGGCCTTTCACTATACCTTTAATAATGCCCGTGCTACTTCGAAGTGAATCTGAGCGCTGTGTTTGATTGGCAAGTAATCCAACAGCAAAACGATTTAAGAAAAGAATAGCGGCAGTGATCAGTAATATTTTAGACGCAAGGGAAATAGAGGTCGCATAGGACGCGTTTACAATATCGTACTTATCGAACAGCCAGTTTAAAATCCAAATATCGATGACGAAAATAAGGATAGTGAGGGGCAGGTTTAAAGAGTGCGCCAGTAACGAATCGTAGAAATGTGAAGTGCGATCGGTAAGCGACAAAAACTTTCGTAGAAAGATGCGCTTAATTAAGAACATGAAAAGGTTCGCAAGTATCACAGTAACGGTGATAACTAATTCAGGCACTAACATTAAGCCTGCAAAGTTAACTTCTGGCATGGCTTTCCCTTGACCAATAACATACAAATACGCAACGAAGTCATTCACACTTCAACTGTCTAAAAGCAATGCGTGAATATATACACTTATATATGCAGCAAATAACGTTCCAGCCAAATTTACTCAATTGAACCTAGAAAGTAATTAAGAGTATCGGGGTTAATTATTATCTGCACAGACGTAAGTTGTTATTGCCATAGACCTTTCAGCGCGGGCTGTCGCGGCATGTTTGTGGTTTTCTTAAAAGGCGTGTCAGTGCAAGGCTGCGAAGAAGTAAGCAGGGAGATCGTTTGATTCAATGCTAAACAAATGCATTAAATTAGTGCAAATCTTTTATCTTTCTTTTTGTGTTTTCATCTTCAAATCGTTAAAAAGACATACCAATTGCAAGACCGGCAACCACCGCGCTTTCGTGATTTCTATGATAGTCGTAGTGCAGTTGCGGCGAGACCGTAATGCCAGATATCTCAAACTCATATAATAAACCTAACCGTGCAACTTCCATTTTATGGCTACCGTGAAATTCTACCCCAGGGCCAATCTGGGCGATAAAGTGGTTAGTAATGTGAAGGTCCGCAACCAGTAAATAGGTGTAGGCGTCTAAATCTTCAAATGCATATTCGGCCACGAAGCCAAGCCCCAAGAAGTCGCTGATACGATATTCATAATCAATACCTAGGGTAAACGCGTTACCGCACTCTTCTGTATATGTTGTGCCTACAAGGGCGGAAAGATGATGAGGTGACGTTTGCCAATGATGAGCATTTCCTTTTGCAGCAACAGTGGGGGCAAATGCCAAGGCTGTAATCAATCCTATAGCTATTTGTACTCGCATGGTGTGCTCACTACTCTTTATATATTGATGGTGTATGAATAGAAAAACGCTTCTAACACGCCTTTAATCGTAGGTAAGATATTGAAACCTTACAAATGAACTTTAGTTGCAATGCGCATACAACAGATAAATTAGTCATTCCATTTTGATGACTTAAATAGGTAAACTCTAGGCAAGGGATGCTGACTAGACAGGCAACTGAAAGCTAATCGAGAGGCAATAACGAATTAATAGTAAGGAGCGCTGCGATGAACAACGAAGAAGAAACGACTAAGTTTATTGAGGCTTGTACTACTCAGCTTGTTAGTTTATACAACGCAAGTAAAGAGGGAAAAAACGTAGATGCAGATAAACACCGAGTTCAAGGGTTTATGCATGCAGGCGAGCTTCTTGGGGTAATAAGCAAAGGCGAAGGGCAGGCGCTTATCGCTGAGTTACACTTACAGGTTTTTGGAGAAACTATTGACGATAGAGCAAAAAGAAAGAGTAAACTGGAAGCGTTAAAGGCGTCAGATCCAGATGCCTATATTGAAATTCCAGCGATAGAAAGACGTTAACTGGCATTAAGCATCTGTATTGTAAGCCACGACTATAGGCGTCTACAGCGTGGCCTAAATACAATATTCCTGTGAAATTAATTAGATGCGTCTTCAGCACCTTCTTCAATCGCTTCACCAGCGCTTTGAATATCTTCTCCAGCACCTTCTACCGTTGCACAGCCATTCATACCTACCACAGCAGATGAAAACAACAGAGCTGTGAAACTACCTCTAAGTAATTTCGATGTTAAAAATGACGACAAAACTGACTTTTTCATGGCATATCTCCTGGTTTAATAATCAATGTTTTTTGGTTGCTTCACTCATCGCTTGCTTCGCTATCCGCATCTGGTTGATCGCCAGAACTGCGAGTAGGGTTAGATTCGGTTTTTGATGTGGTCTCTTGCTTTTCAAGCATATTGTTAAGGTTATCGCTTCCCTTGGAATTAAAATCCAATGTACGAATAGGGAAGGGAATTAAGATATCGTTTTCTTCTAATACACGTTTAACAGTACATATCGCTTCGTGGCGCACTACCATAAAGCCGGGATCGCCTGGGTAACGTATCCAAAACCAAAGCAATAGATTGATACTTGAGTCACCAAATGACGCTGCGTAAACCGCAGTTTCATCTTTCTTAATAACGTAATCTTTTTCATTCATTGCATCAGTGATGACTTCGGCCGCTTTTTCCACGTCATCGGCGTAAGAAATACCCACGGGAACTTCTATACGCCTAATCCCTTCAACTGAATAGTTAGTTAAAATATTTCTAAATAGGATTTTATTGGGAATGATTTCACGTTGACCATAAAAGGTTGCTACCAAGGTGTTTCGTAAATTAATTTCTTCTACTGTTCCAAAAACACCCTCAGCTTCTACCACATCGCCAATTTCGAAGGGCTTACGAATACCCATCGCAATTCCCGCAATAAGGTTTTCCGTCATATCTTGAAATGCAAAGCCGATGGCCAAACCCACAATACCCGCACCGGCCAGTAAAGATGTCACCGTACCCTTAAGGCCAACAAAATCCAAAGCGATGAAAATACCGAAAACAATAATGAGAGACTTGATAATAGAAGTCAGTAATTTAGCAATTTGACGAGATTCAAATGCCCTTCGCATGACCTTTCCGACAATATTTCCGACTACTTTTGCCAATATGCCGAAAACAATAGCAATTAATATCGCTACTACAAAGTTGGGTAAGTGCTTAATTCCGCTCTCGATCCAACCCTCAAGCTTCTGGTTTATCAGTTGGTAAACGTCATCAATATTCGGAAAATCCATAGAACTCTTTCATTTATCAAACAATATGCAGTGACTATTCAAGATCTATTCCGTAACATTTTTTCTGTAAGGCACTGTTTTAATGGGTGAAAACTAAATTAAACGTTTTTGGAAGTGAATGATTGATAAGAAAAAAATACAAGAGTGGGAAATAACTACGCAATAACTAAATGAATTTTATAGATGTTAGACAAAAGTTTATGTGGTCTGACCATGTGTAAAATTAATGTAAATATATTATTCACAATAAATTTACAAAGTATGTGATGGCGCTTAACATCAATATTGCAGGTCAAAGATTGTTCATTGACCTTTCACAATAACAATGAGAAATCGTCCAGCCTGTTGCTAGCGGAAAGTGTGGGTTTTGCCGGTAGTGATGCGCCCAGATTTGGAATCACACTATGAAATTTAAAACGCGTAAGACTGCAGTAGCTGCCTTAGTCAGTTCTGCCTTATTTTGTTCTCCTTTTTTAGCCTATGCGCAAGATGCTAACGAAGAAGTTGAAGCTGAATCTAAAAGTAAAAAAGATGTAGAGTTAATTCTTGTTACAGGGAGCTTTGTTCGTCGCAGTGAGAACTTTGAGTCACCTTCACCGTTAGCGGTAGTAGACAGCGTTGCTATCGATTCAATTGGTGCAAAAAATATAGCGGATATTACTCAAACATTAACGATTAATACTGGCGCAGAGAACAACCCTGATGCCTTTACACAAAACGCCACAGCCGGCACCTCAAACATTAACTTACGTGGGTTAGGTGTTGCATCTACCTTAGTATTGTTAAATAACAAACGCCAAGTTGTGACTGCGCAACCTACTAACGAAGGCTTAAATTTCGTAGATACAAGTTCACTCGTGCCTATGATTGCCATTGATAGAATGGAAGTCGTAAAAGATGGTGCATCAGCCTTATACGGTTCTGATGCGGTTGCAGGGGTGGTTAACTTCATTACCAAACGTAATTACGATGGTGCGATGGTCAGTGTTGATTATCAAGACGGCGCCCATGGTGATAACAAAGAATATATATTCCAAGGTTTATGGGGAGCAACAGGCGACAATGGTAGCGTACTAGCAGCCATAAGCTACACAAACCGTTCACCGTTATTTCTCAGTGACCGACGTCTAAGTCGCCCTCAAGATGACACCAGTGCGTTAGGTAACCCTGCATCATACTTTGTGACTATTCCTGGCGCTGGACCATTACCTATTATCGACCCTTACGGGTGTGAGGAGTTTGGTGGTGCACCTAACTTACTTGCCCCTAGTGGCACAATTCCAGGATTAGAAGTTGGTTTCTGCGGCTTCGATTTTGGTAAGTTCTATTCTTATGTTGCCGATGAAAGTCGAATTAATTCCTATGTAAGAGCGGACTATGAGTTTGCTAATGATATTACATGGACAGCTGAGCTTAGTATGGCGCGTAACCGCGCTGAACGTGGCGGGGCGCCAAGTTTCCCTATTCTAACATCACCAATTGTTCCTGATTACCACCCCCAAAATCCATTCGGTCAGTCTGTTGCTTTCTTTGGCCGTGCTGAAGGGAATGGCTTCGACGGCGATCCGGCAAACACAGAATCAGACACTTTTAGATTCAGTACTAATTTACAAGGTGTGACTGATAGCGGTTTCTGGGAAGTAAGTTATACCCGTGCAGTGAATGATTTCTTGTTCAAAGTACCTGATGTACTAAACACAGAGTTCCAGCTTGCCTTGTATGGTTTAGGTGGCTCGGCATGTGATCCTATTGCGGGAACACCGGGCGAAGGGAATTGTGAATTCTTTAATCCTTTTGCTACTTCCTATACATCAGCACCTAACTCAGATTACGTGGTTGATTCATTCACCGGCACTGAGATTATAGATTCAAAAGCTGACCTTGAAGTGTTCGAAGCCTTTACTTCATTCGATATCTTTGAAATGAGCAGTGGTTTTGCTGCATTAGCAGTAGGCGTGCAATATCGTGAAGAGCAGTTGAGCCAAGACTATGATGATTTGGCTAACCAAGATAGCTTTACATTTGTTATTGGTAACCCCGATATTGATGGTAGCCAAGATGTTTGGGCCGCGTTTGGTGAGCTAGCTCTACCATTGAGTGAAGATTTAGATGTGCAACTAGCGGTACGTTATGAAGATTACGGCGGTAGCATAGGTAGCACTGTTGACCCTAAACTCGCTGTGTCCTATCGCGCTACCGATGAGTTTTCACTACGGGGTTCGGTGTCTACATCGTTTAGAGCACCTACTGTGTTCTTAGCACAAGGTGGGGCAACGTCATTACAGCAACTCATCGACCCTGTACAAGGCGCTACAGCGTTTGTTGCGGTGAGAACATCAGGTAACGAAGATCTAAAACCAGAAGAATCTACCGCATATAATATTGGTTTTTCATACGAGCCCTTCAGAGATTTCTCTATAGAGCTTGATTACTGGAACTTTGAGTTTAAAGATTTAATCATTCAGGAAAATGCGCAAGCAGTATTAAATCTTGACCCTACCGATACAGACCGCATTATTCGTGCTGGCGACCCGCTAAATGGTCCTGTGTTACAAGTTAACAATACTTACGTGAATGCAAGTGAGATGGAAACCTCGGGTATCGATTTTGTGACTAGTTACAAAATTGACACTGAGTTTGGTAGTTTCACGCCGTCGTTGAACGGTACCTACACCATGAAATATGACCTGATGGATCCACAAGCGGGTAATATTGATGGGGCAGGGCGCAGAAACTTCAACAATATCGGGGTTTCTTCACCAGAGCTAAGAATGAACTTTGGGCTGGCATGGAAAAACGGCGTTCATGCCGCTAACTTATTTGTTCGTTACATCTCGTCGTATGATGATGACCAAAACTGCGCAGATGGCACCACGAACTTAGGTGCGTGTACAAATGGCTTATACGAAGTAGACAGCCATGTCACTGTAGATGCTCAGTACAATATCGACTTAGGCTCGCTATTTGAGACGGAACAAAGTTATGTTGTCACTGTAGGTGGATTGAATTTGTTTGATGAAGATCCTCCTCAGTTGTTTACTAACAGTGGTTTCGATTCAAAAGTGCATGACCCCCGTGGGCGTCAAATTTATGCACGGTTAGCGGTAGAGTTTTAAAACTTAATCTTCTTAACCTAAAAAACACTAGCGGCCTATGTTGCATGCTCATAATAATGTGCATTCCCATAGGCCGCTTTTTTATGTAAAGATTTCTCGCCAACATTTATATGCCTTCTCCTAGGCTTTCTTACCTAAAAAGCTGAAATCATGATGCGTATTGTTTACATTGCTTACTTCATGCGAAGGAGGCTTATATGAGTACGCGACTAACTAATGAAGAAATTCAAGAAAATCTCGATACCCTAAATGCAGGTTTAGAAGACAACGACCGCTGGGCGTTAGGCGATAATGCTATTGAAAAGACATTTACCTTTAAAAGTTTTATTCGTGCATTTGGTTGGATGTCGCAAATTGCGATTTGGGCAGAAAAATTAAAGCATCATCCGGAATGGTTTAATGTTTATAACCGTGTAGAAGTAAAATTAACAACCCATGATGTGGGTGGTTTGAGTGAATTAGATTTTAAATTGGCAACAAAAATGGAAAGCTTTAAACCGTAAAAGTATAAGTTTTAAACGTAAATTGTTTGATGATTGTACGTTGCGATTAAAAAAGAAGCATGCAGTCAGAAAAGTGAAATAATTAAGTAATAAGTCCTTGTGTTACAAAAGTGCGTATGTATAATACGCCCCACGTTGAAGGGAGACATCAAACACCTCAAGCCAACAACGTTATTTTCTGGCGCGGGATGGAGCAGTCTGGTAGCTCGTCGGGCTCATAACCCGAAGGTCGTAGGTTCAAATCCTGCTCCCGCAACCACAGAAAATTAAACGATTTAAATACTGAGTTGTCTAAGTTTAGAGGCAAGCAGTAAAATGTACAGACGCGGGATGGAGCAGTCTGGTAGCTCGTCGGGCTCATAACCCGAAGGTCGTAGGTTCAAATCCTGCTCCCGCAACCACATTATAACCCTGGCTTTTGCCGGGGTTTTTTGTGTCTGAAATATAAGTGCATGGTCGTTATTTATTAAACGCTACACTTTATTGAACGCTACACCCTTTTAAACGCATTTTCTGTTGCTCTTCTATTTTTAATCATTAAGTACATCCTCCATGTTTCAATTAACCCTCTATGATGTCGATAGTAACGACTCACGCTGATAAGCTAAAACGCAACATTAGAAGAAGATTGTGGCCACACGCGTGGGCAATTTAATTTACAGCGCGTGTTTAATTAGCAATCGTAAAGTGGTAAAAGTAACCCTAATATTAGAAAAAGAAAAAATATACCGTTGGCATATTTAATAATTCTTTAATTCCTTTCGCTTCGAAAAACACGCTTTTGGGTAGTATGATTCAAGAATATTTTACGATAGGGCAAGAGGTAACCTTGCTTGACGGAAGTTATGATTTTGGCTTGGTAGCACTGTCATTAACGATTGCCATTTTTGCGTCATTTATGGCATTTAACGTAGCCAGTCAGGCGTCCGTTTCCACCAATAAACTTAGGAAGTATTCGTTGCTCACTGCCGGTAGTGTTGCCATGGGCGGTGGAATTTGGGCCATGCATTTTTTAGGAATGCTTGCGTTTGAGCTTTGTACTGCTGTTTCATACGATGTTGGCATAACGTTGGCGTCATCGGTACCTGGGATAGCGGCGGCATGGGTTGCGCTCTACCTTATGACAAAGCCTACAATTTCATTTACCGAAATATTAATTGGCGGCGTGTTAGTGGGGGCAGGCATTGGAACCATGCATTACAGTGGCATGGCGGCTATGGAAATGTCGCCATTGCTTCGTTATAACCCCGCATTATTTATACTCTCCATTATTGTTGCTGTGTGCTTAGCGATGCTGGCCCTTTGGATAAAGTTTGGTCTTAGCGCTGTGAGTGGCAAACAATCGAAAATGGGTAGGGACGCTTTTATAGCAAGTTTAGTTATGGGGCTTGCCATTGCCGGTATGCATTACACAGGAATGTTTGCGGCTAGATTTGTTATGCCGCCTGGCATGGAGTTTACCTCCCAACCATCTGAAATATCTGTTTATCTTGCGTTATCTATTGCAATGGTAACGGTCACGCTTATAGCTATCGTGTTGGGTCTTAGTCTGTTGTTCAAATACAAAGACGTGAGTTCCCGGGCTATAGAAAGTGAGAAGGTTCAGCGCGCCATTACCGATACAGCAGTAGATGCCATTATAACGGTTGATAGTACAGGCATTATCCGAACCGCTAATCCCGCTGTTACTGCCGTAACAGGGTATTTACCAGAAGAGCTTATTGGTCAACCAGGTACAATACTGGCACCGGCCGATAAAAAATCCATGTACGGCCAAGATTTTTTACAACAACGGGTAGTGCCAACGGAACAAATAATTGGTACCAGCCGTGAGGTAACCATCGTTGCCAAGGGCGGTGAGTTTATTCCAGTTCAACTAGGCATTGGGTATACCAAGTTAGATGGAAAAGCACTCTTTGTTGGTTTTTTCTCAGATTTAAGAAAACGCAAGGCTATAGAAGATGCACTTCGCGAAAGCGAGGCCAAGTTTAGAAGCTTTATTTCTAATATCCCAGGTATTGCCTACCGATGTTTGAATGAACCAGATTGGCCCATGGTATTTATTAGTGACGCAGTCTGCGAAATTACCGGGTATCCCGCAGATGACTTTATTCTGCCAAACTCTAAAGTTACTTTTGGTTCGCTATGCCACCCCGATGATGTACAGCGAATAACAGATGAAGTTGCTGATAATAAAATGTTCAGTATTGAGTATCGGATTATTACCAAGTCTGGTGATGTCCGATGGGTTACAGAACATGGTGTTCATGTTTTCGATGAAAATGGTGACATTGCCTATTTAGACGGCTTTATTTCAGATATAACGGCGCGTCGGGAAATGGAGGAGGAGCTCAAGACGGCAAAAAATATAGCCGAGCAAGCTGCAGCAGCTCGCACCAACTTCCTTGCCAATATGAGCCATGAAATAAGAACACCAATGAATGCCATTATTGGGTTCAGTGATTTAATGCTTGCGGAAAAAATGCCGCCAGAACAGCATGGGCACCTTACCACGGTGAATCGTTCAGCACGTTCACTGCTGCATCTATTAAACGATATTCTTGATAGCGCTAAGTTAGATAAAGGCAAACTCGATTTAGATTATCGCGACTTCATCATTCGTGATGAAGTTGATACGGTTGTCTCAACATTTTGGTTAGAGGCTAAACGCAAAAAAATTACCTTAGAAGTACAAGTGGGCAGCGAAGTCCGCGAGGCTTACAATGGGGTTCCAGAACGTATCAGGCAAGTACTTAATAACTTAATTGGTAATGCGGTCAAGTTCACCGGCGATGGAAGTGTCGTGTTACAAGTCTCCAGCGATGGCTCATTTGTTTATTTTAAAGTAAAGGATTCGGGTATTGGCATGAATAGCGAACAGGTTAATCGAGTATTCGATGCTTTCGCTCAAGCTGATGCATCAATGAGCAGAAAGTATGGCGGAACAGGGCTAGGTACAACCATATCGAAACAGCTTGTTGAGTTAATGGGCGGAAACATATGTGCGCAAAGTGAACTTGGTAAAGGCAGTACGTTTACCTTCCGGCTGCCATTAGTGCCCGCTATAGCGCCTAGGGCAGTGGAAGAAGGTAAGCCGGTTCAATTGCCTCCAATGCATATTCTTATTGTTGACGATATAGCTCAAAATATAGATTTGCTATCTTTATTACTTGTGCGTTCAGGGCATACCGTTGAAGTGGCGCGAGATGGAAAAGAAGCGCTAGAAAAAATGAAGTTGCCTGGTATTGAGTTGGTATTGATGGATTTACAAATGCCGGTGTTAGATGGCCTTGAAGCATCTGTGCAAAGACGAAAATACGAAGCGCTTAATAATTTGCCGTCACTGCCAATTATTGCATTAACCGCCAGTGTACTAGTTCAGGATAGACATGCCGCAACTGATGCGGGTATGGACGGATTTGCCAATAAGCCTATTGATTACCCGGTGCTTACCCGAGAAATGGCGCGAGTGCTGGGCAAGGAAATTGATGAGTCAGCAACACTCATCGTTAATGACGACAAAGCAGAGCAACCAAAATCAAGTAAAGTGGTAGACGTCAATCGGGCAATTATGCTTTGGGGCGATGCGCAAACTCACCACAATGAAGTGGCGCGATTTACCCGCGAAAACGAAAGTAAAATAGCGCAAATAACGACAGCGATTTTAGATAATGATGCTCCTAAAACAGCCTCACTGGCTCACGGGATAAAAGGCGTTGCTGGAAACCTATGTTTAAACCCTCTGATGTCTGTTTGCCGTGACATAGAGAAAAATGCACATGCTGGCGAATTAGATATTTCCTCAGTACAGCTACTTAAAAAGTCATTTAATGAAGTGATTACGTGGTTGCAAGGCACCACTGAGACAGAAGCGGTGCAGGTTAAGCAAGACGTCGACTATGCTGTGTTGTTAGCACACCTCACTAAATTGAAACGTAGTGTCGAGCAAAACATGCTTGATGAAAGTGAATTACAAGAAGTAAAGACGCTTGCTAGCGGCGAATACAAAGAAGTCATAGCCTCCATTATCATGGATGTTGATGATTTTGAGTTCGAACGTGCCGAAGCGCAGCTCGTTGAGCTTATTGATACTTTGGCCAGAGAGATTGAAACGCAATAATGTTAAGACAAATTGAGAAGCCTACTTTATTACTCGTTGACGACGAGCCAGTAAATTTAAGAGTCTTGAAGCAGTTGTTAGCTGTGGACTACCAACTCATTTTTGCTAAAAATGGTGAAGAGGCCATAAGAATAACGACGGAACGTCAACCACAGCTTATTTTGCTAGATATCATGATGCCTGGGCTGACCGGCTTCGAAGTCTGCAGAATATTAAAAGGCCGAGAAGATACACGCCACATTCCTGTTATATTCGTTACCGCATTAAATGATGAGCATGATGAAGCAGAAGGTTTCGAGGCTGGTGCAGTAGATTATATTACTAAACCCATCTCACCACCGGTGGTAAAAGCCAGAGTAAAAACCCACTTGTCGTTAGTGCAGTCTGATGAACTAATGCGTACTCGATTGCAAGTGGTTCAGCGCTTAGGGCGCGCAGCGGAGTACAAAGATAACGAAACTGGCATGCACGTATTGCGTATGAGTCATTACTCAAAAGAGTTGGCGCTAGCATACGGGTTTAGCGATGAACAAGCTGAAATATTGCTCCACGCAGCGCCTATGCACGATATTGGTAAAATCGGCATTTCTGATAGCATCATGTTGAAGCCAGGTAAACTGACAGACGAAGAGTTTGCAATTATGAAAACTCACCCTGAAATTGGTGCAGAAATTTTAGGTGAATGCGATTCTGCGCTGTTGGTAATTGCAAAGTCGGTGTCACTAACCCACCATGAAAAATGGGATGGCACTGGATACCCCAACGGGCTAGCGGGAGAAGATATTCCTATTGAGGGGAGAATTTGTGCTGTAGCAGATGTATTCGATGCGCTTACCAGCAAACGGCCTTATAAAGAGCCGTGGAGCGTAGATAAAACATTAGCCTTTATGGAAAGTCAGAAGGGAAAGCATTTCGATCCGGCGCTAATTGATTTGTTAATGGCAAAATTACCTCAGATATTAGAAATAAAAGAAAAGTGGAAAGACGAAGACTAGTCAAAGACTAATAGAGCCTGTGCTATGAAGCATGGGCTAACAACTAATAGTCGAGTGCTGTTGCTTAATGTGGCGCCAATCAGTATAATGCGCTCATTAAGTGATGGTAGCGGGCTCCCTCAGTGTTCAGGAAAGTAACGCTTCCATTCTCAGCAAACTATCACCTACCGGTGTTTTTTACCCATGTGTTTGCATTTGTCTTTTCGACAGATATGGGTTCAGAATTTTAATAAAAGCCCCGCTAGTCCGGGGCTTTTTGTTGTATTAGACCCTGGAGTCAGCCTAGCTGAGCTAGGTGATGACAGGTGGGCTTAAGGCCCTTTTTTCGTTTTTGGAGGTTTGCATTGGCAAAACTTGAAGAGAAACTAACCGAAATGCTTAACCCAGGCGTAGAAGCTTTGGGGTTTGAATTGGTTGGGATCGAATTTGTACGAGCGGGGAAACATTCAATTCTTCGCGTTTTTATTGATCATGAAAACGGTATCTCCGTAGATAATTGTGCAGATGTAAGTCATCAAGTGAGTGCGATATTGGATGTTGAAGATCCAATTAGCACAGAGTACAACCTAGAAGTATCTTCACCAGGTATGGATAGACCGCTTTTCAAAGAGAAGCATTATGTTGATTCAGTAGGTGAAGTGGTTCAGGTTCGTTTATCTATGCCGATGGACGACAGACGTAACTTTAAAGGCAAAGTATTGGCTTGCGACAATGGCGTAGTCAGTATTGAAGTGGATGGCCAGCAGTTCCAGTTAGCTGTGGCGAATATCGAAAAAGGTAACGTTGTTCCCACATTCGAATAACGGAACAGCAATGCTTTCATCGACGAAAGCTTGAGTGAGGCTAAAATGAATAAAGAAATTTTGTTAGTGGCGGAAGCCGTTTCAAATGAAAAACAAGTGCCTAGAGAGAAGATTTTTGAAGCGCTGGAATTTGCAATAGCCAGTGCCACCAAAAAGAAAAATGAAGGCGATATTGAAGTACGAGTAAGTATCGACAGAACCTCTGGCGACTTCGACACATTCCGTCGTTGGTTAATTATTCCTGATGATCAGGAACAAGAGAACCCGTTTGCAGAAATCACCCTTTCTGCTGCACAAGTAGAAGAGCCTGAGCTTCAATTAGGCGATTATGTGGAAGATCAGATTGAATCTATCAAATTTGACCGCATAACTACGCAGACCGCGAAACAAGTTATCGTACAAAAAGTACGTGAAGCTGAACGCGCGCAAATGATTGCAGAATACGAAGATAAAGTCGGCGAGTTGGTAACCGGTACGGTTAAGAAAGTAAACCGCGACAACATTATCATCGATTTAGGTAATAACGCCGAGGGTGTTATCTACCGTGACGATATGCTTCCTCGTGAAACGTTCAGACCAGGAGACCGTGTTCGCGGCTTACTTTATGTAATTCGCCCTGAAGCACGTGGTGCTCAATTGTTTATCAGCCGTACTCATCCTGACATGCTTGTAGAGCTATTCAGACTTGAAGTACCAGAAATTGCTGAAGAAACACTAGAAATTAAAGCGGCGGCTCGTGATCCGGGTTCGCGTGCAAAAATTGCCGTTAAAACTAACGACAAACGCTTAGACCCAGTTGGTGCGTGTGTAGGTATGCGTGGTTCACGCGTACAAGCAGTATCGGGCGAATTGGGTGGTGAGCGTGTTGATATCGTATTGTGGGATGAAAACTCTGCACAGTTTGTTATTAACGCCATGGCCCCTGCAGAAGTTGCCTCTATTGTTGTGGACGAAGACAGTCACATGATGGATGTAGCTGTAGAAGCTGACAACCTTGCTCAGGCAATCGGTCGTAGCGGTCAAAATGTTCGTCTTGCTAGCCAGTTAACTGGTTGGGAACTGAACGTGATGACAGTAGAAGATCTGAACAAGAAACATGAAGAAGAAAACGCGAAGGTGTTGAATATCTTTACCGCTGGCTTAGATGTAGACGAAGAGTTTGCTGCTATGTTAGTTGATGAAGGGTTCACCACGTTGGAAGAAGTGGCATACGTGCCAGCAAGCGAGCTTCTTGCCATTGACGGACTTGATGAAGATACCGTTGAAGAATTGCGTAATCGTGCACGTGCATTCCTTACGACCCGTGCATTAGCAAACGAAGAATCGCTTGAAGGCGCAGAGCCTACCGAAGCCTTACTAGGCCTTGAAGGAATGAGTAAGCACGTGGCCTATGTGTTGGCCAGCCGCGGCATTACCGACCTTGAAGAACTGGCCGAGCAAGGCACAGATGAAATTAGTGATATTGATGAACTAGACGAAGCTACTGCGGGTGCGCTGATTATGGCAGCACGTAATATCGTTTGGTTCAATGAAGAGTAAAGGTCAACAGGGGGAATAATACGTAATGGCAGATGTATCTATTGAAAAGCTCGCCAGCGACATTGGTACGACCGTTGACCGATTGGTTGGCCAGTTTAAAGACGCGGGTATTACAAAGAATGCCGGCGCTCAGGTTACTGAAGAAGAGAAAAAGAAACTGTTGGATCATTTAAGTAAGCAACACGGCAGCGCATCCGAACCACAGCGCATGACACTTAAACGCAAGACAACCAGTACTATTAGCGTAGGCAAGTCTAAAGAAGTTAAAGTAGAAGTACGTAAAAAGCGTACATACGTTAAGCGTACTGATGCTGAAGAGCAGCAGCGTTTAGCAGAAGAAGAAGCGAAGTTAGCTGAAGAAGCACGTTTGAAGCGTGAAGCAGAAGAAAAAGCTGCTGCTGAAGCAAAACAAGCTGCTGAAGAAAAAGCGCGTAAAGCGGAAGAGTCAAGAAAAGCTGCTGAGGAAGAACGTGCACGTCGCGTTGAGCAAGCTAAGAAAGACGCTGAAGCACGCAAGAAAGACGAGCCTGAAATGTCGGCTGAAGAAAAAGCTGCTCAAGAAGCTGCTCGTCAGGAAGAAGAACGTCTTCGTAAAGCGCAAGAAGAAGAAGCGCAGAAGAAGCTTGAAGAAGATGCTAAGAAAGCGGCTGATGAAGCACGTAAACTAGCAGAAGAAAACGAGCGTCGTTGGAAAGAAGAAGCGGAAGCTCGTAAGAAAGCAGAAGCCGAAGAAGTTCACTTACATTCAAACCGTTATGCTCAAGAAGCAGAAGACGAGCAAGACGCCCAAGTTGAGCGTTCTTCACGTCGTCGCAGAAAGTCTAAGCGTAATGCGGGCGAGCACTTGAAGCAAGGCTTCAACAAGCCAGCTCAACCAGTAGAGCGTATCGTTAAGCTTGGTGAAACTATCACGGTTGGCGAACTTGCTAGCAAGTTAGCCATCAAGTCGAATGAAGTTATCAAAACCATGATGAAAATGGGTGAGATGGCGACAATTAACCAAGTTCTTGACCAAGATACAGCAGTACTTGTTGTTGAAGAAATGGGTCATAAATTTGAGTTGGTTAACGACAACGCGCTTGAAGAAGAATTGTTAGCTGATGATGGTACAGGCGGTGATAAAACATCACGTGCACCTGTTGTTACTATCATGGGTCACGTTGACCACGGTAAGACATCACTACTTGATTACATTCGTCGCGCGAAAGTGGCAGATGGTGAAGCGGGTGGTATTACTCAGCATATCGGTGCTTATAAAGTACAAACAGATAACGGTGAAATTACGTTCCTAGATACTCCTGGACACGCTGCGTTTACTGCAATGCGTGCACGTGGAGCAACGGCAACTGATATCGTAATCTTGGTTGTTGCGGCAGACGATGGCGTAATGCCACAAACAAAAGAAGCGGTTCAACATGCTCGTGCAGCTGGTGTACCGTTAATCATTGCCGTGAACAAGATGGATAAAGAGTCAGCCGATCCAGATCGTGTTAAAACTGAGCTTTCTCAACTGGAAGTTATTTCAGAAGAGTGGGGCGGTGAGCACCAGTTCTGTAACGTTTCTGCTAAAACCGGTATGGGCGTTGATGGTCTTCTAGAAGCCATTAACCTTCAAGCTGAGTTGTTGGATTTACAAGCGGTAGCGAAAGGCCCAGGTCGCGGTATCGTTATTGAATCTCGTCTTGATAAAGGTCGTGGCCCAGTGGCTTCAGTACTTATTCAAGAAGGTGAGCTGAAAGCGGGCGATATCCTACTGTGTGGCGAAGAGTACGGACGTGTTCGTGCAATGCGCGACGAGCATGGTCAAGAGCTTAAGCTAGCGGGTCCATCTACTCCTGTTGAAGTACTAGGTTTATCTGGTGTTCCAGTAGCCGGTGAAGATGCTGCAGTGGTTAAAGATGAGCGTAAAGCACGTGAAGTAGCGGCTAAGCGTCATCAGAAGAAGCGTGAGCTTAAACTAGCTCGTCAGCAAAAAGCTAAGCTTGAAAACATGTTTGCGAACATGGAAGCCGGTGACGTTAGCGAGCTTAACATTGTACTTAAAGCTGATGTACAAGGTTCTGTTGAAGCAATTGCTGAGTCGTTGATTAAACTTTCAACGGCAGAAGTGAAAGTGAACATTGTAGGTAGCGGCGTAGGTGGAATCACTGAAACTGATGCAACATTGGCAGCAGCGTCTGGCGCTATCGTACTAGGCTTTAACGTTCGTGCCGATGCAACTGCACGTCGCGTGTTAGAAGCTGAAGAAATTGATTTACGTTACTACAGCGTTATCTATAGCCTAATTGACGAAGTGAAAGCAGCAATGAGCGGTATGCTTGCGCCAGAATTCAGACAAGAAATTATTGGTCTGGCTGAAGTGCGTGATGTATTTAAATCGCCTAAGCTTGGTGCTATCGCTGGTTGTATGGTTACAGAAGGTGTGGTTAAGCGTAGCAATCCAATCCGTGTACTTCGTGAAAACGTAGTAATCTATGAAGGTGAACTAGAATCTCTACGTCGCTTCAAAGATGACGTACAAGACGTACGTAACGGTATGGAATGTGGTATCGGCGTTAAGAACTACAACGACGTAAAAGTTGGAGACCAAATCGAAGTCTTCGAAATCGTTGAAGTTAAACGCGAAATCTAATTGCCTAACTAAATCAGTATAAATAAAGCGGGGGCACAAGCCCCCGTTTTTGTCTGTCACTTTTCTAAAAGAGAAGAGGTTGTTTATGAGCTACGCTTTACAAGGCGAAGTTTAATAACCAGAGTGACTGGCAACAATCGCTGATTTAAAGACAGGAGAAACTTATGGCTCGTGAATTTTCACGTACCGACAGAGTGTCACAGCAAGTTCATAAAGAAGTGGCTAGCATTCTGCAAAATGAATACAAACACCGCGTAGGCGATATGCCGTTGATTACTGTGTCTGATGTAGATGTAACACGAGATTTAGCCCACGCTAAAATTTACGTAACTATCTATAACAGCACAGAAGAAGAAGGCAAAAGACAAATAAAACAGCTGGCTGAGTTTCAGCCGTTTATTCGTAGTATTTTGGCTAAGCGTTTACGCATGCGCTCTGTGCCGCACCTGCACTTCTTTGAAGATAAATCAATTATCGAAGGTATGCGCATTTCCAACTTGGTATCGCAAACCGTTGCGGCAGATGACGCAAAACGAGATACCGACGAGTCAGAAGAGAAGGAATAAATGGCAAGGCGTCGTAAAGGCCGTGATATTAACGGCATAGTATTGCTAGATAAGCCATTAGGCGGTTCTTCAAACCAACTACTCCAGAAAGTACGCTGGTTGTTCAAGGCTTCAAAAGGTGGCCACACAGGCGCGTTAGACCCTCTCGCCAGCGGAATGTTACCTCTATGTTTAGGAGAAGCGACTAAATTTTCTCAGTTTTTGCTAGATGCTGAGAAAACTTATGAAGTTACCGCAACCTTAGGTATTCGTACTACTACCTCTGATGCAGATGGTGAAGTGGTTGAAGAAAAGCCGGTGACAGTAGACGAAGATACGGTACGAAACACGTGTTTGCAATTCCTAGGGAAGAGCAAGCAGGTACCTTCCATGTTTTCGGCGCTAAAACACCAAGGCAAGCCTCTTTATCACTATGCTCGTCAGGGTATAACGGTTGAGCGTGAAGCCAGAGATATAGAAATATTTGAACTTGAAGTCATGCGTATTGCGCTTCCTGAAGTGGATATGCGCGTTAAATGCAGTAAAGGCACTTATATCCGCTCGTTAGTAGACGATATTGGACAAATTCTTGAGTGTGGCGCTTACGTTACGCGCTTGCATCGTACTGAAGTGGCCGATTACCCAACGGATAAAATGGTCTCTCTTGATACGCTAATTGCTACTCAAGAAGCGCTTGCTGAGGGCGACTTTGCTGCACTTGATGCCTTTATGATACCTATGGATACCGCGGTCAGTAGACTTCCTTTAGTCTGCATTAATGATGCTGAAAAACATCGTTTCGATAACGGTCAAAGTGTCAAAGGTACCTGTAGCGAAGCATTAGTAGTTGGCCAGCCTTACCGAGTTTACTTTGGTGAAAACGAACAAGGTTTGTTTTTAGGCGTAGGCGAAGGCGTTCAGGATCCCAAGGACCAAGCTGGCTCTAATGGCGATATTTTTGTGAATCCCAAAAGACGGGTTGTGTACAACCAATAAAGTTTACACTTTCCCTTGCTAACTCGCGCGCTGTCATTATAATACGCGCTTCATTCCGTCTGGCTGAATTAGTGATCGGCCGGACATAATTTAGGAGAATGTTATGTCACTAACTAAAGACGAAACTGCAACAATCATTGCTGATTATGGCGTAAAAGAAGGTGATACTGGTTCACCTGAAGTTCAAGTTGCGTTGTTAACTCACAACATCAACAAGCTTCAAGGCCATTTTGCTGATCATAAGAAAGACCACCACTCACGTCGCGGTCTTCTACGTATGGTTAGCCAGCGTCGTAAGCTTCTAGACTACCTTAAAGGCAAGAACGCTGAGCGTTATCTTGACCTAATTAAGCGTCTTGGCCTACGTCGATAAGCTTAAGTTTTTAATGAAAAAAGCACCCTAGGGTGCTTTTTTTATGTCTGTAAAACATTGCCCCCATAGTAAATGTTGCGTATGTTTAGCATTGGTAATGCTTTAAGCATATGGAAATTACTAAAATTAAGAGGGATTTATGTCATCACAGATTGATTACTCAACGTATTCATTAGAAGAATTAAAGCAAGCTCGCGCTACAGTTGACGAAATCGAGCACCCAGAACGGGCGCAAGAGTTAGAAGAGCGAATTGTTCAGTTTGAATCATCAGGAAATCCTTCCACAGAAACGTCCTCCACAGTATCTACCCCAAGTGTTTTAAGAAAAGGTAAGGTTTCCTTTCATGGTACAGCGTCAGAATTCTTTTCTATTTGGATGGTGAACCTATTGCTCACCATTGTGACACTGGGTATCTATTCTGCGTGGGCAAAAGTAAGAACCAATCGATATTTTTATGGGAATACTGAAATTGATGGTCATCGATTTTCCTATCTAGCAAATCCATTACAAATTTTAAAAGGCCGTATTATTGCGGTGTTTTTATTTGCTAGTTATTTTATTTTAAGTGCAGTAAATCCTATTGCAGGCGCATTTATGGTGTTGGCTTTAATGCTACTCACGCCCTTTATGATAGTGCTAGGTCAGCGTTTCAGTATGCGCATGACAGGCTATCGAAATGTTCGATTTAAATTTAACGGCGGCTTTGGTGGCGCGTTCGTGGTTTTTGTAGTTTTGCCTATTGTTAGCCTATTTACTTTGTACTTAATGTTGCCGTGGGCGCTAAAGAAGGTAGACGAATACCTAGTTGACGAATCTGCTTTCGGTGACAGTAGTTTTACTACGAAACTGAGCACGGGATCTTACTATCTTGCGTCACTTGGCGCTGTGGGTATAGTCGCGGCAGTGTTTATCGTTGGTGCTAGTCTAATGGGTTTTGGCTTTAGTAGCCTTATTGAAACATTAGAAAACGGCGCACCTTTATTGATGCTCGCTCTGATCGGCATGTATCTTATTGCTTTTGCTATTTCATCTAGCTTTTATACCGCCCTTATTCGCAATCATATTTATGAAAATAGTGAAATACCAAACGTGGCGCAGTTTAGTTCTAATGTGGGTGTAATGCCGCTGATATGGCTTAGATCCACCAACGTTATTGCTATTGTTCTTTCCTTAGGGTTTGCTATTCCTTGGGCGAAAATTCGCAGTGCTCATTTCTTTGCTAATGCAACTGAGGTTACTGTGTTATCAGGTATTGATAGCGTTACGTCCATTAATACCGGTTCTGTGGGCGCGACAGCTGAAGAAGCGGCTACGTTGTTCGATGTTGATGTCGCGTTAGGCTAGCTTAATGATAGATGGGCAGTTATATCAATCAGAAGGTTCATCGGTTACACCTATTACCGCGAGTATTGAAGATAATATACTGGTCATTCGTTTCAAAAACGAGGATCAGTGTGTTTCTGACAGCGGCCTAGGAATAGACGAAAGTAATACTGTCGTTAATACGAGTTTGGTCAGTGGTGAAAGCGCTGAACCGTTAAGGTTTCAGCAATCTGAAGTTAATGCGAAGTCAAAACTGGGCAACTTGCCACGAGAAATTACCCTACCTAACGACCGTTTACTGGTTTGTGCGCCATCACCACTGTTAAATCAGTGGTTAGATGGTGGGGCAGGTAGTCGTATCTCTCAAATGGAAACGAAAAAGCCTTGGTTAGTTGCGAGTGTTTTATTAGTACCACTTTTACTCTACGTTATTTTTGTACAAGGTATGCCGTGGGCGGCCGTTAAATTTGCTGACCAAATACCTGACTCCATTAAAACCCTAGCTTCACAGCATACGTTAAGTGCACTAGATTATTCTATGCTGGAGCCTAGTACGCTACCCGATTTGCAACGTGAGCAGTTAATGATGGGGTTTAACGCCGTTGTAGAGCAAGTTAGCGAACCCGGTTTTGAGAATAATATACGGGTACATTTCAGAGATTCCGAGCTTATTGGCCCCAATGCTTTTGCGTTACCCGACGGTACCATAGTGTTTACCGATGATTTGGTTACACTGGTAGATGGTAACCAAGCATTACTTGATGCCATATTGTTACACGAAATAGGCCATGTGGCGCAAAACCATTCCATGCAAATGGTGGCCGAGTCTTTATTTGCCACCTTGGCGATAAGTTACTTTTTCGGTGATTTAAGCGGCGCAATTGAGTCTTTTATGGGAATAGGTTCTAGTGTTGTACAAAATCAATACTCGCAAAAGCATGAATGGCAGGCTGACAACTTTGCTATTTCAAAGTTAAAATTAATGCATCGAGATCCCGCTGACTTTGCAGAAGTAATGCGTAAATTATCGATGGAAACTGACCAGCAGGGCGCTGAAAATAGTTGGTTTCAATCTCATCCATCAACAAAAGCACGTATAGAGAATGCTGAAAGCGCAGCATATAATGATTGATTGGTATTGGTCGTTCTAGTGGTAATGCCGAGTGGAATACTTAGTGTTTATACCTAGTAGAATGCCTAGTGTTAATGCCTACAGTTATAAGGGGCTAGCGAGTGTTATCGCCTAGATTTTGGCGTGTTTGTCTGTGTGGAAGATCGTGCGATTTCGGCCGTCGTCTTTCGCCTGGTAAAGCGCGTCATCGGCTTCTTTAATTAATGTTTCAACTTGCAAAACTGTGTCATGTTGCGGCATGAGTATTTGCGTCACGCCAATACTCACCGTAATTCTATCTGCTCGCGAGTAACGTAACTCTGCAATCCTTTCATGCAAATACTTACAATAGAGTCGGGCATTGTCTTGGGTTGAGTTATATAGCACTATCAGAAATTCTTCGCCGCCCCAGCGGGCAACAACATCAGTTTTTCGCGTGGCAGATTTTAATGTTTTTGATAGTAATCCAATAACCTCGTCGCCTACATCATGACCGTGGTTATCGTTAATGTTTTTAAAGAAATCAATATCAATGAGTAAGAAAGACACAGGAACGAATTTTCGATTTACCTGATCGAGTAGCTTACGAATATCCGCCGAGGCAGCACGACGATTAAGTAAGTTTGTAAGCGGGTCGAGTCGGGAAAGTAGTGTGAGCTCGTCGGTTTTTAATTCCAAGCTGTCTCTTACTTCTATGAGCTCTTGATAAAGCTTATCGCGGCTTTTAGCTGAATGCATAGACCAGTAGAGTTGTTCGCCATGCAGTGTAACATTTGCCAGTACAGGTAACCGTTCTTGTTGCGCAGTGACTAACGTCATTTGAAGTTCTGAAAATCTACCCGTCGCGAGTAATGACGGTCTCACATAGCTTTCAAAAAAAATTAAACTCGCCCGCGAAATAATACTGGAAACGTTGCTTCCCGCCATCTCTTCTCGTGAAGAGCCGAGAAATTCCAAAGCATCTTTATTGCAGTAATCAATGCTTCCGGATCGTAAATTCGACACTAAAAGTAAACTTGGAAATAGGTCGAGCAGTTCCTCATTCAAGAGACAAACTGCGCTATTTTTTCTGCAATAGTGACGGGGTTTGTCATATGCAAACAATGGCCGTGAGCGTCAATCACTTCAAGCGATGACAAAGGTGTTTTTTTATGCATATATTTCCCCACTTCGACTGCTGCTAATGAGTCGCTGCGACTTTGCAGAATAAGAGAGGGAAAAGAAATTGTAGGAAGGATATTTCTATAATCGGAAAAGAAGGTGGTCTTTGCAAAAGGTTTCGCATACTTAGGGTCGGTAGAACAAAAGCTGCTTTCCAGTTCTTTTACTAAAGTGGGGTCGTTCTCTCCGCCCATCACTAATGGCGCAAGGTAACTCGCCCAGCCGATATAGTTTTTGTCCATTAAGTTAATAAGCTCTTCCAAGTCTTCTTTTTCGAAACCGCCAAAATAGTCTGGTGGTAAATTCAGGAAACAAGGAGAGGGGCATACCAACACAAAATTTGAAAAATATTGCGGGGCGATAACTGAAGCGAGATAACCAATAATACCGCTTACTGAATGGCCAATAAACGTGACCTCAGTTAACTCAAGCGCTTCACAAATATCGATAACATCTTGTGCATACCCTTCTAATTCTTCATACCGAGATTTATCAAAAGCACTAACATTAGATTTTCCGCAGCCCACATAGTCAAACAGCACGATTTTGTATTTCTGCTCAAGATAGGGGGTAAGGTACTTCCACATGTTTTGGTCACAACCAAATCCATGTGCAAGCATAAGAGTTTTTGTGCCTGAACCAATAATGTTTACGTTATTGTTGTCGATAATATGATTAGCACTGGATTGAAAAATCATAGTTGTAGCCTGTTCTTACTTGAGCAAAAAAATAGCCTCAAAATTGCAACACACAAGGCTCTCCACTTATATAATGTTTATAGCATCGAAGGGGTACAGAATATATGCTACTTATGGTTAATAACATCAGCGCAAAAAAAGGAGCCGATAGGCTCCTTTAAAAATACATTCAAATTTGAGGCTAAGATTAGCCTTCAGATACGCTCACTGCAGACGATGGCGCAGAGTTTGTAGAACTCGTTGTGCTTCGCGAAACTACTTTAGTGGCTATCTCTCTTAACTCATTTTCAAGGCTGGTAATACGCCCAGAAAGGGAGCTGTTACGCTGCTCTAACACCGATAATTTGTCAGACAAGTTGCGTACTTGTTGCTCGCTGCTGCGTTTATCACCAGAAACTTGTTCTAGTTGAACATTCAAGGCCAAAATTTCATCGGCCAAAGAAGCCAATTGATTTTTCACTGAGCCAACTTGGCTCTGCTGGCTAGTCATATCATCGGCAACCTTCTTAATGTTGCCCTGAAGCGCAGTTTGAACGTTACCCACTCTATCACCTAAGTCAGCAATTTCTTTTTGATTGCGGCGCCACGCTGAAGCCCAAAGTTTGTCCATCTGTTCCCACAAATCATTGGTCTTACTGGCTAGTTCATTTACTTTAACCTGCAAAGCAACGGTCGACTCACCCATTTCTTCACCAGTAGCAGAAAGCTTTTTCTCTAATTCAAGAATGCGTTTTTCAGCTTGAGAAGCGACTACTTTTTGTTGTTCTACCAATGTGTACAGGTAGTAACATCCGCCACAGGCACCAAGAGCAATAAGTGCGATAAGGAATACCCAGAGGCCATTACCGCCACCACTGCTTTTTTCTGGGGATTTGGGAGAGGGGCTGGTAGGCGATGAGGAATTCGAAGGCGCTTTGGTTGGCGTAGGCTGACGCTTTTTTTGATAATCGCGACGATCTTCATCATCTAAACGAATAGTTGGAAAATCATCATTATTCGAATTATTTGCCATAAGTTCTCTATTTTCTCTTGTTAAAGCATTGGGTTGACTGCTGCCTACTTAGATGTAGGCGCAGTAACCGAAATATCATTGTTAGCGCATAATAACATCGATATTATATTGAATTAATTATAAATACCAATGGCGATTACGTATCGCTGTCAAACCATTCTACACGATACAAATCGCGACGGCGATCTAGGTAATTCCTAACAGAACCTTCATTTTGAAGTTTAGTCAGCTTATCTAAGTCTAGGTCTACAATCAGCGTCATTTCCGTATTTGGCGTGGTTTCTGACACAATTGCATCGTGGGGGAATGCAAAGTCGCTAGGTGAAAACACCGCAGTTTGACCGTATTGAATATCAACATTGTCTACTTTAGGTAAGTTACCTACACTGCCTGCTATAGCCACATAACATTCATTTTCAATAGCGCGAGCTTGGGCACAACGTCTAACCCGTAAATAGCCGTTCTTGGTATCTGTCCAAAAAGGAACAAATAGAATCTGCATTTCTTGCTCAGACAGCAACCTTGCAAGTTCAGGGAATTCCACGTCGTAACATATCAGTACCCCAATTTTGCCGAAATCTGTATCGAATACTTTAAGGCTATTACCGCCTTTCATTATCCAATCTTTCTTTTCATGTGGGGTAAGATGCAGCTTGTACTGACTTTCTATGGTGCCATCGCGCTTACAGATATAGCTAACGTTGTACAATTCATCTTCTTCTACCACAGGCATAGAGCCCGCGATAATAGTGATATTGTACGACACAGCAAGATGCGAAATAGAAGTCAGAATTTCATCGGTATAGGTGGCTAAGTGCCATATTGCATCAATTGAAGTATCAGACGGGCTTAGCCCCATTAACGGTGCGTTAAAAAATTCAGGAAACAATGCCACATCGCAGGAATAATCCGACAACGCGTCCACAAAATATTCAACTTGCTGAAGAAGTTCTTCCACATTATTGAAGTAACGCATTTGCCATTGAATACAACCGATACGAGCGCTCGATTTACGGCCAGTGATAAGCGATGGATTATTAGGCTCATAATAAATATTGTGCCATTGCAGTAGCGTGGCATAGCCTTTCGAAGCTTCGTCCTCAGGCAAATAGGCACTGAGTACCTGTTTTACTTCAAAACCATTCGATAGCTGAAAAGTAAGAATAGGATCGTAAATGTCTTTAGATTTAACCTGTTCAATGTATTCATAGGGCGACAGTTCTTTTGCGTAATTCTTATAAGTAGGAATACGCCCGCCAGCCATAATTGACTTCAGGTTCAGGTTTCTGCATAGCTCTTTACGTGCCTCGTACAAACGCCGGCCTAGTCTCAGCCCTCGATAGTCGGGGCAGACAATAACTTCAACGCCGTACAACACATCCCCGTTTGGATCGTGAGTAGTAAGATAAGCATCGCCAGTAATTTCATCGTAACTGTGTTTGTCACCGAATTGGTCGTAATCCACTATAACCGAGATAGCAAAGGCCACCACCTTGCCTTTGTCTTCAATACAAATTTGACCTTCTGGGAATGTGGTGACTTGTGCCTTAAAGTTGTTATAAGGCCAAGCACCTCCAACGTTTGCATACACGTTATCCATTAACGCTTTTACGTCGTTGTAATCATCTAGGCGCAAATTACGCAGCGCTAAATGATGTTCGGTTTCTTCAATGACTGTTTGATCCTGACTCATGCCTTTACCACCGGTGGTTGTTTTTCATATTTGAGCATAATTATTTCCGTGGGGCTAACGGTATTAATTTTTGTGTGAACACGTTTTTAAAGCAAGTTTTATTCCTATTAAAACCAATGTGTTACAACTAGGGTGATTAGGTCTTTTAATATTGTTCGTAAACTGTTCATTTATTGCTTGCTGCACTAGTCACTTAAGCGTATAAACCCGCATCCGTTTACTCGCGCTACTGCTGCGCAGAGCCAGAATCAAGCATGGAACGTTTCTCGTTAGATTTACCTTCACCCCTTTATGTTTTTGATGAAAATTATTTCACTAATATCGTCAGCGATTTACACGAAAAGGGCTTTAGTATTAGGCCATTAGGCGTACCAGAGTTTGTTATAAATGCATTGGTCGCCTGCCAAGATACATTGTCTAAGCAAGCATATCGGCGCGCGGGCATTGGTCGGGCTCAACAATTTCAACACCACGAAAAAGTGAGAAGCGATGAGATATGTTGGATAGACGGCTCGTCGTCAGAAGGGCAGTTGTGGCTAGAATGGTGTGAAGCGTTAAGGCTCTATATTAATCGCCATTTGTTCATGGGGTTATTTTCGTTCGAGAGCCATTTTGCCTGTTACGCGCCGGGTAATTTTTACAAACGTCACTACGATGCTTTCAAAGGCCAAAGTAATCGAATGTTGTCGGTGGTGACCTATTTGAATGATGATTGGCAAGCGACCGATGGTGGCGAGTTAGTATTATATGCTAATGAACAAGATAACATTGGTGTGAAGGTATTACCTGAAAAGGGCACTATCGCCATTTTTCTGAGTGAGGTGTTTCCACATGAGGTACTCACCGCAAAACGTGAACGACATTCAGTTGCGGGGTGGTTTAGGTTGAATACCAGTATTAATGAAAATATTGATCCACCAAAGTAATTCACCTATGGCTAAACCCTTGCTTCTAATGCTAGTATCGAGACTATAAGTCAAAAGTATAATTCCCAAGTGATGCAGTTACTGTTAAACCCCAACAGTAGGTTATTGGCTTATAATATCGTAGATAGTTAAACCCTCCATTTAACAGATGTGGTAACTACGGTAAGTCTTAGGGATAAGAAGAAAAGTGATTGGTTGAATGTTGGAAAAAATTCCTGCCCCCACCTCAAAAGAGGATTTGCGCGTTCTGGTTATCGACAACCAGGGTTTAGTGCACGATGTAGTAGCCTCTGCGTTGCATGCTATTGGTATCAAACATGTAGTGAGTGCATTTAATGCCTTTCACGCTATTCGTTTGTGTGAAGAAAAGCGTTTTGACTTTGTGCTGCTTGCATTCAATGTGAGTCACGATAAAGACGGTTTTCATTTATTCGAAGAGCTTAAGCACTTAAATCATATCAATGACACCACCACGGTTATCTTTCTAAGTGCTGAAACGTCGCCAGAATTGGTTAATTGTATTGTTGAGTTGCAGCCTGACGATTTCTGGGTGAAACCATTAAAGCCTAGCAGTATTGAGTCTCGTTTAAATTACTTACTCCAGATACGCTATAAGCTTCATAAAATGCTGCATTGCATGAAGGTTGGCGACTATTCTACTGCGATGTACTATGCAGAGCGCCAATTAAAAGACGTATCACTATCCGACTATCACCCCAGAATTAGGCGCCTTATTGGCGAATGTTTGCTGCAACTGCGTGACTATGAAACGTCTGAAAATTATTACCGTGAACTACTGCAAACCATGGATCATGCGTGGGTGCATATTGGTTTAGCCCGTTCGTTATTGCGTCAGGATGAGCTAGAAGAAGCTCAACTCTTGGTTGAAGATTTATTACTACGTCCAGACACTCGGTTTTTAACCTACGACTTGCTAGCACAGTACTTTATTGAAAAAGAGCAGTTCGAGTTGGCTTACGAGCAAATGAAACAAGCGAGTAAGTTAGCACCTCGTAATATTGAACGTAATAAACGATTGTGGGATTTGGCTAGGCTTAACCACGACAAAGTAGGTCAGTTGTCTGCAGTTCAAAATATGGCGAAGTTTGCCAAAAATTCTATTCATGACTCACCTGAGCTTTCTTTAAATGTAATTCGATCTACCATCGATTTAGCCACTAGCCTTGGTGCTGGGGAAGGCGATAGATACATACAACGGGCGCAAAGTGATTTAGAAGAGATCAGTCAGCAAAAAGGGGTGCAAACCCAACTTGGCGATCAAATTGATGTTATTAAAGCGCGTATGTTGTGCCTTCGAAATCAAAAGAAGTCGGCTGAAGAAATCATGAACGCCAGTTCAGTGCATACTACTGGGCAATCGATGGAAGATAACCTAGACAAAATGAAAGCCTTTCATGAGCTAGGCATGCGTGAGCAGTGCATCAGTATTTTAGAAAAGCTTAAAACGCAAATTGAGGGTGATACCTTTTCTTCCCAAGTCGTCGATGAATATCTCAAACAAGAGTCTATTGAACGCACTGAGATACAGTTCACGACTAAAGAATTGAAGAACATGGCTACGGTGCACTATAAAGAGAACCGGTTGCAGCCTGCTTACAATAACTTGCGACAAGCACTTACTATTTCGCCTAAAGACAAACAAATTGCATTGAGTTTAATGAAGGTGTTGCTTCAACTGCACAGTACTCAGCCATTAAATGATGAGCAGTTGGAAGTGGTCACACTGGCAGCACGTATGTTAACCAACGAAAAGTTATCATCTTCACAAGCGGAAAAGCGCGATCAGTATATTGATAAGTTGGGGCTTGAGGTAGAAGCACCACAGGACAAAGAAGCCTTAGGCGTTCTTGGTCACCCTACACCTTAAATGAGTAAAGCGGACAGTGAATCTGCCTGCGTAAACTAAACCATGCGCCAATAGGGCAATACACGAATACAAAGCAGGTACAAAGTACATATAAAAAGGGGATGGTTTAAAAAACCATCCCCTTTTTTAATTTATAAACCGCCAGCGTTTATTTGTGGCGGTTACGTTTAATAAATTTACTTAGCTGAACGGCGGCGAAAGGTTAGAACACCAGCCATTAATGCTAAGATGAAACCCATAGAGCCGCCTGAATCGTTGTCATCTTCAATAGGATCAGCTTCATCAGGTAATTCTGCTTCTAAGTTGAAGGTTGCAATGAACGGGTCGTGATCTGAGCTGCGGAATGGACCTACATCAGTAAATGCATAGCCGTCTTCATCAGGGTAGTAAGAAAGCGCTTGGTCGTACTGGAATTGGTAAACTTCAGGAGAGTTAATGCTCCAATGTGCACCGTCTACCGCATCAGCAAGCATGGTTTCACTTGCGAGTACATGGTCTAAGCTACCTACTTGCTCTGTACCGTAGAACCAGTAAGAGTAACCTTCAGCATCAAACTCTTCTGCAAGGTTAACGTAACCATAGTTGGCCGTTACTTCTACAGAGGCACCGTCATCCATACCTGTGTTAGCTGCGGTCATTACCGTGTAGCCTTGAGTTTCTGCTGTGTAGTCGGTAAGAACAGCAACAGGATCTTCAGCACTGTATGAGTTCAAATCACCTAATACTAGAATACGCTCTGGTAAGCTATCATTGCTTAGTGCTTCACCAAGGGTAATAGCAGCAGAAACACGAAGCGCGTTACAGCTACCTTGAATAGCATCAGTTTCGCTTACGTCTTCAGCAATATCTTCACCACACTGTGAACCTTTCGATTTAAAGTGGTTAACAGCAACTGCAAATGTTTTTCCACTTTCAACATGGGCAAAAGATTGAATTAAAGAAGGACGCATTTGTGCCACGCTATCTTCATCAATTTGCTGAATTGGCATGTCTACTACTTGTGCATCACCTTCAGGCGTTACAATAGCAGCGCGGTATAACAAACCAACAGTAATAGCATCAGTACCAATTGCTGTGCTATCAGCAGTGCTGATAAACGAGTACTGTTCAGTATCAGCAAGCTCAGCGTTTACCGCAGCAACTAAGCTAACAATAGCACTGTCATCGCCAAAGCCGTCGTTTTCAATTTCCATTAGGCCAACCACGTCAGCGTTTAAGCCTACAATGGCTTCAACGATACGCGCTTCTTGTAAAGCGAATTCAGTTTCGTCTTCTGCGCCACGGTTTAAATCGAAATCGTAGGTTACATCGCCGTTTGCATCTACTTCGCCATTGAAGTAGTTCAAAACGTTGAAGGTAGCAATTGATAAATTACCTTCAGTTACTACTGGGTTCGCTTCGCGAGTAGAGGTTACTGTGATCACATCGGTAGGATTAATTCTAAACGCACCGAAGCTATAGTTTAGCGGGCCGCTGGCAGACACAGTATCACCAATACGAATAGCATTTGCGTAGCTAAAGGTAGGGAAGTAGTTAATAGCGTCTGGGTAACTAGAGCTGCTGTTATCTTCAATTTTAAGTAAGCTAGCTTCTGAAGCGGCAACTGCTTCAACGTATGCATCTGAAAGTGGTGCTGCAACGTCGCTAGGCTGGCGTTTGACGCCGTCACTTACTTGAATTTCACCGTAACGCCATAAATCGTTTGTGCTCGTTACCGTAGCGTCAACAACAGAAGCTAACATGCCTTCAAACGGCTCAAGAGAATAATCGAAAGGCATATCGATAGTCGTCATCAGAACGTCATCGCTTGCGCCACAATCTAGGACAGTTACATCGCTGTCCAGGTTTAGCGTAGTCATGCCGTAATTTTCAACTACTTCACCGTATAGGCGAGCAACGTTACCTACCGCAATGGTAGTACTACCGCTAACGAAAATACCTTCAGAAGTAGCATCATCACCATCGCTATCAGCCGTTTCTTCTTGTAGGAAGAAACCGCCCGCACCCATGCCAGTAACAATGGCTTCAACGATATGCCCGTTGCCTACTTCTTCTGACGCATCGCCACTACCTTGAATGGTGCTAATAAGCGTTGCTGCATCAGCACAAACGCCTAGCTCGATTACTGGCTCTTCTGGTGGAACTTCATCATCACCGCCGCCTTCAGTACTAAAAGTACCTTCAGGGAAGGGCGTAGTTGCGGCAGCATTGGTCGCAGCATCGTCTAATGCGTCAACGCCACTGTAAGTCCAGTTGTCAGACGAGAAAGTACCGCCATTGGCGACTGAACCATCTTTTCGGTAAGCCCAGCCGTCTAGGTATTCCCACGCTGTGCCATTACCATCAACATCAATGTCACCGAAAGTATCAACAACGGCTTCGTTTTCGAAAAGCTCTACCGCATCATCGCCATTAATACCCATGGCCGAAGTATCGTAATCTGGTGCATAACCGAAAAATTCAGTAAAACCATCAATTTCAGATGCGACATAAATATAGCTACCCGCTGAGGCGCTATCTGCTGGGAAAGTAAATTCTACGCCATCAGTACCGCCGCCATTGTTGGCTGAGCCAAGCCCGTATACTGATAAGTCGGCAATATCGTTTACAACGTAAAGCTCAACAGCTTTTGGAAGGCCACCGGTAAGTGACGCATCAACAACACCGCTGATAACTAAGTCGCTGGCATTGGCCGAAAATGCAGTAAGAATACCTGCTGTTATTAGTGACAATGAAGTTTTCACTGGTTGTTTCCCTCTTAGGTCTTTTATTATTAGGTCTGTCAAAGCAGACCCTCTTTGTTATTGCTAGACCTAGCCTATAACTATAATGTCAACGCAGGAATGACTTAACGTTATTCAAGTTTATTTTTAATTAAATAATGATAATCAATAGGTTAACTCATTTAAATAAGGTTATTTATGACATTGGCTCGTCATAAAAGGCATTTCGGCATCTATAAATAACCCTACAACGACTAAAAAGTTTTCAATGCGCTCGCGTTGTCACAAGACAATAAACCCCCGTATTAATTATTTTTTAGCGTATCGCAAAACCAACTGTGATCATCGATAACTTGCTTTGCATAATGGTTAGCACTCGTGATTAGTGCACTATTAGTGTGGTGGTTTAACGCTTTTACAGCGCTTTTTGCAAAACGCGTACTTCGTCTGTCACCACGGCAATGCGCTAAGGCGAGGGTGTACCCGCACAGTTTAGCGAAGTAACCAAAGTCGCCGTTTCGCGCTTTATTTCCCATACCAATATCATGAGGGTCTATTCCTACTTTTGCGTGGTGGCGTGAGCGAATTAACCAGTGAGCGTTGTTCCAAATAACCTCATCTAACAATAAGTCTGGACGGCGCTGCATTCGTCGTTGACTGCGGGCGGTTAAGTGAGCAGGGTTTAATTGATTCACTGGGCACACATTGTCGAAATAGAATAAGGGAGCGGCTTTGCGTTGTTGTTTGACCTCAACAATGTGGCAGTAACGAAAGCTTTCAGCGTTATGCGGTTTTTTAGGGCCAACTAAAAAATAAAAGCGGCGCATATTTACCGAACCTGTGCCGGCATTTTCTCTGCTGGTGATATCGACGATATCATCATCCATATAAGGTGCGAATGCCTTTAATACCTGTTGATGTTCCACTGGGCTCAATGGCGTGTACTTATCGGTGATGTGTTTAAATTTAAGGCCGTCTTGGGTTAAATGAACCGCTTTAGCTAGCGCACTTTTAGATTCAAACTTTTCTCCGCAAGAAGAGCGCTCTAATGCTTTGTTATAGCATTTTTTCAATTTGCCATCAGGCTCTTGTTCCATAGCTTCATTAATAACCGTCGAATTTTCAGTAACCCGCTGGCACGTAGCCACGTACTCTTGAATAAACAGAGATTGAGCATGGTTAACCTGGTGGGTGTCTACCACAGATTTTAACGGGTCTGGCACATCTATTAAAAAGCGGCCTTCAGAAATACCTTTGCAATGGGCTTCTACAAGAGACAGAGAAGTAAGGTAACGAAGAATATCCCAATGTGCATAACCTACACAGGCATCATCAAAATCGTTTGGCGTAAAAATAACGGTGTCACCGTGAGAGCCTTCCTCAGTAAGAAACCCAAAATTAGACGTGTGGCAATCACCCATTACACTGGTTAGTGACATCGAAAAGCATGCCTCTGGCACTACTAGATGGTGATTGGCTAAATCGGCATAAAATAGTTGTGCGCTACCGCGGTAAAACACGAAGGGGCTTTGAGCCATTTTTAAATGTTTAGCTAAGTGGGGAGAAGGTGGGGTGCCATCAATTCTAGCAATTTCTTGATTAAGAAATTTCGCGCGATCCATAACTGCCATGCCGTTGTAACAATGATGGCGTTAACATTACCTTTATTGGTTTTTGAATGCGAGGCTTGCGTGGGGAGGTGGAATGTGAGAAATTTCGCTTGTTCGGGATTTTTGCGATTAATTTATATTATTGATTGGTAAATTTGATTGAAACATTCAAAAATACCAATTAGTTTTTTTAAAAAAAGCGCGCTATTCTTATCACCAGTTTCAACGAAGTCGATTTTGCACAACAGCAATGTGCTGGTAACAAAACGGGCTTTGTAATTTTTCGTACTGTTTGTATTTATAGACTAAGAGTCGTAAATACAAAACAACACTCACTAAATGGAGAAAGTAAACATGGCATTAATTAACACTGCTATCAAACCGTTCAAAGCACAAGCATTTAAAGACGGCGAGTTCATCGAAGTAAGCAACGAAGATATCAGCGGTAAGTGGGCAGTATTTGTTTTCTATCCAGCAGATTTCACATTTGTTTGCCCAACTGAGCTTGGCGATATTGCTGACAAATATGAAGAACTTCAGTCTCGTGGCGTTGAAGTATTTTCAGTATCAACCGATACTCACTTCACTCACAAAGCGTGGCATGATTCGTCTGACACTATCAACAAAATCAAATTTGCAATGATTGGCGACCCTACTGGTGAAATCACTCGCAACTTCGATTGTATGCGTGAAACTATGGGTCTTGCTGACCGTGCAACATTTGTTGTTGACCCAGAAGGTATCGTTCAAGCGATGGAAATTACTTCTGAAGGTATTGGCCGTGATGCAGACGATCTAGTTCGTAAAATCAAAGCTGCTCAGTACGTTGCTTCTCACCCAGGTGAAGTTTGCCCAGCTAAATGGAAAGAAGGCGAAGCTACACTAGCTCCTTCTCTTGACCTAGTAGGCAAAATCTAAGCAACCGCTTAGCGCTTAAAAGTAAAAAGGGAGTGGGTCTCCACTCCCTATCTAATTAATTTCCAATTCCTGCTTATATTGTTAGCCTGAAAAATGGTTGGCGGGGATCGGCGTGTCGAAAATAAGGCAGATTACCGTGTTAACTAAAGAAATTTTACAAGCATTGAAAGGCTATGCTGAGTCAATGCAGAAAAACGTAACCTTCGTCGTACAGACCGGTGAACACAGCAAGCGCGAAGAGCTTGTGTCGTTTCTGTCCGACATTGCTGGTGTAAGTGACAAATTAAGCCTTGAAGAGCGTGACACCAATGGTGTACTGCGCAGCTCTATCAGCTTTTTATTAGAAGCTGATGGTGAAGATACAGGCATTCGCTTTTCTGGTATTCCTGGCGGTCACGAATTTAACTCGCTTATCTTAGGTATGCTTCACGTATCAGGTACCGAGCTTAAAATTGATGACAGCGTAAAAGCGATTGTTAAAGGCGTTAAAGAAGAACTTAACTTCGAAGTATTTATTAGCTTAAGCTGCCACAACTGCCCAGAAGTAGTTCAGGCGCTCAACCAATTTGCGCTACTTAATCCAAACATTACGTCTGAAATGATTGACGGTGGTTTGTATCAAAATGTAGTAGCAGAACGTGACATTCAAGGTGTTCCAAGTGTTTACCTTAATGGCGAGCTGTTTGCTAACGGTAAGGTAGATGCATCGGTGCTTATCGACAAACTTATCGAACGTGACCCTTCGCTAAAAGAGGCGAACAAGGGTGAGTCGTTACCGTTACAAGACGTTACCGTAATTGGTGGTGGTCCAGCGGGTGTGGCATCAGCAATATACAGTGCCCGAAAAGGCCTGAAAGTGACTGTGGTTGCTGACCGTTTCGGTGGCCAAGTGAAAGATACTATGGGTATTGAGAACCTTATCTCAGTATCTAAAACTACAGGTCCTGAGCTTGTAGGTAATTTAATGGAGCACATGAACGATTACGATATCACGCTTAAAGAGCATGTTCGTGTAGATTCTGTAGAACAGGGTAATGTTAAAACCATTACGTTATCGTCTGGCGAACAAATTCGCACTCGTTCAATCGTTGTAGCCACTGGCGCACGCTGGAGAGAGCTGGGTGTTCCAGGTGAAAAAGAAAACGTTGGTAATGGTGTGGCGTACTGCCCACACTGCGACGGCCCTTTCTTTAAAGGAAAAGATGTTGCGGTAATTGGTGGTGGTAACTCGGGTATTGAGGCGGCGCTTGATTTAGCAGGTATTGTTAAGTCAGTAACGGTTTTTGAATTTATGCCGGAATTGAAAGCTGACCAAGTACTGATTGACCAAGCTGAAAAGCGTGAAAATATCACGATTATTCGAAATGCAGCTACCCATCAGATTACCGCCGAAAACGGTAAAGTTAATGCTATTGAGTATCAAGATCGCAATACTAACGAATTACACTCGCTTCCACTATCGGGCGTGTTCGTACAAATTGGTTTAGTGCCAAACAGCCAATTCATGGAAGGTGTAGTAGACATGAGTAAGTACGGCGAAATTGTGATTGATACGAAATGCAATACATCAGCGCCAGGCATCTTCGCGGCGGGCGACGTAACAACGGTGCCATATAAGCAGATTGTTATTTCAATGGGTGAGGGCGCAAAAGCATCACTAGCAGCATTTGAATACTTGCTAAGCCATGAAGTTATTGAAATGGAAGAAGAAACACAAGCGGCTTAGCGCTTTTAAAACGCCACAAATAAAAAAGCTGACGTAAATCGTCAGCTTTTTTGATCGTAGCGTTAAAATCATGCAAATAGGAATGGTTTTTATTTTCATTATTGTTGTTATTTTGGTAAATTATCGGCAAATATAAACGCAACTCTACTAATAAGCATAATAATTAATGAAGCACTCACCCATTACCTTAGCCACACTAGTGGCGCTTTCACATACTGTTTTCCCTCAATTTGTATTTGCACAACAAAGTTCAGATATCGCTGAAAGTGATATAGAAAAAGTTGAAATTGTCAGTAAACGTAGCCCATTTGGTGCAACAAAAACAAATACGCCAATTGTAGATTTAGCGAGAACTATTTCTATTGAATCTGAGATGGATCTCAAACTCAAAGGTGTGCTAAACCTTTCTCAGTCAGCGACCTACATGGCGGGCGTCACAGGGGAATCCTACGGATTTGCCACTCGGGTAGATTCTGTATCATCGCGTGGATTAAGTATTCCTCGTTATAGGGACTCTATTCAAGAACTCTTTGGCAACTATAACTCGACCCGCGCCGAGATATACACCATGGAGCAGGTTGAACTACTCAAAGGCCCAGCGTCTGTACTTTATGGGCAAGGTTCACCAGGCGGCATTGTAAATTATGTATCTAAAACACCTACACTCGGAAAGGGAAGCGAAATAGTGGGTAGTTATGGCTCGTTTGATAGAGCACAAGTGAGCGTTGACTTAAACGCTACTCTTAGCGAAGACGAAAAATGGTTGGGCAGATTCGTTGGTGTATATCGAGACGCGAACACCCAAGTCGACCATGTTAATGACGACACCCAAGTATTCATGCCTTCAGTGTCTTTTCTCCCTTCTGACAATACGACATTGACCTTGATTGGCTTGTTCCAAAACACAGACAGTGACACTGCGGCGCAGTTTATTCCGGTTGAAGGAACACTCTTGCCCTTGGCTGATGGCAGCTATCTACCTGACCAAGACATCTATGCGGGTGAGCCAGGTTTCAACAAATTTGAAACTGAGTCTAATCAGGTAACATTATTAGGGGAGCATATCTTCAACGATACCACGTCTATGTCTTTTACGGCATTATGGCGCGATGGTGAGGCAGATTACCACCAAGCCTGGCCAACATTTACTGGCGGCTCACGCTATCTAAATGCGTTTATTGGGGCACCGGTAGCACCCACTGATACTTATGTTGCCCGCACCTTTTATCAAGCTGATAATACTTTTAATCAACATGCGGTCGATATTCGCCTAAATAAACTCGTTGAAACCGGAATGTTTGAACATGAAATATTGGGTGGTATTCAATATCAGAATGTTGATACTGATGCGAACTCCGCATACTACGCAGGCGGTGGCGTACTTCAGGGCGACTTCCGTTATATATTAGATTTAGCTAACCCGATTTACACTGGGGCACCCGAACAAGCTATTTTCGATGCCATTTATAACGATAGCCCAGAGCAGAATGTTACAGATACGGGCTTTTATCTTTCAGACCACATCAGTTACAACCAGTGGCGCGTTACGCTAGGCCTTCGCCACGACAGGGTGGATAACGATAATGGTGCTTCCGAGCAAAATGACTCTCAAACTTCATACTCTGCGGGCGTCTTGTATCGTTTCGATAATGGCATTTCACCTTACTTGAGCTACGCTGAGTCGTTTGAAACTGTCGTTGGGCTAGATGATAACGATAATCAGCTTAAGCCAGAAGAAGGGCGTCAGTTCGAAGCTGGGGTGAAATATGCATTTTCCGAATTGCCAGGCTATATGACGTTGTCATATTACAATATCGAAATTTCAAATCTTCCTAACCCGAATAGTCTGCCAACTGATGCAAGTCAGCAACAAGGTATAACTAAGATAGATGGCGTAGAATTGGAGGGACGTGTGCAATGGGGGCAAGTATCAGCACAATTTGCAGCTTCTATCATGGATGCTGAGGATCCAAATGGCTTCGACCTCTCTGCACAGCCAGACAGTAATGCCTCACTATGGTTAAGTTGGACGCCTGAAATTCTTGCCGATGTCACGCTTGGTGGCGGAGTTCGTTATGTAGGGAAATCTGTATCAGAAAATGCAGCCCTACGTTATGAAACACCTAGTTATGCTCTGGCAGACCTAATGGCGGCCTATCAGTTTTCAGACAACCTCAACGTTCAGCTTAACGTACGTAATCTAACAGACAAAGAATACCTTACATCTTGTTTATTCAGAGGTGACTGTTTCCCAGGCTTGCGCAGAACGGTGAATGCTAGTGTTACTTACTCATTTTAAAAGGTTTGAAATATGTTGATGTTATTGACAGCAGGTAGCCTATCGATTGCCTCTATGGCGGCCGTTTATGAAAGTTGGCGTCGCCAAAAGTCTTTGGTGCTTTATATAGGCGTAGTTATCTGGCTTCTATCTGCACTGATATGGTCTTATGCCAGTGGATGGGAGTTTGGGGTTTTATATGCATTGTGTTTACCCGGTATTCTTGTGTGGCCTTTTATTGGTAAAAACCAATCGACATTGCCTGTGCCTAGAAATATACCGCAACCGAAAATACTGCACTTTTCACTGCAATCAAGCATGCGAAATTTAGGTCATGCATGTGTGGTGTTGGTTTTGCTGTTAGTGACAAATGTGACGCTAGCGCTAGGGATATGCACGTTACTGCCTTTTGATACCGCTGGAAAATTAGCATCAAGTATTGTGTTGCTTCCTATTCTCTGGGGGCTTGCCGCTTATCATTATTTAGCCACTAAGCGTAAAGTTATCGCAATAATTACATACATTCTCGTTGCAGCAATCAGTACTGCCGTTCTTTACGCAGTGCCGATTTAGGAGAGCACAATGAATAAAGCAACAAAACAATCAGCGTTGAATGCACACAGTTGGATAGGTGTATTTTTAAGTGTACTCCTTTTTTTAGTGTGCCTGTCAGGCACTATTGCCGTGTTCCATTTGGAATTTGAACGCTGGGAACAACCGCATATTCCAGAATTTGAAACCCTAGATGATGGGGCAGTAGAAAAGGCGATGGACAGCTTTTTAGCTCAACATCCAGAGGAAACCGATCACCTATTTGTGGTACTCCCTACATCAGGTATACCTCGGTTAGTGGTTGAAAACGACCATGCAGCATATTTCGCAGATGAACAGGGGAATTTGCTAGAAAGAGAAAGCGTACTTTTCACTGAAATGTTGGTGGACTTGCATTTATACCTCAACCTTCCCAAAAGCTGGGGCATGATTCTTGTGAGTGCTTTGGGTGCGATTATTTGCACGCTTATTGTTACGGGGATTATAGCGCATAAACGTTTGGCGCGAGACGCGTTTAAGTTACGCCGCGGTGGGAATTATCAACAAAGCCAAATTGATTTACATAATCGCTTTGGCCTTTGGGCAGCGCCCTTTCATTTGATTATTGGCGTGACGGGAACGTACTTTGGGTTAGCCGGAATTGTACTGGTTCTTGTGGCACAACTAAATTATGGTGGCGACAGGGAAGCGGTAATAAACCAAGTATTTACGCCCGATCCTGTCATTGAAGCGCAAGAGGGCAAACCTGAAATAGGCAAAGCCATCGCGCAAATGAAAACCATAGCGCCAGAAAACCCGCTTATATTTGTGACTGTTCACGAGGTGAACAAGCCAGAACAATTCATCGAAATTTATGCGCAAGTTCCGGGGCGACTGATTTACGGTGAAGCATACCGATTTGATACTGCAGGTAATTATTTAGGTACTGCCGGTTACGATGATGGCGTATGGGGTAAGCAATTGTTGTGGGCGGTCTACCGCCTTCACTTTGGCGATTTTGCAGGGATACCAAGTAAAGTGCTGTATTTTGTTTTGGGTATTATGCTAACCATGTTGTGCGTATCGGGAATGGAAGTATGGTTATCTAAAAAAGCTCATCCTGTACTGGCCACACGGTTATGGTATTGCACGGTATGGGGCAGCGTAAGTGCATTAGCATTCACGGCAATAGCAGACATGTTCTTCGCGGGTTCGTTAATTGCAGTGTTCTGGGGAATAATGGTTTTAAACGTAGCGCTGACGGTGGCCGTTAAAAGACTTACCAAACCAGTGTGGCTGATAATTTCAGGTATCAGTGTGTTAATGCTATTATTTACTTATAGTGCTGTAAACGGGCAAAATGCACTTTCGGTGGCGTCGCTGCAATTAAACATACCCATGCTGATATATGTGGTGTGGAGTATTTTTCGAGGTAACACTTTGCTTAAGCGTGAAACTCTATTGTTGAATTTTCAAAAAGAAAATCAGGCAGCAATCCCAAATAGTCATAGTGGTAACGAAACTAATAGCGATGAAGATACTCATCAGAGCACGACAAAATCTCATGCGCCTCAATCGCCTATGGCTTAAAAGCACTATCCGATAAACATTAATAGGTTTGTCGTGTGAACGAATACAGCGCGTCTTTTATTTAGTTTATATAACTAAGTGAAAGACGCGTTTTTTGTGCCTAACTTTTGTTTTTTACCTAAACCTTCAGCTTAATCTGCATCTCAGCCTTCATCTAAACCTTCAAAGTTATCTCCGTCCTCATTTTTACTTTCCTCTTAACCTAATCACTTACCCTTTTGATAAAGGTTTATTCACCTACTTAGTGGGCATTGTGTTGTCATGGTTTATCTACCTATAGCGTTTAAACATATTGAATAATCACCAATCTGAATTTAACCCTAGAGTAAGAACATGCTATTGCTACGGTTCTACATTTAGATGGAATTACAAAAGGTAGCGCATGCGAATTATACTAATCATCGCTTTATTGTCAGTGACGGGATATTTACTGCTTTGGCCCGTGCCGGTTGAACCTGTAGCTTGGGAAGCTCCAGAAAATAGCGGTTACAGCGGCGTTCACCTTACTAACGAATCACTATCCCGTTCTGATAGCCTTTCCCTTGGCAACGAATTCGGCCCCGAGGATTTTGCACTGCGAAGTGATGGCACTATTGCTACTGCAACGCATTCTGGTGCCATTTTACTGTTAGCCCCTAACGCTACGCACTTTACACCTTGGGTAAACACTGGCGGCCGACCACTAGGCTTGGAGTACGATGCCAATGATAACCTTATTGTGGCAGATGCCTATCTAGGCTTACTTTCAGTTTCACCCTCAGGCGATATCACCTTGTTAACAGACAGCGTTGATGGAACGGCCATTGTGTATGCTGATGACGTAGATGTGGCAGAAAATGGCATGATATATTTTTCTGACGCCACCACTAAATTTAGTGCTAAAGCCTATGGCGGCACCTTAAGCGGCAGCTTGTTAGAGATTTTAGAGCATAAGGGTCATGGCCGATTGCTAGCGTACAATCCAGATACCCGAGTCACTAGGGTATTAATGGACGGGTTAATTTTTGCTAATGGGGTTGCCATCAGCCAAAACCAGCAGTCTGTATTAGTAAACGAAACAGGCAGCTACCGCGTGTTACGTTACTTCATTTCTGGGCCTAAATCAGGTTTGGTGGATGTGTTCATCGATAACTTGCCTGGCTTTCCCGATAATATTGCCACAGCGCCAGACGGCGGTTACTGGGTAGGGTTTGCTTCACCTCGTTCCGCCTCGTTAGACGATTTATCCAACTCTCCCTTTTTACGTAAAGTGGTACAGCGACTGCCTGCTTCACTGCGCCCTAAAGCAAAAGCCTACGGCCATGTAATAAAAGTTAACGAACAAGGTGATGTGACGAGTGACTTACAAGACCCAACGGGACATTATCCGCTTACAACAGGGGTGTTAGAAACGGCGGATATGCTATACATTAGCAGCTTAACTGCCCCTCATGTAGCGGTGATTGACAAAGCAAATTTACCAAAGGGAGATGATGAATGAAGCGTAATTTACCTGTAGTGCTATCTGTTATTTTATGTGCTTTAGGCAGTGTTTCTACTGCGCTTGCGGCAGATACTCTTGCGGTTAAGAAGAATAACACCGACAAAGTAATCTCTGAAAACAGTTTTAAAACACAGGTTATCCCACAGGCTAATGCAGCCATTGATGAAGGCGAGGGTTGGATATTTTATAGCTACCACAATGATGAAACCTTTGGCACAAGCCAATCATTGGCGGGGATGGCAGTGATTAAACCTGGCGTAGAAATACACCCACCTCACGAACACAGTGACGAAGAGTTTCTATTAGTGACACAGGGCAGTGGGGAATGGAGCGTAGAAGGTGAAGTGTTTAAGGCAAACATGGGTGATATGTTGTACGCCGCACCATGGGATGAACACGGAGTAAAAAATACCGGAGAAGTAGACTTAATCTTTGTGGTATTTAAGTGGCACAGCAAAGGTATTGCTGTGCCTACAAAAAGTGCTTACAAGAAATAAGTAACAAATCACTAGTATTTAGCGATAGGGGAAACTAGCGTTTTGCTGTTGGTTTCCCTCTTCGCTGTGAACTAGGCGTGTTTTGTCCGCTGTTTCTGCCGCCACTTCTGTTAGAAGTGGCGTTATCGCGACCGGCATTTTTTCCGCCTCTATTCTCAGTAGAAGCACCAGCGGCATTATTTTTACCACGACCTTTGCGTTGGAAACTTGGCGGTAAACCGGTGTGTTTGGTTAACGCACGTTCCCCATTTCTACCTTTCGCCGCTTTTTTACGTTTCTCATCCGCGGTTTCTGGTGGCACTAAGTGCTGTGCACCACGGCCTATTAAGTCTTCGCGACCCATACTTTTAAGGGCTTCACGAATTTGCGCGAAGTTTTTGGGATCGTGATATCGAAGCATAGCTTTGTGCAGACGCCTATGTATTTCACCTTTAGCGGAAGGCACGTCTTCACTGTCTTTTGTTACCTTACGAAGTGAGTTTACTTCGGTGTGGTACATAGTCGTCGCTGTTGCCATTGGTGAAGGATAGAAGTTCTGCACTTGATCAAGCTTAAACTTATTCTCTTTCAGCCAAATCGCTAAGTTCAACATATCGTCGTCTGTGGTGCCTGGGTGCGAGGCAATAAAGTACGGAATAAGGTACTGTTTTTTGCCTGCTTCTTGCGAATATTTGTCGAATAACTCTTTGAAACGGTAATAGCTGCCCATACCTGGCTTCATCATTTTCGATAGTGGGCCGTCTTCGGTATGCTCAGGTGCTATTTTCAAATAGCCGCCAACGTGGTGCAAGGCTAATTCTTTTACGTACTCAGGATCTTCAACTGCCAAATCGTAGCGTACACCCGAAGCAATAAGAATTTTCTTCACGCCGGGCAATTCACGAGCACGACGATACAAATCAATAGTCGGTTTATGGTCGGTGTCCATGTGCGCGCAAATACTTGGATATACACAAGACGGGCGACGACAGGTAGCCTCGGCTTTCGGGCTCTTACAGCGCAAACGATACATGTTTGCGGTAGGGCCACCTAAGTCTGAAATAACACCAGTAAATCCAGGTACGGTGTCGCGAATTTCTTCAATTTCACGAATAATCGAGTCTTCAGAGCGGCTTTGAATAATTCGGCCTTCGTGTTCTGTAATAGAACAGAAGGTACAACCACCGTAACACCCGCGCATAATGTTGATACTGAACTTAATCATATCGTAAGCGGGTATAGTGGCATCGCCATACACAGGGTGAGGCACACGCTGATACGGAAGGTCGAATACCGCATCCATTTCCTCTGTTTCTAAAGGCATGGCGGGTGGGTTTATCCAAATATGACGGTCGCCATGGCGCTGCATTAATGCACGAGCACAGCCAGGGTTGGTTTCTTGGTGCAAAATACGTGATGTATGGGCATACAAGACTTTGTTGTCTTTTACCGTTTCGTAAGCCGGCAGCTTCACGTATACATTTTCCCAAGGCTTGCGGCGCGTTGGGGGTTGTATCACAATTGGTGCAGCTTCTGGCGCTTCGCTGTTTGCTTTATCGTTATCTTGCGAGTCGCACTCAGGCTCCATTTGATAAGGGCTTGAGATAGGCTCGATTTTACCAGGGCGATCTAACGAGGTTGAGTCAACCCCTTGCCACTCAGGTAACGCTTCTTTCACAATGATAGCGGTGCCGCGAATATCACGCATTTCGCTGATAGTTTCACCGGCTGCTAAGCGGTGAGTTACTTCAACGAGTGGGCGCTCGGCGTTGCCGAAAAATAACATATCGGCTTTTGAGTCGAACAATACTGAACGACGTACCTTTTCGCTCCAATAATCGTAATGTGCAATACGGCGTAAGCTAGCTTCAATACCGCCGGCAATAACAGGCGTGCCTTTAAAGGCTTCACGGCAACGTTGTGCGTATACGGTAACCGCACGGTCTGGGCGCTTACCGCCCACATTACCTGGTGTATAAGCATCGTCGTGGCGAAGCTTTTTGTCTGCTGTGTAGCGGTTGATCATTGAATCCATGTTGCCCGCAGTAACACCGAAATAAAGATTCGGTTTACCAAGGGTCATGAATGCATCTTTGCTCGTCCAATCAGGTTGAGAAATAATACCAACACGAAAACCATGCGCTTCAAGTACACGGCCAATCACCGCCATACCGAAGCTAGGATGATCAACATACGCATCACCAGTCACTAAGATTACGTCACAGCTGTCCCATCCTAGGGCATCCATTTCCTCTTTAGACATGGGAAGAAACGGCGCAGTACCAAGGCAGTGCGGCCAATATTTAGGGTAGGAAAATAGACCGCGATCGGCCTTAATGGTGGCTTGCATAAGGTTCACATATAGCAGAGAAAAAAAAGAATTAAGTAGGTCAGTACATCATAGTTCATATTGCTTATGGCAAATACAAAACTGCCTAAAGCGCACATAAATCGCTTAAAGCGAATACAAACATTGCAGACCGAATACATATTATACCAGTACACAGCAACCTAGGTATAGCGCTGTCGTTAAATTCACCGCCTTTGTTATACTGCTTTGCTATATCAATTAGGATAATAAAGAGAAAATGTATGGCTTACTGGTTATTTAAGACAGAACCCGATGCATTCGGCATTGATGATTTAAAAACACGGCCTGAGCAAACTGAGCCTTGGGATGGGGTACGTAACTATCAAGCAAGGAACTTTTTGCGGGATAAGGTCGCTATTGGTGATAACGTGTTTATCTATCATTCAAGTTGCAAAACAGTTGGTATTGCAGGCGTTGCAAAAGTGGTAAAAGCAGGTTACCCAGATGAAACCCAGTTTAATCCCGAGTCTAACTACTATGATCCTAAATCGACGCCAGAAAACCCGCGATGGTTTCGCGTAGATGTAAAGTTTGTAGAAAAATTTGAAAGCGTATTGCCGTTATCAGTCATCAAGGCAATGCCTAGTATTACAGAAATAGGGTTGGTGAAAAAGGGCGGTAGGTTATCAATAATGCCAGTGGAAGAAACAGAATGGCAGCAACTTTATGCTACTGCCAAAATGAACTAAACCTGCTATATATAAGTAAATATTTATTTACTTTGTAAAGCTGCTTTACAACCATGCGAATAGTCGTGCTAGTAGGGTTTACTTACCTAAAGCAAAACGTGTATCTGCGTCGCGAAGTATATAAAGCGCAAAACATGCCGCCCACATTGGCCATGCAGCGAAAAATAACAAGTTATTGAAGGCATCAAAGTATTGTGCGAAAGCCGACAACGTAGATCCGCCGTGAAGCAAGAAAATTAAACCGTAGGTGTAACGCTTTGCTATACCGGCAACGAAAGCAAGGACTAATGCCAACTGAAATGCACCTAAAATGTACACGGCCGTCTCTGGTACGCCACCAATTGAATAAAAATGTTGAAAGATTTTCATGCTGTGTGCAGGGTTAACGAATTTGTCTAATGTCCATACGAACATAACAATGAAAACAGAAACACGAAGGGCGAGTAGAGACCAACTGAGGCGATTAGAAATATCAGTGGTTTGTTGAGATTGCATTGTAACTCCTATTTATTTGTGTAGCGATAAAGAACGGGCGTTTTCATATTAAATTTCAAAAACTTTCATAGAAAAAAATAAATATGCTTATGAAATATTTTTAGCCGGGTGTCGGTCTTGTCGAGTAAGCAATCTTGTAAGGTAAAAATACGAATGAAAAATAATATTGGGCTTGCCATCAGTGCACTGGCTCTATCTGTAAGCCAAGGGCTGCAAGCTCAGCAAGCTGACACGCTTGATACCATCGATGCAAATGACATAGAAGTCGTTGAGGTTACTGGAAATCAGCAAGCGCTAAACCCGTTAAACCCTGGCGACAATACGCTAAGTGGTTTATTTGGCGCTGGGATGTCGGCAGCCGATACGCCACGAGCAGTAACGTCTTTATCGGCTGAAGCTATGGATGCGCTAAACATCAATACCTTACATGATATTGTTAAAGCCGCGCCGAACGCCTATGCATCTAGCGGTTTTGGTACGCCTAGCTTGCCTAGTATTCGTGGCCAGTTGGGGGAGCTATTCCAAGATGGTATACGTCGTCAGTCGGGTAACAACGGTTTTGGTTTACCGGTTTCTTTCAACAGTGTTGAACAATTAGATGTGGTTAAAGGTCCATCGCCAGTACTTTTCGGTAGTACACAGCGAAATGGCGGCTTTGTGAATCTGCAAACCAAAACCGCCCCAACAGCAGGAACCGAAGGCAATATCACATTAAGAGCTGGGCGCTGGGATCAATATTCAGCGCAGCTTGATTATGGTACTGCCATTGAAGAAGGCAAAAGCGGTATTCGAGTAAGCGCTGAATGGTTAGATCACGATAGCTTCTTTGATTTTGCAGAGCGTGAAAGCAAAAACCTGTTCATTGCATATAGATACACACCGAGTAATGCTACAACCTGGGATATAAGCGCAGAATACTATGATGCCGAGTACCCAGATATTGCAGGTATTAATCGCCCCACGCAAAACCTGATTGATAACAACCTTTATATAACAGGCCAAGGTGTACAAGCGAATGGCAGTACCGTACCTGGTGCTGGCGCTATTATTTCGCCTACCGGTGAAGTGGTTATTCCCCGCAGCCAAGTTTATACCCATCCTGATGATATTAATGGCGCTGAGTCTGCCGTTCTTCGAAGCAACTTATCTCATCAGTTTTCAGACAGCCTTGTATTACGAAACATGACGTACTATCAGCACCTTACCCGTGAAGAGATTGCACAAAATAGTTTTGTAGAGATTATAGATGGTGCCGATGCGTTCGAGAATCGCACTGAATTAGATGTGGTTTGGAATGATAAGCAAACTACCACATTCGGTTTAGCGCTGCGTTACAACGATGTTTTAGGTTACAGCCAGTTTACGACTGAAGCTGACAGTCCAGTAGATTTAACTGGTCCGTTAAGTAATCGCGTAATTCCGTTAACCGATGCACAGAAAGCCCGCTTGGTTGAGCTTCGCCCCGGTATTTTTGTTTCACCTGGTGGACAGTACGATGTAGATGGCGATGGTGCAGGGGATTACAATCTATCTGACACTACCGATTCAACCACCCTACAAACTGGCTTAGCGTTTCAGCAGCGCTCTCAATGGACAGAATCGTTTTCAACCATTGCCGGTGTTAGATTTGACTATTACGATGTAGAAGCGCGAGATCCGCTTGCTCCTGAAGGTGTCGTTGCGGCTTCTGACACTTATAACGATATACTTGAAAGCGTACAACTAAGTGCGGTGTACAAGCTGACAAAATCACTTAATGCTTATGTGGCGTGGTCAGAAAATGATGCCACGTCTAATAGCATGGCTGGTGGCACCACACTTACCAGTGCAAACGAAATCAACCCGCTAAACTTTGCCACTGAAAATACCCTTTATGAAGTAGGGCTCAAGTATTCTCCTGATAGTCATTGGTATGGTGAGGTATCGGTGTTTGATCAGACACGTAGCCTACGTAACCGTGATGGTAGTAACAGTGGCGTAAAAACCAAAGGCGCTGAGCTACAAGTTTTCTACCAAGGGCAAGATGTATGGGTAAATGCGGCATACAGTTATTTAGATGCACGCTTTGATGATTCGGCCTCTTTCCAAGATACCGCGCAAATCGCCGATGCTTTTGACGATAGCCGACCAGATATTATTGAAGGTAATGGTGTAGGGTCGCCGTCTTTTGCAGCGTTTGCTCCGTCTGACTCGTTAGTGCAGGGTATTCCATCGCAAATAGTGTCAATTAATGCTGGCTGGCAACTTACCGATGATTTACAAATTGGTGCCTCGGCCTTATACACTAAGTCGTTCCCACTCGACTTTCTACAAACCGTATTTATTCGAGACCAAATCAACATTGATGTAAATGCCGATTATCAAGTTAGTGATGATATGCGCCTACGTGTTGATGTTATTAATATTACCGATGAAGAGAATTGGCAGCCTGTGTTTGAGGGGGGCTACTTCGGCGCTACCTTGGCTATGCCGAACACGCCTCGCCACGTTCAATTCACTATGCAATACGCGTTTTAAGCGCAATTAAGGAATAAAACATGTTCAAGAAAATTGCACTTGTCGCCGTGTTGGTGGCTGCCGTTATTGGCTTTTTTTACTTTGATCTAAATACCTATCTTACCCTTGAAGGGTTGAAAGGGTCATTAGATACCTTCACACAACAAATTGAAGAAAACCCACTTGTGAGTATTGGTGTGTTCTTCGCGATTTATGTGGCAGTAACGGCTTTGTCGTTGCCTGGTGCAGCCATTCTTACCTTAGCCGCAGGTGCTTTATTTGGGCTGGTGCAAGGCTTTATTATTGTGTCTTTTGCTTCAAGCGTAGGGGCTACCGTAGCCTTTTTAGTTGCACGCTTTATTCTGCGCGATACGGTAAGAAAGCGTTTTGGCGAAAAGCTTAAAAAGATTGATGAAGGTGTTGAAAAGCAAGGTGCCTTTTACCTGTTCACGCTGCGTTTAGTTCCCGTGTTCCCGTTTTTTCTAATAAACCTATTAATGGGTTTAACATCTATTAAAACATGGACATTCTACTGGGTAAGCCAAGTCGGTATGTTGGCTGGCACCGTGGTATACGTGAATGCGGGTACGCAGCTTGCGCAAATAGACAGCTTGTCGGGCATTGTATCGCCGGGGCTTATTTTATCGTTTGTATTACTCGGTATATTCCCGTGGATTGCTAAGGCCATTGTGGCATTTGTTGAACGCCGCCGCGTTTACAAAGGCTATAAAAAACCCGCTAAATTTGACAGAAATCTTATTGTTATTGGTGCTGGCGCGGGTGGCTTAGTCACCAGTTATATCGCTGCAGCGGTAAAAGCAAAAGTAACGCTAGTGGAAGCCGGTGAAATGGGCGGTGACTGTTTGAACTATGGTTGCGTACCAAGTAAAGCCCTCATCAAAACTGCCAAAGTAGCTAACCAGATGCGTAACGCTGAAAATTACGGTTTGCACGGTGTTGAACCTACTATGTCTTTTAAAACAGTGATGCAGCGTGTGCATAACGTCATTGCTACGATTGCGCCAGTAGATAGTGTAGAGCGTTACACAGGTTTGGGTGTAGATGTAGTGAAAGGCTACGCAAAAATTATCGACCCTTGGACGGTAGAAATTAAGCAAAACGACGGCGGCATGCAAACCCTAACCACCAAAAGCATTGTCGTGGCGACAGGTGCAAGCCCATTTGTACCACCGTTGCCGGGTATTGAAGAGAGCGGCTATGTAACATCTGATACTTTGTGGAGCCGTTTTGCTGAGTTAGATGAAACCCCTAAACGCATGATTGTATTAGGTGGCGGCCCAATTGGGTGTGAACTAGCACAAGCCTTCGCACGCTTAGGCAGTGAAGTAACCCAAGTTGAACGTGCACCGCACCTTATGGGCCGAGAAGACAAAGAAGTCGCTGAATTTTCAGAAGACGTACTCCGCGATAGTGGCGTGAACGTATTAACCAGCCACGACGCCCTTCGTTTTGAAAATAAAGATGGCGTTAAAACCCTTGTAGTCGCCAAAGACGGCAATGAAAGCGCGATTGAATATGATGAAGTCATCGTGGCGGTAGGGCGTAAAGCACGTCTTGACGGCTTTGGTTTAAAAGAGTTAGGCATTCAGTTTGATCGCACTATCGAAACCGATGAATACCTACAAACCTTAATGCCAAATATTTTTGCGGCGGGCGATGTAGTAGGGCCGTATCAGTTTACTCACGTTGCGGCACACCATGCATGGTATGCCGCGGTAAATGCCTTGTTTGGTACCTTCAAAAAATTCAAAGTAGATTACCGTGTTATCCCATGGACGACCTTTATCGACCCCGAAGTGGCACGGGTAGGCCTTAATGAAAACGATGCAGCAGAGCAGGGTATTGACGTTGAAGTAACTCGCTACGAGTTTGAAGAGCTTGATAGAGCCATTGCTGAGAGCGCAATTAAAGGTTTCATTAAAGTACTTACTCCGCCGGGCAAGGATAAAATTTTAGGGGTAACCATTGTTTCTGAACACGCTGGTGATTTATTAGCAGAATTTGTATTAGCCATGAAGCACGATTTGGGCTTAAACAAGTTACTCGGCACTATTCACGCGTACCCAACGTGGGCTGAAGGGGCTAAAAACACCGCAGGTACTTGGAAGCGTGCGAATAAACCAGAAAAGTTACTAAGCTATGTGGAAAAATTCCACACGTGGCGTCGTGGTTAATAAGCGAGTAAATATTATGTTTCCTATTAATGCGATAAAGCTAAAAAAAACAGCGCTAGAGTCAACCTTAGCGTCAAGGTTAGCTTCATATGCAATGGGTGCGTTACTACTGGTTATGCCAGTGGTAGCTCACGCTGAAGCTTCTCTACACCAACCCTTTTCAGCAATGCTAGCTAAATACGTTGTGCCTATTAACCCTGTTGATAAAGGCAGGGGGGATGGAGAGGCGGACTTGCAAGGTATAAGCTCTAAAGGCACGAGCACACAAGTTGTTTATTCGGGCTTTAAATCGTCTCAAACTGAACTCACTGCTTATCTAAAGAGCTTATCAGCAGTGTCACAAGATACGTTTGAACAGTGGGATCAAAACACGCAGTTAGCGTTTTTAATTAATGCGTACAATGCGTATACCATCGATTTAATATTAACTCGCTACCCTGATTTAACCTCTATTCGTGACATTGGGGGTTTCTTTTCGTCACCATGGAAACAAGAGTTTGCTGTGTTATTGGGTAAAAAACGCAGCCTTGATGATATAGAGCACGGGCTCATTCGTGAAAAGGGTGTGTATAACGAACCTCGTATTCACTTTGCGGTAAACTGCGCGAGTATTGGTTGCCCTGCATTACGTGAAGAAGCCTATGTGGGCGATAAGTTAGATGAACAATTAGAACAGCAAACCGTTCGTTTCTTATCTGACAATAGCCGCAACTATTACGATGGGAATACGCTACACATTTCGAAAATTTTCAGTTGGTATAAAGACGACTTCGAAATGAAATGGCGTGATTCATCAAGCCTCAATGGGTTTCTTGCTCATTATGGCAGTGCATTATCATCCAACGATGGTAAGTCACTTGATAACGATGACATAAAAGCGATTAAGTCTGGTAATAGCGAAATTGAGTTTTTGGATTACAACTGGGCATTGAATGACCAAGAGTAATTTAATGTTAGCGGCGTTAGGCAGTTTGTTTCGTCTAACGCCACTGTGCCTGTTTACTACCCCAACTGTAAAACCAAGATCGACTGTAAATGTACAATCAGTTATTCATGTAGCAGTTCAAGTGACAGGCCTCTTAAAAACCGTATTTACCGCAATAGCCGTCGCCATGCTTGCAACGGCGTTAGCTTATGGATCGGAAGCTGCACAATCGCTAGGTCAAATAAACCCTGAAGTTCAAACAAGCACTCGACTAAAAGGCCAGCCTCAAAATCAATCACCAGCTTCTAATCAAAAGCTAGGCGATTCGCCTACCGTGCAGTTTCATGCGTGGGGCGGCAGTGCCCAAGTGAATGGATATATTCAGTGGGTAGGCCAGCAAGTAAGTGACCAATATAATATTACCTTGAACCATGTGAAACTAGCCGATACCAGCGATGCGGTATCTCGGGTACTCGCTGAAAAAGCGGCGGGTAACAACAACCAAGGTAGCGTTAACTTAATTTGGATTAATGGCGAAAATTTTGCTGCCATGAAACGCCACGATTTATTATTGAAAGACTGGGCTAATAGCATTCCTAATTTTGCCCTCACGAACCCGGCTCGTAACCCTGCTATGATCACCGATTTTGGTATTGCTACCGACGGGCAAGAAGCACCGTGGGGCAAGGCATCTATGGTATTTTATTATAATAATCAGTTTGTAGAAAATCCTCCGCTCAATATTCATGAATTACTTGCCTTTGCCAATCAATACCCGGGTCGATTTACTTACCCATTACCCAACGATTATTTAGGCATCAGCTTTTTAAAGTATGCGGCCATAGCGTTAAATCAAGATCATCAAGACTTGCTGTATAAGCCGGTAACTGACAACGCATTAACGAAAATCATCCCCGTGCTTTTTGAATATTTAGATGCGTTACACCCTCTGATGTATAAAGAGGGGGACTATATGGTACGCCAAGCTTCGCAACTTCAGCGTTTAATGGGAACCAGCGAATTATTGTTGGCATTTTCGTTTACCGCCGCCGAAATACCCAGTGCAGTAAACCGATTTGACTTACCTAAAAGCATTCGCACTTACGCGATGCAAGATGGCAGCTTAGCGAACGTGCATTTTATCGGCATTACCTATAACACCGAAAATGTTGCAGCGGCTAAGCAAGTGGTGGATTTTTTATTATCTCCTCAAGCACAAGCAAAAAAGCAGCAGTTGGCGGTATGGGGTGACGATTCAGTACTTGATTTTTCCATGCTAGCTGCCCACGACAAAGCGTTGTTTAAACCCATATCACACCATGCTTCTGCACTTAACAAAGAAAAGACAGTACCACTTTTCGCTGAACCTCATAGCAGTTGGACAGATGCGATACGACAAGCGTGGTTTGCACGCTATGGTGAGCGTTTCTGATGTCGGTTCTAATGTCTGTGCTTTCACGAACTCAATGGCTTCGCAGCATGACGCTTTTTCAACGTATAACGGTGATTGTACGGGTGTTACTTATTTTGCTGTTAAGCCTGCCGGTATTGGCGGGGCTAATTGGCGTGGTGTTACCTGCCTTTGGTTATTTTCCGGCACTGGATGCTCATCATTTTACCTTCAGTGTTTTTGCTCAGCTATTTGCGATAGATGGCATGGGTAAAATGGCATTGTTATCGTTTTCCACCGGCTTATTAGCCACCATGATTTCCGTTGCGAGTGCCTTTTTGCTCTTGGCGGTGTTTTATCGTTCATCCTATTTAAACAAGCTACAAACTTGGTTAAGTCCGCTATTAGTCTTGCCCCATGCGGCTGCGGCCATTGCGCTGTTGTTTGTACTTTCACCTTCAGGCTTCTTTTCGAGCATTGTTACAAATGTGAGTAACATACTAAGTAGTATAGGGATAAGTGAAGCAACAAATGTAGATGGCGCCAGCACACTATTGCCGCCGATGTGGGCATTTCCGTACGACAGTTACGGTATATCTATTATTATTGCGTTGGCACTTAAAGAACTGCCTTTTGTGTTTTTAATGGCAGTAAGTGTGATGTCGCAGCCACACGTTAAACGTAAGTTAGACGGTTATTTTAATAGTGCAACGGCGCTAGGATACTCGCCGGTAACCGTGTTCTTTAAAACCGTTTTCCCCATCGTGTATCCCCAAGTACGTTTACCTATATTGGCGGTGTTAGCTTATGCTACGGCGAATGTGGAAATTCCTTTATTGTTAGGCCCCAATAACCCGCCCACGTTAGCCGTGGCGGTAGTGCAATGGTTTAATCATGTAGATTTGTCGATGCGCTTTCAGGCATCGGCGGCTGCATTGCTTCAAGTCGCTGTAACTTTAGTGGCTATTAGTGTATGGATAGTGGGTGAAAAAGTAGCGAAGCATACACAAGTTCGCTTCTATTCAAATGGGCATCGGCATACAGGGCAAACTCTTAGCACCATAGTCGCCTACGCCATAGTGGCCATTTATACGCTGCTAATACTCTCGATAATCATCAGCACGATATTGTGGTCTGTTGCTACCTTTTGGCAGTTTCCAGCTTTTTTACCAGAAGGTTTTACTTTGCTGCATTGGAAAACCACGCTTGCTGCGCTGGCCGAACCTTTCAACAATACCGTATTGCTTGCTGTGTTAGTGAGCGGTTTTTCGGTGATAGTGGCTACATTGGCGTTAGAAGCAGAATCTTTAAACGGCAATAGCGGCAATATCGCGGATAACGGGCATAAAAGTAATCCCTCATCTTACTTTAACGGTTGGGCAGGGGCGTTGCTGTCACTTACTTTGTTTTTACCACTGCTAGTACCAGGCGTCGCCTTCTTATATGGCCTAGTATGGTTTCAATTAGCCTATTTCAACGAGGCAGTGTGGTTTCATTTGTTTATTAGCCACCTTGTGTATGTTTTGCCTTATGTGTTTATTTCGTTAGCGGTGGCTTATCGTAAGTTTGACCCTAGATATATTCAAGTTGCCTACGGCATGGGAAAAACGCCATGGCAGGTGTTTGTAAAAATAAAACTACCCTTATTGTTTGCTCCCATGCTGGTGGCTTATGCGTTAGGGCTTGCCATTAGTTTTAGCCAATATTTGCCTACCTTACTAAGTACCGGTGGGCGTATTGCTACCGTTACTACAGAAGCGGTGGCAGCGGCTTCGGGCAGCAGTGCTAGGTTAACAGCGGTGTACGTGATAGTACAAACGCTTATGCCCTTACTAGGCTTTATATTGGCGTGGTGGCTACCCACAATTTGTTTTAACCCGATGGGGCGCTATACGCTTCTGCAAACAAGGAAATCGAAATTATGACCTTGAAGTTAGATAGGGTGAGTTTGTTTCGATACACAGATACCTTGCTTTCACTCGATGAAGTAATCAACCCTGGCGAAGTGCTGTCTATCATGGGGCCAAGCGGCTCTGGCAAATCGACCTTATTGAACGCGATTGCCGGGCAGTTAACTGCGCCTTTTTCCATGACAGGAAGTATATACATTAATGATAAGTGCATTGATGACATGCCAGCTCATAAACGTGGGGTAGGCGTGCTATATCAAGATCCTTTGCTTTTTGAACATATGACTGTTGGGCAAAATATTGCGTTTGCATTGCCTTCTAGTGCGCTTAATAAAACGCAGCGCGAGCAACGGGTTAGTGAAATGTTAGTCGAAGTGGGGCTTAACGATTTACAACACAGACCCGTACAGACCTTATCAGGCGGGCAACAGGCGCGTATCGCGTTGTTACGAACTTTGGCTGCGGCACCAAGTGTGGTGTTACTCGATGAGCCATTTAGTAAATTAGATGCTACCACCAAAACTCAAATGCGAACCTGGGTATTCGGTCAGCTTAAAGCTCGTGGGCTACCTACTTTGTTAGTTACGCACGACAATGAAGACGTAGAAGCTGCCCAAGGGCAATTAATAGAGATAGAAACATGTTAGACGCTAAAGTTACGCCTTATATAAAGCCGCTGTTAAGGCCCATGATAGTGGCGCTTAGCAAAGCCTGCGTTACCCCAAATCAAGTTACCTTGGCTGGTTTTGTTATTGGTATGTTGGCGGTTCCTGCCATTATTAATGGGTGGTGGGTATTGGCGTTCATTTGTATCATAGCGAACCGAGTATTCGACGGTATAGATGGCGAACTTGCTCGCTTTCAGCAAAGTAGCAGTAGTGCAGGTGGCTTTTTAGATATTTGTTTAGACTTTCTATTTTACGCGGCAGTACCGTTAGCATTTGGAATTGCAAACCCTAGTGAATGGGGCGTACCTGCGTTAGTGCTAATGGCCGCGTTTGTAGGAACGGGCAGTAGCTTTTTGGCCTTCGCCGTCGCCGCAGAAAAATTTAATATAGAAAAACCACAGTTCAAGAATAAGAGTTTTTATTATATGCAGGGGCTCACCGAAGGCACCGAAACCATACTCTTGTTTTTAGCATTTTGTACATGGCCGGCATATTTTCCGGTGTTGGCTTATGTTTTCGCGGCAGCATGTGGCATTACCATCATAACCCGAGTTTACAGTGGTTTTACCACCCTTAAAGCCGTAGAAGGCATTGATGACTACTGTAGTAACAAAGAAAAAGAGAAGTCATAGTGGATAACACTGCACTTGTTCGAGTTAGTCTATTTTTAGGCATATTCGCGATAATGGCTCTGCTGGAAGCATGGCTGCCAGCGAGGCAATCGGTATTGGGGCGCGCCAGCCGGTGGAAAGGCAATCTGAGTATGGTGGTATTAGGTGCGCTGTGTTCAAGAGTAGTGTTGCCTGCCAGCTTAGTAGGTGTGGCCTTGTGGGCTGATAATACTAATGTGGGGTTATTCAACAGCCTAAATATGAGCCACTGGGTTCTGGTCGCTTTTAGTGTATTGCTGTTAGATATGGTGATTTATTGGCAGCATCGGCTATTTCATAAAATTCCTCTTTTATGGCGTATTCATAAAATGCATCACGCTGACAGCCACGTAGATACCACCACAGGGCTTCGCTTTCACCCTATCGAAATTATATTAAGCTTATTCATTAAAGCGGTGGTGGTTGTCGCTTTTGGGGTACCTGCTGTTGCGATAGTTATTTTCGAAGTGGGTTTGAATGGGTTTGCCCTGTTTAACCATGCAAATATTCGACTGCCACAGAAGTGGGATGACAGAATTGGGATGCTTATTATTACCCAGCGGTTGCATCGCATTCACCACAGCCAGCGTAAAGAAGAATCTAATACTAACTTTGGCTTCAGTGTGTCTTGGTGGGACAAGCTATTTGGTAGTTTTAAAAGCCGTGCAACCATGCGTGATGAAGATATTGCTATAGGCCAAAAAGATTACCCAGCAACCAACGATAATGCAGGCATAATAGCTTTATTGAAAATGCCATTTAATCGCTAAATGCCACGTGGCAATGCTCACTAGCCTATGCCATCCTCACTAGTCTATGCCAGTCTCGTTAGACTATGCCAGAGACTTTGAGTGTTAGGTACACGGTACCTAGCTGAATTATCATTCCTAAGCCAATAAAAACACCATCTCGGTTGGTCATGCCTATAGCTGTTAGTGTTAGTGCAAATGCAGGGAGTGCTACTGCGAAAGGCACAACCTCAAGAGGGATCATACAGAGTGATGCTATAGCACAATAACCCGCTACTATATTTTTCCATGGCGCTTTTGATAGTACTGCTAAGCGTGGTTTTAACAGCTTTTCGGTTTTTTTAACGTAAGGTTTTGCTCTATCTACAGCATTTTCTAGCTTGTCTTGTTTAATTTCCTGTTTGGTAATTCTATTTGGTAGCCAAGGTGCACTTCTGCCCAATGCGACTTGTATGCAAATTAGAAAGAGGATTATACCGCATAGTGAGGGCACGCCAGGAATAGCACCGGTAGGCAGTAGGGCAATTAACGAAGGTATAAGCAGCAGTGGGCCAAAACCTCTGTCTTCAAAGCGAGCAATAATATCTCCTGCGCTTTGCTTTTCGCCTCCGTCTTCATCAATTAACTTGTCCAAAAGCCCACTTATTGACTCATTCATATCAACCCATCCATAAGTTACCTCGCATCTTAATGAAAGAAACTATGGTGAAACATAGCTGCTGTAACTTATTACGTAAGTACCATGTAATGGATTACTGCAAAAATTCTTAACGTTAAATCTATTTGCTGAAAAGCGCGTTTTATTAATATGTACTAAAGTAAAAGCTAATTATTTAACTTCTATAAGGGGTATATGTGAAGCCAAATGAAGGCATAGCATTGTTGCGTTAACTTCCTACGTGTTTATTGTTCAAACGCCTTGGAGAAACAAAGTTTGATGTCAGCACTGCATTTGCACGTCAATTCGGTGAGTCATGTGTATCTGATGCGTTCTTAGACAGCCTACGTTTTTTCGATCCTATTACAAAAGATGAGTTGTCAGGCAGCTATCACCCTTTTGCCATTGCAGAGGAAACACTGCACCTTTGCCAGTGGGTTCGCATACAATCTTATGAAAGAGGAATTCAGTTTTTTATAGAAAGTGCTGTTATTACCGTTGACGGCGTTACCTTAGTGGTGATTAACGCGAAGGCGGTTCAAAATAATTTGTTCATCGCACCTGAAGAGTCTTCACCTGTGGGTAAACACATTGCCTTTAATGGCTTACTTTCAACACTTTCTTCGCAACTGATTAATACTACCAGTGACAAAATTGATAGCCTTATAGAAAATATTCTGGGCGCATTCGGTGAATTCTGCGACCTTGACCGTTGCTATTTATTTGAATTTTATGATGACACAAAGTTTGCCTGTAACACCCACGAATGGGTTGCTGCAGGAGTAACGCCTTATAAAAACGATCTGCAAGCGCTACCGATGGAATCCATGCCTTATCTTAATAGAAAGATTAAGCAAGATGGCCTTTTTAAGGTGAATAATGTGGCCTATTTACCGAAAGAGGCGACGGGAGAAAAAGAGGAATTTGAGCGAGAGCGCATTTGTTCGATTCTTTGCGCCGCGATTGAATTAGATAAAGGCATTTTCGGCTTTATCGGCTGTGATATCACGGGTAGCCCTTACACGTGGCGTGATTATGATATTAAGTATTTACAGCGTATAGCCCAAATGTTGGCTAATACATTACAAAACGCCCATAACGAACGAGCACTGCACCAAGCAAAACAGCAGCTTATAGAGGCCAACCTTAAGTTAGCAAAACTTGCCAATATTGATGGTTTAACGGGGATAGCAAACAGAAGGCTGTTTGATGATACCTTACAAAGCGATATACAAAGAAGTGTGCGATGTAAAACGCCCCTAAGTTTGTTGTTGATTGATGTTGATCACTTCAAAATTTACAACGACTGCTATGGTCACGTAGCGGGCGATAAGGTATTAATTCAGGTGGCGGAAATATTAAAGAAAACCTGTATTGGCAATGATGACGTGGTGGCAAGGTATGGTGGTGAAGAATTTGCGGTCATTATGCCCTTCACTGACATGAGCTCAGCGTTAAAAGTGGCCGAGCGTATTCGCAGCAATATCGAGCAAGCATCCATCGTATTCAAGCAATCTAGCTACAACAGTAGACTGACCATAAGTTTAGGTGCTTCTACTATGGCATTTAGTCACCCAGTGAGCCCTAACGAATTGATACAGCGAGCAGATGCTGCACTTTATTTGGCTAAATCGTTAGGGCGTAATCGCGTTGATATATGGGAAACCCATGAAGCTGCACTGCGTTAAAGCGTAAGCACCAATTTTCCAATATGTGCTTTCTGCTCGAAGTCTGTTTGCGCTTGTTTAATATCTTCAATGGGATAAGTTTTAGAGACAAGCGGGGCAATGTCGCCTGCTTCAATACGCTTCACTACGTTGCCAAATACTTCTTCACAAATCACAGTACAGCCCAGCAATTGTAAATCTTTTAAGTATAGGGTTCTAACATCTAAGGTTACGCTATGCCCAGCAATGGCGCCCGATACTGCGTAGCGACCAAAGGGGCGCATCATATCAAGCAGTTCTGGCCATCTTGGGCCGGCCACTAAATCGATAACAACATCAAAGGGCTTATCTTTCGCATACGCTACCCAATTACAGTCGCGCGTTAGCGTATCGTCGGCCCCTACCGCTTTCAACTCTTCTTGTTTCGATTCACTGGTAATGGCGACTACAAAAGCGCCTCTTGCTTTTGCTAGTTGTACTGCAGCAGAACCAACGCCACCAGACGCGCCAGTAACGAGTACTCTGTCTCCAGCCACTACATTAGCGCGGTGCAGCATGTTTTCAGCGGTAGAATATGAACATGGAAATGAAGCAAGTTCGGCATCGGTCATGGTTGTGTTGATGGTGTAGGCATGTTTTGCAGCTACTTTTGTATATTGAGCAAACCCACCATCACACTCTGACCCAAAATACCAAGGTGCAGGTAATTTAGCACCATTCGCTTCGGTTAAGCAGGGTTCAATAATGACTCGTTCACCAATGCGTGAAGTGCTTACCTCACTGCCTACAGCTACAATATAGCCGCATACATCTGCGCCTTGAATAAGGGGAAGCGCTAGCGGTGTGCCAGACCAAGATGCATCTTCTGCGTCGTTATCGCCTTTTGAATACCAGCCTTTGCGGGTATTTAGGTCTGTATTATTGACACCTGCGGCGGCCACCTTAATAACAACATCAGTGGCAGCTGGAATAGGCAGAGGGAGATTGTGACGAATACTTAGGGCATCAAGGTCGCCATGATGAGTAAGCACCACCCCTTTCATGTGTGAGGGAAGTTGTGACATAAATCGTCTCCTTTAAGACAAACCGTGTTTAATAAGTGTCTGATCTAGCAAAGCTTGCGTTGTGATTAGCGCTTGTTTACCCATGGTTGGCCACGCAGCCGACATCCCTTCATGCATAATGAAAAGTGAATTAGACAGTGATTCGTTTCGGGTTAAGTCAAAAAGCCATTGGCGCACGTCGGCTTTATGCGTATTTACGGCTGTGGTTACCTGTGCGTAGTTTGGGTAGCTAGATAAGGCTTGTAATGACATACACCCGTTAGGGGCGTATTGGGCTAACCACAAGGCCAAACGTGAAAAAACATGCTTTACCGCTGCTTTCATATCGTCTGGGCAGTCTGTTGCTAGAAATGATAAATACCGCTGGTGGCGATGGGTAAGTGCCCCAATGATCATATCTTCCTTAGAAGGAAAATATTTGTATAACGTTTTTAGCGTGGTACCTGTTTGTTCTTTTAAGAAGGCGACATTAGGCTGGGTGAAGCCATAAGCGCTAAAAGCGCTTTCTAACCGTGCAGCAATGTCATTTCTTCGCTCATCGGGCGTCATCTTGCTCTCCAATTTCAGGTCAACGTCTAGGAAAGGGTAGAATGCTTGTTCTACCCTGATGGGGTGAAGGGTAGAGTAATCATTCTACCTTTGCAAGTTGTGTTATAAGATTTGTGAGTAACCTACTTATATTGAGACTTTTTTATGTCATGGGTAACGCTAATTTTTGTTGCTAACGCTTTTGACTAAACCACACATGTGAGCGTTTGTAGTTACTTTTTAATGTGACTATTTATGGTAACTTTGCGAAATGTGATTATTTATAGTAACTTTAATGAAAGTGCTTTATTACGGTAACTTCCAACCGTTGAAATTAACCGCCGAAGTTATATTGCATCTGTATAAAAATACAGGCAATCTAAATTGCGGCTATGATGCAGATAACATAAAAGTGGGTGCAAGCTAGATATGAGTTTTTGATTATTAACCAAAATCAGCTGCTACCCCAAAGAGTAAATAAAGGGAAAGTATGGATAATACGAACAAGCGGCAGGCGGTAATAACCGGTGATATCGCAAACTCCCAGCAGTTAACTAATACCGATTTAGCTCATGTGTTAGAGGTGCTAACCAATGAACTGAAAGAACAATCGGCAATTTACAGCGGACAATACGACGTCTTTCGTGGAGATGCTTTTCAGGTTGTTATTCCAGAGTCTAAAAGTGCCATGCTGGTGGCCATTTGCATCCGGTTAGCATTAAAAGCCTGCACGCCCACTACAGATATACGTATTAGCGTAGGTGTTGGTAAAGTGAGTTTTACTGATGGGAAAGTGAAAACCGGAAATGGTGATGCCTTCGTTCGTTCGGGTAGGACGCTTGATAGTTTGAAGTCACAATATCTTGCCTTTTCTAGTGACAATGAAGCTTTCAATAAACACGCAAGCTTGATGACTGCCTTTGTTGATAGCCATATTACTTCCTTAACGCAAACACAGTCAGAAACCTTACTGGCCTATATTAAAGCAGAAGATAAAGGTCATGAGAATATAGCGAATACGCTGGGGAAAAACCGCAGCAATATCACTCGTATTTTAAACGCCAGTCAATATCATCTCGTCAGTGATTATTTAGATTATATGGCAACAGAAGTGGAAACGGAGCAGTAAGCATGGAGCAACTTAGCATGGTAATAGGGCTATTGGTTGCCCATTTACTCGGAGACTTCTATTTTCAGCCAACTCACTGGGTGGAAAGCCGAAACACTAAACATCTTCAATCCCCTGCATTATACCTTCACGCTTTATTGCATGGGGTATTAGCTCTTATTGCCTTACTCGCGATGTCGGCCATAATGGTACTTACTACAAAAGAGTCGTGTATGGCAGATATCGACTTTACCGCACTTTTAATGGTGGCTGGCGGGATATTAATAAGCCATTTTATTATAGATGCAATAAAGTCTTACGCGGGAAGCACAACCTTAGCATTTGCAATCGATCAAGCGGCACACATTGGCGTTATCGTTATTTTATGGGCGCTGCTTACTGCTCAGGTCGAGGCACTGTTTGAGCAAATTTTACTGATTAACCATCAGCATCTGACCATACTCTTGGCGTACTTAATTATTCTAAAACCAACGTCTATTTTTATAAAACAACTCCTGTCGCCATGGAGTAAAGAGCTTGATGAGCATGCTAAACCAAAAACAGCCAGCACGTTAGTACAGCTTCCCATACAAAATACGCTTGCTATGGCTGGGCAGCGAATTGGTTATTTAGAGCGTTTGCTTATTTTAACTTTTGTACTGATTAATCAATTTGCAGCAATAGGCTTTCTACTTGCCGCTAAATCAATTTTTCGGTTTGGTGATTTGACGAAAAGCGAAGATAAGAAGCTAACGGAATATGTATTGCTGGGTACATTGACGAGTGTGGTAATTACGCTAGCGGTAGGGCTTACCGTTAGATGGTTTATTGGAAAACTTTAGCTTTCGATAGTTTCTAACATCAATGTGGCTGCCGCATCAACCTGTAGAGGAGGGTGGTAGTAATAGCCTTGTATCACATCGCAGCCCATTTCACGCAGTCGCACAAGTTGGTCTTCTGTTTCCACACACTCGCCCACCGTGGCTAGGTTAAGCCCCTTGGCCAACATGACAATTGCGCTCACAATGCCATCGTTAGATTTAGACTTCCCGAGTTTCTGCACAAAACTGCCATCAATTTTCAACTTATCAATAGGCAAGGTGGAAATGTAACTTAAGCAAGAATAGCCAGTACCAAAGTCATCAATAGAGACTTTAAAGCCTAATTTTTTTAACTTTTTCAGTGACGTTAATGCAAATTCCGTAGAACTTATAAACGTGTTTTCAGTGAGCTCAACTTCAATAAGCTCAGGGGGTATTTGATTAGACGCCATAATATCCGCAATTTGCTCGGCGCAATCTAATTGAGTAATAAAACAAGCCGGCAAGTTAATCGCAACAGGCACTAAAGGAACACCTTGCTCCCGCCATTGATGCATCTGAGTACTTACCCGGTTTAATATCCATATACTGAGAGAATTGATAAGGCCAGCTTCCTCAGCAATAGGAATAAAGTCTGAAGGAGGAATATAGTTACCTTCACTATCTTGCCAACGTATTAATGCTTCCATGCCTTGAACACGACCTGTGTAGGCACAAATTTGAGGCTGATAAACCATATGAAAAGCATCTTCAAGTTTTAACGCTTGTCGTAATTGCCCTTCCACAGACAGTCGATTCAGTGAATTTTCTAACATGCCGTTGTTAAAAAAGCAGAACTGACCAGGCCCGTTTTCTTTAGCATGGTACATGCTGGTATCGGCATGCTTTAACAACGTTATGCCGTTTTCACTCTCTGTTTCATATATCGCAATACCAATACTGGTAGAAATGTGAAGTTGATGCCCTTCCAATTGCATGGGTTCACTCAAACTGGTGATGATTTCCTTAGCAAGGTACGCTAAATCATCTTTAGAGTGAGTTTCTTCAACCATAACCACAAATTCATCGCCACCCCATCTAGACACACTGTCTCGTTGCATCACGATTTCAGTCAGCTTCTTTGAAACTTCAATAAGCACTTTATCGCCAATATCGTGGCCCAAACTGTCGTTAATAAGTTTAAAGCGATCTAAATCTAGGAACATGACGGCCAGTGGGCTGCTATATTTATTGGCTTTGCTTACCGCAAGCTCCAACTGATCTACAAAAAGGTGGCGATTGGGTAAGTGCGTTAACGCATCATAATTGGCACGTTGATAAAGCTGGCGAGTTCGAAGTTCTACCAAACTTTCAAGTTCAGTATTGTGAGCCTTTAGCTGCTCTTGGTGATTTTCAACGGTTGCCAAAATATCGTTAACGCCAGAAAATAACTCGCCTAATTCGTCGTTACGTACTTCTGGCAGACGAGTGTGATATTCACGGGATGTGGCTACTTTTCTAATCAGTGAGATCAGTTTGTTGATGGGGCTGGTAAAGAGTTTCTGTAAACGAAAATTAAGCAAGTATGAAAGCAGCATACTTAACAACAATACGCCTATTACCACCATCATTGCTTGATGCTGTTGTGTATCTAGCGAGTACGTACTGGCAGATAGCAAGAGGTAACCAATAATTTCTTTATCAAAAACGATAGGCTCTAGAAAATAAAGCGCATCGTCCTTAAATGTTTCCCCTAGAGGAAGCTGCCTAGGGGAGGTGAGGTCTAAGACACCGTCTCTGGCGTATTCGGCGAATAGGTTAAAGTCCGCATCGTAAACTTTGGCAGTTAATGTAGCTTGTAACTGCGATGCCGCAAACAGTAAATCCTGGGTAGACTGAGCATCATTAAAAAGTACCGATGAGCGGCTAGCCGATGCCAACAATGTAGATTGGCTGCTAAGCACATTCACTAAGTTAGTTTTGTGATCATCGACGAAATTTGAATAAAGCAAACCCGCAACCAGACACAGAGATAAGAAGTTAACCGAAAGGACGGCAAGCAATTGTTTGGTAAAAAACGACGTAGAACGAAATATCATTTTATTTTCGCTACCTTCAACAATTCCGAGCTAATCGTTAACTCAAGACGTTCAGCCTCTGCTAAATCAATTTCAAACCTTAACCGATTGTTTTCTTCATAAAATGTAAATACCGCTGGGCGTTCAATAAGATTGGGTAAATCACTGATAATGATGGTTGAAGTGGCAAGGTTTACTAGGCTGTCATCATTTTCGATGAGATAGGCAAAGGTGCAGCTTTGTTTTCCGTCTAACATAACGATGCGAATGGACGCACCGCTGCTTGTGGGGCGGCTTTCAACTAACTGGGTTAAAAACTGCTGAAATGCTTCATCATTCTGTACACAAAAATTGACTGGATCAGTATTCATACTGCTCCATGTCATAAACTTTGTGAAGTTAAACATGTAAGCCGCTTTAACTTTGTCTAGTTTTTTTAAGTCGGCATAAGCCGAGTGACTAACGGCTAAAGTCAGAGCGACAGCAATGAATAATGAACGCATGTACAACGTTTAATACAACACGGAGAATTGAAGGCCTGCGCGCCACAATTCTTGGGGTTGAGGGCCATTTAGGTTTTGATATACAGGCTTACTGACATCGGCGACCACTTTTAACCAATCAATAGGAACAAACGAAACGCCCCCAAACACACTCACTTTTTCTCCGCCGTATAAATCAGGGTTAGTAATACTGGCAGGGTACGAGTAATTGCCACCTGTGGTAATTTCATCGTCCTGTCCGTGAATAGATTCTGAATAGCCAAATGCTGCACCAGTGAACAATGCCGTACTTTGAGAAAGTGGGAAGTTGTATTTACCACTGAGTTTATAGTTGTTGCCTAAGCGATAGTTTCTATCGTTAGTACCTGTACGAAGCATGGCTGATAGGGTAACGGTAAACGTGTGTTCCCCTTTATTTTGATAGCTTACTTCGATAGGAAAATCGTAGGTTCCTGAGCCTAATTGCATGGTGTAGGGGAGTTGTTGATCACCCGGATCTCTAGGCGTATCGCCTTGCTCATCAATTGAGCCGGTTGGCAGGCTAAGCCCTGCGGTAACCCACCAACTAAACTCACTGTTGTCTTCTAACGCGTAACTTGCTGAAAGCGCAATATCGCCCAAGCCTGAAGATGAAATAACGAAATGATCGTAACCTGGTACCACACTAATATGGTCAGTTTCTTGATGAATAAAAGGAACTTGAATACCGAGCTTTAGGCGTTCATTTACTTGGTAACCTAGTTGAATAATTTTAGCGTGTTGCTTGATAATCGTCGGCACAACAGGGAAGTTACTTGAAGTGCGCGTTTCTTGTCCAAAAGAGAACAACACATCATCAAGGCTCACGTCGCTATCATTGACTTTATAACCATCAAACTCTGCGGCTTTTAGTTGTACAGCGAAACTCCACTTATTAGGCGAAGATTGTTCACTGTCACTTTCGTTTATATCGATATCAAGCAAGGCTTGGAAACTTAATTCTGCGAATTCTGAAGGCGTACTTTGTGCTAGGGCTGCGGGTGTAAAAGAAACTAAGCTAACGCTGGCTATTCTCAGAAACTCTCTCATTAGTGCGCTCCGAGATTGGCCAAGAGGAAAGTAAAAATAAAGTATTGTTATACTATTACAAACTTCTTATATACTCGTCAACCACTATTGCAGCTTATTCAACCAATTGATTAGAAAAGAATAAATTAAAATAAAATGAAGATTTTTCACCTATTTATCGCGTTTAAAGAGCGAGCTTTAAGACTGCTAGAAAACACTATATGCACTATTGGTGCGAATATAAATAGTCGTCTCTTGCTTACTTTTATTCACGAGTTGATGGTTAAAAGTACCAGTAGATTCTACGTAGCTTCCCGCACTTAACGATACCGGTGAAGTAACCTCCACAGATTGATATTCAACGTCACCCGCTATAACTACAGCGCGAAATTCGCTGGCTTGTGTGCCAATAGTACCTTTAAAGCCAGCCGGTAACTTAACCATTGAGCCGTTGATATCGGCGGTGTTGCCCCACAAGTACGTTGATGAAACACCTAGTACACTTATGTTAGGCAGCTGGGCATCGTTTAACCACACTATGTTATCTTTATGCAGGTTTAGTGGACGTTCGCCGTTGTCGAAATGCTCACTAGATGGCTTTACTAGGTAAGGGCCAGAATCTATTTCTAAGTAAATTAAGTTTGCGCTGTCGTTAGCTGCGGTGGTGTGATTTTCACCAGCAGGTTGAGTCCAAAAAGAACCAGCTGGCATCCACATTTTGTCAGCGCTTGGGTCGTCATTGTGCATAGCACCTTCAATCACAATACCGCGATAGGTAATGTTGTGAATGTGCGGTGGAGACTCAAAGCCTTTATTAAAACGTACCAGCATACCGGTTGCCGTATCTTTAGTACGATCGCCCCAAAGATCTGCTGCACCTGGGCTTTTATCGCCGCGAAGCGGGTTTAGGTAACCCCACTCAATATCGGTTGCCGCCACCACCTTAGATGCTGTCTGGGCTGCAAACGCTGCTGTGCCCACCAACGATGTAGAAAGTACTATGGCGCTTGAAAAAGCAAGTGCGAGCGTTGTTGCTTTAATTGTGAATTTCATTTTTTAACCCTTTAACTTGATTGCTTGGGCGTATTTTATGAGCTTACAGACAGTGGAAAAATGGGCAAATAGCAAATACACTTTCGCTAAAACGTGGATAATAAATAAGGTAATTAAATCTATTGTCTCGCTTTAAGCTGTAATAAAGCGGATCTGATTAACGTTTATACCCTCGAACTTACGCAGCGTTAGTCACATTAACTCACGCGCTAGCAATTGAAAAAGAAGATGTTATGAAGACAGAAGACCTGCAAGTATTGCTCAAGGTGGCAGAATTGCATTCAATTACTGCTGCGGCTAATCAACTAGACATTAGTTCTTCTGCCGCAAGCGTTGCGCTAAAGCGCCTAGAGCAACAGTTAGGCACTCAGCTATTTGTGCGAACCACCCGCAAAATTCGGTTATCCCCGGAAGGGGAGCGTTTTCTGCCCTTATGTCAGCAAGCGGTAGATTTGTTGCAACAAGGTGTTATGCGTATCAGTGAAAAGCAGCAAGACATTAATGGCGAAGTGAAAATGGCCATGTCTTCCGAGATGGGCCGTAATCTAATGCGGGTTTTGCTGAACGATATTATGAATGAGCATGAAGACTTGTCGCTAAGGTTGCAGGTAAGTGACAGCCGAGTCGACTTCTATCGCGACGGGGTAGATGTTGCTTTAAGAGCCATGACGAAAAGCGCAGTGCAGGAACTTAATATGTATGGGTTCAAAATTTGTAATATTCCACACTTTATCTGCGCATCTCCCAGTTATATAGAAAACCATGGCGAGCCTACCACTCCTGAAGAATTAGCCAATCATAATGCATTGCTTTACAAATTATACGAGCTAACCCACGACGGTTGGGATCTTTATAAAGGGGAAGGTAAAGAGAAATTCAAAGTGAAAGTGAAAAGCAACCGCGCAGTGAATGACGGCGATATTGTTCGCCGATGGTGTGTGGACGGCGTGGGAGTAGCGAAAAAATCTGTTATCGATATTGCAGAAGATTTAATTGCTGGGCGACTTCAGCGGATCATGCCAGTTTATCACATACCCCTTACGGAAATGTGGCTGGTATTGCCTAGCAGGCAGCTTATTACCCCAGCTATACGGCTCATTCGCGATGAACTGAAAGTGAAAATCAATCAAATAAGAAACGTACTTCTTGATAACAACATGATAAGTAAAGAAGAGTGGCCGTTAGATGAATAAAGCATCAAATAAGGATTTTATGTAAATATAGTTGAAATAAAAAAGGTGTTTAATTACCATGCGCGGCTGATAATGAGATTGGTTATCATTTGCAACTAAACATCGGACACATAATGCACATAAACTTCACACACACTTCTAAAGTTGGCGCAGCGACTGCGATTTTCTCTCTTTTTTATACCACTGCAATTTCAGCACAAGCAGTGCAGTCGGAAGATGCAATACCACTTGCTCAAGCTAGCAAAGAAACACAAAAAGAACAAAAAGTTCAAGATGAAAATTTAGATGTTATTACCGTTTACGGTCGTCACAACAGATTAATTCTTGAATCGGGTACGGCAACGAAGTCAAACATGAGCCTCATGGAAACTCCTGCTGCTGTAGTTGTGGTTGATGGAACATTATTACGAGAGCAAGGCGTTGACACGCTGCAGGAAAGCATTCGTAATATTAGTGGCTTGACCCAAGACGGTAACAATTATGGGGTAGGTGATAACCTTGCCATACGTGGTTTAGGTGTGAATTATACCTACGATGGAATTTATGCGGGTGCTGATTTAGGGAATAGCTATAACCCAACTCGTTCAATGACTAATGTAGAAAGTATTGAAGTGTTAAAGGGGCCGGCAACGGGTCTTTATGGAATGGGTGAAGCTGGCGGTATTATCAACCTTATTGAGAAAAAGCCAGAATTTGAAGAGCAATATGAGATAAAAGCATCGGTAGGTAGCTGGGACAGTTACTCATTAATGTTTGACGCAACGAACGCGATAAATGACTCGTTAGCCTATCGAGTTGTAGCTAATCATGAACAATCTGACGGTTACCGTGGTCTTAGCGATGAACGTAGTGAGTTGTATACTTCGTTACGATATGACCATTCTGCTGATAACAGGTTTTTAGTTTCGGCGGCGTATATTGATGATGCTATTCAAATTGATTCTATCGGTCATCCTGTCCGCCTTATCGACTTAACGTTATTAGACGCAGATGCGGGCAGCATTACTGCGCAAGATCTAGTTAATGATGATACCAACAGCGGTGGTTTACAACTAACCGATGATCAAATAGCCGAGCTAGCAGCATCGTTAACATCTACTGATGGTGTTCAGCCATATGATTTAGGCGATACTAGCCTTATTTCACCGTTGTCAGAACCTAATGAAGGCAAAGAGTTCCGTGTTAAGGTGCGTCAAGATCTGAACTTCGCTGATAATTGGACACTGACACAACAACTTCAATATCGCACCTATGAAACAGATTATATTCGTCAAACCAGTGCATACAACTATGTTTATACAGAGCGTACAGACATCATTAACTTAGCGCCTCGTGCACCATTGGTTATTGATGATGTTCTGTATCCGTTTGCTGCTCGCAGGCAGGAGTACCGAAATATTGTTGCCGATGAAGAAGTGTGGCAATACTTTATTGATGTAACGAATACATGGTCAGCTGGCGGTGTTGAGGGTGAACACTTATTTAGCGCGAACTATGAAGATCATGAAATGTCATATGCACAGTGGTCTATCTGGGACGCTGATGATACGCGAAGTGATGCAGTGCCATACATTTTAGATATTCGTAATCCAAATTGGCCTACTGGCACATTCGATGATTACAACCCATCTTTACGCAGCAAGTATGAAAAAGAAGTATCAAGCTGGGGCGTGAGTTTCCAAGAAGTATTGTACTTCAACGAATACTTTACGGGGCGTTTTGGTGGAGCTTACGGAGCAGTTAAACAAACCTACTTGAACCAATTCAGCGACGGCAACCCTGAGTACGATGCTGATGATGATGGTTTTACTTATAATGTAGGCTTAACCTATAAAGTAACCCCCAATGTCTCTACCTTTATCAACCATTCAAAGGGTAGAACTGCATACAGTGTATTGGGGTCGTTGAGTGAAGAAAATAACCGACCTGATTCAGAATCGATTTCATGGGATTTAGGACTGCGTTTTACTGCTTTGTCTGAGCAGTTGCTTGGTTCAATCGTAGTGTTTGATACCGCAAGAACCAACCTGCAATACACTAACCCACTGTATGAAGATAACATTGACGATCCGGCATATAACATTGATGTTCCTGAGTTTTATTACGATGAACAAGAGCGTACTACCGGTGTTGAAATTGATATTAACTTCGATATTAATGAACAATGGGCATTAAATACTAATGCAACGTACCAAGAACCTGTCACTGAGCCTGGTGATTTTGCAAGCAGTACAGACGAAGAGCAAACCAAAGGTATAGCGGAAAAAACCGCGAGTGCATGGTTAACCTATAGTCATGTGTTTAGTGCATTGCCTGCACCAGTAAAATTCAGCGTAGGGGTGTCTTATGAAGATGAGCGTACTATTTCTGCCTCGTCTTTCGGTATTGACTATGCCTTCGTAGACTCATATACCGTGTGGGATGCAGCTATTAGCTACGTATCAAATGACTGGGACATTCAGCTAAACATCAAAAACCTTGATAATACCGATTACTACAGCAGTGCCATGTACCTTGGTGGACTTCCGGGTGAGGAAAGAAATGCCAAGTTATCTGTAGCTTACCGCTTTTAACAAAAGCATTCACAGTAAGACAGGTAATACAAAGTTTGACTAAAAACGTAGACATTATACTGCGTAGCATAGCCGCCATTATTGGCGGCTATGTGCTATCCGCACTCTCATCAATTTATTTAACCTACGGGTTGGTAAACTTACTATATATAAATGACGGCGTAGCAGTGTTATCCGCTAGCATGCTGAGCTATATCGTATTTTTTGCTTTTTTCATTGCCAGCTTCGCGATTTCCAATATTGCAAAATGGTTAATTTTCTTAATCTTATTGATTGCAGTGGCAGTGTTATTTTTACCCTTGGTTGACGTACTGTGAAAACAACATTTAGAAAATCGATGATATGGCTTCACACATACTTAGGCTTAATAACCGGGTGGTTGCTGTTTACTATTTTTGTGACGGGAACCCTTAGCTATTTCACGCCAGAAATAACCTACTGGATGATGCCAGAGCGACAGGCTATCGTGATAGATGAACAGCAACAAAACCAAGTTTATACACAAGGCCAGCGCTACCAAGTTGAGAAGTCTATAGACTACCTAGAAACGCACGCAACAAATGCCACTTCATGGCGGGTTTATTTACCCACACAGCGAGATCATCATTGGTATGTTCAGTGGAGAGAAGGCAAAACGCGCCATTTAGTAAATTTTAATAAAGATGCCATACCCATAGAGACAACCACAGACACCAAAGGTGGCTTGTTTTTCAGAAACTTTCACTACACCTTGCAGCTAAGAGGCTACGGTGGGCGTTATATTGCAGGGGTTGCTGCTATGGCCATGCTGCTTGCACTTTTTACCGGAATATATACCCACAGACGTTTTTTCAAAGATTTCTTCACTCTAAGAAAGGGTAAGGTAACAAAGTGGACAACTGATTTTCATGCATTAATCGGCATCGTCACGCTGCCTTTCTGCTTAATGATTTGTATCAGCGCTATTATGATTTACGCCATTATGTACATGCCGTTTTCTGCCAATATGCATTTTGAAAAGGGCGAGCGGGGCGTTAATAAAGCCATTATTCCATCGTTGCCGCCGCTTGATAGTAATGCACAAGCGATAAATAGACTAAGTGAAAACCAGGACATTGCTTATTCCGCTATTGTGACGAATCTGCAAGCCCAATGGCAAGAACCCAACGCTATCAGACGAATTACCGTAGAATCGCCATCCAAAATAAATAGCCGATTTATAGTGGAGCGTACTAAAAGCTTATCGGTTTCAAATCGCGCTGAGCGTTTGGTTTATTCGAGTTATACCGCAGCACCCCTTGAAGGTTATGCCGATGAAAGTGCGCCCGCCACGATTAGGCGAATAATGTATGGTTTACATCAAGCTAACTTCGCCACTATTGGTTTGCGCTGGCTACTATTTAGTTTAGGTGTATTAAGTTGTGCACTTATTGCAACTGGGTTAGTGATTTGGACTAACCAGCGCCGTATTAACTATCTTAAAGCTGTTGATATCCGTACTACTCCAGCGATAGGTAAAAACCCGAGCAAGCTCCCCATATCCCTACAGATTATGGAAAAAGGTAATGTGGTAGCAATAATGGGGCTCGCGATTGCCACGTCGGCTTTTTTATTAGCTAACAGAATAATACCCACAGAGGTAACTAATCGTTCAGGCTTCGAAATTAATACGTTTTTTATTACCTGGCTATGCAGTGCAATTCACGCTGCTGTCAGGCCAATAAAATATGCATGGTATGAACAAGCATGCGCAGCCGCAATAAGTTATCTAGTGTTAGCGGGGGGAAGCGTGTGGCTCTTTTATGAGAGAACAATGCATGCATTTAATGCAGTAGATACAATATACCTGAGTTTTATGCTTATGTTCGGTATATGTAGCGTTGGGTTTATTGCCTTAGCTTATTGGTTAAGAGGGCGTTTAGATTATAAAAGGACACCTTCTTATCTGTCTCGATTAAGCAGTGAAACTTGCACAAATGAGATTCAAAATAATACAGAGAGTAAGCGGTAATGCTGGCAGTCACCGTTTTAATTATAGTCGGTATTAGTTTGCTCGCATTAGGAAGCAATAAGCATTTCAAGCGAGTGGGGTCGTTGTTTGGCCGTCAATTTAGTCGCAGTCGAAAACGTTATGTCCAAAACAGCATGCGTATTGGTGGGTGGCTATTGATGATGCTTTCTTTTGTTGAAATAGTAAACACGCCCGAACCGCTGGCAATATCACTGGTGTGGTGGTTTGCTTTAATCGCCGTAGCCATATTGTTAGTCGCGGTACTAATTAATCAGAAAAGTCCTTGATAGCAATTGCAATGGCTAATCACTCTCACGTACTTCCAGCGCTTCAATATTAATAATAGTAGAGCGGTTTAGGGTTATTTTAAATCGCTGAACTTGCTGCTGTTTTTGTTTGTTGGTATGCATTAGTACCACATTGATTTGATAGCGCCGTTCAACCGCCTGCTTAGTTATTTTATTGTTCTCTAATGAATACAGCCTACCTTCGCCTTTTTTCAGAAAGCGTATGAAGGGGGTGAGATTAAAATAGATACGTTGCTGTATGTCGTCGTAGCCAGGTAAGAAGCTTTTCGCATTTACGCGGGTATCACTACGAAAGTGAAGCAACTGTGCAGCTTGTTTATTTTGCTGCCTGCGGGTTTGGTACAACTTATCAACCTGCTTAGGTAAATCTTTATTACGAATGTATTCAAGCCAAATAGTTTGGGTGGCAATTCTACTTTTATTTACACTGTGGCTATAAATAATCTTCCACTTCGGCAGACCTTTTTGAATACGCCGCCAAATTACCCGAGTAATGTCTTCTTTAAAGATTTCTCTTAGCCCGTAAATAACACCAAGAATTCCCACGAAGGCCACTGTCACTTCAGTAAAGTTGGTACGTGCGTTTAGCACCAACACCATCACCGCAGCCATAATTACCGCTGTTACCGTACCCTTAACTAACCGGTTCAAATAGGTGTTGAGGCTTTTCGTTTTCTTTTGAAATACTACGCCGTATTCAATTAAACGCTGTAGTAGTCGCATTTTGTTAGTTATACGATTTGGATCGTCTAACGTAATCTGCGAGTTATATTGATTATCTGCACGGTACTGATTTTCTCGTCTACAAAAGTCGAAAAGAAATTTCCGCTCACTGGAATAATCGCTACTTTTCGGGGCAGAGGACAGCAACTTTAAAAACGACTGTTCTACCTGCCAACTCAAATAATTATCAGCATTCTCAAAATACGCCCGTAACTTTTCATCAGAAGGGGTGTAGCGCCTAAGCTTTTTCAATAGATCTGAGGTTTGCTCTGCTAGCACAATGGCTTGTGGGTAAAACGATTTGCTATCTTTAATCTTTAGCGTTTGCTTTACATCGGTGTCGAGAGCAGTACGGATTTGATACGAGTACAAGTTTAGATTTAAGCGGTAATCACTTTGCTCGCCTTTTTTCTGACTAATAAAACGACTACGCACCAAGGGAACATGGAGTTGATCGGAATGATAAGCACTGTGGTTTTGAATACTGTGGTGAAAATACTGTTCTTCGGTGAGGGTCTTCGAGCTAATACCCATTTCATCAGGCAGTGAAAAAAACAGGTCAAGACGCTGATGATCACTCGGCTGTAGCTGATAATCGACTCTTAAAGACAGGTTTTCATCTTGTGTGAGTTTAATCTTGTGCACTTAGGTAATTTTCGCCTTATTCATCACAGTGTTACCGCTTCTTACGAAAGTATGCACTAATTTGGTTTTGTTACGAACAATACTACGAATTATATCGCACTTATAGGGCGCTATTATACTTTGAAACCATTCATGGCAAATAATTCTGTCTATCTACTTAAGCAATAAACACTGATTTCCACAAATTTTTTTGGTTGTTTTATGAACGATCCATAGATTAGTGCTTAGTGTAAGAAATTGTTCGTGTTCTATCTAATCAGCAATTCTAAAAAGCGAATATTCTAACTGACTGTTGCAACCACCCCTCAAAGCTGTACACAAATAAAACTAAATAGAAAGAATTCGGCTAATAAAAAAGCAAAGTGTACACATTTTAAACCCTCCGTTTCGGATAAAATAAAGCGCCTTAGATTTAGCTCAAATCAATTTTAAACAAATTCAGTCTTTGTCAACGTTGAATTATTAGTGTTATTCCCTTAGTATTTATTTTTATTGAACGATCAATTAATAAAAAATACACATTACTTAGATAGAGTTGAATGTCTTCTCTAGTCTTCAATACTGAATAGAATCGCTACTTGAATTAAAGTTTCGATGATTAAAGCTTCGATTGGCAGTTATATGAGGGTTTCAACGTATTTGTAGACTGCGGTGAAAACGCTATCTGTAAACGTTTTAAAAACAATTAACGGATTCAAGACGTTAATTAAACGGTATGTGTGTTATTCGAGCGCTCAGGCCTGCGTAAAGCAGTAAGCACGCCTGACGAAGTAAATTTGAACAATGTTAGCGAGTTCTAATCTGCTGACAGTTATCAAAATAGGTTTTAATGTGACGACTCCGGTTTATCAAAATTTTATTCATGGCCAGTTCATTGCTAATAAAAGCGGCGAAACATTTGCGGTTAAAAACCCCGCTACCGACGATGTTATTTATCACGTTGAAGTGGCTGATGAAGCTGTTCAACAGGCGGCAATAGCAAGTGCAAAAGAAGGCTTTGCTACTTGGTCTGCCATGGCACCGGTTGAACGCAGTCGTATTTTATTAAAAGCAGTAGCGTTACTACGCGAACGTAACGATGATCTGGCTAAAATTGAAGTGCTAGATACCGGTAAGCCTTGGCAAGAAGCTGAGTGTGTTGATGTTGTAACCGGTGCTGATGTCATTGAGTACTTTGCTGGCCTGGCTCCTACGCAAGTAGGCCAACAGCAGATGGTAGGCGAAGACTTCTACTACACACGAAAAGAGCCACTTGGTATTTGCGCAGGTATTGGCGCATGGAACTACCCATTACAAATTGCGTGCTGGAAATCAGGCCCTGCACTAGCGGCTGGCAACGCATTAATTTTCAAACCTTCAGAAGAAACACCATTAGGTGCCATTAAACTGGCTGAAATTTTCTTCGAAGCGGGCGTACCAGCAGGCGTGTTTAACGTTGTACAAGGTGCAGCAGAAGTAGGCCAATGGTTAACCCAAAACCCTGATATCGAAAAAGTGTCTTTCACTGGCGAAGTCGGTACAGGCAAAAAGGTTGTGGCTAGCGCAGCAGGTTCGTTAAAAGACGTGACTATGGAACTTGGCGGTAAATCGCCATTGTTGGTGTTTGAAGACGCCGACGTATCGCAAGCGGTCAGCGCTGCTATGCTGGGTAACTTTTATACCCAAGGTGAAGTTTGCACCAACTGTACACGAGTGTACGTACACAAATCCGTATACCAAGCGTTTATCGACGAACTTAAAGCTCGGACAGAAGAAAATATTATTGCAGGCGACCCGCTCGATCCGAATGTGAATTTAGGCGCGCTTATTTCTAAGAATCATCAAGACCTAGTGATGAGCTACATCAACAAAGGTGTAGAAGAAGGCGCGACCGTGTTAACCGGTGGTACAACCTTAAGCCCTGAGTCTGCGCCAAATGGCTACTTTGTGGCTCCTACCATTTTTACCGATTGCACCGATGACATGACGATAGTTAAAGAGGAAATCTTTGGCCCGGTAATGAGCGTGTTGGTGTTTGAAGATGAAGCCGATGTGATTAACCGTGCTAACAATACTCACTTAGGTTTGGCTGCTGGCGTATTTACCAAAGATATTAAACGCGCACATCGTGTTATCCATAAGCTACAAGCGGGTATTTGTTGGATAAATAGCTATGGTAATTCACCGGCAGAAATGCCAGTTGGCGGCTATAAGCAATCGGGTATTGGTCGTGAAAACGGGATAGAAACGCTAGATCACTACACACAAACGAAGTCAGTTTATGTAGGCATGACCGACATAGAGAGCCCATTTTAATGAGTAAGCAAGCATATGATTACATCATAGTGGGTGCTGGCTCTGCAGGTTGTGTGTTGGCTAACCGACTATCAGAAGACGCGAACAACAACGTGCTTTTGTTAGAAACCGGCGGCAGTGATAAAAGCATTTTTATTAAAATGCCAACAGCATTGTCGATTCCGATGAATAGCGATAAATACGCATGGCAGTTTCACACCGAAGAAGAGCCGTTTCTAGATAACCGTAAAATGCATTGCCCTCGAGGTAAGGTATTGGGTGGTTCTTCATCTATAAACGGCATGGTATACGTTCGCGGCCATGCAAAAGATTTCGATGAGTGGGAAGAACACGGCGCACAAGGCTGGAACTACCAAGCTTGTTTACCCTATTTCCAAAAAGCCGAGTCTTTCTATTTAGGTAAAGATGAATACCGAGGTGGAAAGGGCCCGTTAGGGGTTAATAATGGCAATGAAATGGCCAATCCTTTATACACCGCTTTTATAAAGGCGGGACAGGAAGCCGGCTACGCAGAAACGGCAGACTATAACGCTGCTCAGCAAGAAGGCTTTGGGCCTATGCACATGACCGTGAAAGACGGCGTGCGCAGTTCAGCCAGTCGTGAATATTTAGATCCAGTCAAATCCCGCAAAAACTTAACATTAGTGACCGGTGCGTTGGCCGAAAAAGTCCTACTTGATGGCAAAAAAGCTGTGGGTGTGCAGTACAGCGTAAACGGTAAACGTATTACTGCAAAAGCGAATAAAGAAGTGGTGCTTAGTGCAGGCTCTATTGGCTCGCCACATCTTCTACAACTTTCGGGCATTGGCGACAGCGACACCCTTAAAGCCGCTGGCGTAGAAGTTAAGCATCACTTGCCGGGGGTAGGGCAGAATCTACAAGACCATTTAGAGTTCTACTTCCAATACAAGTGCAAACAGCCTATTACGCTAAATGGCAAATTAGGGCTGATTTCAAAAGGCTTAATTGGTGCGCGTTGGATGTTTACTCGCAAGGGGCTAGGGGCTACCAATCACTTTGAGTCTTGTGCGTTTATTCGCTCGAAGCCAGGTGTTGAATGGCCTGATATCCAATATCACTTCTTACCAGCCGCTATGCGTTACGATGGGCGCAGTGCCTTTGATGGTCATGGTTTTCAGGTGCATGTTGGTCACAACAAGCCTAAAAGCCGCGGTGCCGTAACCATTAAAACGGCTAACCCTACCGACGCACCCAAAATTCAGTTCAATTACTTGCAGCATCAAGATGACATTGAAGGCTTTCGTGCCTGCGTGCGCTTGACCCGTGAAATTATTGAACAAAGTGCGTTTGACGATTACCGAGAAGATGAAATTCAACCTGGTAAGCATATTCAAACTGACGAAGAAATTGATGCATTTGTGCGCCAAGCAGTAGAAAGCGCCTATCATCCGTCGTGCTCATGCAAAATGGGTGAAGATGCCATGGCAGTTGTGAACTCTAATACGCAAGTGCATGGTATTGAGAGCCTACGGGTAGTGGATTCTTCAATTTTCCCAACAGTACCAAACGGTAACTTGAACGCGCCCACTATAATGGTGGCTGAAAAAGCGGCCGATTTGATATTGGGCAAGCCAGCAGTAACGCATTCACAGGTTAACGTTGCTATATCAACTAATTGGGAAACGGTTCAGCGCAATTCAACGATTTAACCTGAGCCGCTTACACGTGCCAAAAAGGCATTTTTGGTGCGTATGGAAATATAAAAACAGGAAGAAAGATGAAGCATTATCGATTTTTTTGGGGAGCAAGTAATGACCTTATGGCTTAATGCTGGGATCATTTTTACCCTACTAGCCATTGTGGTTATTCTCGCTAAATGGGGAAATGTGAAGTGTATCGGTGTAACACCGGTTAGACTTTTCACCTTTATCGCCATTCTATTTACCTCGGGCTTAGATGTTGGCTTAATCATGTTTCCGCTCACTGAGTTCGGGGGCTATGAAAACGTAACAGCGAATCCTGAATATGCCTTTACCAATCCTATCGCCATTGAATTTGGCTATTGGGGCTTCCTTATTTGGGGCTTCTATTTTCTTACGTGTTTTTATTTTTGCGTAGTAGAGCCTAAGGTTAAGTTTTTCGAAATACCTCTGGTGAAGTTTATCAATAACGTTGTCATTATTGGTACCTGTGCATTCACCGCGTTTTTGCTTTTATCAAATCTGCCATGGTATTTACCTGCTTTAGGGGATGGTGAATCAATAATCCCCGTTTTCTATTTAATCGTATTTGCTGCTATCTGCTTTGCAGTTTACTCAAGTACTGACATCAAATACGTACGATTGTTGAGTATTTCTACCACCTGGTTGTTCATCGCACTAATTGGCTTTATGTGGGCAGGCGCTTTTCTAGGAAGCGATAGCCAAATTGCCGCATTTACCCACAATTTGGAACTAATAGGCAGTTATTTTGGAAACATAGAACATTTTGTATTGCCGCTAAATGATTACCATGAATTTTACTTATTTTGGTGGTTTGCGTGGAGCATCATGATTGGGCAATTTACCTCTCGCTTTGTAGGAGGGTTGAAAACCTATCAAGTGCTAGGCGCAATGCTGGTATTTCCTTCTATACCGATTGCTGTCTGGTTTAGCGTTATTTATCAGTACCACGAGGCAGGCATTCCAACCACAGGGTTGAAAAATTTTGCGATGGCCTTTGTGGGGATAGTGTTCGTTATTAACTCCCTAGATTCGCTTATTCGTTTGTATACCGACAATTTGAATTTGACTGTCAAACGGTTCGGGAAGCTTAAGTACATTGGGTTTAACGTAATCATACTGTCGTTACTTACCCTGCTTTTCAAATTAGAGTTCCTACAGATTCAGTGGGTTGGTGCACTAGTTATTGGTCTGTTCTTTAGCTGCGCAATTTTCATGCTGTACCGTAAGCCAAGAACAGTAAAAAATATCGATAGTTCACCGAAAGACAACAAAATTGATTTCACAAAAATAGATTCAGGGCAGTAAACGTCTTGAACAAAAACATTACTTTACATTTAAAACACTTAATAGAACAAAACACACTTAACGGGAGTTTTATGAACACTTATATGCCAAAAAAGCGTAGTTTCATTGCTTTATCAGTACTTGCAGGGATGTCATTAACATCAATGCATGCGTTAGCTCAAGAAGCGGAAGCGCAAGCAGCTGAAGAAGAAAAAGAAAAAGAAGTTGAATCAATATTGGTGACTGGACGTAATGTTTCTTACGCAAACAGTGCCATTTCAACAGAAATGAAAAAACAACAGACCCCGATGACTAGCGCATTGGCTCTCATCGATAACTTGCCTGGGGTACTGGTTACTGAAGGCGACCCATTTGGCTCTGATGAGTGGTCTACAACAATTTCAATCCGTGGTTTCCAAGTGAACTTAGATTCACAACAAATCGGTATGACTGTTGATGGTATTGCCAACGGTAACTCGAACTACGGTGGTGGTACGAAAGCCAGCCGATATATTGATACCGAAAACTTACGTAGTACGGAAGTTTCTCAGGGTACCGCTGATATCAGTTCTCGTTCGAATGAAGCGCTAGGCGGTACGATGGATTTCACAACCATCATGCCTGCGTTGGACGAGCAATTAACAGTAAGTACAACGTTTGCAGAATACAACGCCAGTAAAATTTATGTTCGTTATGATACAGGCGAGATTGCACCAGATACGTTTGCATGGCTTTCATTATCTACACAGCAAAATGATGATTACATGGATGGGTCAATCACCAATACCCGTGACCATTTAGAAGGTAAAATCATTAGCACAGTAGGTGAAGTAGACCTTACTGGCTATGTGAGTTACGACGATGCACAAGAATACACTTATCAGCGTGTTTATGGTTTAGCGCAGTATGCTCAAAACCCCGATTGGGATGGATTAACGGAAAGTTGGTCTGGCATTCCATATCAAGATCAGGTTTATCGTGGAGGATGGGTTACCGAGCGCGAGAACTTCTTCACCTATTTAAAAGCCGATTTCTCAGTGGGAAGCATCGATTTTAGCACTAACGTTTATTATCACGAAAATGAAGGTACGGGTAAGTGGAACCCATACTATATTGCTGATGTAACCGACGACGGTGCAGGTAATGCAAACTCTGAATTAGATTCGTCTACTACAGCTTATGGCGGTGCGTCACAAGGTTTAATCTACTTTGTAAATAGTGCTGGCGAAGCTTTATCACCGGTTGATGGCTGTGTAAGCTCAATCAGTTCACCTTATGGTGGTGGCGGTGCTGAAGTTGATCCAAATTGCTATGAACAAGGTGCTATTGCAGTAAGCTCTAATCGCCACACACATTACAATAAGAAGCGTTATGGCGTAAACGGTGATTTTGTTTGGCATACAACTATTGCCGATATGGACAACGTAGTTCGCGGTGGTTTCTGGTACGAAGATTATCAGCGTGACGAATACCGCGATTGGCACAAGACCATTGATGCTTCAACGAGTTCTCGCTATGAAAACACTCCTTATTGGGTTCAGTACGACCGAGAATTCCCGGTTGAAACGCTTATGTATTATGTTGAAAACGAACTTGATGCAGGGTTTGCTAAGCTTCGTTTAGGGGCAAAGCAATTTAATGTTGATGTGTCTAAAGAAGACCAATTTACGCCTGAAAATAACTTAAACATATCATCTGATTCTGATGTACTGATTTCAGCTGGTTTCGTTGCACCTTTACCGGTTGACGGTTTAGAGCTTTTCGGTGGGTACGCAGAGAACTTTGCAGCGGTTAAAGATGCTGTATTAGAGCGTGACGATACTGATATCAGTACGGTAGAGCCAGAAACCGCAGACAATATCGATTTCGGTTTGCGTTATTCAACACTAGGGTTTAATGCTAGCTTAACGTATTACACTATTGAATTTGAAAACCGCATTACCTTTGTTAGCAACGAAGATGTAAATGGTATCGATTTCTTAGAATCTGCGGCAGGCGGCTACATCAATGACGGTGGTATTGAATCTGATGGTATAGAAGCATCAGTTGATTACAACATCACTGATTCACTAGGCATATATGTTTCTTATACCAAAAACGATTCAACTTACACTGACGAAGGCGTTAGCGGTAACACCGTAATAGGCTCGCCAGAAGATATGGCTGTGGTTAGCTTTGACTATACTAAAGGTGATTTCTACGCTGGCTTTAGCACCAAATATGTAGGTGAGCGTTTCTTAGACCAAGCTAATACACAAGAAACTGACTCTTACATTGTTAGTGACCTATATCTAGGTAAAACGGCTTACGATATTGGCGGCGGCATTGATAGCGTAGAGCTAAGCTTTACGGTAAACAATGTGTTCGACGAAGACTACCTTGGTTCTATTGCTGCAAACGCTGGATGGATTGGTGCACCTCGCATCGCTTCTTTCAACGTTCGCGTTGCTATGTAATTAGCACTGCGTAATTAGAGCTATGTAATACAATAGATAAAGCCGCAATCAGAATTTCTGGTTGCGGCTTTTTTTTCAATTGCTACCACATATTTTCGCTCTTCAGATTTATTATTTTTCTACTTACTCAATTCACTAAAGCGACTTGTTATTGCCACATAAGGTGTTTCTATGAAGTTTTCGACGCTTAGCCCTGCATTATTGGGTATCTCATTACTGGTATCGGGTAGTCTTGTATCTCATGCGAGTCATGCCTCGGTTAGTATCACAAAAGGCAAAACAGCAATTCCACATGGAAATGCTATTTCCAATCAAGATTTAACCATTCAAAACGATAAATTGGCATTTGCTATAGCAGTAGACTCAGCGCCGCCGTGGGGGGTAGCAAGAGGCTGTATAGTTGATATTGCTAATGTGAAAGCTGATGGCACTTTGAGTAACGACCGCGTTGCTTTTGCCGATTTCATTCCAAATAACTGGTCTAGCTGGCCCAACACCTACACCAAAATTGATATTCTCAAAGACACGGCTGAAGAAGCGGTAGTTAACATTAAAAGAGACTTTGGTGACGCAGAAATAAGTACCACATACCGCCTTTCTGAGGGTTCAGACCTTATTCATGTTGAAACCACCATGACTAATAAAGGTGATAGCGATATAGAAGCGCTTTCGGGCTACACATTATGGCCAGATTCCGGATACAAATTCGCTGTTCCTCGAAATCACACCATCGATAAACCATTAGAAAATAAATGGTTATCAGACCGTTTTGTAGGTTACGACGAAGAATGGGCCATTGCATTACACGCACCTTATATGCGTGAAACTAAAAATCAATCACGTGATTTATACGCGGCACATATACTTAGCCCTTCACAAAGGATGACATTCTCGGGTGATTATCAGGTGTTGCCACGCGGTGACTTAGCGCCCGTTGTTAGCGCTGAAATAAAACGTAAAGGGCTAAAAAACGGGACAATTCAAGCGCACATAAGTACTCAGGAAGGGCAAGACGTAGAACAAGCCGCTATTGTCATATCGCAGAATGGTGTGCCTTACATGTGGGCGATGGGTGATGGCAAGAATGTGGCATTCACACTGCCGGTAGGAGACTACGAAGTGTACGCTACAGGCAAACAACATTCAGACAGTAAAACGCGCCTGATAACAGTTGAAGAGAATGCGACCCAAACACTTTCATTCGATGCGCTTCGCGCACCCGGCAAAATAAGCCTTGATATTACCGATGCAAAAAGTCAGCAGCCCATAGATGCAAAAATTACGATAGAGCAGGGTAACCAACCACTTATCGAATATTTGGGTGCGCGAACCTTTTTTACTGACCTTGATAATATCGGCAACGCCGTATTTGGTTTGGCACCGGGGGAATACGAATTAAGCGTTTCACATGGTGCGGATTTTAATGCCCAAAGTACCATGATAGCGGCAAGTGTTGATGCAAATAAAACAACAACCGTAGCAAGCGCTATTGATGTAAAAACCTATCCCACGAAGCACGGTTGGTACGCGGGCGACCTGCATCATCATGCCGATGTGTTAGAAGGGTCAACTAATCCGAAAAATTTGGTTCGTTCTCAGTTAGCAGCTGGTTTAAACGTGCTGTTTGTTAGCGATCATGATTCCACTAAAAACAACGACACCATTCAAACACTGGCCGATAAGCGCAATGTACCCTTTATACCATCTATTGAAGTGTCGCCGTCTTGGGGGCATTTCAATGCGTTTCCTATTAATAGTGGGGCGCAATTAACGGTTGATCCTGGTGTAGATGATATACACAGTATTATTGAAGATGTTCGGCGCATGGGTGCTACTGTTATTGCCTCAAATCACCCCTACATACCTTATGGCTATTTAAGCAGTTTAGATAAAGGCACAGCGCCAGGGGGATTTAATCCTAGCATTGATTTATTCGAGTTAAATGCAGTGGTGCCTAACACCCCAACCATTAACAAGGCGCACCAGTTGTGGAGTGAAGGATTACCGTACTACTTTACTGCAGGTTCAGACACCCACGACGTATTAAACCAAACCAGTGGATTGAATAGACTATTCGTTTATACAGGAAGTAAACCGACAGCTAAAGCCTTCGCACAAGCAGCAAAAGACGGTCATTCTTACGTATCTTTTGGCCCTGTTATTTACCCCGAAAATGTGATGTTTGGCGATACTTTGAAGCTTGCAAAGGCACAAGCACAAACGATCAGTTTCGATTTGGTGGCGGTAAATGGGCTTAAGTCTGTGCAGTTAATTGGTAGCGATAGCACTGCAACTGCTACCAAAAAGCAAAGTGCCGCGAGCAGTGTAGTGCTTGAAGATAAAAAACTAACTGGGGATCACGATTCCGTTAGTTTTAAAGTACCACAAGTCTCTGGATGGGTAGCGTTAGTTGTAGAGGATAACGAAGGCCGTAAAGCCTATACCAACCCTATTTGGCTTGAGCTGGTTGATGAGAGCCAGTTTTAGTTAATGTTAAACGTGGGTCAGAGTGCTTTTGTTAGTAAAGGTATTCTGACCTCATTTCTTTAGTTCTTATTCGTCAATAAATAGAAAAGCTGATAAAAACGGTCAATCTTGAGGTAGATGTATATTCGTTATTCCTAGAGCTATTTGGTTACATATAAAAAGAGCCATTCGGTTCGCATTTATCGTATTCGACCGAATGGATATAGAAATAGTGTCATTTATTAGTGAGCTTAATGCTTCCCCATATGCAAAATTAGCACATATATCGATAATTTAAAAAATTAGGCCGCTTTGATGATAATTATTTTAAGCCTCGATCATTTATTCGAATAGTACTTGAAATCACTGTACTTCAGACTTCCTAATTTCTAAAAAGTTAGTCACTACTAACCTAAAATTTATGCCAGTATAGATGCATATTTAACCACCAGATATTGGGTTGCAATCAAACACAAAGCTCACTATCTTGTGATCAGACGATGGATTGTAAGAGCGAGAGAAACTCATGGATGAGGAGGGAAAGGCCAGTTAGTGGCTGGCCTTTCATTAACAGGAACTCATTGTGTTTGGTAATGGATCCCAAAGAAGACTAACATTTCCCGTGCGAATCTTCATGCTCAAAGTATCGTAAAACACCATGGAAAATCAATAGAACTAGTTCGTTTTTTTCACTCTATTGCTTAGGTTGTCGGATTTTTTTAAGTATTTCAATGAGCTCCAAAATATTAACAATTTTAGAGTAAAAGAAATGAAAATATTATATTACAAGGATTTATCGTGTCCCTTTAAGTACGGTAAAGTTTGTTTAAACCCTGAACTAGAGCCCATGGTTTGTGATAAGCCTACTATTACTGGAGGGTTTGAATTATGAGCGGCAACTACACTGATGGTAAATTTGTTTACTGCCGATTTAGACGTAAACGCAATAGCTCTGAATTGATGGACGCTCACGACTATGGGTATCAAGCATGGCGAATACCGATAAAAGCTAAAGCTAAGTAGTTGCTAAAATAGTTGGTTGGGGGCTTTATAGCCCCCTTTTTACTTTTTAACTAACTGTTTCTCAACTAGTAGCAAGGGCAGGATTGCGATTACGCAGTTGTAAATAACTTAGTCCCCACATGATAAACCCACCAAAGAACAGCATAGCCGATGCGTAGCCGGTTTCGTTGAAACTAGCGCCAGATGCCAACATAGCACCGCCTAACATAGGGCCAATGGCATTTGCCGTATTAAACGCGCACTGCACTAGGGCGCCTATCATTGCATGTCCCGTGGGTGAAACATCTAACAACATCGACTGAATAACAGCGGCTAAGCCAACACTTGCGCCTAGTAGGAATACGGTAAGGTATAGCCACCAAATATTGCTCGCCGCAAATACGTACATAACAGCTACGCCAACACTACATAGTAATGCTATACCTGTGGTGCGAAGAGGGGATTTGTCAGCAAGTTTACTAATAAACCAGTTACCGATAGTGGTACCAATACCGAACATCATCATGGCTACCGAAATAGTGACTTCTGGTGAGTTAGTCACGTTTAATATGGTATCGGCAAGGTAGGTATAAATACAAAAAACGCCACCAAAACCCACAAATATAATACCTGAAATTGACCATACCAATTTATTTTTAAGTACGCCAAACTCCTCTCGTAAGTTCGTTGGAGTAGTCACCGGGCTACTAGGTACGAACAGATAAATAAGTGCAATGGTGATGAGCGCAAGCACCGCCACTATAGCCATACACACGCGCCAACTCATATTCTGCCCAATCATGGTAGCCATGGGCACACCAACGATTGTGGCAATAGTTAAGCCAGCAAATACCATCGACATATAGCTGGCGCGTTTTCCAGTAGGCGCCATACTAGCGGCAATTAACAACGCGGTGCCGAAATAAGCGCCGTGGGGTAACCCAGACAATACACGATAAAACACCAACTCTGGCAAGCTTGAAGCGATAGCACTTAAGCCATTAGCTATACACATCATTGCTGCAAAGATAATTAATGCAGTGCGACGGTTGGTTTTATTGGTGAGTAACATAAACGAAGGCGCGCCAATGACCACACCAATGGCATAGCCGCTTATTACATTGCCGGCCATAGATGGCGTAACATCGAAACTTTCAGCGATAAGAGGCAACATCGACATAGATGAAAACTCGGTGAGCCCTAACACAAACGTGCCAAGAGCCATCACTAACATAGGCCAAATTACAGTGCTTCGGTTTGAAGGTGATGCAGACATAAATACCTTAAAATTTTAACAGCTACCGCTGATAGGGGCGCCATCAATAACAAATACGTTGTGAGAACTTGTGCGATAGAAAGCAATTAACGCGTTAACGCTAACATTTGATATAGCAACTTGGTGTAGTAGGGATGTTTTGAATCAATGTAGGCCTAATTAACAAAACGAAAATACGCAGCAACATTGAATAGTGAATTTTTATTATTTAAGCATTATACGTTATTAACGCTTCATGTTTCTATTACTAGCGCCATAGATAGCCGAGTTTTATCGGTCAAGTGCTGAGATATCCAAACAGGCTTACTTCTTATTTGCCCATAAATGCAAAAAGCCCCTAAAAGGGGCTTAAAGCGAATTGGTGGAGCTGGCGGGAAGTGCCACCTAGTAAAGAGGCTGATAATTAACCTATACGATACATAGTCTTATACTTGTATGCAAACCCACTTTTATAATAATCATGACACTTAATCGTGACAGCGTGTAATCTCAAACCCTGACCAATGACCCTAAATTAACCTCGAATAATAAATTAACCTTTTTAGTTAATTTATTTTAACTTTTGGGTTGAGTTTTGTCGTGGGTTAGGTTAAGGTTGCATAGTGATATACATTTAGTAAAGCTTCTTGGAGGAGGTTAGCATGGCACTTACAGAGTTTGGAAAAGCCGTCAGAAAAGCCCGTATCGATACAGGATATACGCTTAAGACAATGGCCGAAGAACTAGGTAAATCTGCTGCGTTTTTTAGTAGTATGGAAACGGGTACTAAAAAGATACCGAAAGACTGGGTAGTAAAGATTTCGGAGTTTTTTGAAAGCAAAGATTATTCAGTACCAGAACTTGGTAAATATGCAGATGTTTCAAACCGAAGCGTTTCATTGGACGGTCTTTCACAACAGCAGCAGATGTTGGTTGCAGGGTTAGCTCATTCACCCTTTACACCATCAGAGTTAAAGAAAATAGCGGAAGTTTTGGATCAGTGTAAGAATAAGTAAAAGGGGAAATGTATGCCTGAAAGTTATCAGCTTAGAGGAATAAGAGTAAGACCTTTAAGTGAAATAGAAATTGCAAAAAATGCTTTAAGTGTATGCGAGGCTTTTCGTCTTACGAAACGAAAAGTCAAAAGTATTGACCAGTTTTTTGAGTCTTTATATATCCTTGGCATCACTATAAGCGTCATCGAGTCAGAAGAATGGCTGCAATTGACTAAAGGGTTTTGCAATCCCTCTGAACGCAAAATAATGATACCAGAGCATATATACCAAAATGCTTGTATCGGCGAGAGAGAGGCTCTCGCTGTCATGTTCCATGAGATAGGGCATCTCTTTCTCAATCATCAACCAATTCTACACTTTTCCGACGTTTTGCCAAAAGTGGAAGAAGACGCTGAATGGCAAGCAGATACATTCGCAGAAGTGATTTTAAAACATTTAGGATATGATCTTGAACAGCTTAGTTTAGACTTTTATATGTAAAAAACCCCATCCAAAAAAGGATAGGGTCTTCGCCCCCTGTCAAAGTTGCAGCTTTGATTAGGGATTGTTCTAACCCGAGAATTTAGCGAGTCATAACTTATGTTTTACAAGTTAGAGTATAGACTTCTTTTTTTAAAAATCAAGACACACTTGTGGGCGACGTTCTCTCAACTTGAGAAGAGTAAGCGCTATGAAAAGTGGTTATTGTCCTAAGTGTAAGCAACCTTGTGAAGTTAGCTTTGTCAGCCATTTTAAACGCAATGGCAAAGTTTTCTATCCTAAAAAAGGCAAGCGTTGTTTTGTCATTCCACACTGCACTAACTGCAGTAAATAAGTAGTTGGCCCGCTGTGAGGCGGGCTATTTCTTAGGATTCTGTGATAAAACGAAAATACGTTAAAGCACTGTTTATTTTATTTTTAGCAACGGCAATATGTATCCTCAACGACTATATAAATACCTCAGTTTTAATTCAGGCTCTCTCAAAGCGATAACCGATGCTGAATTAAAATTTACACTCCCGGTTGACTTTAATGACCCATTTGACTGTCTGGCATCATATTCAGATGAGTTTGTGAGCCAAAGTATCAAAGTGCAGCGGAACAATCTCTATGATAGCTCTGGACTCAAGAAATTGTCCCCAGCAAAAAAGTTACTCGCTGGAGGGCGAGCAAAACGTAAAGCTCAGTCGAAGGCCAAGGAAGGAGGGATTTATTCGACTCTAAGAAGTAGTGATATAGGTGTTTTGAGCTTAACCAGTAACAAAGACAACTTATTAATGTGGTCGCATTACTGTAAGAACCATACTGGCTTTGTAATGGAGTTTGAGCCACAGTGGTTTGGTGAAAGAGGGGACTGTGAAAATTCCCTAGTAAGGCTGGAATCGTTAGTCGCTCTTAAAGTTATTTATTCAAAAGAAAGGCCTGTCCTAAATGGAAAGGAATCCGGTCAAGATAGGTTGGATAAGTTGCTATTAACAAAGTCCATAGATTGGGAGTATGAAAGCGAGTACCGCGTAATAGATCATTTGAGAAGAGGCGGAATTCATCCATACAAAAGAGAGCTTTTAAAAGGGGTATATATTGGTGCGGAAATGCGCTCGGAGGATGTTGAAACCATCAAAGAAACGGTCGCCATGACGAACAAAAAGCACAACATGGATGTAAGAGTATTTCAGAAGAAACTGTGCGAAAGGAGCTTTAGTCTAACTGAACACGAAGTCATTCTTTAGTCTCGATGGACCTCCACATATGCAAACGTGTGATTCAAAATTGAGCTTAAAAAAGCGCCACTGGCAAAACAGAAGTAAGTTAAATAAGAAACAACCTGTCTAGTACTTGGTTGCATCTTACTGTTGCCTCATCTGCTTTTCTTATCAAACGTTATTGATAATTTGACATGGGAACACGAACCAATAGGTCAATGTAAGGTAGGTATACAATTCCAGCTCAACACTTGAACATATCTTACTCACAAATTTGATTATAAGGCGAATTGTTTCGTTTCGGCTAGACTTTGACAGCGCTTCACATAGTTCCTCACAGTTTGGGCAGAATACAGCTTGTTTCGGTCAGTCCTTAATCCTATTTGGTTCAGTCTATTTGCCATTTCTCTATAGCTAAGTTTAGTTTCAATCATTGGGCTTAAAAGAGGTAATAATCTTACTGCCCGCTTATTAGCTTCTTCAGTCTTTTTTCTGTTTCGAGCATTAGTCTTGTCGCGTAATCCTCCAAGTTTTGCTCCCTGTTCTTTTTTCTCAAGCAGTGCTGCTTTAGTCCTTATACTAATGAAGTCTCTCTCTTGCTCTGCCAAAGCCGCATAGATATGAAGCTGAAATTTATCTGCGTTTGGCATTGAGGCAACTTTGAACTTCAAAAAGTTGTCTTCCATCAAAGTTGCTATGAAAGAAACTTTTCTGCTCAACCTATCAAGTTTCGAAACGATTAGCGTAGCACTGAGGTGTTTAGCCCTCAATATGGCTTCTGTGAGCGCCTGTCGCGAAGAATCATTACCGCTAACTATATCTGTGTACTCGTCTACTAAATTGCCATCAGAGACGTAATTAGTGATGAAAAGATTTATGTCTCGTCTTTGTGCTTCCAAGCCTAATCCGGACCGACCTTGGTCTTTCGTACTTACTCTAAGGTAGGCAATATATTTTTCGCTCATAAGAGCTCTCCATGAGTGTTGTAAAAAACAACAACGGTGGTTGTGTGTTTTACATCTTAGGATAGCCGCCTTAATATGTCGGGCTAAATCAGCTCATCCAGCCAAAGCATTTTAAGAAGTAACTCGACCCAGATGTCTATTATCCCTTTATTGAACTTAGTGAAAGCAGAGCGAACTTTTATTATTGATACGCTGATTTACGACTCACCATTGCTGGTTGGGGTTGGTCTTAGTTTAGGAACAAATTACTGCCTTGAGATACAGGTTGGAAATGATAGTAGATCGAGGCAACCGCTAAGTAACGTTGACGAGCTAAGAAGATATTTGAATGTGATATCTAGCGACGCTTTCGATGAGGAGGCTCTATCACAAGAGACGAGCATATTTGATTATATCGATACAAGTCAGGCTAAGAAGAGAAGTATAACGAAAAAGACTTTTCTACCATTGAGCTGCTCTCATGCAAAAGCCATAGTAAGCAGCGATAGCGCCCGATTAAAGAATCACGAGTTTCATCTAGGCTCAAGTCAATCTCTTGATGTGTTCATTGTACCCAACCGACACCATGTCCTTTCTAGTAAGAATATCATCGTCAACTTACCTGTGTATGATTTTAACTTAAGCCTGTTGCTTAAAAAATTCGAAACAAAATACAAACACCAATTTGACCGTGTTAACCGGCTCAAAATTATATCCAAAGCAAAGGGGCATTTACACCCCGCTCTGTTCGGGGCGCTTAGATTTTCTATTGAGCATAAGCGCCTCCCTCGCAAATGTGGCAGAAATAGAACGGATGAAGCTGACATGTGGGAGTTTATTAGGCATGACTATGTTGACTCACCTCATACGGCCAATGCAGTTATTTATGAGGGAACTATGATTAGGCAAGAGGATATCTGGAAACAGTATAATGAAACCTATTCGAAATACTTGATTGCCGCAATTTGTTAGTAACCTTCTGTATTTAAAGTAAAAGTCATTTAATCGATGTTATGTCGAATTTCTATCACTTTTAGTGTTTGACCGTGAAAATACGATTTTTCAACGAAATACTTTAGTTGGTTAATATGGATAACACTTTAAACGCTATTCTTAAGCCCGCAGAGGCTCAAGGGGCGAACGTTAATTTATTTTGGACGTTGGCCCAAAACACCCCTCCATCACACCCCTATAACACCATATATGTGCAGTTTACAAAAGCTTATACATGTCGGTCACTAACTATAAGCAGTCAGGCGCACAATTATGTCTAAAATTAGTAGTGCACATATTCATGAGAATCGCCGTAAGCTCGATTCAGCCTACGTTTCAGTAGGTAGGCAATTGCGTGGTGTTAGTAGCGCTCTATTATATGGTCATCTTTACAAGTCTGAGTCTGGTAGAGAGTATGAAAGCAAAGCTGTGGAACACCTTGTTGATGAAAGAAAAAAGCTAATTCTTGAGCAAAGAGAGCTGCCTTGTAACCCCAAGCGCAATAATCGCGATATGCAAAGGACGATGCGACTGAAGAGTCTTCTTGGAGATGGTTATTTCAATTACAAATATAACATTGAACTTACTTACTTATTCGAAGAGCTAAAAGAGTCGGTTGATTTTCGAAAAAGCAAGATTTGTCATATTACCGTTCAATTTAAACATGATGTTAGCGATAGGGCGCGGGCTAGTGAGGGTGAGTTTAAAAAGTTTAAACAAAAGCTCGCAAATCTAATGAAGGGGGCGCTAGGAGAAGATGTAAGAGGTTTTCTTGTTATAGAGAGGTCTTATGTTAAATTCGTGCCCGGCCGCTCTAGAAGTCGTCTCACGGCGCTGCACGCACATTTTGTTATCGAGCATTGCTCAACTTTGTCTAAATCGGATATTAATAACCGAGTGAGACAAAAATTTAAGAGGGTGAGTGAGCTATACGATACGAGCGTAGGTGTATTCCATGATTACACTGTAAGAAGACCCAAAGATGCAAAGGTAAAGACCTTCAAAACACCGGTTGACCTCGGACTAGTTGACTATCTATCGAAAGAATTTGATAAGCCGATGATTAAAGGTGTAAAGAACTACTCAGTCTTTGGTAAAAATCTAAATGTCAGAATCCGGCGTGAGTGGCGTTTCAAGCAACGTGTTGCTCTAGATAGGGCTTATGCGGGACTAGATAAGAAAGTCGGTGTAGAGCGCTTAGAGTTCGATATAGTAGCGTATTTTGAAATGATTATAAATTCTGTATCACGCCCACCTAAGTTAGATAAGTCTCTGTCTGAGGTTGCTTGATTATTATACCATGTCGGTATGCATTTTTTATGAGGCGACTTCATAAGGGGGAAGCTTTGGTTGGTTCAATCACATCGGAAGTGAGGTTTCTTTTAAACAACGGAGTTAATGAGCATCAAGCCAAAACGGCTAAGTTTTGTATATACGCTCATAAGTCTGCTGTGGGTCTTTATATAGGAATGAGTGAAGACCCTGCAAGGCGCTGAAATGAGCACCAGAGAAGCGCTACTGAAGCAATTGATAAGAACCACAACAATCCGTTTAAAGCCGCTCTGAGATCTTTCCGGGAGGCTTTACTCACTTCGTCATTGCGACCGCTAATACTAAGATTGCTGCCTTGAAAAAAGAAAGTGCGGCTATTGATTACTACAAACCTGAATTGAACTCGTCTTCAAATTTGACAAGCTATGAACGAGTTTATGATTTTAGGCCACTAAACATGTCGACAGCTATTTCTTGTGTTTTGAAAGAGAAGAGCAGGTCAAAGAACGACAACTCAAAAACAGACAAAGACAGAGTCACTGTTGAAGCGGTAGTATATCTATCGGGCAATAGGAGACGATTGAAAACTGTTAAGCCGGAACCTTTTGATAAAGTGATGAACATATCGTGCAATAAAGCCGCTCTAGATGATTTTGAAGCTGGAATTATTGTCCAAATTAAAGTAGCTGTAACAGGAGGGCAAGTCAGAAGTGGGTATTTAAAAGCAGCGAATACATAGTTCATTCGAAAAGTCATCGCAAAAGCTAAGTCCTAGATAAAAGTCCTCTTTTAGGTGGGTATGGCTTCATAAAAAAAGCCTAACTCAACTTCGGTTTCTTATACTTATCATTGTCGCTGTTGTTGGCTCGATAGTTTAACAACTTATCGAGCTTATCAGTCATTGACAGCTCCCATCCGGCCACAGCTTTCATAGCCTCATAAACACTCGAAAATAATGGCCGCCTTACGGTCTTTTTTTCCTGTGAATCGTGTCACGCAACTTGTTCGCCAACTCCCAAAGCATCCTCTTTCTACGAATGTTTAGTTGTATGTATGTCATGTTTGACATACAAAATAAGCTTAGTAATCAGTAATTTAATCTTTGATTTCTATGATTTTCTAACTACTCTTTTAATTTGGGTTTTAGAGTGGTTTATGATTAATGAATATTCATAGATTTACAGCTGAGCACAAGGCTTCAAGTCAACCCAAAGTGCCATGTAGCTTATATATTCAGCGTTTAAAAAGACTAATAGCGCGAAGCCTGCTAAGCGAGCAGTCCAAAGAGGACGCGCTGCGGTTATCCAATTCTGAGTATCGTGCTAAGTACAATAGTCGGAAATCTTACATTGAAGTGGATGGTTGCGAAATCTGCCTGAATGTCCTTTATGAGAGTAACTCCGATGGCACTATCAAATATTGTAACTTTAGAAATCGTATAAGAACTTACTCTAACAGGTTGAAAAAGTACGGATTTAAACATGACGAATCCATAGTTGTATTCGCTGCAACCTTTATTAATGTAGAGTGGGCGAGGGTAATCGGCTCAGGTAAAGCCAGGCCATTTCATTATACGGGTAAACATTTTAAGGCATTTACTGGTAGGACCTTCTGCTCTCTGTACCATTTTTTGATAAAGGTTCAACTTCAAGTACGCTTCAAGTTAATACGTTCAAGGTTGAAACAAAAGTGGCCCTTAGATAGAGCTTTACTTGAAGAAAAGCGTGAAGCGAATCGCAACGCTGGTTCTGTATATTGCCTAACGTGTAATCCCAGTCAGAAAAGGTATGTAGGCATTACTTGCGGTAGTATCAACTCTCGGTTTAAAGAGCATGTCAGAGAGGCGTCAACGAACTCAACTAGATTAATAGCTTCCGAGATAAGGCAGTTTGGCGCTGAATCTTTCGGTGTTAAACCCTTAGCCTTAAATGTACCAATTGATAGCCTCGGAGAACTAGAGAGAGTTTACATCGCTAAGCTAAATACTCTCCGCCCGTTTGGGTTAAATGCGAATCGGGGTGGGCAAGTAAGCTATACAGCTGGCAAGCAAATCAAAATCGAAGGCGAGACATTTGAGTCAATTACAATCGCCTCAGAAATCATTAGTGCAAAGACCGAGGGAGCGGTGCCAGCTTATATTATTGAAAGTCGTATTAGGAGCGGTAAGGTTAAATTAGGCGAGCTTATAAAGCCTTGTAGAAGAGCTAGCAAACACAGTGAGGCTGGGACGCCACTGTTCCGAAGACACAAAGACTTGTTAAAGAGAAAGACGCTAGATGAGCGGTGGAAGGTTTACGACTTATTTAAAGCCGATGTGTTAGAAAATATTTCATTTAAAGACGTAGAGGCAAAGAGATTAGTTCTGGCAAAAAAAGACAGCAATCAACCATACTCTAAACAAAACTTCGAATGGGTTTCCAAATTAGAAGTTACAGTTAAGCGTTGTGGGAAGAAGTGTGTGGTTGATGGTCACTTATATGCCTCTGTGGAGGCTGTGGCGAGGTTCTTTGAAATACCTGCAAGCTCTCTTAGGTATGAGATAAAAAATAGCTCTAAAAGTGTTGAGGGGGCGGTTTTTGCGATATTGGAGAGGCGAACTAAAATTACACGCTCGAAGTGATAAGTAATACAGAGGGGTTACGCCAGCGCAGTTCAATAATGTATGTCTAAACTCAACAGAATAAACTATGAAGTAAGATAAGTGTTTCGAAGGTTTGTAATTGCGATTTTCTTGTCTAGTTAATTCAATTCTAATAGGGACCGAACATATTAATAGGTCTAGCTGCAATAGTATTCTGATTCGGACGCTAAAATTGCAAATCTAAAGCAATGTCCTAGGTGTAAGCTATCGCATTGGTGGGTATAGCTTCTTAAAAAAGTTCTTATAAACTTCGTTCCTTATACTTGTAGAGATGATTAATGAAAAATCACCTGGTTAGTAGTGCGTAGAGCTTTGGGTTATATCCACATTGAGCCTCAGTCCGCTTATGTGTCTCTTAACTATCAAATCAACATATTTATCAAACTTTCGCGATAAGTCGCGCTAGCGAGGATTATAGGGCGCTATGTTAGTAACACCAAGGAATGACCGTAGCCATACACAGGTTAGGGAGACAAGATTGTATACAGTAATAACAGAAAATGACGAATCTAAGTGGGTCGACGAAACTGGCTCTCTTTATCATTTTCCGAAGCGATATGAGAAATACCTCCTCGCTGGTACACAAGTCCTTTACTACAAAGGCAAAATTAAAAACGTCCAGTATCGAAACGCCCGACTGTCTGATAGTCCGCATTATTTTGGTGTTGCTAGGATTGGTAAAGTTTACAAGGATAGGCAAAGCTCACAGTGTGCCAGTTTCGACTTATGAAGAGCCTAGAGCTTTAAATCCTGAAGTCGACTTAGTTCCCTTATGTGCAAACTGTCACTCGATAGTACATCGCCGAAAAGACAAAACACTTAGCGTTGATGAACTAAAAGCTATGATTAAAAGCGCCTCTGGTGTTGTATAAGGGTAGTCAGTGAAGTCAGTAGTAACAGCTTTAACTATCTCATGTTTCGCAATCACTCTTAGTCAAGGTCACGCAGCTCAGCATATCAATTTGGTTAAGAAGTCTTCATCCGGCATATGTCATGATGTTGGTAGCCGGTGGCACTCTAAACTTAAGCGCTTCAAAGCCTACGCGACAATCGACGCCTGTTTAGCCAAAGGTGGGCGCATGTACTCAGGTTACCGAGTAACGAATGGGGAGGGTATAGATAGTGAATATAGTAGAGATTTGTTTCCGCACTGGGTTGATGATGACAAAGATTGCCAAGACACAAGGGTCGAGGTTTTAATTACTCAATCAAGTGTCCCAGTTGTATTCGCTGATAAGTCGAATTGTCAGGTAACTACGGGGGGCTTGGTACGACCCCTACACTGATAAAGTATATTACGATGATGATGACCTCGATATTGACCATATAGTGCCTCTAAAGTGGGCTTATGAGCATGGCGCTGATGATTGGTCGCTTGCATTAAGGAGAGAGTTCGCGAACGCCCCTATGAACACAATCGCTGTTTATGGAAGAGCAAATCGGTCAAAGGGGGCAAGAGGGCCTTCAGGGTGGATGCCACCAAATCATTACTATCGATGTGAGTACTTAGAACGGTTTATAGCAATTACCACAATTTACTCTTTAGAATTCAAGCATCGTGAAGTTAGAGTGATTAATCAACAGTTAATTGCCTGTGCAACTGAAATGTAATAAAGAGTGTGATATCGAATCGCTAGTACGGTGTGTTTGTATATTGAACCTGACCATTCTAGATGGGCTACTAAATTCTGTAGCCCCTAATAACTGAGTTTAAACAGGAAAGCCCTTTTCTTTGCTAATGTAGGAAAAAGGAAGTAGTATCAAATTAACTGCCAGAACATAATTTTATTGTTCACATTCCGTCGAAATGTCATTCGTCGCAAAAAGTGCTTTAAAAGCACTAAATCCGCAACAGCTCCGACCAGTTAGGCCTTGCATTTGTGTAGTATTGATGGTGGATGGCTATGAGCCATCTTTACTTTCAATCAAAGCCATGATTAATTTCTGGCAAGGACAACAGCAATGAAGACCATCTCAAAATTCAGAGTACGTCAAAAACTTCAAGTTATATCAAAGCTTGGAGATAGCCACGTTGTGCTTGGGCAAAAGTGTAAAGGTATTACAGACCGATTTTTTATTGTTCGTGATAATTTCGAGCGCATATTGGAAGTTAACTCATCTATTTCTGTTGATGCAGAGTTACAGCGCGATACTAAAACTGGTCGTGTTCGTGTAATAGAACATAACGATATTAGGTTGCCGCTAAATGATATCAAGAATAATTTTGCATTAAACACAGGCGTCTCTGTGAGCTGCTAATTGCCCTTTTTGACTGGTAATGGATTACTGTGCCCCAACTGATAGGACAACACGACAAAGTTATAATCTCATGCACTGATGTTGAAGAAGATGGCTATATTTCGAGTACTTCTGAAAATATCACTATTGAAGAGTTGATTGATGATAATGTCGTAAAAGTAACGATATACACTTTCTCAGATAACAAGGGTATGATTGTTGTTGAGCGCCACGGTATTTCAATTGCTAATTTTAATTTCGATGTACTCTCTGCTCAGCATACACTAGTTCAAGCATTTATGCTTCAGAACAGGGCCGTCGCTCAAATCACCAGCGCTTTAGTAAATGACGCCTTCCGCGGTTATGGTATATCACGCGCTTGCTACTCATTACTAAGTCGCCAATATGTTGTTTGTTCAGATGAAAAGCAAACCCTCGATGGTGCTGCTTTGTGGTATTTTAATATTCCGAAAATTGACGGTATCACAATGCATATTGTCTATCGATACGATAAACCAGATTACATGATTGATGAATGGGCAAGCCAAAAAGCTTGGTCTGGCGACAATGCCTTAGTGAATTTCGCGCTAGATAGCGGAATTCCTGCTACTTGTGATGAAGATCACAGTAAGACTGTTTTCGTTGCAGTACCAAACTTTTACCCTTTCAGTTAGGATTGGATTCTAGTTCGCGTTGCATTGAGCTCAGCTTCCTCATTATCAGTTCAGTCCCTTCTCTTAGTAGTCCTCATTGATGTTCAGAGCGCGTGTGTGAATTAGCTGATGCATTTACTAACGAAGCAATTAATTCTATTTCGTCAACTTGATTTATGAGCTCTATTTTAGTCATGTAATCCCCCTCGCTGTCAGAGGAATTACTATAGACTATGTAGACGCATAGTCGATACTGTACGCAGGGATAGTTAAGTACGAAGACCCTAAACGCCAGAGTACTTTTGCCTCTTGATGAACCTTTCATAAGATACATTTTTCCAATCAAAGCCAAAGTCGATGGCATCAATGTATTTCTTTATGTAAGGGAGGCTGTAGCTGCCGTGGTTGTAAGTTTGAGCGCGCACGCTGTCATCACTATGTCCTGTAACATAATAGCTCTCATCGCGCCTCAGGGGGCTCCCATCGATTTGTGTTTTATCGAGCAGAGAAACAAAGGTGTGCCTAAACGAATGAAACGCTAAGGGAGTGCCTCTGTCATTTTTTCGAGGTACGTTGGCGTACTCAACGAAGAATTCGTTGTACCATCGAGAAACCATATTGCCTTGACCTTTAGTCGAGCTTAGTTTTAAGTCTCCGAACAGTAAACCTGTCTTTTTCCGGCCGATAAATTCAACTAGGCCGGCATTTAAAACCGCTTCAGCGATTGGTATGTTTCGAATTGAATCTGATGTTTTTTTAGACTTTGATACCCCTTCATCTTTAAGGGCTGGCGTTTTCCAAACATCATTGACTGAAAACACGAGTACGCCGTCAACAGTAGTTATATCCTGAACTTCGAGGCAGGCGATTTCCGATATGCGCATCCCCGAGTGTGTCGCAATGAGAGGGGCCCAAAAGTGGAAGCTTTTTGGCATCTCGCGAAAGCGCTTTTCATTCGTATAAATGTAGCTTTCAAAAATCTTCTTTATATGAAGTGATTCATACATGCCTCGTGTTTCTTTGACCTTGCTACCCTTTGATATAGCAACCTTGAGATGCTTTGAGTAGTCCAAATCGACAAAGTGGCGTTCATGTAACCAGGTTAGAAACCCCCTTATGTCTGAAAAGTGCTTTTCAAGCCCTCCAGTCGAAAGGGGAGTTCCAGTTGAGCGTTTGGCAGCTTCAGCCCACCAAGCTGAAATCTCATCTGCCTTCTCTAGATTGACTTTGAGTCGTTCTTTACCAATATTCTTAGGTAATGATTTAAGAGTGTTAAAATAGCGCTCTATTGACCTGCTATCCAAAGATGTCGACATTGTTTCGAAACCGACTATCTCCGCAAACCGAGTAAAGTTTGATAATGCTTGCTTTGTCGTTCTATCGCCCCAGGTGCTCTCTTTATATGCGCAATAGCCGTCTATAAGCTCACCGAGAGAGCGAGAGTTGGTTGGCTTAGGAGTTGAGCTAGGATTTGCCGAAGCCCCTGTGGCTAGAGCTGAGAGCAAAGTATTCTCTTTGTCTTTAGAAAGACGCAATTCGAGCTCTAACCGTTGAACCTTTTCTTCAAGTTGTTCAGTAGATTTGAATACATCGTCGACTTTATTGTCCAATCTTCGCTGTCTGATGGGGGCCATCCACTTAACAATCGAGGGGTCGGTCTTCGCTTCTACAACCTTCTCTATCATTTCTTTTAGAGTGTCTTTAAGTTGAGTGATTTCTGAGTCATTCATATGTTTATTAATTCTAAATTCTGCCAGCATGGAGCTCGCCGAGGGCATAACTGCACAGTAGCGTTCGAATGCGAGAGCGTACTCTTTGGTTTTTAATGAGAATTGAAGTTGAAAATGTCCCTGCTTTGCTTTTGTCAATATACTAAAGCGCAAACAGTAAACACCAAATCTGTTCTTATATAGATAACGGTTTTTCATTTCGTGACACCAAATCGTGACACACCGTTTTAGCAACACAAACAAAAAAGGTGCAAATCATTGTTTTAAAACGATTTGCACCTCTGAATTGGTGGAGCTGGCGGGATTTGAACCCGCGTCCAGAAAATGTCTACCTTTGGTACTACATGCTTAGTTTGTCTTTTCTTTAACTACTTTAGACCCCGACAAACAGGGTTCTTGGTAGCTGTCCCGATACTATTTCGCGGTTCAACCTCAGGAGAGTTTCCCTCGCTAGTTTGCTTGGATGACCTTCCGAATCCACGCTAGCAAACAAAGCTGTGGTGGAAGGGCCTATACCGGTTATTAAGCGGCTAGTGCGTAGTTTTCGTCGTTTGCGACTATTTGTATGCGGCTTTTTTAAGAGGCCAGCCGCACCTCTGCATGCACCTCCGGCTTCCAAGATCCTGTCGAATCCTAATCAGCCCCGAGTGTGAAAGCGCAGTATAACATAACTAGCTTGCGGTTAAATGATTTCTTTATATTTTGCTTTCAAAAGATGCATTTATCGTCAATAAGCATTAAAGTGTACCGGCTTAAAATTACATTTGAAGTGCTAATGTCATCTGACTCAATAATTTATACGCCTTATACCTTACCTTGCGGGGTAGTGGTACGTAATCGCCTTGTAAAAGCAGCGATGGAAGAGAACATGTCGAGTGCTGGCAGTCTACCTGGCAGTGCCTTATACACCCTTTATCGATATTGGGCGCATGGCAACTTGGGCATGGTCATTACGGGTAACGTTATGGTCGATCGTGAATCGATGACGGGCCCGGGCGGCGTTGTGCTAGACAAAGGTTCTCCCTTAGAACCTTTCGAGCGCTGGTCTAAAATTATCAAATCAAATGGCGCGCTGGCGGTGATGCAAATTAACCATCCTGGTCGTCAGGTATTTAAAGCCATGCAAGGCAAAGCAATTGCGCCTTCAGCCGTGCCGCTTGATATGGGTAAGCACTCGAAATTGTTTGCCGTTCCAAAAGAAATGACCTGCCAAGACATTCACGATGTCTGCAAACGCTTTGTTGAAACCGCAGTGCAAGCCCAAAAGGCGGGGTTTGATGGCGTGGAAATTCATGCAGCGCACGGTTATTTACTTACTCAGTTTTTATCGCCGCTTACTAATCAGCGACAAGACGAGTGGGGCGGTTCCATTATTAACCGTGCCCGTTTACTGATTAATATTGTTAGCCAAATACGCGCAGTATGCCCAAGTGGCTTTATTGTTATGGTTAAACTTAATTCTGCTGACTTTCAGCGAAATGGGTTTAGTTTTGATGATGCCTGTGAAGTGGTCCGTCGGTTAGAAGCGTTAAGAGTGGATGTAGTGGAATTATCCGGCGGAAGCTACGAAGCGCCTGCTATGCAAGGGCAAACTCGAGACGATACTACCCTTGCACGTGAAGCGTATTTCCTTGAATTTGCGCACACGCTTGAAACTAAAACCGATATTCCGTTAATGACAACGGGCGGTATTAAGCGAGCTGAAGTTGCCGAAAAAGTCATTCAACAAGGTTGTTCATTGGTGGGGTTAGCCAGTGCTTTGGCTATTACGCCTGATTTAGCCAAAAAGTGGCAGCAAGAATGGCGTTATTCGGGTGTTATTCCGCATTGTACGTGGAAAGATAAATCGTTAGCCAGCTTGGCAAATATGGCCATGGTTCGCCGTCAGCTTAGGCGCTTAGGTAATAACTTAACGACCTTACGTTCGCCATCGCCATTGTGGAGTTTGGTACTTGATATGATGCACCGCAAATCGATGACCAAGCGTGACGTTAATGCTAAAAACGGCAGTGTACAGCTTACCAATCAGACAGGTAGCAGTGGTAAAACCGTTAGCTCTAGTCATGTTAAGGCAAACCAACTCAACAAATAACGTGCAGCTTAAAGTAAAACACAGCGTTAAACGCTGTGTTTCATCATTCTTTCTTTCTGACGCTGCCAGTCTTGATCTTTCAATGAGTCTCGTTTGTCTCGTTCATGCTTACCTTTGGCAAGATTGATTTCTAACTTAACCCAGCATTTCTTCCAATACATGGCAGTGGCCACAATAGAGTAACCTTGTCGGTCTCTTGCGCCCATTAATCGGTCTAGTTCGCGTTTTTTCAATAATAATTTACGCGCACGTTCGGGTTCACACACAACGTGAGTAGATGCTTGGTTTAACGGGCTAATGCGACAACCTACCAAATACGCTTCGGCATTTTGAATAATCACATAGCAATCGGAAATGTTAACTTTACCTGAGCGAATACTTTTAATTTCCCAGCCTTGAAGCTGAATACCGGCTTCAAATTTGTCCTCTAGGAAATAGTCGTGACGCGCCTTCTTGTTTTGCGCGATAGTACCTGTGGTGTTTTTGTTGGCTTTATTCTTTTTCATGCTCGCTATTATACTGATTGCTGTATGAATGTCTGTATACCCATCACAATATTTATTAGTTCATTTACTAATATTTAGTGTTCACTCTAGCGCTCACCCAATACGCGAGGGTAATGTTACCTTACACAACAATGTGGGGGCGAAACGGAAAAAGCGAAGATGAGAGAAGGGGTTTTTCTGTGGTATTTTTTCTATGGTATAATGCGCCTTTCGATATTTATATAGTGAAGTACATGGCGAGTATACAACGCAGTGCATTGGTAGCACACAGCGCCCAGGCTATGTTCGACTTGGTAAACGACGTTGCGGCCTATCCGCAGTTTCTGCCAGGTTGTCGAGACAGCAAGGTTTTAGAAGCATCTGGCGAAAACATGAAAGCCTCATTGCTAGTGGCAAAAGCAGGCATTAAACAATGGTTCACTACCCATAACGAACTTGAACCAGGTAAGCGTATTGATATGCAGCTTGTCGATGGGCCATTTCGCTATTTAACCGGCGGATGGACATTTTCTGCGTTATCCGACGAAGCTTGCAAAATAGAGCTAAACCTAGAGTTTGAATTTACCAACAAGTTAGTAGAAATGGCGTTTGGCAAAATCTTCAATAATTTGGCAGCGAATATGGTTGTTGCGTTTACCGAACGTGCTAGGAGTGTTTACGCGTGAGTGAAGGCTTAATGAATATTGAAGTGGCTTATGCACTTCCTACTAAGCAATCTTTGGTTGATGTGGCGATAAAAGAAGGCGCAACCGTAGAAGAGGTAATTCAAGCGTCGAACCTGCTTAACGAGTACCCAGATATTGATTTATCAAGTACCAAGGTGGGCATATGGAGCAGGGTAGTTAAGTTACGTGATACTGTAAAAGCTGGCGACCGAATCGAAATATACCGCCCGCTTATTGCCGACCCGAAAGAAATAAGAAAACGCCGTGCCGAGAAAGCCAAAGAAGAAGGCCGCGCCGATAAAGTTACTGGTGGCCGGGTAAACCCATTGAAAGCTGCTGACAAACAAACAGGTAAGCAATCTGTCTAAAACCTTGGTTCAAAGCTCGCTTAATGCTCGTTACATTGATGCTTCGCGCTCTCACTGAAAAGCTTTTATAAGTACAAAAAAACAGCCAGCATAAGCTGGCTGTTTTGTTTTATTTTTTCTAGTTTCGTTTTGTCGTAAGCACTGCTTAAGACAATTTACGCAAACAGTATTCACTACACTTAGCTAGGTTTTTCCGAAATACTACCAAGCTCAAGGAACGGTGAAGCATCAATATCTTCAGCATCCATCATGCTTGCAATTCGCTGAACGGTAGCCACCATTTGGCTTTGTTCCCACTCTTTTAGTTGCGAAAAGCGCTCTACGAAGTGTTCTTGCAGTGGGCGAGGGGCATCAATGACTGCCACTTTTCCTTTTTCAGTAAGGAAAACGCCTACTTTACGCTTATCTTGCGTACTTCGGATACGGGTTGCTAAATCTCTGCCTTCAAGGCGATCAAGAATATTAGTAATGGTGGCAGGGCTTAGATTTATGTTTTCAGCGATTTCTCGCACCATAATTCCAGGCTTCTCCTGAATATTTTGCATTACTAACAGTTGCGGGCCTGTTAGCCCAACATGCTTGCTCAATTGTTTGCTGCGTAAATCCACGGCGCGGATCACGCGCCGTAGTGCAACCAACAATTCTTCTTCTTTTCGCATTTTATTCCTAATAAATCTGCAACCCTAACCCAAGCTACTTAAGCAAATGGATAAAGTGTTGATGCTTTTGAAACTGATCAATTACGTCATTAATAACTGAGATTTTCGACCATCCCATAATGTCGTAGTTTTGACCACCTTCACTTAAATGAACTTCTGCGCGATAGTACGTGGGCTTCTCGCCTTCGTCTACCTCTTGTAGCTCACTTGGGCCAAATTCTGGTTGATGAGTGGCTGATGGGTACACTGCGTATACAAAATCAGGGTCGCTACCCATGGTTACCGTTAACATAAGTGATTCATCGGTTTCATCAATCAAAATTTCAAATTGCTGAGTTTCGAACTCTTTACCTACTTCCGACATAGCAGGCTTAACAATTTTTTGCATATAGCGTCTGACGGCATTCTCATCTGGGAAAGTCACAATATTTTCTAATCGGTCTTTCCAGTTTTTATCGCCATCGTTGTGCTGCGGTGTACCTGCAAGCACTTGTAAGCTTTCTCGCTTGTACGCTTCAACTCGTAGTGCTTTTAGTAAGCCCGCAATGGCGATAAGCAGCACTATTGCGAAGGGCAGCGCCGAAGCAATGGTCATGGTTTGAAGTGCCCCCAAACCACCAGCATAAAGCAGAACCGCACTGACTACACCTACACCAACGGCCCAGTAAATTCGTTGCCACAATGGTGTGTCGTTTCTACCGTGCGAACACAGCATGTCTACAACCATAGCACCGGAATCACAAGATGTAACAAAAAACACGATGACCATTATGACGGCAATAAAGCTTAATATCGACGAGAACGGGAATTGCTCTAAGAACACGAATAGGGCGACAGCACTATCCTCGTTAACCATGGTGGCTAATATATCCTTACCATGCACTAACACTTGGTCGATGGCGCCATTACCGAATACGGTCATCCAGAAAAGCGTAAAAGCAGAGGGGATAAGTAATACACCCATGATGAACTCACGAATGCTACGGCCGTATGATATACGTGCAATGAATAAACCTACGAAAGGTGCCCACGCTAACCACCAGCCCCAATAGAAGATGGTCCAGCCACCAATCCAATCGGTTTTGTCATAGGCGAATAAGTTGAAGGTATTTCTAACTAAGTCAGATAGGTAAGCCCCCGTATTTTGCATGTAGGCTTGAAGTAAGAATACGGTTGGCCCCAATACTAGAACAATAAGAAGCAGCAAGATGGCTAAAACCATGTTGGTTTCAGACAAAATACGAATACCTTTATCTAACCCAGTCGCAACCGAAATAACCGCTAGGCCAATTACGCCAGCCATTATTAATATTTGAACGGTGGTATTTGAAGGTAAGCCAAATAAATAGTTAAAGCCTGCATTAACTTGTGATGCACCTAGCCCGAGTGACGTTGAAACACCGAACACGGTAGAGGTGACGGCAAAGATGTCCACAACGTGACCAGGCCAACCGTAAATCCTATCACCAATCAACGGGTACAGTGCAGAACGTAGTGTTAGCGGTAAGTTTTGACGATATGAAAAATAGGCCAATATCAAAGCCACTACAGCATAAATTGCCCATGCATGGACACCCCAATGGAAAAAGGTGGTTTTCATGGCTTCTCGCACTGCATCAATACTTTCCGCTTGTGCAGTTGGCGGTGCAAGAAAATGCATTAACGGTTCGGCTACCCCGAAAAACATAAGTCCAATACCCATACCTGCAGCAAACAGCATAGATAACCAAGTAGTGAACTTAAATTCAGGTACGGCATGGTCGGGGCCCAGCTTAATCTCGCCATAACGAGACATGCCAAGATAAACCACAAACAACAAAACAATTGCTACCGTCAGTACGTAGAACCAACTGCCATTCGTCACTATGACGTCTTGAATAGTTTTGAAAAGTGAATCGGCGGTTTTAGGCAAGGCTGCTGCAAAAATGAGCAGGCAAGCTATAATTATGGAAGACGTGTAAAACACGGGTTTATTTAAGGGTGATGTGTTCTCAGTTTCGCTCACGCTAGTATCAGTCCTTTCTCTTATCTGTCGACTTAGAGTTGTTACGTCGAAATATACAGCATGGAACAACTTTTATAAACTTTGATTGTAATTATTAGAACTGATTCTTTAATTGATTGGTGTTTTTATAATTTCACGTTATTAAACGGGGGGAAACTAAAGTATAAGTGATTAAATAATCGTTAGAGTAGAAATTAATCACCGTTTGTGGGTTAATATAAATGATATCTTTGAACAGCATTTTAAATAAACTCAGTTCAAAGAATAAAAAATCACATAACAGGGAAAACACACATTATGCGTAAAACTCAGCTTAGCTGTGCAATTGTTGCTGCATTGGCATCTACACCGTTGCTCGCTCAAGAATCTGAAGCGCCAGCGAAACTTGAAACTATAGAAGTTACAGCCACTAAACGCGCCGAATCTATCCAAGACGTTCCTGTCGCCGTTACTGCACTTAATGGTAAAGCACTCGAAAATTTAGGCATCGATAATTTTCAAGACTATGTTGAATTCTTACCTAACGTAGTCTTTCAGGGTACAGGCCCAGGCCAAAACGAAATTTATATTCGTGGCGCGGCAACTACCCAATCAAACATCATGTTATCTTCTGTTCAAGCACTACAACCCTCTGTTGCTTTCTATGTAGATGAACAGCCTGTATCAATGGCTGGTCGTAACTTAGACGTGTACGCTACTGACGTTGCGCGTGTTGAAGTGCTTCCTGGGCCACAAGGTACGTTGTTTGGTGCAAGCTCTCAGGCAGGTACAATTCGTTTGATCACGAATAAACCCGACCTAAACAGTTTTGGTGCTGGTTTTGATACTAACATTGGTTTCACCAAAGGCGGTGAAATGAGTAACTCGGTAACGGCTTACTTTAATTTGCCACTGACCGACAAGTTAGGTTTCCGCGTTGCGGCTTACAACGATAAGCAAGGCGGCTGGATAGATAACGTAATGAACGTTCCCGGCGAAGGTGGTTACATTGGAAGTGCGGTAGTTATCGACCGTATCTCTGGCGGCGTACTTGCTGATCCAGTTGCTATGGATCAAAACCGCGTGACTAGCCCAGGCGTTAACTCTAACGAAGAAGCATCTGTTGTATCACCACAAAATGATGCGCTTGTTGAAGAAGACTTCAATGATGCAATCTACACGGGTGCACGTTTCGGTTTGTTATATGAATTTAACGATGACTGGGATTTGTTGGTTCAACATACTCAACAATCGTTAGATACTGAAGGTGTATTTGCATACGACCCTACGCTTGAGGGCGAAAGTTCTGCGCTTCGCTTTCAACAAGAAGAAAACAAAGATGAGTTTGGCTTAACAACGTGGACACTAGAAGGTCGTTTAGAAAAACTAGATCTTGTTTACACTGGTGGTTATTTAGATCGTGAAATCGATACCTTAGCCGATTACACGGGGTACACAAATGGTGGTGCTTTTGCAGCGTACTATGTATGTAACCACTATGAATCTGGTGTTGAAGCTGAAGATCAGCGCTGCTTAGATCCTACCAAGTACTTCAAAGAAGATACCACTACAACCCGTTCTACACACGAGCTTCGTTTTGTTACAACCATGGATATGCCTTGGCGTGTAACCGCTGGTTTGTTCTATGATGATCAAGAAGTGGCCACAGTAGGGCAGTTCAAAATTGCCAATACAGACGGCGAACTAACGCGATTTGGCTTTAATAACCTACAAAGAACCCTAGTAGGTACTGATGGTATTAATAGCGACGGTGGTCCGTTCCCATCAGAAATAAGCTTTATTAACGACATTACTCATACCGTTGAGCAAATTGCGGTATTTGGTCAGTTTGAATACGACATTACCGATTCACTCACCGCTAGTGTAGGCGCACGTTGGTATCAAATTGATGATAAATACACAGGTTCAACTTCTACTGTTGACGTAACACGCCGTGTTCAAGCATTTGGTTCACTTGACCCAGATGAGTTAGCCGCCGTTGGCCTAGACCCAGATGCAGTAAATGCTGCTATTGCTAGTGGCCAGCTAGAAACGGATTTATTAGGTAGCGATGGTGTACTTACCGTTGACGATACTATCTTCAAGTTCTCACTAGATTGGAAGGTAAACGACGATTTATTATTGTTTGCTAACTACTCTGAAGGTTTCCGTCCGCCGGTAACCAACCGTGTTGGTGGTGGTTTGGCGAAAAACCAAAGTGGCGCATTTGAAAACTTCCGTATTCCTGTGTACTCAACCACAGATACCCTCGATAACTACGAGCTAGGTGTGAAGGGCGATTTCTTAGATGGTATTTTACGTGTAAACGCGACGGCGTATTACTCTGAAATTAGCGACTTACAAACGTCGCGTTTTGACCCTACCAATATCTCATTCTTAGTATTTACCGACAACGTGGGTGATGCAGAGATTCAAGGTTTAGATGCTGACATAACTTGGTTAGCCACAGACGATTTAGTGATTAACGCCGCATTCAGTTTACTAAATACTGAATTAACTAGCGTAAATTCTGAATTAGAAGGTATTGCAGCAGGTGTAGGCTCTGAGCTTCCTTATTCTGCAGGTTTCTCTGGTAACATTAACGCCCGTTACTTCTTCGAATTAGAAGGCGACAAGCGTGGTTATGTGAACGGCTCTGTAAGCTACACGGGTGACCGTTATGCGGGCATGGTAATGGACGCTTACGTAATGGAAGATGCAACGCAACTAATTTATGGCACAGGTTCTGGCCTTAAAATTGAAAAGCATGCAGATGTTTACGAAGGGGTAACCTACGCTGATTCAAATGGCAATACCTTCGAAGGTGGCCGTTACGTACAAGAGTCTTACATGCTAGCTAACTTGGCCGTTGGTGTAACTAACGACATTTGGAAAGCCGAGCTTTATATCGATAACGTGTTTGATGAAAGCGCGATATTAAATATTGATACTCAGCAGTTTACACCTAAGGTAGTAACGAATCGCCCACGTACAATTGGCGTGCGCTTTTCTTACGATTACTACTAAACACAAGTTGTGTAATCTGACTTTGGTGTAATTTGAACTTCATGTAATATGTTACACCTACCTAAAACGGCATGCCTTAGGGGATGCCGTTTTTTTATGTTTTTAGGCATGCTGTATTTATGAATTCACAAGAACAACAAACTCTTACTGCACTAAAACAAAGTTTGATGCAGTCTAATCATCAGTATGTTATTGCGCAAAGTAAGCAGTTTCTGAATGCTAAACCCAGCGAAGACGCTACCCGCGAAGCCATGTATGTAATGGCCGTGGCCTATAGACTTGCCGGAGAAATTAAAAGCGCAATAAGTACATTGTTGCAGCTTGTCGAAATATTTCCTGATTACGGCAGAGGCTTTCAAGAATTGGGCTACTGTTATGCACGCGATGCTGCCCATAGCGATGCTGCGAATGCTTTTTATCAAGCTACACGTTTCAACCCCGCACTTGTTGCAGCATGGCAGCAGTTAGAGGCCGTATACAAGCGAGACAATCAACCTCAAGCTTTGGCACTCGCACAACAACACATTAGTTTCCTGCAAAGTCTGCCCAAACCATTGCTTGGCGCACATGACTTAATGCACGAAGGCCAGTTGCATAAAGCAGAACAGGTATGCCGTCAGTTCTTAGCCAAAAACAAACATCACTCTGAAGCCATGATGCTGCTCGCTGAATTAGGGGTACAGTTGAAGGTATATCATGATGCCGAGTTTTTATTAGAAAGCTGTGTTGCGCTTTACCCTGAAAATGATAAAGCCCAAGCGGCTTATCAAAGTTTGCTGGCTAAATTGGGCAAATTCCCGCAGGCGGCTAAAGTGGCACGAGCGCGCTTAGCACAACAGCCAGAAAGCTTTTCCATAAAAGTAAGCTTAGCCCATGCGTTAGTGGGTGTTGCTGAGTTAGAAGAAGCCATTGGTATTTATCATAGTTTACTCGCCGATAAGCAAGATCGCCCCGCACTGTGGGTTGCGCTAGGCCATGCGTTAAAGGCCAAAGGCGATGTGAAAGAGGCAATTGCTTCTTACGAAAAAGCCGCTGTGTTTGCGCCTGATTTTGGCGACGCGTACTGGAGCTTGGCTAATACGAAAACTTATCGTTTTGATGATAACGCTTTGACGGAAATGCAACAGCAAGAAGCGCTTGAAACCACAAAGCTAGACGACAGAATTCACCTTTGCTTTGCGTTAGGCAAAGGCTTTGAAGATGCCAAGCAGGCCCCCAGAGCATTTGAATATTATAACAAAGGCAACATCTTGAAAAAGCGCACGCATCGCTTTGATATTGCTCGCACAGAAGCGGCACTTGAAGCCCAAGCATCGGCTTGCGATGCAGAATTAATGAGTGAGTTCAGCGGCTGCGATGCGCCCGATCCTATCTTCATTGTGGGGTTACCTCGCGCGGGTTCCACCTTATTAGAGCAAATTTTGGCGTCTCACTCTATGGTAGATGGCACCATGGAGTTACATGATATTTTAGGGATTGCATCTAGCTTAAGTAATCAGAAGAAAGCGTATCCGTACAATCTTGCCGATTTATCCGATGAAGCGTGCATTGCCCTTGGCGAAAAATACATGGCGCAAACCCAAGCTTATCGTCAGTCTGCCCCATTTTTTATTGATAAAATGCCGAATAACTTTGTGCATATTGGGCTTATAAAGCGCATTTTGCCAAACGCAAAAATTATCGATGCTAGGCGCGACCCCATGGATTGCTGCTTTAGTGGCTTTAAGCAGTTATTCGGGGAAGGGCAGGAGTTTAGCTACTCCTTAGATGATATTGGCCGTTATTATTGTGCTTATGAAAAATTAATGGCCCACTGGCATTCTGTATTGCCCGATCATATTCTAACCGTTCAGCACGAAGATGTGCTTGATGATTTAGAAGGGCAAGTGCAGCGCATACTTGATTATTGCGGTCTGCCATTTGAACCGGCTTGTTTATCGTTCTATGAAACCAAAAGGGTAATTAAAACCCCCAGTTCAGAACAAGTACGCCAGCCTATTTACAAAACTGGCATGCAGCAGTGGAAGCCTTTTGAAAGTTACTTAGATGAACTTAAGCTAGCATTAACTAAACGAAGCGACATGTCTTAGGAAACGTTATGTCTTTGAAAAATAGCTTCACATTGATGGCTCAATACAATCAGTGGATGAATGAGTCTGTATATTCAGCGGCATTGCAATTAAGCCCCGCTGAATTGAGTGAAGATGTGGGCGCTTTTTTTGGATCTATATTAGGCACGCTTAACCACATATTGGTTGCCGATATTATCTGGCTTCAACGATTTGCACAGCATCCTGATAGGTTCAGCGAGTTAGACAGCGTAATAGCAATGCCGCTTCCTAAAAAGCTAGATGAAACCCTTTTTGACGATATAGCGTTACTACGCGAGCAAAGAGTGAAAGTGGATGAGGCTATTTTGGCCTTCGCTAATGCCTTATCAAGTGAAGTGCTTACCACTGACTTGTCATTTCACGATACTGCGGGCGTGCCGCATACGAAAAACTTCGGTCAACTTATACTGCACTTATTTAACCATCAAACACATCACCGCGGACAAATTACTACATTACTTTCTCAGCGTGGAGTAGATGTTGGGGCTACCGATTTACTGGAGATAATCCCTGAGATTAAGAACACCTAAGTTGTTAAACAAAAAACTCATTTTCATTCTCCAAAATTGTCCTCTCTTCAATTTTCAGACAGGGCTTCAAATCCACTTACCAAGTCGGAAAGCTCTTCATCAATGCCTTGCTGCCTTTGACGGTGAAATTGTCGGGAAAGCTCGGTTTGAATTTCTTCTATATTTTTTTCAGCACGTTGCATGGCAGTTAATCTACTTGCGTTTTCACTGGCCAATGATTCAGTACATGCCCTATACAAAGTAGTAAATAAATACTCGCCAATTAACGCACTAAACGTTTTCTTTGAATCAGTGAGCAATTGAGGTAAGCAACGGGAAGGCCAAGGCGTTACTATTAGCTTTTGTTGCCATTCGTTATCAAGCGGCAATACCTTCTGACTATATGCTTCATACTTTGCATTGGGTAAACTGCGGTTAAACACAATGTGTAGTGCAGATAATTCATTTGATTGCAGTAGTGCTTCTATTTCTTGCAGCAATGAAGTGACCAATCCTGTTACTGCATTAATTGAATTAGGGAGCGCAAATGGCTGCTCTATAGGTATATTCAAACTACTTAAGTGAGTCTGAATACGTTCACCAATGGGCCACACTCGCTTTTCACCTGGCAGCGCATTCATCCTGTTTAACAGATGGGAAACCAACGCGTCGTTGAATTTACCTACTAGTCCCTGATCGGAACCAATGGCGATGAACCCAACTTTCCCTAAAGACGTGGTTTTGTTCGCTGTCGCATAGTTTACGGCTTTGATATTTACGTGATTATGACGAAAATAAGCCACTAACCCGAGCTGTACAGTTTTGTAATAGTCATCGAGTGCTGAAACCGCCATTTCATACTGGCTAATATTGGCTGCTGCCATTGCTTTCATGGTCCTCACCACCGATTTTAAGTCTGTGGCACTATTAATTTTACGCTGTAGTCCGCTGCTCAGCTCTCCCACGTTAGCTCTCTCACATTATCTCTCTCATATACAGCTATACATATTAGCTCTGTCACGTTAACGCTCCTCGCCAGAAAACGTTTTAGTAACGGGTGTTGGTTCCACACTAGCCAGTTGTGTCTTTATCATGGTCAGCACAGTGTCGCTCTCTTCATCGGACAATGGCTGTGCTGATGCTAATTTTTCATGCAATGCTGGGGCTAATGTACCAAGCCCCTCTATGATTGAAGCTTGCGCGCTATCAATTAACGCAAGCGCAATGGTATCCAGAAGCCCTTTGGTAAGGGCGAGTAAAATGGCAATTTGCGCGGCTACTGAAAAGGGATGGGATTCCGCTTGTTTCATGCACGCTCGAATGCGTAATCCATGCTCTATGGCTAAAAGGCTATCGGAGTCTAGTCGTGCACCAAACCGTGCAAAGGTTTCTAGTTCTTCAAATTGGGCATACGCTAGCTTTAGGGCACCAGCGACTTTCCTAAAAGCGGGTCTTTGTGCTTTGCCGCCAACGCGAGACACTGACTTCCCTACATCTACCGCCGGCAGTACGCCAAGGGAAAACAAAGTCGGCGATAAGTATATTTGGCCATCAGTAATGGATATTAAATTAGTCGGTATATAAGCCGACATATTTTGCTCTTCAGTTTCAATAATAGGCAGGGCGGTGAGTGAGCCGCCACCTAGTGCTTCGTTTAGGTGTGTGGCACGCTCTAAAAGCCGAGAATGCAGATAAAAAATATCTCCTGGAAATGCTTCACGTCCAGGCGGTCTGCGAAGTAATAATGATAGTTCGCGATAAGAGCGAGCATGCTGCGTTAAGTCATCGTAAACAATAAGAACATCTTTACCTTGTTGCATAAAATACTCGGCAATACTGGTTGCGGCATAAGGTGCAATGTAATCTAGCCCGGGAGGATCATTTCCCTCTGTTACCATAACTACTGTGTATTCCAGTGCATTGTTGCGTTGTAATGTGGTGATGGTTTTGGCCACTGACGCCGATTTTTGACCTATGGCGCAATAAACGCAAAGTGCATTTTTGTCTTTTTGATTTAAAATAGTGTCGATAGCTATCGCTGTTTTACCCGTCTGACGGTCACCCAGTATTAACTCTCGTTGGCCGCGACCAATGGGCAACAAAGCATCCAACGCTTTTACCCCTGTTTGTAGAGGCTCGGTGACAGGGGAACGTGACATAATTTCTGGTGCCGGTCGTTCAATGGGGAGCCGTTCTCGGGTAACAATATTGCCTTTAGCGTCTAGCGAATTGCCCAATGGGTCGATAACTCTGCCTAGTAGCTCATAACCCACTGCTATATCCATTACGCGGCCAGTCCGCTTAACTTCGTCACCTGCATGCAGCGCAGTGTAGTCGCCTAGCATTATGACGCCAATCTCATGCTCATCAATATTAAATGCTATACCGTAAATATCGTTTGGGAAAAGCAGTAATTCTTCAAAGCCAGCACCGAATAAGCCTGACACAATCGCAATGCCAGCTGATACGCTTTCAATGGTGCCCATTTCCTGCAAGCTGACGTCAGGATGATTAGATTCACGGATATACTCAAATTGATCAAATACATATTGATAGCGTTTTTTTAAGGCATTGGTAGTAGAGTCGTTCATGTTATGACCTTAACTGCTAGCACTTAGCGAATGGTGTTCGTTGTCGACGGGCATACTTGTGCCGTTCTCTTGGTATTGAACATCAAGAGACATTTCTACCTCACGTTGCAATGCATTTAACGTTTCATTAGCGCTCCAACTGAGTTTCCAACCACCAAAAGCAAGTTCTAAACCCGCAATCAACTGAGGATCTACCTCTAAGTCGAGGGTTATAGTCAGACTTTCGCCGCTAGTCTGTTCAGTTAGTAGGCCTTGTAAATATGCTTTTAGACGCTCACATTGTGCTTGCGATAAAGGGGCGATGCTACGTACCTTCGCATGTCCTTGGTTATTTTGGATAGCCTGGTTTAACCCAACGTGTCGCTCTGCATTAAGGGCTTTAAGGTGTGATAAAAGTTTGTCGAACATTTTGTCTTGAAGTTGTTGGTCTGAAAGTTCGCTGATTACCTTACGGCTAAGGGCAAACACTTCTTTCACGCTTTTATTAATCACATCGTTTTGTAACGTTTGAATTTCAGTATTCAAAGCCGCGGTACGTTTTATTGCAAATGCATCTGCTTGTACTTTCGCATTTTGCATGGCGGCTAAGTGTGCTTTCTGTGCTTCTTCTTTAGCGAGTTTAATAATGGCTGAGCGTTCAGCATCTATATTCGTCAGTTTATCCTTGTATTGGTTTTCAAGGGCCTCTGCGTTTTTCTTTTTGGTTTCTGCACTAGATATAACACGTGAAATTTTATGTTCCCGTGCATCAATACCATCAAGAATAGGCTTGTATAAAAAGCGCTTAAGTAGCCACACTAAAATCAGAAAATTGATTATTTGTGCAATAACAGTAAACCAATCGATAGGCATGGCTTAGCCTCCATTTTGGGCGATGATATAATTCCAAAATGGGTTACTGAACAACACAATCATTGAGACTACAAAACAATAGATGGCCGTCGACTCAATCATGGCGAGCCCTACAAATAAGGTTCGGGTAATGGTAGGGGATGCATCGGGCTGCTGAGCCAGCGCGTTTAGCGCACTGGCTACCGCTTTTCCTTCTGCAAGCGATGGCCCAAGCACGCCAATACCTATGGTAAGACCTGCGGTAATGATTGAGCAAATTGCGATTAAAGTAAGACTATCCATTATTCTGCCTTTTGTTGTGGTGGCGTTAGGGTAAGGGAGGCTTTTGCACTAACCGTGCTGGCAGCGGCAATGTAAACCGATGCTAAAACAAAAAAGATGTAGGCTTGAACCATACCGGTCAGCAGGCCAAGCAGCGACATGACAACAGGGAATATCAAAGGCGAAATGACCAGTAGAATAGCTAAAATCATAGCGCCACTCATCATGTTGCCAAACAACCGCACGGCAAGGGCCAGGGTGCGTGAAAGCTCGCCTACAATATTAAAGGGCAACATGAAATACGTGGGTTCAGCGTAAGAAAGCAAATATTGCTTCACCCCTTTGTTTTTTATTCCGTAAAAAGGCACAGATACAAATACACAAAAAGCCAATGCAATAGTGGTGGATAGCGAACTACTTGGCGGCTCAAATCCGGGGAAAATAGTCAGTAGGTTTGCCATTGCAATGAATAAAAACAACGTGCCCAGAAAACCCATGTAGCGTCGTGGTTTTACTAAGCCCGCATCTGAAATTTGTTCATTGATGGTAATGACTATTATTTCCAAGGCGTTTTGCCAGCGTGAGCGATGACTTTTTTTATTGAGGTTACGAGTGATGAAATAGGCACTTACCACCAGTAACGCCATAATGGCCCAAGTAAAAACAAGCGTAGCGCTTATCTTAATAGCACCATACTGCCAATAAACAATTTCATCGGGACTAAGGTGCATGATGGAGTGCTCCTTTTTCTGCGTCGGTAGGATTGGCTTTGTTAATGACTTTAGTCATTAGGATTCTTCCTATCACAAAGCCAACCAAGCAGGCTATAAGGTGCCAAATATCATTATTACCAACCCAGTAAAAAACAGTTATCGCCGTACCCATACGAACTAAGATACTGCCTAAAAACCATAGTGCTGGGTGCGTGGCATTAATGCCTTTTTTCACGGTAAACCACAGGGCATAGAAAAAACAGCAACCTAGTACTGCGCCTATTAGAAAAGGGAAGATAAGCGAGGTTAAATTAACATTTTCAGTGAGTGTCATTACTAGGTAGCTCCTTATTTTTATCCGTTTTCTTTAGTTTTTTCGCCTTTGGCTCAGCGTTGCTCTTAGTGGTGGAAGTAGTCTGAACAGAGAGGCTATGCATTGCTGCATACTCCTTACTCACCCAATTCCACGCAATAAAACAGCCCAACGTTAACCCCGCCAGTAAAAATATAAGGGTATAAGAGCGAGAATCATTGATACTGGCGTCAAGCCAAACGCCTAATGCAATACCCAAAAGCGTGGGAAGTGCCACAGACCAACCCACAACCCCTATTAATCCTAATCCAAACCACACGCCCGGGTGTTTATGGCGCTTAGCATGTAACTTTAATGCCACTTTCTTATCTACTTGGTGAGACATGCTTTGTTTGCGTGGAGGCCTATTGTTTTTAGCATTAATGGGTGGTTTATCCATGAAGCTACTGCTTAGACAGTGACGAAAATTGTTTAAGAAATCCAGATTCCAACTTAGCTAACACAGCCCGCAGGGCTTGTTGTTCCTCATCCAGATTAATAAATTCTTGGGTAACCGCTTGTTGCAAGGTTTCAAGAGATTGCCCACCTATCGCTCTTCTAACGGATATAGATACTTGCTTCCCCGTTTTCACTAACACCCCTTGATCAATAGCAATAAATTGCGGCTCTTGGTTACTACATTGATAAGTTAAAATTCCAGGCAGCAAGGGAGTGATGCAATCTAAACGATGTGGAAGAATGCCGAAGCTTCCTGAAGGAGTTTCAATGATAAGATTGCTGATGCCTGACAGCTGGGCAAATATCTGGTTGGGTAATAGAATATTAACCTGCATGATGTGCCTCATCCTCTGCTTTTTTAGGTGCTTTTTGACCGCTAATGGCGTCATTGATATCGCCAATCATGTACAAGGCGCTTTCGGGATACTCATCAAACTCGCCGCTTAAAATACGTTCGCAGCCTTCTAATGCTTGCTCGATGCTAACGAACTTACCTTGCATGCCAGTAAACTGCTCGGTAGTGAAAAATGGTTGGGTAAAGAAGCGTTCTAAACGACGAGCCCTTGCCACAACATTACGATCTTTCTTAGATAACTGTTCTAAGCCCAACATGGCAATGATGTCTTTTAATTCGTTGTACTGGGCAAGAATATGACGAACCTGTTGTGCTATTTGGTAATGCTTGTCGCCAACCACATTAGGGGTGGCCAGTTTTGAACTGGACTGCAACGGATCGACCGCCGGGTAGAAGCCTTCACTCGCGCGTTTGCGTGACAACACTAAGGTGGCTGATAGGTGAGAAAAGGTATGTACTGCTGCTGGGTCAGTAAAATCATCAGCAGGCACATAGACTGCTTGAATAGAAGTAATGGCACCGCTTTGTGTATTGGCGATACGTTCTTCTAAACTTGATAACTCAGTACCTAATGTTGGTTGGTAACCCATTCGCGATGGCATTTGCCCCATTAGGCCAGACACTTCAGATCCTGCTTGAATAAAGCGAAATATATTGTCGATAAGCAACAGCACATCTTTCTTTTCGTCATCACGAAAGTACTCAGCCATGGTTAACGCACTATGACCTATTCTAAAGCGACTTCCAGGAGGCTCATTCATTTGTCCGAATAACATGACCATGTTGTCTAATACTCCGGCCTGTTTCATCTCGCGATATAGCTCTTCTCCTTCTCTGCAGCGTTCACCAATACCGCAAAATATACTCACGCCTTGTTGGTGGCTTACCATGTTGTGAATCATTTCGGTGAGCAAAACGGTCTTGCCCACGCCAGCGCCACCAAACAAGCCTGCCTTTCCGCCTCGCTCAAGCGGACACAGAACATCAACGATTTTGATGCCAGTTTCAAATATCTGTAGCTGGCTGGAAATACTAACAAGGGGAGGAGGGGATTGATGAACACTACGAAGCTCTGCATCGTCAGTAAAAGGTTTACCGTCTATGGCTTCACCAAACACATTGAACATTCTGGTGAGTATTGAAGGGCCAACAGGCACCTTTAAAGGGCCTTGTGAGCTTTTTACAATCATACCGCGAGCTAAACCCTGGGTAGGCGTTAGCGCAATAGTACGCACTTTTTCTGCTGAGAGTTGAGAAACCACTTCTAACGTTATCTTACCGTCATTAGCGTAAATGATCGTGTGGATATCTGGGAGTTGATTAGTAAAACGAATATCAACAATACTCCCCCTTACCGCTACAATAACGCCATCATGCATCGCATCTATTTGTTCTTTCCGTGAATCTATCACTTGGTGCTCGCTCATTAAAAGATGCTTTTACACCAATAGAATACGCCGTTTATTTATTGAACAATTTGACCTTTATCAAACTTTTGAAAGTTTAATTTAAACACGGGGCCGTTTTAATATTGATCTACTTTGGATATGAACTTCATGCAGTGACAGCATAAGAAGTTGAACATGACTCATGCCGTTGTTTTAAATTGTAGTCGGGTAATGGTATTGTTGGCTAATAGACCGCTGATGTAATCAACATTAGTTTGACAATGCTCACTTAATAAATGGAATTAGTAGTATATGAAAATTTTGTCTCTCGCCATCCTATCTTTAGCGTGTTGCTCCTGTGCCACTGTGAAAACAATTTCCCCTGACAACAACCATGTTCAAATTGAACATCAAGGTAAGAAAAGCTACTGCGAAGAAATTCCTCGTGTATACAGTGGGTTCTCATATAATGTATGTTTGTTAAACGGTGAACCAAGCCGCCGGGAAAATATCGGTTCTACGGTTGGGAAAGTCCCTTTCTTTGTTATTGATGCGGCGTTTTCTATTGTGGCAGACACTATTGTTATTCCATACACCGCAGTACAACAGATAGACAAAGGCAGTATTAAAGTTAACTAAGTTGCACTTTAACTAAATTTATTATAATTCAATAACTTGTGTGAAAGTTGGCAACTTTACGTAAAGGCGATTGTATGATGAACATCGCCTTCGCTAAGGTGGTTATCTTATCGAAGATGAAACGAAGGATTTTTTGCTATGAATATTAATGCAACATTGTTTGGACAAGTTATTATTGTCTTTGCTGTACTGATGGCTGCTGTTGGCTATTATTTAGGGAAGCGAAAAACCCTGTCGCCCATTCTTACCTCTATCATAGCTTTCATCGCTGCACTCGTGCCGCCGTTAGCAATTATATTTCTAATCGTACTGGTACTAAAAAACGATGTGAAAACGTCAGAAATATAATTTTTGATTTACTAAATCTATTCCTTAGGGCGTAGCAGCAGGTTTTAGCCTACGCCATATTTGAAGCGCTCACCTCTGAGTTTATTTTCAAAGTCTATATTGTGACGGTAATACTACTTAACATATTCGGTTACACCTTGGTCTTTGTTTGTACCTCATTTATTGTCTATTCTGCCATTAAGTTTATAAATTACCCCAAAGCATCTATCAGCGGCTTGGTCAGTTTTACATGAAGCAGGGACAATAAACGATGGAAGAAGTTATTGTAGGGGAAGTAGCCAAAGGCCTCTTTAGGGCAGTTGGTTACCTAATTATTGAATTGTTTTTTTGGACCGTTTGCTATTGGGTAGGATGGCCTATTTGCAAAGCCGTAACCCTTGGTGCATACCCTAAGCAAGTTAATCTACGGCACTCAGATATTGAAGACGGAAATTTTGGCGCGCTAAATATAGCACGAATTATAGCGCGAAATAACAACCAGCACAGTGGCGCTTGGTGTGCGTTAGTGGGGCTAGCCGTCGTTATATCTGCATTCTTCTTTGTAATAACCCACTTTTAACAGCCAATGTTTTCGCTAACTACCGTTAATTAAGTCTTTATAAGTAAATAACCTGCGACATTGCTCAGGTTACATGCAATGCTCTAGGCATTAGAACAATTACCTACCAGAGCTATTATGAATTTAGATAAGTCGACAAAACGCATTGCCAAAAGGGTAAAGAAAGGATTTCAAGGCTACCCACAAATTACGTTAACGTATTATGGCGAAACGCCAGAATGCGCAAACGAAGTGGTGATGGGATTTATCGCTGAAGAAGGCGCTGCTCCACAAGAACAGAAATTTGCCAGCAAGACTGACGCAAGAACCGATGAAACCATTCAAACTACGCTACTTAAAGTGATAGAGCGCGCCGATGCAAAAACGGTGACAGAAGCTGAAGGCATTGTAGTTACAAAATAGCGCATGTTTAGCAATTTGGGTGAACCTGTCTCTTTGATTGACCCTAGTTGAATGGCTTAAGTAGAAAGCCCACGTAACGCCATAGCCTATTCTAATGACGTGTTTTAAATTTTAGCGTGAAGAAGAACACCAACAAATAACAGCTGAACGAAAACCAGTAGGGCAGTGAGGCATCTATAGCATAAAGGTATGAGCCTAAAAGCGGGCCTACCGCAAACCCCAAAGGTGGGCAAGCGCCGGCGATGCCGGCTACCGCCCCTTGTTCATCTGATGATACCGCCACCGATACCCCAGCCATAAACCCTGGGCCCGCTATTCCTAATCCTAAACCCAATACGCACATGGCTGACATAAACTGAAATTTAGTGTCACCCGAAGCTAAAATAGCAAACGCTACCATCATGATGGGCATTGAAAGCCGCAGTAACGTGAAAGGCCGTAGCTTTAATCGAGGAATAAGCAGCATTTGAACCAGCAAAGCCGATGCCGCAGAAATCATCAAACTAAATCCCACAATTTTAGCCGTGTCGGTACTGTTTAGCGTGAAGGTGTCTTGAAACCGAAAGGCTATGGTTTGCTGAACGATGGCAAAGCCCATAAACAACAATACGCCTGCAACTATTAAAGGAAATATTCTAGGGTCGGTGTACTTCAACTTTTTGGGTGTTGAAGTCTGTGTAGGCCTAGGCAATACAGGCAAAGAAAACATGGCTAATACCGCAACAGCAACGGTCACCCCCACAGAAAAATAAAGAGGCGTAAGTAAACTTATACTGGCCAACAGCCCACCAATGGCAGGCCCCAAAATTGAGCCAATATTGGTGGCAGCACCTAAAGCGCCCATACCTTTTACACGCTCTTCTACTGTGGTGATGTCAGCCATATAAGCACTTGCCGACGGCGATACGGCAGCCATTACCGTGGCATTGCCCACCCGGGTGATGATAAGCAAACCCAGCGCTGCTAAAGGGGCTAGAAAGCCTAATAGTGCAGCTTGGAATACGCCAGCGAAGACTAAAGTACCCGCAGAATAACCAAACAATCCAATCAACAGCACTTTTCGTCTACCCCAACGATCGCTAGCACGCCCCCACAAAGGGCTTATTAAAAATAACGTAAGAGAAGAACAAGATATAATGGCGCCAATTTGCACTTCTATTAGGCCAATTTCTCGACCCAGTGGCGCTAAAATAGCGAACAGAACGGTTTGCGCAAATCCAATGGCAGCTGCGGCTAATAGCAGTGTATTTTTAGCTAACTTATTAGACGGCATTGATTGTGTCATAGTGAAGATTACTGCTTAATTGAACGGTCAATGGTGAAAGTACTATTTTTATGTATTTTATGTAGGTGTTAGCCACTGTTAGTATTAGCTACTGCGGGCGTTAGCCATTGTGTTGCCAGTCAAGCAATCTCATGGACACTAGCAGCCAAGTAATTAAGAACGCTAGCTATTGTGTGTCTTTGCAAAAGGTTACATAAGCGCTGATGTCGGCGCTTATGTCACTGCTTATGTCACTGCTTCCGTAACTGCTTATGTAAGCGAAGCGAGGGCCTTTCCTGAAAATTCTTCTAGCTCATCAAGTTGATTGTGCTTAATTTTATTAGCCCAGTTTGAATCTTGTAGTAGGGCTCGGCCTACAGCCACCAAATCAAACTCACCTTTTTCTAAACGTTCAATCAAATCATCGATAGCACGGGTGTTTGAACCTTTACCAGTAAACGCGCCGAAGAAATCATCGTTAAGACCCACAGAGCCTACGGTAATGGTTGGCTTGCCGGTAAGTTTTTTAGTCCAGCCAGCAAGGTTTAAATCTTCCCCTTCAAATTCATTTTCCCAATATCGGCGCTGAGAACAATGGAAAATGTCTACACCTGCATCGCTAAGCGGCGCTAAAAACTCTTCAAGTAATTGCGGTGTTTCAGCCAGACGTGCTGTGTAATCTTGTTGTTTCCATTGTGAATAACGAAGCACAATGGGGAAGTCAGGTGACGTAGCTGCGCGGATAGCTTTAATAATTTCTACCGCAAAGCGACCACGGTTTGCCATGCTGCCACCCCATTCATCGGTGCGCACATTAGTGCCACTCCAGAAAAACTGGTCAATCAAATAGCCATGTGCGCCATGTATTTCGATACCATCAAAGCCAATACGTTTAGCATCTGCCGCAGCAGTTGCGAAAGCGTTGATTACCGATTCAATATGTTGCTGAGTCATTGGCTCTGCGCCTTGCTTACCTGGCTTGAACAAGCCTGAAGGGCCTGCACTAGGTAGTTCAGGGTAAGGGGCTTTTTCAGCAACTCGAGCCATTCCAACGTGCCAAAGCTGTGGCATAATTTTACCACCAACACTGTGTACCGCTTTTACTGTTTCTTCCCAGCCTGCTAGTGCCTTATCACCGTGAAAAACCGGAATGCGATGGCTCATATTGGCCACCGGGTCGTTCACCGTGGTGCCTTCTGTAATGATTAATCCTGTTCCACCTTCAGCGCGGCGTCGATAGTAATCAGCAACATCTGAAGTTGGTACACCTTCAGGAGAGAATTCACGTGTCATCGGTGCCATTACAATTCTGTTGTCTACTGATAGCCCTTTGTGTTTGAAAGGGGTAAATAACGCTTGAGTCTTGGTGGTCATGGGCAGTTATATTCCATAGTTGTACGCAGGAATGTACTTAAAAACTTGATAGGGTTTTTAAACGAACATTCAACGCAACAAAATTTATCTGGGAAACCTCAGTAAGCCGCTTAATCGTTTTCGTATCTCTTAAAAAGGGCGCTTTACAAGGGCTCTTTAGAGGGGCTCTTTACACGGCCTTTTCGATACAAGTTCTTCAATACAAGCGTAAAGATCTAAGGTTTCACCAGTTTGCGAGACTGAATATAGTATTAGCAGATGAAGAGGAGTCAATTTATCAATTTGAATGGTCATACCAGTGGTTGTCTGCATGCGGTTTTGATTTAGTAGAAAAATAAATCACCCCTATTGCCATCTTGTTTCGTTATTTAAGAAAACAGGAGAGCAATATGAACGCTTTTACACAACATGATGTATTTCGACCTTTTAGCGTTAAGCCACTTATTTATATAGCAATGAGTATACTTATCACCTTTGGTTTGTTCGCCGTTATGGCTAAGTTGATTGAGAATAATCAGGTGGGGAGCAAAGTTACTGAATACCAGACGGTTGGGCCAGTAGTACTAACCTTAGACGATCCTAAAGTGATTGTACGTACGCCTATAAAACCCATGGAGAAGCCTGTAGCACAACCGCCTATGGAAATACCTAAAGCGGATCCTACGCCCAATGATACCGATACAACGTTTAAGTTTACCCCTCAATTTACAACCAATACGGTGAATATAAATCCCAATTTTCAAAGTGGGAAAAAGGATATGCAAGCTTCTCCGCAATTTCGGGTAGATCCAACCTTTCCCCAAGAGGCGATGCGAAATGGTACAGAAGGGTGGGTTAAGTTAGGTTTTACTGTAGCGTTAAATGGGACGGTACAAGATATTCATATCATTGGTTCCGAGCCCAAGCGTGTGTTCGACCGTGCAGCCCGTCGAGCCCTGTCTAAATGGAAATATAAACCAAAAATAGAAAATGGTGTGCCAGTGGCTCAGCTTGATATGTTTGTTGTATTAGATTTTCGTTTTGAATCCGCACGGTAATAATACGTTTTAATTAGTTTTGTTTGTTCTTAAAGGTAATTAAGGGAGTACGCGTATGAGTTATGCCAGAGCAGGGCTGCTGATATCAGTCAAAGATTGGTTTAGTGCTCCCTTAAGCGATGAAAGCTTAATGGAACGATATGCGCGTACTGGGGAACCTAAAGTCTTATCTCGTTTATACGATCAACATAGCAATGCACTGTATTACTATCTGTTGGTGTTGAGTGATGCCGATATGGCAGCCGATATAACCCAAAAAACCTGGCTAAAGGTAATAGAAAAAAAGCACTTGTATCGCCAAGAAGGAAAATTCTTGGGCTGGCTTTTTACCCTTGGGCGGAACACCCTGCTAGACGAACTTAGAAAACAACATCAACAAAATAGCCATTGTAATCAAGTTGAAAACTTGGTGTCTGATAGCGCCCCGTTAGATGACATTCCAGACTTTCACCAACTATTAAAGCGGTTACCTTTCGAGCAAAAAGAAGCATTTTCCTTGCAACAAGAAGGGTTCACCGTGCACGAGATAAGCACGATTTGTTGTGTCCCTCATGAGACAGTTAAAACACGTCTTCGTTATGCAAGGGAAAAGCTTAGAAAAGCATTGGAGTCACAATCATGAACGACGAAAATGAACAGTTCCGTCAGGCATATCAGCACAGTAAGCATCAACGTAAGGTGCCAAGTCGCATTAAACGTAATGTGATAGGTAATGCCAAACACCATGAGTATTCACGTTTTGTAAGAGGGGAGCGCTTTTGGCAACGCGTGAGGGGTTGGCATAAAGATTGGTTTGCATTTGGCGCGGCGGCATTTGTATTGGTGGTATTGGTCGGCATTTACGACTTTAAAAGCCAAGTAAGTAATACAGCAAATATTGACACTATAGATGTGGCACTTGAAGTACACGGTTTTAGCGATGAAATAGCCGATATAGATATTAACGATTACAGCAAAAAATATAAGGCTTACAGCAGAGCTTATGAACAACAGGTAGTCACATTGAATGCCGTAAGAACAAGCGTAGCGACACTGACGAACATCGATAACCAATGGACGTTAGTAGATTGCTCGGCAAAGCAAATAACCTTGTCTGACAATCTTGTCGCGAGCATGAGAGCCCATCAGCGTATTGCCACTGGTATTGAAATTGGCGACCAAGTCGCATTAGCGTTTAATCAAAATGGATTGATCTTGAATATTACTCGTTCTGCGGCGCCGAAAATGTGCTGATAAGACCGAGTAATTACAAACGTGCTCGGGTTAAACGTAAAACAAGCAAGGCATCACAAAAACGGTGGGGATAGAAACCTAGTATTAAAACGGGTGAAAAGCGTAAGCCTTACGCGGTGTTATAACTAAGAATAACCGCGTAAGACACTATGTTTGAGCGTAGCTATTTACCTATTACTTACCTAAATCATGCGCTCTAAACGCATTAGGCAGTAATTCACCAATGGTGGTTTTGTGGGTTTCACCAGATTTAGTGACCATCACCACAGGGGTGTCATCCGGTGCAAACTCTGCAATTTTTTGTCGACAGCCTCCGCAAGGAAAGCAAAATTCGTCGTTCTGACTCGCCACCACAATAGAATGAATGCGCTTGTGGCCGTGACTAACCATATTTCCAATGGCGCTAGCTTCAGCGCATTGACTAAGCGGGTAAGCGGCACTTTCTACGTTGCAGCCTGCAAAAATATCACCTGACTCAGTAAGTACAGCTGCACCCACTTTGAAATTAGAATAAGGTGAGTGCGAGTGTTGTTGAACTTCTTGTGCTTGTTCTATTAGTTTTTTTATCTTTTTATTATCCATAACTACCTACATTCTCCCGACTTATAACTTTACTTTTTATACTAAATGCGAGAAGGTTGGCGGCATATAAAGCCGCTTACGCATCTGTAACGCGGGATGTTTTTTCTTACTTAAGAATGCTTTTTTACCATGCGTCGAAACGTTAGTCTCATCTTTTTTTTCATATCTGTTGGTATTTTAGGCGGTTGTGCACAAACTCCAGAAGTTTCTCGCCAACCACAAATGGGTAATTTACTGTTAGCAGAGCCTGCGCCAGTTAATCCTCGCTCTGAAATGGCTATTGCCCGTTACAATCAAATTTTGGGTAGCAGTGCCTTGTCTGACGAAGACAAAGCAGAGCTTCACCTACAGCGCGGAATGCTATACGACAGCGTTGGCTTAGGTGGGCTAGCGCAGTTTGATTACAGTCAGGCCATTAATCTTAAGCCCGATTTTGCAGAAGCCTATAATTCAATGGGCATTCACTACATTCAGCAAAGTGACTTTATTCAAGCCTACGATTCTTTCGATTCTACGCTAGAAATTAACCCTGAATACGATTTCGCTTTTTTAAATCGCGGCATTGCCTTGTATTACGGTGGTAGAGCTGAGCTGGCTGTTGAAGATTTAGGCTTATTTCTACAAAAAGACAATTCTGACCCGTTTCGCGCATTGTGGGCTTATTTCGCACATTATGATTTGTCGCCAGAAGAAGGTCAGGCTTATTTAGCGGCTATTCGCCCAGAATTGAACAACGAACATTGGGCAACCACACTTACCGATTTGTTCTTAGGGGTGGTCGATGAAAATGCTGTACTCAATTCGCTACTTGATGGCGTAAAAAGCCAAAAAGCATTAACCGATAGACTGTGTGAAGCGTACTTTTATTTAGGCAAGTACCATAGCCAAGATGGTAATAATGGTATTGCTTCGAATTACTTTAAGTTGGCGCTAAGCACTAACGTCTTCGATTATGTTGAACATCGTTATGCACGTATGGAACTTAACCGTCTTCGTCAAAGTTCGTCAGACGCTCAAGAGTAACAGCGCCTAAACAATGCGTGGATTAACACTAGCGATAATAGCGCTTTTGCTGATTGCGGGCGACAGCGGCCGTTACACTCAGCAGTTAGTGCGTAATGCTACATCGGCAATACAGGCTTACGATAAGCAACTTCTTACAGCCGAACCTCGCTCTAATGAGCCTGATTTGCCCGAGTCATTAATCCCCGAACAATCTTTTTCTGATTCAACTGGCTCTGATATAGCTGCCTCTGATACAGCAAGCACTGATTTAACGTCTAGTACTTCTGCGAATAACCCACCTCCATTAAAGCAAAGTGTTTACGCGCTGCTGTGGCTTGCGGCGCAAAACCATGAACAGTCTGGTACAAGTCAGGGCAGCGATAATGCTAGCGAAGAAGCGCAACGCCTTCTTATTACGCTAGCAAGTAAAAACAACGCCCAATATTGGCTTGAGCAGCTAGCTTCAATTAATAACGCTGACGCTGCATGGGCTTTGTACCAGCTACTTGGTGAAGAGGCCGCTTCCGACCGGCTCGTTCGTTTAGCTGCTCTCGGTAACGTTGCTGAAGCTCAGCTGGCTTTCGCCATGGCCACTGAGAACCCTGAAAAACGAGAAAAATGGCTAATAAGAGCGGCTGAACAAGGTTATATGCCAGCACAAGCGGCACTCGCCGATTGGTATCTATTACACGCTCAACCAGAATTAGCCAAACCTTGGCTCCAAAAAACGGCCATGCAAGATATGCAAAGTGCATTTAAGTATGGCAGGTTGCTGTGGGATGAAAATAATCGCGAAGATGCAAAGGGGTTTATTCAGCGTGCGGCCAAAGAAGGCCATAAACTAGCGCAGCAAATGGCATCCGTTATCAAGCGATACAGCCCAACAACACCTTCTAATGTGCCTCGATATACATGGCAATCAAATACAATGTGCCATCAGCGAATACAACTTGTGGCCACGTCGTTAGCCACGATTGCTCGAGCGGATAAGTTATACAAAGACTATAAGAATGATGAGCGGCTAAGCGAACTTCCATTATGTATTGCGCCGCCTATATGGCTTGAAAATAACGTGCTCGACTGTAACGCTAATTTTCAAGGGCAAGGTAATCTTGCCTGTAACGTAAAGCCGCTCGCTCCCATTGTAAAAGCGCGGGATGTTACCCACGCCATTGTGGTATCAGAGCAAGGCAAAGCCAATGTTCAAAATGGGGTGATGTACTTAGATATAAGCGATGCTTACTCAGTGATGGTGCATGAACTGGCGCACTTCTCGGGTTTCATTGATGAATACGCGCTGTCACGTAATGCCGCGAGGCGTTACTGCTCCAGCGAAGGGTTAAACACGTTTGCTCCTCCTAATCTTACTATGGACGGTGCCATTGCTTATCATCCTCAAAACACGGTAAATCGCTGGGAAACAACAGCCAAAGAAGAATTTTTACCTTTGCGGGTAGGTACGGCTAAAACCTGTGGTGCGATAAACGTAACCAGCTACAAGCCTAGCCGTGTGATCACGTTTATGGAGCACCATGATAGTGGTGTAATACCTGATTTGTATTTGTCGTTGTGGCAAGAGCAATTAGCGAATCCGGCAGCGCAGCGACCCATTTCAATGAATTTGTTCCAAGCATTTCATAAAAACGGACAGCCAGAAGAAGCAGGGCAATGGCTTGCGGCCTACGAAAGCCACAAGGCGAGTGGTGAAATGAATGCGGGTGAGGCAGCAGCAGATGCTGCTACCACTACAAATACAGGCAGTAATAACGATACCGAAGAGTAGGGTATTACACTCGTTTTCTTAATGCCTCATCACGTAATTCACTTACCCACATAGATGTAGCGCCACAAATGGCGACTGGCATAACAATAAAATTCACCACGGGAATAAGTGAAAAGATATTCACCATCACGCCAAAGGACATCGATTTGCCTTTATGTTGTGACAGGTGATTTTGCATGCGCTTAAAGTCAATTTTGTGATTATCGTAAGGGTAATCGCAGTATTGAATGGCCATCATCCAGGCAGAAAACAAGAACCATAGAATTTGCCCGAACACAGGCACAAATATAAACAGTATTAAGAAGCCTATAGCGCGAGGGATATACCAAAATAGTTTGGTGAATTCTCGTCCCAAGGTGCGAGGAATGTCTTTTACCAAGTCGAGCAATCCGTCGTCGCCCATGGCTTGCCCTGTTAAGTGCCGCTCGACTTTTTCTGATAATACACCGTTAAAAGGCGCAGCAATCCAGTTTGCGAGTGTGCCGAATATAAGGGCAAATATAAGCAGTACACTTAATACTGCTAATGGCCATAAAAAGAAATTCACTGCCGTTTTAACCCAACCCAGCCATTCAGGCACTAAGTTGATGACATAGCTTATGCCGTATTCAATTTGGCCAAATAGAAAATAAAATGCGGCGGAAAAAAGCAGGATATTGATAGCCAAGGGAACAAAAACAAAACGTTTTAGGCCCTTAGTTTTGATTAATGAAAACCCTTCAAAAAAATAATGTACACCACTTCGCGAACTCATCATTACTCCATTGCTCGGTTTTACTAAGGCGGTTTTACTGAAACATGTTACTTACACATAGTTACTGGAACATAGTTACTTACACATTATACGTAACACCCTAACGCAAACGAAATGGTAATTGTTACAAGCTGTTAGATTTGGTAAAGTCCAAGCATAATAAAAACCATAAAAATGTGCTTCCTAATGCACTTAGCCAATACGCTAAATATTTCTTTTATAACGTTTAACCCATATCAGCTGGGCACCTCTTGTTACGTAGCTATAGTGCGTAAGGTAGTGTTGTGCGCTTAAAAAAGATCAAGTTAGCGGGCTTTAAGTCCTTTGTAGACCCAACCACAATTCCTTTTCCTAGTGAAATGACTGCTGTCGTCGGCCCAAATGGGTGCGGAAAGTCGAATGTAATCGATGCCGTACGATGGGTGTTAGGGGAAAGTTCTGCTAAGAATTTACGTGGCGATGCCATGACAGACGTTATTTTTAACGGCTCTAGTGCACGTAAACCTGTGGGGCAGTGCAGTGTTGAGTTGTTTTTTGATAACAGTGCAGGGCGAATTGGCGGTGAATATGCTACCTACAGCGAATTATCGGTAAGACGATTAGTCACCCGCGATGCCCAATCTACTTACTTTCTAAATGGCACTAAGTGTCGTCGCCGTGATGTAACCGATCTGTTTTTAGGCACAGGATTAGGGCCTCGCTCTTATGCCATCATTGAACAAGGCATGATTTCTCGGCTAATAGAATCTAAGCCGCAAGAGCTGCGTGTTTTCATTGAAGAAGCGGCCGGTATTTCTAAATACAAAGAAAGAAGGCGAGAAACCGAAAACCGTATACGCCACACGCAAGATAACCTAGAGCGGTTAAATGATGTGCGAGATGAGCTTGGCCAACAACTTGAAAAGCTTCAGCGACAAGCTGCGGCGGCTACACGCTATAAAGCGTTGCGCGAAAAAGTCCGTGAACTCAAAGGGCAGTTAGCGGGTATCCGCTTTTTGAAAAATAACGAACAAACTGAAAATTTGCAGCAGGCGCTACAAGGTCATCAGCAAGCACTTGATGCATTAGTGTCTCGACAACATGGCGACGAAGCGGGCATGCTCACCTACAAAGAGCAACTGGCGCAAAATAAACAAGCCGCCGACGACGTACAGCAGCAACTATTTACCACCAGTAACGCCATTACCCGCATTGAACAAAACGAATTACATAGTCAGCAGCGCAAACAGCAAATTGAGGCCGAACTAGCCACGTTAAACGAACAAACGAACTTGTTGGTTACGGGGTTAGATGAAGCTAACCAAGCGTTAGCTTCATCTAAAACAGGTTTAGATGCCTTGTTGCCCCAGCAAGAATTAAATGATGAAGCCTTGGCGCAAGCCAAAGACATGTTTCAAAATGCCGAGCAAGAGCGCCGGGATTTCAGTACACAAAGCCGTGAGCACGAACAAATCTATCATCGCTTAAAGCAAGAAGTACAAACCTGCCACAGTCAGATTCAGTCGACAATGAACATGCAACTTCGTACTACGCAGCGTATTAGTGAGCTGAATGATGAGCTTACTCAGCTTGATACCGATGATATTAGCGAACGTATTGCGATATTGGCCGCGCAAATTGACGAAGCCGAAGTTCAGGTTAGCGGGGCATTGGAACAGTACAACGGCACCAAGGAAGCCCTAGCAAGCAATCAGCAAGCCTTAGCACAAGCAGAGTCAATGCATAGACAGCTAGATGGCGAACGACAATCATTGCAATCTACCATTGCAGCACTATCTGCACTGCAAGATGACGCTGCTACCAGCAATACAGATGTGCATAGCGACTTACAGCTGTTGTGGCAGCAGCTAACCGTGCCAGAACATTTAAATGACTGTGTGGAAACCGTATTGCGCTATTGGCATCAACCGTATATTGCCGGTTCCCTTGAAGTAAACGAATTAGTTAATCAGATAACGTTTTTGCCCATGGGCGGGCGAGTGTTTGCGCAATCCGCTTTCACTGATGTAAAGCAACCCAACACCCTGGCCGCCGCCTTGCCAAATGAACGGGTACCAGAAGCGTTCAATCATATCCTATTATGTGAAACCAATGCTGATGCACTGGGTAGTGTTAATACCCTTGCAGAAGGACAAACCTTACTTTCTCAAGAAGGGCTTTGGTGTGCCAAAGATTGGGTAGTGAGGGGCGGTGAAGTTGAGAACAGTGTGTTGCATAGAGCATCAAAACTGGCTGAATTAAGTGAAACTCTTAACCGCATTGAAAGCGATTTAACATTAGCTCAAGCAAAAGTAGAAGAAGCTGACACGCTAGTTAATTGTAATGCTGAGCAAAGTGAAAATGCCAAACTCACTTATGAAAACCTTAAAAATACCCTAGTTCAACATACTAATGCCATGTCTGTTTTGGTAATGCAAAACGAACAATTAGCGGCACGGAATGCAAAACTTAAAGACGAATTAAGCAAGCAAAACGTCATGTTAGATAAAGAAGAAGCGCAGCTTATAACATTGTCTGATCAGCTTGAAATACATGAAGCACAGCTCTCAGAATACGAAGAGCGGGTTAGTGAAGCACAAAACAACCGAGAAAAATTTGATAATAAGGTGGCGCAACTTCGCAGTAAGGTAGAGTCGTTAACACATCAGGCTCATGAGATGGCATTGAAAGTACAGCAATTGGAAAGTCATCAAAATTTATACGCGCAACAGGTAACGCGTAACCAACAGCAGCTAACCGATTATCAATCTAGACGAGATACGCTAAGCAAAGAGCTTAACGACTTGTCGGCGCCACAAGCAGTTCAAAAAGTTCAACTACAAGAATTGCTTACCCAAAAAAGTGAGCTCGAAAATAAGCGTTCTGAGTACCAATCTAAGCATGATGAAATAGAACAATTGTTGCGCGAGTCAGAAAAAGGTCAACAGGCGTTGGCTAAAGACATTCAAGAGCGCACCAGCAATATCGAAAAGCTAAATATCGAGATTGAAGGGTTTAAAGTGCGTGCTACCGCTATTTTGGAGCAGCTAGAAGACAGCAAGCTGTCGCTTAAATCTATTCTTGAAACACTGCCTGACGAGGCTGAAGAATCAAAGTGGCAGAAAGAGCTTGAAAGCACCCAAGGGAGTTTGTCACGCTTAGGGGCGGTGAACCTGGCCGCGGTAGAAGAATACGAAACCCAATCGGAACGAAAGTTACACCTTGATACTCAATATAATGATTTAACCGATGCGTTAGAAACATTACAAAGCGCGATACGTAAAATAGATAAAGAAACCCGTACCCGTTTTTCTACTACATTTGAGCAAGTGAACCAAGATTTGAAAGCCCTGTTTCCCAAAGTGTTCGGGGGAGGCTCAGCCTACTTAGCCTTAACCGACGATGACTTACTGGAAACCGGGGTGACCATCATGGCACGCCCTCCTGGTAAGAAAAATAGTACAATTCACCTTTTAAGCGGTGGAGAAAAAGCGTTAACCGCTTTATCATTGGTATTTGCGATATTTAGGCTTAATCCAGCACCATTTTGTTTGCTGGATGAAGTGGATGCACCATTGGATGATGCTAACGTTGGGCGTTTTTGTAACTTGGTTTCAGAAATGTCGCAAACGGTGCAGTTTATTTATATCACCCACAATAAGATTGCGATGGAAATGGCAAGTCATTTAACCGGTGTTACCATGGCAGAACCTGGTGTGTCTAGGATGGTAGCGGTTGATGTTGATGAAGCAATGGCTTTCGCAGAAGCATAACAAAGGGCGACGAAGCTAAATGGAAGATGAATTACGTCTATCACTATTGTTTGCAGGTACCTGCTTTATAATTGCAGTGCTTGCACACGGTATTTGGAAAATTCGCAAAAACACAAAACCGAACAGTAAACCTCGGGTTGAACCTAGGCAGTGGGCAGATACGGGCGAGGAAGAAGGTTCGCAATCAGAAGGTTTTGATGAATTAGGTATTGGCCAAGTTCGCGTGGTGAGCTCTGGCAATGCACAAGAAAATTCACAAAACGATTTCGATGCAATCGATGAGCAAAACCCAAGTGACGCAAGTAGCAATGGACATAGCGATGCCAATCGCACAGCGGCAAATGCCTCTAAAGCAAAAAGCTTTTATGGCACCGATGACAGCTATGGTGATGAAAGCGATGTTAGTAATGTATCGGATAAACTGGCGCCTGAAAACGATACCAGTGATCACCTAGCGACATCTGCACAGAAAGAAGCTAGTACTTCAAACTCTGGTTCAAGTGCTGCCACAAGTGCTAATGGTTCAAAAACGAGTTCTGAAGATTCCGCTTGTGACACAAATGCACCGAAAGAAAAGGTGGTCGATAAACCTAAGCTTTATGGTTCGGTTGTGTCTAATCCAAAGCCGCATCTTCAAAGCAGTTCAGCTCCTGCAAATGAGGACGGTGGTTTCAGTTCAGACTCATTTCCAGAACCTCCAGGGTTTCTATTACGTGAAGGTGACGATGAATCTGCTAGTGAAGCTGCCGCTAGCACTACCAACCAGCCCTCTGCAAATTATAGCGCTGTCGATAATACACCAGTGTCTCATGATGCAGGCAATAGTGAATCAGCACCTGAACACAATTCACCAGAAATCGATGATTTCAGTTTAGATTCACCGGCAACGCAATCTGTGTCGGGGAATACTGCAGAGACAGACCGTAAAGACGCTGAACATCGGGTAAGCGAAGGTGCTGAAGTCGTTAGTGCCAGCGGCCTAGGTCAACAAGCTAAGCGATTTATGAAAGGAAAGCGCAGCAAACCTATTTCTCGCAAGCGCCAAGAGCCTAAATTTGGCGATGATCAAATGCGTATCGATTTTGATGATAGTGCAGCCAGTACCGCCAATGCAGCCAATTCAGAAGGCGCAGAAAGTGCGAATACAGGCAGCCAAGATAACAGTATGCAAAACGCGACTGCTTCTGACAGCCCCACTCAAAATGAAGGCGCTTCTGAGCAAATTGAGCAAGAAGTACTTGTACTCAATGTGAAAGCGCCCGAGGACGACCCAATAGCTGGTGCGGCCTTGTTGCCAATGCTACTTACCCTTGGCTTTAAGTTTGGCGACCAGGATATTTTCCACCGTCATGTGAATTCAAATGGCAAAGGCCCAGTGTTATTTAGCTTAGCCAATATGTTTAAGCCTGGAATTTTCGATATTGATAACCTTGAAACCTTTAACACTCAGGGTGTTTCTTTGTTTATGATCCTGCCCATTGAAGGCGACCCGCATCAAGTGTTCAACATGATGCATAACGCCGCACGTAAGCTGGCAGATGAATTTGGTGGTCAAGTGCTAGATGGTCGTCGTAGCGTGCTAACCAAACAAGGTTTACAGCAATACATGGAAAAAATACGTGAGTTTGAACGCAAACGTATGATTACCCGTCAGTAGTCATTTCCTATACATAGCAGAAAGGGCCTGACTTTTTAGCGGCCCTTTTTTGTTATCTCATGCTACCATTAGGGCAATTATTTGTAGTTAAGTACATCCACTCAATTAACATTGAGTGAGGGTGCTGCTTCTGTTTTAGTTAGCAGAACATAACAGCCATTTCTTTTAAAAAATTACACGCAAGTATCATCATGTCTGACACGTTAGAACAAGCTAAAGCCCGCGCCGAATCACTTCGTGGGCAAATAAATGAATACAACTATCAATACTATGTACTCGATGCCCCAACGGTGCCCGATGCACAATATGATAGAGATATGCAGGAACTCATTAGCATTGAAAAGCAATTCCCTGAATTGCAAAGTGTGAGTTCGCCCAGTCAAAAAGTGGGGGGCGCTGCGCTTTCAGCCTTCGAACAGGTTACCCATGAAGTGCCTATGTTGTCTCTTGATAACGCATTTGATGATGTGTCGCTATTGGCGTTTGAAAAACGAATTTACGATCGCCTGAAAGATAATAAAGTGCTTAACTTTAGCTGCGAACCAAAGCTTGATGGGTTAGCAGTTAGTATTCTTTATGAAAATGGCGAAATGGTACGTGCAGCTACGCGAGGGGATGGCCAAGTTGGCGAGAACATTACGACTAATGTTCGCACCATTGCTAACGTTCCCTTTACATTACGCGGCGAAAACTACCCGTCTCGATTGGAAGTTCGCGGCGAAGTATTTATGCCTAAGAAGGGCTTTGAAGCGCTTAATGATTATCAGCGTGCTAACGATGGTAAAGTGTTTGCTAATCCTCGTAATGCTGCCGCTGGCAGCCTTAGGCAGCTTGATTCAAAAGTAACAGCGAAACGTCCATTAATGTTTTACGCTTATTCTTTAGGTGTGGTTACGCCTGAGGATTTCGAGCTGCCACGTTATCATAGTGCGCGATTAGCGCAATTAGGTGACTGGGGCATACCCTTATGCCCTGATATCGATACTGCAGAGGGTGGCAAAGGCTGCTTAGAGTACTACCAGCGCATATTAACCCTTCGTGACAACTTACCTTACGACATCGATGGCGTAGTGTTTAAAGTTGATGATATTAGCGTACAGCAAACATTAGGCTTTGTAGCACGGGCGCCACGATGGGCAATTGCACAGAAATTCCCTGCTCAAGAAGAAATTACCAAACTGTTAGATGTTGAGTTTCAAGTGGGGCGTACCGGTGCAATAACGCCTGTCGCAAGATTAGAGCCCGTGTTTGTGGGTGGTGTTACTGTGTCAAACGCCACGTTACATAACCAAGATGAAATAGACCGCTTAGGGGTGAAGGTAGGCGACTACGTCATTATTCGCCGTGCGGGTGACGTTATTCCTCAAGTGGTGTCAGTTGTGCAAGCCAAAAGAGATGACAACGTTAAAGACATTGTCTTTCCTACAGATTGTCCAGTTTGTGGCTCTAATGTAGAAAAATTGGAAGACGAAGCCGTTGCTCGTTGTACCGGCGGCCTTATTTGTGCAGCGCAGCGTAAGCAAGCGTTAAAGCATTTTGCCTCTCGAAAAGCATTTGATATCGACGGGTTAGGCGATAAGTTGGTAGATCAACTCGTTGATGCCGATTTAGTGCATAGCCCAGCAGATTTTTTCAATCTTAAATTGGGCGATGTAGTGGGTCTTGAGCGCATGGCTGAAAAGTCTGCTGCCAAGTTGTTGCAGTCACTAGAGGCATCGAAAGCTACTACGCTAGCTAAGTTTTTATATGCGTTAGGTATTAGAGAAGTAGGTGAAGCCACGGCGGCTAATCTAGCGATGCATTTTGAAACCCTTGAGGCTATTCGCAGCGCGAGCGAGGACGAACTCATTGAAGTGCAAGATGTAGGGGGAATTGTAGCGGCGCATTTGCATAACTTCTTTAATGAGCCACACAACACCGATGTTATCGACGCCTTACTAGAGGCGGGTATTCATTGGCCTGCCATTGAGAAGAAGCCACAAAGTGCGCTACCTCTTGATGGACAAACCTGCGTAGTAACAGGAACCTTAAGCGAGATGGGGCGCTCTGACGTTAAGGCGAAACTGCAATTGTTGGGTGCAAAAGTAGCCGGCTCGGTATCGAAGAATACCTCGTTTTTAGTCGCGGGTGAAAAAGCGGGATCTAAGCTGACCAAAGCACAGGAGCTAGATGTTGAAGTGTGGGATGAAGCGACGTTACTCGCTTTTTTAGCAGAGCATGACTAGCACTTTATCACTAGCATTGCTTGAGCAATCAGTATTAATAGCATGCTTACCATTCAAACGTAAAAAGGCGCTTAGAGCGCCTTTTTCGTGTCTGCGTGTGTGGTTTTTTTTGGGTATACAGCTGTGTATTCAAAACATATTTGGTAGGCCATGTACTCGCCTGTACCCGTCTTGTACTCTTCTGTCTAAAAACAGGGACAGCGCGCTACTGTGTTTGTACCTTGGCTTTTGCACGCGCCAATCTTCTGCGTTCCCATGCCTTTTTAACCTGAAAACGCCAAATCCAGTTCAGGGTGAAGTAACCCACAGCGCTGGCGATGATGGAACAAATTGCGCAGCCAACTAAAAATGCGGGGCCAATGGTACTGATGCTTTCTACTACCCATTGCCAACTGAATTGGAATTCAAAGTGCTCAGGCTTGGTCCCAAGTACAGTAGAACCAATTTTATAAGCAGCATAAAATATAGGCGGTATGGTGAAGGGGTTGGTTACCCACACTGTGGCTACCGATAACGGTAAATTCGCACGAAAAGGGATGGCGACACCCGCAGAAAGCCACATTTGAAAGGGTACAGGCCAAAATGCAAAAAACAGCCCTATACAAAATCCGCCTGCCGCTGAACGTCTGTTTAAATGCCATAAATTAGGTTCGTGCAAAACGCTGCCGAACACGCGCAGAATTTTGTTGTTCTTTACAGCCTGCGGTTCAGGCAGGAAACGTCTAATAAATTTCTTAGGCATAACACTCGTTCGTTAACTATCAACATATGGGCTACATTCAGCCAGCTATATTTATTGCTACGTAAAACAATGGTAAATCGTATCACAATTTGGTGTGGCAGTTTTTGTGTTAGCGCAACAACCGCTGCTTTATGGCCCGAGTTGCCATCGCTAAACCTAGTGATGACGCTTGCCATAGGTGGTGGTGTACTGCTGTTCCTATCAAAGTGCAATTTTCACTTTCAAACAATAAGCGGTGAGAAACAAACGTCTTGGATAAAGTTTGTGCTTATTGCAGTTAGTGGCGCTTTTATAGGTGCTACATGGTTGGCGAGTTTAGGGTATTGGCACCTATCTTGGCAACTACCACAGAGCAAAATTCAACAAGATGTCACAATTAATGCGGTGGTTGACCAAGGAGGCTGTCTAAGTGGTCAAAAAAACGCCGAGCTCAGCTTACAAAATAGTGTAAATGCATTAAATGCAGAAAATATAGAAAGCACGGCAAACTCAAGTAAATTAAAACCGACTCAACGCGCAGGGCATGATGCAGGCGAACAGCGATTTATGGCGTACACCGTAAAGGTTAACGCCCTAGATGATTTAGCACTCAGATTCACTCGTAAAATGACATTAAGTCACCGCGTGACCGGTGCCTGTTTACACAACGGTGATAAATTTACGGCCACGGTGAAATTAAAACCAGCCTACGGCACGCTTAACCCAGTAGGTTTTAATCGGCAACAATACCTTGCCAGCCAACGGATTGTGGCCACGGGCTATATAAAACAGCTACACAATGATTCCGTGGTTCATAATCATAGTACTCGTCATAACATGTCAGTTTTTTTATCTACGTTACCTCTTAATCAGATGCGCTGGTTTCAGGCGCTATTGATTGGTGAACGTAGTCTGTTAACTAAAGACGACTGGTATACGATTGGTCAAACCGGTACCGCGCATATTTTCAGTATATCGGGAATGCACTTATCCATAATCGCCATGACAGCGTTTTATGGATGTAGCGCGTTTATTTTTGTTGTCAGCAGCATAATGAAACGAAAATCGGCTTTTATAAACCTAAGGAGTTACGTATTAGTAACTTTGGTTAGTAGTGCGGCGCTGTATGTCATGCTAAGTGGTATGGCACTGCCCGTGGTGAGGGCGTTTGTTTTATTGGTGATGGGCGTAGGCTTTGCCGTGTTCAATAATGTGTTACGGCCATTACACATGGGCGTTTTCATGTTGTTTACCTGTATTGTGTTGTTCCCTTTGTCGTTGTTACAAGCCAGCTTTTATTTAAGTATTGGCGCGGTGATAAGTATTTGGCTGCTTAATTGGCGGTTTCGATTTCAAGGGATGCCTTGGTACAAAGCATTATGTTGCATGCAGTTAGGCGTGAGTGTTGTGATGGCGCCTATCACTCTTTTGTGGTTTGGTACGGCTAGTACAATTGGCATTATTGCTAATCTCTTTGTATTGCCGGTTATTACACTTATTCTTCCTGTTGCACTAATTGCTTTAATGGCAGGGTACTATCTTTCTACAAGCTTAGTTCCTCCAAGCGTAGACTTTTCTGTTTGGGTGCTTCTTAAAATAGATACAGTATTAGGCTGGCTTTTAACCTGTTTAAGTGAAGCGGCATCTTGGCGAATAAGTGCAATTCACTTCTATCCCAGCACGGGTTCAATGCTGTGCCTGCTTATTGCTATGTTATTAGCGTTTTTACCCAAGTGGCGCTACAAATGGGCATGTGTGTTAGTGCTAATACTGCCTGTTATCTTCTCTTTTATTCCTTCTTCTCCAACCCGATGGTTTGTAAATGTATTTGATGCTGGGCAGGGGACTGCCATTGCATTAACTAAAGGTGTACATGCCATCATTGTAGATACAGGGCCTATGTATAACGGTGAAGCGCCGTTAGCAAGTCAGGTAATACCGGCATTTCTTAAACGAAATAACAGTGAACAAGTAGACATGGTTATTCATAGTCATGGCGATACTGATCACGCTGGCGGAAAAACGGCTTTTAAAGATTGGTTAGACAGCAAAGGTATACAACCCTCATGGATAAGCCCGATAGACGGGTGTGAGCGAGGCAGGGGAATTAACTGGCAAGGCTTAACCCTGACTTTTCTATGGCCTGAAAAAGGAAATCAAGAAGACAGTAATGCCATGTCTTGCGTGATAAAAATTGATGATGGACATCACAGTGTTCTACTACCTGGTGATATTGAGCGTGCCAGTGAGTACGCCATATTGCATGCAGAAAAAAAGCAAATGACTGTGGGTGCTAATGCGGGCGTAAGCAGTGCTCAAAATAATAAAAGCCAATTCAAAAGAGTGGTAGTAGATGCTGATGTGTTAATTGCGCCTCATCATGGCAGTAAAACCTCATCTACTGATATATGGATTAAACGTGTTTCCCCTGATGTGGTGATTTATACCCAAGGGTATGAAAATAGATGGAAATTTCCAAGCCAATCAGTATTTTCTCGCTACCAACATTATGGCGTACGCCAATTCACCACCAGCGAATTTGGTTTCATTCGACTTGAGTTCGCAGAAGGTGGCTATATAGTTAGTTCAGAACGAAAAGACGCCCAAAACCGTTGGTATTTGCCACGTTATACGCCAAGGCACCTTATTTCTTCAGAGTTTGAAGTGAAGAAAACGGACATTTTCCAAGCAAAGCATAGGGTTGATTAGGGAAATGACTCAAGTACTAGTACAATAGCTAGGGTGAAAGTAATGAATAACGAACAGGTTAAAACACTTTGATGCAACAAACCGATCCGTCGGCCTTCCAGGTTAAACGCTTTTTACGCTATCTGCGTGAATATAAACTCCCTTTCTTCGTTGCCGTTATTGGCATGGTGGGCTACTCCGCGGTAGATACTTTTGTATTTGCACAATTGCAGCCCATGATTGACGAGTCACTAGGGAAAAACGATCATGCGTACCTGCGGTTGGCCGCCTATGCGATAGTCCCTTTGTTTTTGTTACGGGGCCTATTCAACTTCCTTGGTACTTACACATTAACGTGGATTGGTGCGAAGGTTGTCATGCGCATGCGACAACAGTTGTTCGATAAATATATCCATTTGCCAGTGTCATTCCACGATACGCAAGCGGTGGGCGCGTTAATAAGTAAAGTGACCTACGACACAGAGCAAGTTGCCAATGCTTCTGGTAAAGCTTTGTTAACCTTGGTTCGGGAAGGGGCGCTTGTTATTGGATTACTCGCGGTAATGTTTTATTACTCGTGGCAGTTATCTATTATCTTCTTACTAATTGGCCCCTTGGTTGCCGTTATTGTCTCATTTGTTAGTAAGCGGTTTAGGGTGGTGAGTCGAAACATTCAGCAAGCCATGGGCAACTTAACTTCTGCGGTAGAGCAAGCGGTAAAAGGCCATAAAGTGGTCATTATGTTTGGTGGACAAACCATCGAACAAAAACGCTTCGAGCAGAAAAATAACAATAATCGTCAACAAACCATGAAACTGGCGGTTACCCAAATTTTAAGTGTGTCGTCTATTCAAGTTATTGCGTCTGTTGCGTTAGCCGTAGTGCTTTATATTGCCAGTACGCCTGGCATGGTAGAAAAGCTCTCTGCGGGTGTATTTATTAACGTAGTGTTTTGTATGGTGATGCTATTAAAGCCACTTAAACAGTTAACGACAATTAATAATGAATTTCAAAAAGGCATGACTGCCTGCGTGAGCGTATTTGAAATATTAGACAGAGAAAACGAAGCCGATTCCGGCGACATAAAAGTAGAGCGTGCAGTCGGTAAAATTGAATTCGATGATGTTACCTTTACTTACCCTGGCAAGCATTCTCCTGCGTTAACGAACGTCTCGTTTACCGCAGAGCCTGGCCATTCAGTTGCTTTGGTCGGGCGTTCAGGAAGCGGCAAGTCGACTATTTCGTCGTTGCTTACCCGATTCTATTCCCCGCAAAGTGGGCAAGTCAGGTTGGATGATAATCCTTTAGACAGTATTGATTTGAAATCACTACGGGCACAGTTTGCAGTGGTATCGCAAAACGTGACATTGTTTAACGATTCTATTGCCAATAACATTGCTTATGGTGCGAAAGAAACAGTAACGCAGGCGCAAATTGAGCAAGCCTGTAAAATGGCCCATGTCGATGAGTTTTTAGGTAATTTACCTGAAGGTATCGATACCGTTATTGGTGAAAATGGCCTTATGTTATCGGGCGGTCAGCGTCAACGTATCGCTATTGCGCGGGCTATTTTGGCCGATGCACCTATTTTGATTTTAGATGAAGCAACCTCAGCGCTTGATACCGAATCTGAAAGATTGATTCAAGATGCGTTAGAAACGCTACAGCAACGTTGTACCAGTATTGTAGTCGCACACAGGTTATCGACTATTGAAAATGCCGATACCATCATGGTGGTTGAGCAAGGTCGCATCATTGAAAGTGGTAAGCATCACGAGTTACTTGAGAAAGGTGGGCATTATGCTCAGCTTCACGCGCTGCAGTTTGGTGATAACTAAGTGAGCCGTATGGTGAAGCGCTGGTACGCTGGTCACCCGTTAGTTTGGCTGTTATCGCCACTTGCGATACTTTTCTGGGTGATATCCGCTTTTCGAAGGTTTTTGTTTTCTACAGGCCTGAAAAAAGTGTATCGAGGCCGTGCTAAGGTTATTGTCGTAGGCAATATTTCGGTTGGCGGTAACGGTAAAACACCCGTAGTACTTGCACTCGCGCAGTATTATCGCAATAAGGGTATGCAAGTTGGTATTTTAAGTAGAGGGTATGGCGGTAAGTCTAGCTACTATCCTCGACAAGTTACCGGTAACGATGATGCCAGTGAAGTAGGAGATGAACCTCGATTACTGGCCATTCGTAGTCAAGTGCCAGTGGTCATTGACCCCATTCGCAGTCGGGGAGCAGATTACCTTTCAAATGATCTTAATTGCGACCTAATTATCTGTGATGATGGGCTTCAACATTATGCGTTAGCAAGAGATGTTGAAGTGGTGGTAATGGACGAACGTTTAACCGGCAGTGGCTTCTTAATACCTATGGGGCCGCTTAGAGAAGGTCATTGGCGGCTGGCCACGGTGGATGCTATCGTGCATAACCGTGCTGATAACAAAAAGCCAGAGCTTAAAGCAGGAAAAACTCCTCAGTACCTTATGAAGTTGGTAGCCGGTGAAGTGTGCTCTGTTACAAAGCCCACCGAGCAGACTGAACTGACTAACTTTACTGGTAAAAATATTACCGCAATGGCGGGTATTGGTGCTCCTGAACGTTTTTTCTCTCAGTTAAAGAGTATGGGGGTGAACTTGTCCAGCACATTACCGTTTCCTGACCATCACCAATTTACGGCAAACGATATTCCATCGGGTACGGTATTAATGACCGAAAAAGATGCAGTGAAGGTAAGTGATATCGCCCACAGTGATTGTTGGTATTTGCCGGTTTCGGCAAGTATCGACCAGAATTTTTTCACACAAATAGATAATAAGCTGGTTAATGCTGGCTTAACAATGACGCCTTAGCAAGCAAGGAAATACAATGGCATTTGATAATAAATTATTAGAAGTACTGGCATGCCCAGTGTGCAAAGGTAAATTGGTGCTTAATGATGAAAAAGATAAGCTAATTTGCCGCTTTGACCGTTTAGCTTACGATATTAAAGACGGTATTCCGGTGCTTATCGAAAGCAAAGCAACGGTAATGACACTTGATGAAGTAGACGCAACGCGATAGGTGTGTGATGGCATTTACAGTAGTTATTCCCGCACGATATGGCTCTAGTCGTTTTCCAGGCAAACCCTTAGCGGATATTAACGGCAAACCCATGATTCAGCATGTGGTGGAGCGAGCCATTGAGGCGGGGGCGGAGCGGATAATTGTCGCCACTGACGATATGCGCATTGCCGACGTTGCAAACGAATTCTCTCATGTATGTATGACCGCCGATACACATCAATCAGGCACCGAACGTATTGCCGAGGTCATTGAGAAAGAAAACATTGCTGCTGATAGCATAGTGGTTAATGTGCAAGGCGACGAACCTTTTATTCCAGCGGCGAACATTAAGCAAGTGGCAAGTAATTTGTCGAATGCACCTCAATGTGTGATGGCTACCTTGTCTACGCCCATTTTAGAAAGCGACGATGTATTCAATCCTAATATGGTTAAAGTACTCGTTAACGCACATCAAGAAGCGATGTACTTTTCTCGTTCGGCTATTCCATTTGAGCGTGATCGTATGATGGAAAACCGTCAAAGTGCTGATCCTAAATTGTATTTTCGACATATAGGCATTTATGCGTACCGTGCACAATACGTGCAGCAGTACGTAAGTTATCAGCCTAGTGCTCTTGAGCAAATTGAATCTCTCGAGCAGCTTCGGGCCTTGTGGTATGGCGACAAAATCCATTGTGCTGTGGCAAATGCCAAACCACCAGTAGGTATTGATACACCTGAAGATCTTGCGCGTTTGCTAGCGTCGCTAGGGTAGGCCGCATTTTTACTTGCTTTTTTAGTGGCTGAAAACCAGTAAAGATAAAAAGCTACGTGATATAACGTGTTAAAGAGCATTACGATTTGCCTGCTTAAAGACAAATCTTACTGTTTGAAAAAACGGTTAAAACATACTTTCATTGTGAGTGCATGCAGCCTAGTTATTTCGAAGTACGACTGGCATATTCTAAATTGGGTGCAGCATAAAAATAGGGAGCGTTAACATGAACGTAGTCATTACAGGGGGCAACCGTGGTATTGGTTTAGCCCTCGTTAAACAATACAAAGCGCAAGGTGCAACAGTGTACGCCACCTGTCGTAATAGCTGTGATGAGCTCAATTCTTCTGGCGTTAAAGTCATTACGGGTGTTGACGTGTCGCAGCCAGATACACTGGCAGATAGTTTAGCGGAATTAACAGACGTTAAGATTGACCTGCTTATTAATAACGCTGGTGTGTTAGGCAGAGAAACCTTAGATGACTGGGAACCTCACACCATAGATTATCAGTTTAGAGTAAACGCGATGGGGCCACTGCTCGTCACGCAAACGCTGCTTTCATCAATGGCTGACAACAGTAAGATAGCCATGATCACCAGCAGAATGGGCTCTATGACCGATAACACCTCTGGCGGATATTATGGCTATAGAATGTCGAAAGCCGCGCTAAATGCTGCTGGTGTTTCATTAGCAAACGATCTCAAGCCACAAGGAATCGCGGTAGGTTTGTTTCACCCAGGGTTTGTGCAAACTGAAATGGTGAACGGCAGCGGTGATATTGACGCCGATACTTCAGCTGAAAGGTTAGTGGCTCGAATAGAAGAGATGACCCTTGATAATGCAGGGCGTTTCATTCATTCCAATGGCGATGAGTTGCCTTGGTAAGCCCTAAGTAAATCTTTAAAAGAAAGTTTTTTTAGATTAAAAAACACATAAAAAAACCGGTAAAGCCTTAGGGCTTACCGGTTTTTTCTAAACTGTATTTAGTGTGGCAAGCGAGTTGAAAGCTTGCTGGCTGCTTCTAAAATTAGCCTTGGCTTTCGTCTTCGTCTTGGTCTTCAGACAGCACAGCCCACACGTCGTGTTCATTAGCATGAATGACTTCAGCCCACACTCGTTGACCCGGTTTTACATCGTAAACGCCATTAAGATGAACTAAGCCATCAACCTCAGGCGCATCGGCGTACGTTCGCCCTACAGCACCTTCGCTGTCTACGCTGTCGATAACCACTTGGTATTCGTTACCAATGCGAGCTTGTAAGCGCTGGGCGCTAATTTCACCTTGAACTTCCATGAAGCGCGCTAAGCGTTCTTGTTTAACGTCTTCTGGCACAGGATCAGGTAAGTCGTTGGCGCGAGCACCTTCTACCGGTGAGTAGGCAAATGCACCCACACGATCTAGCTGTGCTTCTCGTATAAAGTCGAGTAGCTCTTCAAATTCTTCTTCGGTTTCACCCGGAAAACCTACGATAAAGGTTGAGCGGATAACCAATGAAGGGCAGGCTTCACGCCATTTCTTAACCCGTTCTAGCGTACGATCTGCACTACCAGGGCGCTTCATTAAACGTAAGATGCGCTTATTGGCATGCTGAAACGGGATATCAAGGTAAGGCAGAATTTTACCTTCATTCATCAATGGAATAAGGTCGTCAACATGTGGGTAGGGGTAAACATAGTGAAGGCGTACCCAAATACCCATTTCGCCAAGTTTTTCACACAATTGCTGCATGTGTGTTTTTACGGGCATACCATCCCAGAAACCTGTTCTATGTTTCACATCAACGCCGTAGGCACTGGTGTCTTGTGAAATAACCAGTAGCTCTTTAACACCTGCAGCTTTTAAACGCTTAGCTTCATCAAGCACACTGCCTACAGGGCGGCTTACCAGGTCGCCACGCATCGAAGGAATGATGCAGAAAGTACATCTGTGGTTACAGCCTTCTGATATTTTTAAATACGCGTAATGACGAGGGGTAAGTTTAACACCGTGATCGGGCACTAAATGTTCAAACGGATTATGTTGAGGCTTAGGTAAGTGTTCGTGAACTTGCTCAACTACTGACTCATAAGCGTGAGGACCGGTAATAGCCAGTACATTAGGGTGTACTTCACGAATTTCATCTTCTTTGATGCCCAAACAACCAGTCACGATGACTTTGCCGTTTTCTTTTAGCGCTTCACCAATGGTATCAAGTGACTCTTCCACCGCGGCATCAATAAAGCCGCAGGTATTAACAATAACTAAATCAGCATCGTTGTATGTAGGAACAACATCGTAGCCCTCGGTACGCAATTGCGTAAGAATGCGCTCGGAATCTACCAAGTTTTTAGGGCAGCCTAAGCTGACAAACCCAATGCGGGCGCCGTTGCTTGCACCTGTACTACGATTTTCAGTCAGTGTTTTCACTGGCGTTTCTAAAGTAGTGGTTTTGTTTGCTGCTTTACTTGGATTGAAGGTTTCTACAGTCATCTAAAATATCACCCGGTAAACGACGCTACTTGTGCCTAAAATGGCCGCGGATTATACAGTAAGTATGACGGGTTCGCAGCTCTTTGAGGTAAAACTTTTTCAACTAACGACAATACTGCCAATTAGTGGAATACTGAACAAAAATTCATCATACTCTTTCGCTCTTCTCAACTGGGTTTAAAACAAACACGGTTTTTTATTTAGATACGCCCCATAAGGGCTCGGCATTGGCGGCATCGGCAATCTGTTATATTGGCTCATCGTTAGTACAAATACCCTATGAACTTAAAAATATGTTTGTTGGTTTACTTGATGCGAAAGGGGTAGATATTGTTCAGTCAGACATGCAGAGCTATCTAACGACACTAAATTCAAAAGCCTCGACTCGTTAAAGCCAGGCCACCCTTTAATGAACACCTTGTATCCTATGCGCATTCAGGGAAAAGCTTATTCAATTATTGGGTCAAAAAAAGAAACAGAATGTGAAAAAAGGGAAGTGTGTTTACTACTTACTGATGGCGTGGTGACCTACGAAAGTGCAGATATACCAGAAGCGCTAGAAAGGCTCATTGTTGTGTCTAAACATAACTCATTTAAATCACCTGATGCCATATCGTTTATATTACAACATTTATAAATCTCTCAAATTGCCAGATATTTTTTTTAAGCGCTTTAAGTTTGTATTATTAGCCCAATAATAATTGAGTTATTAATTATTCTTTTAAGCAAGGTTACTCGTTTTTCATGCTAAAACTGCCATTAAAATACTACGATGAATCTGGCCGAATTTTACCGCCGAAATGGTTGTACGTCATACTGGCACTTTTTAGTTTGGACTGGATTGCCTTTATTTTTTCGTTAGCCTCGCGTTCGCAAACAGAAGCATTACTCAAGCTGTTTTATCCTCAAAGTGAAAGTTTAGGCTTGGCATTATTAAGCAGTGTGCCGATAGTGCTAGGGCTTGCGCTTATATCGCAACGTGAAAGGCTGTGGAAAAAGGGATACACAAGTTGGTCTACTGCATTGTTGCCACTTATTTTAGTGGGAGTGATAGCGTCATTGAGTGTGCAGTTTTATCATATTGTGTCGGTACATTGGGGGTTTGAGATGATAACGGCCATCAAAGTGGTGGTGTCGACTATCAGTTTATATTGTATTAGCCGAAGTCGGCATTTGCGCTGGATGATACAAGACTGGAAAAAGCCTCATTGCGAGTAAATTGCCATTAGATTACATATCGATATTAATTACATGCAAATCGCAAATCGCAAATCGCAAATCGCAAATAGCTAGCGCGTGAGGCAAGAAATAAAAGCCTCACACGAAGAAGTGCAATACAGACCGATTACTGGCGGTGATTACTTACAGATTGGTCGAAATAAGCTTTAACACTAACTTGGCTGTCGTTCACGAGTCGCTCGTAGCAAATACCAGCGAAGGCATAAGAGTTTTCACCTACCACTAATAACACATAAGGCGCTTTGGGATTTGATTGGTCATAAAGCCAGGTTCCACCTACAAAACGCTGGAACGTTTCTCCTACATAGGCTCCAAAGATATTACAAATGGTGAAAACTGCCTCATCTTCTAGCGCGCTGTCATGATATTTGTCTAAAAAACTAAGTAAAATATCATCTACAAGTGAAATACTTTCAGCAGAATAATCTAAGGTTAAACTGAACTCTTCTTGGGCTGTAGCAACCGCATCTTCTGCGCAGTCCTTCATTAATTTTTCGAGCTCTATGGGTGACATTTTATTATCCTTCTCTTTTAACCTTTACGCGATAGTGTGATGTTAGCTATCGTCATTTTTAAACCTGCTGATAACCCAGCTTATAACCCAGCTTGTAACATTGTGCGGTAGTTATTCTCGTTTGTCTATTTATGACCGGTTAAGCGATTGATTACACTGGCTGATGCGAACATACCAAAGGTGGCCGTTACTGTTACCACCGCGCCAAAACCGCCAGCACAATCTAGCCGAGTACCGCCTTCCATCGCCGATTTGTTATAACAAACGCTGCCGTCTGGTTGGGGATAGCGCAACTGTTCAGTTGAATAGATACATTCAACCCCAAAGCGGCGTTTAGGATTTTTGCTGAAATTATAATGGCGTCTTAATTCACTGCGCAATTTAGCCGCAAGAGGATCTTGGGTGGTTTTCGATAAATCGCCCCGAGTGACTTGGGTAGGGTCAATCTGTCCGCCGGCACCACCAACAGTCACAATGGGTATTTTAGCCCGTTTACAATGAGCTACCATGGCAGCTTTCGCTCTAATGCTGTCAGTTGCGTCAATCACGGCATGCATATCTTGGGTTAACAGCTCTGCCGTGTTTTCAGGCGTGACGAAATCTTCAATACATACGATTTCGCAATTCGGGTTGATACGTTTAATACGCTCAGCAATAGCGTCAACCTTTGCGGCGCCTATAGTATCGGCCATGGCATGAATTTGTCGGTTGGTGTTAGTTACACATACGTCATCTAAATCAATCAGGGTGATTTTACCAATGCCAGAGCGCGCAAGTGCTTCTGCACTCCAGCTTCCAACACCACCAATACCCACAACGCACACATGGCTCATTGCAAGTTTTTCTGCGGCTTCTGCGCCGTATAGGCGAACGATGCCGCCAAACCTTTGATCTTCCAATATACTCACTATGTATTCCAGTTCTTGCTATGCCAATAGCCGCTTTGTTAAAACCGCTGCGTCAACGATACTCTGCTGACAATGTTCTGCGAACACGGCTCAGCCAACACTTGGAGGCGGCGAATAAACCCAACAGTTTAAACAAAAATTAAATGCGTTTAGTTAAGGAGCGCATGATCGCAAAAAAGCGTAATATTGCAAGGGATCTTCTTTAAACAATAAGTAAGACATGTCAAAACGGTATGATATTGCCATTGTAGGTGCTGGAATAGTGGGTGCGGCTGTACTTTATGAGTATCAAAAGCGCTATCCACAGCACAAGGTTCACTTAATTGAAAAAGAGCCTGTAGCTGCATTTCATCAAACCGGCAGAAACTCGGGAGTGATCCACGCTGGGGTGTATTACCCGCCTGGTTCGTTAAAGTCACAGTATTGTAGGCAAGGTTTAGAAGATACTATTGCGTGGTGTAGAGACCATCATTTACCGTTTGAGCAATGCGGTAAGCTTATAGTGGCGACGAACATTGATGAGGTGCAAAAGCTTGATAACCTTTTCAATAACTGCGAAATAAACGATTTAAGTCCCGAACGCGTTACCCAATCTAGGCTTCACTCGATGGAACCTAATATTACGGGTAAAGAAGCAATCTTCGTTAATTCAACAGGCATTACCGATTACACGGCTATCACGAAATCGCTAATGGCGGTTGCAACCGAAAATTCAACCGTGACTGCGCAATTCAATACACGGGTCCATGCCATCGACGAACATGACGAATGTGTATCGCTGTTAACCGAAGTAAATGATGTAAAACGACGCATAGAAGCTGATAGGGTTATTTGCTGTGCGGGAGTGTATGCAGATGACTTAATTAGAAAGCAAGGAATAACCCCAGATTTTAAAATCGTGCCGTTCAAAGGGGAATATTATCGCTTATCTTCTAAGTACGATAACGTAAGCGAAAGATTGATATATCCTGTACCCAACCCAGATATGCCATTTCTAGGTGTTCATTTAACAAAAATGATAGGCGGTTATACGACGGTAGGGCCAAATGCGGTATTAGCACCTGGTCGAGAAGCCTATGATACCCTTCCATCCTACAGCGAAATTTTCAGAACCTTATCATACCAAGGGTTGTGGCGGCTGCTCTGGCAATTTAAATCCAGTGTAATATCTGAAATCAAAAGTAGCGTAAGCAAGTCTTATTACGCAAGTTTGGTACAAAAATATTGCCCGTCAATTAATGAAGAGGATTTGCACTACTACCGGCCTGGGATAAGGGCGCAAGCGGTGTCTAAAACCGGAAAAATGATGGGCGACTTTGAATTCTTATCAACTGACAGGGTATTACACGTTGGCAATGCGCCTTCTCCTGCAGCTACTAGCGCCATGCCCATTGCCAAAGCCATCATCGATAAAATGGACGCTACGTAGATTTGCTCTATCTATTCGTTCTAAAAACTAGGAAGTTAAATCCAAAAATACAGGCATTACGTTCAAAGCTATACATGTTTGAATATCACGTTTTAAAATGAATGCTTGGAGAACTAAATGGGATTGCTTGTAGACGGAATATGGCAAGATAAATGGTATGACACGAGTGAGAATGGCGGTAAATTTGAACGTCAAGCGTCTAAGTTTAGAGGTGCAATAGGCGGTGAAGCCGGTGCGCAGCACCCGCCTGAATCTGGTCGATATCACCTTTATGTCGCGTATGCATGTCCGTGGGCCCATCGTGCGCTAATTTTAAGGCAACTTAAAGGGCTCACTGAACACATTGATGTTTCAGTGGTAAACCCCGATATGCTGGGGGACGGTTGGAGTTTTTCAGATTATCCAGGTAGCACTGGCGATAAGCTTTACCACTTTGACTACCTGCACCAGCTTTACACCAAAGCAAAGCATGATGTTACCACCCGGGTAACGGTTCCGGTTTTGTGGGATAAGCAAACCCAATCCATAGTGAATAATGAATCGGCAGATATTATTCGTATTTTTAATAGCGACTTCAATGCCCTTACCGGTGACGAACAAGACTTTTACCCTGTACCACTGCGTGAAGAAATAGACGCTATTAATAAAATGGTGTATCACGCTATTAATAATGGGGTGTATAAGGCGGGTTTTGCTACCACTCAAAGCGCTTATGAAGATGCTGTAAACACGTTATTTGAAGCGTTAGATACGTTAGAAACGCGATTGTCTACTCAGCGCTATTTAGTTGGCCATCAAATTACCGAAGCAGATTGGCGCTTATTCACCACTTTAATTCGCTTTGATGCGGTGTACCATGGCCACTTCAAATGCAATATTCGCCAAATAGCGGATTACCCCAACTTGTTTGGCTACATGAAAGAGTTGTATCAATATCCTGGTGTGGCGAGTACAGTGAATTTTGACCATATCAAACGTCATTATTATTATAGTCACACCATGATTAACCCTACCCAAGTTATTCCCGTTGGCCCAAAGCAAGATTTAATGGCGCCACACAACAGAGAAGCAATAAAGTCAGTTTAATTGCTGAGTAATTTCAAAAGCACATTGCGCGAAGGTGAGGGGTTTTATACCATCTACTTTAGAATGATATTGGTTACTTTTCTTGTAACACTTCTTCTTGTCACACAAGTGACCAATAATAGCTTTAACAGGGAACAGAGACTCTAATACATGACTAAACCAATTACGTGCTTTAAAGCATATGACATACGCGGTGAGCTTAACAGCCAACTTGATGAAGCAACGGCTTACCGCATTGGTTACGCCTTTGCTGAAGAGTTGAATGCGAAAACGGTAGTGGTAGGCAGCGATGTTCGTTTAACGTCCACCCCCTTAAAACTTGCCTTGAGCGCAGGGCTAATTGATGCTGGCGCGAACGTTACCGATATTGGTATGGCAGGAACGGAAGAAATATACTTCGCGACTAAACACTTAGGTGTTGATGGCGGAATAGAAGTGACCGCTAGTCACAACCCCATTAATTACAATGGCATGAAGTTGGTAAAAGCTGACTCTGTGCCCATTAGTGGCGACACTGGCTTAAATGCGATTAAAACACGTGCTGAACAGTTAAGCGATGAAGCTGTATCACAGCGCCTTGCCTATTACACCCAAGGCGAAGCCATCGATGCTGACGCCTTTTATAATGGTCATGCACACATTAAGGTTTCACATTTAACAGACACAGGAAGCTATGTAGAAGACAGCTGTATGTCAGCTTACGTAGATCACATGTTGTCTTACGTTAACCTTGATTCGTTTACGCCACTTAAAATAGTGGTAAATGCGGGCAATGGTGCTGCAGGTCCTGCGCTAGATGCTATTGAAGCCGAGTTAGCAAGCAGACAAGTTCCCATTAGCTTTATTAAAGTACACCACGAAGCAGATGGCACGTTCCCTCATGGTATTCCTAATCCTTTGTTACCTGAAAACCGAGCAGACACTGCCGATGCTGTTATAAAACATAACGCGGACTTTGGTGTGGCATGGGATGGTGACTTCGATCGTTGTTTCTTGTTCGATGCCGATGGCAACTTCATTGAAGGCTATTACATTGTTGGTTTGCTTGCCGCAGCGTTCATTGAGAAAAACCAAGACAGCAAAATTATTTATGATCCACGGGTATTTTGGAATACCGAAGACATCGTGGCGAATGCTGGCGGTACACCCATTAAGTCGAAAACAGGGCATGCGTTTATAAAGGAGCGTATGCGTAAAGAAGATGCTGTTTATGGCGGTGAAATGAGTGCGCACCACTATTTCAGAGATTTCGCTTACTGTGACTCAGGCATGATACCTTGGCTATTAATTGCCGAACTCGTGTGTGTTAAAAAGCAATCATTGGCCAGCATGGTTAAAGCGCGCATTGAAGCGTTTCCATCGTCGGGTGAGATTAACAGCAAGCTTAAAGACGCCGATGCTGCACTTGAGCGCGCGACATCTAAATATAAGCCACTTGCGACAGTTATCGATACTACCGACGGCCTTGGATTGGAATTTGATACATGGCGCTTCAATTTGCGTAAATCGAACACCGAACCTGTTATTCGCTTAAACGTAGAAAGTCGTGGTGATATTGCTTTAATGGAAGAGAAAACGGCTGAGTTGCTTTCGGTAATACGTGACGAATAATATTCCGCTTCTTTACTATTTTTACTGCTGACTTTCTAAAAAACTGAGTAAGTATGAAAAGATAAAAACCGGAACATGAAAATTAGAACAAAAATAAAGCGCGGTCATCATTAATAATGACTGCGCTTTTTTGTGTCTTACTGGCAAGTGCCGTTTTAGCCATTAGTTACCACGTGCAGCCTTAGCAACTACTTACGATGCTGTCCTGACAACATGCGGTGTATATCTACCATGGCAATTAGGCAATTAGGCAATTAGGCAATTAGGTAATGAGGTAAATCATCCATGCATGGCTAATCACCACAACTGAGGTAAGGGCTATACGTAAACTGATGTAACTCACAATTTGGCCTTTAGGAAGGCTAAGCGTGAATTTATCGTAAACTAAAATGGCAACGTAGCTAAGCGATAATACCCCTAAGGTTTTCGGGTCGTGGCTAAACACTAGACAAAGCCAACCGATAATGCTGGGTAGCATGGCGATATACATTTGTTTGCCATAGCGCTGATTACTGATGGAATCCCACCAATGAATACCACCAAAAAATGACAGCAAAACCGCTGAGTACTGCATAAAGTAAATAGCGCTTTGGGTTAATGACAAAAGATTAAGAGAATAGGCTATTGGCATAGCTAAAAATGGGATGAGCCCAGCCACGCCAAGTAACACAACAGAGTAGGGCATGTAACATAATCCTTCTGCGGTTATTTTAATAAACTTGTTTTACAACAGTGATTTCACTAAAACAGAGCTAAAAAAATAGCGCCGTAAGGCGCTATTTTATGAACAAATATTTACCTGTTCACGCTTATTTTAAAGGCGTGTACTTACGCTGGTTGTGACCAGTGTAAAGCTGACGAGGACGACCAATTTTTTGTTTTGGATCGCTCATCATTTCATGCCAGTGTGAAATCCAACCCACTGTACGAGACAATGCGAAGATACACGTAAACATGTTGGTAGGAATACCAATAGCTTTAAGTACGATACCCGAGTAGAAATCTACGTTAGGGAACAATTTCTTCTCTGCGAAGTACGGGTCGCTCAATGCAATTTTTTCAAGTTCCATAGCTACTTCAAGTAGTGGATCTTTAACATTAAGTTCGCTTAGTACTTCGTGACAGCTTTCACGCATTACTGTTGCACGTGGATCGTGGTTTTTATATACACGGTGACCAAAGCCCATAAGACGGAACGGGTCTGCCTTATCTTTAGCACGTGCAATAAACTCAGGAATGCGGTCAACAGTACCAATTTCTTCAAGCATATTTAGACATGCTTCGTTCGCACCACCGTGGGCAGGGCCCCAAAGTGAAGCAACACCAGCCGCAATACATGCGTAAGGGTTAGCACCAGATGAACCAGCTAGACGAACAGTAGAGGTAGATGCGTTTTGCTCGTGGTCAGCATGAAGCGTAAAGATCCGATCCATTGCACGTTCAACCGCAGGGCTAATCTCAAATTCTTCAGCAGGAACTGAGAACATCATGTTCAAAAAGTTAGCTGCATAACTTAAATCGTTACGTGGATAAACGAACGGTTGGCCAATGTTGTATTTGTAACACATGGCTACCAATGTAGGCATTTTCGCAATTAAGCGATGTGCACTACGTTTACGTTCTTCATCGTTAGAAACGTCTAAGTCGCTGTGATAGAAAGATGACATACCACCAACAGTACCGCATAACATTGCCATAGGGTGGGCATCGTTGCGGAAGCCATGGAAGAACATGTTAATTTGCTCATGTACCATGGTGTGGCGTGTAATCGTTGATTTGAATTCTTCATATTCTTCTTTAGACGGCGCATCACCGTGTAGAAGCATATGACAAACTTCAAGGTAGTCTGCATCGCGCGCTAGTTCTTCGATTGGGAAACCACGGTGTAAAAGAACACCAGCAGCGCCGTCAATATAAGTAATAGCTGACTCGCAAGATCCTGTCGCCATAAAACCAGGGTCGTAGGTGAAGTACCCGTGTTGACCCAGTGAACGGACGTCGATTACGTCTTGTCCTTCGGTGCCAGACAAGATAGGAAGCTCGATTTCCTTACCGCCGGCTTTAAGAATGGCTTTCTGATCTGCCATAAAATGCTCTCCTCAGAATGGTTCTGTTTGCAGCGAAAACGGGCGAAAATGCTCGTTTCGTTGGGGAAAAGTGGCGTATTTGTACTTTATTATGTACCAATAAGTCAATTTAATTGCATTTATGCACAATAAATATTCCGAATTACTGAGATTTATAATACTCAGCCGGAATCTATATCGTTAACATTTTGGTAATCGCACTAAACCCGTTTCGGGGTAATTATCAATGTCTTTTCGCAAAAGGTAAACCACCGTTTACCAAATTTATTAACAGCTTAGCTGAAATATTAACCTTTTGTCGATTGAGAATTGCTCGTTTTCATTAAAAGACCTTAATTTTACTAGTGAAAATAGTGTTATTCTGGTTTAGTGCTGATACACTTTACAGCCTTGTTTATTAAGCATTCCATGCTTGTTGTTAGTATTTGTGACTACTTTTCTTTGTATTTATCAGGAAGATTTGTCAAAAAAGACTAAAGTCTTACTGCAGCACAAAAAATTGTAATTATATACTGTGCTGGATATACTCAGCAGTGCATTAAAACAGAATAATTATTCTGTAAATTGCATTAAAGAATAATTCACAAATTGTTAACAACTCATTGGATGAGGTAATTAACAGGTAATAAACGAATTAACTCGCACAGGACATTATAACGGCGAGTAATTCATTATCCCTACGGATTAAACAGGCATACATTGTGAAAAAGCAAAGACCAGTAAATTTAGAACTCAATACTATTAAATTTCCGCCTGCCGCTATTTCGTCAATTCTCCACCGTGTTACCGGTGTCGCAATGTTTTTTGCATTACTCTTTGTTATTTGGGCATGGGCAGTTTCTGTTTCCTCGCCTGAAGGGTTTGCGAACGTACAAGCGATGATGGACGGTATCATTGGAAAAGTGATCGCAATAGGCACTTTATCAGCGCTGACTTACCACATTTTAGGCGGCCTAAGACATGTTGTTATGGATTTAGGTCACTGGGAAGAGTTGGAGTCAGGAAACCTCAGCGCCAAAATAGCTATCGCTCTTTGGATTGTGCTGACAGTAGTATTGGGAGTAGCACTATGCTAGGAAACCAAGCAAGCTTAAAGCGTAATGGTATTCAAGATTACGTGTCACTACGTACTACCGCTGCAATCATTTTTGCTTATACGGTATTCATGGCGTGGTTTTTTATATCCACTGAAAATATTACTTTCATTGAGTGGCGCGGATTATTTTCTGGGCTAGCGATGAAAGTGTTCACATTGGCAGCACTTATCGCCATCATGATCCACGTTCGTATTGGCTTATGGCAAGTACTTACCGATTATGTGAAGGCGTCTGGTTTGCGTGCAATCATTCAGTATGTTCTAAACATCATTGCTTTTGGTTACGTCGCTGTTGGTCTGTTTGTATTGTGGGGAGTGTAAGATGAGTTTACCCGTTCACGAGTTTGACGCAGTAGTTATTGGTGCTGGTGGCGCTGGTATGCGTGCAGCATTGCAGATTTCAGAATCTGGCAAATCATGTGCACTACTGTCTAAAGTATTTCCTACCCGTTCACATACGGTATCAGCGCAAGGTGGTATTACTGTTGCGCTAGGTAATTCCCATGAAGATAACTGGGAATGGCACATGTACGACACTGTAAAAGGGTCGGACTACATTGGTGACCAAGACGCTATTGAATATATGTGTAAAACCGGCCCAGAAGCCATCATTGAGATGGAGAATATGGGGTTACCTTTCTCACGCTTTGAGAATGGTAAGGTTTACCAGCGTCCTTTCGGTGGTCAATCAAGAAATTTTGGTGGCGAGCAAGCAGCTCGAACCGCAGCCGCTGCTGACCGTACTGGTCACGCCTTGCTGCATTTGCTTTATCAGCAAAACGTAAAGAATAAAACGAAGGTCTTTTCTGAGTGGTATGCACTCGACCTAGTTAAAAACCAAGACGGTGACGTTGTTGGTTGTACTGCTATCGATATCGAAACAGGCGAAGTAGTTTACTTCAAGTCTAAAGCGGTAGTACTCGCGACAGGTGGAGCAGGGCGTATTTTCGCTTCTACTACCAATGCACACATTAATACCGGTGACGGTGTTGGTATGGCAATTCGCGCTGGTGTTGCACTACAAGATATGGAAATGTGGCAGTTCCACCCTACGGGTATCGCCGGAGCTGGTACGCTAGTAACGGAAGGTTGTCGTGGTGAAGGTGGTTACCTACTTAATAAAGACGGTGAACGCTTCATGGAACGTTATGCGCCTAACGCGAAAGACCTTGCTGGTCGTGACGTTGTAGCACGTTCAATGATGACAGAAATTCGCGAAGGCCGCGGATTCGATGGCCCTTGGGGACCTCACTGTAAACTTAAACTTGATCACCTTGGTAAAGACGTACTTGAGTCTCGTTTACCAGGTATTCTTGAGCTTTCTCGTACGTTTGCTCACGTTGATCCAGTTAAAGAACCGATTCCTGTAATACCAACATGTCACTATATGATGGGTGGTATTCCCACTACTGTCGATGGTCAATGTCTAACGGTAGATGCTGACGGTAACGATAAAGTGGTAAATGGCTTATTCGCTTGTGGTGAAATTGCTTGTGTATCTGTACACGGCGCTAACCGCTTAGGCGGTAACTCACTACTCGACCTTGTAGTATTTGGTCGTGCGACTGGTCTACACTTAGGTAAAACCCTTTCTGACGTATCGCCATTCCGCGAAGCATCAGAGTCTGACCTTGAAGTGGCTATGTCTCGCTTTAATCGCTGGGAAAACTCAGAAAAAGGTAAGGGCGAAGATCCGGTTCAAATCAAAAAAGATATGCAAGAATGCATGCAGCTTAACTTCTCAGTATTCCGTGAAGGTGAAGCCATGGCAGACGGCCTTAAGCAACTTGGTGAAATTCGTGAACGTCTTCAGAATGCTCGCCTTGATGATAAGAGTGCCGATTTCAATACTCAGCGTATTGAATGTCTTGAGCTTGATAACCTTATGGAAACCGCGTACAGCACAGCAGTAGCAGCGAACTTCAGAACGGAAAGCCGTGGCGCACACAGCCGCTTCGATTTCCCGGACCGTGACGATGAGAACTGGTTATGCCACAGCGTTTACGATCCGAATACTGAAAAAATGCTTAAACGTGATGTCAATATGGCGCCTAAGCTTCGGGAAGCTTTCCCGCCTAAAGTGCGTTCATATTAAGAGAGGCAACGATCATGCAATTACAATTTTCGATATATCGTTACAACCCTGATGTTGATGACAAGCCACGCATGCAAGACTACACTCTAGAAGTAGAGGAAGGTCGTGACATGATGGTGTTGGATGCACTAATTGCTCTTAAAGAGCAAGATCCAACGTTATCTTTCCGCCGCTCGTGCCGTGAAGGTGTGTGTGGTTCAGACGGTGTTAATATGAATGGTAAGAATGGTCTTGCCTGTATTACGCCTTTGTCTGCATTAGGTAAAGGTAAAGTTGTTGTTCGTCCACTTCCAGGTCTGCCAGTAGTACGCGACCTTGTGGTTGATATGACACAGTTTTACACTCAGTATGAAAAGATTAAGCCATTCTTAATCAACGATGATAAACAGCCTCCTGCAAGAGAACACCTTCAGTCTCCTGAAGAACGTGCTAAGCTTGATGGACTGTATGAATGTATTCTATGTGCATGTTGTTCTACGTCGTGCCCATCGTTCTGGTGGAACCCGGATAAATTTATCGGGCCTGCTGGCTTGCTTCACGCTTATCGTTTCCTTATCGATAGCCGTGATACTGCAACCGATGAACGTTTGAACGACCTAGATGACGCATTTAGCGTATTCCGCTGTCACGGTATCATGAACTGTGTAAGTGTATGTCCGAAAGGATTAAACCCGACAAAGGCAATTGGACACATCAAGTCTATGCTTTTACAACGGGCTGTTTAGTACTATATTCTGTTTACTCCTGAGTGACAGAAAGCAATGCTCTAAATAGCCATCCGGATGTGATGGCTATTTTTTTTTGTATTCATCGGTATAACGCTTGGTTATGTCACGAATAACCTTATAATACAAACCGATGGTTAATAGAATTTACAAAACGTAGCAAGGCAAATTAAATGCAAGAAAGCGTGATGAAAGCGTGGTGGGATTCCTCGCATATGGCAGGTGCCAACGCTGCCTATGTTGAAGAATTGTACGAATCGTATTTGGAAGACCCGCAGAGCGTTTCCGATACTTGGCGTCAAATCTTTGATAGCCTACCCAAGGTCGAAGGCGTTGAACTTGAAACCAACCATACTAGTGTTAAAGATCAGTTTAGGAAGCTAGCTGCTCTAGGCCCGACAGCACGAATGTCGAGCGCACCAGTTGAAGGCACTCCGGTCTCGGATGACAGGCAAGTTAAAGTGTTACAGCTTATCAATGCCTTTCGCTTCCGAGGTCACCAGCATGCCAACCTCGATCCGCTAGGATTATGGAAACAAGAGCGCGTTCGTGATTTAGAACTTTCTCACCATAACCTTTCTGATAAAGATTTTGACAGTGTGTTCAACGTAGGGTCTTTTGCCATTGGTAAAGATTCGATGTCATTAGGTGAGTTGTTTAAATCACTTAATAGAACATATTGTGGCTCTATCGGTGCTGAGTACATGCACATTACCGATACAGACCAAAAACGCTGGTTACAGCAAAAAATTGAGTCAGTACAAGCCAAGCCTGAGTTTTCTAAAGATGAAAAACTAACCCTACTTAAAGGGCTAACGGCTGCTGACGGCATGGAAAAATACCTTGGGTCTAAATTCCCGGGTGCAAAACGTTTCTCACTGGAAGGTGGTGATGCGTTGGTTCCAATGCTTAAAAACCTAATCACTAATGCAGGTGCTGCCGGCACTAAAGAAGTGGTTATTGGTATGGCTCACCGTGGTCGTCTGAACGTACTGGTTAACGTGTTGGGTAAAAACCCATCGGTATTGTTCGACGAATTCGCAGGTAAGCATGATGATTCATTAGGTGCTGGTGATGTTAAATACCACGCTGGTTTCTCATCAGATTTTGCTACGCCAGGTGGCAATGTTCACTTAGCGCTTGCGTTTAACCCGTCTCACCTTGAAATCGTTAATCCGGTAGTAATGGGTTCGGTTCGTGCGCGTCTAGAACGTAGAAACGACGATACCAATGCCGTACTTCCTATCACCATTCACGGTGACTCAGCGATTGCTGGGCAGGGCGTAGTGCAAGAAACTTTCAATATGTCACAAACTCGCGGTTTCGCCGTGGGCGGAACAGTACGTATTGTGGTGAACAACCAAGTTGGTTTCACAACGTCAAAAACTGAAGATACCCGTTCTACGCAATATTGTACTGATATCGCTAAGATGGTTCAGGCGCCTATATTCCACGTTAACTCTGACGATCCAGAAGCGGTTGCTTTTGTGACTCAGCTTGCCCTTGAATATCGTAATAAATTCAAGCGTGACGTAGTTATCGATTTAGTCTGTTATCGCCGTCATGGTCATAACGAAGCTGATGAGCCAAATGCAACTCAGCCCCTTATGTACCAAAAAGTGAAGAAGCACCCTGTACCTCGCGCTATTTATGCCGATCAGCTCATTGCTGAAGGGGTTATTGAACAGCGTGATGCCGACCGCTATTTAGAAGAATACCGCGCTGCACTTGATCATGGTGCATGTGTAGTTGAAGAATGGCGTCCGATGACAGAGCACAGTGTAGACTGGTCTCCGTACCTAGGTCATGATTGGGATACTCCCTATGACGGCGCTATTAGTGTTGAAAAACTTCAAGAACTTGGCGAAGCGTTAACAAGTTTCCCTGAAGGGCATAAACTTCAATCTCGTGTAAACAAGTTATACCAAGACCGCAAGGCTATGGTTAACGGTGAAAAGAAACTTGATTGGGGAATGGCAGAAAACTTAGCATACGCATCGTTAGTTGATGCGGGTGAAGATATTCGTATGACAGGTCAGGATTCTGGCCGTGGTACTTTCTTCCACCGTCATGCGGTATTACACAACCAAGCTGATGGCTCGACGTTCATGCCACTGCAAAATATTCGTGAAGGCCAAGGCGAGATCGAAATTTACGACTCTGTGCTTTCAGAAGAAGCAGTGATGGCGTTTGAATATGGTTACGCAACGGCAGAACCTGAGTGTTTAACCATTTGGGAAGCCCAGTTTGGTGACTTCGCGAACGGTGCACAGGTTGTATTTGACCAGTTCTTAAGTTCAGGTGAAGCGAAGTGGGGCCGTTTATGTGGTCTAACAATGCTGCTACCGCACGGTTATGAAGGCCAAGGTCCTGAGCATAGCTCGGCACGTCTTGAGCGCTTCTTGCAAATGTGTGCTGATCACAACTGGCAAGTATGTGTACCTTCAACGCCAGCGCAAGTATTTAACATGCTTCGTCGTCAAGTGGTTCGCCCAATGCGTAAACCGCTTATCGTTATGTCGCCTAAATCTCTGTTACGTCATCCGTTAGCGACCTCTTCTCTTGAAGAGTTAGCGGAAGGCAAATTCCACAACGTGATTAGCGAAATTGACGATATTAATCCGAAAGACGTTAAGCGTGTGGTGATGTGTTCAGGCAAAGTTTACTACGATTTGCTTGACCAGCGCCGTAAAAATGAACAAACAGACGTTGCAATCGTAAGATTGGAGCAACTTTATCCATTCCCACAAGAAGAATGCGCTAAAGTTGTGGCACAATACAGCCACGTTACAGATTGGGTTTGGTGTCAGGAAGAACCGCAAAACCAAGGAGCTTGGTATTGCAGTCAGCACCACTTCTGGCAAGCAATTCCAGATGGCGCCAAATTAACATATGCAGGTCGTGAAGCATCCTCCTCACCTGCAGTAGGTTATGTTTCCGTTCACAATCAGCAGCAAAAAGCGCTGGTTGAAGACGCACTCACTATTAAATAAGGAACAATGATGACAATTGAGATAAAAGTTCCGGTCCTACCAGAGTCAGTTGCCGATGCCACCATTGCAACTTGGCACGTAAAGGCCGGCGACGCGGTAAAGCGTGACCAGAACCTGGTTGACATTGAAACTGATAAAGTTGTGCTGGAAGTTGTAGCACCAGCCGACGGAACTATCGGTGAGCTTCTTAATGAAGAGGGTGCAACGGTACTAGGCGAACAAGTTATTGCTAAATTAGAAGAGGGTGGCGCTGCGCCAGCTAAATCTGAAGCGAAAGCTGAATCTAAAAAAGAAGCAGCACCTGCATCTAGCGGTAAAACGTCAGAAGTTAAAGTGCCTGTATTACCTGAGTCGGTAGCTGATGCAACCATCGCCACGTGGCATGTTGCAGTAGGCGAAGCGGTAAGCCGTGACCAAAACTTGGTCGATATCGAAACTGATAAAGTTGTTCTAGAAGTCGTCGCGCCAGCTGATGGCTCGCTATCTGAAATTGTTGCCGAAGAAGGCGCAACAGTGACAGCTGAAGAAGTGATTGCTAAATTTGTTGAAGGCGCGTCATCAGGTGCAGCTGCATCTGAGTCGTCTGAAGCATCTTCTGATGATTCAGATGAAAGCAGCGATGCACTAAGTCCTTCAGTACGCCGTCTATTGGCAGAAAAAGGTGTAGATGCTGCGAAAGTTAAAGGTACGGGCAAAAATGGCCGTATTACTAAAGAAGACGTAGAAAAACACCTTAAAGGTGGTAGTGCACCAGCGGCTTCAGCACCATCTGCTACAGCCGATACAGCTGAATTACCTACGGGTAATCGCACTGAAAAACGTGTTCCTATGACACGTCTTCGTAAAACGATTGCAACCCGTTTACTTGAAGCTAAAAACTCTACTGCTATGCTAACTACGTTCAACGAAGTTAACATGAAGCCAATTATGGAACTTCGCAAGCAGTATCAAGAGAGCTTTGAGAAACGTCACGGTATTCGTTTAGGTTTCATGTCTTTCTACGTGAAAGCGGTAACTGAAGCCCTTAAACGTTTCCCAGATGTGAACGCATCAATTGACGGTGATGACATTGTTTATCACAACTACTTCGATATCTCTATCGCGGTATCAACGCCTCGCGGTCTAGTTACGCCTATTTTAAAAGATACGGATACACTAGGTATGGCCGGTGTTGAGAAAGGAATTAAAGAATTGGCAATTAAAGGCCGTGATGGCAAATTGTCGATGGCAGACCTTCAAGGCGGTAACTTTACTATCACTAACGGTGGTGTGTTTGGTTCATTGATGTCTACGCCTATCATTAACCCGCCACAGAGCGCAATTTTGGGTATGCATAAAATCCAAGATCGCCCAATGGCTGTTAACGGTAAGGTGGAAATTCTGCCAATGATGTACCTCGCCCTGTCTTATGACCATCGTATTGTTGATGGTAAAGAGTCAGTAGGCTTCTTGGTAACAATCAAAGAGATGCTTGAAGATCCAACACGCCTTCTATTAGACGTGTAAGGCTTTCCTCTCTTGTTATTGTGTGCAGTGGCGTTTCTTATTGAGGTAAGATGCGTTACTGCCACAACGCTGATATTCGCCCTATAATATCAGTCTAATTAATCAAGTCGCGCGAGCGGCTTTTGTCTTACTAAAAATCGGATAGAAACACCATGAATTTGCATGAATACCAAGGTAAGCAGCTATTCAAAGAATACGGTCTACCTGTTTCTGAAGGATACGCAGCAGACACTCCTGAAAGTGCTGTAGAGGCCGCTAACCGCATTGGCGGTAGTGAGTGGGTAGTAAAATGTCAGGTCCACGCAGGTGGTCGCGGTAAAGCAGGTGGCGTTAAGTTAGTAAAAGATACTGACGCAATTAAAGCTTTCGCAGAAAACTGGCTTGGCAAAAATTTGGTGACTTTCCAGACTGACGAAAATGGTCAGCCTGTGAGCAAAATCCTTGTTGAAACTTGCACAGATATCGCTAACGAATTGTACCTTGGTGCAGTAGTTGACCGCACAACCCGTCGTGTTGTGTTTATGGCTTCTACTGAAGGTGGCGTTGAGATTGAAACTGTTGCTGAAGAAACGCCTGAAAAAATCCTTAAAGCTGAAATCGACCCAATTGTTGGTGCTCAGCCTTACCAAGCGCGCGAAATGGCGTTTAAACTTGGTCTTTCTGGCGTTCAAATTAAGCAATTCACTAAGATTTTCCTTGGCCTAGCTAAGATGTTTGAAGATCTTGATGTTGCTTTGATTGAAATTAACCCGCTTGTAATTAAAGAAGATGGTGATCTTCACTGTCTTGACGCTAAGCTAGCTATCGACGGCAACGCGTTATATCGCCAGCCTAAAGTTAAAGCTATGCAAGATCCTACTCAAGAAGATGCACGTGAAGCGCATGCTGCTGAGTTTGAACTTAACTATGTTGCGCTAGACGGTAACGTAGGTTGTATGGTTAACGGTGCAGGCCTAGCAATGGGTACGATGGATATCGTAAACCTACACGGTGGCAAGCCAGCTAACTTCCTAGATGTTGGTGGCGGTGCGACTAAAGAGCGTGTTGCAGAAGCATTCAAAATCATCTTATCTGACGACAACGTTTCAGCTGTTTTAGTTAACATCTTTGGCGGTATCGTTCGTTGTGACATGATTGCTGAAGGTATCATTGGCGCGGTTAAAGAAGTTGGCGTTAGTGTTCCTGTTGTTGTACGTCTTGAAGGTACAAACGCAGAGCTTGGCCGTGAAGTTCTAGCGAACTCTGGTCTTGATATCATTGCTGCTGAGTCGCTAACTGATGCAGCACAGAAAGTTGTTGCTGCAGCGGAGGGCAAATAATGTCTGTATTAATTAACAAAGATACCAAAGTAATCTGTCAAGGTTTCACTGGTGGTCAAGGTACTTTCCACTCTGAGCAAGCGATTGCTTACGGTACGCAAATGGTTGGTGGTGTTACACCAGGCAAAGGCGGCACTGAGCACCTAGGTCTTCCAGTATTCAATACAGTACGTGAAGCGGTAGAAGCAACAGGCGCAACTGCAACTGTTATCTATGTACCAGCTGCGTTCTGTAAAGATTCAATCGTTGAAGCTGCTGATGCTGGCATCGAGCTTATCGTTTGTATCACTGAAGGTATTCCAACGCTTGATATGCTTTACGTTAAAGAATACGTAAACGCAAAAGGCGTTCGCATGATTGGACCAAACTGCCCAGGTGTTATTACTCCTGGAGAGTGTAAGATTGGTATCATGCCTGGTCACATCCACAAGCCTGGTAAAGTAGGTATTGTTTCTCGCTCTGGTACACTTACGTACGAAGCGGTTAAGCAAACTACTGACGAAGGTTTCGGCCAGTCTAGCTGTGTTGGTATCGGTGGTGATCCAATTCCTGGTTCAAACTTCATTGACATCCTACAGTTGTTCCAAGATGATCCTCAAACAGAAGCTATCGTTATGATTGGTGAAATTGGTGGTACAGCAGAAGAAGAAGCTGCTGAATTCATCAAAGCTAACGTAACTAAGCCTGTTGTTTCTTACATTGCGGGTGTAACTGCACCTGAAGGTAAGCGTATGGGTCACGCTGGTGCAATCATCGCTGGCGGTAAAGGTACAGCCGACGAGAAATTCAAAGCATTAGAAGATGCGGGCGTTAAAACCGTTCGCTCTCTTGCTGATATCGGCAAGGCACTTCGCGAAACTACTGGTTGGTAGTAAGCAAAGCGCACGCAAGTGTTTAAGTAAAGCCCGCTCAATTAGCGGGCTTTTTTGTACCTGCTATTAGTTAGCGGTGTCATTATTAATCTATATTTATTCGTAATGAATACTATTCATTTTCCACAGTGTTAACTGTGCTTACCACCTTAATTCTGCCATTTTTCACGGTAACAAAATTACAACATAAAGGGCATTTTGGCGTTAATTTGCGTAATTTTGTTGTTAAATTTCAATAATTTCATGATGATTAATGTTAATGGTGTGTTGAGTATTTTCTATGAATACGTATGCAAGCAATTGTGCAAAGCCCATGTGCTCTATAGGATTGTCAGCGACTGGATACATTGTCATTCGATTGTCATAAAAATAACAAAAAGACAACAAATATAACTGAATGGGACACCTGTTTTATGAAACAATTTAAACCAAATCTCATCAAGGTTGCGCTGATCACTGGTGGCGTAGCTTTTGGTTGTTCGCCTACATTTGCACAAGAAACAAATTCAGAAGCAGCTGATGAAGCTAACGTTGAAGTTATTCAAGTTAGCGGTATACGTGGCAGCTTACAACGCGCTCAAGCAATTAAGATGGATAATACATCTATTGTTGAAGCGTTATCAGCAGAAGACATCGGTAAATTACCGGATACAAGTATTGCAGAATCTATTTCACGTTTGCCTGGTTTAGCCGGTGAGCGTAGAAACGGTCGTACAAGTGGTATTTCAGTACGTGGTTTCAACGAAAACTATGTAGGTACATCACTTAACGGTCGTGAATTATTAGGTATGGGTGATAACCGTGGTGTTGAATTCGACCTTTACCCTACTGAAATCATCTCTAGCATTGTTGTTTATAAAACAGCAGAAGCTGGCATGACTACCCAAAACATTGGTGGTTCGATTGACCTTCAAACAATTAGCCCATTAACAGCAAAAAGTACTTTTGCTATCAATGGCTCGTATGAAAAGAATGCTGAAGATTCTCCTAACCCCGACTTCGACAACAATGGCCATCGTATTTCCGTAAACTACGTTGATCAATTTGCCGACGATACCATTGGTTTAGCATTAACTGTCGCTAGCATGGAGTCTCCTCGTCAAGAACAACACTTCCGTGGTTGGGGTTATGCTGGTGTTAATACAACAGCTGAAGGTACATTCGACGATAACGGCAACCCTCTATGGAACCCTCGCCGTTATGACGGTGCTGATACTGTAGATGTACCTGATGGTACCGTCGTACTTGGCGGCACAGATTCATTTCAACGTTCAGCAATGTTAGAGCGTGACTCTATCGCAGCTGTGGTTGAATGGGCGCCTACCGATAAATTGAATGTGCAAGTAGATGCCCTTTACATCGACTTTGTTGAAGATGATGTTCGCCGTGGTCTTGAAGAAGGCGGTGCTGAGTGGGGTACGAGTGAATATACCATTACTGGTGTTGAAAACGGGTTAGTGACATCAGGCTACTATGATGGCTTCTATTCAGTTATTCGTAATGATGCTCGTACCCAAGAAGCTGATTTAACAACAGTGGGCGTTAACGCTGAATACATTTTGAATGATAACTGGACGCTAGAGTTCGATTACTCTACCGGTAAAGTTGAAAAAGACATTATCGATGTAGAAAGTTATTCAGGTGTAGGCCGTTCGGGTATTGATGGTCGTCCTATTACTGCTCGTAGTTGGGAAATGACGTCGACCGGTGCGGTATATTCTGATCACCCTAGCATTGCACCTGTTGACCTAACTGATGAAAGCCTAATTCGTCTTGCTGGCCCACAAGCTTGGGGGGCACCCATTATTGGTGCCAACGCACAAGATGGTTTTGTTAACCAACCAAACTACGAAGAAGATCTAGATACCTATCGCTTTGACGCCAAAGGTTATGTTGAATGGGGTGTAGTGACGGGCATGTCTGCGGGCGTTATATACTCAGATCGTAGCAAAACCAAAGAAAACAACGGCGCTTACTTAACAGCACCAAGCTTTCCTGGCGATGCGGCTATTCCAGATGTACTAGGTGTAGTACCTCTAGATTTCATCGGTATAGACGGTATTCTTGCGTATGATTCACTTGGTTTGTACCAAAGTGGTTATTACACAGCGACAGACGCAAAGCTTGTTCAGAACGATCGTTTAGGAGATAGCTACACGGTTGATGAAGAGCTACTAACTTTCTACACTAAATTTGATTTAGAAATGGAAGTGGGTGATGTTTATATTCGCGGTAACGTGGGTGTACAAGTGGTTAATGCCGACCAACAATCTACAGGGTTCTCAACTACGTCAGATGCTGAAGGCATGACAGTAGCGATACCGGTTTCTGGCGGCGCGGATTACACGGATGTACTACCAACACTTAACCTTTCTGCAGAAGTAGCCGAAGGTCAGTTTGTACGTTTCGCATTGGGTAAAGTCATTTCAAGACCACGTATGGACGATATGCGTCCAAATACGCAAGCGTCTTTTGCATTCAACGATAACCAAATTACCAGTACCGATCCTGAAAACGGCCCTTGGAGTGGTAGCTCAGGTAACCCTGAACTTAAACCTCTTGAAGCTAACCAGTTAGATATCGCTTATGAAAACTACTTCTCGGATACGGGTTATGTAGCGGCTTCATTTTTCTATAAAGATATTAAAAACTGGCATCGCGATACGAGCGTACTGACTGATTTCTCTGATGTTTACATCCCTGATTTACATGTAGGTTCAGAAGGTCAAACACCAGCTACTTTCCTAGGTTCAGTCGGCAGTGTCCTGGATGGTTTTGAAGGTTATGTGCGCGGTTATGAACTTCAAGGTTCATTACCAGGTGAATTACTTCACGACTCACTTGAAGGCTTTGGCTTGTTCGCAAGTGCTACCTTCATGGAAGGTGAAGTGGATGCAGCACCTACGCAGACAGAAACCCGTATTCCAGGATTGTCTGAAGAGTCATACAGTATGACATTCTTCTATGAAAGCAATGGTTTCGAGTTCCGTGTTGCTGCAACTAAGCGCGATGACTACCTAACAGAAGAACGTGGTACTAGCTTGGCATTGGTAGATGCAACTAAGCAAGGTGGTACATTGGTTGATGCACAAATCGGTTATGACTTTAGCGAGTCTGGTATTGAGTCTCTGGAAGGGCTTCGTGTTACTTTCCAAGCGCAAAACTTAACTGATGAAGATGATATTCAAGCGTCACAGGCAGATTCTCGTCAAATCACGCAATATCAGTCTTACGGCACTAACTACTTGTTAGGCTTTAACTATACCTTCTAATGGTTGAGCGAAAGCCAACATTAGGATAAATACAAACCACCTTGTTGTTTCAGCGCTCGAATATGCATTTTGACGGCGAAGCAAAAGGTGGTTTTTTATTGTATAAAGACAGGCAAACCATCTACAGTGTGGTGAAGTAAGTAGTAAGGGTTGAATATGGCAGTGGCAAATCAAAAAGAGGCGAATCAACAAGCTATGGATCACCAAGAAGCTAAGCATACGCCAGTGAAACGTGTTGTTGTTGCTGGGGGCGGAACGGCAGGGTGGCTAGCGGCCGCGTTACTGAAAAAAGTCATTGGCGAAGCTGTGAATATTACCCTCGTAGAATCTGAAGCTATCGGCACAGTTGGAGTAGGCGAGGCCACCATTCCGCCCATCCGCTTAGTTAACCAAGTGCTAGGTATTGACGAGGCAACCTTTCTTCGTGATACCAAAGCTACCATTAAGCTAGCAATTCGATTTGAAAACTGGAAGCAACAAGGGCAGCACTACTACCACACGTTCGGCGCGCCAGGTAAAAGCATGGCCTTCTGTCACTTTCATCACTTTTGGTTAAAAGCGCGTCAGCAGGGTTTGGAACACGATTTATGGGAGTATGACCTTAACTACTTAGCGGCTGAGGCAGGTAAATTTGCACGCATTAATGCAAAAGATCCCGTTTTAGAGCTTCCTTTTGCTTACCACTTTGACGCTTCACTCTATGCACAATATCTTCGTAAACTCAGTGAAGGAATGGGGGTTAGAAGGGTTGAAGGTAAAATCAGTCATGTATCAAGGCACAAACTCAGTGGCAATGTAAAAGCATTGCATCTCGAAAATGGCCACGCCATTGATGGCGACTTATTTATAGACTGCACTGGTTTTCGAGGGTTGTTGATTAACGAAACACTGGGGGCGGGTTATGATGATTGGTCTCATTTACTCCCCTGCGATTCGGCTATCGCAGTACCTTCTGAACGCCACGAAAATACTGCACCTTACACCCGTTCTATCGCCCATGATGCGGGCTGGCAGTGGCGTATTCCATTGCAACATCGTAATGGCAATGGTCATGTTTATAGTTCACGTTATATTAGTGATAGCCAAGCCCACGACACGCTAATGGCTAACTTAGATACCAAACCACTGGGCGATCCTAAACTGATTAAATTTACTACTGGTCGTCGTAGGCAGCAGTGGTATAAAAATGTGGTTGCGGTAGGCCTCTCTAGTGGGTTCTTAGAGCCTTTGGAGTCTACCAGTATTCACCTGATACAATCAGCCATCGTAAGGTTAATAAAACTTTTCCCACATCAAGGTATCTCAGATAGTGCTGTTGAAGAATACAACGCACAATCAAAAGTAGAATTTGAGCAAATACGAGATTTTCTGGTACTACATTATTGTTTAAATGAACGCGAAGACAGTGATTTTTGGCGAGATATGCGCCACTTAACATTACCCGATTCGTTGACCCACAAAATGGCGCTGTTTAAACAAAATGGCAATTTAGTGCGCGAGCAGAATGACTTGTTTTTAGAAAGTTCTTGGCTACAAGTTATGTATGGGCAAGGGTTAGTCCCTGAAGATTATCATGGGTTAGCGAATAGCTTTTCTGATGAAAAAACGCAAGCTATGTTAGCGTCGTTATATAAGATTAAACGGGAACCAATAGCATCGTTACCAACACATGATGCGTACATTCAATCTATGATTGATAGTGCAAATAAAACGTCTGTGAGCTTTTAATTAATTTGGTTTTTATTGCAGGTGTGTTGCGGGCCTATGTGCTATTTATTTCATTGTATTTAGCATCGCCTCAACATGCTTTGTGCTCGGTTCGCCTCACTGAGCGTTGGTGTGCAGCACAGCTCAAAAATTAACATTCCTTAACACTTTATTATTCTATAGCCCCTTAAGCTTTCCTTAAAGGGGGTTATTCCTCATTTATATTCAACGCCTTACACATCCGATTAAGTTAAGTGTCGCTAATATTTAATGCCGTGTAAATTTAATGTAAATGAATACGTATGCATAGTGTTGCTCTCTTTTTATACAACCCGATACTATTTACGGCAGAACCATAAGTGACGAGTTTGGGTGTGGTATTCCCGAACCGTTGATAAAAAAACAAGGAACGGGGCACCAATGAGAACATTCAAACTTAAGCCTATCATGGTGGCGTTAGTCAGTAGTGGGTTGGCATTTTCCCTGCCGATTTACGCACAGCAAACGTCGGAAGACACTATTGATGAAGTCAGTAATGAAACCTCAATTGAACAATCGCGCGGTCAACCAGCTGCTGATGACATATCTGAAGAAACGCTCGAACGCATAGAGGTGAGGGGGTTTAGTACTAGCCTCATACAATCACTCAATCAAAAACGCTTTTCTGACACGGTGTCAGAACAAATTTCTGCTGATGATTTGGGCGGTTTGCCTGATGTATCTATGGCAGATGCTCTTACACGATTGCCGGGTATATCTGCAGTGCGTACTGGAGGCCAAGCGGCTGAAATAAACATTCGTGGTTTAGCGGGTGACTTTGTGTTTTCTACACTCAATGGTCGTGAGCAAGTGTCTACGAGTGGAAGCCGAGCCATTGAGTTCGACCAGTACCCTTCAGAATTGATCACCGAAGCCAGTGTGTATAAATCGCCTAAAGCATCGCTGATTGAAGGGGGCATTGCGGGAACGGTAGAGCTTAAAACAGCCAGCCCATTAGCCATGGAGGAGCAGCATAAGTTTAGTGCCAACATGCGGGGTATGTATAACGACCGAGCCAGTGAGATATCTGATGCGAGTGAATATGGTCATCGATTGAGCTTTTCCTATCAAGGGAAGTTCATGGACGACACCATAGGGTTATCTCTTGGTTATGCACGTTTGTTTCAACCCAGTGTATCTACCCAGTTCGTTGGCTTAGCGTACAACGGAGCCGTGGACGTCGATGGTATTGAGGGGGACAACGACAGAGTGGGCACAGACTGTCCAGAATGTGAGCTTATTTCGGAAGGCTTCGAAATTCAGCATAAAGGCGGGGAGCAAACTCGCGACGGATATGTCGCAGCAATAGAGTGGGCTCCATTAGAAAATTTCACCTTAAAAGCCGATGCGTTTATTTCTAAGTTCGATTCAGAAGAGTTTGCCCGTGGGTATCGAGTGAAATTAGGTGGGATAACGGCAGGCATCACGAACCCTGTCATTGTGAACAATAGTGTTATCGGTGGCACCTTTTCTCGCACAGATACTAGCTTTACACGGGTTGAGTTAGTTAACGATGACAACCAAGATTTCGATAGCGTTGAAAACTTCGGTATTAACGCAGATTGGGAAATTAGTGCTGACTTGTCGGTGCAATTTGATGTGTCACGTTCCACCGCGAAAAGTGATTTCCGTAATGGCTTGCTATGGTCGTTAGTCAGTGAAGATGCCAACGCCGTGAGCCCAGTGTTTGATGAGAACGTTCAAATTTCGTATTTGCTGAATGGCAATAATCTTCCTGATTTAGCCTTTAATCAAGCAGATGCGTTTTCCGATATCGATAGGGTGATGGTGAGTAAATACGGCATTTACCCCTTTGTGAACAAAGATGAGCTTGATGCATACAAGGTCGATTTCCAATACTTTATCGACATGCCCATCGTGACAGGCTTGGAGTTTGGTTATCGCTATTCCGATAGAGAGTACAGCAACGATCGTTCGGTATTTGAATACGGCAACGACAGTGCGTTTTCTGCAAGTCAGCCTCCGCTGCGTTTAACTAACGATATGGTGGAGCGAGTTGACTGGGCTGGCGATTTCAGCTATTTCCCAAGCTATTTGTCGGTAGATTTAAACAGTGCGCTAAATGCATGGTTTCCGAGCGGCTACCCTCAACCCGTTCAAACCTGGGGACCAGGGGCTGCTGGTGTGATTAATGGTCCAGGTACGGGGCCGTCTACTTCTTGGACTATGCAAGAAAGTGGGCAGGTCTTTGAAACCGTAAACTCTGCTTATTTGATGGCGGGCCTCAATACTGAGATAGCTGGTATGCCAGTTACCGGTAACGTGGGTGTTCGTTACGTAAAAACCAAACAAAGTTCTACCACATACCAGCGTGCTACGTCGTTAATTACCGATCCAGAAACGGGCGTCACAATCGAGATAAGTGATCCTACCGCGGGCGCACAAAACATTACCGATGATGCCGGCTTAATTAACAATTTTTACCGCTTCACAACGCTTACCCATGAATACGATGATGTCTTGCCGTCTATTAACCTTAATTTTGCGCTTACGGATAATACGCAGCTCAGAGTTGCAGCAGCGAAAGTAATGGGTCGTGCGCCTATCAATAGGTTTGCGGCAAATGCTTCTACCACCGTTGAAACGGTGACTGCTGTGCAAGATAGAGACTCGGGAGAAGTGACCTTGTCGCAACCTACCGCCAAGGTAAACGGGAACGCAACAAATAGCCCTTACCTAGAGCCTTTTTATGCCACCCAATATGATATTTCATGGGAATACTACTTTGAGGATACCGAAGGAGCGTTAGTATTAGCGGCATTCTACAAAGATATAGAATCCTTCATTGAAGAAATTAACATAGAGCCTTATGACTTCAGCGGCAACGGCATTGTGGTTCCCGAGTCGGTTCAAGTCCCTGTCTATCTTGAACCTGAATTTGTAGGGCAAGAGGCTGAGTTGTCTCGGGATGCCGATGGTAACCCTATTTTTGTAACGGTTCCTACCGAAAATGGCAGCTATAGCACGGCAGTAAATAACGCTGAAGGTGGTTATATTCGCGGTGTTGAAATTGCCTACACTGAAATTTATAGCAAGTTGCCAAGCTTCTGGTCCGGTTTAGGGGTAACGGCTAGTTACTCATACACAGAAAGTGAAATCCAACGTACGCTGAGCAGTTCGGTGTATTCGGATAGCTTGCCTGGCTTATCTGAAAATGTCGCTACGGTAACCTTGTTTTGGGAATATGAAGGGTTTGAAACGCGTTTGTCTGGGCGTTACAGAGATTTCTTTGTATCAGAACAAGTGGCAGTTAACGATCAAACCGTTAATTTTGATTCTGAACTGGTAGTTGATTACCAAGCATCGTACGAAATCAACGATAAGTGGAGTGTATTGTTTCAAGTAAACAACGTTACCGACGAACCTACCAAAAGCTATTTCACCTCTTCTGAGCAAACCGGCACTATTCAGTTTTTCGGAACACAGTATTACTTAGGGATGACATATCAATTATGAGCATTTCTTCTATTTCTAAAAAACCGAAAATTACGGCAATAATTGCCAATACTGCGTGTATGAAAAAGAAAAAATTGGAGTTATCCATGTTAAAAATACCACTACCAACGCTAAAGGTGTGGCGTATTGCAGCACTTATTTTAACGGCACTTTTTGTAGTAGGTTGCGGGGGCTCAGGTGTTGAATCTGGCTCAAACGATTTACTTACCTGTAATGTACCAAACGTGCCAAATGAAGACGGCACAGCGTGCGTAGCCCCACCACCGATTCAATGTGACGCGCCTACGGTACCAAATGAAACTAATGATGCGTGTGTGGTTGGCGCCGATCCAAGCTTACCACTACCGGTATTTTTCCCCGCCGACAATCAAGCGGTTTTATACTACAACCGCGCGGCAGTTGATGCTGATAATTCAACAAACGACCCCGTGTACGAAGGCTGGCGTTTACATACTTGGAATAACGATGAATGTGACGCTTATGCCGATTCAGATACTGATTGGGCCAATGGACGTCAACATACGGGTATCGATCCTAATTATGGTGCGTATTGGGTTTTAGATTTAAAAAATGATTTTGATGATTGCCACAATTTTATCATTCACTTAGGCACTGACGATGCAGGTAAAGAGCTAGGCGGTTCTGACTTCCAAGCTTCGCTAGTTCAAGATGATGCTACTTACGTGCGAATGAACTTTACCTTATCGGGAGAGCCTACTTTATTTGAATACCCAATTATGTCACTTGGGCCACAGCCAGTGGATATAGACGGGTTTGGCGCACATTGGTTAGATGCGAATACGATATTGTGGGATGTGGCTGATACCGTATCTACGGTGAAGCTTCACTATTCACCGAATGCTGACTTAGAGAGTTCACTGGAAAGTGGAATTAACGGCACGTCAGTAGCGTTAATGCCTGCCACGTTAGACGAGAGCCAAACTGCTAAAGCAGAAAACCTAGCGGGTCTTCAGGCGTGGGAAGGAGACTGGAGCCTAGAGGATGCTAAAACGGTTCTGACCACCCAAGCCGTAGTGGGCGGGTATGACAGTGATGGCATACTGGTAGCAGCAACAGGCTTACAAAATGCAAAGGTTATTGATGCTATCTATACCGCGGGTGATGAAGATGCGAATGAAGCTACTTTAGGCGCTGTTTATACTGATACCGGAATTGCTGTGTCGGTATGGGCTCCCACGGCCCAAAATGTAGACTTGCTAACTTACAACGATAATAAAACCCTCGCAAATCGCCACACCATGTCACGCGACTCCGTTACAGGCATTTGGCAGTTTGAGGGAGACATGTCGTTAGATAGACAGCTTTACCGCTATGAAGTGACGGTTTTTCATCCGCAAACAGGGGCAGTAGAAGTACTTGATGTTACTGACCCTTACTCGGTAAGCCTTAGCACCAATGGCCGTTTCTCTCGCTTTGTTAACTTAGCAGATGACGATTTAAAACCAGAAGGGTGGGATACTCAGAATATTCCTACGTTAGAAAACCCTGAGGATGCCGTTATTTACGAAGGTCATGTTCGTGATTTCAGTATTCGCGATATGTCTACAAGCGAAGCAAATCGTGGTAAATACTTAGCATTTACTGAGCAAAA